>NZ_NRQR01000008.1 GCF_002849595.1 Luteimonas rhizosphaerae
AGGATCGCCGCGGCCGCCGACGGCAGGGCCGGCTTCTGCGCGGGCGCAGGCGGCGGTGCCCGCTGCGCGTCGCGCTCGGCCGCACGGCGGGCGAGACGCGCACTGCGGGTGCGATATCGCTCGCGCGCCGCCCACGCGCGTTGCAGCTGCGCGCGCGCCGTCGCCACTGCGTCGTGGTCGTCGGGCGACAACGCCGCGAACGCGGCAGCGGGCCAGTTCTGCATCAGGCCGGCTTCGATCGCGGCGTCGACCGCATCGGCGCGCAGCAGCGACGCGATGTCGCGCAGGCGCGCGGCGGCGGCCACGGGATCGGACGGGTCGGTATGCACGGCGGCGGCCGCTCAGCGGTTCTGGAAGACCGGCTTGCGCCGCTCGAGAAACGCGCGCGTGCCTTCGCGCATGTCGTCGGTCGCGAACATCAGGCCGAACTGCGTCGATTCGTATTCGAGTCCCTCGCCGATGCCGCATTCGCCGCCCGTATTGACGCAGTCGAGCACGCCGCGCAGCGCCAGCGGCGCCGCATTCGCCAGCTGGGTGGCGAGCGCCATCGTCTCGGTCTCGAGTTCCGCCGCAGGCACGACGCGATTGACGATCCCCAGCGCCAGCGCGCGCGCCGCGTCGATCGGCGCGCCGGTCAGGCACAGCTCCAGCGTCGCGGCGCGACCCGCCAGACGCAGCAGGCGCTGGGTGCCGCCGAACCCGGGGATCAGGCCGAGATTCACTTCGGGCTGCCCGACCTTCGCGGTGTCGGACGCGATGCGCAGATGGCAGCTCATCGCCAGTTCCAGCCCGCCGCCCAGCGCGAATCCGTTGATCATCGCGATCACCGGTTTGGGCATCGTCTCGACGCGCCGCATCATGCGGCTGCCGCGCAGCGAGAAATCGCGGCCGTCGACGGCGCGTAGATCCGCCATTTCGGCGATGTCGGCGCCGGCCACGAAGGCCTTGGGGCCCGCGCCGGTCAGCACCACCACGCGGACCGCGGGATCGGCGGCCGCGTCGTCGAAGGCGGCCTGCAGCGCGTCGAGCGTCGCCGAGTTCAGTGCATTCAGCTTCTCGGGACGGTGCACGGTGATCGTGCGGACGGCGTCGTGGTCGGCCACGCGCAGCGGGGAATCGGTCATCGTCTGGCTCCAGGCGGGTGCCGGCGCCGGACGGAACTTGTCGCCGGGCGCACGGTCGGATAAAGGCGTCAGTGGCGGTTAAGCGCTGCGGCCGCTATCCTATCGCGTCCAGATGGGGCGGTTCGAGACCGCCCTTTCTCGCGACAGGTGATATCGAAATCTGACCTAGCGGAGATCCATGGAATGAAGTTGCGTTTGATTGCGGCCGCAGTTGCGGCCATTACGTTCAGCGGCGCGGCACTCGCGCAGCAGCCGGCAGCGCCGGCCGCCTCGGCGAACGACAGGACGACGTTGAGCTACGCGTTGGGTTTCGATCTGGGCAACCGCCTGGCCGAGACGGGCGAGTCGGTCGACGTCAACACCATCATCAAGGGCCTGCAGGACGGCCACGGCCGCAAGGATCCGACGTACACGCCCGAGCAGATGGGAACCGCCTACACCGGCTTCCAGCAGCGCATGCAGACGAAGATCGTCGCCGAGCGTCGCGCCGCCCTGACCCAGAACGAGACGGCAGCGCCGACGTTCCTGTCCGAGTACAAAGCGCGCGAAGGCGTCGTGTCCCTGCCGAGCGGCGTGATGTATCGCGTCGTCGAAGCGGGCGCGGGCGCCAAGCCGTCGGCCAACAGCCAGGTCGAAATCGCCTACCAGGCGCTGATCGTCCCGGCCGGCATCGGCCTGAGCTCCGAAGACCGCACGCCGCCGTTCCGCGTGTCCGACGCGCCGATCGCCGGTCTGCGCGAAGTGCTGCCGCTGATGCCGCTCAACGGCGTCTATGAGGTCGTCTTCCCGCCGGGACGTTTCGTCACGGGCGAGAACGCGCAGGAAATCGCGCGCCAGCCGGTCGGCGTCATGGTCAAGCTGCTCAGCGTCCAGTAAGTCCGCGTCGCGCGCCGGTTCCGGCGCGCCCGCATGTGTCACCTGCGCCGACGTGCTTCCCGCCGTCGGCGCAGTCGTTTCCGGCGTTCGCCGTTGGCGGCGCGAGCGTTCCGCCGCGCCGCGCGCGTCGATGCCTGCAGCGCGATGCCCGCGGCCTCAGGGCGTCGTCCCGCCGGTAGAATCGACGCATGGATTCCATTCCCCGCGCCGTTCTGACGCCCTGCACCGGCGTCTGCACTCTCGATGCCGACGGTTTCTGTCACGGGTGCCTGCGCACCGGGCAGGAGATCGGCGACTGGCTCCAGCTCGGCGACGCCGAACGCGCGCGCATCATGGATGTCGTGCTGCCCGCCCGCGAGGCCCGCCGCTCGTGACGCCCGCGCGCATCGCGGCCGATCTGCGACGCGTGCTGCATCCGCTCGACGGCGTGCCGACCGGGCGCGGCTGGAACATCGACGAACTCGACGGGCTGCTGCAACCCGACATCGCGCTGCGCGAGGCGGCGGTGCTGGTCGGGCTGGTGCATCGCGACACCGGCCTGCATGCGCTGCTGACCCGCCGCACCGAGACGTTGCGCCACCACGCCGGCCAGGTCAGCTTTCCGGGCGGCCGCATGGAGCCCGACGACGCCGGTCCGCTCGCGGCCGCGCTGCGCGAAGCGCAGGAAGAGATCGGCCTCGCGCCGGCGCAGTCGGAACCGTTGGGCTATCTCGATCCGCTGCTGACGATCACCGGTTATCGCGTGGTGCCGGTGGGCGCGCTGCTCGACCCCACGTTCGCGCCGCGACCGGATCCCGGTGAAGTCGCCGAGGTGTTCGAGACGCCGCTGGCCTTCCTGATGGCGCCGGACAAATTGCGCCGCGTGGATATCGAGTTCGGTGGCCGCATCCGCCACGTCCTCGAGTACGACACCGGTGACGACGCGCCGGCCAACCGGATCTGGGGCGTGACCGCGTCGATCCTGCTGAACCTGCGCCAGCATCTGGAGCGTTTGCCGTGAACCGGCAGACGACTGCCGCGACAGGCGTCGCGGTCCACGACCGCGCGATCATTTGTGTTCCCACCATGCCGGGCGCGATGCTGCCGCCATGACCGATGCCTCGACCTCCGGCTGGACCACGCTGGTCGCCGCCGATGCACTCGCCGCCGCGCTCGATCGCCACGATCTGCGCATCGTCGATTGCCGGTTTTCGCTGGCTGCCGGTGGCGGCGCCGCGGATGCCGGCGAAGCGGCGTATCGCGAGGCGCATATACCCGGCGCGGTGTATGCGCATCTCGATCGCGATCTGTCGGGTTCGCATGGTCCTTCGCTCGGGCGCCATCCCTGGCCGTCGGCCGATGCGTTCGGCGCGACGCTCGCGCGCTGGGGCGTGACGCCGTCGACGCAGGTCGTCGCCTACGACGATGGCGACAGCGCGTTTGCGTCGCGCCTGTGGTGGCTGTTGCGCACGTTCGGGCATGCGCGCGTCGCGGTGCTCGACGGCGGCTGGGCGGCGTGGCGTGCGAGCGCGTTGCCGGTGACGGCGCGGGTCGATGCACCGGCGCCGGTCGCCGTGTCCGGCGCCTTCGACGAAAACCGGCTGGTGCGCGACGCATCGGCGCTGCAGGCGCATCTCGATGCTGGTGGCCTGCTGCTCGATGCACGCGCGGCGGCGCGCTTCCGCGGGGAGGTCGAGCCGATCGATCCGCGCGCGGGCCACGTCCCCGGGGCGATCAACCGCGCGTATGCCGACAACCTCCACGACGGACGCTTCAAGTCGTCGGCCGTGCTGGCGACCGAATTCGATGCGCTGCTGGGGACGCGGCATGCGCCTGTGGACGTCGTCGCGATGTGCGGCTCCGGCGTCACCGCCTGCCATCACCTGCTGGCGATGGCGCACGTGGCGCGCGACGGTGGCCGTCTGTACGCACCGTCCTGGAGCGGCTGGATCAACGATCCCACGCGCCCGGTCGCCGTCGGCGGGGCCTGATCCAGCCGGGCATCGCGAATCCTGCGCTGCCCGCATCGCACTTAGGAGCGCGCTCGCGCGCGTCATCGACGGAATCCGACACCGCTAGCCTGCCGGACGCGCCGTGAGCGAGGGTCAATCCCCGGCCGCCGGACCCGCCCCCGCCCTTACTTTCCCAGTCTGGCCACCAGCGCACGCAGGCCGGCCTGGGTATCCGGCGCATCCCAGGCGTCGAGAAACCGGTCGAGCTCGATGTTGTCGGGATGCAGCGCGTCGACGAGATCGGCGCGGGCGATCGCGCGGGTCTGCAGCATCGGCGCACGCGGCAGTGCAGCCAGCGACTCCAGCCAGGCGTGGGCGCGGATCGCGACCTCGTCGATGCCCGCCAGTTCGTCGACGAGGCCGAGGCGCAACGCCTCGTCGGCCTCGACCAGCAGCCCGGCGACGAGCAGGCGCTCGGACTGGCGCGCGCCGACCGCGCGACGCATCAACGCCTGGATGCCGCGCGGGGCCACCAGGCCGACCTGGGTCTCGTTGAGACCGATGCGGAAGGGACCGCTGGCCATCACGCGATGGTCGCAGCACAGCGCCAGCACGCAGCCGCCCGCGGGCGCGTGCCCGGCGATCGCGGCCGCCACCGGGATGGGCGCGCCGGCGAGCGCGCGCGCCGCGGCGAAAAACGCATTCCAGGCGTCGCGCAACGCGACCCGGTCCGGCAGCGCCAGCAGATGCGGGACATCGAGGCCGCCGGAAAACACTTTCGGGCCGCCCGCGAGCACCAGGCCGGCCATGCCGTCGGCGACGGCGGCGTCGATCGCGTCACGCAGCGCCAGGCACAGCGCGGGATTCAGCGCGTTGACCGGCGGACGCGCCAGCCGCAATTCGCGGATCGGGCCCTGGTCGACGGATTCCAGCAAGACGGTCATGCGGCGATTCCCTGAGGACGGATCGCCGCATCTTAGCGGGTCGGCCGCGCGCATCCGGCGCGCAGCCTGGGTGCGATCAGGCCGCGTCGACCAGCGCCTTGCGCTTGACCGAGTCGGGCAGCGGGGTCGGGCGGCCCGTCGCACGATCGATCCAGACCATGACCACGTGGCCGTCCGCATGCAGCACCGCACCATCGTCGGAGACGATGCGATGGCCGAGGGTCACGCTCGACGTGCCGACGCGATCGGCCAGCAGTTCGACGACGATCCGCGCCGGGTACGGAATCGGCAACTTGTAGTTCATCTGTACCGCCGCGAGCAGCGGGGCGACCGCATCGGTCACCCACGGCTCGCCGAGCGAATCGAACCAGCGGATCCGCGCTTCCTCGAGGTAGGTCATGAAGTTCGAGTTGTTGACGTGGTTGAACGCGTCGAGATCGCGCCAGCGCAGCTCGATCGGCATCCGGATCAGCACCTTCGACTCGCTCATGCCTTCTGTCCTTTCGCTTTCGCCTTGGTCTTCTTCGGCGCCGACCTGGTCAGTTCCGCCCGCGCCTTCGCATCGGCTTCTGCCGCCTTCGTCGACGCGCCCTTGCGCGGCAACGGCTTGGGGAAGTGCGTGACGGACTTGCGCGCCATCTTGCGCTCCGGCTTCGGCGCCGCGGGCTCGGGCAGCTTGGCGTCGAGCATGCGCGCCAGGAACTGGCCGGTGTGCGATTGCGGGATCGCCGCGACCTGCTCCGGCGTGCCTTCGGCGATGATCTGGCCGCCGCGGTGGCCGCCTTCCGGACCGAGGTCGATGACCCAGTCGGCGGTCTTGATCACGTCGAGGTTGTGCTCGATGACGACCACCGTATTGCCCTCGTCGCGCAGCTTGTGCAGCACGGCCAGCAGATGTTCGATGTCGTGGAAATGCAGGCCGGTCGTCGGCTCGTCGAGGATGTAGAGCGTGCGACCGGTGTCGCGGCGCGAGAGCTCCTTGGACAGCTTGACGCGCTGCGCCTCGCCGCCCGACAGCGTCGTCGCGCTCTGGCCCAGCTTGATGTAGCTCAGGCCCACGTCGATCAGCGTTTCGAGCTTGCGCGCGATCGGCGGCAGGGCGTCGAACAGTTCCAGCGCATCCTCGACCGTCATGTCCAGCACGTCGTGGATGCTGTGGCCCTTGTAGAGGATCTCCAGCGTTTCGCGGTTGTAGCGCTTGCCGTGGCAGACGTCGCAGGGCACGTAGACGTCGGGCAGGAAGTGCATCTCGACCTTCAGCAGGCCGTCGCCCTGGCAGGCCTCGCAGCGGCCGCCGCGCACGTTGAAGCTGAAGCGTCCCGGCGAATAGCCGCGCGCGCGCGATTCCGGCACCTGCGCGAACAGTTCGCGCAGGGGCGTGAACAGGCCGGTGTAGGTCGCCGGATTGGAACGCGGCGTGCGCCCGATCGGCGACTGGTCGATGTCGACGACCTTGTCGAACAGGTCCAGGCCGTCAATCTCCCGATAGGGCGCCGCCTTGTGCGAGGCGCCGTTGATCTCGTTCGCGGCCAGCGAGTGCAGCGTGTCGTTGATCAGCGTCGACTTGCCGGAGCCCGACACGCCGGTGATCGCCGTGAACAGGCCCGAGTGGATCGTCAGGTCGACGTTCTTGAGGTTGTGGCCCGACGCACCGAGCAGCTTGAGCTGCATCTTCGGATTCGGCTTGTGACGCCTGGTCGGAATCTCGATGCGTTTGCGGCCGCTGAGGTATTGGCCGGTCAGCGAACGCGGCGCCGCGAGCACGTCCTCGTAGCTGCCCTGGGCGGTCACTTCGCCGCCGTGCACGCCGGCGCCGGGGCCGATGTCGACGATGTGGTCGGCCAGGCGGATCGCATCCTCGTCGTGCTCGACGACGATGACGGTGTTGCCAAGGTCGCGCAGCCGCGTCAGCGTGCCGAGCAGACGCTCGTTGTCGCGCTGGTGCAGGCCGATCGACGGCTCGTCGAGCACGTACATGACGCCGACCAGGCCCGCGCCGATCTGCGAGGCCAGGCGGATGCGCTGGGCTTCGCCGCCCGACAGCGTGTCGGCCTTGCGTTCGAGGGTGAGGTAGTCGAGGCCCACATCGACGAGGAAGCGCAGGCGCTCGGCGATCTCCTTGACGATCTTGCCGGCGATCTCGCCGCGCCAGCCGGGCAGGTCCATCGCCGCGAAGAACGACAACGCTTCGTCGATCGGCAGCACGACCAGCGATTCCATCGGCCGGTCGGCGACGAACACGTTGCGCGCGGCGCGGTTGAGGCGCGAGCCGTCGCAGGTCGGACAGGGACGCTGGCTGATGTACTTCGACAGCTCCTCGCGCACGGCCGCCGATTCGGTCTCGCGGTAGCGGCGCTCCAGGTTCGGCACGATGCCTTCGAAACGGTGCTTGCGCTGGGTGCGCGCGCCCGAATCGGTGATGTAGGTGAAGGTGATCGTGTCGCCGCCGCTGCCGAACAGCACCGCTTCGCGCGACGCCTCCGGCAGGTCCTGCCAGGGCGCGTCGACGTCGAAGCCGTAATGCTTCGACAGGGACTGCAGCAGCTGGAAGTAGTAGGCGTTGCGACGGTCCCAGCCGCGCACCGCGCCAGCCGCAAGCGACAGTTCGGGATGCACGACCACGCGGTCGGGATCGAAGAATTCGCTGACGCCGAGGCCGTCGCAGGTCTGGCAGGCGCCGACCGGCGAGTTGAACGAGAACAGGCGCGGCTCGAGCGCGGGCAGGGCGTAGTCGCAGACCGGGCAGCTGTACTTGGACGAGAACAGCTGCGGTTCCGGCGCGGCGTGGCTCGCCGCCTTCTTGCCGCCGGCGCCGTCCGCGGCATCGATCGCATGCACCGACGCCATGCCGTCGCCGAGCTTCAGCGCGGTCTCGAAGGATTCGGCGAGACGCTGCTTCATGTCGTCGCGCACCTTGAAGCGGTCGATGACCGCTTCGATGGTGTGCTTCTGGCGCAGCGCGAGGGTCGGCAGCGCGTCGATCTCGTACAGCTCGCCGTCGACGCGCACGCGCACGTAACCCTGCGCGCGCAGCTGCTCGAACACCTGCGCATGCTCGCCCTTGCGCTCGCGCACGACCGGCGCCAGCAGCATCCAGCGGGTGTCGCCGTCGAGCGTCATCACGTGGTCGACCATCTGGCTGACCGTCTGCGCTTCGAGCGGGTAGCCGTGATCCGGGCAGCGCGGGCTGCCGACGCGGGCGTAGAGCAGGCGCAGGTAGTCGTAGATCTCGGTGATCGTGCCGACAGTCGAACGCGGATTGTGCGAGGTCGACTTCTGCTCGATCGAGATCGCGGGCGACAGACCTTCGATGTGGTCGACGTCCGGCTTCTCCATGACGCTGAGGAACTGGCGCGCATACGACGACAGCGACTCGACGTAGCGGCGCTGGCCTTCCGCGTAGATGGTGTCGAAGGCCAGCGACGACTTGCCGGAGCCGGACAGGCCGGTGATCACGATCAGCTTGTCGCGCGGCAGGTCGAGATCGATGTTCTTCAGATTGTGGGTACGGGCACCGCGAATGCGGATGGTGTCCATCGCCATCGGCGTCAGATCCAGGTTGTGGAACGGGGGAGAGAAGACAGTCGACGCGGGCCACGGAACGGCCAATCGGTCAGACTACCGAGCGGGTGATTTGGGGGCAAATCCCCGAAAGGCCAGCGTAGCGGGAGTCTGTCTCAGTCCGTGCGAATGGCGCGTCGGAAGCGCAGGCACCGCTGGCCTGGATGCGCGAAGCCGTCCGATCGCGGAGACCCGCAAGGGCGCTGTACGCAGGAGGGCCGGTCCGATGCGCCTGCGGGAACGCCCGTTGCAGCCGGCCTGAGCCGGGGCCACCGCTCCCGATGACCGGGGATCCAGGAGGCGCCGATCGGGCGGTTTGACCCTAATCCACTGAATCCCCTACAATTCCGCTCCTGTCCGCCCTCGATGGCGGACGGGCACAAGAATAACTACAGAACCAACACCGATACGAGAGGCTCCACATGTACGCAGTACTGGTCACCGGCGGTAAGCAATACCGCGTGGCGCAGGGCGAAACGCTCCGCGTCGAGAAGCTCGAGGCCGAAGCCGGCAACGAGATCACGTTCGACAATGTCCTGATGCTGGGCGACAGCGACGGCATCAAGATCGGCGACGCCCTCAAGGGCGCCAGCGTCACCGCCAAGGTCGTCAGCCACGGCCGCGCCGACAAGATCCGCATCATCAAGTTCCGTCGCCGCAAGCACCACATGAAGCGTCAGGGACATCGTCAGTACTACACCGAAATCGAGATCACCGGCATCGCCGGTGGCGACAAGAAGTAAGGAGAAGCAGTCATGGCACACAAGAAGGGCGTAGGTTCCTCGCGCAACGGCCGCGACTCCAACCCGAAGTATCTGGGCGTCAAGATCTTCGGCGGTCAGGCCATCGAGGCCGGCAACATCATCGTGCGTCAGCGCGGCACCCAGTTCCATCCGGGCGCCGGCGTCGGCCTGGGTCGCGACCACACGCTGTTCGCGCTGGTCGACGGCAAGGTCGCCTTCGCGACCAAGGGTCCGAAGAACCGCCGCACCGTCAGCGTCGTCGCCGAGGCCTGAGCCTCCCGCGACACGTGACCCGGAAGGCCCCGCTTCGGCGGGGCTTTTCGTTTCAGTCCAGCGCACGTTCGCGATCCAAGCGTCGGGGTCGCACGCGGTCCAGGCAAACCGGGTGCGGTCACCCCTCCCGGTAGACTGCATCCAGCGGCGCCTGCGCCGTCCAGTTCCTCATTTCGAAACCAGCTGCCTATGAAACTCGTCGACGAAGTCGAAATCACTGTCACCGCCGGCAATGGCGGCAATGGCTGCGTCGGATTCCGTCGCGAGAAGTTCATTCCGCTGGGCGGCCCCGACGGCGGCGACGGCGGCGACGGCGGCAGCGTCTGGATCGAGGCCGACGAGAACCTCAACACCCTGGTCGACTTCCGCCACCAGACCATGTTCCGCGCCCAGCGCGGCGAGAACGGCATGGGTCGGCAGATGTACGGCAAGGGCGGCGACGTGCTGACGATCGTGGTGCCGGTCGGCACCGTGGTCCACAACGTCATGACCGACGAAGTCATCGGCGACCTGACCGCGCATGGCGAGCGTCTGCTGGTCGCCCGTGGCGGTCGCGGCGGTCTGGGCAACATGCATTTCAAGAGTTCGACCAACCGGTCGCCGCGGCAGTCGACGCCGGGCGAGCCGGGCGAGGAACGCACGCTGCGCCTGGAGCTGAAGCTGCTGGCCGATGTCGGCCTGCTCGGCTTTCCGAACGCCGGCAAGAGCACGCTGATCCGCGCGGTGTCGGCGGCCACGCCGAAGGTCGCCGACTATCCGTTCACCACGCTGTATCCGAATCTCGGTGTGGTCAGCGTCGAGCCGGCGCGCAGCTTCGTCATCGCCGATATCCCGGGGTTGATCGAGGGTGCGGCCGATGGTGCGGGCCTGGGGGCGCTGTTCCTGCGCCACATCCAGCGCACCCGCCTGCTGCTGCATCTGGTGGAGATCGCGCCGCTCGACGGCAGCGATGCCGTCGAGCAGGTTCGTGCGATCGAGCGCGAGCTGGAGAAGTTCGACGCCGCGCTGCTCGACAAACCGCGCTGGCTGCTGATCAACAAGGCCGACACGCTGATGCCCGAAGATGCGCAGGCCGAGGCTGCACGCATCATCGAAGCGCTGGCCTGGCCGCACCCCTGGTTCCTGATCTCGGGTCTGGCGCACGACGGCACGCGCGAAGTCATGCTGAAGGTGCAGGCCGCCATCGACGAACTCGATCGCGACGAACGCGAGGCGGCGAATGCCGTCTGAGGCATGTGGCGCGCTGCGTGTCGCGCGCCGAAGCCTGCGGCAGCGCTGGAGGCGGGTCGGGCATCGCGCGGAGCGGTGCCCTCATGCGCAGGCGCAGGAACGCGCGCATCGATCGCTGCCGCGGTCGCCAAGTTTTGGTCCGGATCCTCACTACCGCGTCGGGCAGGACACAAAAAACCCGGCGGCTGCCGGGTTTTTCGACTGTCGCGTCAGGATCGACGGATCAGGCGGCCTTGAGAGCCTTGATGCGTGCGCTCAGGCGGCTCTTGTGGCGCGCCGCCTTGTTCTTGTGGATCAGGCCGCGCGAGCTGAAGCGATCG
Organism: Luteimonas rhizosphaerae; assembly: GCF_002849595.1. Classification (GTDB taxonomy): domain Bacteria; phylum Pseudomonadota; class Gammaproteobacteria; order Xanthomonadales; family Xanthomonadaceae; genus Luteimonas; species Luteimonas cellulosilyticus. Next base: position 11,003 of record NZ_NRQR01000008.1, read on the forward strand.
AGGATCGGCTGTGCGACGTTGAATGCTTCCTGCGCGCCGGCGGCATCATTGGCGTCGAGCGCCTTGAGAACCTTCTTGACGGCGGTGCGGAGGTGCGAACGCTGGGCGGAGTTGCGCGCGTTGCGCACGACGGTCTGCTTGGCGCGCTTCTTGGCGGACTTGATGTTGGCCACAGTGGAATCCTGGAAACTGAAGGTGTGAAAATCCGGCCGGAACCGACCGGATGGAAATTTGAGCAGGAAATTATGGGTGATTCAGACACTTGCGTCAACCGGGCGGGCCTGAACGAGGCGTCGGCATGAGCGCGCCCGATCCGGGCGCCGCCGCACCGGCTCCGAAGCGGGGCGGACTGCTGCGCTCCAGCGCGGTCTTCAGCGGCATGACCCTGCTGTCGCGGATCGCCGGCTTCGGCCGGGACATGCTGCAGGCGACGCTGTTCGGCACCGGCGGGGCCATGAGCGCCTTCATCGTCGCCTACCGGATTCCGAACTTCCTGCGCCGGGTCTTCGCCGAGGGCTCGATGGCGATGGCCTTCGTGCCGGTGCTCAACGAGATCAAGGAACGCGGCGACAAGGCGGCGCTGAAAGGCTTCGTCGACGCCATGGCCGGCGCCCTGTTCGCCGTGGTGCTGGTGGTCTGCGCGCTGGGCATGCTGGCCGCGCCGCTGGTCGCGCGCCTGTTCGCACCGGGCTGGGCGGACCAGCCGGAACTGCTGGCGCAGACCGCGTTGATGCTGCGGATCACGTTTCCCTATCTGCTCTTCATCTCGATGATGTCGCTGGCGGCGTCGATCCTGAACAGCCACGGCCGGTTCGGGCTGCCGGCATTCACCCCGGTGCTGCACAACCTGACGATGATCGCCGCGATGCTGTGGCTGGCCCCGCGTTTCGAGGTGCCGCCGCAGGGCCTGGCCTGGGGCGTGCTCGTCGCCGGTTTCCTGCAGCTCGCGCTGCTGTGGCCCGCGCTGGGGCGATACGGGCTGCGGCCGCGCCTGCGGGCCGGCTTCGGCCATGCCGACGTGCGCAAGGTCGGCCGGCTGATGCTGCCGACGCTGTTCTCGTCGTCGGTGGCGCAGGTGAACCTGCTGGTCGGCACCGCCTTCGCCTCGCTGCTGGCGGCCGGCAGCGTCGACTGGCTGTACTACTCCGACCGGCTGATCGAATTCCCGCTGGGCCTGTTCGGGGTCGCCCTGGGCACGGTGATCCTGCCCCACCTGTCGCGCCGGCATGCCGCGGAAGACAGCGCGGGCTACAGCGAATCGCTGGACTGGGGCCTGCGCATGGCGCTGCTCGCCGGCGTGCCGGCCGGTCTGGGGTTGCTGCTGCTCGCCGAGCCGATCACCGCGACGGTCTACAACTACGGCCAGTTCACTGCGTTCGACACCCGCATGGCGGCCGTGAGCCTGTCGGCGATGAGTCTCGGCGTGCCGGCCTTCATGCTGAGCAAGGTGCTGGCGCCGGCGTTCTATGCGCGGCAGGACACGAAGACGCCGATGCGCGCGGCGATCTGGACGGTGGCGGCGAACATCGTGCTGACGATCGCCCTGACCACGCCGCTGTGGCTGCACGACGTGCCCGGCGCGCATGGCGGCATCGCACTGGCGACGGCGCTCGCGGGCGTGCTCAATGCGGTCCTGCTGTGGCGCTACCTGCGCCAGCGCGGCATCTTCGCCCCGCAGCCGGGCTGGGCGGCCTATCTGTTGCGGCTGGCGGGCGCCTGCGCGGTCATGGCCGCGGTGGTCGTGGGGCTGCGGCTGTGGATCGGCGATTGGACCGGCATTCCCGGGGTCGCGCATCGCGTCGGCTGGCTGCTGCTGGCGATCGGGGCCGGCGGCGCAGCCTACGTGGCGGCGATGATCGCATTCGGCCTGCGGCCACGGCATCTGCGGCATTGATCCGCTTCCGCGGCGGCGCGCTGCCTCCGAGACCGCGCCTGCCGCGGATGGCGGTCCTGTGGACGCTGGTCGCGCGCCGCGGCGCGCCCGCGGCCACCGTCGCTATAATGGACGGTCAACTTCCGGGGTGCAGCGTCCGCTGCCGCATCCGTGCAACGAGACGCCATGAGCAGGCTGTTCCGCGACATCGCCGGCGATCCCCTGTGTGACGACGGCAGCGTCGTCTGCATCGGTGCGTTCGACGGCCTGCATCTGGGTCATCGGGCGTTGGTGGGGCATGCGGTGGCGCGGGCACGCGCCCTGCGGTTGCCTGCCGCGGCGCTGAGTTTCGAACCCTTGCCGCGCGAGTTCTTCGCCGCCGACGCGCCGCCGCCGCGGCTGGGTCCGGTGCGGGCGAAGGTTGAAGGCCTGCGCGCGCTGGGCGCGGACCTCGTCGGCCTGCTGCGGTTCGATGCGCGCATGGCGGCGATGACGCCGGACGATTTCGTGCGCCAGGTCCTCGTCTCGCGGTTGCGCGCGCGCGAGGTCTGGGTCGGTCCCGGGTTCCGCTTCGGCCATCGCCGCGCCGGCGACCTGGCCACGTTGCAGGCGCTTGGCGCCACGCACGGCTTCGTCGCGGGTGAGATCGCGCCGCTGGTGGCCGACGGCGCGCGCGTGTCGAGCACCCGCATCCGCGCCGCGCTGGTCGAAGGCGATTTCACGACCGCCGCCGGGCTGCTCGGCAAGCCCTACACGGTGTCGGGGCGGGTCGTGCGCGGCCGCCAGCTGGGGCGCACGCTGGGCTATCCGACGGCCAACCTGCGCTTCGGCGGCAAAGTGCCGGCGCTGCGCGGCATCTACGCCACGCGCGTGCACGGGGTCGAGGACCTGACCGGCGCCGCCGGCCCGTGGCCCTCGGTGTCGAGCTTCGGTACCCGGCCGACGGTCGGCGGCATCGAGCCGCTGCTCGAAGCGCATCTGTTCGATTTCGATGGCGACCTCTACGGGCGCCGCATCGAGGTCGAGTTCGTCGCGCGCCTGCGCGACGAGGAGAAGTTTTCCGATCTGCCGGCGCTGGTCGCGCAGATGGACCGCGATGCCGCGCTCGCGCGGCAGCTGCTCGGTCCGGCACCGCAGTCCGCGCCCCTGCGCGCGGCCTCCCCACGTACCGCGGCACAACGATAGGGCTTCGCGTGAGCGCAGATTCCGGTTCCAACCCCTACAAGTCGACGATCCATCTGCCGGCGACCGACTTCCCGATGCGCGGCGACCTGCCCAAGCGCGAGCCGACGACGCTCGCGCGCTGGGAAGCCGACGGCCTGTACGCGCAGCTGCGCGCGCACGCCAGGGGTCGCCCGCAGTTCGTGCTGCACGACGGTCCGCCGTATGCGAACGGCGCGATCCACCTGGGGCATGCGGTCAACAAGATCCTCAAGGACATCATCGTCAAGTCGAAGTCGATGGCCGGCTTCGACGCGCCGTACATCCCCGGCTGGGACTGCCACGGCCTGCCGATCGAGATCGCGATCGAGAAGAAGTGGGGCAAGGTGGGCGTCAAGCTCGATGCGGTCGAGTTCCGGCAGAAATGCCGCGAGTACGCCAACGAGCAGATCGACATCCAGCGCCGCGACTTCAAGCGCCTCGGTGTGCTCGGCGACTGGGAGAATCCGTACAGGACCCTCGATTTCCGCTTCGAGGCCAACGAGAGGCGCGCGCTGGCCAAGGTCGTCGACAACGGCCACCTGACCCGCGGCGTCAAGCCGGTGCACTGGTGCTTCGATTGCGGATCGGCCCTGGCCGAGGCCGAGATCGAATACGCCGACAAGGTGTCGCCGGCGGTCGACGTGGCCTATGCCGCGCGTGATTCCGCTGCCTTCGCGCACGCCTTCGGCGCGCTGCTGCCGGCCGACGTCGAGATCGCGTTGCCGATCTGGACCACCACGCCGTGGACGCTCCCGGCGTCGCTGGCGGTCTCGCTGGGCGCCGATCTGGAGTACACCCTGGTCGAAGGCCCCGCGCAGGGCGGCAAGCGCCGCTGGCTGGTGATCGCCGATGCGCTGGCCGAACGCGCCCTGCGTCGCTACGGTGTCGAAGGCGACGTGGTCGTGCATGGCCGCGCCGCCGGCAGTGCGCTCGAACACCTGCTGCTGGTGCACCCGTTCGCCGCGCCCGGCAGCGCCTACGCCGAGCGCGAGATCCCGGTGATCCTCGGCGACCACGTGTCGGCCGAGGACGGCACCGGCGCCGTGCACACCGCGCCGGGACATGGCCAGGACGACTACGTCGTCGGCAAGGCCTACGGCCTGCTCGATCGCTACACGGCGGGCCAGATCAATCCGGTCGACGGCCGCGGCGTCTATCTGCCGTCGACGCCGCCGGTCGGCGAGACCGTGCTGGCCGGGCTGCACATCTGGAAGGCCAACGACGTCATCGTCGAGGCGCTGCGCGCCAACGGCACGCTGCTGGCGTTCGTCCGCTTCGAGCACAGTTATCCGCACTGCTGGCGCCACAAGACGCCGATCGCGTTCCGCGCCACGCCGCAGTGGTTCATCTCGATGTCGCAGGCCAACCTGCGCAACGACGCGCTGGCCGCGATCCAGGACGTGACCTGGTATCCCGGCTGGGGCCAGGCACGCATCGCCGGCATGGTCGAAGGGCGACCCGACTGGACGATCTCGCGCCAGCGCACCTGGGGCGTGCCGATCGCGTTGTTCGTGCATCGCGAGACCGGCGAGCCGCATCCGCGCAGCACCGAACTGATGCGCGCCGTCGCCGACCGCGTCGAGCAGCACGGCGTCGATGTCTGGTACACGCTCGATGCCGCCGAGCTGCTGGGCGACGACGCGCCGCACTACGACAAGATCACCGACATCCTCGATGTCTGGTTCGATTCCGGCGTGACCCACGAAGGCGTGCTGCTCGAGCGCGGCCTCGGCAAGCCGGCCGACCTCTATCTGGAAGGCTCCGACCAGCATCGCGGCTGGTTCCAGTCGTCGCTGCTGACCGGCGTGGCGATCGACAGGGCCGCGCCGTACCGCCAGTGCCTGACCCACGGGTTCACCGTCGACGAGCACGGCCGCAAGATGTCGAAGTCGCTGGGCAACGGCATCGAGCCGCAGGACATCATGAAGACGCTCGGCGCGGACATCCTGCGTTTGTGGATCGCCTCGGCCGATTACAGCAACGAGATGTCGCTGTCGCAGGAGATCCTCAAGCGCAACGCCGACGCCTACCGCCGCATCCGCAACACCGCGCGTTTCCTGCTCGGCAACCTCGTCGGGTTCGAACCCGCGCGGCACCTGCTGGCGCCCGCCGACATGGTCGCGCTGGACCGCTGGATCGTGCACCGCGCGCATGGCCTGCAGCAGAAGATCGCCGAGGCCTACGCGCGTTACGACTTCGCCGAGATCGTGCAGGCGCTGTCGAACTTCTGCAGCGTCGACCTCGGTTCGCTGTACCTCGATGTCACCAAGGACCGCCTGTACACGATGCCGGAGCATTCCGCCGGGCGTCGCAGCGCGCAGACCGCGATGTACCACGTGCTGGAAGCCTTCGCGCGCTGGATCGCACCGATCCTCAGCTTCACCGCCGACGAGTTGTGGGCCTATCTGCCGGCCCCGGTGCAGGGCGAGCGCGAGGCGAACGTGCAGTTCGCGACCTGGTACGAGGGCCTGGCCGCGCTCGACGGCGAGGCGCCCTGGTCGCCGCAGGAGTTCGACCGCGTGCTGGAGCTGCGCGAGCGCGTGGCGAAGGTGCTGGAGCCGATGCGCGCGAGTGGCGAGATCGGCGCGGCGCTGGACGCCGAGATCGAGCTGCGCTGCGGCGTGTCCGACGCCAACTGGCTGTCGCCGGTCGTCGACGAACTGCGCTTCCTGCTGATCAGCGGTGACGTGCAGCTGGTCGAGGACGCCGGCGCGACCGGTATCGGCATCGCGGCGCGGGTGACCGCCAAGGCGAAATGCGTGCGCTGCTGGCAGCGTCGCGGCGACGTCGGCGCGACGGCCGACCACCCCGAGCTGTGCGGGCGCTGCGTCACCAACATCGAGAGCGACGGCCGCGATGGCGGCGGCGAGACCCGGAGGTGGTTCTGATGGCGGCGGTGAAACCCAATGCGCTGCCGTGGCTGGTGCTGTCGGTGGTCGTCATCGCGCTCGACCAGCTGACCAAGTGGTGGGTGCTGACCTCGCTGCCCGAGTACACCGCGATCCCGGTCATCGAGGGCGTCTGGAACTGGTACCGGACCTACAACACCGGCGCGGCGTTCAGTTTCCTGGCCGGCGCCGGCGGCTGGCAGAAGTGGTTCTTCACCATCCTCGCGTTCGGCATCAGCGCCGTGCTCGCCTGGTGGCTGTCGCGCACGCCGCGCCGCGACTGGCGCACCGCGCTGCCGTTCGCGCTGGTGATCGGCGGCGCGATCGGCAACGTCATCGACCGCCAGATCCACGGCCATGTCGTCGATTTCATCCAGTGGCACTGGCAGGACTACTACTGGCCGGCGTTCAACATCGCCGATGCCGCGATCGTCGGTGGCGCGATCGGCATCGCGCTGTTCGGTTTATTCCAGGGCAAGGACAAGGACGCGCCGTAGCGCGCGTCACGCCTGGCGAGGGCAGGGGCCGCGGGCGGGGAGTGTGGGAGAGGTGCATCGGGCCGTCGCCTCCGGGTGGCATGGGGCGGGCGGAGGCGTTTCCCGGAACACACTGCGGCGCGTCCGTTGCCGCTGCATTCCCGCAGCCTTCGGTAGACTAGGCGCCTATGGACATCGTCCTCGCCAATCCCCGTGGTTTCTGCGCCGGTGTCGACCGTGCGATCGAGATCGTCAAGCGCGCCCTCGAGCTGCTCGGTGCGCCGATCTACGTGCGTCACGAAGTCGTGCACAACCGCTTCGTCGTCGAGGACCTGAAGCGCCGCGGCGCGATCTTCGTCGAGGAACTCGATGAGGTGCCCGACGGCAATACGGTGATCTTCAGCGCGCACGGCGTGTCGCAGGCGGTCCGCGAGGAGGCCACGCGCCGCGGGCTCAAGGTGTTCGACGCCACGTGCCCGCTGGTGACCAAGGTCCATCTCGAGGTCGCGCGGCATTGCCGGTCCGGGCGCGATGTCGTGCTGATCGGCCATGCCGGCCATCCCGAGGTCGAAGGCACGATGGGCCAGTGGCGCGCCGAAGCCGGGCTGGGCTCGATCTACCTGGTCGAGGACGAAGCCGACGTCGCGGCGCTGGTCGTCAGCCAGCCCGAGAACTTCGCCTACACCACGCAGACCACGCTGTCGGTCGACGACACGCGCAGCGTCATCGCGGCCCTGCGGGCGAAATTTCCCGCGATCCAGGGGCCGAAGAACGACGACATCTGCTACGCCACGCAGAACCGCCAGGACGCGGTGCGCGATCTCGCGCGCCAGTGCGACCTGATCCTGGTCGTCGGCTCGCCCAACAGCTCCAATTCCAATCGCTTGCGCGAACTGGCCGAGCGCGACGGGGTCGAGGCGTATCTGATCGACGGTGCAGCCGAGATCGACCCGCGCTGGGTCGAGGGCCGCCGCCACATCGGCGTGACCGCCGGCGCATCGGCGCCGGACGTGCTGATCCAGGGCGTGCTCGAACGCCTGCGCGAGCTCGGCGCGGCGGGGATGCGCGAACTCGACGGCGAACCCGAGAACATGGTCTTCGCGCTCCCCCGCGAGCTGCGGGTCCAACTTGTCGATTGACCGCGCGCCGCGCGCTCCCTAGAATTCGCGTCCCAGGCCGGAATAGCTCAGTTGGTAGAGCGGCGCATTCGTAATGCGTCCAGAGCATTTTCCCAGCGCGCGGTGTGTATCGCCCGGCGCTTTCCACCAAGGTGGATGTCTTTGATCTGCTTGGAAATTTGCACCGATACGGATAGCTCTCATCCAAACATGGTTCCGAACGGCTCGATAGCTTTTTTGGCTTATCGACTGCTTAGGAGCCACGATGCGAATTGCCTTCAACAAGCGCACTGCGACCCAGTCGCAGCCGAAGAGCAAGCCTTATGAGATCCGGGACGCCGTCACTCAAGGGCTGATTCTTCGCATACAGCCCAGTGGTCACAAGGCGTGGATCGTTACCTGGGCGCACGGTAAGCGAAAGACATTGGGATCGGTCGACCATCTGAGCTTAGACGACGCCAGGGCCCACGCTCGTCAGGCTCTCTCAGAGGCTACTCAGCAGCGGCTACCGGCCCTCGCTGCAAAGAAGGCACCGGCGTGCTCGCTTCGCGAGTTTTTGGACGACTACTACGCTCCCTGGGCATCCACCGAGCTGCGCCGAGGTGAGCGATATGTGCTTCGTATCAAAGGGCGCTTTGCAGGGATGCTGGAGATGCCTATCTCGGACCTTGATGCCAAGCTTCTCAATAGTTGGTGGATGGCTCGGCTCGCAAACGTGACCGGTACGAAGCCTGTAGAGCGGGTGACAGCTCATCGAGACTTCGCTGCGCTTCGAGCCGCACTCTCGAAGGCGGTTGATTGGAAGCTGTTGGAGACCAACCCGCTACTCGGGCTGCGCCAGAAGTCGGTGCAGGGGCGAGAGATCGTCAGGTTCCTATCAAGCGCAGAAGAGTCGAGACTCCGGGCAGCAATGGCATCGAGGGATGCTGGGGCTAAGCAAACGGATGCGCGTCGCTCTTTCAAAGATCATTTGACGCCGATTGTCGTGCTCGCGATGAACACCGGAATGCGGCGCGGTGAGATCCTCTCGCTGGAATGGGCGGATATCGACTTCGACGGTCGAACGATCCGTGTGCAGGCGCGGAATGCTAAGAGCGGGAAGCAGCGTCACATACCGTTGAACAACGAAGCCATCGACGTCCTCCGGGCGTGGAAGACCGAGTCAGTCGGCTCTCCAGGCGTATTTGCTCCGTCTGACATAAAGAAAGGGTGGGGCGCGCTGCTGACTACTGCAGCCATCACCAACTTTCGCTTCCACGACCTGCGGCACCACTTCGCAAGTCGTCTGGTGAGCTCGGGCGTGGATCTGAACGTGGTCCGAGAGCTTCTTGGTCACTCAGACCTGAAGATGACCTTGCGTTACGCGCACCTGTGCCCCACGCGTCTCGCTTCTGCAGTCGCGACACTCGATGCGGTTAGAAGCGACGTGTCTGCGTCGGTCTGAGACATGAAGTCCTAGATCCAGCGTCGGGGAGTCCATTCCAATAGATCGGGTCTGGAGGTCGTGACGAAGCAACTCCATACATGCGCCGCGCACTGGTAAGTGCCAGATGCGCGGCGCAAGCAAAGCAGCACTAGCCGACACTCATACGAAACAAGTCTTGGGCTTCTGTAAGTGCTTCCGCCTCACGGGCGTTCAGCCTCACTACGTCCATGTCGACACGAACATTCAGCGAATCGGACGACTCATCGTAGTGGGCAGAAGCACCTCGCTTCTCGAAGAAATCGACGCACTCGTCAATGAAGCCAGTAGGCAGACGCTGGCGCCCGGTACTGTTCTTCAGGTCATCGACTTCGACTGAGTAGTGATAAATCGTGTTGCCGGAGTGTGCTGAGCGGCTAATCCCCGCCCTCACGAAGGCGCCCATCTGGCCATTCAAGAACTGGCGATCTTCATCACGCATGTGGGTGTCCGCGTATCGCTGCAAGTCAGCAACGGGATCATAAGGAGTTCATAAGAATCTTACAAGAGTCAAGCAGCGATCAAGCAAGCGCGGGATTCGCCGTGCCAATTCTTTCTCTGCGCAACCTTCAGGTTCGATTCGGGTGTGCCCGATCCTCTGCGAGAAGCAGCAGTTCCGTCCGCTGTGCTTCGTCAAGTTGGCTATAAGCCAAGATCAGACGAGCCAGATCGTCGCTGTCAGCTACGAGGTAGGCGAGCGGGACATCTAGAGCCTCAGCAATCGCTGCAGCAGTGTCGATATCTGGACGCGACGTGAGCTGCTCATACCGATTGATGCGGGTAGAGCCAGTTGGTTTGCTCAAGCCCAAAAGCGCTCCCAGCGCGCGCTGAGATGTCCCACGCAGTTCACGGGTCGCTTTGAGTCGCGCCGCGAACATCGCACTGGCTGTGGGCTTAGGCAAAGGAGTCTACGATCGAAGCTCGACCCCAATGTTGGCCCTTGGCACCTGTTCATGGCAGATCTACAGTAGATGTAGATAGCAGGCTTGCATGGTTGCAAGTCATCCTCAAGGGGGCGGTATGAAAGGCTTCGGTCAACTATTGATAGGCGCGGGACTCGTATGGGTCGTTTTCGCGCTTCAGCTCGACACGAGCGTTCCAGTGCCTGGTATGGGGCGAGTGCAGAACTTCTCGCTGATGGAGCAACGTCAGACGCAGTTGATGCTTTCGGGCGGCACGGTTCTCGTCGGGGTCCTGCTGTTCGGCTTCGGTGCAGTCCGAGAGCGGTACGAGGAGGAAGGCGACGAACGCGTCTGCCCACATTGCGCAGAGCCGATTCGTTGGGAGGCTAGGTTGTGCAAGCACTGCGGGAAAGGCGTTCCAAATCCTGTAGACGAGGAGACCGGTTTCGACCTAGATGACCTAGCGCCCGAAGCTTTTGAGGAGCCAATCGATGAGCACGAGGCGGGACGCAGGTACACCTATCGCGAGCTAAGGGAAGCCGCTGAAGAGGGCGAGCGCGCATATGAGCAGGCCGAGAAACCGTAGTTAGGGCTTTGGTCCCCTCCGACCCCGTAGCAAAAGCCGGGTACGATGAGTGTCTACCCACTCGCCCGGTCTAAGGGGACTGAAGATATGGCTACTAGTGTCAATCTGGACGCTCTGATACCGCGCGAAGATTTTGAGGCGGCTTCGCCCAATGACGATGCATCTAGGCCCCCCGGGATAACAATTCGTGACTTAGAGGCTGGGGCTTTCTTTTATCAGGCATTGCGAAAGCCTGATTTTCAGCGTGAATCGTCAGAATGGGACCCGGCCCGCGTCACTGGCCTTATTAAAACTTTCATCCAAGGTGACTTGATCCCCGCCGTCATTCTTTGGAAACACAGAGAGTATCTTTTTGTTATAGATGGCGCTCACCGGCTTAGCGCGCTAATTGCGTGGGTACTGGATGACTATGGGGATGGTGAAGTTTCCCAAAAGTATTACGGTCATTCTGTTTCTCAGGACCAGAAGGCACAGGCTGACAAAGTCCGGCGACTCGTGAATAAAGAGGTGGGCTCCTATGCAGACTTGCAGAAAGCAAACGCAAGTCCTGAACTATTTGGGCCCGATATGATTGGTCGTGCAAGAGCGCTGGCGAGCAGAACTCTTACACTTCAGTGGGTAGTGGGTAGCTTCACGGTCGCCGAGGATTCATTCATCAGAATTAATCAGCAAGCCGCAAACATAACTCCGCAAGAGCTTCAGCTGATTCGAGGAAGAAAACGCCCTGACGTTATTGCAGCCAGAGCAATCATGCGGCGCGGAAGTGGTCATCTGAGTTCCTCACGTTTCTCTGATGAAAATCTTAAGCAAATCAAGGAAATTTCACAGGCGGTTTTTAATCTGCTGTTTGAGCCAGAAATGACATACCCGGTTAAGTCTCTAAATCTTCCCGTCGGAGGGGGCGCTTACTCTGGAACCGCTTTGAAGATGGTCCACGACTTTATTGTCTTGAGTGTGGGCCAAATCAAGGATGAGGCCGACGATGTAGGTGCTCGTACTATTGAGATTTTGAAGAGGACGCGTAGGTCGGCCGAGCTGATTTGTAGCAACGTGGCCGGATCAATGGGACTGCATCCTGCTATTTATTTCTATAGCTGGACTGGTAAGCAGCAGCCCATCCTTTTTCTTACGGTCGCTGACATGATCTTAGAGCACGAGCGGAACAAAACGCTCTCGCTATTCTTAAATCGGCGCAAGGCTTTCGAAGATTTTATAATAGGTAATAGAGCACTTCTTAACCAGATTGTTCGTAAATTTGGAACTAAAGACTCTGGAAAGAATCATTTGAAAGCTTTCTATCAGGAGGTTTTCAAGGCTATTGATGCAGGCGTGACTGGCGATGCCATTTCTGAGCAAGTCATTCGCCACAAAGCATTTACATACTTGCAACCTTCCGAAAGCCCTTACTCCGGCGTCTCGGCCGGACGCTACGACGCCGCAGTCAAGTCTGGGTTGGTAATTGGCGAGCTCATCCCAGGCGCCCTTCGCTGTGGCATCTGTGGGGGGCTGGTGCCTTCTCAAGCGATTTCAATTGATCACAGACAGGAAATTTCCGCAGGTGGCGACTCAAAGATATCTAATCTCCAAGTTGCTCATCCGCGCTGCAACAACGAGAAGACGCCGCCGTTGAGCTCAATTTTCTGACTTAAGCCATCGGCATCATGACTCGCTTCCATTATAGGCAAGTTGCGCCAGCGCTCATCGGTAGCGAGTTGAGCCGCAGCTTGCGCGCGTGACTTGAGCTCAAGCTGCCGCTGCCATCGCCGACGAACCCGAGCCCGATGTGGCCGCCGCTGGCCACGGCCGGACCATCATCAACATCAGGCCCGAGCACCTCGATGCTTGGCTCAACCCAGACCCAAACGATCTTGCCGCGCTCTACGCGATCTTCGACGATAAACGGCACCCCTGCTACGAGTACCGGGAAGCGGCCTAATGCTAGGGAACCGCAACTCAAACGCATGACCTTGGCCCCCCAAGTGCGATGCAGTCTTCTCGGGAGTTGCGATGAGTAGGCAGCGGCTCAGGCTCGCGAGAGCGCAAAAAGCGTTGTGTTATGAGCCGATTCGAGCAGCTATCATCTAAGTATGAAGCGGTACCGGGAGGTCCTCGACATAGACGGCGCGAACTCTACGCAGTTCCTAAGCGGCGCCTAGGTTACGGTTTAGTCAGCTCAGGCCACTTGTGCGAGTCAAGGGCTTTAGTAAGCATCATAAGCCGGTGCCGGAACGCGTCATCACCCTTCCCAGCAACGGCAAAAAGCGTGGCACTTAAGCCTTCGCAGTCGTCTACAGCCTCTGCGAGCGCGGTCAAGCCAGCTTCCGTGATCCTGATTCGAGTGTATCGATGGTCAAAAGTGTCCTGTCTGGACTCGCGTTGGATCAGTCCATCCTTTTCCAGCCCCTTCACCACCGTTGACACTGTAGAGGATGACGCTCTCAAGACCTTCGCCAAGTCTCTTGGTAGGGCGTTATCGCGAGTTTGGAGATGGGCGAGGACAAGATAGCGACGAACGTCACGCGTGCTGCGCTTGAGCCGCTTTCGAAGGTGTTGGTCGAATGCGCAACATAGCGCGATTAGCTCAGCTAGTTCGTCGGTCATGCGGGCATTCTAGCGATTGATTTCATGGGACCTATCTCGGCGTCGAGGTACGTCCCATGAAATGCCTCGGTATGGTCCTGAAGGGCACTTGCGCCCTTATAGGAGGAACCAGCCATGCAGAAGACGCCCAAGAAGAAGTCAGGGACTCTGGTCATAGCCGCTCGCGCCAGAGCAGGGGACTTGGCAGCCCTACGACGGATCGGCGATCCCGATGCCCGGCTCCGGGGAGAGAGCCGCTTCCAGCGGCAGTACATCCAGCGTGAGCTGCTTGCAAAGGAGCCCTTGTTGCAGCAGTCGACTTGGATTGAGTATGGCTACTTGACCCCTATGGAGCGCACTGAGTTGTTCGCTGAAGAGTTTCGAGAAGCCAGCCTTCATGCGTACGCCAAGTACGTTGATCTTGGCGTCCGATTGAACAGGGAGCCGCTGGAGGCCAGTTTCGGAAAGAACTCGGTGGCCGAGATGAACTCACTATGGAAGGCCAGGCAGAAGGCAGACGAGCTGGGAGTTCCCTACGACCTATTCGTTGAGACTCTGCTGGAGGGGAAAATGACTGGCGACAAGTGGAAGCGGCCGCCGAGGCCAAACCAGTTGCTCTCTGGCAAACACACCGAAGCTAGACTGCGTGGCCGGCCCACTTGGAAAGAGGTCAGCGATCGCCTATTTCTGCCTCATTGGGACCGGCGGTTTTTCGCGCCGAGAGCGGTCGACGACCCGGTGCAGGCGGCGGCGATGCAGGCATTACGCAATGACGTGTTGCGGGCATCTGATCGACCACAGCGACTTGCCAGGTACTTGGGTCTCCCCGGCTTGTTGTCGCTTAAATGCGCCCGTACTTTGTTTACATCCGACATAGTAGAGGAGTCGTTAGCGCTGGGGCCCTTCGTGGAAGCTGACGAGTCGACCGAGGGCCACGAGTACCGTCCTGCCTGCTTCGGAAACAGGAGCGTAACGCGAGGGTCGCCCTGTTGTAACTGTGTAGTTGCGACTGCGTGTGCCAGCTTCAGGCGCAAAGTCACCCAAATGCTTGTAGAGGCAACCGGTAGCAGTGACCCTCGACTGGCGCATAGAAGGAGAGTGGACCGTGAGCGGCAACGAAAGCATCGCCACAGGAAGCGCCGGCAGCGCACGGTGGCTGCGAGTCCATAGGTCTGGAGCAGAGGTGTCACGACTCCCTTTAAAGCTAAGAACAAAATCTTTAAGAGCTTTACTGCTATATGGATTGCCGGATTTTATTTGCAGGATGCAGGTAGGTTTGAGGTGAATTAAGGTGGGCCTTCGGTGTCTCGGGCCTACGGCCCTCCCCCCCGACGGTCCACCTGCGCGCCTTCGGCGCGAAAAAGCTTTCCCCGGCAGTTGAACTTAAGCTGCTTAAGAACGCTGATCTCGCTCGGCCTTCGGCCTCCCTTGACCAGCGTTGTGGACGCCGCTTCGCGTCGTCCAGCATATTTTTCCCACAACTTCGTTCTAAACAGCAGCGGAGAAGGCGAAGCCCTTTTGGAGGGACAGGCCATTCCGGTCTCCAAGTCATAGCAAGTTAGAGTCAGGGCTAGAACAGCGGTATCTTCCTCTGTCGCCTCACTACAAGGATGTATCCATGGCAAATCAAGAGGGCTCTAAGTGGAGCAGCCTTGAGCTTGCAGCAGCAGTTGCGGCGTACAGGAAGATGGAAGAGCTTGCAGCAAACGGTGAGCCCTTCAAAAAAACCGGTTTTTACAAGGCTTTGGAAGCTCGCTTTGGAAGGGAGGCTGGCGCTTTCGAGCGACGAATGCAGAACATTTCCGCAGTGCTGGAAAGCATGGGTGAGCCGTGGCTCAAGGGCCTAGCGCCAGCCCGGAACGTAGGGCCGTCGGCTGACGGTCAATTGCGCAAGATCCTGAGGCCAGGCGGGCTTCCTCCGTATCACGCCAAGCTGCCGGCAATGCGTGCCTGGCTCATTGAAGTTGCACGTTCAGCCGAATCTCCGCGCAGGCTTGGGGGCACTTGGTCACGAGTCGAGGCAGCGGGGAGAGCCGATCTTGACCGCGCTCGTTGTGAGCAAGGGCACTGGGAAATGCTCTGCAGGCTTAGAGCGAGAGTTCGGGATATCGGATGACGAAGCCGAGCGCCAGAAGCTGTACCGCTTCTGGAAGGATGTAGAGGCTGACCGACACTCGCAGCCCGACACCGAGCCTGCTGACGCAACATTGGAGGAGCGCGCGAGCAAGTTCGCACGCCAGGCTGTGAGGCCCCAGCAGCAGGCATTTCGTAAGAGCGTCTACATCGATTTCAATGAGGCATGCGCGATCAGCGGGTGCAGCATACGAAGCACGCTGGACGCCGCGCATCTCACGGGTCGCAGTTGGCGCAAGGGGCACAACAAGGCGAGCGACGGTTTGCTACTCCGCAAAGACCTGCACGCGCTGTACGACGCGGGCCTGCTAGGCGTCGACAAGGTAGGGCGTGTGACGATTTCAGACAGCGCGCGGGATCACTACGA
This sequence comes from Luteimonas rhizosphaerae, assembly GCF_002849595.1. GTDB lineage: Bacteria > Pseudomonadota > Gammaproteobacteria > Xanthomonadales > Xanthomonadaceae > Luteimonas > Luteimonas cellulosilyticus. Next base: position 26,591 of record NZ_NRQR01000008.1, read on the forward strand.
TAGCTACCACGGAGTGACGCTTGCTAAGCGTCGAAGTAAGTAGCGTGCGGCAGGCCCAGAGGCTGGCTGAATGCGTGTTTGGGCGCTGTCTGAGGGGGTGGGAGCTAGCCCTGTAGCGCTCGATAGCTGATGCGTCCCAAATCGCTTCCTAGCGCGTCTGAGGCGTAAGACTTGACCGGCTTACGAGGCACTTACCGCGCAAAGAGGGGCAAACGCATGCGCTTGTAAGCGATTGATCTGAAAGGGACTGATGTAAGCGTGCGTCATCTAGATCGTGGCATCAGATATGCCACGCTCGTCGACAGGGCTTTGGGAAGGCCTAGCGAGTCTGTGGCACTAGCGCCGTGCAAAGGACAAAATCTAAGGGGGAAGGGATGCGCGTTTCAACGCACTACAAGCTGAAGAGAAAGCAGGCGGAATTGGATTTCGTGGATGTTCCTCTTGATACAGACCTTCCCGTCTTTGTCGAGCCTACGGCGATACGCGCTTTAGAAACGCCTTGGTCGAGCCATTGCGTGGCCTTGCTGCAAAGCTTCTTTAAGACTGTGCTGGACGCCGTAAAGCGAGGCGACAAAGCGATGGCTGTTGCTCTGCTTTCGTCCCTTAATGAGCGAAATGACTTCCACTTGGGTTACTCGTCCGGTCGTTCGCGTGGACATGCATTTGGTGCGGGCTCCGCTGGATCAGTTTGGAACTCACTGCTCACAAGTAAGGCCGCCAAGTCGGGTGTTCTTTCTGATCTCGAAGACACCTCTCTCCTAATCGAGGGCGTGGGAGCCGACATGATCTCGGATGCTGTGTGCAACATAATTCGAGGGCCGCTCATCCAATACACTCAGGATATGTGCCGCTACTACGGTATTCCCATGGTTTCTGGCGTAGCATCGGGACCATGCTGGGATGCCCATTCCAAGAATTGGGTCGCCACCCACGTCGAGCTGCCATTGCCCAAAGGAGAAGTTCTGTTGCTCGTTCCCAAGTCTATAGTGCGTTTGGCAGGCGCATACGACCCGGGTAAGTATTATCGACACTACCTTTTACCAGAGCTTCAGAAGCAGCATTTAGCAAGTGGTTCGAGCCTGGTAGAGGTTCTAAAAAGCAAGAAGAGACGCGTTACCAAGAAGGCGCTTACTAATTACTATGGCGCGGGAAAGGACGCGATCGCCAGTTTGACCGAGTCGAATCCCGATGTGCTCGAAAAATACAAAATTGACAAAGAGCAGGATCCTACTCCGCCCATTAGCAACAGCTATCTAGCAAGCCTCGAGAACTCCACAAACCCTTCACTATCTGATCTTTTAGAGAAGGTGCTGGAAGTTCCAGCAGGGAAGCCCGGAGCGACCCAGTACGAGCGGGCGATGGAAGGCCTACTTAGTGCCCTTTTCTATCCATCATTGATTCATCCGGTGAGCCAGTCCGGTATCAATAATCGACGGAAGATCATCGACATAAGATATAGCAATGCAGCCAAGGAAGGATTCTTCGCATGGCTATCTAAGCACTATCCATCGCCATATGTGTTCGTTGAGTGCAAAAACTATACTGAAGACGTGAAAAATCCAGAACTCGATCAGTTGTCAGGCAGGTTTTCGCCCTCAAGAGGTCAGTTTGGGATACTAATCTGTAGGTCTGTCAGCGACCGGAGTAAGATCAATTTGATGTGTCGGGACACCGCGAAGGATGGGCGCGGTTACATGATTGTCTTAGACGACGCTGACCTTAAAGCGCTAGTGGCGGCGGGTCCGGCAATGCATCACGACGCGACGAGAACGATCCTAAATGACAGGTTCGATGCGCTTGTGAACTAGCAGGCTGATCTACGCACGATGTTCTTCATAAATTCATCTAAGCTTTTCCTCGGTGATTAAATATGTATACAGCTTTTGAGCTTGCCAACATTTTGTTCGGGATGATCGGGGTGTCGGTGCTATCGATGATCGGCTTGCTTTTTGCGCGATTTTCGCGGGAAAGTCGGGCTCAATCTTTCTGGGCGAGGAGGATGGAAACAGCCAGGGCACTGGCGCTACCCTTGGACCAGCGGCAAGCCTTGCGGGTGGCGCTTATGTCCGATGAAATGCCAGTCGCAAGAAGGGATGAAGTTCAGCACTTGCAACTAGTGGCAAATGGGTTGGAGGTTGCTGAGCACATAGCACTTGGAATAAATAACGGGGTCTATGAGCGAGACTTGGCTATAAAGTTATACGGTTCAATCTTAGTCCGCGTGTTTTTCGCGAACCTAGAGCGGGTCTACGCTAGCCGGGAGGCGGAAAGCGACTTGAATAAACTCTACGAATCAATTTCGTTCTACGAGCTCGAGAGATTTGTCAGGTCTCTTGATAAGGAGGAGTCCGGTGAGCTTGGCGCTGGATTCCCGGCGGTGGGGGCGCGAAATGACTAATCCTAGAAATGCATTCAAGGCCTACGAAGAGCACGCCCAGAAGCAAGGATTAAGTCCGGTTGCTATGCATTTGTCATATGCGTTTCACGAAGAGCAATTGCGTGAAATTATCGACAGGGAGCTAGCAAAGGGCGTGCAGTTTGATCAGGTCGACGTTGCGGGTCATGACAGCACTCTCACGTCTAGGCTCAATATCGAGAACAATTTTCGGCGAGCGAAGGAACTCATCGATAAGGAGATGTCCAGTTTTGTCACCGCTGCGACGAAAAAGGGTGGACTTAAGGGTTTCGCTTTAGCGGTTCTTAGTAGTGTTGTCGCTGCATTTTTATATTCCATAGTTGTTTTTATAATCGTTATCACCTCTCAGGACCAAGTGAGGCAGTTCCTCGCGGGAGTGGACGGTGCATCAGTTCAAAGCGGGCAGAGCGAGCGCGCGAGGATTGAGGAGCAACCTAGTGAGTAGCCATCTGCTAATCGAGTCGAGGTGCTTTCATGCTGAGCTCTTGCCGCCAGTCTCCTAGCGCTTGACCCTATGAGTGCTTTCGCGACGCTTGCTGGAGAGCTAGGACCAAGTATCCAAAGTTCAAAGCGGATAAGAAGCTTTCCGTGGACCGGGTGCGCGAATGAGTTCCGCTCAAGCGCTTGCTTGACTTAAGCTTCGCGTGACTTACAGCGCACTTATTCAAGCCATAGGGTCTTTGCTGCCGCGTTTAACTTACTGATTCTTGGGCAAGTACTGCGAGCTAGGGCTCAGAGGGCGTGGCATCATGTATGCCACGATCAATGCTCGATGCGGTCGCGTGGAATCTGCATCTTCATTGGATGGAGCCGCGTACAGGTTGCCCCGAGGTGAGAAGCGGAACCGATCGACGTAGAGCGGACCAGCGCCTGCATGCAGCGTGAGCAGTGGATAAGGAAAACTGTAGATGTTGATTGAGCGTGAATACCGAGCTACTCAAGATGAACTGCTGTACCACTATTGTTCTCCGGAAACCTTTCTGGCGATATGTAGCAGCAAGACATTGCGATTATCAGATATTTTTTCAATGAATGATTTTCTGGAAATGCATTGGGGATATGCAAGGTGGGCGCATGTTGCAACGAAGAGAGCCGAGAACTCTGAGGCGAAGCTTGTCGAGTCAATTGATCACGTTGTGTCATCTTCGACGTTTAATGTCCTCCCCCTAGCGGCGTGCTTTTCTTTGGGAGGTGACATGTTAAGCCAGTGGCGCGCCTATGCTCAAAATGGATTGGGTTTTTCGCTTGGTTTCAAGGCAGATTCGCTTTGTCAGATGGCAGCTAGGCCATTGCGGGTGCTTTATGACCAGGAGAAACAAGAGCGAGAGATTGAAGATTTTATTGCGACGATGGAGAAGGTGGCCGAGGCTGAAGGTCACGAAAGTGACGACTTCTTTGAATTTTGCACTTGCTTTGCTTGCGACTTGGCTGCATTGAAAAATCCGTCGTTCTCTGAAGAGCAGGAAGTGCGCCTAATTCACTTGGTTAATTTTGTTAGAAGTAACGATTCGATTAAGATTCAGAGCTATGGGGGGACATCGTTTGGACACGAAGCTCCGCCCCTCCCAATTGGATTCAGCATGAGGGGTTCGGTTCCAGTGCCCCACATCGATATGAGTTTCTTAGATTCTGAAGGGAATCATCCTCTTGCTCGCGTGATTCTAGGGCCGAAAAACGAGGCGTTGGCCTCCGCAATATCAGTATTCTTAGAAACTGTTGGTTTAGGCGGTGTCGAGGTGCTGAAGTCGCAGTCGTCTTATAGGTAATCTCCTGCAAGGGCCCTGCGAGGTGATGCATATTATTCAAATTACTAAAGCAATCAATAGTAGCTGCAATGGCCGAGATTAAAGATTGGCAGATTCAGTCAGCTTGGTGGGCCTCCGGCATCTTCGCTACTGGGGCAGTCTGGTATTTTCTATCGAGAGGTGATTTCTTCGCTGCGGGTGTGGGTGCGGCGGCGGCGCTATGCCTCGCGGCGGTCGCGATCGTTCTTCACGTTTGGAAGGATCGTCAGGCTGCATCTACATTAGCCGGCTTGAGCGACGATACCTCCGAGTCTTATGTCCAACGCTACAGGGATGAGCCTAGTCACATCCGCTTCATTAGGCATCTTCCTCGAGCGAGAAGAGTGGCCAAGGGAGAGGCTCAAGAGGGATGGGATACGGGCGTGACACTTGATATGCGCGAAGCCAGCTACACGTACATCGAGTTTCTCAAGTCGGTCTGGCTTAGGTTGGCAGAGTTCTACCCCGCTAATCATTTTGAGGGCGGCAGTCCTAGTCAATACATCTCTGACCAAATCCAGCGGCAATACAGGTACCACAGCGCTCGGCATGAGCCAGATGGCAGTGGAACCGGCGGGACGATTGTTGGTGTCTTGACAGCTGGCGATGTCGCTGACGATCTAGAGCAGATGATTGAGGAAGCTGTGGAGAGCGTGTTTGGATATGACGAAAATTTTGATACGGGTGGATGGCTCGCGGACTGGCGCAACGACTCGCTAGAAGAGGGCTCCTGAAGCCCTCGCTAAATGAGTGACGATAGTTGACACGCGCGAGCGCCTAGTGAAGGACTGCTCCCAAAGCAATTCCGAGAAAAGCGCAGCTCCTTGTTCTCGATCTTCCTCTCGGAGGACATCGTGAGCGTTACTTTCCCAACATGCCAGAATGAACGAGATCATTTTCAACACGGGCACGTCGTCCTCGGTATAGGTCGAGATCGACTTCTGTAGGAAGCCCTTCACACCCGCTTCGTCAATTGGTGCCCGGTACTGGTCTCTAACCAAGAAGCGTCCAACCAAGATAAATGTGAGCAGTGGTACGCTTAGCGGCGTTGTTTGCTCCGAGGACCATAGGAACTTGAGCCGAATAACCACTTGCTGCCAGTCCCGCATCGTCAAAGCTTCAGAGTGCTGCTCCAGTAGGCTCTTGAAGAACTCACGCCCTCTTCTCTCGATCGGTGCCTGAGCCGTCTGACTAACTCCGAGCTGCTCGAAGATTGCTTCTCTCACAAGGTCAGTGGGGGCTGGAGGCAGTGGAAGTCGAACGTCAATAAGTCTGCGGAAGTAGCTATCAGCGTCCAGCTCCGGGCTATAGGCCGCTCTTGCGGACTGAGCGAGCACGTTCCAGTCGTAGGACAGAATGAAAACGATCCCTGGGGTCTCAAAGTAGTGCTTCATACGCTCGATGAGCGAGATGGTGTAGTCCGGCCTGCAACGGTCTAAATCATCAACGATGACGATGACTCTTGGCGAGCGGTCGCGATCCTTACCTTTTGCCGTGCGAACCAGTTCTGCCAGGCTTCTATGAAAGGCGTCGCCCTCGTCATCGATGTCGATCTCTTCTTTAACTGCATGCTCTGCTACAGCGCCCGCGACTTCTCCTAAGGTCGACGCAGCTATCGCATCTCCGCCGGACGCAACTACGGCTGCTGTCGTGATGCCCTTTGCCGCAGGACTGAACGTGATGCGAGCTGCCGAAGAGATGCGTTTATACAGAGCCGCAGCGCTCTCCAGAAGCCGTTCTCGCGCTTCTTCATACGCCGGCACGTCTTCGCGTTCGAGCGCATCCTTCAGAAGGTCGGTCGCTTGGACTACAGCTTTGGTGAAGCTGATCAGAGGGTCGCGTTTAGCCTCAGCTTTCCAAGCGTCCAGGACGACCACGGCCCAGTCGGGGGCGCTATGCCGAAGATCCTTCTCAAACATTTCGAGGAAGTAGCTTTTCCCCGTTCCCCACTGACCTTCCAGGCCGATTACCCATGAGTCGCTCTCGGCGCTCGCTATCGCAGAGCGAAGCAGTGCGGCGAAGTCTTTTCTACTGAGTTGATCGGCGGCGAATGGATCATCCGACGTGATCGCGCGATTGGTGGGGCGGTACAGAGTCGCCATCGGCTGTCCAGCATCCAGGTGGTCCTCGTTGCACATTACAAGCACTGAGAGCTACTGAGCAGAGGCAGGCTGAGCCGAGAGGAGTGTCATGATCAGGCCTATGACTTGATTTAAGAGGCTCGGCTTATCAGGCACTTACGCTTCACCGCCGGCGCATCGGCGCCGGACGTGCTGATCCAGGGCGTGCTCGAACGCCTGCGCGAGCTCGGCGCGGCGGGGATGCGCGAACTCGACGGCGAACCCGAGAACATGGTCTTCGCGCTGCCCCGCGAGCTGCGGGTCCAACTTGTCGATTGACCGCGCGCCGCGCGCTCCCTAGAATTCGCGTCCCAGGCCGGAATAGCTCAGTTGGTAGAGCGGCGCATTCGTAATGCGTAGGTCGTAGGTTCGATTCCTATTTCCGGCACCAGCGTCACGAGCACGGGCAGCCCATCGGGTTGCCCGTTTTCGTTGCGGCGTTAGGGCGCGACCACGCGGTTGCGGCCCGCGGCCTTGGCGCGATACAGCGCGGCGTCGGCTTCGCGGATCCACAGATCGGGCGCCTCGTGGCCGGCATGCAGCGCGGCCACGCCGATGCTGACCGTGCACGCCAGTCCCGGCTCCGCTTCGAACGCCAGCTCGGCGATGCGCGCGCGGATGCGCTCGCCGAGGTCGAGCGCCGCAGGCAGGCCGCCGTCGTGGATCAGCACCGCGAACTCGTCACCGCCGATACGCGCGGGGACGTCGTGCTCGCGGACGCATTCGCGCAGCACCTGGGCGACGGCCCGGATGACCAGGTCGCCCATGCCATGGCCGCAGCGGTCGTTGATGCTCTTGAACTCGTCGATGTCCACCAGCAGCAGCGCCGCCTGGCGGCCGTCGCGATGGAAGCGCGCATGGGCGAGCAGCATGCGCGCATCGAAGTGCCGGCGGTTGGGCAGATCGCTGCTGACATCGGTGCGGTTGAGGCGCTCGAGCAGGCGGTTCTGGCGCGTGATCTTCTGGCCCAGGCGGTAGGTCACCGTGCTCAGGGCCATGTGGTAGCCGAACAGCAGGGGCAGGCAGGCGAGCAGGGTCTGCGTCGACAGCGTCGACGAGAACGGGAAACCCAGCAGTGCCCACGTCGCCAGGAATGCCGTCGCGATGGCGAGCACCGCGCGCGCCAGCAGCCGCCAGCCGCCGGCCGCGAGCCGGTCGGTGCACAGCACGCTCAGCAGTACCGCGCTGGGCAAGGGGCTGACCGCCATCGCCGCGATCCAGGCGCCGCCCATCGCGGCATCGATGACGAGGTGCCGGTATTCGGCCTTGACCGGCCGGCGCGCGCGGGACGCGAGCAGGCGTGCCAGCTGCGGCCACAGCAGCGCGTTGGCGAGCAGCAGCGCCCACAGCCAGCCCGGCGCGGCGCGTTCCCACAGCACCGATGCGATCGGCAGCGCGCACAAGGCCGTGCCCAGCATGCGCATGCGGTGCATGCGCACCACGAACCGTGCCGACGGCGTGCGGCGTCGTTCGACGATGTCGTCGTAATACGGCATGGGAAACCGGGCGCGCGGTGTGACGGGTTGCACAGTGTCGCGCAACTGCGGCGGAGCGCGCACGGCCGCGTGGGTCTCGGCCGGTGCGACCGGGCGCAGGTATCCTGCCGCGACCCCCCGCGACTGGAACCTCCGTGGCCAAGCCCGCTGCCAAAGCACGCACCGCCTACGTCTGCAACGAGTGCGGCGCCGATTACACGAAGTGGCAGGGCCAGTGCGCGGCGTGCGGCGCGTGGGACACGCTGTCGGAGATCGTGCTCGAATCGGCCGCGGCGGCGAAGTCGCCGGCCTCGCGACGTTCGGGCTGGGCCGGCAAGCTGGACGCGCCCAAGGTCATGGCGCTCAAGGACGTGCAGCAGGGCGAGGACGTGCGCGTGTCGACCGGGATCGGCGAGTTCGATCGCGTGCTCGGCGGTGGTCTGGTCGAAGGGGCGGTGGTGCTGGTCGGCGGCGATCCGGGCATCGGCAAGTCGACGCTGCTGCTGCAGGCGCTGGCGCAGATGGCCGGCACGCTGCCGGGCCTGTACGTCACCGGCGAAGAATCGCTGGCGCAGGTCGCGGGCCGCGCGGTGCGGCTGGGGCTGTCGCTCGATGGCCTGCACGCGCTGGCGGAGACAGGCATCGAACGCATCCTCGAACACGCCTCCGAGCTGCGCCCGAAACTGATCATCGCCGACTCGATCCAGACCCTGTGGACCGACTCGCTGACCGCGGCCCCCGGCTCGGTCAGCCAGGTCCGCGAGACCGCCGCGCGCCTGGTGCGTTACGCCAAGGAGACCGGCACCGCCGTGTTCCTCGTCGGCCACGTGACCAAGGAAGGCGGCATCGCCGGCCCGCGCGTGCTCGAGCACATGGTCGATGCGGTGCTGTACTTCGAAGGCGACAGCGGCAGCCGTTTCCGGGTCATGCGCGCGTTCAAGAACCGCTTCGGCGCGGTCAACGAGCTCGGCGTGTTCGCGATGGGTGACAAGGGACTGAAGGAAGTGCCGAACCCGTCGGCGATCTTCCTGTCCGGCGGCAGCACGCCGCAGCCGGGCAGCTGCGTGATGGTCACGCGCGAGGGCACGCGGCCGTTGCTGGTCGAGGTGCAGGCGCTGGTCGACGCGTCGCCGCTGTCGAATCCACGCCGCGTCGCAGTCGGCATGGAAGGCAACCGGCTGGCGATGCTGCTGGCGGTGCTGCATCGCCACGGCGGCATCATGACCGGCGACCAGGACGTGTTCGTCAACGTCGTCGGTGGTATCCGCGTGCAGGAAACCGCCGCCGATCTGCCGGTGCTGCTGTCGGTGCTGTCGTCGCTGCGCGATGCGCCGTTGCCCGACAAGACGATTGCGTTCGGCGAGGTAGGGCTGAGCGGCGAGATCCGTCCCGTGCCCAACGGCGAGGAGCGCCTGCGCGAAGCGGCGACGCATGGCTTCAAGCGCGCGATCGTGGCGAAGGCGAATGCGCCGAAGACCGGCAGTTTCAAGGGCATGGAGGTCATCGGCGTCGAGCGCCTGGCCGAGGCGCTGGAACACATCTGACGTACCGCGACGGCGAGCACGCGCTGGCTAGAATGCGGCGATGCCCCGCCCTTCCACGATGACCGTCGCGCGCGTCGTTTCCATCGTCCTGCATCCTTTCGTCGTGTTCGCAGCGCTCGCCTTGCTCGCGGCCTGGCGGGTCGAGCCCGCGTCGCTCGCACGCACCGCCCTCGGCATCGGCACGGCGATCGCCATCGTGTCTGCTTTCATCTGGCAGCGGCGCTGTAGTGGGCACTGGCAGACGGTCGATGCCTCACGACGGCAGGAGCGGCCGCTGCTGTACGCGCTCGCGCTGCTGGTCGCCGGTGGCTACTGGCTGTGGATGGGCGGGCGCGGGTCGACAACGTCGAACGGCGTGCTCGCCACGGTCGCGATGCTGTGCGTCGCCGGCATCGCCAACCGCTGGATCAAGCTGTCGTTGCACCTGGCGAGCCTGGCATTCGCGGGTGTCGCCCTGTGGCCGCTGTGGTCGGCGGCGTCGCTCGCAGCACTGGGGGCGCTGCCCCTGCTGGCCTGGGCGCGTCTGCGGATGTCGCGGCATACGCTGCCCGAAGTCATCGGCGGCGCCGCATTGGGACTGGCGACGGGCGCGATCCTGCTCGTGTAGGCGCGCGCTGGCGCGCGAGGGACGTTCAACGAAACGGGCCATCGCGTGCGCGCCTGCAGGGCGCCGAGGCGCGGCGCGATCAATGGCCGCCGCTGGCCGCGCCGCCGAGCTTTGCCGCGAATGGCGGCCTGGCGATCCAGACGAACACGATCACCAGCAGGAACAGGATGCCGAGCAGGTGGAAGATCTCGTTGAAGCCGAGCTGCGCGGCCTGCTGCGAGATCATCTGGTTGAGCGCCAGCGCCCCGCGTTGCGGATCGCCCTGGCCGAGCGTGGCGACGGTCTGCTGGATCGCCGGATCCTGCGCGGCGATGTGTTCGGTCAGCTGCGCGTGATGCACGGTGCTGCGCTGGTTCCAGCCCCAGGTGGTCAACGACGCGGCGAAGCTGCCGCCGAGCGTGCGGCAGAACGTCGCCAGGCCGGAGCCCGCGGCGATCTCGTGCGGCTCCAGGTCCGACAGCAGGATCGTCAACACCGGCATGAAGAACAGCGCGACGCCCAGGCCCTGCCACAGCTGCACGGTGGCGATGTGCTGGAAGTCGACGTCGAGGTTGAAGCCCGAGCGCAGGAAGCTGGTGAACGCCATGACGATGAAGGCGAAGCTGGCGAGGATGCGCAGGTCGAAGCGCGTCGCGTACTTGCCGACCAGCGGCGTCAGCAGCACCGGCAGGATGCCGATGGGCGCGGTCGCGAACCCGGCCCAGATCGGCGTGTAGCCGAGGTTGCGCTGCAGCCACAGGGGGACCAGCAGGCCGACGGCGAAGAACGCGGAGTAGCCAAGCACCATCGCGATCGTGCCGAAGGCGAAATTGCGGTGCCGGAACAGGCGCAGGTTGACGATCGGGTCCTTCTCGGTGAGTTCCCAGATCAGGAACACCGCCAGTCCCAGCACCGCGACGATCGCGAGCACGACGATCTTCGTCGAGGCGAACCAGTCCTCGTCGTTGCCGAGGTCGAGCAGGGTCTGCAGCGCGCCGACGCCGAGGATCAGGGTGACCAGGCCGACGTAATCCATCTTCGGCGTTTCGAGCGTCTCCGGCCGGCCGCGCAGCTGGTTGGCGACGACGAGGCTGGCGAAGATGCCGATGGGCACGTTGATGAAGAAGATCCATTCCCAGCTGTAGTTGTCGGTGATCCAGCCGCCGAGGATCGGCCCGCAGATCGGCGCGACCACGGTCACCATCGCCAGCAGCGCGATCGCCTGCCCGCGTTTGGCCGGTGGATAGATCGAGATCAGCAGCGCCTGGGTCACCGGATACATCGGCCCGGCGACGAAGCCCTGCAGGGCGCGCGCGACGACCAGCAGGCCCATGCTCGATGCCAGCCCGCACAGCAGCGAGGCGATGACGAACGCGAACGTCGCCCAGACGAACAGTTTCCGCTCGCCGAAGCGGCGGGTCATGTAGCCGGTCAGCGGCAGGGCGATCGCGTTGCTGACCGCGAACGAGGTGATGACCCAGGTGGCCTGGTTGGAACTCGCGCCGAGATTGCCGGCGATCGTCGGCAGCGACACGTTGGCGATCGTGATGTCGAGCACCTGCATGAACGACGCCAGCGCGAGGCCGATCGTCGTCAGCGCGAGATTCGGCGGACGGAACGCGGTCGGCGCGGCTTGCGCCGGCGCCGCATCGTCTGCAGTCGTGGAAGCCATGATCGGTACTCGCGGTGGGGAACGCGCGACTCAGCGGGCCGCGGTCGCGGTCGTCGGCAGGTTCTGTTCGATGGTGCGCGCGATCAGCGCATCGGCCGCCTGCAGCTCGTCGGCATAGGCACGGGTCGACAGCAGCGGCGTCGCGTTGCGCGCGCTGTCGGCAGCGAGCACCGGGCCGTCCTGGTCGCGGATCGACACGTCGACATGCATGCTCAGCCCGAGTCGCAGCGGATGCGCGGCGACCTGCGCTGGGTCGAGTTCGATCCGCACCGGCACGCGCTGCACGATCTTGATCCAGTTGCCGCTGGCGTTCTGCGCCGGCAGCAGCGAGAACGCGCTGCCCGTGCCCAGCCCGAGGCTCGCGACGTGGCCGTCGTAGCGCACGTCGCTGCCGTAGAGATCGGCGTGCACGTCCACGGGCTGGCCGATGCGCATCTTCGTCAGCTGGGTTTCCTTGAAGTTCGCCTCGACCCACACCTGTTCGAGCGGCACGATCGTCATCAGGGTGTTGCCCGGCTGCACGCGCTGGCCCAGCTGGACCTCGCGCCTGGCGACGTGGCCCGACACCGGCGCGACGATCGCCGTGCGTTCGCGGTTGAGATAGGCCTGGCGCAGCTGCGACGCGGCGGCTTCGACCTGCGGCTGGCTGGCGATCTCGGTCGACGCTTCACGTCCGCGCGCGCCTGGGCCACCGCGACCTGGCGCGCGGCGAGTTCCGCCTGGCCGGATTCAACGCTGCTGTAGAGGCCGCGCACCTCGCGCACGGTGCCGGCGAGATGGGCGACGGCCTGATCGAAGGCGACCTGCGCATCGTTCGGATCGAGGTGCACCAGCGCCTGGCCCGCGTCGACCTTCATGCCGTCGTCGGCGTCGATCGACACGACCGTGCCCATCGTCTGCGGCACGATGCTGACGACGTTGCCCTGCACGTAGGCATCGTCGGTGTCCTCGTGCCAGCGCACGACCAGCAGGTAGTAGGCAAGCCAGGCGACGAACGCGACCACGGCGACGAGCGCGAGCAGCAGCAGGGCGCGACGGCGCTTGTGGTTCGGCGGGGACGGAGGCGCGGAAGTCTGTGCGTTCATGGCGTGATCGCCCGGGCAAGGTCATGGAGGGAGGAGGGGGGCGCATCCAGCGCGAGGCCGCCGCCGAGCGCGCGGTCCAGATCGACCGTGGCCTCGAGGCGTTGCGCGCGCAGCGTCGCGCGTTGCTGTTCGAGTTCGAACAGTGGGCGTTGCGCGGCCAGCACGTCGAGCTGGGTGCCGAGGCCCGCGTCGTAACGCGAACGGGCCAGCGACATCGCCGCCTGCGCGGATGCCAGCGCGTCGTCGACGGTGCGCAGCCGGGCATCGAGTGCGCGCGCCGCCTGCAGCGCATCGGTGACCTCGCGCAGTGCGCCCACCAGCGTCTGGTTGTACGTGGCCACGGCGACGTCGTACTCGGCGTCGCGTTGCGCCAGCCCGCTGCGCAGGCGGCCGCCATCGAAGACCGGCAGGCTCAGCGCGGGGCCGCCGATTCCGAACAGCGCATCGTTGCCGAACAGGTCCAACAGGCCGCCGGACGCGACGCCGACGAGCGCACTGAGGTTGATGCTGGGCTTAAACGCCGCCCTGGCCGCATCGATGCCGCGCGCGGCCGCTTCAATCCGCCAGCGCGCGGCGACGACGTCGGCGCGGTGCCCGAGCAGCTCGCTCGGCAGCAGCGCCGGCACGCCGGGCGACGGCGTCGCGAGCAGGCGCGGGGCGGTGATCGCCAGACCGCGGTCCGGCCCCTTGCCGAGCAGGGCGGCGAGCGCGTTGCGCAGCGCATCGATCTGCTGCTGTGCGGCCTGTGCCTGCTGGCGGGCAATGCCGATCGCGGTGTCGGCGTTGTGCAGCTGCAGCTGGTTGTCGAGACCGGCGTCGACGCGCTGCCGGCTCAGGTCACGCAGCTGCGACGCGCGCGCCTGTTCGCGCTCGGCAATGGCGTGGGCATCGAAGGCCTGTGCCAGTGCGATGTACGCCTGCGCCACATTGGCGGAAAGCGTGAGTCGCGCGGCCTGTGCATCGACGGCAGCCGCACGCGCCTGGCCGACGGCGGCTTCGTACTGCGCGCGCTGGCCGCCCCACAGGTCGGGCGCATAGGCGAACTGCAGCATCAGCACCGCGCTCGCGTTGAACTCGCCGCCCGCCGGTTCGGGAACCAGCGTCTCCGGCAACCGCACGCCGCTGGCGCGCGCGCTGGCGCCGAGCGTCGGCCGGCGCGCGGCATCGGCCAGGCCTGCCTGCGCCTGGGCGACGCGGGTGCGCGCCTCCGCCGCGGCCAGCGACGGGCTGTCGCGCAGCGCCTCGGCGATCAACGCATCGAGTTGCGGATCACCGAGGGCGGTCCACCAGTCGGCCGTCGGAAAGTCGGCCGCGGTGAATGCGTCACCGGTCGCGGCGTGCGACGACAGGCTGCGCGCGCTGTGCAAGGCGTCGGCATCGGCGGGCGCCAGTTGCGGCTGCAGGCCGCCGCTGCTGGCGCAACCGGCCAGGGACAGCGCGGACGCCAGCAACAGCACGGCCGGCGCCCGGCGGGGGGCGCGTCGAAAATGCGTGGACATGGTCATTCGCCCGGAAAGGAAAGGTTGTCGCGGATCTGTTCGAGCAGGCGGGTCAGCTGGCGCTGCTCTTCTTCGGACATGCCGGTCATCGCGCGCACGCGTACGCGCCGGCCGCACTGGTCGATCTCGCTCCAGATCGTGCGGCCGAGGTCGGTCAGATCGATCTGCAGGGCGCGCCGGTCACGCGGATCCACGACCCGCGTGACCAGGCCGCGCGCCACCAGCTTGTCGATCAGCCGCGTCATCGCACCGGGATTCAGATCCGCGGCGCGTGCGAGCTCGGTGGCGCCGACGGTGCCCGTGGCGATCTTCTTCAGCGTGATGTACTGGCTGAACGTGAGTTCGTGGCCCGCGTCGGCGAGCTCACGCGCCATCCGCGCCCACATGTTGTCGCGGACCTGCCGGATCAGCAGCGCGAGCGCCGACGCGCTTTCGTTGGGGGCGAGAGGGGCTGGCATGGCGCGGCATGTTCCTCGCCTCTGCAATAGTTGTCAATGCAAGTATTGTCCCGGCAATGGAATGCAGCGATTCGACGGGGTGGCATGGGAGGGAGATGCGGATAGCACGCGACGCGATCAGCGCGTGCGAGGAGGTGACGAGGTCTCGCGCAGATCGATGACTGCGTCGGCTCGGCCAGGAATGCGGGGCGACCCTCGGCGCGGGTGGCGCGCTTCGAGATACGAGCTTCGACACAGGTCGTCGCCTACCAGCCCCGGAGCGGGCCCGCTGGGTCCGGCACGCGGGTGGATCAGGCGCGTTGCAGCACCAGCTCCAGGACGAACTTGCTGCCGAAGAAGGCCAGCACCAGTAGCGCCATCGCGGCGAGCGTCCAGCCGACCGCGCGGGTGCCGCGCCAGCCGTGGCGCCAGCGCCCCAGCAGCAGGCCGCCGAAGGACAGCCACGACAGCACGCTGAGCACGGTCTTGTGCATCAGGTGCTGGGCGAAGAAGTCCTCGACGAACACCACGCCAGTCAGCAGCGTCGCCGTCAGCAGCACGAAGCCCACGGCGATCGTGCGGAACAGCAGCGATTCGAGTTCGGTCAGCGGCGGCAGGGCGCGCAGCCAGCGGTGGAATTCGCGGCGCCGCATCGCACGTTCCTGTGCCCACAACAGCATCGCCAGCAGGGCGGCGACCGCCAGCGTGGCGTAGGCCAGCAGGGCGCACCAGGCATGCAGCTGCAGGCGCCAGTCGAGGGCGTCGGCAGTGGGATGCGGCGCTCGACCGTAGGCGACCAGCGCCAGCGCGGCCAGCGGAAACACGATGACGCCGAGCGCCGCGACGCGTCCGCGGATGTCGTAGAGCACGGTCAGTGCGGCCATGCCCAGTCCGACCAGCGACAGGGCGGCGAAGAAATGCAGTTCGGTGCCGACATCGCGCCAGACCAGCACATGGCTGGCCGCGTGCAGGACGATCGCGCTCAGCGCCGGCAGCGCCCAGATCGCGTTGGGCGTCCCACGCGCGACGCCGCGCACCAGCAGCGCGGCGGCGGCCAGGTAGAGCAGGGCTGCGATGAGAACGATTGTCATCGCGGAAGTGTCGCACAGGAGGTCGTCTGGCTGGGGTCTGTCGAGGCTTCGCAAGCGGGCTGACGGGCCGCGTGTGTGTCCGGTGCTCGATGTGCGGGTGGGGTTGCGGCCGAATCGCGAGGGCGCCGGTGTGCGTGCCGCCGGTGCCTGGGCAAGAGGCGAGGCCTGCGGTTGGCGTCGCGACGGAACGAGCGGCCGTTTCGCAGTGTCCGGGATGGCTGGCTGGCCAGCGCGGGTCTGCGCGGGAGCGCGCACGCAACCGGGACCGAATCCGGCATGGCGGGACGGCAGGGCGACAGCGGCCTGTCGCAGGCGAGGGCCGGTCCCCATTCCGCGCATCGCCGCGGGACCCACGGGCAGGCGCGCAGGTTGCGCCCGGATCCCAGGCGCACACGTGCCGGGCCAGGCACGCGCCGTCCCATGACAGCCGGTGCCGGATCACCGTCTCCAAACCCGGGGCCCGCTAATGCCGCGGCGGCCCGGTACGCCCCGCAAGCTATAATCGCCGCCCGTTTTCGCAGCGCGAGTGCCGCATGTTCGAGTCCCTGACCCAGCGCCTGTCCGGCACCATGGAGCGCCTGCGTGGCCGCGGTCGCCTGACCGAGGACAACATCCGCGAGGCGACGCGCGAGGTCCGCATCGCGCTGCTCGAGGCCGATGTCGCGCTGCCGGTCGTGCAGGCGCTGATCGAAGGCATCAAGACGCGCGCGGTCGGTCAGGAAGTGCTGAAGTCGCTGACGCCCGGCCAGGCGCTGATCAAGGTCGTCCGCGACGAGCTGACTGCGGTCATGGGCGCCGAGGCGACCGAGCTCAACCTCAACGTGCCGGCACCGGCGGTGATTCTGATGGCCGGCCTGCAGGGCGCGGGCAAGACGACGACCGTCGGCAAGCTCGCCAAGCACCTGAAGGAAAAGCGCAAGAAGAAGGTCATGGTGGTCAGCGCCGACGTCTACCGGCCGGCCGCGATCGAACAGCTGAAGACGCTCGCCCAGCAGGTCGACGTGACGTTCTTCGCCTCAGACGCGTCGCAGCAGCCGGTCGACATCGTCCGCGCGGCGATCGCCGATGCGAAGAAGTCCTTCATCGACGTGCTGATCGTCGACACCGCCGGACGCCTCGCGATCGACGAGGCGATGATGGCCGAGATCCAGGCGCTGCACGCCGCGGTCAAGCCGGTCGAGACGCTGTTCGTCGTCGATTCGATGACCGGCCAGGACGCCGCCAATACCGCCAAGGCGTTCGGCGAGGCGCTGCCGCTGACCGGCGTGGTGCTGACCAAGACCGACGGCGACGCCCGCGGCGGCGCCGCGCTCTCCGTGCGCCACATCACCGGCAAGCCGATCAAGTTCGTCGGTACCGGCGAGAAGGTCGACGGCCTCGACGTGTTCCATCCCGAGCGCGTCGCCAGCCGCATCCTCGACATGGGCGACGTGCTGTCGCTGGTCGAACAGGTCGAGCACCAGGTCGACAAGGACAAGGCGCAGAAGCTCGCCCAGAAGGTCGCCAAGGGCAAGAAGTTCGACCTCAACGACATGCGCGACCAGCTCGAACAGATGCAGAACATGGGCGGCATCGGCAGCCTGATGGAAAAGCTGCCCGGTCTCGGCCAGGTGCCCGAGCACCTGAAGCAACAGGCGGCGCAGAGCAAGGAAGTGCCGCGGATGATCGCGATCATCGGCTCGATGACGAAGAAGGAACGCCGCAATCCGAACCTGCTCAACGGCTCGCGCCGCGCGCGCATCGCCGCCGGGTCCGGCACCGCGCCGTCCGACGTCAACAAGCTGATGAAGCAGTTCATGCAGATGGAAAAGATGATGGGCAAGATGGCCCGCGGCGGCATGAAAGGCATGATGCGCGGCCTGCAGGGCATGATGGGCGGCCGCGGCGGCATGCCGTTCCGTTGAGGCGATGACGCACCCGGCGCGCCAGCGGTCCGACGCCTTCTGCGCGCGCTTTGGCCTGCGCCTGCCGATCCTGCTTTCGCCGATGGCTGGCGCCTGCCCGGTGGCCTTGTCGGCGGCGGTCGCGGATGCCGGCGGCATGGGCGCGATGGGCGCGGTGCTGTCGCCGCCCGATGCCATTGGCGACTGGATGCGCGACTTCCGTGCGGCGTCCGCCGGGCCGGCGCAGATCAATCTCTGGATTCCCGATCCCGCGCCGCGCCGCGACGCCGCGGCCGAAGCGCGCACGCGTGACTGGCTGGCGCAGTGGGGCCCCGACGTGCCCGCGGATGCGGGCGATGCGGGGCCGCCGGATTTCGACGCGCAGTGCGCCGCATTGCTGGCCGCGAGACCAGCGGTGGCTTCGTCGATCATGGGCGTGTTCCCCGCGGCCTTCGTCGCCGAGCTCAGGGCCGCCGGCATCGCCTGGTTCGCGTGTGCGACGACGCTCGACGAAGCGCGCGCCGCCGAAGCCGCAGGCGCCGATGCGGTCGTCGCGCAGGGCTTCGAAGCCGGCGGTCATCGCGGTGCGTTCGAAGCTGCGCATGCGGAGCGCCAGCTGACCGGTCTGTTCGCGCTGGTGCCGCGTCTCGTCGACCGGCTGCGGATCCCGGTGATCGCTGCGGGCGGCATCGCCGATGGACGCGGGATCGCCGCGGCGTTGACGCTCGGCGCGAGTGCCGTGCAGATCGGCACCGGCCTGCTGCGCGCGCCGGAAGCGGCGCTGGCGCCGGCCTGGGCGTCGGCGCTGGCGACGACCGAACCGGAGCAGACCTGGCCGACGCGCGCGTTTTCCGGTCGCCTCGGCCGGGCGATCGCGACGGCCTACGTGCAGGCGTCGGCGACGGAGGCCGCACCGCCGCCGCAACCGTATCCCGTGCAGCGCGCGCTGACCGCGCCGATGCGCCAGGCCGCGTCGCGCGCGGATACACTCGACGGCATGCAGGCCTGGGCCGGGCAGGCGGCGTGGTTGGCGACGGCCGAGCCGGCGCAGGCGCTCGTGTCGCGTTGGTGGGCCGAGGCGGACGCGCTGCTGTGATCCGCGTGTACCGCGACGATGGCCAACTGGCGCATGCCGACGACCTCGCGCCTCCGGCGCTGCGCAACGACGGCCATTTCACGACGTTCCAGCTGCGGGATCGTGCGGTCCTCGGTCTGGATCTGCACGTGCAACGGCTGGTCGCGGCGAGCCGGTCCCTGTTCGACGCTACGCTCGATCCCGCGCGGGTGGTCGATGCGCTGCGCCGGGCGCTGGACGCGTCGCACACACGCGACGCGTCGGTGCGGATCACGGTGTGCCCGCGCACGACAGGCGCGCCGTCGGCGGCGCATCCGATGGACCTGCTGGTCTCGCTCGCGCCCGCGGGCGAGCCGGCGACGGCGCCACTGCGGTTGCGGTCGTTCGTGTTCCAGCGCTACCGGGCGGCGATCAAGCATGCCGGCACCTTCCCGTTGTTCGATCACCAGCGACGCGCGCGCGAGACGGGCGCGGACGATGCGCTGTTCGTCGATGCGGCCGGCGATGTGCTGGAGGGGTCGGTCTGGAACCTCGGACTCTGGGATGGCCGGACCCTGGTCTGGCCGGCTGGCGACGCGCTGCGCGGCACCCGCGAACGCCTGCTGCAGGCGGGCCTCGCGGCGCTGGGCGTTGCGCAGTGCACGCGGGGCGTGGCCCTGGCCGAACTGGACGCGCCGCTGGCGGCATTCGCCTGCAACGCGCGGGGCCAGCAGGCGATCGCGTCGGTCGATGGCCGCACCCTGGCGCACGATTCCGCGCTGGCGTCGCTGCTGGCGGACGCGCTGGCGACACAGCCCTGGCAACCGGTGGGCTGAGCTAGCGCACGGCGACGCCCGGGGTGCTTGCGCGAGGCCCGGAAATTCCCGTTATAATCGCCGGCTTACCTCGCCACCCTGGCGACTGGGCAACACAGGAAGCAAAGCAAATGGTCAAGATTCGTCTGACGCGCGGTGGCGCCAAGAAGCGTCCGTTCTACCACATCATCGTCACCGACTCGCGCAGCGCGCGCGACGGCCGCAACATCGAGCGCGTGGGTTACTACAACCCGGTCGCGACGGGCGGCGAGCAGCGCGTGGTGCTGGATACGGCGCGCGTCGATCACTGGATCGGCAACGGCGCCCAGATGACCGACAAGGTCCGCGCCCTGTACAAGGAAGCGGGCGTCAAGGCAGCAGCCGCGGCTCCGGCCGCCTGATGCGCGGGCCGCGCTCCGTGCGCGGCCGTTTCTCGCAATGAACGACCAGGCGCGCCAGCCTGCCCAGCGCATGATCCAGCTGGGCAAGGTCCATGGCGCGTTCGGCGTGCGTGGCGAACTGAAACTCGAATCGTTCACCGAGCCGCGTAGCGCGATCTTCCGTTACCAGCCCTGGGTACTGCGCGACGCGCGCGGCGCCGAGCGTCCGTTCGACGGCGCCACGGGTCGCGAAACGCCCAAGGGCGTCGTCGCGACGTTGCCCGGCGTCGAGGATCGCGATGCCGCCGAGGCGATGCGCGGCATCGAGGTCTGGGTGTCG
This sequence comes from Luteimonas rhizosphaerae, assembly GCF_002849595.1. GTDB lineage: Bacteria > Pseudomonadota > Gammaproteobacteria > Xanthomonadales > Xanthomonadaceae > Luteimonas > Luteimonas cellulosilyticus. The sequence continues at coordinate 46,772 of NZ_NRQR01000008.1, forward strand.
CGCGATGCGATGCCGCCACCGCGCCCGGGCGAGTACTACTGGGTCGATCTCGAAGGCCTGCGCGTGCGCAACGTGGATGGGGTCGAGTTCGGCGTCGTTTCGCACCTGTTCTCGACCGGCGCCAACGATGTGCTGGTGGCGCAGGGCGAACGCGAGCGGATGATTCCGTTCGTGACCCCGGAGTACGTCGTGTCGGTGGATTTCGATACGGGCGTGGTCACCGTGGACTGGGATCCCGAGTTCTAGTCGCCGCGTGTTGCGGTGTGGCGGACGCATGGCGCCAGGGCGCGGTGTCCGCGAGCAGGTCCGGTCATCCGGAAGTCGAGCGATGCACCAGGTCGTCCTTGGAACGAGCGCGGCGTTGCTCGACGTGGGGCGACAGTCCCGCAGATCTCCCGCCGCGACTCCGACACCACGCCATCCGCCATCGAGTTTCCGATTCCGCCATGCGCATCGACGTCATCAGCCTGTTCCCCGAATTCATCGCCCAGTGCGCGGCGGTGGGTGTGGTCGGGCGCGCGCGCGAGCGGGGCCTGCTGACGCTGGAAGGCTGGAATCCGCGCGACTACGCGGACGGCAGCTATCGCCGCGTCGACGACCGCCCGTTCGGCGGCGGCCCGGGCATGGTGATGATGATCGAGCCGCTGCGGGCCGTGATCCAGGCCGCGCGCGAGGCCGATCCGGCGCCCGCCAAGGTGATCTACATGAGCCCGCAGGGGCGCCCGCTGACCCAGCCGCGCGTACGTGAACTGGCGACGCGCGAGCGCCTGATCCTGTTGTGCGGCCGCTATGAAGGCGTCGACGAGCGTCTGCTGGCCGCGGAAGTCGACGAGGAGATCTCGATCGGCGACTACGTGCTCTCGGGCGGCGAACTGGCCGCCGCGGTGATCGTCGATGCCGTCGCGCGGCTGCAGGACGGCGTGCTCAACGACGCGGACTCGGCCGACCAGGACAGTTTCGAGGGCGACGGCCTGCTCGACTGCCCGCACTACACCCGCCCGGTGTCGCACGCGTTCGGGGCGGTGCCGGACGTGCTGCTGTCGGGCAACCATGCCGAGATCGCGAAATGGCGGCGGCAGCAGGCGCTCGGCCGGACCTGGCTGCGGCGGCCCGAGCTGCTCGACGAAGCGGGCCTCGGCAAGGCCGACCGCCGCTTGCTGGACGCGTTCCGGGCCGGCCACGCCTGTGACGATCCCGGCGACACGTGAAGCCGGAGCGGGGTGGTGGCATTCGCCCGGCAGGTGCCTCTATAATGCGCGGCTAACCGTTTCACCGAGCCAGAGCGTGCGTCCACGTGCACCACGCCTATAACGACACCAACAGGCAATGACCATGACCACCAAGCCCTCCCTGAACACCCTGCTGCAGGACTTCGAGAAAGACCAGTCGCAGCGCGAACTTCCCGAATTCGGCCCCGGCGACACCGTCGTCGTCAACGTCAAGGTCAAGGAAGGCAACCGCGAGCGCGTGCAGGCCTATGAAGGCGTGGTCATCGCCAAGAAGAACGCCGGTCTGAATTCCGCGTTCACCGTCCGCAAGATCTCGCACGGCTTCGGCGTCGAGCGCGTGTTCCAGACCCACAGCGCGATCATCGAGTCGCTGCAGGTCAAGCGTCGCGGTTCCGTGCGCGCGGGCAAGCTGTACTACCTGCGTGGCCTGGAAGGCAAGAAGGCGCGCATCAAGGAAGACCTGTCCGCGACCGCCAAGGCCAAGAACGAGAAGGCCCGCGCCGACGAAGCCAATGCCGCCGCCGCCAAGCAGGCGCAGCAGCAGGCCGACAAGGCCGCCAGCGCCGATTGATCGGAGCCGGCTTCGATGTCGCACGACGGCCGCCGCAAGGCGGCCGTCTGCGTTTGGGGCACGTCGTCCGCGCCGGGGCCTTGCGCCGAGGGCCGGACTGGACACGGGTGACCGCACAAGGGAGCGTCGATCGACCGGAACGAGACGGCGGGCCACAGCGGCATGCGTTCGGGATGTCGCGCGGACGCCCGTGACAGGCACCGGCATGGCGCCGGAACACGCATCGCCTGCTCGCATGCACGATCGATGGCGCATTCGCGCCCCGCGTCATCCTGTGCCCGCCTCCTACGAAAAAGGCGCCGGACAGATTGCCCGGCGCCTCGTATCGTCGCCCCGCGGGCCTGGCCCGCGTCGGTTCAGTCGAGATCGGTGTCGAGCAGGCGACCGGTCTGCGCCGAATACTCGAGATCGACCGAACGACCGTCGCGCTGCCGGATTTCGATGTCGTACTCGCCGTCGTCGTACGACACTTCAGTGACCTGGCCCGGATGACGACGCTGGGCGTCGGCGAGGATGGCGTCGAGCGAGGCGTCGTTGCGCGGGGTGCGCGGATCGGCCTTGGCGGCGGCGGCCGCGTGCTGCCGATCGGCCTGGCCCCTCGCGGTGGCGGCGTCCTGTGCGAACGCGACGGGAATGGCGATCGCCGAGGCGGCGATGGCGGCGACGAGAAGCGTGGTGTGCAGACGGGACATGCGGATCTCCTGAAGTAGAGGGTGGAATCGACACCGGTGGTCCGGCTTGCGATGCAGTCTCCGGATCGCGCTTAACCGCCTTCTGATCGGAATGTTCACGATCCGGTTAAGCGCAATCGCCAGACTGACGGCATGCGCACCGCTTCTCTTCTGACTGCCGCCGTCGTGTCGTTCGCCCTTACCGGCGCGCACATGCCGTTGCATGCCGACAGCGACAAGCCGCCGCGCGTCGATGCGGCCTACGCACGCGACGGCGTGCGCCGCGGCGAGCTGGTGCGGCTGGAAGTCCTGCTGGCCGACGCCGAACAGCGGTATCCCGGGCGCGTCGTCGAAGTGGACCTCGACGATGACGACGACGAATACGAGATCGAGATCCTGATGGCGGACGGCCGCGTCGCCGAACTGACCTACGATGCGCGCGACGGGCGCCTGCTCGAGATCGAGATCGACGACTGATGCGGATTCTTCTGGCCGAGGACGATGCGGAACTGGCCGATCGCGTCGCCGCGGCGCTGGGCGCGGCCGGTTTCGCGGTGGATCGCGTCGACGACGGCGCCGAGGCCGAGTTCCGCGGCCAGACCGAGGCCTACGACGCCGCCGTGCTCGACCTCGGCCTGCCCGGGCTCGACGGCGTGTCCGTGCTGCACCGCTGGCGCGAGGCCGGGCAGACGCTGCCGGTGCTGGTGCTGACCGCGCGTAGCCGCTGGCACGACAAACTCGCCGGCTTCAACGCGGGCGCCGACGATTACCTGACCAAGCCGTTCCAGATCGAGGAACTGGTGCTGCGCCTGCACGCGCTGATCCGCCGCAGCGCCGGCCATGCATCGCCTCGCCTGCGGTGTGGCCCGCTGGAGCTCGACGCGCACGCGGGCCGCTTCGCGCTCGATGGCGATCCGCTGGCGCTGACCGCGCAGGAGTACCGGATCCTCGCCTATCTGATGCACCACGCGGACCGCGTCGTCAGCCGCGCCGAACTCGGCGAGCACGTCTACGACAATGGCTACGATCCCGATTCCAACGTGCTCGACGTGCTGATCGGCCGCATCCGTCGCAAACTCGGCGTCGCCCTGCTGCACACCGTGCGCGGGCAGGGCTTCCGGCTCGCGGACGCGCCTTGACCGGCATGCGCGCGATGTCGCTGCGCTGGCGGCTGTGGCTGGCCGGCGCCGCGGGCGTGGGGGTCGCCACGCTGGTGGCCGGCAGCGTGCTGGGCGCGTTGTTCGAACGCTCCGGCCAGCGCGCACTCGACCGCCGGCTCGACGACGATTTCGCCACGCTCGCCGCACTGGTCGAAGCGCGCCCCGACGGCGGCTGGCAGCTGCGTCGCCAGCCGGCCGACGAGCGCTATGCGCGGGTGTTCTCCGGCTGGTACTGGCGGGTGGGCACCGGCGCCGACAGCCAGCAGGCGCGCTCGCTGTGGGACGGCGAGATCGACATCGCCGTGCCGGACGCGCCGGGTCCTGCGGTCTGGAGCGAGACCACCGGACCGCGCGGCCAGCAGTTGCGCGTGCGCCTGCAGCAGCTGCGCCTGCCGAACGTCGATGCGCCGGTGCCGATCCTCGTCGCCGGCGACCGCGCCGACGTCATCGCCGAAACCCGCGATTTCCGCCGCAACGCGATGGTGGCGTTCGCCGCGGCCGCCGCGACCCTGCTCGCGTTGCTGGCCTGGCAGGTCGAATGGGGCCTGCGTCCATTGCGGCGGATGCGCCGGACCCTGGCGCGCGTGCGCAACGGCGACGACATCCGCTTCGGCAGCGAGCGCTGGCCCGCCGAAGCCGCGCCGCTGGCGCAGCAGATCGACGACCTGCTCGACGAACACGGCCGTCGGGTCGCGCGCGCGCGCCACGCCGCGGCCGATCTCGCGCATGCGCTGAAGACGCCGCTGACGGTGCTGTCGGCCGAAGCGCAGCGGCCCGGTCCGGGCACCGCCGGCGTCGTCACCGCGCAGGTGGCGCGCATGCGCGCGGAGATCGAACGGCGGCTCGCGAGCGGCTTCGCGACCGACGGGCGCCAGCGCACGCCGGTCGCGCCGGTCGTCGACGCGCTGTGCGCCCTGTTCGCACGGGCTAGCGACGGGGGCATCGCGCTGCAGGCGGACATTGCCGGCGATCTGGTGTTCGCCGGCGCACGCGAGGATCTGGAAGAGATGCTCGGCAACCTCGTCGACAACGCCGTCAAATGGGCGCGCGGCCGGGTGCAGATCGAGGCGACGCGCGAGGCGCAGCGCCTGCGCGTCACGGTCATCGACGACGGCCCCGGCATGCCCGCCGATCTGCTGGCGACGGCGCTGCAGCGCGGCGCACGCCTGGACACGCAGGTGCCGGGGCATGGCCTGGGACTGTCGATCGTCGACGACATCGCCAGCAGCTACGATGGCCGCCTGATGCTCGACACCTCTCCCGACGGCCTGCGCGCGGCGCTCGATCTGCCCGCCGGCGATGCCGCGACGCCATGACCGTACCGACGGCCAGCGTGCGCCTGGACCTGTGGCTGTGGGCGGCGCGTTTCTTCAAGACCCGCGCGCTGGCCAAACAGGCGATCGAGACCGGCAAGGTCGACGTCGACGGCCAGCGCGCCAAGCCGGCTCGCGCGGTGCGGATCGGCGATGCGCTGCGCATCGCGCGCGGCGAGGAGCAGTTCGAGATCGAAGTCCAGGCGCTGTCGGATTCGCGCGGTCCGGCTGCGGTCGCGCGGACGCTGTATGCGGAATCCGAAGTCTCGCGTCTCGCCCGCGACGCACGCATGGCCGAACTGCGCGCCGCACGTGCCGGTTACCAGGCGCCGGAGCACAAGCCCGACAAGCGCGCGCGCAAGTTGATCCGCGCGCTCGGCGATATCGACGCGATCTGAGCGCTCAGGCCGGCAACCAGTCGCGCAGCAGCGTTTCGGACACATCCCACAGCCGCGCCGCCATCGCCGCATCGCGTTGCGTGTCGCTCTGCCGGGCCGGCGCGAAATCGCGCCAGAAGTCGCCGCTGCGACCCGCGACGTCCGGCGAGGCCGCCAGCCAGCACGGCGTCGCCGCGCCCTGCGCCACGCTGCGCGCATCCTCGCGATAGCGGCTGCCGACGTTGCGCAGGATGTTGCTGCGCACGTGGCCGGGCGAGACGCAGTTGGAGGTCGCGCGCGTGCCGGCCAGCCGCCGCGCGAGTTCCAGCGAGAACAGGCCGTTGGCGAGTTTGGAATGCGCGTAGCGCGCCTCCCAGGTGGCGCCGGACAGATCGTCGAACTGGATGCCGCCGGGCGGCGCGTTGCGCTCGTCGCCGCTGCCGAGCACGACGACGCGGCCCTGCGGCGCGGCGATGACGCGATCGAGCAGGCGTCGCACCAGCAGGTGGTGGCCGAGATGGTTGACCACGAAGGTCTTCTCGAGGCCGTCGATCTGTTCGAGGTCGCCGAGCACGATGCCGGCGTTGCAGACCAGCGCGTCGACCGGCACGTCCAGCGCACGGATCGCCTCGCTGCAGGCGCCCACCGAGTCGAAGTCCGCGAGATCCAGCACCACCGGTGTCGCCCGGCCGTCGACCGCCGCGCACGCGGCCTCGCCCTTGGCACGCGACCGCGCCGTGCCGATCACGTGCGCGCCACGCAGTGCCAGCACGCGCATCGTTTCCTGGCCGATGCCGGAATTGCAGCCGGTGACGACGATCGTCCTGCCGCGCAGGTCGAGTCCTGCGGTCGCGTCTTCGGCCGTGGTGGTGGGCCCGAGGCGCGGCACCGCCGCGAAGACGGGCACGGCCGACGAAAGGGCGGCGAGGAGACCGGATTGCAGCAGCAGACGACGGCGTGGATCGACGGACATGGCGCGACGGTTCCCAACAAAAAAGGCGCCCCAGTGTAGGGCGCCTCGTGGCCGGGTTCCGCGCCGGGCAGCCGCCGGCGCGGAATGGTCTGCAGCGTCGTCGCTTACTTCAGATCGAAGCGGTCCAGTTCCATGACCTTGGTCCAGGCGGCAACGAAGTCCTGCACGAACTTCTCCTGCGCGTCGGCGCTGGCATAGACCTCCGACAGCGCGCGCAGCACCGCATTGGCACCGAACACCAGATCCACGCGCGACGCCTGCCAGCGCGGCGCGCCGGTCGCGCGGTCACTGCCGTGGAAGGCCTCGCGGGCCTCCGAGGTCGGCGACCACGCCGTGCCCATGTCGAGCAGGTTGACGAAGAAGTCGTTGCTCAGCACGCCCGGGCGATCGGTCAGCACGCCCTGCGAGGACTGACCGGCATTCGCACCGAGGACCCGCAGGCCGCCGACCAGCACCGTCATCTCGGGCGCGGTCAGCGTCAGGCGCTGGGCGCGGTCGATCAGCAGATGCTCGGCGGGCACGGCGAACCGCGCGCGCACGTAGTTGCGGAAGCCGTCGGCATCCGGCTCCAGCGGCGCGAACGAGGCGACATCGGTCTGCGCTTCGCTCGCATCGGTGCGGCCCGGCGAGAACGGCACGGTGACGCGCACGCCCGCGGCCTCGGCCGCCTGCTCGACCGCGGCATTGCCCGCCAGCACGATGAGGTCGGCCAGCGAGATCTTCTTGCCGCCCGACGCGGACCCGTTGAAGTCCTGCGCGATGCCTTCGAGCGTGCGGAGCACGCCGGCCAGCTGCTCCGGTGCGTTGACGGCCCAGTCCTTCTGCGGCGCCAGCCGCACGCGCGCACCGTTCGCACCGCCACGCTTGTCGCCGCCGCGGAACGTCGAGGCCGAGGCCCACGCAGTGGACACCAGTTCGGCGACCGACAGGCCGCTGTCGCGGATCGTCCGCTTCAGCGCCGCGATGTCCGTCTCGTCGACGAGGGCATGGTCGACGGCGGGCACGGGGTCCTGCCAGATCAGTTCCTCGTCCGGCACGTCCGGGCCGAGGTAGCGCGCGCGCGGCCCCATGTCGCGATGGGTCAGCTTGAACCACGCACGTGCGAACGCATCGGCGAACTGGTCCGGGTTCTCGAGGAAGCGGCGGGAGATCTTTTCGTAGGCGGGGTCGACGCGCAGCGACAGGTCGGTCGTCAGCATCGTCGGGACGAGCTTCTTCGACGGATCGTGCGCGTGCGGAATCGTCGCCTCGGCATTCTTCGCGGTCCACTGGTGGGCGCCGGCGGGGCTCTTGGTCAGCTCCCACTCGAAACCGAACAGGTGCTCGAAGAAGTCGTTGCTCCACTGCGCGGGCGTCTTCGTCCAGGTGACTTCGAGGCCGCTGGTGATCGTGTCGCCGGCCTTGCCGCTGCCGAACCGGTTGTGCCAGCCGAAGCCCTGGGCTTCGAGCTCGTCGGCCTCGGGCTCGGCGCCGACGTTGTCGGCCGGGCCGGCGCCGTGGGTCTTGCCGAAGCTGTGGCCGCCGGCGATCAGCGCGACGGTTTCCTCGTCGTCCATCGCCATGCGGCCGAAGGTGTCGCGGATGTCGCGCGCGGCGAGCAGCGGGTCGGGATTGCCGTCCGGGCCCTCCGGATTCACGTAGATCAGGCCCATCTGCACCGCAGCCAGCGGATTTTCCAGGCGGCGCGTGTGGGTGTCGCCATCGGCGTTGTCGTCGGACACCAGCACGCCATGGTCGCCCGGCTTCTCGACGCCTTCCGAGCCGTGCGCGTAGCGCACGTCACCGCCGAGCCAGGTCGTTTCCGCGCCCCAGTACACGTCGAGGTCCGGCTCCCAGGTGTCCTCGCGGCCGCCGGCGAAACCGAAGGTCTTGAAGCCCATGGTCTCCAGCGCGACGTTGCCGGTGAGGATCATCAGGTCGGCCCAGGACAGGGCGCGGCCGTACTTCTGCTGGATCGGCCACAGCAGGCGGCGGGCCTTGTCGAGGCTGACGTTGTCCGGCCAGCTGTTGAGCGGTGCGAAGCGCTGCTGGCCGCGACCGCCGCCGCCGCGCCCGTCGCCGATGCGGTAGGTGCCGGCGCTGTGCCACGCCATGCGCACGAACAGGCCGCCGTAATGGCCGAAGTCGGCTGGCCACCAGTCCTGGGAATCGGTCATCAGCGCGGCGAGGTCGCGCTTCACCGCGGCGAGGTCGAGCTGCGAGAACGCGTCCGCGTAATCGAAATCGCCGCCCATCGGGTCGGACTTCGCCGAGTGCTGGCTCAGCAGATCGAGCCGCAACTGTTTCGGCCACCAGTCACGGTTGGTCGTGCCGCCACCGGCGGCGTGCTTGAACGGACATTGTGCTTCGGTCGACATGGTCTCTCCCTGTGGCGGATCGCGTGGATTCCGGACTGGATTCCAGCACGCGCCTGCGATGGATCGATGACCGGCGCGTGGCCGGTCCGGCTCAGGCGGACGCGCGCACCGGCCGTGTCGTCCGGCTGGCAGGCGCGGGGCGCGCGGCTCGCTGCTGATGCCGTTCAGACTGGCGGGCCGGCGATCGAAAGGGAAATTGATTGTGTGGCCTGGTCTGATAGCTCGGGGCTATCGGACCAGCGGGCGGGATGCGCGTCGTAGAGCTTTGCCGGGCAGCGGCTCAGAGCAGTGCGCGCAGCCGGTACAGCGCTTCGAGGGCCTGCTTCGGCGTCAGCTCGTCGGGATCCAGCCCCGCCAGCGCCTCGACCGCTGCCGACGGCGGTGCGAACAGGCCGATCTGCTGCGGGCTGTCGAGATTGCCGGCCGACAAGGGCGCCGGCGCCGGCGTGTCGCGGCCGCGTTCCAGCTCCGCCAGCCGCGCGCGTGCATCGCGCACCACCGACTTCGGCAGGCCGGCCAGTGCCGCGACCTGCAGGCCGAAGCTGCGGTCCGCCGGCCCGTCCTTGACCGCATGCATGAACACCAGCGTTTCGGCGCCGCTGCGGTCGCGGTGTTCGACCGCGTCCAGATGGACGTTGGCGATGCCGCTGCCCGGCTGGGCCAGCGCGGTCAGTTCGAAGTAGTGCGTCGCGAACAGGGTGTAGCTGCGGTTGGTCCCGGCGAGATGGCGCGCGCAGGCATCGGCCAGTGCGAGGCCGTCGTAGGTCGACGTGCCGCGCCCGATCTCGTCCATCAGCACCAGCGACCGGTCGGTCGCGTGATGCAGGATGTAGCTGGTCTCGGCCATTTCGACCATGAAGGTCGACTGGCCCTTGGCGAGATCGTCACCGGCGCCGATGCGGGTGAGGATCCGGTCGATCGGCCCGAGCACCGCGCGCGACGCGGGCACGAAACTGCCGATGTGGGCGAGCAGCACGATCAGCGCGTTCTGGCGCATGTAGGTGCTCTTGCCGCCCATGTTCGGGCCGGTGATGACCAGCATGCGGCGTGCGCGGAACTCGTCGCCATCGCCGAGCACCAGATCGTTGGGTTCGAACGGCGCCTTGCGCACCGCCTCGACCACGGGATGCCGGCCGCGCTCGATGCACAGGCCCGGCGCGTCGGTCAGCTGCGGTCGCGACCAGTCCAGCGCCTGCGCGCGCTCGCCGAAGCAGGCCAGCACGTCGAGTTCGCTGAGCGCGCTGGCGCACTGCTTCAGCGATTCCAGGCGCTCGCCCAGCGTGTCGAGCAGTTGTTCGTAGAGCAGCCGCTCGCGCGCCAGCGACCGTTCGCGCGCCGACAGCACCTTGTCCTCGAACGCCTTGAGCTCCTCGGTGATGTAGCGCTCGGCATTGGTCAGCGTCTGCCGCCGCGTGTAGTGCGTCGGCGCCTTGCCGGCGTGGGCCTTGGAGATCTCGATGTAGTAGCCGTGCACGCGGTTGTAGCCGACCTTCAGCGTCGCGATGCCGCTGGCCTCGCGCTCGCGGGTCTCGAGATCGACGAGGAACTGGTCGGCGTGCGTGCTCAGCCGCCGCAGTTCGGCCAGTTCGGCATCGTGGCCGTCGGCGAAGACGCCACCGTCGCGCGCCAGCACCGGAGGCTGTTCGACCAGCGCCGAGGCAAGCAGGTGCGCTTCGGCCGCGTGCTCGCCGAGGCCGTCGTGCAGCGCGCGCAGGCGGGGCGAGTCGAGCGCGCCGAGCACCGTGCGCAGGCCGGGCAGCAAGGCCAGGCCGTCGCGCAGCGTCGACAGGTCGCGCGGCCGGGCCGAGCGCAACGCGATGCGCGTCAGCACGCGCTCCAGATCGCCGAGCGCGCGGAAGCGCTCGCGCAGATCGGCGTCGCTGCCGGAATCGAGCAGCGTCTGCACCGCATGCAGGCGCGCCTCGAGCACGGCGCGGTCGCGCAGGGGACGGTGCAGCCAGCGCCGCAGCAGGCGGCCGCCCATCGGCGTCACCGTGCTGTCGAGCACGCCGAGCAGGGTGTGCCGCGTCTCGCCGTCGACGCGCGTGTCGAGTTCCAGATGCCGCCGGGTCGCGGCGTTCATCGCGATCGCGCCGTCGCCGCTTTCCACGCTGATCGAGGTCAGGTGCGGCAGCCGCTGTTTCTGGGTTTCCTCGACGTAGCCGAGCAGGGCGCCGGCCGCGGCGACGGCCAGCGGCTTGTCCTCGATGCCGAAGCCGGTGAGGTCGTGCAGGCCGAAGAACTGCAGCAGCTGGCGCCGGCCCGATTCCGCATCGAACAGCCACGGCGGTCGGCGGCGCGCACCGGTGCGTTCGGAGAGGAAGGCCGGCCAGCCGTCTTCGTCGGGCACCAGCAGCTCGGCGGGATCGAGCCGCGAGATCTCGGCCTCCAGCGTGTCCTCGTTCGCGCACTCGCAGACCAGGAAGCGGCCACCGGCGAGGTCCGCCCAGGCGAGGCCGTACTGGCCGTTGCGATGGCGCGCGACGGCCAGCAGCAGGGTGTCGCGGCGCTCCTGCAGCAGCGCCTCGTCGGTCACCGTGCCGGGCGTGACGATGCGCACCACCTTGCGTTCGACCAGGCCCTTGCTCGCCGCGGGATCGCCGATCTGCTCGCAGATCGCGACCGATTCGCCGAGCGCGACCAGCCGCGCCAGATAGCCCTCCGCCGCGTGGTGCGGCACGCCGGCCATCGGAATCGGCGCGCCGGCCGAATTGCCGCGCTGGGTCAGGGTGATGTCGAGCAGGCGGGCGGCCTTGCGGGCGTCGTCGTAGAACAGCTCGTAGAAGTCGCCCATGCGGAAGAACAGCAGCACGTCGGGGTGATCGGCCTTGGCGGCGAAGAACTGCTGCATCAATGGCGTGTGCTGTGGCGCGGACATCAAATCACTCGGCGGGCCGGCCGCATAGTCTGCCTGAAACGGCTCGCGTCGGCCCCCGAATCCGGGCCCGGCGCCGCGTCGCGACGGGCCGGAAACCCCGGTCGCACGCGTCCGGAATTGTGTTAGGTTTCCGTCAAGACAAGCGATTGTCGGACGTTCCGGTCATGTCCCCACGCGCGACCGGAACGGCGGGGCTTCCCGATGGCGCAACGCCGTCGGGCGACGGTTTTTTCGAAAACCACACATGTCATTCGGGGGACACCATGGATACACGCCAGTTGCGTCGCAGCCTGCTCAGTCACGCCGTCGTCGTCGCGCTCGCCGCGACGGTTCTGCCCGCCGCCCACGCCCAGTCGACGCCCGACGATCCGGACACGCCGACCACGCTGTCGGCGATCACGGTGACCGCGCAGAAGCGCGAGGAAGCGCTGCAGGACGTGCCGATCGTCATCAACGTGCTGCCCGAACAGCTGCTGCAGGACACCGGCGTGCGCGACATCAAGGACATGCAGGTGCTGGTGCCCGGCCTCACCGTCACCAGCACGCAGTCGGCGGCGCAGACCACCGCGCGCATCCGCGGCATCGGCACGGTGGGCGACAACCCGGGCCTGGAATCCTCGGTCGGCATCGTCATCGACGGCGTCTACCGCGCGCGCAACAGCGTGGGTTTCGGCGATCTCGGCGAAATGGAGCGCATCGAAGTGCTCAAGGGGCCGCAGGGCACCGTGTTCGGCAAGAACACCTCGGCCGGCGTCATCAACGTGATCACCCGGCGGCCGAGCTACACGCAGTCGGCGGAAGGCGAAGTCACGGTCGGCAACTACGGCCTGATCGGCGTGTCCGGCGCGTATAACGACGCGCTCAGCGACAATGCCGCGTTCCGGATCTACGCGACCAAGCGCAAGCGCGACGGCGTCGACAACGTCGACACCTCGGGCGGCCCGCGCGTGGAGACCGACGACGGCGACCAGAACTACCACTCGATGCGCGGCCAGCTGCTGTTCGAGCCGACGCCGAACCTCAACATCAACTTCATCGGCGACTACACCAGCCGCGAAGAGAACTGCTGCGTGTCGGTGACGACCCAGCGCGGCCCGACCGCCCCGATCATCGATGCGCTGACGCCGGGCGGCGAGGGCGTGATTCCGGTCGTGGATCTCGACCGCCGCCTCGCCTACGCCAACCGTACGACCGAACAGGATCTCAAGGACAAGGGCGTTTCGGCCGAGGTCAACTGGACCACGCCCTGGGCCAACGACGCGGTGCTGACCTCGATCACCGCCTTCCGCGACTGGAAGGCGATCACCAGCATCGATTTCGACTACAGCGGCGCCGACATCCTTTACCGCCCGCCGAACGAGGACGGGTCGGTGGTGAAGTTCGAGAATTTCAGCCAGGAACTGCGCTTGACCGGGTCGAGCGACAAACTCGACTGGATGGTCGGCCTGTTCTACGCGGACGAGGATCTGGGCCGAAACGACTCGTACTATTTCGGCGCCGCCTACGAGCCCTATATGTCGACCGCCGTCGCCTCGCAGGTGCTGCCCGCGCTGGCGGCGCAGCTCGCGCCGCTGGGGCTGACGGTCAACACCGCGAATCCGGCGACGTTCCTGTCGCAGGTCAGCGGACGTCCGTTCGGCACCAACTTCACCGGCCAGGGCGCGCTCGACCGCTACGAGCAGAGCGCGAAGAGCGCGGCGTTCTTCACCAACAACACCTTCCACGCGACCGACGCGCTGGATATCACCCTGGGTCTGCGCTACACCCGCGAGAAGAAGACCCTGCAGTCGGATTACGCGAACCCCAGCGGGGCGCAGGGCTGCGCGGCGACGCTGGCCAATCCGGGCGCGCGCGTCGGCGGGGCGCTGGCGCAGCGCATCAACGGCTTCGCCAGCCTGCCGCCCGCGCTGCAGCAGCAGCTGCTGGCGGGCCTGGTGCCGGCGATCGCGCCGCAGGTCGCCGGCTTCATGTGCCTGCCGTGGGCCAACATCGCGCACAACGGGCGCAGCACGTTCCAGGAGCGCACGGAGAAGGAATGGTCGGGCACCTTGAAGGTCGCCTACGACTGGTCGGACGACGTGATGACCTACGTCTCGGGTTCGCGCGGCTACAAGGCCGGCGGCTTCAACCTGGACCGCGTGCAGGTCGGCATCACGCCGGTCGACGACACCTCGTTCGCCGGCGAATTCGTCGACAGCTACGAGCTGGGCATCAAGACCAACTGGGCCGAGGGCAACCTGCTGCTCAACGCGGCGCTGTTCCACCAGACCTACGAGGACTTCCAGCTCAACAGCTTCCTCGGCACCGCGTTCGTCGTGCGGTCGATCCCCGAAGTCACCTCGCGCGGCATCGACGCCGAGGTGCTGTGGCAGACCCGCATGCCCGGCCTGATGCTGCAGGGTGGTGTGACGTACGCGGAGACCGAGTACGGCGACGACATCGTGCCCGACCTGCCGCTGCTGCCGGGCGGGCAGATGAGCTTCGCGCCGGAGTGGTCGGGCAATGCCTCGGCCACCTACCAGTGGGACATCGGCTCGACGCTGCAGGGCCGCTTCAATATCGGCGCGAAGTACATGTCGGAATACAACACCGGCTCGGACCTCAAGCCGGAGAAGATGCAGGACGCCTACACCCTGCTCAACGCACGCGTCGGCTTCGGCCGCCAGGACCAGCGCTGGATGCTGGAATTCTGGGGCCAGAACCTGACCGACGAGACCTACAAGCAGGTCGGCATCGACGCGCCGATCCAGACCGGTTCGTTCAACGCCTTCCTCGGGGCGCCACGCACCTACGGCATGACGCTGCGCGTCCGCTACTGATCGCAACGCGGCGTGACACGACGGGCGGGCCGGCTTCGGTCCGCCCGTTCGCATGTCGGGGCGGACGCGCGGCGCGGGGATTTGCGGTACAACGGCAGGCCTTCCCGCGGGCGCGCACGATGATCCAGGCCGACATTCCCTCCGACGCGACGCTGCAGGCGCTGGCCGAACGCACCGGTCATCTGCTGCGCGACGCGCACCATCGCCTCGTCACCGCCGAGAGCTGCACCGGCGGCTGGATCGCGAAGACGATGACCGACATCGCCGGCTGCTCGGACTGGTTCGATTGCGGGCTGGCGGCCTACAGCTACGAGGCCAAGCAGGCGCTGCTCGGCGTCACCCCGCATACGCTGGAACGCCACGGCGCGGTCAGCCGCGAGACCGTCATCGAGATGGTGTCCGGCGCGCTGGTGAACTCGGGCGCGAGCATCGCGGTCGCGGTGACCGGCATCGCCGGCCCCGGCGGCGGTAGCGAGGACAAGCCGGTCGGCACGGTGTGGATCGGCTGGAAGCGGCGCGGCGGCTACGCGCGTGCCCAGGATTTCCTGTTCGCCGGGGATCGCGATGCGGTGCGCCGGCAGACCGTCGAAGCGGCGCTGCACGGACTGGCGACGACGGTCGCGGAACGCTGACGCGAGGCCTGCGTCGGCCGCAAGGCCGATGCGGGCGTGCACGCAGGGACTGGACACGTCACGGGCCTCGACGTTTGCAGGACTCCGGCGGATCGCGAGCGCGACTGCGGCCGCGTGGCGACGGTCAGTCGTCGCCGGGCGCCACGTCCACCCACACCAGACGGTGATCGCTGCCGCCGACGATGTCGGCATGGGGCGCGTCGCTGCGCGGCCAGAACACGCCGCTGTCGACCAGCGCCTGGCCCGTCGACGGCAAGACGTAATCGAGCCGCAGATTGCCGACACGCGGGCCGAAGCTGCCGGTGTCGTGCGCCGCGGCACCGCGATGTCCGGCATTCGCGCCGCCGCCGGTCGCCGCGGCTTCGATCGCGCCTTCGCTGCGCGGCGTCGCCATGCGCAGCACGCGCGGATGCTCGAGCAGTTCGCGGATCGCGTCGTGGTCACCGGATCCGTCGGTCGGATCGTTGTTCAGATCGCCGAGGATCACGAAGCGCGCCTCCGGCGCCAGACCGCCGCAGGTGCCGGCGTCGTCGCAGAGCCAGGGCCGCGGGCCGGGGGTGATGTAGTCGCGCCACAGGCGGATCTCGTCGCGATTGCGCGCGACGTTGCGCTGCTCCGGGCCATCGAACGCGGGCGGCGTGGGATGCGCGGCCAGCACGTGCAGGACGCCGTGCGGCGTGCGTACCGGCACGTCCCAGTGGGACTTCGACGACAGCCGCAGCTGCGACCACACCGCATCCGCATGGAACGGGCGACCCGTGTCGGGCACCACGGGTCGCGCGGCGTCGGGCATCGTCTGCCAGCGCAGTTGCTGGAACGTGCGCACGGCATCGGCATCGATCGGATACCGCGACAGCAGCAGCATGCCGTACTGGCCCGGATGCAGGCCGTAACCCCAGGCATCGTTGCCGCGGTCGCGGCCGTCGCCGCCGACCGTGCCGTTGCCGTCGAGGTCCAGGCCGCTCGGCACGCCGGTGTTGACCGGTGCGAGGTAGCGGTAGGGATAGCGCAGCGGCGCCCCGCCACCGGTCTGCGGACGTTCGAGAAAGGCGCGCTGGAACAGGTCGGCGGCGCTGCCGTCGGCGACATAGTCGAATTCGTTGAGCAGCACGATGTCGGGGCGGACCTGCTGCAGCACTGCGGCGATCCGCTGGGCATCGGCGTCGTCGGCCTGCAGCCGCGCGAGCAGGCCACCGGCCTCGTCGCTGTAGAGCGAGGCGTTGTAGGTGGCGATGCGCAGCGTATCCGCGCGCGGCGCTGCCAGCGCGCCGGTGGACGGCGGGCGTCGATCGCCTGCAGCGCTGCAGGCCACGACGACGAGCAGCACCGGTGCGAGCAGCGACAGCAGCAGGGCGGTGCGGGTCATGCCGTCATCTCCGGTGGCAGCACGCGCCACTGGCGGCCATCGAAGCCTTCGAGCGGGCGGAACTTGCGTTTGTAATCCATCTTGCGGTGTCCATCGATCCAGTAGCCGAGATACAGATGCTGCCTGCCGTCGCGTCGCGCCCAGGCGATCTGCCGCAGGATCGCCAGTGTGCCGAGGCCGCGTGACGCTTCGTCGGGGTCGAAGAAGGTGTAGACGGCCGACAGCGCGTCGTCCGACAGATCGGTAACCGCGACCGCGACCAGTCGCCCGTGCAGGCGCAGTTCCAGCAGCCGCCCCTCGTTCCAGCTGCCGATCAGGAACTGGTCGAACTCGTGCGCGCCATGGTCGTCCATGCCGCCGCCCGGATGGCGCGACGCGAGATACCGGCGATACAGCGCCAGGCGCTCGTCGTCGCGCTCCGACGGCACCACGCGAGATTCAATGTCGAGATTGCGCGCCAGCGTGCGGCGCTGGCTCCGGCTGGGTTCGAACGTCGCGACCGGAATGCGCACCGCGACGCAGGCGCGGCAGCCGGTGCAATGCGGGCGATAGACGATGTCGCCCGAGCGGCGGAATCCCCAGCGCAGCGCCTGCGGATAGAACGCCGGCAGGCGCGGGTCGCGCGGATCGAGCACGAGATCGCGCGCAGTGCGGTCGGGCAGGTAGCCGCAGTCGTGGGCGCCGGTGTGGAACAGCCGCATGTCGGCCGTGGCGATCGCGTCCGGTTCGGTGCGGGCGTTGGTCTGCATGCGGTCAGCATAGCGCCGGGCGTCGCAGGCATTGCGATCCGCGCACGCCGTCCGCCAGCTGAACCGGCCTGGCGACGGGTCAACCGATCGACGGGAGGGCGCGTTGATCCCTGCACAAGGCGGCGCCGTGCCGCGACCATGGGACTATCACGATGCAGACCAAAGCTCTGAACGCCGCACTGTTCGCGGCGCTGACCTTCTCGATCTCCGGCGCGGCATTCGCGGCGGATCCCGTTCCCGCCGCGGCCGGCAGCCAGGCCAAGCAGGCCGGTGCGCACGACGGTGCACGCCATCGTGGCCACGGCATGCACGGACCGCGCGGCATGGGAGGCGTCGACGGTATCGCGCGCCTGGACACCGACAACGACGGCCGCATCAGCCGCGCCGAAGCCGAGGCCGGGCAGCAGGCGTGGCAGGCGCGACGCGACGCGCACCAGGCCGCCCGCGCCGAACGTGGCGAGACCGCACGTGGCAACGCGGCCCGCGGCGAGGGCAAGCGCGGTCCGCGTGGGCAGAAGCCGGGCGGATTCGATCTGGTCGAGGACTTCGCCACGATCGACGGCAACCGCGACGGCTTCATCACCCGCGCGGAAATGCGCACCTGGCATGCGGCCAAGCGCGTGGAGCGCGAGGCGTCCGGCACGCGTCGATTCGACGAGCAGTTCCGCGCGGCGGATCTCAACGGCGACGGCAAGCTGAGCCGGGTCGAGGCCACCGAGAAGATGCCGCGCCTGTCCGAGCGCTTCGCCTGGATGGACGAGAACGGCGACGGCTTCCTGAGCCGTGAAGAGCTGCAGGCGGGTCGCCCGCAGCGCTGAGCCGGCGACGTCGGGTCACGGAGAAGCCGCGCATTGCGCGGCTTCTTTTTTGGGGGATTCCGGCACGTTGGACATTCCGGCGTCGGCCAATTGAGACGGTGTTGCGCCCGGAGTGCCCGGGTGCTTTGTGAGGAGCGCCCGTGCAGGTTGCGCGTGCGTTGCGGCATCGCCGTAACGGTGTTCGCACGCGAGCGCGCTCCTACACGAACCGGGGCTTCACCGCGTCCGGCATTCGTCGGCTGGCGCGTCAGGAACGCCGTCCGCGCAGGCAAGTGCATGCCGGAGCGCGCTCGCGCGCGTCGGGCTCTTCGCGGGTTTCGGCCGGCGGCATCTCGTTGCACGCACTTGCGTGCAGGCGCACCTGCAGGGTCGCCGCGATGCCGACCCGGTGCCGCTACGCCTGCTGCAGGAACAGGATCAATAGCGCCCCGACCACGCCGAGATTGGTGATGATCAGCCCGCTGGTGCCGAACATCAGGCGATAGGCGAGCGCGCGCCGTGCGGCGCCCTTAGGATCACGTGCGGCATCGCGTGCGAGCAGGGGATTCATCAGCCGGGGCAGGCTGGTCATGATCGGATAGTTGTAGATTGCGATCATCGCGACCACGCACAGCACCAGCCATGTCGAGGACAGCACACCGGTCTCGGCGAGAAAGCCGACCGGAAACATGACGAGCAACGCGAGCACGCCGCCGGCCACGAACCAGCGGTCGTAGAGCCGCAGGATCGCGCGGCGTTCGGCGTCGGTGTCCGCGTAGCGGGCCACCATTTTGCGGCACAGCCACACCGTCAGTCCGCCGAATGCCAGGCCGGCACTGGCCGCGCCCAGGGCGCCGGCGCTGCCGAGCGCGCTCTTGCCGGCGATGCCGCCGCCCATCGCGCTGCCGGCGGCGACACCGGCGAGGGTGCCGGCGGCGGCAGGCTTCGACAGCGTGGCGAGGCCGGCGGTGACGATCAGGGTGAACGCCGTCCCCGGCGCCGAGCCTTCGGCGAAGTCGCGGAAACGTGCGACCAGGTCCTCGCGCAGGCTGCGGCGCGCACGCGACAGCCGCTTGCGCACCGCCGCGTCCGACAGGCCGAGCAAGGCGGCGACCTGTTTCGAGTTGCCGCCTTCGCGGTAGTACAGCAACAGCACTTCGCGGCTGTCGTCGGGCAATTCGGAGATCAGGTCGGCGGCGACGCGCCCGGTTTCGTCGTCGATGATCTGCTGCATCGGGCAGGCATCGGGATCGGCGGCCTGGGCGATGGCGATGTCGGCGGCCTCACCGGCGATCAGGCGCTCGCGGCGCGCGCGCAGGTGGTCGCGGGCGAGATTGCGGGTGATCTGGCGCAGCCACGGCAGGAAGCTGGTGACGTTCTGCAGGCGCGCGAGCTGCTGCCAGGCCCTGAGATAGGCCTCCTGCGCGATGTCCTGGCTGGCCTGCACGTCGCGGGTGATCGCCAGTGCGATCGCGGTCGTCGCATTCTGGCTCAGGGTGACGATGCGCCCGTAGGCGGCCTGGTCGCCGCCGCGCGCGGCGGGCAGTTCTCGGTGGATGCGTTCTTCGAGCGTGAGTTCCGCGACGGCAGTGTGCATGTGGCGTTCCCTGCGATGGTCGTCTCCCCAGACGACGCCGGCGCGGCGGATGTGACCGCGACGCCGTCAGGATGCCAGCTCACCCGGCCGGCGAGAACCTCCAGTCGCGGCCGACGCGCTCGACGTCGAAGGTCCGCGCGTCCGCCTCGCCGGTCGTCAGCTCGACGGTGCCCATGCCCGAGCCGTCGGTGCGGTAGTTGCCGACGTCGAGGCTCGGCGGTGCGTCGTCCGCTGCGCTGGCGCAGGACGAACGCGCCCGGACGTCGGGGCGTCCGGCCTGCAGGCGCGCGAGCAGGGCCGCGTCGGGATCGCCGCCATCGACGGCGACGCAGGCGGGACCGTCGATCGAGGCGACGGCGTCGCCCAGCACGGCCGCGGCCAGCGCCGCCGGCACGGCGATGCGATGCACGCTGGCCTCGACCGTGGGTGGCACCATGTCCAGCCGCGGCTCGGCCGGTGCGGACGCGACCGGTGCCGGGTCCGGCGCGGCGTCGGGCCAGTGCCGCTGCAGGGTGACGAAGCCGATGCCCAGCACCGCGCCGCCCAGCAGCACGTACCGGATCTTGGCGGTGCGGCTGAGCCGCCGCTTGGCCGGCGCGCTGTCCGAGGCGAAGACCACGTCCGCCTGCGGCAGATAACCGCGCGCGGTCGACACGGTCTGCAGCAGTCCAGCGCCGCGCAGCAGCTCGCGCGCGCGCGGCTGCTCGTCCGATCGCACGACCCACACCGACGGGCGTTCGCCGGTCGGCGTGTCGCGATAGCTGAAATTGCCGCGGCGATTGCCCTTGTAGGAGCGGCCGTTGGTGATCTGGACCTCGATCCCGGCTTCGCGCAACAGCTTGGCGACGCCTTCGACGTTTTCGATCCGTGCACTGCTGAACACCTGACGCATGCGGCTCAGGTCCCCTTCGGTGCGGTGGCGTCGCCGGGCAGCACGCGGATCATGCCTTCCTGCGCGGTGCTGGCGACCAGATGCCCGGCGCGATCGAAGATCTGCCCGCGCGCCAGGCCGCGCGCGCCCTGCGCGCTGGGACTGTCGAGCGCGTACAGCAGCCAGTCGTCGACACGGAACGGCCGGTGGAACCACAACGCATGGTCGAGCGACGCCATCTGCACGTTCGGCTGGTAATAGCTGATGCCGTGCGGGAACGTCGCCGTGCCGAGCAGCTGGAAGTCGGAGGCGTAGGCGAGCAACGACCGGTGCAGTGCCGGCGCATCGCCGACCGGTCCGGTCAGGCGGAACCACATCTGCTGGAACGGCGGACGCTTGGGCGGGCGCAGTTCGTCGCGGGGGTAGACATGGCGGAATTCGAAGGGACCGCTGCGGTCGAGCCAGCGCTGCACCTTGACCGGCAGCTTCGCCAGCACTGCCGCGGGCAGCGGGTCCTGCGGTTCGATGTCTTCCGGTGCCGGCACCTCGGGCATCGACAGCTGGTGTTCGGCGCCGGCCTCCGCTTCCTGGAACGAGGCCGCGCAGAAGAAGATCACCTTGCCGTGCTGGATCGCGGTGATCCGGCGCACCGAAAACGAGCCGCCGTCACGGGTGCGGTCGACGTCGTAGACGATCGGCGCGTCGACGTTGCCGGCGCGCAGGAAATACGCGTGCAGCGAGTGCGCCGGGCGCGGCGACGTCATCGTCGCCTGCGCGGCCGACAGCGCCTGGCCCAGCACCTGGCCACCGAACACGTACTTGGTGCCGATGTCGCGGCTCTGGCCGCGGAACAGGTTGTCTTCCAGCCGTTCGAGCGACAGCAGGTCGATCAGTTCGGATACGGGGGGCGTCATCGGCGTCTTCGGTCGGCGGCAGGGACTCGCCCGGCGCGCGGACGGGCGACGGCAATTATAGGAGGCCGGCGCTGAAGCCCCGCGTGTCCGCGTGGCGTGCGCGTGGGCGGGCGTCAGCTGCGGCGTTGCAGGTCCACCGCCGCGAGCACCTGTGCCCACGGGAAACGCGGGCCCGGATCGCGCTTGCGCGGCAGCAGGATCGTCGGATCGTCGCTGGCCGGCACCCGCTCCGTGTCCAGGTCCTCGTGACCGGCGATCGTGCGCAGGGCCGGCAGCGTCGCGCGCAGCTGCCGCAGCAGGGCGACCAGCGCGTCGATCTGCGTCGCCGGATAGGTCTCCTCCATGGCCTGGTGGCGGCTGTCGAGCCAGTGCGGGAACCGGCCGGTGTTCACCAGCTCGATGCCGACCGCCTGCGCGTTGTGGCCGCGGACGGGGGGGCGGGCATGGCCCGGCGGCACGTACTCGACGATGTGGCCGTCGCGGTCGATGTACCAGTGGCCGCTGTTGCCGGTGCCGGACTCGGGATAGAGCAGGCGCTCGCCGTAAACGCGGGCCGTCGCCAGATCCGGCAGCTCGGTGCAGTGGATGACGACGAGCGCGATGTCGGCGATGTCGCGCGTCGCCAGACGGTCCACGTAGGGCAGCGGTTGCCGCGAGATCGCGGCCGCGGACGGGGGGGCGGGCATGGCCCGGATGCTAGCATTCGCGCATGAGAAATCCCCCGCCGGGCTCCGATCTGCACGCCCTGATGACGCAGTTTCCGCGCCCCGGGCGCGTCGACTGGATCGGCCTGCGTCCGGCCCGTGACGTGCCGATGACGGTCGTCGCGCAGGCGCGCGCAGCCACCGGCGGCGGGCTCGACGGCGACCGCTATGCGGGCGGCAGCGGCAAGCGCGGCCTGACCCTGCTGCAGGCCGAACATCTGCCGGCGATCGCGGCGCTGACCGGCCATGCGGCGCTCGCGCCGGCCACGCTGCGTCGCAATCTGGTGGTGTCCGGCATTCCGTTGATCGCGCTGAAAGGCCGCCGGTTCCGGGTCGGCGACGTCGTGCTGGAAGGCACCGATCCCTGCGATCCCTGCTCGCGGATGGAGTCGGCGCTCGGCGCCGGCGGATACAACGCGATGCGCGGCATGGGCGGCCTGTGCGCACGGATCGTCGAAGGCGGCATCGTCCGGCTCGGCGATGCGGTCGAGTGGGTGGACGCATGAGAGCGTCGGTCCACGGCGCGCGCGGCCACGTGATCCTGTCGCACGGCTTCGAGAGCGGTCCGGACGCGACCAAGGTCACCGCGCTCGCGGATGCCGCCGGGCGCCTCGGCTGGACCCACGAGCGCCCCGACTACACCGATCTCGACGCGAAGCGCGAGATCAGCGCGCTGGGGGATGTCGCCGCGCGCATCGAGCGCCTGCTCGCGCTGGCCACCGCCGCGCGTGGGCGCGGGCCGCTGGTGCTCGCGGGTTCCAGTCTCGGCGCATGGATCTCGGGTCACGTCTCGCAGCGCGTGCCGGTCGCCGGTCTGTTCCTGATGGCGCCGCCGGTGCGCCTGGATGCCGCGCATCCGCTGCAGGCGGCCGACGTGCCGCTGTCGGTGATCCACGGCTGGCACGACGAACTGATCCCGGCGGCGGATGTCGTCGGCTGGACCGCCGCGCGTCGCGGTCGCCTGTTGCTGGTCGACGACGCGCATCGCCTGTCGGCGCATGTCGACGCGTCCGCCGAGGCCTTCGGCGCGCTGCTGGCGTCGCTGTAGTCCCCGTGTCCCATGTGCGTTGCGGTCGTGCGCCGGTTCCTGCCGCATCGCGTGTGCACCGCGTCCCCGCTGCCGCAGTCCGCGGCACGCGGGACCGTTTCATTCTTCGAGGTGGTGTGTGTCCATGAAATTCTTCGCAAGCTGCGCCAAGGGGCTCGAGTACCTGCTCGCCGACGAACTTCTTGCGCTGGGGTGCGCGAAGGCGACGGCGACGATGGCCGGCGTCAACGTCGAAGGCACGCTGCACGACGCGCAGCACGCGGTGCTGTGGTCGCGCCTCGCCAGCCGGGTGCTGTGGCCGCTGGCGGACTACGCCTGCGAGAACGAGGACGCGCTGTACGCCGGCGCGCGCGCGGTGCCGTGGCACGACCATCTCGATGCCACGCAGACCCTGGCGGTCGATGCCCACGTATCGGGCGATGCGATCACCCACGCGCGCTACGCCGCGCAGCGGGTCAAGGACGCGGTCGTCGACAGTCTGCGCGAGCACAGCGGCGAGCGGCCGGACGTCGATGTCGAGGCGCCGGACCTGCGCCTGAACCTGGTGGTGCGCAAGGGACGCGCGATCCTGTCGGTGGATCTGGGCGGCGGCCCCTTGCATCGCCGCGGCTGGCGCCGCGCGCAGGGCGAAGCGCCGCTGAAGGAGAACCTGGCCGCGGCCGTGCTGCTGCGCGGCGGCTGGCCGGCGCTGTACGCCGAGGGCGGCAGCCTGCTGGATCCGATGTGCGGCAGCGGCACGCTGCTGATCGAGGGCGCGCTGATCGCGGCGGACGTCGCGCCGGGCCTGTCGCGCGATGCGAATGCGATCAGGCCCGGGCGTCCGCCGTCGCGCTGGCACGGTTTCGATGCCGCGCACTGGCAGACGATCCGCGAGGATGCGCTGCGCCGCGAGCGCGCCGGTCGCGACACGCTGCGCACCGCGTTCTTCGGTAGCGATCTCGACCCGCACGCGATCCGTGCGGCGCGCGAGAACGCCACCGCCGCCGGCCTGCGCGATGCCATCGTCTGGGACATCGCCGACATGGCGATGCTGAAGACGCCACGGCCGCCGGCGCACGCGATGGCGGCCGCGGCCGACGGCGATGCCGACGCGGGCGGCGAACCGGCCAAGGGGCTGGTCGCCTGCAATCCGCCGTACGACGCGCGTCTGGCGGCGGATCCGGCGCTGTACCGGTCGCTCGGCAACGCGCTGCGCCGCGCAGTGCCGACCTGGCGCGCAGCGCTGCTGTGCGGCGATGCCGAGCTGGCGCATGCCACCGGTCTGCGCGCGCACAAGAAGTACCAGGTGTTCAACGGCGCGATCGAATGCAGCCTGATCGTCTGCGATCCGGTGCAGCCGCCGCAGCGGTCGACCGAGGCGACGGACATCGTCCTGTCGGACGGTGCGACGATGGTCGCCAATCGCCTGCGCAAGAACCTGCGCAAGCTCAAGTCTTGGCGGGAACGCGAAGGCGTCAGCTGCTACCGCGCCTACGACGCGGACCTGCCGGAATACGCGGCCGCGATCGACGTCTACATCGCCGCCGACGACGGCACGCCGGACGGCAACGCGCTGTGGCTGCACGTGCAGGAATACGCGGCCCCGGCCGAGATTCCCGAGACCGTGACCCGGAGCCGCTTCAACGACGTGCTCGCGGCGGCGCGCGACGTGTTCCGTATCCCGCGCGAGCGCATCGCGGTCAAGACGCGCGCGAAGGGCAAGGGCGGCAGCAAGTACGGCCGCTTCGATGCACGCCACGAATATCTCGTCGTCGAAGAGGGCCGCGTGCGCCTGCGGGTGAACCTGTTCGACTACCTCGATACCGGCGTGTTCCTCGACCACCGGCCGATGCGCCTGCGCCTCGCCGACGAAGCCGGCGACACGCGTTTCCTCAACCTGTTCGGCTACACCGGCGCGGCGACCGTGCACGCGGCGGTCGGCGGCGCGCGGACGACGACGACCGTCGACCTGTCGGCGACCTATTTGCAATGGTGCGCCGACAACCTCGGCGTCAACGGCATCGGTGGCGCGAAGCACCGGCTGGTGCAGGCCGACGTGCTGCAGTGGCTGGAAGCGGAGAGCGCCCAGTACGATCTGATCTTCTGCGACCCGCCGACGTTCTCGAACTCCGCGCGTGCCAGGGACTTCGACATCCAGCGCGAGCACGTGCGCCTGCTGTCGCTGGCGGTCGCGCGGCTGGCGGCGGGCGGGGCGCTGTACTTCTCGAACAACTTCCGCCGCTTCAAGCTGGACGAGGCCGCGGTGTCGACGTTCGCGCGCATCGAGGACATCACCGCCTCGACGATTCCGCCGGATTTCGCGCGCAATGCGCGGATCCACCGTGCGTGGAAGCTGACGGCGCTGTGATCCGCGCGGTCTGTGCATCTCCGCACCTGGAGTCGTGCGCAGGCCACGTATCGCGCGCCGGTGCGCTTCTACAGGGAAGTGCGAACGGGTCGGCCTTGCGTGCGCGAAGGCATCGGGCATCGATTCGACGCGTCGATAGGCGCGGGAATCGCGCCGACCGTGCGTGGGGCTGACGGCGCCCGGAAACTTTCTAAGCCCCGGATTCCGGGTGCGCCCTGATGCAGCAGCTCGCCACCGGCGGGAGGGCGCAACGGCTCGGCGCCGCGGGATTCGTGTCGTGCGCCCGACGACGCCTCGGTATCACCACGTCACGCTCGACGCGTCATCGCTTCGGCGCGGCGGTACTTGTGCGACCACGCCGGACGTCATGCGCGCGATCGGTATGAAGCGGGCAGACACCGGACGGCACGGGGGAGGAACCGGTCCGTCCGGTGCGAGCCCGAAGACGCGGGCAGCGCTGCGCTCAGGTGACGGTATTGGTCTCGTCGCGCTTGTCGCGTGGCGGCAAGGCTTCGTCGCCGTGGACCAGGAACCAGACGTTCTCGGCGATGTTGGTCGCGTGGTCGCCGATGCGTTCGATGTTCTTGGCCATGAACAGCAGATGGGTGCACGGAGTGATCGCGCGCGGATCTTCCATCATGTAGGTCAGCAGCTCGCGGAACAGGCCGGTGTAGAGCGTGTCGATCTCGGCGTCCTGCGCGCGGACGCGCTCGGCGGCGGCGGCGTCGTTGTTGTGGAAGGCGACGAGCACTTCGCGTACCTGCTTGGCCGCCAGCTGGCCGATCACGGTGAGGCCGCGGGTGTAGGGCAGCGGCGGCGCGAGGTTCAGAGCGGTCGAACGCTTGGCGACGTTGGCCGCGTAGTCGCCGATGCGCTCGATGTCGGCCGCGATGCGCAGGGCGGCCAGGATCTCGCGCAGGTCGCGCGCCATCGGGCCCCGCAGCGCCAGCTTCATGACGTCCTGGCTCACTTCGTGTTCCAGCGCGTCGATGGCGTCGTCGTTGGCGATGATGCGCTCGGCGGCCTTGTCGTCGCGACGCTCGACCACGTCCAGTGCGGACTCCAGCTGCGCGGCCGCCATTTCGCCCATGCGCAGGATCTCGTTGGTCAGACGGCTGCGCTCGTCGTCGTAGCTCTTGACGATGTGGTCGTTCAGTTGGTTGGGCATGGCGGGGAACCTGGAAGAGTGGCGACGATGTGCGATGCGGAGCTTGGGTCGACTGGGAACCGGCAGACTACGCGCGTCCGGCCACGCGCAGCGCGCGTGGCGTTCGGCAGGCCGCGCGGCAATGCCGCGCAAGCTGGCTGCCTCACCCGAACCGGCCGGTGATGTAGTCCTCGGTCTGCTGTTTCGAGGGATTGGAGAAGATGGTTTCGGTGGTGTCGTGTTCGATCAGGTCGCCGAGATACATGAAGGCCGTGTAATCCGAGACGCGTGCCGCCTGCTGCATGTTGTGGGTCACGATGACGATCGTGTAATCGACCTTCAACTCCTCGACCAGCTGTTCGATGCGGCTGGTGGAGATCGGATCGAGCGCCGACGTCGGCTCGTCGAGCAGCAGCACGTCCGGGCGCAGCGCGACGGCGCGGGCGATGCAGAGGCGCTGCTGCTGGCCGCCCGACAGGCCGAGCGCGCTCTGGCCCAGCTTGTCCTTGACCTCGTTCCACAGTGCGGCCTGGGTCAGCGCCTGCTCGACGCGGACGTTGAGCTCGGCCTTCGACAGCTTCTCGTGGTGGCGGATCGCGTAGGCGACGTTCTCGAAGATCGTCATCGGGAACGGCACCGGCTTCTGGAACACCATGCCGACCTTGCTGCGCAGCCGGTTCATCGGATACTTCGGCGACAGGATGTTCTCGCCGTCGAGCAGCAGCTCGCCGCTCGCGGTCATCTTCGGATACAGCGCGTAGATGCGGTTGAAGATGCGCAGCAGCGTCGACTTGCCGCAGCCCGACGGGCCGATCAGCGCGGTCACGCGCTTCTCGGGCACTTCCATGTTGATGCCCTTGAGCGCGTGGAAGTCGCCGTAATGGAAGTCGAGGCCGCGCGCGGCGATCTTGACCGGCGTGGGCGACTGCACCTCGCGCGGCTGCGTCGCCACGGAGAAGCGGTGCGACGGCGGGGCGGTGTGGAGGTCGTTCATGGCCGGATCCAGTCGAGATGGGTCATTGGGGTCAGTCGTTCGCGATCTTGTTGCGCAACAGCAGCGCGCGGGCGGCGAGGCTGACGATCAGCACGAAGCAGGTCAGCACCAGCGCGCCGGCCCAGGCCAGCTGCTGCCAGGACTCGTACGGGCTGCCGGCGTACTGGTACATCACCACCGGCACGCTCGCCATCGGCTGCATGATGTTGTTGTTCCAGTACTGGTTGCCGAACGCGGTGAACAGCAGCGGCGCGGTTTCGCCGGAGATGCGGGCGAGCGCCAGCAGGATGCCGGTGACGATGCCCGCCGACGCGCTGCGGTACATCACCTGCACGATGACCTTCCAATGCGGCACGCCGAGCGACAGCGCGGCCTCGCGCATCTGCGTGGGCACCAGCTGCAGCATCTCGTCGGTCGTGCGCACGACGACCGGCAGCACGATGAAGGCGAGGGCGATCGCGCCGGCCAGCGCCGAGAAGCGGCCGCCGGTCTGCATGACGAAGGCGGTGTAGACGAACAGGCCCAGCACGATCGACGGCGCCGACAGCAGGATGTCGTTGATGAAGCGCACGACGGTGCCGAACTTCCGCGCCCGGCCGTATTCCGACAGCCAGGTGCCGGCGGCGACGCCGAGCGGCGTGCCGATCGCGATCGCCAGACCGCACATCACCGCACTGCCGAAGAACGCGTTGAGCAGGCCGCCGTCCTGCATCGGCGGCGGGGTCATCTGGGTGAACAGTGCCGGGTTGATGCCGCCGGCCGCCTTGGAGATCAACGTCCACAGGATCCAGCCGAGGAAGAACAGGCCGAATGCCGCGGCCAGACAGCCCAGCACGACGGCGATCGCATTGGTGAAGCGACGGCGCCCATGCAGGCGGTCGGCGACCTGGCGCTCGCGTTCGGTGACGACACTGGCCATCACTTGCCCTCCTTGCGGGACAGCTGCATCAGCATCAGGCGCGCGATCGCCAGCACGACGAAGGTCACGATGAACAGCACGAAGCCGAGCAGCAGCAGCGCCGAACGGTAGGTTTCGGTGGCTTCACCGAAATCGTTGGCGATCAGCGCGGCGATCGTCGTGCCCGGCTCGAGCAGCGACGGCGTCAGTCGCACGGAGTTGCCGATGACGAAGGCGACGGCCATGGTCTCGCCGAGCGCCCGGCCGAGGCCGAGGAAGATGCCGCCGATCACGGCAGAGCGCGTGTAGGGCAGCACGATGTCCCAGCTGACTTCCCACTTGGTCGACCCGAGTGCGTAGGCGGATTCCTTCAGGCGCGTGGGCACCGTCAGGAACACCTCGCGCATCACCGAGGAGATGAAGGGAATCACCATGATCGCCAGCACGAAGCCGGCGGTCAGCGTGCCGATGCCCAGCGGCGGTCCCTGGAACAGGATGCCGATGCCGGGGATCGTGCCCAGGTGATCGTTGAGCCACGGCGTGACATGGGTCGTCATCACCGGCACGAGCACGAACAGGCCCCACATGCCGTAGATGATCGAGGGAATGCCCGCGAGCAGCTCGATCGCGGTGCCGACCGGGCCGCGCAACCAGCGCGGGGCGACCTCGGTCAGGAAGAAGGCGATGCCGAAACTGACCGGCACGGCGATGATCATCGCGATCAACGCGGTGACGATGGTGCCCGCGATCGGCGCCAGCGCACCGTAGCGGTTCTCGACCGGATTCCAGTCGGCGGTGGTGAAGAACGACAGGCCCTGCGACGACAGGGCGTCGCGGCCGCCCCACAGCATCGACAGCGCGGCGCCGGCGAGCGCCAGCATCACGAAGACGACGGTGGCGGTCAGCAGCATGCGGAAGAAGCGGTCGGCGCGTGCGTCGCGGATGTCGCGGCGCGTCGGCGCGGACGTGATGGCCGCGGTCGACGTGGGGACAGCAGTGGCGTTCATCGGAAAGGGCAGCCCGGTGCGCGTGATGGGGAGACTCGCTGGCGGGCGACGGCGTCACGACGCCGCCCCCGGAACGACCGTGCGCCCCTCGGGCGCACCGTCACTTGCATCACTGGAACTCGGCCGCCCAGTAGGCCTCGATCTGCTGTACCAGCTCCGGCGGCAGCGGCACGTAGTGCAGTTCGCTGGCCTGGGCCTGGCCGGATTCGAAGGCCCACTTGAAGAAATCGAGCGCGGCCTGGCTGCGCGCGGCGTCCTTCGGCTGCTTGTGCATCAGCATGAAGTTGGTCGCGGTGATCGGCCACGCGTTCTCGCCCGGGGCGTCGGTGATAACCAGGTTGAAGTCCTGCGCATTCGCCCAGTCGGCGCCCGCGGCCGCGGCGGCGAAGCTTTCCTCGCTCGGCTGCACCCAGTTGCCGGCCGCGTTCTGCAGCGAGGCGTACGGCATGTTGTTCTGCAGCGCGTAGGCCAGCTCGACGTAGCCGATCGAGCCCTTAATCTGCTGCACGTACGAGGCCACGCCTTCGTTGCCCTTGCCGCCGACGCCGCCCGGCCACTGCACCGAGGTGCCTTCGCCGACGGTCGACTTCCAGTCCGGGCTGACCTTCGACAGGTAGTTCGAGAAGTTGAACGTCGTACCCGAACCGTCCGAGCGGTGGACGACGCTGATCTTGCCGGCCGGCAGGGACACGCCCGGGTTCAGCGCGGCGATCGCCGGGTCGTTCCAGGTCGCGATCTTGCCGAGGAAGATGTCGGCCAGCAGCGCACCGGTCAGCTTCAGCTGGCCCGGCTCGAGGCCGTCGACGTTGAGCACCGGCACCACGCCGCCGATCGCCGACGGGAACTGGCCCAGGCCCGCGGCCTGCAGTTCGGCGCTGTCGAGCGGCTTGTCGGACGAACCGAAGTCGACCGTGCCGGCCTTGATCTGGGCGATGCCGCCGCCCGAGCCGATCGACTGGTAGTTGATGCGGTTGCCGGTCGCGGCGTTGTAGTCGGCCGACCACTTCGAGACCAGCGGATAGATGAACGAGGCGCCCGCGCCGGAGACGTTGGCGGTGACGCGATCGCCGGCGGGCTGGCCCGCGGCAGGCGCGCCGTCGGCGGTCTGGCCGGCGGGTGCATCCGCGTTGCCGCCGCAGGCGGCCAGGAAGAATGCCGTGGAGAGGGCGAGCGCGCCCATGCGGACCATTTGACGGGACATGTCTAACTCCAAGAGGGGGCGACAACGCGCTGCGTCACCCGGTACGCGCATTTAATGATGTTTTTGTTGCACTGATATGACAGGCCGCCAGTGCCACGGGGCCGGCGGTCCGTGGCCTCCATGGAACCATGTTCTCTCCATCCGGCAAAAAAAAAGCGGGCCCGCAGGCCCGAAGAGGAGAGCTGGATGCGGCACGCGTTCGCAGCGGCAGGGGTCCGCAGATGTTCCGGTCACGGCGCGCTGTCCGCCCCGGACGCCCATCGGCGTTGCATGCGGCCAGCCGGTTCGGGCCGGCGATCATCGCGTCCACGCCATTGCATCGCTGGACCATGACGCCACGATGGCGGCCGGGTTGCAGCGTCGTGGCATCGCATCCCACGTCGTCCGAAACGCGAAAGACGACGGGGCCAGACTGACGCGCAAGTGTAATAATCCGCGCCATCGCGGCGGCTCCCGCGCTTCCCCCACCAGAGAATCCGACATGCACAAGACGCCCCTGGCCCTCGTCCTGGCGCTCGGCGCCGGCCTCGCGCCCGGCGCTGCCGCCTCCTCCGAGCGCAGCGAACTCGCAGAACTGAAAGCGCAGCTGGCGGCGCTGCAGGCCAAGGTCGATGCGCTGGAACAACGTGCAGCGCAGGACGAGGCGACGGCAGCGACGGTTGCGCCACCTTCTCCGGTGATCGCGCCTGCGCCTGCGCCTCCGGTGACGCCCGCGCCGGCCGCGGCCGATGCCCCGAAGGTCGCGACGCGCGGCGGACTGCGCGTGGAATCGGCCGATGGCGAGTTCGAAGCCTCGCTGAGCGGACGCATCCACTTCGATGCGTATGCCTTCGATCGCGACCAGGCCGATACCACCGGCACGACCGACTTCCGCCGCGCGCGTCTGACGCTGGCAGGCCTGGCCTACGGCTGGGAGTACAAGCTCGAGCAGGATTTCGCGGCGGGCAGCAACCTCGACGGCCTGCGCGATGCCTTCATCGCGACCGACCTGTGGGGCGGCACGCTCACCATCGGCCACTTCAAGCCGTACCGGTCGATGGAAGAGCTGACCAGCTCCAACGACATCCTCATGATGGAGCGGCCGTTCGCTTCCGCGACCGGCCTCTTCAACGGCAGGCAGTTCCAGCAGGGCGTCGGTTACCGGCGCGCGGGCGATCACTACACCGCGGGCTTCACCGTCTTCAACCTGCGCGGCGCCTCGGGCACCCGCAACGAGGGCGTCGGTGCCTCCGGTCGCGTGACCTGGGCGCCGATCGCCACCGACACCGAGACCCTGCATTTCGGCGGCTGGGCCAGTGTCGAGAATGCCAACCAGGGCTCGGCGGATCTCGCCGCGTCCGCGAGCTACGCCGGTCGTCGCGGTCCGTCGCAGTCGATCGCGACGGTCGCCGGCGACAGCGGCGGCAAGGTCACCGCGGCGGGCGTCGAAGCCGCCGGCACGTTCGGTCCGCTGTTCTTCCAGGCGGAGTACGTCGACGCGACGTTCGAGCAGCCGATCGGCGGCGACCAGGACGTCATGACGTGGTACCTGCAGGGCAGCTGGCTGCTCAACGGCGGGCACCACGCCTACAAGCCGGCGACGGGCGTGTTCGGCGCCCCGCGCGCGACCGATCGCGGGCTGTGGGAGTTGACCGGTCGTTACGACGTCATCGAGAACCGCGACCTCGGCGACCGCGAGGTCTCGAGCGTCATCGTCGGACTCAACTACTACCTCAATCCCAGCCTGCGCTTCATGTTCAACTACGTGCGCGGCGACAACCACGTCAACGGCGACAAGACCGCGCAGTACGCGCTGCGCACGCAGTTCAGCTGGTAGACCCGGGTCAGGGGGCGGGCACGAACGCGGCCTGCACCCGCAGCTGGCCATCGGTCGCGGCGGCGCTCAGCGTCGTCGGGGCCAGCCCGTAGCGCTGGCGCAGCGCATCGAGGAACCCGAGCAACTGGCCGGCGGTGGCGGTCTCGACTTCGATGACGAGACTGCCGTCGTCGCCGGTGCTCTCGCGCGTGATGCCCAGGCCCGCGCGCGCCGCGCCGTCGAGCACCGCGGTGCGCAGCGTCGCGGCATCGGCCGGCGGGACCGGCATCGTCGAATCGAGCGTCGCGAGCGACGCGGCGTTCGCCCGCGCGTCCGCCAGCGCGGTGGCGGCATCCTGCTGGCGCAGCTGCGCCGTATCGCGCGCCTGCCGCAACGGCAGCAGCAGGCCGTACACGTAGACGAACGCCGCGACCAGGACCGCCATCACGCCGAGCATCGCGCGCTCGCGTGGTTGCCGCTCGCGCCACCAGGCAGCGATCCGTGCGACGCGGGCGTCGACGGCGCTCATCGGCGGCGCTCCAGCGAGACGGTACTGCGCAGCCCACCGTCGACCGGTTGCACATCGAGTGCGACCGGCTCGATGCCGTGCGGCGCGAGCAGCTCGCGCAAGCTGTCGAACTCCGCGTCGTCGGTGTGCACCAGCCCGACGCGCAGACCGGTCGCAGGCGCGAACTCGTAGCTGTCGAGGCGCGCGCCCGGCAGCTGTGCAAGCGCGTCGAACAGGCCGGCGGACTGCAGCGCGAGCAGGACCGGCGCCGCGCGGCTCGCGTGCCGCGCTTGCAGCGACACGGCGGGCTGGTCGCTGCCGATCAGCGTCGGGTCGTGCTGCAGGGCGACGACGTCCGCGCGCAGCTGCAGCCAGTGCGCCCACGCGGAATCGCGCAGGGCCTGGACGCCGAGCACGACGAGGGGGGAGAGCACGGCCAGGGTCGCGAGCACGACGAGTCGCCGGCGACGGCGTCGCCCGGCTCGATCCTGTCGCGCGTAGTCGAACTGCAACAGGTCGAGCGACGGCGACGAGGCCACGCGCAGCGCGCCGGCCGCCAGCGCGGTAGGCGCATCGGCAGCGGCCAGCGGACGCGTCGGGCTGTCCGCGATGATCGCGCCCGCCAGCGCCGGCTCGACGGTGAAGGCCAGATCCGTCGTGCGGACGGCCAGCATGTCCTCGATGGGCGCGGTGACCAGCGCGCCGTCGTCCGCCGGTGCCAGCAGCAGGCAGTCGGGCAGGAGCACGTCGGGGACGATGCCGAGCGCGGCGCACTGACCCAGCCAGGTGTCCATGGCGGCCGTGTCGGCGAGGGCGACCAGCCGCGGCGCGGCGATGTCGTCACCGGGTGGCGCGATCGCGATGTGCAGGCCGGTCGCGACCGCGGTCTTGTCCTCGACCAGCAACCGCGCGGCGGCGAGCGCCTGGGCGGGGAGCCGGGTCGGGATTTCCAGCGACAGCAGACGCACCGCTTCGCCCGGCACCGCGACGATTTCGCGCACGCGCGCCGCGGTGGGTGTCGCACGCGGCGGCGCGGCGCCGTCGGCGACGATCGTGCCGGCAGCATCGAGCCACCACATCCTGGCCGCGCGCGCGTCGCCGCGCGGCAGCAGGGTCAGGCGGGTGAGGGTGGGGGGCGTCATTCGTCGGGAGTCCAGCGGCGGGCGGCGAGGCGCGCGGGACGCGCGCCTTCCTGTTGCAGCAGCGCATTGAGGGTCACCTGGGCGCCGGCGTATTCGACGTCGGCCTCCAGCACGAACCAGTCGCTGCGCAGCGCGACCTGGTCGTAGATGTCATTGGGCAAGTTCGCCGCGACCAGTTGTGGTTGCGCGAAGAACGCGGCCGGGTCGTGCCAGCCTCGCGCCGGGCGTGCGGCCAGCATGCCGCGCGCCTCGTCGGGCGGCACGGCGCCCAGGGTCAGCATCGTCAGCAGTGCTGCCCGCTCCGGCGCGAGTGCGTTGACGTTGACCGGCGACAGCGCTGCCTGCGGCAGCGCGCAGACATAGGGACGGATCCGCGCATAGATCGCGGCCTCGTAACCGTGGATCGCCCGCAATTCGCTGGGTTCGGCCAGCAGCGTGCCGGCCGTGCGGTACGCCGGTCGCCGCGACAGGTAGGTGCTGTCTTCCGCACCGAGCGGCGCGCGCTGCGCATCGGTGTCGATCCAGTCCGCGAGCGTGTCGGCCAGCGCCTGGGCCTGCGCGGCGCTGAAACCGATCGCGCCGAGCAGGGCGACGTACTGGCGCACGCCGATCTCCCGCCGCATCCACTGGTCCGGCACGCCGTCGACGACGCTGTTGAGATTGAAGCAGTCGGTGCCGTCGCGCAGCGACGCGCGGACCAGGCCGTTCTCGATCGGGAACAGCATCGGCTTGCCGGACCACTCGGCGGTGCCGACGCCATCGCGCGCCAGTTCCGCGACCCGGCGCCGCGCCAGCGCTTCGGCGCCGAGCGCGAACCGCTGTGCCTGCGCGACAGCTTCGGCGTTGCCGCTGCGGCGCAGCCCGAAACGCACGTCGTCGAGGATCGCCACCACCAGCACGCCCATGACGACCGTCATCAGCAGGACCGACAGCAGCGCGGTCCCGCGCTGGCGGACGCAGCGGCTCACAGCGCGGCCTCCGGCAGTACGAACACCTGGCGCACGGCGCCGAAGTCGCGCAGCGTCATGTCGAAGCGCACGGCGTCGGGCAACGTCTCCGCGCCACCGGTCCAGCCGTCGCTCCACTGCCGGTACGAATGGAAGCCCAGGTCCATGGACTCGACGCCGGTCAATACGATCTGCGACGTGTCGGCGGGTGCGCCGTCGAGTGCGGTGCGCGCGCTGCGTTCGAGGCGGCCATCGACGAGCCGGTACTCGACGTACTGCAGCGACGCGCGTGGTTCGCCGTCCGGGTTTTCCCAGCCGCGCCGTACGAAGGCGACGAGCGTGCCGGCGCGTGCACCGGGCGGCGCCGCGTCGAAGGCGTTGCGCGCCAGGCGTCCGTCCGGGAGGCGGATCCGGCGCAAGGCGGCCTGCGACAGATCGGATTTCAGCAGGGCATGCGCGCGTTGCAGTTCGGCCAGCCGGTCCATGCGCTCGCGGATCCGCCCCTGGTG
Source organism: Luteimonas rhizosphaerae (assembly GCF_002849595.1). Classification (GTDB taxonomy): domain Bacteria; phylum Pseudomonadota; class Gammaproteobacteria; order Xanthomonadales; family Xanthomonadaceae; genus Luteimonas; species Luteimonas cellulosilyticus. The sequence continues at coordinate 82,293 of NZ_NRQR01000008.1, forward strand.
GTCGGCCGTCCACGCGAGGATGGCGACGGCCGCCGCGGACACGAGCGCGAACACCGCCAGGGAGACCATCACCTCGACCAGGGTGAAGCCGCGCGCGCGGTTGCGTAGCGGAAGACGTCTCACCGGAACACCCAGGCCTGACCGGCCAGCTGACCGTCCTGGTCGGTCACCTCGATGTCGATCCGCAGCATGCCGGCCTCGCCGGCCGGCGTGGCCCGGCGCTGCCAGCGCCAGTCGCGACTGGCGACGCGCGTGGTGCCGTCCGACGGTCGCGCCAGCGCGCCCGCGTCGGCCAGCAGGGCATCGGCGGCGAGATTGTCGGCGACGATGGCGGCGATCACGCGGGTTTCCAGGTGGGCGGCGGTGCGGGTGCTTTCGCCTGCGAGGTTGAGCAGCCCGGCCGCGATCAGCGCCACGATCGCCAGCGCGACCAGCAGCTCGATCAGCGAAAAGCCTTGCAGGTCAGCGGCCGGGCGCATGGATCCGCACACTGCCGGCCGGCTCGACGCTGATGTCGACGCGCGCATCGCCGCGGACCAGGCGCAGGGTCTGCGCGTCGCCGTCGCCGGTCGGTCCGAAGCGGAACCCGAGTCGCGGCTGGCGCGGCGGCAGCGCGGCCTCGACACCCGCGTCCCAGGCGGTCGCGCCGAACGGGCCTTCGTCGAACGGCAGCCACTGGCCGAAGTCCCGGCGGCTGAAGCGGTAGCCCGCGGCGTCGACCGACACCTGGATCGTGCGGCCGCCGAGAATCGCCTCGTCGCGCGCGTGCTGCAGCCTGCGACCGAAGTCGTCGGCCTGCCGGTACAGCGTCGCGTCGTCGTCGGGCAGGGTCAGCATCACCGCGGTCGCGGCCATGCCCATGATCGCCACCACCACCAGCACCTCGAGCAGGGTGAAGCCGCGCCCGCGTAACGGGCGCGACGCCTGGCCGGAGTGACGCCGATGGGGATGGCGCCGGATCACTGCCAGTTGCCGATGTCCGCGTTGTCGGCGTCGCCGCCCGGTGTGCCGTCGGCGCCGAAGGAATAGACGTCGAAGGCGCCGCTCTGGCCGGGGATCCGGTACTGGTAGGGGTTGCCCCAGGGATCGGCCGGCAGGCGGCGGATGTAGCCGCCCTTGCGATAGCGCTCGGGGCGCGCGAGGCCGGGCGGCGCCTGCAGCAGCGCCTGCAGGCCCTGTTCGGTGCGCGGGTAGGTGAGGTTGTCGAGCCGATAGGTTTCGATCGCCTGTTCCAGCAGCGACACGTCGGCGCGCGCCTTCTCGGCCATGGCGCGATCCTGGCTGGGCAGGACGTTGATCATCACGACCGTGGCGAGCAGGCCGATGATGACGATGACGACCATCAGCTCGATCAGGGTGAAACCGGCGCTGGCCGGTCGCGGGCGTTGGCGGTGGCGGAGATGCATGGGCATGCCTGTGCGTGGGGAGAGGATGGCGTCGGCGGCGGTCGGGTCAGACCAGCGCCAGCGAGTTGAACTGCAGGATCGGCAACAGAATCGACAGCACGATCAGCGCCACCACGCCGCCGAGCACGACGATGATCGCGGGCTCCAGCAGGCTCAGCGTGGCGCTGGTGAAGGTGTCGATCTCGCGCTCCATGTAATCGGCGGCGCGCTCGAGCATCGGGCCGAGCCTGCCGTTGCCTTCGCCGCTGCCGGCCATGTACAGCAGGGTCGGCGGGAACACGCCGGCGCGGCGCATCGAGGCCGTGAGGCTGCTGCCCTCGTCGATCGCCGTCACCATGTCGAGGGTGGCGCCGCGCAGCACCCGGTTGCCGACCGTGCGCGCGGTGATCGCGAGGCCTTCGATCAGCGGCAGGCCGCTGTCGAGCATGATGGCGAGCGTGCGCGCCATGCGCGCCGCGTGCAGGTCGCGCAGCAGGCGGCCCAGCAGCGGCAGCCGCAGCAGCAGCGCATCGATGCGCAGACGGAACGCGGGCCGTCGCAGCAGGCGCGCGAACACCACCGCGCCCACGATGGCCAGGCCGAGGCCGAGCCAGCCCCAGCTTGTCACCGCGTCGGAAATCGCGATGACGATGCGGGTCAGCAGCGGCAGTTCGCGGCCCATCGAATCGAACTGCTCGACGACGCGCGGCACGACGAAGGCCATCAGCGCGAGCACCACCGCGCCCGCGGTCAGCGACAGCGCGGCGGGATAGACCAGCGCGCCGATCAGGCGGCCGCGCAACTGCTGCTGGCGCTCCAGCAGATCGGCGAGGCGCTCGAGGATCTCCGGCAGCGCGCCCGAGCTTTCGCCCGCCGCGACCATCGCCCGGTACAGCGGCGGAAATGCCTTGCCCTGCTGGGCCATCGCATCCGCCAGCCGCCGGCCCTCCAGCACCTGCGCATGCGTCGCCATCACCACCCGGCGCACGCCGCGGCGCTCGCTCTGGCTGCCGATGGTGCGCAGCGCTTCCTCGAGCGGCGCCGACGCGACGAGGGTCGCCAGCTGCCGGGTCAGCAGCGCCAGATCGCGCGTGCCGAAACGGCCGCCCGCGAGGACGCCGCCTTCGCGCGCGCGCGCCGCGTCGAGGCGAACGGGCACGAGCCGGCGCGATTCGAGCTGCGCTCGCGCCTCGCGCGGGCCGGCCGCGGCAATGGTGCCGGTGCGCATGCGGCCCTGCGCGTCGAGCGCGGCGTATTCAAACGATGCCATCGCCATCGGTCTCCTGGCGGGTCACGCGCACCGCTTCTTCCAGCGTGGTCAGGCCGTCGGCAACGCACTGGCGCGCGGCGTCGGCCAGCCGGCCGCCACCGGCGAACGCGGCCTGTGCGATCGCGTCCTCGCCGGCATCGTCGGCGATCAGCCGCCGCACGCGCTCGTCGATGACGATGACCTCGTGGATGCCCAGGCGGCCCGCATATCCGGTGTGGTTGCACTGCGGACAGCCGGTCGCGTCGTACAGCACGCCCTGCGGCAGGCCGGCGGCGAGTGCGTTGACCGCATCCTCCGCGGCGCGCGGCCGGCGGCAGTGCAGGCACAGCTTGCGCAGCAGGCGCTGGGCGACGACGAGCCGCAGGCTGGACGCGAGCAGGAACGGTTCGATGCCGATGTCGCGCAGGCGCGTGATCGCGCCGGCGGCGTCGTTCGTATGCACCGTCGACAGCACCAGGTGACCGGTCAGGCTGGCCTGCACGGCGACCTGCGCGGTTTCGCCGTCGCGGATCTCGCCGACCATCAGCACGTCCGGGTCCTGGCGCAGGATCGCGCGCAGCCCGGCGGCGAAACTCATGCCGACGCGCGTGTTGACCTGGGTCTGGCCGACGCCGTCGATCGCGTACTCGACCGGGTCCTCGACGGTGAGGATGTTGCGCTCGCCGTCGTTCAACGCAGCGAGTGCGGCGTACAGCGTGGTCGTCTTGCCCGAGCCGGTGGGGCCGGTGACCATGATGATGCCGTTGGGGACACGCAGCGCGGTGCGCATCGCATCGAGCACGGGACCGGCCATGCCGAGCTGGGGCAGCGTCAGCGTGCCCTGTTCCTTGTCGAGGATGCGCAGCACCACGCGCTCGCCGCCGCGCGTGGGCAGCGTCGACACGCGCACGTCGAGCACCTTGGCGCCCATCGCCAGCGACACGCGGCCGTCCTGCGGAATGCGCTTCTCGGCGATGTCGAGGCGGGCCATGACCTTGACCCGCGACACCAGCAGCGGTGCGATACGGGCCGGCAGGCTGACCGCCTCGCGCATGACGCCGTCGACGCGGAACCGCACCCGCAGCGCGGATTCGAAGGATTCGAGATGCACGTCCGATGCGCCGAGCCGCACCGCTTCGGCGATGACGCCGTTGATGAGACGGATGATCGGCGCATCGCCCTGGCTTTCGAGCAGGTCCGCCGTGCTCGGCAGGTCCTCGACCAGCGAATCGAGATTGCCGTGCAGGTCCATGCTGCCGACACCTGCGGCATTGCCCAGTGCGGTGTCGGCATAGACCTCGGACAGCCGCCGGTCGAACACCCCGGCCGGCAGGGTCTCGACGTCGAAGGTCGCGCCCAGCACGCGACGCAGTTCCACCAGCGCCATCGGATCGCTGCCGTCGCGCAGCGCCACGCGCAGTGGCGCGCCGGCATCGACCAGCATCACGCCGTGGCGCTTGGCGAAGCCGTAGGCGATGGTGGGGACGGCGCCGGTCATGGCTGCGGTGCCGGCTCCGGTGCGGGCACTACCGGCGTCGCCGGCAGCGGCGCGGGCGCGACCGGTGGCGCAACGGGCGGGTTGGCGTCGAGATAGTCGCGCACCACGGCGTCGAGTTCGGCCAGGGCGGCCGGGTCGGCGCGCATGCTCTGGTCGCGCAGGTAGTCGTAGCGCTGCGCCGTGTGGCGCTGGGCATCGGCCGCGTTGCGGACGATCGTCGGGCGCAGGAACACCATCAGGTTGGTCTTGGAACTGCCGCGCGACCGGCTGCGGAACAACGCGCCGAGACCGGGAATGTCGCCGAGCACCGGGATCTTTTCGAGGCGTGCTTCCTGGCTCTGGTCCAGCAGGCCGCCGAGCACCACCATCGCGCCGTCGTCGACGACCACGTTGGTCTCGACCTCGCGCTTGTTGAGCACCAGTTCGTCGTTGTTGCTGCTGACGGTGCCGTTGACCGACGACACCTCCTGCTTGATCGCCAGGGTGATGCCGCCACCGGCGTTGATCTGCGGCCGCACCGTCAGATTGATGCCGACGTCCTGGCGGTCGATGGTGCGGAAGGGGTTGTCGTTGTTGCCGCTCAGCACTTCGCCGGTGGTGATCGGCACTTCCTGGCCGACCATGATCCGCGCGTCCTCGTTGTCGAGGGTCAGGATCGATGGCGTGGACAGCAGGCTCGATCCGGTATCGCTCTTGACCGCATTGATGATCAGGCCGAACAGCAGGTTGTCGCGCTCGGCCCCGAACCCCAGCAGGCCGCCGCTGAGCCCGAGCAGCGCCTGGGCGGCAGCCTGGCGGGCGGTGTCGCCCAGGTCATCGTCATCGTCGTCGTCGTCCCGGCCCGCCAGGGCGGCGCCGGCCAGCGAGGTGATCCCGGGACCGCTGTTGGAGAACTGGGTCAGGCCGACCGGAATCGAACCGTCCTTGCCGGCCAGCAGCAACTGGGTGCCGAGCCGGCTGGCGGCTTCGTCGGAGATCTCGACCACCAGCGCTTCGACCAGCACCTGTTCGCGGCGCACGTCGAGCTGGCGGATCACATCCAGCAGGATCCGCTGGGTATCGGGATCGGCGTGGACGATCAGCGAGTTGGCACCGGGGTAGCGCACGATCACCGGTCGCTTGCCGCTGGCCGGCGAGATGATCTGGGTATTGGCGAGGTCCGCCGCCCCGCCCGCGGCCGCGGCGGCCGGCATCGACGCCGCCGCGTTCATGCCCATGCCGCCGTTGCCGGGCAACGCATCCGGCGTCTGCCCGATCAGCTGCTGCAGGACCGGCAGCAACTGCTCGGCGCTGGCGTGCTGCAGCTTGACCACGGCCACATCGCCGTTGCGCTCGGCGCGCGCGTCGAGGTCCATCGCCAGGCGCGCGGCACGTGCGACGAGTTCCGGATTGCCGCGCAGCAGCAGCGAATTGCTGCTTTCGACCGGCAGCACCGACAGCGGCGCACTGGCCTTGTCGGCGCCGGTACCGTAGAGCTCGGCGAGCGTCGCGGCGAGTTCGCGGGCCGAGGTGTTGCGCAGGTTCACCGTATCGATGCTGGCGCTGTCGCGATCGATGCGTGCGACCAGATCGAAGATGCGGCGCAGGTTGTCGGCGTAGTCGGCGACCAGCAACTGGTTGCCCTGCGGCAGGGCGACGACGACACCGCCGCGCCCGACCAGCGGCTTGAGGGTTTCCGCGGCCGCGCGGGCATCGATCCGCTGCAGCGGGAACACCCGCGTGGCGAAGCCGAGCGGCGAGCCGGGCTGCTGCGCGGCGACATCGTCGGGGACCACGCGATAGGTCGACGGCCCGGCGGGCACCGCGATCAGGCCGTTGCTGCGCAGCATCGCGAGCAGCACGCCCATCAGGTCTTCGTTGGACATCGAATCGCTGCGGCTGAAGGACACCGACCCTTGCACGCGGGGATCGACGATGAAGGTCGTGCCGGTCGCCCGGGAGACATCCTGGATGAAGGCCTTGAGTTCGACGTCCTGCATGCGCACGTTGCCGCTGGCTGGCGCGGGCTGCGCGGCCGTGGGCCATGCGGGGAGGGCGAGCGCGCCGGCGATCGCAAGTGACAGCGTGAGCAGACGGAAATTCATTCGGTACCGCTTCCAAGGGTGACGGTGCGGATCTGTCCGTCACGGCGATAGGTGACGACGGCGCGGGGATCGGTCTGCAGGCGGGCCAGGACTTCAGGCAGACGCTCGGGATCGAGCGCATCGCCGTTGACGCTCAACAACACGTCGCCAGGCTGGAGTCCGGCAGCGCGGACCAGACGGCTATCGCCCCGTGGCAACAGGGTGTAGCCGGCAACACGCCCCGCTTCACGCGTCAGGCGCAGTCCGACCTTCGACAGGAGCTGGCTGGGATTGACGTCGCGTGCGGCAGTGGTGTCGACGACAGGGGCGGGCGTCTGCACGGGAGCGGGTGCCGCCGGAGCAGTCACATCCGAGGCTGCACCATGCGCGGTGTCTTCGCGATCGTCGGGGATCTCCAGCCGGCGCTCGCTGCCGCCAACGCGCAGCAGGACGTGGTCGACCGCCACCGCGGCCAGCACGACGCCCGGCTCCAGCGCTTCGCCGAGACCGAAGGTCCGCTGGGGGTCGCCTTCATGGGCGAGGATCGCCGAGCCGCCATCGGGGCCGGTACGCAGGCCGAACAGGCGCCATCCTGCCGCGTCGCCGGCGACGGTCGCCGCGCTCGCTCCGCTGAAGAATGGATCGTGGCCGGCCAGAAGGGGGGGAGGCTGCGCGGATGTCGTCGCAGACACGACGTCGGCTTCCGGCGAACGCAGCGGCTCGATCAGAAGCCAGCCGATGCGTCCCAGCTGCACCATGACGATGATCGCCAGCAGGATCTGCAGCCAGAACGTCCATCGGTGGATCAGGGACATGAAGAGCCGTGGCACGTGCAGGCAGCCGGATGTAACGGAAGTGCGCACAGCCTGAGTCAAAAATATGACGCTTCGGTTGCGGTCTGCGCGAATTCGCAGCAAATCTGCAATATCCCGAAACGCGAGAGGCCCGGCGCATTGCGTCGGGCCTCTCGACTGGCCCGCACGACCGGAGTCGTGGGGGCATCCCACCGTTGAATCAGAACTCCACGGTCAGGCTCAGGTCGTACGCGATACCGGGTTCGTAGCGATAAACGTCCACACGGTCGCCGCCCACTTCCTGGAACTCCTGGAACTCGGTATCCAGCAGGTTGCGCGCGGTGAAGCCGATCTTGCCGGTGCTGCTCCACAGCGGGAACGACCGGCTCAGGACCAGGTCGAGAGTGGTGCCCGGCTTCTGGAGATAGTCGGGCTGCCCCGGCAGGCCGCGTGCCGAGATGCGCTCGCTGACGTAGTTCGCGACCAGCGTGGCCTGCGACGAGCCATCGTCGCTCTCGAGACCGAACTGCAGGTTGGCGATGTGGTCGGCCTGTCCCTGCATCTGATCGCCGTCCTGCACGAAGAGCGTGGCGTCCACCGGTGCCGGATAGCCGTTGGGCTGCACCGTGTCGCCGGCGTCGGCCTGGATCTCCGAATCCGACCAGGTGTAATTGCCACCGATGTAGAAACGGTGGCGGGCCAGCCAGTCGCCCATGTTGGGCAGTTCGAGATACTTCTTCGCATCGAGCTCGACGCCGTACAGCGTCGCTGCCGGTGCGTTGAGGTAGCTCTGGAAAATCGCGCCGCCCGAACGCGTGTTGATGTTGGCCTCGACCGGCTTGTCGATGTCCTTGTAGAACACGCCTGCGGTGAAGTATTCGCCCGGGCTGAAGAACCACTCGTAGCGGGCATCGAAGTTGATCAGCTCGCTATCGACCAGGTTGGGGTTGCCGGCGAACAGCCGGCTGCTGTTGTCCGGGTCGGTGTACTGCTGCGGCGCCATCTCGCGGAACTGCGGGCGGGCGAGCGTCTTCGACGCACCGAAGCGGATCTGCTGGTTCTCGGCGAAGTTCCAGGTCAGCGTCAGCGCAGGCAGCAGGTAGTCGTTGCGAAGCGGGGCGATGCTGTTGTCGCGTTCACCGCTGAAGATGTCGAAGGTGTGCACGGCCTGCACCGAATCCTCGTAGCGCAAGCCGAAGCTGCCGCGCAGGAAGGAGGCGATCTCGCCCTCGAACTGCACGTAGGCACCACTGGTCTTGAGTGTCGCGTCGTAGGCCGCGGCGCCCACGCTGCTACCGGTGATCTCGATGAGCTCCAGTAGGTCGTTGCTGAGGTTGTAGTCCGAGAACAGGTAGTCGATCCGCTGGTACTGGTTGTAGAACGGCAACGCGCCGTTGGCCCGGTAGCGGAAGCGCCGCTCCGAGAAGTTGCGGTCGTTGTCGGAGTAGGCCAGGCCGCCGGAGATCGTCAGGTCCCGCTCCGTCGGCAGGCGCCACGTCACGTCGATGCCGCCGCTGGCGGTCTCGTCGTCGACCTTGCTGAAATTGAAGTCGTTGGTCGAATTGCCGCCGGCCAGGTGGGCCCAGTAACCATCGTTGAGCTGGTAGCGGATGTTGGTCTCGTAAGGTGATTCACGGGTGGCCGTGGCCACTGCGCCGCGCCACTCGATCTTCAGGTCGCCGTACTCGCCGAAGCTGTGCGTACCGCGGATCTGGTTGTTGATCAGCTCGCGCTCGATCCACGACGTGGTGTCGTCGCGGACCTGGCCGCCCGCGGAGAAGTCGAAGCCGTCACGGCTGCGCGCTTCCTTCTGGCTGTCGTGCACGTACAGCGTGGTCCAGCCGATCGTGTGGTTCTCGCTCTCCAGCCCCAGCCCGAACATGCCGTTCCAGCGGGCGTTGTTGCGGGTGGAGAAGAACTGGTAATCGCTCTTGTAGTCGACGCCCTCGGCCAGGAAGTCGGCCTCCTGCTGGACGCCGTCGCGGCTGCTCCATTCGTTCTTGAAGTCGGCGACCAGGATCGTGCCCAGACGCACGCCATCGTCGAGTTCCCAGGAATAGCCGGCGCTGGCGCCGAAGTCGAAGCCCGGGTCGATGCTGTTCTTCTGCTGCAGCAGGTACAGATTGGGATCGTTGAAGCTGCGGCCGATGGTGCGGATCTCTTCCCGGCTGAAATTGCTGCTGTTGATCGGGCGTCCGGTCGCCAGCGCGGCGCTCAACTCGGGCGACATCTTGCGCGCGCCGTCGTCGAAGCCCCACTCGTCGTCGTCCGAGCCGTAGTAGGTCAGGCCGTTCTCGCCGGTGGTCACGCTGTTGCCGGAAATGCCCACCGACAGGGTGAGGAAGTCCTCATCCGGGACGGCCAATGACTGCAGGTCGATGACGCCACCGCCGAACTCGCCGGGGTAGCGGGCCGAGTAGGTCTTCTGGACGGTGATGCTCTCGAGCACTTTGCTCGGAAACAGGTCCAGCGGCACGACGCGCTGCATCGGTTCGGGGCTCGGCAGCGGTGAGCCGTTGAACAGCGCCGAGGAGTAACGCTCGCCGAGACCGCGGACGTAGACGAACTTGCGGCCGACCACGCTCAGCCCGCTGACGCGCCCCAGTGCAACGGCGGCATCGCTGTCGCCGGTGCGCTCGAAGTCCTCACGCGTGACGAAGCTTGCCACTTCGGGCGTGTCGAGCATCGGTTCGGGGATGTATTCACCGCGGACCGTGATGGCGTCGAGTTGCTGCGCCTGTCCGGCGGGTGTGTCCGCGGACGACGTGCTGGTCTGCGCCAGCACGCCGGAGGGGACGAGGAGGGCGGCGATGGCGAGAGAGAGGCCGGATCTGATCGGCATGGATTTCATTATTTGCGTGCCTTGACTGCGGTGCGGAGAAATGCCGTACGGGCCGTGCGCAGAAGAGCGGCCCGATCAGGGCCGCTCTTCTTCATGACGCTGGGGGCTCAGAGCGCCTCGCAGGCCGGCTGGTTGGGCAGGCTGCAGGTCCAGCCGGTCCACCAGGTGTCGTTGGCATCCTCGACGCCGCCGATGTAATCGACGTTCTCGAAGAAGGCGTGGACGCTGCTCAGGGTCGCGAACGCAGGAACCGCGTTCTCGTTGGCACCGTTGATGATGGTGCTCGACAGGGTCGACGGCTGGTTGGACACGTTGTTGGTGCCGGCCTCGAACGCCGTCTGCGCCTTGGCGTTGTTGAACGCGGTCGGGCAGGAGAAGAACACCGAATGGAAGGTGCCTGCCGCCGCGTTGTCGTCAGCGATGTTCAGGCAGCTCAGACCGGCGCCGGTACCGCCCGCGGGACGCGTGACCACGGTGTTGTAGAACGAGGCGTTGGTACCCGAGTTGAGCTCGATCGCTGCGCCGGCGAGCGCATTGCCCACGAACGTGAAGTTCGCGATCTTCGGGCTCGAAGCGGGCGTGCGGTTGATGCTGCTGAACTCGTTCATGCGGTCGCCGCCGCCGGCGCGCTGGACCACGACACCGAACTGGATACCGCCGTTCCAGCCGGTGTCGGTGTCGAGGCTGTCGTCGTCGGCGCCCGTGACCACGATGCGACGCAGGTTGGTCGAGCCGCCGAAGATCTCGATACCGTCGTCGGAGCTGTTGTGGACCTGCAGGAATTCCAGCGTCGTGCCGCTGCCGGTGCCGCCGAGGGTGATGCCCTGCAGTTCGTTGCCGGGTGCGATCTCGAAGCCCGAGTACGCCACGCGGACGTAGCGCATGACGCCACTGTCGTCTGCGGCGTAATTTCCGCCGTACTGCGAGCCGTTCGTGCCTTCGATCGCGGTCTGGCACTCGGGTGTGCCGGACACCGTGGTGCCCGGGCAGGCGTTGATGGGCGCGCGGCCGAGCAGAATGATGCCGCCCCACAGACCGATCGAGCCCGCGTCGACGTCGCCTTCGATGGCCTGGCGCGCGGTGAAGGTGATGGGTTCTTCCGCCGTGCCTTCCGCAGCGATCTTGGACCCGCGGTTGACCACGAGGTAGTCGTTGCCCGACGAGGCGAACAGGGTCACACCCGGCTCGATGGTCAGCGTCGCCGCGGAAGTCCCGCTGATCGGGTTGCTGAAGTCCGCGCCGCGGTCGGTGCCGACGTTGGTCTTGCCGCTGATCTGGTAGACGGTGCCCTCGAGATTGGGAACCAGCAGCGAACCGGTGATGACCGGCGGCAGCTCGCAGGCACGCAGCGTGGCGCCGGCGACGGTGCCGCGATCGGTGAAGCCGGTCGGGCAGTCGGCGGCCGGGCCACCCGTCGGCGGGGGCGTGGTCGGCGGCGGCGTGGTGGGCGGCGGCGTGGTCGGCGGCGGTGCCGGCGGGAAGGCGCCCTCTCCCGGAGACACCACGCTATCGGAACCGCCTCCACATGCGGAAAGCGCCAGCGCGGCGCCCAACGTCATCAGCAGGGTCTTGGTGTTGGTACTGACAGCCATCTTGGTGAATCTCCGGTCGGTGCGCGCACAGAGGCATGCGCGGCAGATAAGGAAAACTGTTAAGCGAATGTTTGGCGTTGTTCATGACAACCCGATGACGGATCCGGGCTGTGGACACAGGTGTGGGTGCGCGCCGTTCCCCTCGGGCCGCGCAGGCATGGTCGACGACTTGTGTTGCAGTCGTATGTTGAAACCGGCGCTTGTGACGCGTCGCGTTTCGCGGAGAGAATCGCGGCATGAGCACACGCCGATTGCCCGACCATCTCGAACAGTGGGTGATAGACCAGGCCCTGAAAGGCGCCGATCCCGACAGCGTGCTCGCGCCGTTGCGCGACGACGGCTGGGACGAGCAGGAGGCGATCGACGCCGTGCAGGCGGCGGTATCGGCATTCGTCGAACGCAGATCGCGCGCGTCGGGTCTCCCGCTCCCGGTGCCGGTGCCGGTCCCGATCGAACCGAATGCCGATTCGCTGTTCGATCTGGGCGACCGCCAGACGCAGATGATCGCCAGCCTGATGCTGCCGCGCGTGGTGATCTTCTCGGGCTTCCTGTCTGACGAGGAATGCGATGCGCTGGTCGAGTCGTCGCACTCCCGTCTTCGACGTTCGACGACGGTCGATATCGCGACGGGCGGCGACCAGGTCCATGCGGACCGCACCAGCCGCGGCACGTTCTTCGAGCGGGGCCAGAACCCCTTGTGCGCGCGCATCGAGACGCGGATCGCGCGGCTGCTCGACTGGCCGCTCGAGAACGGTGAAGGCCTGCAGGTGCTCAACTATGGCGTCGGCGCGCAATACCGGCCGCACTACGACTATTTCGATCCGGCCGAACCCAGCGGCGACGTGCTGCTGCAACGCGGCGGCCAGCGCGTCGCCACCCTGATCATGTATCTCAATACACCGCTGCGCGGTGGCGCGACGGTCTTTCCGGACGCGCATTTCGAAGTCGCGGCGGTCAAGGGCAATGCGGTCTTCTTCAGTTACGACCGGGCGCACCCGATGACGAAGACGCTGCACGGCGGTGCGCCGGTGATGGCCGGCGAGAAATGGATCGCGACCAAATGGTTGCGCGAGCGCGCGCACGCCTGACGGTTCACTGGCCGGCTGCCGATGCCGCACGCCGCATGCGCGTCGTGTGTATCGACGGGGCCGGGAATGCGGTGCCGCTACAATGCCGGCCCGTCCGCTGCCGTCCGTGTCCATGCCCTACACCCCGATCGTCGCCACGCTGGGCTACGTGCTGTCGCCAGACCGGCGCCAGGTGCTGCTGATCCATCGCAATGCGCGGCCGGGTGACCAGCATCTGGGCAAGTACAACGGGCTGGGCGGCAAGGTCGAGGCCGACGAGGATGTCGTCGCGGGCATGCGCCGCGAGATCCGCGAGGAGGCGGCGATCGAGTGCGATGCGATGGCGTTGCGCGGCACGATCAGCTGGCCGGGGTTCGGCAAGCATGGCGAGGACTGGTTCGGCTTCGTGTTCGTCGTCGACGCGTGGTCCGGCACGCCGTTGACTTCGAACCCCGAAGGCACGCTGGAGTGGATCGACGTCGACCGGATTCTGGAGCTGCCGCTGTGGGACGGCGACCGGCATTTCCTGCCGCTGGTGTTCGACGACGATCCGCGCGCGTTCCATGGCGTGATGCCCTACCGCGACGGCGCGATGCAGGGGTGGTCGTTCTCGCGACTGTGAGCGAAAGCCACCGCGCCGCGCCAAGATCCCGGACGGCATTCCCCTGTCTGTAGGAGCGCGCGAACGGGGGCTGTAACGGGAAACATCCGGTCGCGCGCAAGCGCGCGCCTACACGAGGCCGCCCGGATCGATGCTCGCGCTCGACCGAGCGAACGCCGCTATGGGATCGCGCGTGACCATGGCTCGCATTGCGCCGGCTCAGGCTCTCCCCGACGGCGCCAGCGCGATCAGCAGGCCGCGCGCGGTCTTGATGCGCGTCTCGGCATCCGGCAGGTCCAGGGTGATGCGCAGCTTGTCCGGGCCGTCCATCCGGTAGTGCTTCGGCTGGCCCTGGATCAGGCGGATGACCGCCATGGGATCGACGTTGGGCTTCTCGGTGAACTGCACGCGGCCGCCGCTCTCGCCGAGATCGATCTTGCGCACCCCCAGCGCGGTCGCCTGCAGCTTCAGATCGGCGATCACGAACAGGTGCTTCGCCGCATCCGGCAGCAGGCCGAAACGATCGATCATCTCGACCTGCAGCTCGCGCAGCTTGTCGATGTCACGGGCGCTGCTGATGCGCTTGTAGAGCATCAGGCGCGTGTGCACGTCGGGCAGGTAGTCCTCGGGAATCAATGCCGGCACGTGCAGTTCGATGTCGGCGCCGCGCGCCTCGACATTGTCGACGTCCGGCAGCTTGCCCTGCTTGATGCTGCGCACCGCGCGTTCCAGCAGCTCGGTGTAGAGGCTGAAGCCGACCTCGGCCATCTGGCCGCTCTGGCCCTCGCCGAGCAGCTCGCCCGCGCCGCGGATTTCCAGGTCGTGGGTCGACAGGGTGAAGCCGGCGCCGAGTTCGTCCATCGAGGCGATCGCTTCCAGCCGCTTCTTCGCATCGCTGCTGATCGAGCGCTGGTCGGGGATCACGAGGTAGGCGTAGGCGCGATGGTGCGAGCGACCGACGCGGCCACGCAGCTGGTGCAGCTGGGCGAGGCCGAACTTGTCGGCGCGGTTGATGATGATGGTGTTGGCATTGGGGATGTCGATGCCCGACTCGATGATCGTCGAGCACAGCAGCACGTTGAAGCGCTGCTTGTTGAAATCCAGCATCACCTTTTCGAGTTCGCGCTCGGGCATCTGGCCGTGGGCGATGCCGATGCGTGCGTCGGGCACCAGGTCCTCGAGCTCGCGCTGCATGCGGCCGATGCTCTCGACGTCGTTGTGCAGGAAATAGACCTGGCCGCCGCGGCTGAGCTCGCGCTGGAAGGCCTCGCGCAGCTGCGCGTCGTCCCAGGGTACGACGAAGGTCTGCACCGCGAGGCGATGCGCGGGCGGGGTGGCGATGATCGACAGGTCGCGCAGTCCGGCCATCGCCATGTTGAGCGTGCGCGGGATCGGTGTGGCGGTGAGCGTGAGCAGATGCACGTTGGCGCGCAGCGCCTTGAGCGCTTCCTTCTGGCGCACGCCGAAGCGCTGTTCCTCGTCGACGATGACCAGGCCCAGGTCCTTGAACTTCACGTCCGACTGCAGCAGCCGGTGCGTGCCCACGATGACGTCGAGCGTGCCGTCGGCGATCTTGCCGATCTCGGTCTTGATCTCCTTCGTGCTCTTGAAGCGCGACAGCACCTCGACGCGGATCGGCCAGTCGGCGAAGCGGTCGGCCATCGTGCGGTAGTGCTGCTCGGCGAGCAGCGTGGTCGGCACCAGCACCGCGACCTGCTTGCCGGCTGCAGCGGCGACGAAGGCCGCGCGCACCGCGACTTCGGTCTTGCCGAAGCCGACATCGCCGCAGACCACGCGGTCCATCGGCTGGCTGCTGCCGAGGTCGCGGATCATCGCCTCGATCGCGGTGTGCTGGTCGGGCGTCTCCTCGAACGGGAACGCGGCCGCGAACGGCTCGTACATCACCCGGTCGACTTCCAGCGCGAGCCCGGCGCGCGCCTGGCGCTTGGCCTGGATTTCCAGCAGCTCGGCGGCGACGTCGCGGACCTTGTCGGCGGCTTTCTTGCGCGCCTTGGTCCAGGCTTCGCCGCCGAGCGAATGCAGCGGCGCGGTTTCGGGCGACGCGCCCGAATAGCGGTTGACCAGATGCAGTTGCGACACCGGCACGTAGAGGCGGTCGCCCTTGGCGTATTCGATGTCGAGGTATTCGCCCGGCTGGCCGCCGGCTTCGAGCACCACCAGGCCGCGATAGCGGCCGACACCGTGGTCCTCGTGGACGATCGGGGACCCTTCGCTGAGTTCGCCGAGGTCGCGGATGATGCTTTCCGGATCGCGCGCCACGCGCGTGCGACGACGCGGCTGCGGCGCGCGCTCGGGGAACAGCTGGCGCTCGGTCAGCACCGTCAGCTGCGGCGCATCGAGCGCGAAGCCGTTGTCGAGCGGCGCGATCGCGATCGCGAAGCGCGTGGCCGTGTCGGCGACGAAGCCCGGCACGTCCGGCAGTACGGCCGGGCGCAGCTCGCCGGCATGCAGGATCTCCAGCAGCGCTTCGCGGCGGCCGGCCGAATCGGCGGCGATCAGCACGCGGCCGGGATAGCTGCCGAGGAAGCGCACCAGCGCATCGGCCGGGGTGTGCTCGCGCGCGGCGAGCGGCAGCTCGGGCGCAGGCTGGTCACCGAGCGCGGCGGCCTGCGCATGGCGCGGATGCTCGGCGTCGCAGACTTCGACGCGCACGCCCTGGTTGAGCCGTTCGCGCAGCGCGTCCGGCGCCAGCCACAGCTCGCCCGGCGGCAGCAGCGGGCGTTCGATGTCGTGGCGCAGCTGGTCGTAACGGTGCGCGATCTGCTGCCAGAACTGGTCGGCGCAGGCCGAGGTGCCGGCGTCGATGACCGGCAGCGTGGTGTCGGGCAGGTAGTCGAACAGCGTCGCGGTCGCGCGCGGCGGCTCGCCCTTGTCGATCAGGGCGCGGCGCGGCGCCTCGAAGAACAGCGGCAGGTAGTACTCGATGCCCGCCGGCGCGGCGCCGGCCTTGAGGTCCTGGTAGAGGCCGCTGCGGCGGGTGTCGATGTCGAAACGCTCGCGCAGCGTGTCCATCGCGCGCGCGATCGCGGCCTCGTCGAGCGGCACTTCGCGGCCGGGCAGCAGGCGCAGCGCCTCGATCTTCTCCAGCGAGCGCTGGGATTCCGGATCGAAGGCGCGGATCGATTCGATGGCGTCGTCGAACAGCTCGATGCGGTAGGGCTGGTCGGCGCCCATGGGGTAGACGTCGAGCAGACCGCCGCGCACGGCGAAATCGCCGGGATCGTGCACCTGCGGCACGTTGCCGTAGCCGGCGCTTTCGAGGCGGCGCTTCTCCGCGTCGAGATCCAGCGTCTGCCCGACCTGCAGGTCGAAGCTGTTGCCGGCGACGTGCTTCACCGGGGCCAGCCGCTGCATCAGTGTCTGCACCGGCACCACGACGATGCCGCGCTTCAGCGACGGCAGGCGGTGCAGGGCCGCGAGGCGCTGCGAGACGATGTCCGGATGCGGGCTGAAGCGGTCGTAGGGCAGGGTTTCCCAGTCCGGGAACGGCAGCACGGGCAGGGTGGTGTCGTGGCCCCCGAGCGTGCGCAGGTCGTGTTCCAGCTGCTGCGCCTGCTGGTTGTCGCGGGCGACGAGCAGCAGCGGGCCGTCATGCGCGGCGGCGGCCTGGCGCACCGACCAGGCGAGTGCACTGCGGCTCGCGGGCGCGCGCCACCAGGCGCGGGACTGGCCGGCGCTGGGCAGCGGCGGCGCGGAATGGGGACGGTCGGGCATGCGGATCGGTCTTCAATGGCGAAACGACGACAGCGCCGAAGGCCTGCGGGCCGGCGCTGTGGTCGCGCATGTTACGCGAGGCGGTCTCGGGACCTGAGACGCGATGCCGTCCCGGCGGGACGGCCGGGGGGTCAGCCGGGTGGCAGGGCCGGCGGGGGGACGGGATCGGGCGTGGCGGCCTGGCGGCGCAAATCGACCGAGACCCGGATCATGCCCGGGGTGTCGACCGCTTCGCGGCTGAAGCCCAGCGACTTGGCCAGCGCCAGCATCGGCTCGTTCTCTTCCAGCACGTCGCCGAACAGGCGTTCCAGCCGCTTGCCCTTGGCCCAGCGCACCAGGCGCCGCATCAGGTGGCGACCCAGGCCCATGCCGGCGACGTAATGGCTGACCAGGATGTGGAACTCGGCCTGGCGCGTGCCGGGCAGGACCACGGCGCGCGCGACCGCGCCGACCAGCGCGTCGCCCGGGGTCAGCGGTTCGGCCGCGACCAGCACGAACTCGGACTTCGGGTTGGGCTGGGTCAGGCGCAGCGCCGTTTCGGGCGAGAGCTCGGTCTTGGCGTAGAGAAAACGCTGCCGGACCTCGTTGGGTTCGAGCAGCGCGAACGCAGCGCGCAGGGGTTCGGCGTCGGCGGGGCGGATCGGACGGATCAGGACCTGGCGGCCATTGGCGAGCCGGATCTCCTCGTGCCACGGAGGAAGGCGATTACGTGCGGTCATCGAAGGTCGCGCTGGGGGAATGGCCCCGACCTTAAACGAGGGTGCGATTCACGCTTCGTGAAGGCTGCACCCCCAGCGCGTGCGCACGGCCACATTCACTGTCGGGTGCGAATGAGACGCGCGGGCCGCGCTCAGGCCGGCTCGCGCAGCCAGTGCAGGCGGGTCGCTGCGTTCTTGTCGCCGAGCACGCCGCGCAGGACCTGCAGGGCCGGCGCGAGCGCGGACGCCAGCTGCCACGGCGGGTCGAGCAGCAGCAGGCCGCTGCCGTTCATGCGCAGCGGCGAGTCGTCGGCGCGGACCAGCAGCTCGACGACGAGGGTCGATTTCGTCTGCAGCAGGCCGGCGCTGCGCAGGAAGCCGTGCAGGGTGCGGCGCTGCTTGATCGGATACCACAGCGCGAAGATGCCCTGCGGCCAGCGCACCAGGCCTTCGCGCAGCGCGGCGAGCGCGGTATCGAACTCGGCCTGCTGGGCTTCGTAGGGCGGATCGACGAGCACCAGGCCGCGGGCGAACTTCTGCGGGCCGATGCGCGGCGGCAGCAGGCCCTTGAAGGCGGCATAGCCGTCGCGCTCGTGCACCGCGACGCGCGGATCGCGACCGACCGACTGGCGCAGGCCGGACAGCGCGCCGGCCTCGACCTCGCAGCAGGCGATCCGGTCCTGTTCGCGCAGCGCATGCGCCAGCAACCACGGCGAGCCGGGATAACTGTCGGGTCCGTGCACGGCGCGACAGGCGGCGATGGCGTCGAGATAGCGCGCCACCAGCGGCTGCGCCGGCGGCGCCTGCAGCAGGCGGGCGACGCCCTCGTCGGATTCGGCGGTGCGGCGCGCTTCCTCGGCATCCAGCTTGTAGACGCCGGCGCCGGCGTGGGTGTCGAGGGCGAAGCACGGCGCCGGCTTCATGGTCAGCGCATCGCAGATCGCGAGCAGCACGATGTGCTTGAGGACGTCGGCATGGTTGCCGGCATGGAAGGCGTGGCGGTAATTCATCGCGTCAAGCTTACGTGTTTGCAACGGTTGCGTTGACACGCGATCAGTTCTCATGTGGGTCAAACCGCTGCGCAACGTGAACCACTTGAGCTGGCGGGCTGGAAGGCGGAAGATCGAGATCGGGCTGGATCATCGACTGTCACGGAGGATGGACAATGGCATTGCGCAGAACTTCGGGAATTCTCGTTGGCTTCGTTGCGTTGGGGTTGGCGAGTGCGACGGGTTTTGCTAGCGAGGGAAAAGGCTTGGGGGTGTGCGAAGGATCGAGCACGAAAATGCTTTTTGGCCCGCGAGTGAGGACCATCAACGACAACATGGCCTCTTGGGTGGGTTCGCGTCTCGACGAGATCGTTGCGGATTGGGGTGCGCCATACTCCACCTTCGAGAACCGGGACGGTTCGAGGATCGTGACGTGGAAGAACTGGGACTGCACGCAGAATTTCAAGGTGGATGCGCAGGATGTGCTGACGCAATGGAATGTCAGTCCGGGTTGCGATTGTTTCGGTCGCTCCAGCCGTCGCGATGTACCTCGTAACACTCCGATCCCCGAGATGACCCTGTAAATCGCCGCGTCCTGAGGCGTCGGGAGACCCGTTTCCTCGCGAAGATCCTCGACTATGTCGCAAATTCTGCTGGTCGAGGACGAAGTCGCGATTGCCGAGGCCGTGGTCTATGCGCTGCAGGCCGATGGGCACGCGGTGTCTCATTGCCTCGACGGACAGATGGCGCGGGCGGCAGTTGTCGATACCGTTTTCGATCTGGCGATCCTCGATGTCGGTCTCCCCGACATAAGCGGTTTCGCGCTGTGCGGCGAGCTGCGCCGGGGCGCGAAACTGCCGGTGATCTTTCTGACCGCCCAGGTTGCGGAGTCGGAACGCGTGCTCGGCTTCGATCTCGGCGCCGACGACTACATAGCCAAACCTTTCTCGCTGCGTGAACTGGTGGCACGCGTGCGTGTGGTCTTGCGTCGCGGCGTCTCCGTTACGGCTGCATCCGAAGCGAAGCGCGCCGGCGCGTTCGAACACGACGCCGAAGGTCGGCGTATCCGCTATCACGGCCACGCGCTCGATCTCACACGCTACGAGTACGGTCTGCTCGCCGCGCTGCTGGCGCGGCCGGGTGCGGTGCTGTCGCGCATGCAGCTGATGGATCGGGTCTGGGAAGCTGCTCCGGACAGCGGGGATCGAACCGTGGATACCCACGTGAAAACGCTGCGCGGCAAGCTTCGTGCGGTTGCGCCCGGCGAGGATCCGCTGCGCACCCATCGCGGCATCGGCTACTCGCTGGATCTCGACTGACGTGCGAATCGGCCTTCGGATCCTGCTGGGCTACTTCGTCATCGTCGCGCTGGCGGCGTTCCTGCTGATGCGCGTGTTCTCGCAGGAAGTGAAACCCGGCGTGCGCCAGGCGATGGAGGACACGCTGGCCGATACCGCCAACGTGCTCGCCGAACTCGCGACCGACGATTTCCTCGCCGGGCGCATCGACGACGGCCAGTTCGCGCGCCGGGTGCGCGCGCTGGGGGAGCGCGACATCGACGGCGACATCTGGGGCTTCCGCAAGCGCGGCGCGGATTACCGCATCTACGTCACCGATGCGGCGGGGCGCGTCGTGTTCGACTCGGCGGGAGGCGCGCTCGGCGACGACTACTCGCGCTGGAACGATGTCTACCTGACGCTGCGCGGCCGCTACGGCGCCCGCTCGACCCGCCGCGATCCCGACGACGAGACCACGTCGGTGATGCACGTCGCCGCGCCGATCCGCGACGGCAACCGCGTCGTCGGCGTGCTGACCGTCGCCAAGCCGAACCAGGCGATCGCGCCGTTCATCGCGCGCAGCCAGGCGACGATCCTGCGCTGGGGCTTCCTGCTGCTGGGCGTGGCGCTGGCGATCGGCCTGGGCGCGGCGTGGTGGCTGGCGCGCCAGCTCGGCGGGCTGCGACGCTACGCCGACAAGGTCACCGCAGGCGAGCGCGCGACGCTGCCGGATGCCGCCGGCGAATTCGCGGACCTGGGCCGCGCGCTGGAGACGATGCGCGAGCGGCTGGAGGGCAAGCAGTACGTCGAGCGTTACGTGCACGCGTTGACCCACGAGCTCAAGGGGCCGCTGGCGGCGATCCAGGGCGCATCGGAACTGCTGGAATCGCCGCTGCCGGACGCCGATCGCGCGCGCTTCGCCGCGAGCGTGCACAGCCAGAGTGCGCGCATGGCGCAGATGATCGACAAGCTGCTGGCGCTGGCCGCGGTGGAGCACCGGCAACGCATCGAACAGCCCGAAGCGGTGGCGGTCGATGCGCTGGTCGACGACGCGGTCGCGCAGCTGGCCCCCGACGCCGCGCGTGCACGGGTGCAGGTCGAGGTCGCCGAGGATCTCGCGGGCGCGCACGTCACCGGTGATCCGTTCCTCCTGCGCCAGTTGCTCGCCAACCTGATCGACAACGCGCGCGACTTCGCGCCGGCCGATGGCGTCATCGAACTCGCCGCACGTCGCGATGGCGGCTGCTGCGTGCTGACCGTCGCTGATCGCGGGCCCGGCGTGCCCGACTACGCATTGCCGCGCGTTTTCGAACGCTTCTATTCGCTGCCCCGCCCGCAGGGCGGCAGCCGCAGCAGCGGCCTCGGCCTGGCCTTCGCGGCCGAGGTCGCAGCGCTGCACGGCGGCAGCGTGCGCCTGGTCAATCGCGACGGCGGCGGTGCGATCGCCGACGTGCGCTTGCCGCTGGCGGACTGACGTCCCGAACGCTGTCCGGTGCGGCCGCGCAAGTCGGCACGCAAGCGCCGCGGGCGTCTCGCGCGCCGATGCGTCCCGCCCGCTTCACCGTCACTTCACCGTCGCGCCGTCGTGTCGCCACCGGCGTCGCCGACGCTGCGCGCACTGTCCGATGGAGTGCCACGATGAAACTGGTGTTGAAGATGCTGATGGTGCTGGGCCTGAGCCTGGCGATCCTGATTCCGTTGTTGCTGATCCGCGCGACGATCCACGACCGCCAGCAGCACCGTGCGGCGGCGGTCGCGCAGATCGCCCGCAGCGAGGCGGGTGCGCAGGCGCTCGCGGCGCCGGTGCTGGTGGTGCCGTGGACGCAGCTGGTCGAGGTGGAGGAACAGGATGCGCGCGGCGTCACCGTGACCCGCCAGCGTCGCCACGCCGGGCACTGGGAATTCTTTCCGCAGACCAGCACCTTCACCGGCGAGATGACGCCCTACAGCCGCCGGCTCGGCCTGCACGAGATCCGCATGTACGCGCTGGCCGGGCAGCTGACGGCCGAGTTCGATGTCGCGATTCCCGCCGCTGCCGAGACCGATCCCGCCGCGGCGCGGACCTTCGGGCGACCCTACCTGAGCTACGGCATCGCCGACGTACGCGGCCTGCGCGGCGCGCCGCGCTTGCGGCTCGACGGTGCGCCAGTCGCGCTGCAGCAGGGCGCGGGCGAGAGCCGCGGATCCGGCGTGCACGTCGAACTGCCGGACGTCCGGCCGGGCAGCACGGTGCGACTGCGCACCATGCTGGATGTCGAGCTGTCGGGCGCCGAGGCCCTGGCCTTCGTACCGCTGGCCGAGCACAACCGCGTGGTGCTGGATTCGCCGTGGCCGCACCCGCAGTTCAATGGCGCCTTCCTGCCGCGGACCCGCACCATCGACGCCAGCGGCTTCCACGCCGAGTGGGACATCTCCGCGCTGGCGACCAATGCGCAGTCGCAGTACCGCACGGGCGAACGCTTGACGTCCACGGGCGTCCAGTCCATCGGCGAGTTCAGTCCGGGCATCGACGCGCTCGGCATCTCCCTGGTCGACCCGGTGAATCCCTACGTGCAGGCCGACCGCGCCAGCAAGTACGGCATCCTGTTCGTCGTGCTGACCTTCGTCGGCTTCTTCATGTTCGAGCTGATCAAGCAGCTGCGCATCCACGCGATCCAGTACGGCCTCGTCGGCCTGGCGCTCGCGATCTTCTTCCTGCTGCTGGTCGGGCTGTCAGAGCACATCGCATTCGGCCGGGCGTATCTGGTCGCGAGCGCCGCGTGCATCGGGCTGCTCGGCTTCTATCTGTCCCACGTGCTGCACAGCCGGGCGCGCGGCATCGGCTTCGCGGCGATGCTGACCCTGCTCTACGGCGCGCTCTATGGCCTGCTGGTGTCCGAGGACAACGCGCTGGTGCTGGGCGCGGGCCTGCTGTTCGTCATCCTCGCGGCGCTGATGGTCGTCACGCGGCGGGTCGACTGGTACCAGGTCGGCGCCGGCGTGCCGCGGGCACCGACGCCGCCGCCCGTCGGCTGAGGCGCCTGTCGCGGTGGACCGGACCGCCCGGTCCACCGCGACGAGGTGCGTGCCACACTGGCGCGATGATGTCCCACGATGTTCCGAACGCCCCCGTGATCCGCAGCCTGTCGGGCGAGGCGATGCAGCCCTGGCTCGACGCCGTCGCGCGCCTGCGCATGACCGTGTTCCGCGACTGGCCGTATCTGTACGCTGGCGACCTGGCCTATGAACGCGACTATCTGGCCGCCTACGCGCGCTCGCCCCGCAGCGTGTTCGTGCTGGCCTTCGACGGCGACACCGTCGTCGGCGCGTCCACCGGGCTGCCGCTGGCCGACGACGATGCCGCGTTCCGGGCGCCGTTCGCCGCCCAGGACCTGGTCGTCGACCGGGTGTTCTATTTCGGCGAATCGATGGTGCTGCCGGACTGGCGCGGCCGCGGCCTGGGTCACGCGTTCTTCGATGCGCGCGAGGCGCACGCGCGATCGCTGGGCGAGTTCGACCTGACGGCGTTCGCCGCCGTCGACCGCGCCGACGACGATCCCCGGCGACCGGCCGGGTATCGCGACAACACCGCGTTCTGGCGCAAGCGCGGCTACGTGCGGCAGCCGGGCATGACGATGCTGCTGCGCTGGGACGAGCTCGAGATCGGCGATGCGCTGCATCCATTGACGTTCTGGACGCGGTCGCTGGCGGAGTCGGGGTAAGGGCCTGTTCCCGCGCTGCATCTGCGCCCGGCTGTGGCCGACGCGCTGCTCCCTTCCGATCTCAGCGACGGCGTTCCCGCGTCAGCGTCAGACGGCGCCCACGCCGACCAGCGCGCCCAGCCACAGCGAGAGACTCGCCAGGACCACGCCGATGCCGGTTGCGGCCAGCACGTCGCTGGGGTAGTGCAGCCCGAGCACCACGCGCGACACCGCGACGCTGGTGGCGAAGGGCGCCAGCAGCCAGGCGAGCGGCGGATAGTGGGCGACCGCGACGATCGAGAACGCGACCGCGTGCAGGGTGTGGCCCGACGGAAAACTGAACTCGTCGAGCGGGGCGACCCACGCGCGGATACGGCCGTCGGCAGCGAACGGGCGTGGCCGTCTGGTCCAGCGCTTCAGGCGTTTGTAGAGCAGCAGCGCGACCGCGCCGGTCGCGGCCATGTGCGTCGCCGCGGCCAGGCCGGCGATGCCGTCCAGCAGCACCAGCAGGCCCATCAGCGCATACCAGAACAGCCCGTCGCCGAGCCGGCTGACGGCGGTGAAATAGCGGCGGATCGAGGTCCGCGTGCAGGCGCGGTTCGCGCGCAGGCACCAGCCTGCGTCGTGCAGCCGGAGCCGGCTAGGCGACGGTGACGCGCGCATCGGGCGTCCCCGGGTTGGCGACGGGGACCGGCATCGCGGCACCCGCGGCACGGGCGTTGGCCAGGCGCCCGTCCAGATCGTGCGCGACCTGGGCCTGGGTGAGGCCGAGGATCGCTTCGCGCGCCGCCAGGCCCATGGCCCGGCGCCGGACGTCGTCGCTGGCCACGCGCAGACTCTCGGCGATGAAGCCTTCGTCGTCGTCGCAGGCGACCTTGGCCCCGTGCCAGCGGTGGCAGAGCACGTCGGCCGCGGCGCCGTGGTCGAAGGCGACGACGGGTACGCCGCTGGCCATCGATTCGAGCACCACGTTGCCGAAGGTCTCGCTGCGGCTGGGGAACAGGAACAGGTCGCCGCTGGCGAAATGCCGGCCGAGCTCGGCGTCGCGGCGCGTGCCGCAGAACACGAAATCGGGGTGCGCGCGTTCCAGGCCCTCGCGCAGCGGGCCGTCGCCGATCCAGATCATCCGCGCGTCGGGGCGGCGTGCCTGCAGCTCGCGGAACGCGCGGATGGCGAGGCCGAGATTCTTTTCCGCCGCGAGGCGCCCGACGTGGACGACGGCGAGCCCCTCGGGCGCCACGCCCCATTCGGCGCGCAGCGCCGCGTCGCGGCGGGCGGGGTCGAACTGCTGGTGGTCGACGGCGCGGGCCAGCACCACCGCGCGCGGGACGCCTTGCTCGTGCAGGAACGTCGCCAGCGCGCGGGTCGCGACGAGCGTGGTGTCGGCGGCGCCGTGGAAGCGCCGCATCCAGTGCAGCGCCAGCGGCCGCAGCCAGGGCAGGCCGTAATCGGCCATGTACAGGTCGAAGCGCGTGTGCAGCGCAGTGACGACGGGAATGCCCAGCGCGCGCGCGGCGCGGATCGCCGACCAGCCCAGCGGGCCTTCGGTGGCGACGTAGATCGCATCGGGTCGCGCGTGCCGCCAGCGACGCCGCAGCTGGCGACCGGCGGGCAGCGCCAGGCGCAACGTGGAATAGAAGGGGAGTCGCAGGCTGGGGATGCACAACGCGCCTTCGTCATCCGGCCCGCTGCGTTCGCCGGGCTGGGCCGGCCGGACGATGTCGACGTCGTGACCCCGTTCGCGCAGGCCGCGCGCGTAGGACTGCAGGGTCAGAGCCACACCGTTGATGTCGGGGGCGTACGTGTCGGTGACGATCGCGTAGCGCATCGGTCGGTCCGCTGTCCTTGGCTGGGCACAGACTGGACCGGCCCGATGCCCGGGCGATGACAGCGGCTTGACGCTTCGGTGACAGCGGCGGCCCCGGGTGGGCGCGCACGCGGTGGCGCGCGCCGGCTCAGTCGGCGTCGAGCACCAGGGTCACGCCGAGTGCGGCGATGTCGTCGGGCTCGCCTTCCAGATCGGTGCGCAGCAGGGCGCGGCTGTCGAGCCAGCGGCGCGAGAACTGCACGCGCAGGACATCGCCCGCGACGCTGGCGGCGAGATGCGGGGCGCAAGAGTGCGGCGGTGCGCCGCGCCTGGCTCAGCAGGCGATCGGGCAGGGCGTCGAACGCGGACTTGGGCACCTTGCGGCGATGGCTGCGCACCAGCGCGGCGAGGAACTGCTGCTCCTGGCGCGAGAAGCCGGCGATGTCCGAATGTTCCAGTACGTAGGCGCCGTGCACGTGGTACTGGCTGTGGGCGATGACCAGGCCCACTTCGTGGACGCGCGCGGCCCAGGCCAGCATGCGCAGGTTGTCGCCATCGAGGCCCCAGTCGCGCGCGACCTGGTCGAACAGCCGCAGGGCCGTGGCCTCGACGCGCGCCGCCTGCACGCGATCGATGCCGTAGCGCTGGCCCAGCGCGTCGATCGAGGTCTCGCGCGGATCGGCCTCGCTGCCGCGGCCCAGCATGTCGCGCAGCACGCCTTCGCGCATCGCCGCCTTGCTGACCTGCATGCGCTCGATGCCGAGCACGCGGAACGCGGCTTCGAGCACCAGCACGCCGCCGGCGATGATCGGGCGCCGGTCGTCGGACAGGCCGGGCAGTGCGATGAGATCGATGTGCCCGGCTTCCAGCAGGCGGTCGCGGACCAGCGGCAGCGCCTCGGCGGTCACCGCGCCCTTGGTCAGCTTCATCGCCGCGCAGATCTCGCCGATGGCCTTGTTGGTGCCCGAGGCGCCGACGACTTCCTGCCAGCCGAGGGCACGGTAGGTACTGGCGAACTGCTGGAATTCCGCGGCGACTTCGGCCGAGGCCTCGCGCCAGCGCTTCTTCGACAGCTTGCCGCCGGGGAAGAAGCGGCGGGTGCTGGCGACGCAGCCGATCTGCAGGCTCTCGCGTTCGAGCGCGTCGAAGCCGGCGCCGATGATGCATTCGGTCGAGCCGCCGCCGATGTCGATGACCAGCCGGCGCTGGCCCGGCCGCGGCGGCTGCGCGTGCGACACGCCCAGATAGATCAGGCGCGCTTCCTCGCGGCCCGAGATCACTTCGATCGCATGGCCGAGCGCGGTTTCCGCCGGCACCAGGAACGCCTGCGGCGCGGCCAGCCGGCGCACGGTGTTGGTCGCCAGCGCGCGCACGTGCTGCGGCGGGATGTCGCGGATGCGCTGGCCGAAGCGCGACAGGCACTGCAGGGCGCGGTGGCGGACCTCGGGCGACAGGCCGCCGCGCGCATCCAGGCCTTCGGCCATGCGCACGGTCTCGCGCAGCCGGTCGACGACGCGCAGCTGGCCCAGCGTGTAGCGGGCGACGACCATGTGGAAACTGTTGGAACCCAGATCGATCGCGGCGAGCATGTCGCCGTCTTCGAGTGGCGGAGTCAGCGCGTCGGCGAGAGCGAGCGTTTGCTGGCCGGTCATCGGAGTCCTGCGCGACGCGCAGCGGCTGCGGCGCCACGTTGCGGTGGGGATCCGCATGGTAATGCATGGCGCGCGCGTGGCGCGCAGTGGATGCCGTCGCTCAGGTCACGCGCTGCACAGGCGTGCGAGCAGCCAGCTCTGCGCCGAGTGCGGCATCGCATCGTCGGCCGGTGCCAGCTTCGCGTAGCTGCCGTCCTCGCGCAGTTCCCAGGCGTTGACGTTGTCGGCGAGGTAGTTGTCGAGCGATTCCTCGCGCACGCGCGCGGCGATCTCCGGATCGAGGATCGGGAAGCAGGTCTCGACCCGGCGCAGCAGGTTGCGCTCCAGCCAGTCGGCACTGGAGCAGTACAGCTCGGGCTCGCCGGCATTGGCGAACCAGTACACGCGATGGTGTTCGAGGAAGCGGCCGACGATCGAGCGCACGCGGATGTTGTCCGACACGCCGGGCAGGCCCGGGCGCAGGGCGCAGGCGCCGCGCACGATCAGGTCGATCTGCACGCCGGCCTGCGACGCGGCGTACAGCGCGCGCATGACCTGCGGTTCGTTGAGGGCGTTCATCTTGGCGACGATACGGCCGCTACCGCCGGCGGCGACATGCGCCGTCTCGCGCTCGATGCGGTCGATGAGGCCCGCATGCAGGGTGAAGGGCGACTGCAGCAGCCGCTTGAGCTCGATCGCGGGCGCCAGGCCCGAGAGCTGCTGGAAGATCAGATGGACGTCGTTGCCGATATCCGGATTGGCGGTGATCAGGCCGAAGTCGGTGTACGCCCGCGCGGTGCCGGCGTGGTAGTTGCCGGTGCCCAGGTGCACGTAGCGACGCAGCTTGCGGCCTTCGCGGCGCACGATCAGCAGCATCTTGGCGTGGGTCTTGAAGCCGACGACGCCGTAGACGACCTGCACGCCGGCTTCCTGCAGGCGGTCGGCGAGGCCGAGGTTGGCTTCCTCGTCGAAGCGCGCGCGCAGCTCGACGACCACGGTCACGTCCTTGCCGTTGCGCGCGGCCTGCACCAGGTGCTCGACGATCGGCGAATCCTTGCCGGCGCGGTAGAGCGTCTGCTTGATCGCCAGCACGTTCGGGTCTTCGGCGGCCTGCTTGATCAGCTCCAGCACCGGCGTGAACGCATCGAAGGGATGGTGCAGGAGCACGTCGCCGTCGGCGACCAGGTCGAACATCGCATCGATGCCCGGCAGCTGGCGCTGCTGGAACGCCGGGAACTTCAGGTCCGGGCGCTGGACCAGGTCGAAGATCTGGGTGATGCGGTTGAGGTTCACCGGCCCGTCGATGCGGTAGACCGCGTTCTCGGGAAGGTCGAAGTTCTCCAGCAGCGTGCGCACGATCGGCTTGGGACAGTTGGCCGCGATCTCCAGCCGCATCGCGCGCAGGTAGCCGCGTCCGACCAGCTCGTCGCGCAGGGCGAGCGCGAGATTCTCGACCTCTTCCTCGTCGACGATCAGCTCGGAATTGCGGGTCACGCGGAACTGGTAGGCGCCCTTGACCTCCATGCCCGGGAACAGCTCGTGCACGAATTCCGACAGCACCGCCGACAGGAACACGAAGTCGTATTCGCCACCGGAAATCTTCTCCGGCAGCTGGATGATGCGCGGCAACGAACGCGGCGCGCGCACGATCGCGAGGTTGCCGACCCGGCCGAACGCATCCTTGCCCTTGAGCACGACGACGATGTTCAGCGACTTGTTGAGGATCTTCGGGAACGGATGCGCCGGGTCGAGCCCGAGCGGCGACAGCACCGGCATGACCTCGTCGCGGAAATACGCGCGCAGCCAGCGGGTCTGGCGCGCGGTCCAGGTGTCACGACCGAGGATGCGCACGCCCGCTTCGCCGAGCGACGGCCGCATGACCTGGTTCCAGCATGCGTACTGCGCTTCGACGAGTTCCGCGGCGCGGTCGTGGATGCGCTTGAGCACGGTCTGCGGCGCGAGGCCGTCGGGCGGCGCGGGCGCGCCGAAATCCTGCGCATGGCGCACGGTCGCGGCGCGGATCTCGAAGAATTCGTCGAGGTTGGTGCACGAGATGCACAGGTACTTCAGGCGCTCGAGCAGCGGCACCGTGGTGTCCAGCGCCTGGGCCAGCACGCGGAAGTTGAAGTCCAGCTGCGAGAGTTCGCGGTTGAGGTACAGCGCGGGATCGCGCAGCGGATCGACCGCGGCGTCGCGCATCGCGCTGCCGTAGTCGTCGCCGGACGTGGCGCTGGCGGCGCGCCGGCGGGAGGCGGCGGTCTTGTTCGAACGGGACGTCACGCGGTGGCTCCGGAATAGAGGGCTTCGCGCGGGCGCACGCGGCCGGCGGCGAAATGGCAGGAGAAGCGGCTGCCGCGACCGACTTCGCTGTCGATCTCCAGCCGCGCCTGGTGCAGGTGCAGGACGTGCTTGACGATGGCCAGCCCGAGACCGGTGCCACCGGACTCGCGCGAGCGGCTGGTCGACACCCGGTAGAAGCGTTCGGTGATGCGCGGCAGGTGCGCGGCGGGAATGCCGTAGCCGGTGTCTTCCACCGAGAGGATCGCGCCGCCCTCCGCGTTGCGGTCGAAGCGGATCGCGATGCGGCCGCCGGCAGGCGTGTAGCGCACGGCGTTGCTGACGAGGTTGGAGAAGGCGCTGTGCAGCTCGCGCGTCGAACCCAGCAGGTCGATGCCGGCGTTGTCCTCGATGCTGACCGTCTGCCGGCCCTGGCTCAGCATTTCGACTTCGCGGCGCAGCGACGCCAGCATCGACGGCATCGACACCGTCTCGTCGCCGATGCTGTCCTGGGCCTCGAGCCGCGACAGCGTCAGCAGGTCCTCGACCAGCTGGGTCATGCGCTGCGACTGGTGCTGCATCTCCTGCAGCATCGGCGCCCACTCGGGATGCTCGGTGGGGTCGAGCATGTCGAGGTAACCGTGGACCACGGTCAGCGGCGTGCGCAGTTCGTGCGAGACGTTGGCGACGAAATCGCGGCGCATCTGCTCCAGCTTGACCAGCTTGGTAACATCGCGCGCCAGCAGCAGCCACAGATCGTCGGAATAGGGGATCAGGCGCAGGTCGAGACGTGTGCCCGAATTGCACGCGCTGGCTGTTGCGATCGACGACGACCACGGCATCGGGCAGCGCCGCGGCCACCGCGCGGTACGCGCGCAGCATCGCGATCAGGCGCCGCTTGCGCGCGCGCATGTCCTGCTGGCCGCGATGCAGCAGCCGGTCGGTCTCGCGCCACACGCCATCGCCCTGGGGGGGCGGCACGCGCCGGCGCGAGGTGAGGCGTCGCAGCAGGTCGTAGAGCTTCCAGTAATGCCAGGCGACGACGCCCAGCGCGGCGATGGCGACCGCCATCCAGAAGTGCCCCAGCAGCGCACCGGCCGCGGCCGCGCCCGCCAGCACGAGGGCGAGCTGCAGCAGCGTACGGGTCCAGGCGGCGTGGATGCGGGGGGGCATGGCGGAGAGTCTAGGCAATGGCGTGCCGCGTGGTCGCGTTCGTCGGTGGGAGACGTCGCGTGGACGGCCTCGATGGCGGAGCGGCTGAGCGTGCGCGCGGCGCGTTTGTTGTCCGGAGCACGGGTCGCGGGACCTTCGCGATGCCGGTCCGGCGCCGGTGGATGGTCGTCAGGTCCGGCCGCAAGCGGCCACCGCCGGTGCCCGCCGTCACGCCGGCCACGGCGATCCCGGCCGGAAAGCAGGCGGGGGCGAAGATGGAGAGACTCGTGGAGATGGCGACCGCGGCCTCACACCGATGCCGAGAACCGGTAGCCCGATCCCCGCACCGTCTGCACCATGCCGTCGAGTTCGGTCGGCTCCAGCGTCTTGCGCAGCCGGCGGATGTGCACGTCGACGGTGCGTTCCTCGACGTAGACGCTGCCGCCCCAGACGTGGTCCAGCAGCTGCGAGCGCGAATACACGCGTTCGGGATGGGTCATGAAGAAATGCAGCAGGCGGTATTCGGTCGGCCCGATCGTGATCGGCTGGTCGTTGGCGAACACCCGGTGCGCGGCGCCGTCGATGCGCAGCGCGCCGACGCTGACGCTGCCGTCCTCGTCGTCGTCGCGGGCGCGGCGCATGACCGCGCGGATCCGCGCCAGCAGTTCGCGCGCCGAGAACGGCTTGACCACGTAGTCGTCGACGCCGGCCTCGAGGCCACCGACGCGGTCGTTCTCTTCGCCGCGGGCGGTCAGCATGATGATCGGGATGTCGCGAGTCAGCGCGTCCTTGCGCCAGCGGCGGGCCAGTTCGAGGCCGCTGGTGCCGGGCAGCATCCAGTCCAGCAGGATCAGGTCGGGCACCCGGTCGACGATCGCCGACTGCGCCTCGCGCGCATCGCCGGCGTGCATCGGTTCGTATTCGCCCTTGCGCAGCGCGAAGGCGACCATCTCGCGGATGGCCGGCTCGTCGTCGACGATGAGGATGCGCTTCTGCATGGGCGGGTCACCTGTGTTGCCGGATGGCCACGCCATTACACGACAGTTTTATGACCGGTTGGTGACACCGTCATCGAGGGTCCGCCGGCATGTGCGCCGCGGCTCAGTACCGGCGCCGCAGGTCCTCGTCGCGGATGCCCTGGCGATGCAGCTCCAGCACCGTCGGGGTGATCGTGGCGATCCGCGCATCGATGCGCGCGCGGGCGTAGTAGTCCAGGTCGTCGCGCCGCTTCAGGGTGTTGAGCTGGACCAGCGCCTGCTCCGGCCGGCCGCCGAGAAAGGCCGCCTCGGCCCAGGCCTCGCCCGCGCGGACCGGATCGCCGGCCATCTCGCTGGCGCGGGCGAAGGTGCGCTGGAACACCGGGTCGCTGCCCGAGGCGTTGAGCAGCGGGCGCAGGATCTCCTGCGCGCGGCGCCCGGCTTCGGCCGTGTTGCGCTCGGTCAGCACGGTCGCGTAGCTGAGCACGACGGCCGGGTTGCGCGGCATGCGGTCGAGAAGCGCTTCGAAGCGGTGGTCCGCCGCGACCCGATGACCCGCGCGCGCATCAGCTTCGGCCAGGCTGACGGTCAGCCAGACGTCGCCCGGATAGGTACGGAGCAGGCCGGTCAGCGTGTCGATGGCAACGGCGGGCGCGTCGTTGTTGCGCAGGCGCGCGATCGCGAGCCCGTAACGCTGGGCGTCGTCGAGTGGCGTCAGCCGCCCCATCGCCTCGTACTCGCGGATCGCCGCGGCCGGCGTGTTGGCGCTGAACACCCGCAGACGCTCGCGCGCCCAGCCGAACTGGATGCTGTCGGGCGCGTGGCGATCCACGGCCGGCAGCTGGAACGACGCTGGCAGCAGCGGGTTGTCGGCGATCCGCAGCGACGGGTCCAGCACGCCGTCGATCGGCACGCGTTCCACGCGGCTGCCGCCCGGCGTGGCGGTCACGGTCTGCACGGAGTTGCGCGACATCTGTTCGGCCCGCGAACGCGCTTCGCTGATGCGGGTCGTGGTGACCGGGTGGGTCTGCAGATAGTCGGGCAGGCGCTCACGCTCGCCGCCCTGGTTGGTGCGCGACACGGCCTGCATGCGCTCGAACATCGTCGCCATCGCGTCGGGGTCGTAGCCGCTGCGCTCGAGCGTGCGGATGCCGAGGCGGTCGGCTTCGGACTCGTTGGAGCGCGTGTAGTCGATCTGGCGCTGCAGCGCGAGGCCCTGGGCGCCGGCCAGCACCGCCATCGCCGCGTCGTCGGAGGAATTGCTGCCGCTCTGCGAGGCGAGGGCGATCGCGCCGAGCATCGCCAGCAGCATCGGCACCTGGTCGCGCTGCGCGCGCTCGACGCCGCGCAGCACGTGCGACTGGGTGACGTGCGAGACCTCGTGGGCCAGCACCGCGGCGACCTCGTCCTCGCTGTGCGCGGTCAGCACCAGGCCGGCGTTGACGCCGATGTAGCCGCCGAGCGTGGCGAACGCGTTGATGCTGCGGTCGCGCATCATGAAGAAGGTGAAGGGCTGCTGCGGCTGGTCGCTGGCCGCCGCGAGCCGGTTGCCGGTCGCGCGCAGCCAGCTGTCGACCAGCGGGTCCTCGAGCACGTAGTCGTAGTGGCGCAGCTGGGCCAGCAGCATCTGGCCGTATTCGGTCTGCTGGGCCGGGCTCAGCACCGCGCCCGCGGACGAGCCGATGTCGGGCAGCCGGGTGTCCTGCGCGGACGTCACCGGCGCAATGGCGGCGCATGCCAGCGACATGGCCAGCACCGTGAGGACGGGGCGGAGGCGGCGACGGATTGGAGCGGTTCGGGTTCGGCGCATCGGACTCGTGGGGTCGGGTGAGCCGCCGTCGGCAGACGGGGCGCACCAGCATGCGGGCGGACTTCGCCAGCGGCGTGAATGGGGAGTTAAGACGGCGGCCCAGCTGGAAAACCGGCCATGCCGCCTCCAGACTCTGACCCACGTGGTCCCCACAAGTTTCCGGAGCAAGTCCTTGAACGAGTCCAGCGCGGTCGGCCAACCGCCCGACATCATCGTCTACACCAGCGCCATCTGCGGCTATTGCGTCGCTGCGAAGACCTTCCTGAAGAGCCAGGGCCTGAGCTGGCAGGAAGTGCGGATCGACCTCGATCCGGCGGAACGCGAGCGCATGGTCGCGCGGACCCGGCGTACCAGCGTGCCGCAGATCTTCGTCGGCGACGTCCATGTCGGCGGCTACGACGACATGATGGCCCTGCACCGCGCCGGCAAGTTCGCGCCGCTGCTGTCCGGCGGTGCCGCATGAGCGGGGACGCCGGAGAAGGCGATCGCATCGCCGAATTCACCGCGTTCCGCAAGCGCATGAACGAGCGCATCCTGGCCGAGCCCAATCAGGTCGTGCGCCGTTTCTTCGCGCTCGATACGCAGACCTACCAGGCCGGTGCGCTCGACGTGAAGACCAAGGAGTTGCTCGGCCTGGTCGCGTCGCTGGTGCTGCGCTGCGACGACTGCATCAGCTACCACGTCGCCCAGTGCCGCGAGGCGGGCGTGAGCCGCGACGAGATGTTCGAGACGTTCTCCGTGGGGCTGGTGGTCGGCGGCAGCATCGTGATCCCGCACCTGCGGCGCGCGGTCGACTTCCTCGACCGGCTGGAGCAGGGCGACACCGGCGCGCCGGACGCGCACGCCCACGGCTGACGAGTCGCAGCGCCCGGCCTGACGCGACGGCGCGGCGCCCGTGAAGACGCTCGCGCCGTGTCCTCGCGGTGTCGTCCGGCGTCCCGGATTTGGGGCGTGCGGCGCGCTCGGGCATAATGTGGGGCTCTTCCCCACACGATGCCCCTGCGTTTCCGGGGCGTCCCTGCGTACGGATCAATTTCTTCATGACCCACACGATCACGGTCATCCGCGGCGACGGTATCGGCCCGGAAATCATGGACGCCACGCTCCATGTCCTCGACGCGATGCAGCTCGGCCTGACCTACGAGGACGCCGACGCCGGCCTGATGGCGCTGGAAAAGCACGGCGAACTGCTGCCCGCCGCGACGATGGAGTCGATCCGCCGCAACAAGATCGCGCTCAAGAGCCCGCTCACCACGCCGGTCGGCGGTGGCTTCAGCTCGATCAACGTGGAGCTGCGTCGCCAGTTCGATCTGTACGCCAACGTGCGCCCGGCGACGTCGTTCCCGAACACGCGCTCGCGGTTCGACAGCGGCGTCAACCTGATCACGATCCGCGAGAACACCGAAGGCTCCTACATCAGCGAAGGCCAGGAAACCTCGGCCGATGGCGAGACCGCGGTGTCGGTGACGCGCATCACCCGCAAGGGCTCGGACCGCATCGTGCGCTACGCGTTCGAGCTGGCGCGCAAGACCGGTCGCAAGAAGGTCACGATCGTCCACAAGGCCAACATCCTCAAGAGCACGTCTGGCCTGTTCCTGAAGGTCGCGCGCGAAGTGGCGGCCGAGTATCCGGACATCGAAGCCAACGAGATGATCGTCGACAACACCTGCATGCAGCTGGTGATGCGTCCCGAGCAGTTCGACATCATCGTGACCACCAACCTGTTCGGCGACATCATCTCCGACCTGTGCGCCGGCCTCGTCGGCGGTCTGGGTCTGGCCCCGGGCGCCAACATCGGCACCGACGCGGCGATCTTCGAAGCCGTCCATGGTTCGGCGCCGGACATCGCCGGCAAGGGCGTCGCGAACCCGTGTGCGCTGCTGCTCGCCGCCGCGCAGATGCTCGACCATCTGGCGCTGCCCGAGCAGGCCGAGCGCCTGCGCAAGGCGATCGTCGCCACGCTCGATGCCAAGGACGGCGTGACGCCGGACCTCGGCGGCACCGGCAACACCATGGCCTTCGCCAAGGCGATCGCTTCGCGTCTCTGACGCGCGCCGCGGCCGGGATGCGCCGGTCGACATCGTGAACCGATCCAGGACGGGACGCTTCGGCGTCCCGTTTTTCATGTGCGAGCATCCTGCCGGCCGGCATGACGCGCCCGCGCTTCGTGCGCACAATGCGGCTTCGTTTCCGGGGATGCCTGCATGACCGTCCGCCCCAGCGCGCTCGCGCTGACGCCGCTGCTGCTGTTTCTCGCGCTGTTCTTCGGCGCCGGCCTGTACTTCACCGCCCAGGGCGAGGCGATGGGCTTCTACCAGCTGCGCGCGCCGGTCGCGATCCTGCCGGCGCTGGCGTTGGCCGCGTGGCTGGCCCGTCGCCGCGGACTGGACGTGCAGCAGACCCTGCTGCGCGGCATGGGCGATCCGAACATCGTGCTGATGTGCCTGATTTTCCTGCTGGCCGGCGCGTTCGCCTACGTATCCAGCGCCATCGGCGCGGTCGACGCCGTGGTGTCGAACGGCCTCGGCCTCGTGCCCGCCGCGCTGGTGCTGCCCGGGTTGTTCGTGCTGTCGGCGCTGATCTCGCTGTCGATCGGCTCGTCGATGGGTACGATCGCCGCGGTGGTGCCGATCGCGATCGGCGTCGCGGACGGCTCGGGTCTCGATCTCGGGCTGGTCGTCGGTGCGGTCATCGGCGGCGCGATGTTCGGCGACAACCTGTCGGTGATTTCCGATACCACGATCGCCGCGACCCGCACCCAGGGCGCGCAGATGCGCGACAAGTTCCGCGAGAACTTCCGGATCGCGCTGCCGGCGGCGCTGGCGACGATCGTGATCCTCGGTGCGCTGGGCAGCGCCTCACCGATCGAATCGAACTCGACCGCGTCGCCGTGGCTGATGCTGCCCTACGTGATCGTGCTTGCACTCGCGCTGGCCGGCGTGGACGTGCTCGTCGTGCTCGGCCTGGGCATCGTGCTGGCCGGCGGCTTCGGGTTCGTGTTCGCGGCCGATTACGGCGTGGTGCCGCTGGTCGGCGACATCTGGAGCGGCTTCGAGGGCATGATCGAGATCCTGCTGCTGTCGCTGCTCATCGGCGGACTCAGCGCGCTGACCAAGGCCTGCGGCGGCCTGGACTGGCTGGCGCAGCAGATCGGCAGGCTGGCGCGCGGCCGGAAGGGCCGGCGGACCGGAGAATTCAGCATTGCCGCGCTGTCGACCGCGGCGGACGTGTTCACGGCCAACAACACCGTCGCGATCCTCGTCAGCGGCAGTGTCGCGCGCGACATCGCGATCGAGCACGCCATCAGCCCGCGGCGCGCAGCGAGCCTGCTGGACATCTTCGCGTGCGTGGCCCAGGGCGTGCTGCCCTACGGCGCGCAGATCCTGCTGGCCGCGTCGCTGGCGTCGGTCTCGCCGCTGGTGCTCGCCGGCAGCGTGCATTACTGCTGGATGCTCGCCCTGGTCGCGATCGCGTTCATCGCCTGGCCGACTCGCGGCGACCCGGCGGCGGTGCCACCGCCGGCAACGCGCGGCTGAGACTGTGGCGGTCGCAGGACGGGCAGGGCAACCGGTTCTTCGAGTCGGCGCGCTTCAGGCAAGGAGAGGTTCGTACTTGTCGCGCGACGGGATATCGCGGCGCCTGGGCGCGAGAGGCACCGCGTCCCGTAGGAGCGCGCTCGCGCGCGACCGGCAGTCCCGGGACGTCGGGTCGCGCCCAGGCGCGGACCTGCAACGACGCCACGCACTATCTCGCCCGGCGTCATCCGTCCCCAAAGAAAAAGGCGCCGTTCGGCGCCTTTTCCAGTTACGGCGTGAGAAGCCTCAGCGTTGCTGCAGCTTCGACAGCAGGCGCAGGAACTCGATGTAGAGCCACACCAGCGTGACCATCAGGCCGAACGCGCCGTACCACTCCATGTACTTCGGCGCGCCCTGTTCGACGCCGGTTTCGATGAAGTCGAAGTCCAGCACCAGGTTCAGCGCGGCGATGACGATGACGAACAGGCTGAAGCCGATGCCGACCAGACCCGACTCGTGGATCAGCGGGATGTTGATGCCGAAGAAACCGAGCGCGATCGTCGCCAGATAGACGAGGGCGATGCCGCCGGTCGCGGCGACCACGCCGAGCTTGAAGTTCTCGGTCGCCTTGATCAGGCCGCTGCGGTACGCGAACAGCAGCGCGAACAGGGTGCCGAAGGTCAGCATCACCGCCTGCAGCACGATGCCTTCGTACATGAAGTTGTACATCGCCGAGATCGCGCCGAGGAAGAAACCCTCGACCAGCGCGTACAGCGGCGCGGTGACCGGGGACCACTCCTTCTTGAACACGGTGACCATCGCGATCACGAAGCCGCCGATCGCGCCGCCCCACATGTACATGCCGAAACCGGGCTGCGGCCGGCCGTCGGTGCCGAATTCCACCTGCGACCATGCAAACGCGGCCGTCAGGATGGTCAGCAGCAGCAGAAAACCGGTCTTGTTGACGGTGCCGTTGACCGTCATCGCTTCGCCGGAGCGGGAGACGACGCTGCCGCTGGCGAGATCGAGGAAGGTCGATTCCTTGAGGGTCGGATTGCCGCTGCGCATTGGATGGAACCCCTGTGGTGACGTGGAAATGGCCAGTCGCGAGGATACACGGCGCCATGGAATGCTGCGCTGCGTTGACAGCGTGCACGTCGGCCCGGACAATTGCGCCCTTCGTACGGCCTGGCCGTGTCGGGGTCGGGTTCGACCGCTTGTTCCGGGGTATAGCGCAGTCTGGTAGCGCGCCTGCTTTGGGAGCAGGATGTCGGGGGTTCGAATCCCTCTACCCCGACCACCGGGTACCGGTACCGCTTATCATGCGGACTGGCGCCCGTAGCTCAACCGGATAGAGCACCGACCTTCTAAGTCGGGGGTTACAGGTTCGATTCCTGTCGGGCGCGCCAGTCGCGTTTGGATCGGTTTCGGTGGTACGGACGGGTTTCGTGTTTCTGTGGTGGCTGTAGCTCAGTTGGTTAGAGTT
The DNA here is from genome assembly GCF_002849595.1 of Luteimonas rhizosphaerae. Taxonomy (GTDB): domain Bacteria; phylum Pseudomonadota; class Gammaproteobacteria; order Xanthomonadales; family Xanthomonadaceae; genus Luteimonas; species Luteimonas cellulosilyticus. The sequence goes on from NZ_NRQR01000008.1 coordinate 120,418, forward strand.
CTGGATTGTGATTCCAGTGGTCGGGGGTTCGAGTCCCCTCAGCCACCCCACAGTGTCATCGGGTCGCACCGCAGGTGTTGCCCGCGCGCGCAGAGTTGCGTACACTGCGCGCCCGCTTCATCGGGCCGTTAGCTCAGTTGGTAGAGCAGTTGACTCTTAATCAATAGGTCCAAGGTTCGAATCCTTGACGGCCCACCAGTTCGACGGAATGCCCGGCTTCGGCCGGGCATTTTCGTTTGGGTCATCGCGCGAACCGGCTCCGGGGTTCCCTGGTCCGGATCCTGCGTTCCGCGCCTGTCGTATGCGAGGGCGCGATTCGCTAGCCAGTACCGAAGGTGCGCCCCGGGAAGAGTCGGCTCGGACCTGGCCGTGCGCCGGGCGGCGCCAGTCGGACAGATGCGCGCGCGGCGCGGGATCGTCTACGATGCGCGCGGCTGCTGGCTGTGTGGCCGGAAACGCGAAAGTGGCGGAATTGGTAGACGCCCTGGCTTTAGGTGCCAGTGCCGCAAGGCGTGCGGGTTCGAGTCCCGCCTTTCGCACCAGCCCGAGTGGAGTCCGAGCGGACCGGGGTGACGAACGCGCGCTCGCGCCCATGCCCAAGCGCCCGAGACATTGGAGCCGCGCGAGGGCGTTGTGCTCGAATCCCCTGCGCCGCGCCGAGCTCCTGGCGACAGGGCGAGTGGCCCGATCGCCGATACTGGTGCATCGGGAAGCCCAGGACCTGGCGGCCGTGAGAACAGGGCCCCGCGGGCTCAGGCCGGGATCGCCTGATTCCCGCACGCGGCTCGCGGGCCATACCGCGGCGGTGGCGGCTCGGCGGCGAATCGGCCAAACTATCCCGTTCCGTCGCCCGCACCCCGTTTCCGGACGCGTCGCGGGCGACCGGGTCACCTTCCCAACAAGTCAGACGTGGTGCGGCGGTTGCCGCAAGCGCAGGAGTGGATATGCAAGTTTCGGTCGAATCGCTGGGCAGCCTGGAACGCAAGATGACGTTCCGCGTGCCATCCGAACGTCTGGAGACCCAGGTCGGCGGGCGCCTGCGCGAAATCGCGCGGACCACGCGACTCAAGGGCTTCCGTCCCGGCAAGGTGCCGGCCAAGGTCGTCGAACAGCGTTTCGGCGAGCAGGTCCGCGCCGAAGTGCTCGACAACCTGCTGCGCGAGGGCTTCGACCAGGCCGTGCGCGACAACGCGCTGCGTCTGGCAGGCGCGCCGCAGATCACCCCGAGCGATGCCGAGGATGCGAGCGAGCTGGCCTTCGTCGCCACGTTCGAGATCGTGCCGGACTTCGGCGAGCTGGACCTGACCAAGCTCAGCGTCGTCCGCCACACGGCCGAAGTGGCAGAGGACGACATCGATCGCATGATCGAGAACCTGCGCATGCAGCGCCGCAGCTGGAGCGCGGTGACCCGCGGCGCCAAGCAGGGCGACGCGGTCGACGTCGAGACCTGGTCGCAGATCGGCGACGAGCGCCTGCCGGCCGAAGGCGCCGAGCGCGGCGTGACCGTGCTGGGCTCGGCCGCGATGTTCCCCGAGATCGAGGACGCGCTGGTCGGCATGCAGAAATGCGACGAGAAGACGCTCGACGTGACGTTCCCGGCCGACTGGCGGGTGCCGCAGCTGGCCGGCAAGCAGGCCCAGGTGCACGTCAAGATCGAGCAGGTATCCGAGGAGCAGCTGCCCGAGGTCGACGGCGCGTTCATCCGCAGTTTCGGCGTCAAGAGCGGCGAGATGGCGCAGTTCCGCACCGAGATCCGCAACAACCTCGAGCGCGAGCTCAAGGGCGCGTTGATGAACCGTCTGCGTCGCGAAGTCGGCGAACAGCTGGTGGCTGCGTTCTCGCACGTCGAGCTGCCGCCGAAGCTGGTCGAGGCCGAGGCGAAGTCGCTGCTGCGCCAGACCACCGACGAGGCCCGTCGCCGTGGCCAGAACCCGAATGTCGGTCCCGACGCGCACCAGGGCTTCGTCGAGCCGGCGCGCAAGCGCGTGCTGGTCGGCCTGCTGGTCGGCGAGGTCGCCCGCAAGCACGACCTGAAGCTGGATCCGAAGCGCGTCAACGAAACGATGCGCCTGATCGCCTCGACCTACGAGGAGCCGCAGCAGGTCATTGAGATGTACCGCAACGACCCCAAACTGATGTCCGGACTGCAGAACCGCGTGATGGAAGAGCAGGTGATCGACTGGATCGCCGAGCGCGCCGAACACACGGAGCAGTCGCTGACCTTCCAGGAAGCCATCAGCCCGCAGGCCTGAGGCCCGGCTTCCGCATCGTCCGGCCGTATCGGCCGGACGGTTCACCCGACTGGGATTGATTCATGAGCATCGAGACGAAAGCCCTCAACCTGGTGCCGATGGTGGTCGAACAGACCAGCCGCGGCGAGCGCGCGTACGACATCTACTCGCGCCTGCTGAAGGAGCGCATCATCTTCCTGGTGGGCGGCATCGACGACCACATGGCGAACGTCATCGTCGCGCAGATGCTGTTCCTCGAGGCCGAGAATCCCGAGAAGGACATCAACCTCTACATCAACTCGCCCGGTGGCGTCGTCACCTCGGGCATGGCCATCTACGACGTCATGCAGTTCGTCAAGCCGGACGTCAGCACCACATGCATCGGCCAGGCCGCCAGCATGGGCGCGTTGTTGTTGTCAGCGGGCACCACCGGCAAGCGTTACGCGCTGCCGAACTCGCGGGTGATGATCCATCAGCCGCTGGGCGGCTTCCAGGGCCAGGCGACCGACATCGACATCCATGCCCGCGAGATCCTGTCGATGAAGCAGCGTCTCAACGAGATCATGGCGCACCACACCGGCCAGCCCTACGAGACGATCGCGCGCGACACCGAGCGCGACAATTTCAAGAGCGCCCAGGCCGCGCGCGAGTACGGTCTGGTGGACCAGGTGCTCGAGCGGCGTCCGGAAGAGTCGATCCAGCCGTCGTAAGCGACTGATTCCAAAGGCACTGCGGGACGGCGCCGTCGGGTTGGCGGTGCCGGACGCTGTGCTATTCTCGAAACGAAACCGCAATACAGATTTGGCGAAGGCATGAGCGAAGACCGTCAGGGTCGTTCCGGCGACAGCACCAAGATCCTCTACTGCTCCTTCTGCGGAAAGAGCCAGCATGAGGTGCGCAAGCTGATTGCGGGTCCAAGCGTGTTCATCTGCGATGAGTGCGTGGAGCTCTGCAACGACATCATCCGCGAGGAACTCGAGGAGAAGGCCCAGTCGGCGCGCAGCTCGCTGCCGAAGCCGCGCGAGATCCTCGAGGTGCTGGACCAGTACGTGATCGGCCAGCGCCGGGCGAAGAAGACCCTCGCCGTCGCGGTCTACAACCACTACAAGCGCATCGAGAGCCGCAGCAAGAACGACGAGGTCGAGCTGGCCAAGTCGAACATCCTGCTGATCGGCCCGACCGGTTCGGGCAAGACGCTGCTGGCCGAAACGCTGGCGCGGCTGCTCAACGTGCCGTTCACGATGGCCGATGCGACGACGCTCACCGAAGCCGGTTACGTCGGTGAGGACGTCGAGAACATCATCCAGAAGCTGTTGCAGAAGTGCGACTACGACCCTGAGAAAGCCCAGCAGGGCATCGTCTACATCGACGAAATCGACAAGATCTCGCGCAAGAGCGAGAACCCGTCGATCACCCGCGACGTGTCGGGCGAGGGCGTGCAGCAGGCGCTGCTGAAGCTGATCGAGGGCACCGTGGCCAGCGTGCCGCCGCAGGGTGGCCGCAAGCATCCGCAGCAGGAGTTCCTGCAGGTCGACACCAAGAACATCCTGTTCATCGTCGGCGGCGCGTTCGCCGGCCTCGACAAGGTGATCCAGGCGCGCAGCACCGACGCCAGTGGCATCGGCTTCGGGGCGAAGCTGAAGAGTTCCGAGCGCAAGACCGATACCGGCAAGGTGCTGGCGGACGTCGAGCCCGAGGACCTGATCAAGTTCGGTCTGATCCCCGAGTTCGTCGGTCGCCTGCCGGTGGGCGCCACGCTCGAGGAACTCGACGAAGCGGCCCTGGTGCAGATCCTGACCGAGCCCAAGAACGCGATCAGCAAGCAGTTCCGCAAGCTCTTCGAGATGGAAGGCGTGGAGCTGGAGTTCCGCCCGGATGCGCTGACGGCCATCGCGAAGAAGGCGATCAAGCGCAAGACCGGCGCGCGCGGCCTGCGCACGATCGTCGAATCGGTGCTGCTCGACACGATGTACGAGCTGCCGTCGCTGGAGAACGTCAGCAAGGTCGTCGTCGACGAGTCGGTCATCGAGCACAAGTCCGAGCCGTACCTGATCTACGAAACGCCGGCGACCGAGCAGAAGGTCGCCTCGGGCGACTGAGGACACCTCCGGGACGGACCGTTCCGGTCGCCTTGCGTCCGGGTGTCCGGCGCCGCGAAGTCCCGCTGTCACGCCCCCTGACGCGCCGCACCCTGACGGGTCGCGGCGCGTTTTCGTCTGGGGCCGGAAAATGCGCTTGCATCGACGCAGCGGGCGCCCCATAACGAAAGCGAGGCGGCCGAGAGGCCGCACTGCCGGCACTCCCGGCCCGACGGAATCACGAGGAACCACATGAGCCAGCGCACCGCCCCCACGAGCTACGACCTGCCGGTGCTGCCGCTCCGCGACGTCGTGGTGTTCCCCCACATGGTGATTCCGCTGTTCGTCGGCCGCGACAAGTCGATCCGCGCGCTCGACATCGCGATGGAAGCCGACAAGCGCATCCTGCTGGTCGCGCAGAAATCCGCCGAAACCGACGACCCCGGCGCCGACGATCTCTACCAGGTCGGCACGCTGGCGACGGTGCTGCAGTTGCTCAAGCTGCCCGACGGCACGATCAAGGTCCTAGTCGAGGGCACCGAGCGCGTCGCGCTTCGCGACATCCGTGAAGACGACGGCGCCCTGACCGGTACCGGCACGCCGGTCGATGCGGTCGAAGGCCGCGAGCCGCGCGAGGTCGAGGCGATCGCCCGCTCGCTGATGAGCCTGTTCGAGCAGTACGTCAAGACCAACCGCAAGCTGCCGCCGGAGCTGCTGCAGACGCTGGCCGGCATCGACGAGCCCGGTCGCCTCGCCGACACCATCGCCGCGCATCTGGGCGTGCGCCTGTCGGACAAGCAGCGCCTGCTCGAATCGATCGACACCGCCGACCGGCTCGAGCTGCTGGTCGGCTTCGTCGACGGCGAGATCGACGTGCAGCAGATGGAGAAACGCATCCGCGGCCGCGTGAAGTCGCAGATGGAGAAGTCGCAGCGCGAGTACTACCTCAACGAGCAGATGAAGGCGATCCAGAAGGAGCTCGGCGAGATCGACGATGCGCCGAACGACATCGAGGAAATCGCCCGCAAGATCGCCGAATCGGGCATGCCCAAGGCTGTCGAGACCAAGGCCAAGGCCGAGTTCAACAAGCTCAAGCAGATGCCGCCGATGTCGGCCGAGGCGTCGGTCGTGCGCAACTATCTCGACTGGATCCTCGGCGTGCCGTGGAAGAAGCGCAGCAAGGTGCGCAAGGACCTCAAGGTCGCGCAGGACACGCTCGACGCCGACCATTACGGGCTGGAGAAGGTCAAGGACCGGATCCTCGAATATCTCGCGGTGCAGACGCGCGTGAAGCAGATGAAGGGCGCGATCCTGTGCCTGGTCGGCCCGCCCGGCGTCGGCAAGACGTCGCTGGGCCAGTCGATCGCCAAGGCGACGAATCGCAAGTTCGTGCGCATGTCGCTGGGCGGCGTGCGCGACGAGGCCGAGATCCGCGGCCATCGCCGTACCTACGTCGGTTCGATGCCGGGGCGCATCGTGCAGAACCTCAACAAGGTCGGCACGAAGAACCCGCTGTTCCTGCTCGACGAGATCGACAAGATGTCGATGGATTTCCGCGGCGATCCGGCCTCGGCCCTGCTCGAAGTGCTCGATCCGGAGCAGAACAGCGCGTTCAACGACCACTACCTCGAGGTCGATCTCGACCTGTCCGAGGTGATGTTCGTCGCGACGTCGAACTCGTTGAACATCCCCGGCCCGCTGCTCGACCGCATGGAAGTGATCCGCATCCCCGGCTACACCGAGGAAGAGAAGCTCAACATCGCCATGCGCTATCTGCTGCCCAAGCAGCTCAAGGCGAACGGTCTGAAGGACGACGAACTGAAGGTCGCCGAGAGTGCGGTCCGCGACATCGTGCGCTATTACACGCGCGAGTCGGGCGTGCGCAACCTCGAGCGCGAAATCGCCAAGATCTGCCGCAAGGTGGTCAAGGAGATCGCGCTCGCCGGTCCCGTCGCGACGAAGGGCAAGGGTGCCAAGGGCATCAAGTCGATCAAGGTCACCGACAAGAACCTCGACAAGTACCTGGGTGTACAGCGCTACGACTTCGGTCGCGCGGAGCAGGACAACGAGGTCGCGCTGGTCACCGGTCTGGCCTGGACCGAGGTCGGTGGCGACCTGCTGCAGATCGAAGCGACGCAGGTGCCGGGCAAGGGCCAGCTGACGTTGACCGGCCAGCTCGGCGACGTCATGAAGGAATCGGCCTCGGCGGCGATGTCGGTGGTGCGTTCGCGCGCCGAACAGCTCGGCATCGAGCTCGACTCGCTGCAGAAGCACGACATCCACATCCACGTGCCGGATGGCGCGACCCCGAAGGACGGCCCCAGTGCCGGCATCGCGATGGCGACGACGCTCGTGTCGCTGTTGACCAAGATCCCGGTGCGCGCCGACGTGGCGATGACCGGCGAGATCACCCTGCGTGGCCGCGTGACCGCGATCGGCGGCCTCAAGGAGAAGCTGCTGGCGGCGCTGCGCGGTGGCATCAAGACGGTGATCATCCCGGAGGAGAACCGCAAGGATCTGGCCGACATCCCGAAGAACGTCACCGACGGCATGCGCATCATGCCGGTCAAGTACATCGACGAGGTGCTCGACCTGGCGCTGGAGCGCCCGGTGCCGCCACCGCCGACGCCGAAGGGCACGACCGGCAAGGGTCGCGCGAAAGTGCTGCCCAAGACCGAAGGCAGCAAGCGGACGCGCGTGAAGCACTGAGCCTGCGTGTCGTGAGTCCGGACGGCCGTGCCTGCACCAGCAGGGGCGGCCGTTTTCATTGGTGGACCGGTGGTGCGGCGTGGGGCTGGCGGAATGGATCGGCGCGCGTCAGCGCTGTCTGGGCCGCAGCAGCACCAGCACCGCGCCGGTCCCGCCTTGGGCGCCGGGCGCGGTGTGGAAGGCCAGCACGTCGGCGCGCTGGCGCAGCACGCGATCGACGAGGTTCTTCAGGATCGGTGCGTCGGGCGACGAGTTGCGGCCCTTGCCGTGGATGATGCGCACGCAGCCGATGCCGACGTCGACCGCGTCGCGCAGGAACAACCGCAACAGGGCCGTGGCCTGGTCGGCATTGCTGTGGTGCAGGTCCAGTTCTTCCTGCGCCGCGTATTCGCCGCGGCCCAGCCTGCGCAGCACCCGCGCGGGCACGTCGTCGCGCCGGTACTGCATCGAGTCGCCCGCCTGCAGCAGCGGGCCATCGAGCAGCTGGCGGAATTCACTGCGCGCTTCCGCGTCGTCGCGTTCGGCCATGCGGGTGCTCGGCCGCGGTGGCGGTGCACGCGGCGGGGTCGGCGTCGCAGGCAGTTCGCGCACCGGCCCGATCGCGGCGCGGAACAGCGCCGCATCGTCGTCGTGCTCGGAATCGTGGGGCGCGCTCATGGCGGCAGCGTAGCTCGGATGCGTGCGTGATGCAGTGTGCAGCGTGGACGTTCGCAGCGGCGCGGGTCGCACGCGACGGGCGCGCGGGTGGGGCGGATCCGACCCATCCGGTATCATGTGCGCACTGTCCCACGACACCCAGGTCCAGCAGAACGATTCATGCGCGTACTGGTCAGCAACGATGATGGCGTCGACGCCCCCGGCATCCGGATTCTCGCCCAAGGGCTTCGCGACGCAGGTCACGAGGTGCTGGTCGTCGCGCCCGATCGCGACCGTTCGGGTGCGAGCAATTCGCTGACGCTCGACATGCCGCTGCGCGTGATCCAGGTCGACGACTGCACCTGGCGGGTGCATGGCACGCCGACCGACTGCGTGCATGTCGCGATCACCGGCCTGCTCGATCTCGAGCCGGACATCGTGGTGTCGGGCATCAACAACACCGCGAACCTCGGCGACGACGTGATCTATTCGGGCACCGTCGCCGCGGCAATGGAAGGGCGCTTCCTCGGCCTGCCCGCGGTCGCGATGTCGCTGGTCACCGAGAACCACGATGGACGCCATTACGCGACCGCCGCGCGCGCCGCGGTCGAGATCGTCGCGCGGCTGAAGGCCGATCCGCTGCCGGCCGACACCATCCTCAACGTCAACGTGCCCGACGTGGCCTGGCACGATCTCGCGGGGTTCGAGGTCACGCGCCTCGGCAACCGCCATCGCGCCGAGCCGTGCACGTCGATCGACGATCCGCGCGGCCGCACCTGGTGGTGGATCGGCGCGGCGGGCGCCGAGCAGGACGCGGGCCCCGGCACCGATTTCCATGCCGTGCGCACGAAGCACATCGCGATCTCGCCGATCCACGTCGATCTGACCCGCTACCAGGCGCTCGAACACGTGGCGAGCTGGGTCGGCGGACTCGAGGCGGATCTGAAGGCGACCCAGGCATGACCGCGCGTCTGCGGCTGCAACCCGAAGCGATCGGGGTCGGCATGACCTCGCAGCGGGTCCGCGACCGGCTGATCGAGCGTCTGCGCGACGGCACCCATCCGGGCGGCGGCATCGTCGACGAGCGCGTGCTCAACGCGATCCGGACCGTGCCGCGGCACCTGTTCGTCGACGAGGCGCTGGCGACGCGCGCCTACGAGGACACCGCGCTGCCGATCGGGCACGGCCAGACCATCTCCCAGCCCTGGGTCGTCGCGAAGATGACGGAGGCGCTGCTCGCCGACGGCACGCCCGAGAAGGTGCTCGAGATCGGTACCGGCTCCGGTTACCAGGCGACGATCCTCGCCGCACTCGGCATCCAGGTGCACACCGTCGAGCGGATCGGCGAACTGCTGCGCGTCGCGCGCAAGCGGTTCCGCGCGCTGGGTCTCAACGTGCGCAGCAAGCACGACGACGGTCGCATCGGCTGGCCGGAGAACGGCCCCTTCGACGGCATCATCGTGACCGCGGCCGGGCCGGCGCTGGTCGAGGCGCTGTCGGAACAGCTCGCGCCCGGCGGCACCCTGGTCGCACCGGTCGGCGCGCCCGGCGCGCAGCGCCTGCTGGTGCTGCGCAAGGACGTGGACGGCGCGATCGTGCAGCAGGACGTCGCCGCAGTGGCCTTCGTGCCGCTGCTGTCGGGGTTCGTGGACTGATGCGATTGTTCGGGTCGCTGTACGCGCGCTGCCTGCAGTGGGCGCGTCACCCGCACGCGCCCTGGTACCTGACGACGTTGAGCGCCGCCGAATCGGTGGTGTTCCCGATTCCGCCCGACGTCATGCTCGCGCCGATGGCGCTCGCGCGGCCGCGGTCCTGGTGGCGCTATGCCCTGCTGTGCACGCTGGGCTCCGTCGCGGGCGGTCTGCTCGGCTATCTGCTGGGCCATTACGCGCTGGATCTGGTCTGGCCGTGGATCGTGCAGATGGGATGGGAGGCGACGTTCGCCCGGGTGCAGGCGCTCTTCCTGCACCACGGCATGCTGTTCGTATTCCTCGCGGCATTCACGCCGATCCCGTACAAGGTGTTCACGATCGCGTCGGGTTCGCTCGGTGTGGGACTGTTACCGTTTCTCGCCGGTTCGCTGTTCGGACGCGGCGCGCGTTTCTTCCTCGTCGCCGGCCTGATGGCCTGGGGCGGACCGCGCGTCGAACCGGTGCTGCGGCGGTATATCGAATGGCTCGGCTGGTGGATGGTCGCGCTGGTGGTGGTGGGTCTGATCTGGATGGAGTGGCGTCGATGAGGATTGTGGTGGTGCTGTTGTCGATGCTGCTGCTCGCCGGATGCGGCAGCAGTCGCGTGATCCGCGAAGGCGGCAGCGCGGCGTCGTCTTCGACGCCCCGTCCGGGCCAGTCGGTGGCGGTCCAACGCGGCGACACGCTGTACAGGATCGCGACCAACAACGGCATCAGCGCGCTCGATCTGGCGATGTGGAACAACATCGCCGCGCCGTACACGATCTATCCCGGCCAGCGTCTGCGCCTGTATCCCTCGGGCGGCACGTCGCGGGCGACCGCGTCGACCACGCGTCCGACCTCGGGCCGTGCGACTGCGCCGGTGCGTCCGACCCGGGCGCCGCCGCAACCGGCCGCTGCGCCGCCGGCGCAGAGTCCGTTCCGCTGGCAGTGGCCGACGGACGGCCAGGTCATCGGCCGCTTCACGGCGGGCGAGCCGACCAAGCAGGGCGTCGACATCGGCGGCACCGGCGGGCAGCCCGTTAGCGCGGCCGCCGAGGGCACGGTCGTGTATTCCGGTTCGGGCCTCGTCGGCTATGGCGAGCTGATCATCGTCAAGCACAACGAGCAGTGGCTGACGGCCTACGGCCACAACCGCACCCGCAAGGTCAACGAAGGCGACCGTGTCAGCGCCGGCCAGCAGATCGCCGAGATGGGCCGCAGCGGCGCCGCGCGCGACATGCTGCACTTCGAGATCCGCTACAACGGCAAGCCGGTCGATCCGCTGTCGTATCTGCCGGCGCGCTGATCCAGCAGAAGAACCCAACCCGGCCCCAGCGTGACGCGGTATCGATGCCGTCGGAGTAGGACGCGAACGGCGTGGCGTCATCCGTTCACACGGTAAGCGTTTCCATCCGCAGCCGTCTCGAAACGCGTGCGTAGCGCGAGCTGATTCGCACCTGCCTTCGCGGTTTCCTTCTCGCGTCACGTTGCGCGTCTCGCGTTTACCGGACGTCGCGGCGGTATGGACCGCGATCGCCCGCCTTCGACGCGTTACCCCCGCGGACGCAGGTCAGGGGCTGCCCGCCGCGCGCCGCGGCGGGCCATCTGAAGATGGATCGAGCATCGTGCGCGAGCGCACTCCTAGAGGTGCGGGAGCGGAAGGTGCCTCGTAGCAACTGGGCCGACGAGAGACGACGGCGACAACGCGCCGGACCCGCTCAACCGGCGAGCACGAATCCCGCGACTACCTTGCGGCCTTCGCTCGCCAGCACGTTGAAGGTGCGGGCGGCGGCGGCGTTGGTCATCGCTTCCAGGCCGATGCCCTGCGACAGGCACGCGGCCATCGTCGCGGGCGAGGGGAAGGCCTGGGTTTCGCCGGTGCCGATCAGCACGACTTCGGGCTGCAGATCGAGGATCGTGGCCAGGGCCTCGACGTCGAGCGCGCGGATGTCGGTCACCGGCCAGTCCTCGACCAGATCGTGCGGACCGAGGACGAAGCTGGCCGTCAGCACGCGATCGTTGACGCGCGCGCTGCGCCCGTCGGCGCCGCGGAGCACGTAGTCGAAGTCGGGACGGTCGAGAACCAGTTGCACCGCGATGGCCTCAAGCGCGCGGGAGCACGATCTGGCGGCGGTCGGTGCTCTGGCGGTACAGGATGGCCACGTGGCCGATGCGCTGGACCAGTGCGGCGCCGGTCCGCTCGGTCAGCGTCGCGATCATCGCGTCGCGCTCGTCGCGGTCCGCGGCACCGACCTTCACCTTGATGAGCTCGTGATGTTCGAGCGCGGCATCGATCTCGGCGATCAAAGCGTCGGTGATGCCCTTGCCGCCGACCTGCAGCATCGCCTTGATGCCGTGTGCCTGGCCGCGCAGAAATCGGTTCTGGGCAGCGGTCAGGGCATTACTCATGGGTGAACCGGTCGCAGGAATGGAAACGACCGGCAGGATATCATGCTCCCCCGGGGCCTCCCCCGGCCCGTCGTCGCTTCGAGCCTGCAGATGGCCTCCCGCAGCAAAAGCAGCCAGCGCTGGCTGAAAGAACATTTCTCCGATCCCTTCGTGAAGAAGGCGCAGGCCGAGGGCCTGCGTTCGCGTGCCGCGTACAAGCTCGAGGAACTCGTCGAGCGTGACCGGCTGCTGAAGCCGGGCATGGTCGTCGTCGACCTGGGCGCCGCCCCGGGCGGCTGGTCGCAGTGGGTGCGGCAGGCGCTGGGCGATACCGGCCGGGTCATCGCGCTGGACATCCTGGAGATGCCTTCGCTCGCCGGCGTGGAGTTCCTGCACGGCGACTTCCGCGAGGATGCGGTGCTCCAGGCGCTGGAAGCGGCACTGGGCGGGCATCAGGTCGACCTTGTGTTGTCCGACATGGCCCCCAACAAGAGTGGTATCGATGCGGTCGACCAGCCGCGGGCGATGCATCTGGCGGAACTGGCGATGGATTTCGCCGACCACCATCTGCGGCCCGGCGGCAATTTCCTGATCAAGCTGTTCCAGGGCACCGAGTTCGATGCGTACGTGCGGGAGCTGCGCCGGCGTTACACCCGGCTGGTGATCCGCAAACCCGCCGCGTCGCGGCAGCGCTCGTCGGAGGTCTATGCCCTCGCGACGGGCAAGCTGGCGACGATGAAGTAGCATGGCCCCGATGCACCAAGCGCTCCACCGCACTCTTCACGAGAACCCCGAAACATGAACGATCTGGTCAAGAATCTGCTGCTCTGGGTCGTGGTCGCCGTCGTGCTGATGGTGATCTTCCAGAGCTTCAGCCCCCAAACGGGCGCCAGCGGGCAGGACGTCCAGTACTCGCAGTTCATGGAGCAGGTCCGTCGTGACCAGATCAGCTCGGTGAAGATCGCCGAGGACGAGCGCACGATCACCTTCGAGAGCAAGGGTGGCCAGTCGGGCACCGTCATCGCGCCGCGTCGCGACGATCGCCTGATCGACGACCTGATGAACCACAACGTCGCGATCGACCAGGCCAAGCCGTCGAGCGGCATCTCGTTGGGTTACATCCTGATCCAGCTGCTGCCGGTCGCGCTGATCATCGGCTTCTGGTTCTTCATGATGCGGCAGATGCAGCAGGGCGGCGGCAAGGGCGCGATGTCCTTCGGCAAGTCCCGCGCCAAGCTGCTCAATGAAGAGCAGACCAAGATCACCTTCGCCGACGTCGCCGGTTGCGACGAGGCCAAGGAAGAAGTGTCGGAGCTGGTCGAGTTCCTGCGCGATCCGTCTCGCTTCCAGAAGCTCGGCGGCAAGATCCCGCGCGGCGTGCTGATGGTCGGACCGCCCGGTACCGGCAAGACCCTGCTCGCCAAGGCGATCGCCGGCGAAGCCAAGGTGCCGTTCTTCTCGATCTCGGGTTCGGACTTCGTCGAGATGTTCGTCGGCGTCGGCGCCAGCCGCGTGCGCGACATGTTCGAGCAGGCCAAGAAGCAGGCGCCGTGCATCATCTTCATCGACGAAATCGATGCCGTGGGCCGTCATCGCGGCGCCGGTCTGGGCGGCGGGCATGACGAGCGCGAGCAGACCCTCAATCAGCTGCTGGTCGAGATGGACGGCTTCGAGGGTGGCGAGGGCGTGATCGTCGTTGCCGCGACCAACCGTCCCGACGTGCTCGATCCGGCGCTGCTGCGTCCGGGCCGTTTCGACCGCCAGGTCGTCGTGGGCCTGCCGGACGTCAAGGGCCGTGAGCAGATCCTGAAAGTGCACATGCGCAAGGTCCCGCTGGACGAGGACGTGCAGCCGCTCGTCGTCGCCCGGGGTACGCCCGGTTTCTCGGGTGCGGACCTGGCGAACCTCGTCAACGAGGCGGCGCTGTTCGCGGCGCGCGAGAACGGCAAGGAGGTCCGCATGGACCACTTTGACCGCGCCCGCGACAAGATCCTGATGGGCGCCGAGCGCCGTTCGATGGCGATGAGCGAGGACGAGAAGACGCTGACCGCCTACCACGAGGCCGGCCACGCGATCGTCGGTCGTCTCGTGCCCGAGCACGATCCGGTCTACAAGGTCACGATCATTCCGCGCGGCCGCGCCCTCGGCGTCACGATGTACCTGCCGGAAGGCGACAAGTACTCGATGAACCGTGTGGCGATCGAATCGCAGCTGTGCTCGCTGTACGGTGGTCGGGTTGCGGAAGAGCTGATCTTCGGTGGCGACAAGGTCACCACCGGTGCGTCCAACGACATCGAGCGTGCGACCAAGATGGCGCGGAACATGGTCACCAAGTGGGGCCTGTCCGACGAACTCGGCCCGATCGCCTATGGCGAAGAGGACGACGAGGTGTTCCTCGGCCGCTCGGTCACGCAGCACAAGAGCGTGTCCGATGACACCGCGCGCAAGATCGACGAGGTCGTGCGCACGATCCTCGACAAGGCCTACAACCGCACGACCGAGATCCTGACCGCGAACCTCGACAAGCTGCATGCGATGTCGAAGCTGCTGCTCGAGTACGAGACCATCGACGTGCCGCAGATCGACGCGATCATGGAAGGCCGCGAGCCGCCGCCGCCGATGGGCTGGGGCAAGTCGAACAGCAACAAGGGCAAGGGCGACGGCGACGACGCGGGTGGTAAGCGTCCCCTGCCGCCGATCGGCGGACCGGCCGAGCAGTCCTGACGCGAGCCCTGGCTCCGCGTGTGTCGAAAAAGGCGGCCTTCGGGCCGCTTTTTTTGTTGGCGGATTGCGTGGCGATGCGCCGCGCGGGTGCAGCGGCAGGCGTGCTGCAAGCGCGCGCTCGCGCGCGAGGTGACTGCCCGGGTACGGCCATTGGCGGATCTGCGGTCGGGCGTGATGCGACCGAGGCCGCGTCGTCAGGGTGATGACAGAGGACTCGGTCCCGCGCGAGCGCGCTCCTGCAGGGGAGGGCGGGCTGGTCTTGTGTCGAGTCACCGGTCGTACGGCGCGGTCTGGCCACGGGCTGCTGGGCACGCCGCGGCAGAGCCGCGACAATCGGCGGACCCTCCGCGATGTGCAGGTGCTGCCGATGTTCGATACCGCCCCCCAGCTCGACTGCAAGGGCCGCGTGCTGCGGCTCGACGTGCCGCGGGTCATGGGCATCGTCAACGTCACCCCGGATTCCTTCTCCGACGGCGGTGCCCACGACACGACCGACGCGGCGATCGCGCATGGCCTGCGCCTGGCGGCCGAAGGCGCCGACCTCCTCGACATCGGCGGCGAATCGACCCGGCCGGGCGCCGAGGCGGTCCCGATCGAGGAAGAGCTGCGCCGGGTGATCCCCGTCATCGAAGGCCTGGCGCGTGCGACGGCAGTGCCGATCAGCATCGACACCTCGAAGCCGGAGGTCATGCGCGCCGCGGTCGCCGCAGGCGCCGGCCTGATCAACGATGTCCACGGCCTGCGCCGCGACGGTGCGATGGCGGCCGCGGCCGAGCTCGGCGTGCCGGTGGTGCTGATGCACATGCAGGGCGAGCCCGGCGCGATGCAGGCGGCGCCCGATTACGACGATGTCGTCGGCGAGGTCCACCGCTTCCTCGCGGAGCGCATCTTCTCGGCCGAGATGGCCGGCATCGATCGCAAGCGCATCGTCGTCGATCCGGGCTTCGGCTTCGGCAAGACCACCGCGCACAACCTGGCGCTGCTGGCGCAGTTCGCGCGGTTCCTCGAACTCGGCGTCCCGGTGCTCGCGGGCCTGTCGCGCAAGCGCAGCATCGGCGAGCTGACCGGCCGCGAGGTGCCTGCCGAACGCGTCGCGGGCTCCGTCGCCGCGCACCTGATCGCCGCCCAGCGCGGCGCGCGCCTGCTGCGCGTCCACGATGTCGCCGCGACCGTCGATGCCCTGAAGATCTGGGCCGCGGTCGACGCGGTGCCGATGCCGCGCCAGGCCGTCGCGCCCCCGGCGATCGTCTGGCCCGACGACGCCTGAGCCGGTCCGCACGGGCCGCGCGCTGGGGTTGCAGCGAGGCAGTGCGGTAACCTGTGGCGTCCACATCGCACCGCCCGTCCGGGCGGTGTGTGTCGTTTCAGGAGGGGGAACCATTCGATGATGACTGCCAGTACGCCGCTGATCGTGACCTTCGTGGTCTATCTCGTGGCCATGGTGATGATCGGCGTCGTGGCATGGCGATCGACCAAGAATTTCGACGACTACATCCTCGGCGGGCGCAGCCTCGGCCCCGGCGTCACCGCGCTGTCGGCGGGTGCGTCGGACATGAGCGGCTGGCTGCTGATGGGCCTGCCGGGCGCGATGTACCTGGGCGGCGTGTCGGAGGCCTGGATCGCGATCGGCCTGATCGGCGGCGCCTATCTCAACTGGCGGTTCGTCGCCGGCCCGCTGCGCGTCTACACCGAGCGCGTCGGCAATGCGCTGACGCTGCCGGACTTCTTCACCCACCGCTTCGAGGACCGCAGCCGCTTGCTGCGCGTGATCTCGGCGGTCGTGATCCTGGTGTTCTTCGCGGTCTACTGCGCCTCGGGCGTCGTCGCCGGTGCGCGCCTGTTCGAAAGCGTGTTCGGTCTGCCCTACGCCCAGGCCATCTGGTGGGGCGCGGCGGTGACCATCCTCTACACGCTGATCGGCGGCTTCCTCGCGGTCAGCTGGACCGACGTCGCCCAGGGCGTGCTGATGCTGTTCGCGCTGCTGCTGACGCCGGTCATCGTCTACATGACGACGGGCGGCTTCGAGTCCAGCGCCGAGCTGATCCGCAGCGTCGATCCGTCGCGCCTGTCGTGGTCGCGCGGTGGCGAACTGGGCCTCGTCGGCATCATCTCGCTGCTGGCCTGGGCGCTGGGCTACTTCGGCCAGCCGCACATCCTGGCGCGCTTCATGGCGGCGGGCAGCGTGCACACGATTCCCGCCGCGCGCCGCATCGGCATGTCGTGGATGGTGCTGTGCCTGCTCGGGTCGCTGATCGTCGGCTTCCTCGGCATCGCGTATTTCCAGCAGCATCCGGAACAGGCCGGACCGGTCGAGGCGAACGCCGAGCGCGTCTTCATCACCCTGGTCGAGCTGCTGTTCAACCCCTGGGTCGCGGGCGTGATCCTGTCGGCGATCCTCGCCGCGGTGATGAGCACGCTGTCGAGCCAGCTGCTGGTGTGTTCCAGCGTGCTGTCGGAAGACTTCTATCGCGGGTTCCTGCGCAAGGACGCCAGCCAGCGCGAGCTGGTCTGGGTGGGCCGCGCCAGCGTGCTGCTGATCGCGCTCGTCGCGCTGTGGCTGGCGCGGGATCCGGACAGCCGCGTGCTCGGCCTGGTGTCCTATGCCTGGGCCGGGTTCGGCGCGGCGTTCGGTCCGGTCGTGCTGCTGGCCCTGTTCTGGCAGCGGATGACGCGCAACGGCGCGCTCGCGGGCATGGTGCTCGGCGCGGTGACGGTGGTCGCGTGGAAGCAGATCGCGGTCGAACAGCTGGGCTCGGGCCTGTACGAAATCGTGCCCGGCTTCGCGGTCGGCACGCTGGCGATCATCGTCGTCAGCCTGCTGGGCCCGGCGCCACCGGCGCAGGTCCAGGCGACGCACCAGCAGGTGCGGCTGTCGCTGCGGGAAACCGGCTACTGACGCGCGCCGCGGCCGCGTCGCCCGCCATGGCTGCCGACCCGCGACCGCCGGCGATCGTGCTGATGGGCCCGACCGCGTCGGGCAAGACCGCACGCGCGCTGGACTGGGCGCGCCGCTTCGGCGGCGAGATCGTCAGCGTCGATTCGGCGCTGGTGTACCGCGGCCTCGAGATCGGCGCGGCCAAGCCCGACGCCGCGGAACGCGCGCAGGTGCCGCATCACATGCTGGACCTGCGCGATCCCTGGCAGACGTACTCCGCGGCCGAATTCGCCGACGATGCACGCGCCGCGGTCGCCGACATCCTGCAGCGCGGGCGTCTGCCGATCCTGGCCGGCGGCACCGGCCTCTATTTCAGCGCGCTGCTCGACGGACTCTCGCCGATGCCGCCGGCCGATCCGGCGACACGCGCGCATATCGCCGCCGAGGCCGAATCGCTCGGCTGGCCCGCGCTGCATGCGCAGCTGGCGTCCCTCGACCCGGACGCGGCCGCGCGCATCAAGCCGGGCGATCCGCAGCGCATCCAGCGGGCGCTGGAAGTGCATCGCCTGACCGGCGTGCCGATCAGCACCTGGCAGCGCATGCCGTCGGAGGCGCCGCCGTTTCCCGCGCGCGTCTGCCGCGTCGTCATCGCACCGACCGGCCGCGACGTGCTGCATGCGCGTATCGCGCAGCGCTTCGACGCGATGCTCGCGGCCGGTTTCCTCGACGAAGTGCGGGCGCTGCGTGCGCTGCCCGCGCTGCGCGCGCATCCGGCGCCGCTGGAGCTGCCGGCGATCCGCGCCGTCGGCTACCGCCAGGCCTGGGAATTCCTCGACGGCCGTGACGATGCCGCCGCATTCCGCGAACGCGCGATCGCCGCGACCCGGCAGCTGGCGAAGCGCCAGCTGACCTGGCTGCGCGGGCAGGGCGAGGTCGCGTGGTTCGATCCGGCGACCGACGGCGCGCGTCTCGACGACACGATTGCGCGTTTCCTGGCCTGAACGCCGCGACGCGTCACGCTTCCGCACATTCGTGCCGGCACGCCCGTCACCGCGGCGTGCGGGGCACGCGAACGACGCAACGGTTGTGTAACATCGAGGGGTCGCCGCCCACGGGGAGTGGAGGCGATGCGGCCAGCAGCCGACAACAACAACAACCAACGCTGGGGAACACCATGTCCAAAGGACAATCCTTGCAGGATCCTTTCCTGAACGCACTGCGCCGCGAGCGTGTGCCCGTCTCGATTTACCTCGTCAATGGCATCAAACTGCAGGGCACGATCGAGTCGTTCGACCAGTTCGTGGTGTTGCTCCGCAATACCGTGAGCCAGATGGTCTACAAGCATGCGATCTCGACCGTGGTGCCGGCGCGCAACGTGCGCGTGGCGCCAGGCGGCGGTTTCGTCCAGTCCTCGGAAGGCGAGGATGGCGACGAGCTGCCGGAACAGTCCGAATGATCCGACGAGGCTTGAACGCATTTGTTTGAACGCTCCCGCAAGGGTGAAAACGCGCTGCTGATCCAGCCCCATGCCCATGGGCCTGCCGATGAAGGCGCGCTCGAGGAATTTTCCGAACTCGCCCGCTCGGCCGGCGCCTCCGTCGCCGCGGTCATCCCGGCGCGGATCGACAAGCCCAACGCCGCGACCCTGATCGGCAGCGGCAAGCTCGAGGAAGTGAAGGCGGCCGCGGAAGCGACCGGCGCCGACCTGATCCTCGTCAATCACCGGCTGTCGCCAGGCCAGGAACGCAACCTCGAGAAGTATCTCGAGCGTCGCGTCGTCGACCGCACGGGCCTGATCCTCGACATCTTCGCGCAGCGTGCGCGCAGCCACGAAGGCAAGCTGCAGGTCGAGCTGGCCCAGCTGCGCCACATGGCCACGCGCCTGGTCCGTGGCTGGACCCATCTGGAGCGCCAGCGCGGCGGCTCGATCGGCCTGCGCGGCCCGGGCGAAACCCAGCTCGAGACCGACCGCCGATTGCTGCAGAAGCGGCTCGAACAGCTGCAGGCACGGCTCGACAAGGTCGAGGTGCAGCGCACCCAGATGCGCCGCGCGCGCGTCCGCAGCGAAATGCCGCGCATCGCCCTGGTCGGTTACACCAATGCCGGCAAGTCGACGCTGTTCAACACGCTGTCCGGCGCGGATGCGTATGCGGCCGACAAGCTGTTTGCGACGCTCGATCCCACCGTGCGCCGCGTCGACCTGTCCGGCGGCTCGGTGGTGATGGCCGATACCGTCGGCTTCGTCCGCGACCTGCCGCACGAACTCGTCGCCGCGTTCCGCTCGACGCTGAGCGAGGCCCGCGAGGCGGACCTGCTGCTGCACGTCATCGACGCCGCCGATCCGCTGCGCAACGAGCGCATCGAGCAGGTCGACAAGGTGCTGGGCGAGATCGGCGCCGGCGACTTGCCGCAGCTGCTGGTGTTCAACAAGATCGACCGGATCGACGGCGCGCTGCCGCGGTACGACGAAGACCCGGACAACACCGCCGACGACGTCAAGCGCGAGAGCGTGTGGATTTCCGCGCGCGACGGGCTGGGCCTGGATCTGTTGTCGCAGGCGCTGGCCAAGCGCCTGGGCCTGCGTCGCGTCGTCGGCACGCTGCAACTGCCGACCAGCGCCGGACGCCTGCACGCGCGCCTGCATGCGCTGGACGCGGTGCGCAGCGAGCAGATCGACGAGGCCGGCTGGCATCTGGACATCGACATGGCGCTGGCCGACGCGGCGAAGCTGGCGTCGCAGGACGACGGCGCGCCGCTGCGCCCGCTCCTGCCGCCGGAAGACGACGACACGTTCTGATCAAGGGCAATCGCCACGGCATCACGCCGTGCGATTGAAGCGGGCGGGTGACATCCCCATTCCTGCGGGACGGACCGGGCAACACGCGGTCCGTCCGGCATCTGCAGGCGCGCCTCAGGGCGTGAGGGCGGGTCGCCCGACCGGGCGAAATCGCGTGCAGGCGCGCTTCCGCAGGACGCAAGTGTGGTACCTCGAATGCGGCACCCGCCCGACCGCCAGCCCTGGCCGCCGGCGGCCGGGAGCCGGTTAGACTAAGCAACCCCCGCGCAGCCGCCGACGCAGGCGTCGCGCCCAGATTGGAGCAGGCATGGCCTGGAATATTCCCGGCAAGAACAAGGACAGCGAAACCCCCGACAGGCGGGGTTCCGGTGACGACGGCCAGCAGAATCCGTGGCCGCCGAGGCGCCGCAACAGCGGTGGCGGCGGGCGTGGCAACGGCGGCGGTGGTGGCGGTTTCGACCGCATCCTCGACCAGTTCCGCGGCCTGTTCGGCGGCGGCGGCGGCGGGTTTCCGCTGCGCTGGGTCGCGCTGGTCCTCGTGGTCATCCTGCTGTTCAACTGCTTCGTGCTGATCGGCGAACAGCAGCGCGGCGTGGTGCTGCGCTTCGGCCAGACCGCGCGCGTCATGCAGCCCGGCCCGAACCTCAAGGCGCCGTGGCCGATCGAGCGCGTCATGAAGGTCAATGCGACCACGGTGCAGTCGTTCAGCAGCACCGTGCCGGTGCTGACCCGCGACGAGAACATCATCACCGTGTCGTTCAACGTGCAGTACCGCGTCGGCGATGCCGAGCAGTTCCTGTTCGGCACCCGCGATGCGCGCGAAGTGCTGGAGCAGACCGCGGTCAGCGCCGTGCGCGAGCAGATCGGCCGCGCCGATCTCGACGCCGCGCTCAACGCGCGTGGTCCGCTGTCGACGGCCGCCCAGGCGTCGCTGCAGGCGTCGCTCGATGCCTACCGCACCGGCCTGTTTGTCACCGAGCTCAACCTGCAGGACGCGCGCCCGCCGGAAGAGGTCAAGCCCGCGTTCGACGAGGTCAACAGCGCCCAGCAGATGAACGAGCGCCTGATCAACGAAGCGCGCGCGCATGCGGCGAAGATCGTGCCGGAAGCGCGAGGCGAAGCCGCCCGCGTGCGTGCGATCGCCGAGGGTTACAAGACCGCCGCCGTCGCCCGCGCGACCGGTGACGCGACCCGCTTCTCGCTGCTCGTCGATGCCTACCGCGGTTCCGAAGACGTCACCCGCAAGCGCCTGTGGCTCGACGCGGTGCAGGACGTGCTGTCGGCCAACCGCACCGTCGTCGGTGGCGACGGCCAGCAGCTGATCTACGTGCCGATGGCCGGGCAGGGCAATGCCCCGCAGAACGCGCCGTCGCTGGTGCCGCCGGAGGTGCTGTCGCCGACCGTCAATGCCACGCGCGAGCCGACGCCGGCTGCGCAGCAGCTGCCGCGCCCGCCGCGTGAAGGAGCCGTCCGATGAGACTCAATTTCGTCATTCCGATCGTCATCATCGTGCTGCTGGGCCTGATGGGCTCGGTGTTCGTGGTGCGCGAAGGCCAGGTCGGCCTGGTGCTCAACCTCGGTCGTATCGCGCGGACCGACATCGGCCCCGGCCTGCACTTCAAGATCCCGCTGATCGAAAGCGCACGGGTGTTCGACCGCCGCTTCAACGCCAACGCGTTCTCGCCCGAGCGCTCGCTGACCTCCGAGCGCAAGGACGTCAGCGTCGACTTCGTCGCGATCGGCTTCATCAGCGACGTGCGTGCGTTCTACCGCGCGACCGGCGGCGACGAGGCCGACGTCAATGCGCGTCTCGAGCCGATCATCAAGAACTCGCTGCGTAACGAGATCAACGCCCGCACGCTGACCGAGCTGGTCTCGGGCAACCGCGCCGACCTGATCGAGAAGCAGCTGCCGACGATCAACGAGGCCGCCGAATCGCTGGGCATCCACATCGTCGACATCCGCCTCAAGCAGATCGACCTGCCGACCGACAGCGAAGTCATCGGCCAGGTCTACGACCGCATGCGCGCCGAGCGTCGCCAGGTCGCCAGCCGCCTGCGCGCGGAAGGCGAGGAGCAGGCCCGCGCGATCCGCGGTCAGGCCGATCGCGAGCAGACCGTGCTGCTGGCCGAAGGCGAGCGCGACGCGCAGCTGCTGCGCGGTGAAGGCGACGCCGAAGCCACGCGCATCTACGGCGAGGCCGCGAACCGCGACCCGGCGTTCTATGCGTTCCAGCGCAGCCTCGAGGCCTATCGCGCCTCGTTCGAGAAGGGCGATGCGGTGATCGTGCTCGAGCGCGACGATCCGTTCCTGCAGTACATGCGCGCCGACCGTTGATCGCGCGGGCCGCCTGATGTCGGATCTGTGGGCGGCCCTGTGCCTGGTGCTGGTGCTCGAAGGGTTGATCCTCTTCGCTGCACCGCAGGTGTGGAAGCGCACCGCCGAGCAACTGCAGGCGATGCCCATCGCGATGCTGCGACGCGCCGGCGCGATCATCCTCGCACTGGGGCTGGTCGCGCTGTATCTGGTGCGCCGGGGCGGCTGACACGGGCGGGATCGCCTTGGTCGCGCTTGGCAACGGCCCGGCTGCGCGTCGCGATCGCGGTACCGGCGCTCCGGCCCAGGTTTGCCAGCGTTCCGTGTGAAGCAGCAGCGCGGGCTGCATCGCGTCGCTCCAGCCTTCCGGCCCCCTGAACATTCGTCAGATCGGGGTGGCCTATCCGGCGCAAAACCCGGAGAATGCACAAAAGCCGGACGGGCTGTCTCGAATGAGCGCTCCCGCCGGCTTTTTCCGTGTCTGGCCCCATGACGGCGCCGATGCGGACATCGCGCCCGCGGGCGCTTCCAACGTGTGGAGTCTGTGCAGATGGGTCAGTCAGTCGTGGTGTTGGGCGCCCAGTGGGGCGACGAGGGCAAGGGCAAGATCGTCGACCTGCTGACGACCGACATCGGTGCGGTCGTGCGGTTCCAGGGCGGCCACAACGCCGGCCACACGCTGGTCATCAACGGCAAGAAGACCGTGCTGCACCTGATCCCGTCGGGCATCCTGCGCGAAGACGCGCTGTGCCTGATCGGCAACGGCGTGGTGCTGAGCCCGGCCGCGCTGATCAAGGAAATCGGCGAGCTGGAAGGCGCCGGCGTCGAAGTGCGTTCGCGCCTGAAGATCAGCCCGGCCACGCCGCTGATCATGCCGTACCACATCGCGCTGGATCAGGCCCGCGAGAAGGCCGCCGGCGGCAAGGCCATCGGCACCACCGGCCGCGGCATCGGCCCGGCGTACGAGGACAAGGTGGCCCGTCGCGGCATCCGCGTCGCCGACCTGCATTACCCCGAACAGCTGGCCGAACTGCTGCGCACCGCGCTCGACTACCACAACTTCGTGCTGACCAAATACCTGGGCGTCGACGCCGTCGACTTCCAGAAGACCTACGACGAAGCGCTGGCGTTCGGCGAGTACGTTGAGCCGATGAAGAGCGACGTCGCCGGCATCCTTCACGACCTGCGCAAGCAGGGCAAGAAGGTGCTGTTCGAAGGCGCCCAGGGCAGCCTGCTCGACATCGACCACGGCACCTATCCGTACGTCACCAGCAGCAACACCACCGTCGGCGGCGCGCTCGCCGGCACCGGCGTCGGTGCGGATGCGATCGACTACGTGCTCGGCATCGCCAAGGCCTACGCCACGCGCGTCGGCGGCGGCCCGTTCCCGACCGAGCTCGACGACGCCGTCGGCCAGGCGCTGCGCGACAAGGGCCAGGAATACGGCGCCACGACCGGCCGTCCGCGTCGTTGCGGCTGGATCGACATCGTCGCGCTCAAGCGCGCCGTCGCGATCAACGGCATCAGCGGCCTGTGCATCACCAAGCTCGACGTGCTCGACGGCATGGAGAAGCTCAAGCTCTGCATCGCCTACCGCTACCGCGGCAAGGAAACCGAATACGCGCCGCTCGACGCCCAGGGCTGGGACGAGTGCGAGCCGGTGTATCTGGAATTCCCGGGCTGGAGCGAGAACACCCACGGCGTGACGGAGTGGGACAAGCTGCCGCCCGCGGCCCGCGCCTACC
Source organism: Luteimonas rhizosphaerae (assembly GCF_002849595.1). Taxonomy (GTDB): domain Bacteria; phylum Pseudomonadota; class Gammaproteobacteria; order Xanthomonadales; family Xanthomonadaceae; genus Luteimonas; species Luteimonas cellulosilyticus. Next base: position 144,590 of record NZ_NRQR01000008.1, read on the forward strand.
TGCGCGCGCTCGAAGAGCTGGCCGGCTGCCCGATCAGCATCGTCAGCACCGGCCCGGACCGCGACCACACGATGGTGCTGCAGGATCCGTTCGCCTGATCCGGAAGCCCCGACGCCGGGCGCGCTTGCGCAGTAGGCGGGTGCGGAACGACTGAAGCTCGCACTGGATTCGACTGGAAGGCCTCGCAGACGCGAGGCCTTCTTCGTTCGACGAGGTCGATTTCTGTCGCCCGTCTGTTGCGCGCCTGCCGCCTGCCGCCTGCCGCGTGACGCGTGACGCGACAGCAGGGCGCTGTCGCATCCGTGCTCTGTAGGAGCGCGCTCGCGCGCGAACGGGCCGTTGCGTGGAAGGCCCAATCGCGCGCGAGCGCGCTCCTACAAGGGGCGGCTGATGCGGCAGCAGGGCGCCGCCGATTTCACGCCGAGGGCCGCCGCACGGTGGGATGTACAAGAGCGAGGTTTTTCCTGTGTTTTTCGACGGGCAGGTGTCGTGTCAGGCGGCATCATTTGAGATCGCGTGACTTGGACGAGCAGGTGTCCGAAGCACGAAGCCAACGTCCCTGGATTCCCGCCTGCGCGGGAATGACGATTGAAGGTGAGGCGTCTGCGTGGTCCTGATCGTCCGCAGTGACGCGGTGCTTCGAGCCCGTCTCCCGTGTGCGGGAGACGGGTTGGGGTGAGGGCGCTCTGCGCGGGGCGCGCTGATCGTGACGCCCCGGAGAATTCCGCCGGTCCGTCGTGTGACTCGATGTGATGTGTCTGTCTCGACGGGACTGTTTCCTAACGGCGACGATGTCCCGCAGGCACGTGGGATCCATGCGCTGGAAAGCCGGCAGTGCGCGCGCTGCTGCGTTGACGGATTCGCGGCCGCGCCGTCGCCAGTGGCACGCGGATGACGCGGGTCACCCCTGTAGGAGCGCGCTTGCGCGCGAACGGGCCGTTGCGTGGAAGGCCCAATCGCGCGCGAGCGCGCTCCTACAAGGGGGCGGCTGATGCGGCAGCAGGGCGCCGCCGATTTCGCGCCGAGGGCCGCTGCACGGTGGGAGGTACAGGAGCGACGTTTTCTCTGCGTCTTTCGACGGACAGATGTCGGGTCAGGCGGAATCATTGGAGATCGCGCGATGTGGACGTAAAGAGTTCCGAAGCACGAAGCCAACGTCCCTGGATTCCCGCCTGCGCGGGAATGACGATTGAAGGTGAGGCGTATGCGTGGTCCTGATCGTCCGCAGTGACGCGGTGCTTCAAGCCCCTCTCCCGCCTGCGGGAGAGGGATTGGGGTGAGGGCGCTCTGCGCGGGGCGCCCTGACGAGACGAATCGAAGAATTCACCGGTCCGTCGCGTGGGATGTGATGGGGCTGTCTCGACGGGACCGTCTTCAAACATCGAAGTCTTTACGTGGGAACGCGGGGTCCATGCGCTGGAAAGCCGGCAGTGCTGGCGCTGTTGCGTGAGCTGATTCGCGGCTCTGCCGTCTTTCGTGGAACGCTGGCAACGCGGCCAAATCCCTGTAGGAGCGCGCTTGCGCGCGAAAGGGCCGTTGCGTGGAAAGCCCATCGCGCGCGAGCGCGCTCCTACAAGGAGAGGAGGGGACGGCTGATGGGACAGCAGGACGCTGCCGCGTGTCTGCGCAGACATGCGACCACGCAAGCCGGCGTGCCTGGATTCCCGGCTGAGCCACCAAATGTCGGTCTAGAGGCGCGGAAATGACGGTCACACGTGCGCGGGTTGGATGCGTGCGCCATGCACCGGCGCACCACGCGCCGGCCTTACCTACGTCGCATCGCCACCCGGCATGCCGGCCACGCAGCGCTCCAGCAGCGCGATGAGCTGTTCCTGCTCGTCGGGCTGCAGCGGCGCCAGCGCGCCGTCGATGACGCGTTCCGCCAGCGCCACGCCGCGGGTCACCCGGGCCAGGCCGTCGGCGGTGATCTCGAACGACAACACGCGGCCCAGGGTCGGATGCGGCTTGCGGGTCACCAGGCCGTCGCGGCCGAGGCGCAGCAGCAGCTGGTGCATCGTCTGCGGCGACACGCCCGCCAGCCGCGCGAGTTCCGCGTTGGACGCACCGGGGCGTTCGGCCAGCAGCATCAGCGTCCACGCCTGCGGACGCGTCAGTTCCATGCCGGCCTGGCGCGCCTGCTCCTCGATCAGGCCGGTCAGGCCGACGTGCAGGCGCTTGAGCCGCGTGCCCATGCGATAGGCCCGCGATTGCCTGAATGCACGCAAGGCTCGGGTGTCGCGATCGGGCACCGGCGCTCCGGAGTTATCAGTGGGCTGATAAATTACCAGCATTCCGATCCGATCCGAGCCGCCTCCGATGCCTGCCAAGTCCCTGCGCGTTCTCACCCTGGCTGGATTGTTCGCGCTGGCCGGCTGCGCGGACACCGATACGCCCGAGGCGACGCCCAGCCTGACGGTCGCGCTGGCCGCGCCGCAGACCCGCGACGTGGTCCGCGAGGTCGTCGCGTCCGGCGCCGTCGCGGCGTGGGAAGAAGTCTCGGTCGGCGTCGAACTGTCCGGTGTGCGCGTCGCCAGTGTCGAAGTGGAAGTGGGCAGCGTCGTCGAAGCCGGCGACGTGCTGCTGCGGCTCGACGACCGCACGCTGGCCTCGCAGCTGCTGCAGGCCGACGCGTCGGCGACGGAAGCGGCGACCAACCTGGAAACCGCGCGCCGCCAGGCCGCACGCGTGCGCGAACTCGCCGACGAGCAGATGGTCTCCGTGCAGGACGCCGAGGAAGCCGAAGCCGCGCGCGACAACGCCCAGGCGCGGCTCAACACCGCCATCGCCAGTCGCGACGCCGCGCGCGTGCAGCGCGGTTTCACCGTCGTGCGCGCGCCGGTCGCGGGCGTGGTGTCGGCGCGCAGCGTGCAGCCGGGGCAGGTGGTCGGCGCCGGAGGCGAGCTGCTGCGCCTGATCCGCGATGGCCGCCTGGAATGGCGCGCCGAACTGGCCGAGGCCGACCTGCTGCTGGTTGCGCCCGGTGCCCTCGTGCAGGTGGACACGCCCGCCGGGCCCGTCGCGGGCCAGGTGCGCCGCGTCTCCCCTTCGCTCGATGCGCAGAGCCGCACCGCCACCATCTATGTCGATCTGCCCGCGCCCGGCCCGCTGCGCGCCGGCATGTTCGCGCAGGGCCGCATCACGCTTGGTCGCGCGGATGCGCTGCTGATTCCGCTCGATGCCGTCGTGCGCCGCGATGGCCGCGCCTACGTGTTCACCGTCGAGGACGACCACCGCGTGCGCGAGCGCGGCGTCGCGGTCGGCGCCACCCACGGCGGCCAGATCGAACTGCCCGACGGCCTGACCACCGACGATCGTGTCGTCGCGCGCGGCGCCGGCTTCCTCGGAGATGGCGACCTGGTGCGCGTCGTCGATGCGCAGGCCGCGGACGCGCCGCCGCCGCAGGCGCAACCTGCCGATGCCGACGCGGATGCCGCCACCGGAACCGATGCCCGATGAACTTCTCGGCCTGGTCCATCCAGCGGCCGCTGCCGGCGATCCTGGTCTTCATCCTGCTGACGGCCGCGGGCCTCGTCGCCTTCCGCATGCTGCCGGTCTCGCAGTTCCCGGACCTCACCGTGCCGGTGGTCAACATCACCGTGAGCCTGCCGGGCGCCAGCCCCAGCACGCTGGAAACCCAGGTCACGCGCAAGGTCGAGGACGCGGTGGCCAGCATCGCCGACATCGACGACATGACCTCGATCGTCAACGAAGGCGTGTCGACGACCATCATCCGCTTCGACATCGAGCGCGACGGCAACATCGCCAAGGACGAAGTGCGTGACGCGATCGACCGCGTGCGCATCGACCTGCCGGGCGACGTCGAGCCGCCGATCGTCTCGCTGGTCAACGTCACCGCCGGCGACATCCTCACCTTCGCCGTGACCGCCGACGGCTGGAGCGACGAAGAGCTCAGCTGGTACATCGACGACACCGTCAGCAAGCGCCTGTTCGGCCTGCCCGGCGTGGGCGCGGTGCGGCGCATCGGCGGGATCGACCGCGAGATCCGCGTCGACCTGCGGCCCGAAGCGGTGCAGGGCTTCGGCGTCAGCCCGGCGCTGCTGTCGCAGCAGCTCGCGCGCATCCAGCAGGAGCAGCCCGGCGGCCGCACCACCGTGGGCGGCAGCGAACAGGCCGTGCGCACGCTCGGCACCGTGACCAGCGCCGAGGACCTCGCCAACTATCCGATCTTCGTACCCGACGGCCGCAGCGTGCGCCTGTCCACACTGGCCGACGTCCGCGATGGCGGCGCGCAGATCACCCAGCGCACCACACTCGATGGTCGCCCGGTGATCGGCTTCGCCGTGCAGCGCACCGTCGGCTCGAGCGAGGTCGGCGTCGGCAACGCGGTGCGCGACAGCATCGACGCGCTGCAGACCGAGCAGCCGCGGCTGCGCATCGTCGAAGTCGCCTCGACCACCGAGGTCGCCGAGAACTCCTACGCCTCCTCGATGCACATGCTGTGGGAAGGCGCCGCGCTCGCGGTGCTGGTGGTGCTGCTGTTCCTGCGCGACATGCGCGCGACCTTCATTTCCGCGGTCGCGCTGCCGCTGTCGATCATCCCGACCTTCGCGGTGATGTACTGGCTGGGCTTCAGCCTCAACATGATCACGCTGCTGGCGCTGGCCGTGGTGGTCGGCATCCTCGTCGACGACGCCATCGTCGAGGTCGAGAACATCGACCGCCACCTGCGCATGGGCAAGACGCCGAAGCAGGCCGCGATGGAGGCCGCCGACGAGATCGGCCTCGCCGTCGTCGCCACCTCCTGCACGCTGGCCGCGGTGTTCATCCCGGTCGCCTTCATGCCCGGCATTCCCGGCAAGTTCTTCCGCGAGTTCGGTTGGACCGCGGCCGCGGCGGTGATGTTCTCGCTGCTGGTGGCGCGCCTGATCACGCCGATGATGGCCGCCTACATGCTCAAGCCGATGCCCGAGCACACGGGCGACTCGAAGCTGATGCAGCGTTACCTGCGCTGGGTGGACGCCGCGCTGCGCCATCGCGGCCGCACGCTGGCGCTGGCGTTCGCGCTGTTCCTCGGCTCGCTGGCGTTGCTGCCGCTGATCCAGGTGACTTTCATCCCGCCGACCGATGGCCTGCAGAGCACCGTCGCCGTCGAGCTGCCACCGGGCACGTCGCTCGACACCACCAGCGAGATCGCCGAGGCCGCGCGTCGTCGCATCGCCGACATGCCCGAGATCACGCACGTCTTCCTCACCGCCGGCAGCAACAGCGGCGCCAGCGGGCCGGGTGACATCTCCAGCGCAGAGATCCGCAAGGCCACGCTGACCATCCGCTGGAACGACGACCGCGACCTCACCCAGTATGAGCTCGAAGGCCAGGTGCGCGATCGTCTCGCCGACCTACCGGGCGTGCGCATCAGCTTCCAGGGCGGCGAACCCGGCCGCGCGCTGCAGCTGGTGCTGGCCGGCGACGACCCGGTGAAGCTGGCCGAGGCCGCGCGCGACGTCGAACGCGGCATCCGCCAGTTGCCCGGCCTGGGCACGGTGAGTTCGTCGGCCTCGCTGGTGCGCCCGGAAGTCATCGTGCGGCCCGACGCCGCACGCACTGCGGATCTCGGCGTGTCCACGGCCGACATCGCGGCGGCCACCCGCGTCGCCACGCGCGGCGATTACGAGCAGTTCCTCTCCAAGCTCAACCTGCCCGAACGCCAGGTGCCGATCCGCGTGCAACTGGCGGAATCCGCGCTGTCGGACCCCGCGCTGCTCGGCCAGTTGCGCGTGCCGACCGCCAGCGGCGGCAGCGTGCCGCTGTCGTCGGTCGCCGACATCAGGACCGCCAGCGGCCCCTCGCAGATTGATCGCTTCGACCGCCAGCGCAACGTCACCATCACCGTCGACCTCAACGGCATGGCGATGGGCGAGGTGGAAAAGCAGATCGACGCGCTGGCGTCGCTGACCAACCTGCCGGTCGGCGTGGAACGCCAGGCCGCGGGCGACAGCGAAGTGTTCGCGGAGATGTTCGGCGGCTTCGCCATGGCGATGGTCGCCGGCATCTTCTGCGTCTACGGCGTGCTGCTGCTGCTGTTCAACCACGCCAGCCAGCCGATCACCATCCTGGTCGCGGTGCCGCTGGCCGCTGGCGGCGCGTTCGGCGCGCTGCTGCTGACCGGCATGGACATCTCGCTGTCGGTGCTGATCGGCCTGATCCTGCTGATCGGCATCGCGGTCAAGAACTCCATCCTGCTGGTGGACTACGCCGTCATCGCACGCGACGAGCAGGGCCTGTCGCGCCACGACGCGCTGATGGACGCCTGCCACAAGCGCGCCCGGCCCGTGCTGATGACCAGCCTCGCGATGGGCGCCGGCATGCTGCCGATCGCGCTCGGCTTCACCGCCGATTCCAGCTTCCGCGCCCCGATGGCGATCGCCGTCATCGGCGGCCTCATCACCTCCACGCTGCTCAGCCTGATCGTGGTGCCGGCGGCGTTCACGCTGGTCGACGATGCGGAGGAGTGGGTGGGGCGGAAGTTGCGGCGGAAGCCGGCGGCGGCCGCCTGATGCGGTGCGTGGTCTCGACCGGGTGCGCGGCGGCATCGTGCAGGCGTGCGCTTACGTGGGACCGCAGGCCCTGACCATCCTCGCCGTCCCCGCGCAGGCGGGGATCCAAGACCGTTGTTCTCGTCCCGCCGCCAGAATCACCAGCGCCAGGTAGCACTAATCGTCAAATCTGACGATTTATTTGACTTAAAGGCGTTTAGTCGCCATATTCGGCGAGTCATGAACAGCCCGCATGTCCCCGACGCAGCAGGCCTTCGCCAACTGGGCGACCGGTTGGCCGCGCTGCGCCTGGCGCAGAACCTCACCCAGGCGGATGTCGCCGAGCAGGCCGGCGTGTCCAAGCGCACCGTGGAGCGGCTGGAAGCTGGCGCCACGGCCAGCCAGCTGTCGACGTTCCTCCGCGTCTGCCGCGTGCTCGGACTGCAAGGTCGCCTGGATCAACTGGTGCCCGAGCCTGCCCCCAGCCCCGTCGCCCAGCTCCGGCAACAGCGGCAGACCCGCAAGCGCGCCTCCGGTCGCGTGGACGAACCGCAGGCGCCGCCCAAGCGCTGGCGCTGGGAACCATGACCCTCGCCGAAGTCCAGCTCTGGGGCCGCACCATCGGCGCCGTCTCGCTGCAGGACGGCGCGACCACGGCCGCGTTCGAATACGTGCCGGAGTTCCTCGGCAGCGGCATCGAACTCTCGCCGCTGCACATGCCGCTGCAGCCGCGCATCTACAGCTTTCCGGAGCTCGCGCCGCCCACCTTCCACGGCCTGCCCGGCCTGCTGGCCGATTCCCTGCCGGACCGCTTCGGCAACGCGCTGATCGATCAATGGCTGGCGATGCAGGGCCGCACGCCGCAGAGCTTCAACGCCGTCGAGCGGCTGTGCTACACCGGCGCGCGCGGCATGGGCGCGCTGGAGTTCAAGCCGGTGCAGGGGCCCAGGGCCAGCCGGTCCGAGACGCTGGATGTCGCCGCGCTGGTCGGATTGGCGTCGGACATCCTCAGCCATCGCGAGGGCCTCACCGCCAGCCTCGAGCGCCCCGCGCGGCAGAAGGCCATGCAGGACATCCTGCGCGTCGGCACCTCGGCCGGCGGCGCGCGCGCCAAGGCCCTGATCGCCTGGAATGCCGACACCAACGAAGTGCGCTCCGGCCAGGCGCCGGCCGACGCCGGCTTCAGCCACTGGCTGCTCAAGTTCGACGGCGTGTCCGGCAACAAGGACAAGGAACTGCTGGACCCGCAAGGCTACGGCGCCATCGAATACGCCTACGCGCTGATGGCGCAGGCCGCTGGCATCGACATGAGCGAATGCCGGCTGCTGGAAGAGGGCGGACGTCGTCACTTCATGACCCGGCGCTTCGACCGGCGCGACGACGGCAGCAAGCTGCACATGCAGTCGCTCGGCGCACTGGCGCATTTCGACTACAACCTGCCCGGCGCGTATGCCTACGAACAGGCCTTCCTCGTGATCCGGCAACTCGGCCTGCCGATGGCGGCCATCGAGCAGCAGTTCCGCCGCATGCTGTTCAACGTGGTGGCGCGCAACCAGGACGACCACGTCAAGAACATCGCGTTCCTGATGGACAAGCAGGGCCAGTGGTCATTGGCGCCCGCGTTCGACGTCAGCTACAGCTACAACCCCGACGGCGACTGGACGGCCACGCACCAGATGCGCGTCAACGGCAAGCGGGACGGGTTCACGCTGGAGGATTTCAAGGCGGCCGCGGCGGTGGCGGGCCTCAAGCGCGGGCGGGAGAAGAAGATTCTGGAGGAGGTGGCGACCGCGGTCGAAGAGTGGCCGGCGTTCGCGAACCAGGCAGGCGTGGACGAGCGGCAGATCGAGCAGATTGGCGCTGTGTACCGTTTGAGGTTCTAAGGCGGGCCGGCTTTTGAAGGTGCGGCTTGGTGGGGTAACCCAGTGTTTCTGGCGAAGTCTTCGCACGACTTACGGGAGCTGTCGCGCCACGATGTGCTGCTGGACGCTTGGAATGAAGATGGGCGACTTAGAGCAAGGCGTCATTCTTTGGTAGCCAGCACTTGGGGATAGCTATCGGCGATATACAAGTAGCAACCTTTCATGCCTCTGCTCATTAGAGTTTTGTATGTATTCCGCACAATCCGCTCCAGCAGTTCGGTTGTTGCGCTCGGATCTTCTTTCATCAACTTCTTGTATCCACGGATCGAACGGTCCATTCGTGAGCGCGACTCCGGGAACACTTCGGGCTTACCGTCGGGCCAGCGCAGGTCACATCCGATGATTACGCCGACGTAGTCCAGCTCCAATCCCTGGCAGGTGTGGATGCAGCCGACCTGTTCTACCGAGTCTGGGGCTACGATCCAGAGACTGCCGTCCTTATCAAGGTTCCACTGTGCTTTGTAACTATGCTCGGGAATCTCAATGTCCCATGCATTGGGATCCTTCTTGCTCTTCCAGTCCCAGCAATAGCCCGCAACAACACGGGCTTTGTTGTTGAGCTTGTTCTTCTCGCGGATCAGGTCGTGCAGCTCGACTGGAGAGTCGACGATGCGGAAGTCAAAGCTGTCGCGATCGAAGTCGGCGTTTGCGGTCTCCCGGATGCCCAGGAAGTTATCGAGCCAGGCGATGTAGCCGTCCGAGCCCGCGCAGCGGAACTGGGAGGCAAGTTCCATGTGGGTCACCTCGGCACCCGCTGCTTGCGCCCAACGCTCCAATTCGGCGATGCGGCCAATGTCGGATAGAGTCACAACCTGGTCGTCGTCAGCGAAGAAGACAGTGCAGCGGGCGCTACGGACCAGTTCCATGATCTGGTTCTGACCGAGATTGCCGTACAGGCCGCTCTTTTCGTTCAAACGGTGGGCTTCATCCACGACCAAGGTGTCGAAGACGTTGGGCTGGCCGTCGTGGAATCCACCGGAGCCAGCGAACAGGTTGCCGATTTCTACCTGACGCAGGTGCCCGGCCAGCTTCTGTTTGTAAACGGCACGCGGCGCTGCGTTCTTGGAGACGTATTTGGTGAGCTGCCCGCGCTTGGTCAGCTCGACCAGCAGATTGATTGCCACTACTGACTTGCCGGTACCGGGGCCGCCCTTGACGATGACCACTTGCTTACGGGCATCGCTGGCTTGCGCAGCCTTGGCCAAGCATGTCTCGTAAACGACCTTCTGGTCGTCCACGAGGACGAACTCCTGGTTGCCCTTGAGCATCTTGGCGACGCTGTCGGCCAGCATCTTCGACGGCCGTATGCGCCCGTTCTCGATGCTGTAGAGCAGCTCGCCGCTGTCACCTTTCTTGACGTGCTGCTTGATGAAGCTGCGTAGCAGCGCGAGTTCGTCCGCGCCGTCGAGAAATGTCGGCGCTTTATCCAGATAAGCGGCGTACCGGGCGTCGCGGATGACGCCGTCATCCTTGTAGTTGTGCAGGTAGGCGCAGGGGCGGAGTTCGGTACTCGACTCGTAGATGGCTTCGTTGAAGCCACTGAGCAGTGCAGCGTAGGACCAGGCCTGGTAGCTGGGATGCGGACCTTCCGTCTCTGAGCGACCGCCTCGGTTGGCAACGATGATGCCGTCCTTCTCGCTGACCCGGGAGCTGGACCACTGCTTGAGCTCGACGATGACGAGAGGATGAAGTCGATCCGCTTGGAGGTTTGCGGAATACCGAACTCGACGCCGACACCGATGTCGTCCGGAATCTCGCTGTCGCGTAGGACGCGCGCCATCGCCGCGAGGGAGTTGCGCCACGATTTGAATTCCGACTGGGCGGCGTAACGCCCAGTGCGCTGGACAAAGGCGCGTTCGACCACGTCCTCGATCTGCGCATGATCGGTGTCGTGCAGGAAAGTGCTCTTTGTCGCCTGATAAACGATCACGCCAGCGTATCCCCCTTTGGATGGCTGTTTCAGAATTCGGTGTACTTCGTGCTGGTTCCCTTGGCCCGGTCGACCGGGTACTTGCCGGCATTGATCGCCAGCTTCTGGTGAGCGGCGGCCACAGGATCGATGTCCAGCTTGTCTGCCAACTGCAAGAGGTAAAGCAGAACGTCGGCAATTTCGTGACCGACCTGCTGGCGCTGCTCCTCGTTCAGCTCGCGGCTCTGCGCATCGGTGAGCCACTGGAAATGCTCAAGCAATTCGGCGGCTTCGATTGACACAGACATTGCGAGATTCTTGGGGCTGTGGAACTGCTCCCAGTCCCTCTCTTGGGCAAAGGTTCTGAGCTCCGATTGGAGTCTTGGGATGTCTTTGCTCACCGGAGATCTCGAATTGCATGACGACGCCGGAGTATAGGTATGTTCTGCGCGCGGGCGGCGGAGGAATAACGGTGCCCGGCTCACTTATGGAGCGCAGGTGCGCATGTGTAACTCATCCACGTGCGGCACGTGTCGGCGTTGGGCCAGTCTTCGTGCGTGACCGGCTGCGGCGACACATAGTCTTTGGTCTGGTGGCTCTTCAGAGATGGCTTGCCGAGCACGCGCAGCGGTTGTTGACGCGCGCGCCTCCGCGGGCCAGGTGACAAGCGGTTGACGAATCGCCTGAGCAACTCCGGCACGCTCCTTGCATGGACGTGCGCGTGAATCCGTTTCCGAGCATCCGCATGTCCCACACCGCGCACTCAACTGTCATCGACGGCCCCTGGACGGCCCAGCCCGATGCACCGGCCCGCCGGACGCCCGAGCGTCGCCGGGGCGCGCCGCCTGCCGACACGGCCCAGCTGCGCGAAGGCCTGAAGCCGGCCCAGCTCATGACGATGGAGGCGCTTGAGATCTTCGGCTGGCGCCTGGCCTTCGTGCGCCGTCCGCTGTTCCAGGCGCCGATCCCGGTCCTGTTCGACCGGGAGGGGACGCGCCATGTGGTGATCCTCGAAGACGGGACCCTGGACGAACAGCCCGTACTGCCATTGCGGAGCTGACCGCACTGGAGGGTGTTATCGCGCCGCTGCGCGCGGCGTTTCAGGAACGACAGCCCGCTTGAGCCGGAACACCTGCACGAGGCACGTCTCGCCAGTCAGCCTCGCTGCGCTGCAGAGATAGCGCGCGCTCGATTGCGGAAAGTCGTCTGACGGGTTCCGCCGCCTGAAGCGAGAACGCCCCCGGCGGTGACCGGGGGCGTTGGGTTGTGACGCGACGAAACGTTGGATCCGGGCAACGTGCCTCGGCACGGTTGTCCGATCAGAACTTCCAACCCACCCGCGCGTAATAGAAGCCGCCGTTGAAGCCGTACGGCGAGTGCACGGGGTACTGGGCGCCGGCGATGCCGCCCCAGGGGTTGTCGTCGGGCACTTCGTCGAACAGGTTCTGCGCGCCGACGTTGACGTACAGGCCGGAATCGAAGGTCCAGCCGATCTCGGCATCGACGATCACGGTGCTGTCGCCGTAGATCGGCAGGCCGCCGTCTTCGATCGAGATCACGGCGCTGTCCAGGTGGTCCTCGTACCAGGAGCTGTAGTAGCTCGCGCGCACGTTGGCGTGGAAGACGTCGCGCTGGTGGTTGACGCTGAGATAGCCCTTGGTGCGCGGCAGCGATTCCTCCAGCTTGTACACGCGGGCCTCGTCGACGAAGTCCGGGTTGAAGCGGTCGACCTCGGTGCGGTTCCAGTTGCCGGCCAGCGAGTACGTGGTGGTGCCGCCGAAGTGGTCGCTCTCGTAACTCGTCACCAGGTCCACGCCGGAGGTCGTGGTGTCGAAGGCGTTGCCGAAGTAGGTGACCGAGGTCAGCGATGCGGCTTCCGGGTTGCCGGAGGCGACGAGCTGGGCGCGTTCGGCATCGGTGAGGTCGAAGCTGGAACTCAGGGCGATGCGGTCCTCGACTTCGATGCGGTAGGCGTCCGCGGTGACCAGCCAGTTGCCGCTGCTCCACACCGCGCCCAGCGAGAAGTTGGTCGACTCTTCGGGCGTCAGCGGCTGCGCGCCCTTGATCGCGGCGATGGGGTTGGTCGGCGGCAGCGTGGCGATGTCGGTCAGGCCGGTACCGGCGAAGGCGGTGGTGATCTGGCTGACGTTGGCCTGGCCGGGTGTGGGCGCGCGGAAGCCGGTGTTGATGGCGCCGCGGATGGCGAAGGTGTCGGTGAAGTCGAAGCGGCCGGTCAGCTTGCCGTTGGTGGTGTCGCCGAAATCCTCGAAGTCTTCGTAGCGCACGGCCGCGGCCAGCAGGAACTGGTCGGTGAACTGCGCTTCGGTGTCGACGTAGACGGCGTAGTTCTCGCGTTCGAACTTGCCGGCGGTGCGCGGGCTGAAGCCGTTGAAGCCGTTGGAGCCGAGCGCGAAGCCCTGGGTGGTCAGCGGCCCGATCCCGGTCGAGGCCGCGTCGCCGGCGATGATCTCGAAGGCCTCGTTGCGCCACTCGGCGCCGGCCGAGAAACGCAGTGGCTGCGCGGTGAAGGTGGTCTCGAAATCGCGGCCGATGTCGAAGTTGACGCCGGTATCGGTCTGCACGTTGCCGCCGGGGTTGAAGCGGTAGCCGTCCGGCTGGTCCGGGCCGAGCGAGGCGTTGACGGTGTTGTAGATCTCGAAATCGATCTCGTTGCGACCGAGCTGTCTTCCAGCTTGCCGCCGAAGCGCGGGGTGAAGCCGCCGGGGAACAGCGACAGGAAGCTGAAGCAGTTGGCGGGCATCGAGGACGCCGCCGCGCCGACCACGCTGTAGGGCAGCAGGTTGCCCGCGCCGTCGCGCAGCGCGATGGTCGGGCAGCCGCCGGCGCCGGTGAGGTCGCCGACCAGCAGCGTCTCGCCACCATCGTTGGAATACACGCCCGAACGCGAGGTCGCATCGCGGTAGTAGAAGCCGCCGTCGACGCTGCGCTTGGCGTAGTTGCCGAACAGGTAGAACTCCAGCGCGTCGGTTTCCAGGCCCAGGTTGGCGACGAACTTGATGTCGTCCTTGATCTCGGGCGAGCCCCAGATCTGCGAGGGATTGGCGATGTCCGGGTAGCCGGCCGCGTCGGCCGCGGCGGCGTCGTCGCGCTGCACGCTGCGCGAGGTCGCATCGGCCTGGCGCCATTCGGCCGTCAGCGTGGCGAAGCCGCGCTCGGTCATCGGCAGGCCGATCTGCGCGCTGTACTGGGTGGTGAAGCCGTCGCCCTCGTAGAACTGGCCGGCGAAGGCTTCGACGGTGCCGCCTTCGCGGATTTTTTTCAGGCCGAAGTTGATGACGCCGGCGATGGCATCGGAGCCGTATTGCGCGGCCGCGCCGTCGCGCAGGACTTCCACCTGTTCCAGCGCGAGCGAGGGGAACACGGAAAGATCCGGGCCCTGCGCGCCGTCCGACAGGCCGTGGCCGAGGAAGGTGATGACCGCCGCGCGGTGGAAGCGCTTGCCGTTGACCAGCAGCAGCGTGTTGTCGGGCGGCAGGCCGCGCAGGTTGGCGGGCCGCACCAGGCTGGCGGCGTCGTCGATGGGAATGGTGCTGACGTTGAACGAGGGCACCAGCACGCGCAGCTGGTCGAGCGCATCGGTCGCGCCCTGGTTGCGGAATTCCTCGCTGCTGAAGATGTCGATCGGCACGGCGGACGACGACACCGAACGCGGCTGGCTGCGGCTGCCGAGCACCGAGACCGTCTCGAGCGTGGCGGTGCCTTCCGTCTCCGGCGGGTCTTCCTGCGTCGCGGTCTGCGCGAGCGCTGCGCTGCTGCTGATCAGGAGTGCACTGGCGAGTGCCAGTCGAACGGCCGACGCCAATGGCGCCTGCGTGAATCGCGAACGTGATGCCTGATTGCTTTGCATGCCTGTTTCCCTGGAGTTCTTGTTGTTGTTGATGGGTTTCCTGTGGGGCCAACTGGACAAGCCGCATTGCTGCGCCGCAACAATCGTTAACAGGAATTCAGCCTCCGGGCAACAAAAAAATCACAAAAAAGTCACAAGGTGACGAAACTGGGACCAAGGTCGGCAAAGTTTCGAGGGTCGATCCAGGGGGAAGTGACGGGTTGGACCGGCGCCTCAGGTTGCAAGGACGCGGCATCTGGCTTGGCGGGCCGGGGCCGTTTGCGCCGGCCACGCGCGCGAAACACAGGGTCCGGGTGCCGCAGTCGAACTGCGATCGGTCGGGGCGACTGGAATGAGGGCGGTCGCGTTCTGCGCGATGGGGAAGGTCTGAACAGCGCCGCGTGTGGCCGTCATTCCCGCGCAGGCGGGAATCCAGCGTCTTTGGGTTTCAACGGCTTGAAGTCATTGATCCCCGCCTGACCAGCCGTTCGGCTGTCGAGCGCCGCAGGGACAAAGGCAGTGATTCAGACCGTTCCTGGACGCCGTGCACGCGGACGGCGATCGGCAGCGGGACGTCATGCGGTCGGGTTGCGCCGGCCTGGCTTGAGGCAATGCCGGCATGGGGTCATCGGCGCGCCGTGCGTTGCCGGGCGTCGCGCTCTTGGCCTGATCGTCTCCGCATCAGCGTCCCGTGTCGGATGCCATGACGCGGATCCAGACCGCAGGCGAGCGCCACGCTGGCCCGATCCACCAGGCAACGCGGCGCGGCATGACCTATTTCCCGCGCAGATACAGCGCCCAGTAGCCCAGTCCGATCACGGCGCCCCCAATGAGGTTGCCGACGGTCGACCACAGCAGGTTGAGGCCCGCGGTTGCCCACGTCAGACCCGCCGGAATTGCGACGCCGCTGCCCGTCTGCGCGAGCAGGCCCAGCGGCAGCAGCGACATGTTGGCGATCGAATGTTCGAGCCCCAGTGCGACGAACGCGGCGACGGGCGGCACGATCACGGCGACCTTGTCGATGGCGGACGTCGCACCCGCCGCCATCCACACCGCAAGGCAGACCAGCACGTTCGCGAGCACGCCACTGGCGACGAGCGCGCCCGGCGATTTCGCGGTCTTGTCGGCGGCCAGCTCGATCGCGGTCGCGGCGAAGGCACCGTCGCCGGCGAGATGCACGCCGGCGGCGATCGCGAGCAGCACCAGCAGCAGCGCGCCGACCAGATTCGAGATCCATACCAGGCTCCAGGCGCGCAGCACGCGGCCGATGCCCAGGCGCTTCTGCGCGAGCGGCAGCGTCATCAGCACGTTGCCGGTGAAGAGCTCCGCGCCGGCCAGCAGCACCAGGATCAGGCCCAGCGAGAAGCCGATGCCGGTCGCGATCTGCGCCAGTCCGAACGGAAGACCGGCCGCGCCGGCGCCGAGCAGCACGGCGATCAGGCTTCCGAAACCGATGTACGCACCGGCCAGCAGGCCGAGGCCGAGGATCGACGACGTCGGCAGGGCGGCCTTGTCGACACCGCTGTCGGAGATCGCCTGGGCGATGGCGTCCGGAGAGCGCATTGCGGGCGAGGTCTCTGCCATGGGGCGCATCCGTTCGAAGGGGTTCCCAGCTATACGCGGCGTGGGGTGAAGCGCGCGGGCACGGCGCGCTATGCGCGGCGCTCGTCCGAGTGCGACGCCAGCGTCTCGGCGACGTCTGCCCTCGATGAGGGCGACATGCCGCGTGTCTCCCGCCGCATTCACTGTCCCTTGCGCGCCCATCGACGAAGGTAGGGAACGCGACGCGCCACCCGGGCCGCCTCGCGCACCCATCGATTCCGAGACTTCCCATGCATCCACTTCCCGTCGTCGCGGCGCAGCCTGTTCGGCCGCTGCACCCCGTGCACATGCTGCTGGCCAGCAGTGCGTTCCCTCTCTTCCTCGGCGCGCTGATCGCCGACGTCGCCTATGCCCAGACCTACGAGATCCAGTGGACGAACTTCGCGTCCTGGCTGGTCGTGGGTGCACTGGTGTTCGCCGGCATTGCGCTGGTCTGGGCGCTGCTGTCGCTGATCACCCCGACGGCCCGCACGCGCACGCGCTTCCTCTACGTCGGTCTGCTCGCGCTGACCTGCGTGCTCGGCTTCGTCAATTCGCTGGTCCATGCGATGGACGCCTGGCAGAAGATGCCGCAGGCGCTGGTGTGGTCGGTGCTGTGCGTGGTGTCGATCGCCGCGACGCTGTGGTTCGCGATCGGCGGCAGCCTGCGTCGTCGGGAGGTGGTGGCATGAACGTCCTGACGTTGAAGCGCACGACGCCCCGTCTTTTGACGCGCGCCCTGGTGCCTGCCCTGGCGCTGGCACTCGTCGCCTGCGGCGGCACGCCGGACGAGACCTATGTCGGTCCGTCGCCGGAGCTGCCGAAGCCGCAGCGCGGCCTGTTCCCCACGCTGAAGATCTCGCTGCCGGCCGAGTGGGGCGATCAGCGCCCGACGGTGCCCGAGGGCTACGAGATCACCCCGATCGCCGACAACCTGCTGATCCCGCGGCAGATGCTGGTGCTGCCGAACGGCGACATCCTCGTCGCCGAAGGCCGCGGCGGTCGCGCGCCGAAGCTGACGCCGAAGGACATCATCGCCGGCGTCATCAAGGCGCGCGGCAATACCCAGGTCGAGAGCGGCGACCGTCTGACCCTGCTGCGCGATACCGATGGCGATGGCGTCTACGAAGGTCGCTCGGTGTTCGCCGACAACCTCGACGCGCCCTATGGCCTGGCGTATTCGGAAGGCTCGCTCTACGTCGCCACGCAGGATGCGCTGCTGCGCTTCGCCTACACCGACGGCGCGGTCAATGCCGCCGGTGCGCCGGAGGAAGTCACCAAGCTGCCGTCGGCGATCAACCACCACTGGACCAAGGCGCTGACGATCAGTGCCGACGGTCGCTATCTCTACGTCGGCATCGGCTCGGACAGCAACATCACCGAGCGTGGCCTGGCGGTCGAAGAGAACCGCGCGATGATCTGGCAGGTCGAGGCCGCGACCGGTTTCCACCGCGTGTTCGCGACCGGCCTGCGCAATCCGACCGCGCTGGCGATGCAGCCGGGCATGGACCAGTTGTGGGCCGTGGTCAACGAGCGCGACGAGATCGGCGGCGAGCTGGTGCCGGACTACCTCACCAGCGTGCGACCCGGCGGTTTCTACGGCTGGCCCTACAGCTACTGGGGCCAGAACGTCGACGAGCGCGTGCGTCCGCAGAAGCCGGAGAAGGTCGCGTCCGCGATCGCCCCCGACTTCGCACTGGGCGCGCACGTCGCGGCGCTGGGCCTGGCGTTCTCCAGCCCGGCGATGGGCGCGCAGTTCGCCAATGGCGTGTTCGTCGGCCAGCACGGCAGCTGGAACCGCGATCCGCCGGTCGGCTACAAGGTTTCGTTCGTGCCGTTCGCCAATGGACGCCCGTCGGGTGACGCGATCGACTTCGCCACCGGCTTCCTCGGCGAAGACGGGTCGATCCGCGCGGCGCCCTGCTGGTGGCCGACGATCTGGCGAACACCATCTGGCGGATCACGCCCACGGGCGGCGCCCCGGGTGTCCCCGCAACGCCGCCGGCTGCGCCCGAGGCCGCGCCTGCGGCGACAGGGACGCCGCCGCCTGCGGGTTGAGTGCGCGCGTTCGGTTCGCATGACAAAGGGCCCGCAAGGGCCCTTTGTTTTTGGAGTCTCGGCGACGTTCTGCCGACAGCCGATCTTCCGGCGCCGGGAGGACGGGGCGGTCCTGGCGCCGCCTGCGCCACGCGCCTCAACCGGGCGCACGCTCCGGCAGCTTCGCCACCACCTTGATTTCGAAATCGAACCCCGCCAGCCACGTCACGCCGACCACCGTCGCGGTCGGAAACGGCGCCTCGCCCCAGTACTCGGGCACGATCTGCCATGCACGCTCGAAGCGGTTCGCCGGGTCGACGATGAAGAACGTCACATCGACCACGTCGTCGAACGTGCAGCCAGCAGCGGCGAGGACGGCATTGAGGTTCTCGAAGGCGCGGCGCACCTGCTGGTCGAACTCCGGTTCGGGCGAGCCGTCTTCGCGGCTGCCGACCTGGCCGGAGACGAACAGGAAACCATCCGAGCGGACGGCGGGCGAATAGCGGTGCTTGTCGTACAGCGCATGGCGGCCGACGGGGAACACGACGTCACGGGTTGCCATGGAATTCTCCTGTGGGGCCTGGCCCCGGATGCTTGGGATGGCGCCAGTCTGCGGACGCACGTCGTCGGGATAAACACGCCTGTCTGGCCATCACTGTTCGTAGAATCCAAACAATCTTCCGCAGCTGGACCGCCGATGGACCGTTTCGATGCGATGCAGGCGTTTGCGCGCGTGGTGGAGACCGGCAGCTTCACCAAGGCCGCCCAGACACTGCACATGAGCCGGACCACGGTGACGCAGCTGGTGCAGCAGCTGGAGGCGCGCCTGCGCGTGCGGCTGCTCAACCGGACCACGCGCCAGGTCAACGTGACCGCCGACGGCGCGGCGTACTACGAACGCGTCGTGCGTCTGCTGGCCGACGTGGACGATGCCGAGACAAGCCTGTCGGGCGCCGCCGCGACGCCGCGCGGGCGCCTGCGCGTCGACGTGCCCAGTCCCTTCGCGCGGATGATCCTGGCGCCGGCGCTGCCGGATTTCCACGCCCGCTATCCCGACATCCAGCTCGACCTCGGCGTCAGCGACCGGCGCATCGACGTGATCGGCGAGAACGTCGATTGCGTGGTGCGTGGCGGCACGATCACCGACCAGTCGCTGGTCGCGCGGCACGTCGGCGACCTGCAGCTCGGCGTGCACGCGACGCCGGCGTATCTGCAGCGCATGGGCACGCCGGCGCATCCGCGCGAGCTCGAGGCGTCGCATCACCGGATCGTGGGATTCCTGTGGGCGCGCACCGGAAAACCGCTGCCGTACGCGATGCGGCGCGGCGACGAGCGCGTCGAGGCGCAGGGCCGCTACGTGGTCGCGGTCGACGACGGCAGCGCGTACCTCGCCGCGGGATTGGCGGGCATGGGCGTGATGTGGCTGCCCGCGTACATGGCCAGGCCGCACCTGGCGAGCGGCGAGCTGGTGTCGCTGTTCGAGGACTGGCGCATGGACCCGATGCCGATGTCGATCGCGTTTCCGCCGAACCGCCACGTCAGCGCGAAACTGCGGGTGTTCATCGACTGGATCATCGAGCTGATGGCGATCCACGCGCCGGTCGTGCAACGGCCCCCGGTCTAGGCGCTGCGTGGCCCCCGTATGGCCCTGGAGTGGGCCACGCACATCGCGCGCAAGCGCGCGCCTGCCGCGACCTGGTCTGTTCTGGCTTGCGTTTGCGCGTACCCGGGCGTGGCGATGCCGAGTCCAAATGGGTTGTGCCGGACGACCGCAAGGCCCGTGCGATGCGCGTGCAGCAGGCCGTGACGCCATTCGCGCGCGAGCGCCCTCCTACGGGGAGGTGTCTTGTTGCAGGGGCGCGCTTGCGCGCGACCGGGCCCGTCGAGCTCAGACCACCTCGGCCACCGCTTCTCCGTCGCCCTGGTCCGCCGTGTCGTCGGCGCGGCCGCAGGACACGATGGCGATGCCGTCGTCGATCGCGGCCTGCGTGCCGTCGCGGATGCGCTCGACGAGCAGGGCGGGCGGTACGCCGTTGGCGGGACGCAGCGCGGCCCAGTTGTTGCGGCCGTGCTGCTTGACCCAGTACAGCGCGGCGTCCGCGAGTTCGATGGTCTGCTCCCACGGCAGCGCCGCGTCGTCGCCGGGGTTGCGTTCCGCGAAGCCCACCGAGCACGTCAGCGTCAGCGGCGGTTGCCCGGTCACGTCGAACGCGTGCGCCGCGACGAGGGCGCAGATGCGCCTGCCGAGCACGGACACGGACTCCGACGGCATCGGCCGCAGCACCAGCAGGAATTCCTCGCCGCCCCAGCGCACGGCGTAGTCGCTGCTGCGGATCAGGCCGCCGAGCAGGGTGGCGAACTGCTGCAGGACCTCGTCGCCAGCGCGGTGGCCGAGGCGGTCGTTGATCCGCTTGAAGTGGTCGATGTCGACGAGCGCGAAATACAGGGCCTGGTTCGGCGTGTGCGGCTGCAGGGCGTCGCGCTCGTAGAACGCCAGATCCAGCGGCAGCTGGCGCGACACGTAGCGCCGGTTGCGAAGGCCGGTCAGCGCATCGGTCTGGCTGAGTTCCTCGAGCCGGCGGTTGGCCGCGTCGAGCTGGCGGGTGCGCTCGGCGACCAGGGCCTCGAGTTCTTCCTGCTGGATCCGCGTCGCTTCGGCCAGCAGCCGCGCCGAGCGGATCGCGCCCACGCGCTGCACGTGGATGGTTTCCATCAGCATCAGCGGCAGGATCGCGAACAGGTTGAGCAGGCCGAGCAGCAGCACGGCATCGAGCGTGGTCGTGGGCGGCCGGTAGGCCGCGAGTCCCAGGCCCAGCAGCGAGGTCACGACCGCCACCGCGACGAGGGTCGAGGTCGCGGTCCACAGGCGGGTGAAGCGGAACGCGCTCCACACCAGCAGGGCCAGCGGAATGGCGACCATGCCCAGCGGATAATGGCTGGCCTGCGAGCCGACCCAGTACAGGAACCCGTAGGACGCGACGCAGGCCATCAGCCACACCCAGCGCTCGGTTGCCCCGGCATAGGCGGACGTCGGCGGCGCATCGGTCTGCACGCGCATCCGCGATTCCAGCACCAGCAGCAGCGCCGGCGCGATGCAGGCGATGCCGAGGAGATTGCTCAGCGCCCACTTCATGTAGGCGGCCGCCGCGTCGGCGCCGGGCACCATGCCCGCTTTGACGAGACCCAGCGTGCCGACGCCCGCCGACACGACCGCCATCGCCATCGCGCCGCCCAGGATTCCGAACACGCCGGCCGCGCGGTGGGGACTGAAGGTCCGCACGACGCGCAGGAACACCGCACCCGACAGGGCGCCGAGCACGTTGCTCATCACCGAGAACGGCACGAACTCCGGCGGCACCGGCGCGAACGTCGCGTGCGCGATCAGCAGCGCCACCGGCAGGATGAGCACCCAGCGCATGCCGAGGCCCACGACGGCCGCATAGGCGATGCCGGAGGCAGGCCAGAACAGGGTCACCGCCGGCGCGCCGACGACGAAGGACTCGGCGCACCAGATCGCCAGCACGTAGAGCGCGGTCCACACGACCGCGGTGCGCAGGACGGCGAGGGCGCCGGAAGCGGAGGGAAGCAGCAGGGTCGACATCACGGGAGCGCCTGGACGTTGAGCGAGGCGGTCCTGCCAGGCTGTGCAGCATGAGGCCGCAGGCGACGGGCGCTGCGGAAGAAGAGGGGAGGTGGGGTGGCGCATCCGGCCGCGAGGTGCGGGCGGGGTGCCGATGGGCACATCATGCGCCTTGTCGCGTGAGGCGTGTGCAGCGGCGTCGATCGGGCCATGCGGCCGGTGGATCGCAGGCCGGAGTGCGTCCGCGCCGACCCGTCGCCACACCATCCGCGCCGTACCCCGGCCCGGCGGTTTGGGCTGCTCCATCCCACACGGTCCGCTGGCTGCCCCGCGGCGCGCGGGTGCATGATGCAGGACCGTCCGCCGGAACCTGCCGATGGCCCTCGTCGACTCCCGTCAGCATCAGATGTTCCCGGTCCTGGACGCCGCCCAGCTGGCGACCGCGCGCCGCTTCGCCAGCGGGCCGCCACGGACCTGCCGCGCCGGCGAGGTGCTGTTCGACGTCGGCGACCGCGACGCGCCGGTGTGGCTGGTGCTCGAGGGCGCGATCGATGTCGTGCGGCGCGACGGCCTGGGCCACGAGAAGCCGATCACCACGCAGGGCGTGGGCCAGTTCACCGGCGAGGTCAGCCAGCTGGCCGGGCGCGCATCGCTCGCGGCCGGGCGTGCCGCCGCGTCCGGATGCACGGCGGTGCCGATCGATGCGCCGCACTTGCGCGCGCTGGTGGTCGGCGCGGCGGAACTGGGCGAGATCGTGATGCGGGCGCTGATCCTGCGACGGGTCGGCCTGATCGAAGCCGACGCCTCGGGGTCGGTGCTGGTCGGCGATCCGGGCGAGGCCCATCTCACCGCGCTGCAGGGCTTCCTCACCCGCAACGGCTATCCGAACACGCTGATCGATGCGCACGGCGATGCGGAAGGACGCGAGATCGTCGAGCGGCTCGGCATCCAGCCCGGCGACCTGCCGCTGATGATCTGCCCGAACGGACAGGTGCTCAAACGGCCCGGCAATGCCGAGGCCGCCGCGTGTCTGGGCATGACGCCGGAGCTGGATCCCGGGGTGCTGCACGACGTGGCGATCGTCGGCGCCGGCCCGGCCGGGCTCGCCGCTGCCGTCTACGCGGCGTCCGAAGGCCTGTCGGTGCTGGTGCTGGACCAGCGGGCCATCGGCGGCCAGGCCGGCGCCTCGGCGCGGATCGAGAACTACCTCGGCTTTCCGACCGGCATTTCCGGCCAGGCGCTGGCGGGCCGCGCCTACAACCAGGCGCTGAAGTTCGGCGCCGAACTCGCGATTCCGCTGGAAGTGGAAAGGCTCGCCTGCGGCGGTGGCGAGGGCGGGGACTGCGCGGGCGCAGCGCCGCACGTGCTGCATCTGACCTCGGGCGAGGCGGTGCGCGCGCGGACGGTGGTCATCGCATCGGGCGCACGCTACCGGCGGCCGGACATCGAGAACCTCGCCCTGTTCGAAGGCGCCGGCGTGTCGTACTGGGCGTCGCCGGTCGAAGCGCGGCTGTGCGAAGGCGAGGAGGTCGCGTTGATCGGCGGCGGCAACTCGGCCGGGCAGGCGGTCGTGTTCCTCGCGCCGAAAGTGAAGACACTGCATCTCGTCGTGCGCGGCGCCGGCCTGGAGGCTTCGATGTCGCGTTATCTGATCGACCGCATCGCGGCGCTGCCCAACGTGGTGCTGCACACGCGCACCGAACTGGTGACGCTGGAGGGCGATGCGGAGCAGGGCCTGATCGGCGGCACGTATCGCCATCGCGATACCGGCGACACGCATCACTGCGATCTGCGGCACGTGTTCCTGTTCGTCGGCGCGGATCCGAACACCGGCTGGCTGACCGACTGCGTGGCGCTGGATCATGCCGGCTTCGTGACCACCGGCATCGACGGCGCGGCCCCGGGCCGTTCGACGTCGCTGCAGACCGATCGTCCCGGCGTCTACGCGATCGGCGATGTGCGCGCGGGCTCGGTCAAGCGCGTCGCGGCCGCGGTCGGCGAAGGCGCGGCCGTCGTCGCGCAGATCCACCAGTACCTCGCCGCCGCGGACGAACCCGCGCGCGCCGCCACCCCGGAAACGGAGCCCGCCTGATGGCCGACGCCTGCCGTCATCTCGCCACGATCGCGACGGTCGTGCCCAGCGCACGCGGCTGCGAAGAATGCCTCGCGATCGACAGCCCCTGGGTGCATCTGCGCCTGTGCCGCAGCTGCGGCCACGTCGGCTGTTGCGACGATTCGCCGAACCGGCACGCCACCGCGCACCACCACGCGACCGGCCACCCGATCATCGAGGGCTACGATCCGCCCGAGGGCTGGGGCTGGTGCTATGTCGACGAGGTCGAAGTCGATCTGCCGGACCAGACCCCGCAACGCGGACCGATTCCGCGCTACGTGTAGGCCCGTTTGGTGCTCGCCGGGCTGCCGGTAGGCGCGCGCTCGCGCGCAACCGGGACCTGCGCGGAAGCCCATCGCGCGCGAGCGCGCTCCTACAAACGACATCCAGCCTTCGGATACGTCGTACCTCGAATGCGCTCACACGCGACGCGCAGGGAATGCCGGGCGGCGGCACGCCCGCTCGCGCTGATTCACGAGGCGACGCGTGTGAGACGCCCGTCCCCGGAGGAGCGCGCTCGCGCGCGATGGCGTTCCGCGCAACACCCGCTCGCGCGTGATGCCCGCTTACAGACTGCGGATCCACGCGCCCGCATCGTCGACAAGCGCCCGCAAAAAAAAGGCGGGCCCCGCAATGAGGCCCGCCGCGTGTGCACGTCCCGTTCGATCAGGCGATGTCGGGCAGTCCGTCCAGCAGCTTCTCGAGCGTGATCGGGTACTCGCGTACGCGCACGCCGGTGGCGTTGTGGATCGCATTGGCGATCGCGGCCGGCACGCCGCACAGGCCGAGTTCGCCGACGCCCTTGGCCTTCATCGGCGAGCTGTCGGCATCAGTCTCGTCCAGGAACACGACCTCCTGCTCCGGGATGTCGGCATGCACCGGCACCTCGTAGCCCGCGAGATCGTGATTGACGAAGAAGCCCATGGTCTCGTCGACGGCCAGCTCTTCGCTGAGCGCGGCACCCACACCCATTGTCATCGCACCGATCATCTGGCTGCGCGCCTGCTTCGGGTTGAGGATGCGGCCCGCCGCGGCGACCGACAGCATCCGGCGGACGCGGGTCTCGCCGGTGTGCATGTCGACGCCGACTTCGGCGAAGTGCGCGGCGAAGGTTGCGAGTTGCTTCTGCTTGTCGAGATCGCCGAATTCGATCGCGTCCTCGACGACGAGCTGGCCGTCGCCCGCGGCGTCGGCGAGCGACACCGATCTGCCGCTCGCGCTGACCTTGCCGTCGGCGAACTCCGCGGTGGCGGGATCGAGTTCCAGCTTGGTCGCCACGACCTCACGCAGCTTCATGCAGGCCGCATAGACGCCGGCCGTCGCGCTGTTGGCGCCCCATTGGCCGCCGGAACCGGCGGAGACGGGGAAGTCGGAATCGCCGAGTTTCACGTCGATCGCCTCGATGGGCAGGCCCAGCACCTCGGCGGCGGTCTGCGCGATGATCGTGTAGGTGCCGGTGCCGATGTCGGTCATGTCGGTTTCGACCGTGACGCGGCCATCGCCGTGCAGTCGCACGCGCGCACCGGACTTCATCACCGGCGCGCCGCGGAACCCGGCCGCCATGCCCATGCCGACCAGCCAGCGACCGTCGCGCACGCTGCCGCTGGCCTTGCGTTCGTCCCAGCCGAACCGCTCCGCACCCTGGCGCAGGCACTCGACGAACTGGCGCTGCGAGAACGGACGCTCCGGCTTTTCGGGATCGACCTGGGTGTCGTTGCGGATGCGGAACTCGACCGGATCCATGCCGAGTTTCTCGGCCATCTCGTCCATCGCGATTTCCAGCGCCATCATGCCGGGCGTTTCGCCGGGCGCGCGCATCGCGTTGCCTTCGGGCAGGTCCAGCGTGGCCAGACGCATCTTGGTCATGCGGTGTGCGCCGGCGTAGAGCAGGCGGGTCTGCTGCACGGCCACTTCGGGGCCGCCGCCTTCCAGGTCGCCGGACCAGCTCTCGTGACCCATCGCCGTGATCGTGCCGTCGCGGTTCGCGCCGATGCGGATGCGTTGCTCGGTGGCCGGACGATGCGTCGTGTTGTTGGCGATCAGCGGGCGCTGCAGCGCGACCTTGACCGGGCGCTTGGCCGCTTTCGCGCCGAGCGCGGCGAGCACCGCGTCCGAGCGCACGAACAGCTTGCCGCCGAAACCGCCGCCGATGTACGGCGAGACCAGGCGCACCTTGTCCGGTGCGATGCCGAGCGTGCGCGCGACGTCGCCCTTGCCCCAGGCGATCATCTGGTTCGACGTCCAGATCGTGACCTTGTCGCCATCCCACGCGGCCAGCGACGCCATCGGCTCCATCATCGCGTGCGACTGGTCGGGCGTGGTGTACATCTCGTCCAGCGTGACCTCGGCCGACGCGAACGCTGCATCGAAATCGCCGACCGCCGAATCGGCCGGCGTGTCGCCGCCCTCGGGCTTGATCGCATTGGCCTTCTCGCGCTGCAGCGAGAAGCGGCCGCGCTGCCGGGTGTAATCGACGCGCACCAGACCCGCCGCCGCGCGCGCCTGCTCGAAGGTCTCGGCGACGACGAGCGCGATGGCCTGGTGGTAATGCTGGATCTCGGGGCCGCCGAGCAGCTTTGCGGTGTTCATGCGGCCCTTGCCGAGCTCGCCCGCGTTCTGCGCGGTGACCACGGCGAGCACGCCCGGCGCGCGTTCCGCTGCGGACGTGTCGATGGCGGCGATGCGGCCCTTGGCGATGCCGGCGCCGATGACGTGGCCGTAGGCCGCGCGCTCGGTGGCGTCGTGCCATTCGTAGGCATAGGTCGCGGTGCCGGTAACCTTGTGCGGGCCGTCGATGCGGTCGAGCGGCTGGCCGACCACGCGCATGCGGTCGACGGGGTTCTGGCCGGCGGGCGTATCGAACTTCATGACGTGGCCTCCTGGGCTTCGACCAGCGCGGCGGCGATGGTGCGCTCGGCGAGCTTCAGCTTGAAACGGTTGTCGTCGGTCGGCGCGGCGCCTTCGAACAGGCGCGCCGCGACCGCCTTGGCGCCACGCGGCATCTCGGCATCTGCCTCGGCCCGGCGCCAGGGCTCGGGTGCGACACCGCCGACGGCGATGCGGCCGCTGCCATCCGGTTGCACGATGGCCGCAACCGACACCAGCGCGAAGGCATAGGACGCGCGGTCGCGCACCTTGCGGTAGACATGGCGTCCGCCGACGGGCGGCGGCAGCACGACGGCCGTGATCAGTTCACCGGGCTGCAGCACCGTTTCGCGCTGCGGGGTGTTGCCCGGCGCGAGGTAGAACGCGTCGAGCGCAATGCGGCGGGTCTGGCCGTCGGGCGCCACGGTTTCGACGACGGCATCGAGCACGCGCATCGCGACGGCCATGTCGCCCGGATGCGTGGCGATGCACTCGCGACTGCCGCCGATGACGGCGAGCTGGCGGCTGTAGCCGTCCAGCGCGCCGCACCCGCTGCCCGGCAGGCGCTTGTTGCAGGCCTGGGCGGTGTCGTAGAAGTAGGGACAGCGCGTGCGCTGCAGCAGGTTGCCGGCCGTCGTCGCGCGGTTGCGCAGCTGGCCGGACGCGCCCGCGAGCAGGGCGCGCGACAGCACCGGATAGTCGCGGCGCACGCGCTCGTCGGCAGCGAGATCCGTGTTGCGGACCAGTGCACCGATGCGCAGGCCGCCGTCGTCGGTCTTCTCGATCGTGTCGAGCGACAGGCCGTTGACGTCGATCAGATGCGCCGGTGTCTCGATCTCCAGCTTCATCAGATCCAGCAGATTGGTGCCGCCCGCGATGAACTTCGCGCCGGGCGTGCGCGCAGCGGCGGCCGCGGCGGCTGCCGGCGACTCGGCGCGTTCGAATCCGAAGGCCTTCATGCGCGTGCTCCCGACGTGCGCGAGCCGGCCACGTCCTCGATCGCGTCGAGGATGTTGGCGTAGGCGCCGCAGCGGCACAGGTTGCCGCTCATGCGTTCGCGGATTTCCTCGCCGCTCAGCGCGGGCTTCGCGCCGAGATCGGCGGTGACGTGGCTGGGGATGCCGTCGCGGATCTCGCCGAGCACCGCGACTGCAGAGCAGATCTGGCCCGGCGTGCAGTAGCCGCACTGGTAGCCGTCGTGCTTGACGAAGGCCGCCTGCATCGGGTGCAGCTTGTCCGGCGTGCCGAGGCCTTCGATGGTCGTGACCTTCGCGCCGTCCTGCATCACCGCGAGGGTGAGGCAGGTATTGATGCGGCGGCCATCGACGATCGCCGTGCAGGCGCCGCACTGGCCGTGGTCGCAGCCCTTCTTGGTGCCGGTGAGCTGCAGATCCTCGCGCAGCAGATCGAGCAGGGTGGTGCGGGTATCGACCTCGCGCTCGACGCGCTGGCCGTTGACCTCGAGGGTCACGCGCTGGGTCACCGGCGCGCGGGCCGGTGCGGGGGCGGATGCGACGTCGGCGGCCTTCGCCATGCCGGGCATCGCCACGGCACCGGCCGATGCGGCGCCGGCTTTCAACAGTTCCCGTCGGGACAGGGGGGGCATGGGCATTCCTCTTGGCTGGCGGAAAACGCGTGGCTGGCGAAGGTGGTGCGGCCGTTGGGCACAAGCACCGGGCCTGATCATGCGCCCTGATACGTGTCCATCGGGTCAAGGTTGGCGACGTGCGGCCTGGGCAGGGCGCCGGACCAGCGCGTTCCAGCCGATCCGGGGGCGCCGCGCGATCTGTCGATCGCCCGAGACAGCACCGCCGATGCGCGGAAATCCGGCTGCGTCGATGCGCCCGCCCCAGGGAGCCATGCCGGTCGGCAGTTGAGCGTGCGCGCGCCAGCGTCGAGAATCGGGGACCGGTCGCGGGGCGCCGGTGCATCGGCTGCCGGTGTCCGCGGCCCGCGTCATTTCCCGAAGGAGCTCCGCAATGCCCATCGCGCCGCGTCGTGCCACGACGCGCTCGCTGCTCGCCCTGTCGCTGGCCGTCGCCATCGGCGCCGCGTCGCCCGTCCTGGCCCAGGACGCGCCGGCCGCCACCATCGCGCCGCCTGCGAACGCCGCGGAATCCGCGCTGCGCACCCTCTATACCGACGAGTGGGAATGGCGCCAGGCCGAATTCGACCGGGTCAAGGTCGACGGCCGCTGGCAGGCCGGCGACAGCATGCCCTCGGTGACGCCCGAGGCGATGGACCGGCGCGCCGCGTATGCGCGGAAGACGCTCGAGGCGCTGGACGCGATCGACACGGCGCAGCTGGGCCGCGAGGAACGCATCAACGCGGCCGTGTTCCGCGCCTCGCTGGAGAGCCGGATCAACGACGCGCAGTGGCGGACCTACGAGGCGCCCTTCAACAGCGACAGCTTCTTCTGGGGCGGCATCAATCCGAGCCGGCCGTTCCAGACCGAGGCCGACTGGCGCCGCTTCATCGCGCGTCTCGGCGACGTGCCGCGCTACTTCGACGAGCAGATCGCCAACATGGAGCGCGGCCTGGCGCGTGGCTGGAGCGTGCCGCGGGCGACGCTGGAAGGTCGCGACGCGACCCTGGTGCCCTACGTCGGCACGGGCGAGGACAACCCGCTGCTGGCGACGTTCGACACCATCCCCACGACGATCCCCGACGCCGTGCGCACGCAACTGCGCGACGAGGGACGCCGCGTGGTGCTGGAGCGCGCGGTGCCGGCCTACAACAAACTGCTGACCTTCCTGCGCACCGAGTACCTGCCGCGCACGCGGACCAGCATCGCCGCCCGCGATCTGCCCGAAGGCCGCGCGTTCTACCAGTCGCAGATCCGCGAATACGTGACCCGCGACATGACCGCGCGCGAGGTCCACGACATCGGCCTCGCCAACGTGGCGCGCATCACCGCGGAAATGGAGCAGGTCAAGACGCGCGCCGGGTTCGACGGCACGCTGGCCGAGTTCATCGAATTCCTGCGCACCGACCCGCAGTTCTACGCGAAGACCCCGCACGAACTGCTGTCGCACGCGGCCTGGATCGCCAAGAAGATCGACGGGCAGCTGCAGTACGTGGTCACCACGCTGCCGCGGTACCGCTTCACGATCCTGCCGGTCGCCGACGACATCGCGCCGATCTACACCTCGGGCCGCGGCGGGCTGGACGCGTGCTGGTTCAACACCTACGACCTCCCGTCGCGGCCGCTGTACAACCTGCCGTCGCTGGTCGCGCACGAGTGCGCGCCGGGCCACAGCTTCCAGGCCGCGCTGGCACTCGAAGCGCCGGCGCGCCCCGACTTCCGCCAGCAGACCTATTTTTCGGGCTACGGCGAAGGCTGGGGCCTGTACACCGAGTGGCTCGGCACGCGGATGGGCCTGTACGAGACGCCGTACGAGGATTTCGGCCGGCTGACCTTCGAGATGTGGCGCGCGGCGCGACTGGTCATCGATACGGGCCTGCACGAATACGGCTGGACGCGCGACCAGGCGATCGACTACCTGGCCAGCCACACCGCCCTGGCGCGCCACGACGTGGTGACCGAAGTCGACCGCTACATCTCTTGGCCCGGCCAG
This sequence comes from Luteimonas rhizosphaerae, assembly GCF_002849595.1. Classification (GTDB taxonomy): domain Bacteria; phylum Pseudomonadota; class Gammaproteobacteria; order Xanthomonadales; family Xanthomonadaceae; genus Luteimonas; species Luteimonas cellulosilyticus. The sequence goes on from NZ_NRQR01000008.1 coordinate 174,516, forward strand.
GCGCTGTCGTACTACATCGGCTACCGCACGATGCGCGACCTGCGCGCCGAAGCGGAACGCGAACTCGGCGACCGCTTCGACCAGCGGCCGTTCCACGACACCATCCTCAATCTGGGCTCGGTGCCGCTGCCGGTGCTGGAGTCGGAAGTGCGCGCCTTCATCGCCGCCGAAAAGGCCAAGCCCGCCACGGAGGGCTGAGCCGCGCCGGGCCGGACTGCGCGGGACGTCGCGCGCCGGCCCCGGCCTTCATCCCGCGCGCAGGGTCTTCTCCATCCGCGCGTGGTCCTTGCGGTAACGCGCCGCCAGTCGCTGCTTCTCGGCGTCGCCGAGCAGCTTGCCCGAGACCTGGAAGAACTTGCGTTCTTCCTCGCGCAGGTGGTGATGGACCTTCTCCGAGAGCTTCTTCGCGGTCGCCATCCAGCCGCGGCCGTTGTGGTCGGTGGTCTGCAGGGCCTCGACCAGTTCGTCCATCTCGTGGTGTTCGTGCAAGGCATGACGCGACGCATCGAGTCCGGCGTCGTGCATCAGGATCGGCGCGTAGAGGAACCGTTCTTCGGCGGCGGCGTGCGCGGCGAGTTCGATGCGCAGCTCGGTGAACAGGTCGATCCGGCGCTCGCTGTGGGCGGGCGCGCGCAGGAGCTTGCGGCACAGCGAGCGCTGGCGTTCATGGCTTTCGCGCAGGGCGTCGTAGATGGTCTCGGGCATGGCGGCTTCCGTTGGCGGTTGGCTGGACGGGACCGCGGCACGCTAAGCGGGGCCGGGTGCAGACGGCGTATGGACGCCGCGCGCGGGACACCGTGACCCGCGACCGCAGTTGAGCGGCGCCGCGCTTGCACCGAGAATCGCGCATCGGCCGCGCACGTCGCGGACTTCTCTCCCCCCGAGGACGTGACATGCAGGATCTCCGCGTTTCCATCGTCCAGGGCGCGACGCGCTGGCACGATCCCGCCGGCAACCGCGCGTATTACGCGGAGCTGATCGCACCACTGCACGGCACGACCGATCTTGTCGTCCTGCCCGAGACCTTTACCAGCGGCTTCAGCAACGACGCCATCGACCGCGCGGAAGACATGGACGGGCCGACGGTCGCCTGGATCCGCGAGCAGGCCCGGGCGCTGGACGCGGCCGTGACCGGCAGCGTCCAGCTGAAGACCGGGGCGGGCGTGTTCAACCGCATGCTGTGGGCGACGCCGGACGGCGGCCTGCAGCATTACGACAAGCGCCATCTGTTCCGTTACGCGAACGAGCACAAGCGCTATGCCGCCGGGCGCGAGCGCCTGACGGTGGACTGGCGCGGCTGGCGGATCAATCCGCAAGTCTGTTACGACCTGCGCTTCCCGGTGTTCTGCCGCAACCGCTACGACGTCGAGCGGCCCGGGGCGCTGGATTTCGACCTGCAGCTGTTCGTCGCGAACTGGCCGGCGGCGCGGGCGTATGCGTGGAAGACGCTGCTGCGCGCGCGCGCGATCGAGAACCTCAGCTACGTCGTCGGCGTGAACCGCGTCGGCACCGACGGCAACGGCCTGGGCTACGCCGGCGACAGCGCCGCGATCGATTTCCTCGGACAGCCGGTCAGCGAGTGCCGGGACGCGGAAGTCGTGTCGACGACGACGTTGCAGGCGGGCCTGCTGGCCGAGCACCGCGCCGCGTTCCCGGCGATGCTGGATGCGGACCGCTTCGAGATCCGCTGACGCGGGACCGGTCGCCGCAGACGGGGTGCCATGGGCCTGGAGGGACGCGTTCCGGCAGGCGCAGTCCGCTCGAGCGCGCTGCAGGTGCGCGATGACGTTGCAGGCGCACGCTCGCGCGATCGCTGTTTCGAACCAGGCGCGCGCCTGCCGCGCGCCACACCCGCCGGCGGGCTCAGCCCGCGTCCTGCTCCGGCTGCCGCCGCTCCCGGCCGCGGCCCATCGCATGCGCGCCGAGCAGCAGCATGCGGATCATGTGCGAGAGCTCGTCGACCAGCGCGGCGTCGCGCTCCGGCGGCTGGTCCAGGGCGGTGCCGCCGGCCGCGAACACCAAGCGCGTGATCGCGCGCGCGACCAGGCCGGGTTCGTGGAAAGCGATGCCCTGCGCCGCGGCAATGCGCACCAGGTCGGCGCGCAATTCCTCTTCGAAGAACAGCAACTGGCGGTCGACGGCGCGCTTGAAGGCGTCCGAACCGACCGTCCCCTCGCGCAGCAGCACGTGCAGCAGCTTGTCGTCGGCGCGGAGACGTTGCATGAAGGCCTCGAGCGAGCCGCGCACGATGCTGCGGCCCGACACCGCGCGACGGCGGGCGTCGCCGATGATGCCGCGCAGCGATTCACCGGCGACGTCGATCAGGGCGACGGCCAGCTCGTCCATGTCGTGGAACTGCCGGTAGAAGCTGTTCGGGGCTATCCCGGCCTCGCGGGCCACCTCGCGCAGGCTCAGCGTGGAGACGCTGCGGTGCGGGCCGATCAGGCGCAGGGCGGCGGTGATGATGTCCTGGCGCACGATCGCCGGCTTGCGACCAGGGCCGTCCGGCGTGGCGATCTCGTCGCTGGTGGTCGCGGAACTGCGAAGGGACAAGAGCTGGCGCCGGTGCGTCGGTGGGCCAGCATACCAGCGTGGTCCCTTCGACCCGTTTCCGCGATGCCTCTCCCAAGCCGTTCCGGCCTACCGTTCCGCGTGGCTGCGCGGGCGCGCCTGAACGCCGCGCCTGCTGCACTGCGGAATTACTGCACACGTGTATACACAGCCGTGCGGATGTCTGTACAGTCGTCTCCCATGTCAGCCGTCACGCCAATCTCCGCACGTCCGCGCAGTCGTCTGCGCCGGCTTGCCACGCCATTCGTTGCCCCGCCGGTGTTCGACTTCTGGGCCCAGCGCCTGCATCCCACGTGGACCTGGGAGCGGCCGCTCGCCCGCATCGTCGGTCACGCACCGGCCGCGGCCGGCGCCGTCACGCTGACCCTGAAGCCGAACCGGCACTGGGCCGGCGCGCTGCCGGGCCAGCACGTGAATCTGGGCGCCGACATCGATGGTATCCGCGTGACCCGCAGCTACAGCCTGGATGCGCCTGTGGGCGCGGACGGCCGGTTCACGGTCACGATCAAGGCTGTCGACGGGGGCCGCATGAGCCGGCATCTGCTGGATCGTGCCCGGGTCGGCGACGTGCTCGACATCGGCGCCGGCTTCGGCGAGTTGCTGGTGCCCGCGCAGGCCACCGAGGCGCGGCTGTTCCTGGCCGGCGGCAGCGGCATCACGCCGTTGATGGCGCTGGTGCGGCAGCTGGCCGCGCAGGGCGTGCCGGCCCCGGTGACCCTGCTGTACTGGGCGCGCACCCGCGCCGAATTCTGTTTTGCCGACGAGCTGCGCCAGCTGGCGTCGCGCCACGCGAATTTGGTCGTGCGCTTCGTGCTGACCGGCGACGAGCCGGTCGCGGCGGATGAAGCTGCCGGTCGCATCGACACGGCGCTGCTCGACGCGCTGGTGCCGGATCTGGCCGGGCGTCATGTCTACGCATGCGGCCCGGGCGGCTTCATCTCCAATGTGGAAGCTGTGGTGGCCGACCGCGCGCCGCTGCTGCGGACCGAGGCCTTCACGCCGCCGCCCCGGCCGCCCGCCGACGACACCGGCACGGTGTCGGTGACGCTGGCACGCAGTGGCCGCGCGCTGCAGTTGCCGCGTGGCGTCGCCCTGCTGCCGGCGCTCGAGGCGGAAGGCGTGAAGCCGCGCTACGGCTGCCGCATGGGCATCTGCAACACCTGCGCCTGCGGCAAGGCCGGCGGCACCGCGCGCGATCTGCGTACCGGCGCCGTCAACGGCGAACCCACCCAGGCACTGAAGCTGTGCGTCAGCAGCGCAGTGACCGATCTCGTTCTCGATCTCTGATGTCCGGAGTCACCATGACCAACGCCGCAACCGCCGCCCGCCGCATGGGCCCCCAGGAACTCGAAGCCTTCGGTGCCGAACTCGATGCGCTGCACACGCGCACGATGGCGCAGGTGGGCAAGGTCGATGCCGACTACATCCGCAACGTGGTGCGCTGGATGCGCTACATCGGCTTCGGTGGCCGCGCGCTGCTGATGGTCGGCGCGGTCGGCGGTGCGTTCGTGCCGTGGCTGCTGTGGCCGGCCTGCATCCTGGGCGCGCTGATGCTGGGCCTGGCGAAGATCCTGGAGAACATGGAGATCGGCCACAACGTGATCCACGGCCAGTACGACTTCATGGGCGACCCGCAGTTCAACAGCCACACCTACGAGTGGGACATCGTGGCGACGTCGGACAACTGGCGCCATTCGCACAACTTCCGCCACCACACCTACACCAACGTGCGCGGCATGGACGACGACATCGGCTACGGCCTGCTGCGCATCTTCCCCGAGCAGCGCTGGCGCCCGTTCTACCTGATGCAGCCCTTCATCGCCGTGGTGTTCGCGTTGTACTTCCAGTGGGGCGTGGCGATCCAGGAACTGAAGCTGGGCCGTTTCTTCGCCGGCAAGATGCCCAAGGGCAAGATGCGCCGCGACTTCGCGCCGGTGGGCCGCAAGATGGGCCGCCAGCTACTGAAGGACTACGTGCTGTTCCCCGCGCTGGCCGGTCCGTTCTTCCTGCCGGTGCTGCTGGGCAACCTGGTCGCCAACGGCATCCGCAACGTGTGGACGTACGTGGTGATCTTCTGCGGGCATTTCACCGCCGACGCCGAGACTTTCCCGAAGGAATCGATCCGCAACGAATCGCGTGGCCACTGGTACATGCGCCAGCTGCGCGGTTCGTCGAACATCGGCGGTGGCCGTCTGATGAACCTGCTGACGGGCAACCTGAGCCACCAGATCGAGCATCACTTCTTCCCGGACGTGCCGGCGCATCGCTACGGCAAGCTGTCGCACGAAGTCCGCGAGATCTGCACGCGCTACGGCCAGCCGTACAACACCGGTTCGCTGCCGCGGCAGTTCGGCGAGGTGATGTGGCGGATCGTGCGGCATGCGTTCCCCAGCCGCCCGCGCCGGCTGCGTGCCACGGGGCAGTTGCAGGAAGCCTGATCACGGGGACCTGCGTCCAGGTCCGAGGCCGGCACTTCGACAAACGCGTCCAGCCCGAAAGCTGGGCGCTTTTTTTTGGATGGGTGACGGCGGTGCAAGGCGCGCGTGCCTCGCGTGCGCGTTCCACGACGCGCAGCCGCGCCTTGCCTGGTGCTGCGCACGCGATACGGAAGCCCGAGCGAGTGCGGGGAGGGGGGCGCCGCAGTCGAAGCCGGCCGTTCGCTCCCACAGGCGGTGATCCACGGATCTGGCGGCGCATGCAATGCATCCTGCGAGACGACCGCTCACTCGGTCGCTCGCAGCGCCAGCGCGCGCAGGCCTTCAATCGGTCGCTCGCAGTTGCGACGGCACGACCCACGCCCGCGTCACGGCAGCCGTCCACGTCGATGGAAGTACACCTGCTCCGCGGCGCGTCGCAGCAGCGGCGAATGCAGCAGCGCATCGACCGGCCAGTCCATCTGCAGGCGATCGAAGGCCCAGCGCAGCAGGCGCTTGCTGCGGAAGCGCGGCGCCGCGCGTTCGGCCACGCGCTCGGGCGCGTCGCCGAGCCCGCGTCGATGCCGGCCGATCGCTTCGCCGACGGTCCAGCCGTGCGCCCACGCCGAGTGGATGCCGCCGGCGGTCAACGGCGACACGATGCCGGCCGCATCGCCCGTCAGGATCACACCGGGCGCGGCCAGGCGGGCCACCGGTCCCCCGCAGGGAATCAGGCCGGCCCGGGTTGCATCCGGTTGCCGGTCCGCCGGCAGGCCCAGTCGCGCGCCGACCCGCGCACGCAGCGTGTCGATGTCGGGCACGCCGCGCCGGTGGGCCCGGTGCCGGAACGCGAGGCCGAACTGCACCCCGGTCGGCGATTGCGCGGCCCAGCCGATGTAGCCGGGCGCCAGCGCGCGGCTGATGAAGCAGTGCAGCGCTTCGGGCTCGTCGAGCGTGGCGCCGGCGAATTCGTGTTCGATCCCGTAGAGGAAGGCGTCCACCTGGCCGAGCCCGGCGCGTTGGGCGACGCGCGACTTGGCGCCGTCCGCGCCGATCAGCCAGCGCGAGCTGCCCAACCCCTGGACCTGCCAGCCGTCGCCGACGCGCGCGGCATCGGTGAACGACTGCATCAAGCGCAGGTCGACGCCGGCGTCGCGCATCTCGCCGGCCAGCCAGCGCAATACGTTCGGCGTGTCGGTGGTCAGGAAGGCGTGGTCGTCGGCCTGCAGCGGCAGGCTGGCGAGCCGCGGGGCGTACAGGCGCACCCGTGGCACCGGCCGGTACAGATGCGCGGGCATGCGGCCGAGCCGCGTGGTGGCGAACGCTTCGGCGACGATGATGCCGGTGGTGTGCAGGCGGATGCCGGGGTCGTGCTTGCGCTCCAGCACGCAGACCCGCAGCCCGGCCTCGCGCGCCGCGAGCGCACACGCCGCGCCGGCGAAGCTCGCGCCCACGATCACCACGTCCCAGTCGCATGCCGCCATATCCGTGCTGCCCCGCTTGAAAGACGGGGCAGCATCGCGTGGCGCGGTGGAGCGCCGATGGCGGGGACGTGAAGCGAAGGCGAAGTGGCAACAGCTGTGCCGGGCGTCGTGGGTTGCCCGATCTGGCCGAGGCAGAAGCTGCCGCTTGCTCGCGTCCAGCTGGTGCGGATAGCCCTGTCATGCACGCGGTCTGCCGGACGCGCATGGCCAGCGCATCGGGCGCTTCGTCTGCAGGAGCGCGCTCGCACGCGATGTCGGGGACGTGCAGGTCTTGCGCGGCCCGTCGGTCAGGCGCTGCGGCTTCGCGCGCCAGCGCGCTTCTGCAGAGCATCGTGCGCGCGTCGACATCGCCGCGTGAAGTGCGTTGGCGCCGGATCGCGCGCGCGTCTGCAGCACCGATTGCCGCGTCGGTGAACGGGTCTTCCGCACCCCGGACACGACACGGGGCCCGAAGGCCCTGTGCGCTGCAGCGTGCGAGTTCAGACGGTCAGCGACCGCCACCCCGCGGGCCGCGATTGCCGCCGCCCGGCGGACGACCACCGCCCGGACCGCGATTGCCCGCGCCGCCACCCGGACCCCGCGCACCCGGTCCCTTCGGACCCCGGTTGCCGCCGCCCGGACCCGGGCGCGGACCGCGCGGCGCGGCGTTCGGATTGAAGCTGCCGGGATTGGCATGATCGGACGGGAACGACGGGGCGCTGTCGGGATGTCCGTAGGGCGCGCGCGGACGACCCGCGCCGCCGCTGTTGCCACCACCACCGCTGCCCTGACGCGGCCACGCGCCCTGGCCACCACCGGCGCCACGCGGACCCTGTCCACCGCCACCGGGGCCGCCCGGACCACGCTTCTTCGCACCGGCGCCCGCGCCGCCATACGGCTTCTTCGGGCCGCGGCCGTCGGCATTGCGATGCCCGCTCGGACCGGTCTCGACGCCATCGGGCACGTACCAGGTGCGGAAAGCGGCGGGATTGCCTTCCGGCAATGCCCGGTTGCCCTTGTCGGCGCGCTGCTTGAACGGCTTCTGCGACTGCTTGGCCGCGGCGTCGCCGCTGACCGTCAGGCCACCGTGCGGCTTGCGCGGGCCACCGCGACCGCGGCCGCGGTCTTCGCGCACGTGATCGAAACGACGCAGCTCGCGGCCTTCGTCGGCGCCACTGTTGTGACCGTTGACGTAGGCGTTGCCGGAATTGAAGTTGACCGTCGACTTGGCGGCCTTGCGCTGGCCGATGACCGGCTGCAGCGTCAGTGCCGGAGGCGGGCCTTCCTCGAGCTTGAGCTCCTTGCGCAGCGCTTCGACCTGGGCGTCCGGCAGTTCCTGCGACTGCCCGCGCAGCAACGGCTGCGGCAGGACCACGTTGCCGTAGCGCACGCGCTTGAGGCGGCTGACCTGGCATCCCTGCGATTCCCACAGGCGGCGCACTTCGCGGTTGCGGCCTTCCTTGAGCAGCACCTGGAACCAGTCGTGCGAATCCGTGCCGCCGATGCGCTTGATCTCGTCGAACTTGGCCGGGCCGTCCTCCAGCGCGACGCCGCGCTGCAGGCGGTCGACCAGCTTGTCGGACACGTCGTCCTCGCCTTCGGGCGCGCGCACGCGGCAGACGTATTCGCGTTCGACCTCGTAGGAGGGATGCATCATCGCGTTCGCGAGTTCGCCGTCGGTGGTCAGCAGCAGCAGCCCGGTCGTGTTGATGTCGAGGCGGCCGATCGCGATCCAGCGCGCACCCTTGAGGGCGGGCAGGGCGTCGAAGATCGTCGGTCGACCTTCGGGATCCTCGCGGGTCGTGACTTCGCCTTCGGGCTTGTTGTAGATCAGCACCCGCGCCGGCTCGGTCAGCGCGCTGGCGACGAAGCTGCGGCCGTCGAGGTCGATGCGGTCGCCGCCCTTGACGCTCATGCCGGTCTGCGCGGTCTCGCCGTTGACCTTGACCAGGCCGTCGGCGATGCGCTGTTCCAGCGCGCGGCGCGAGCCGAGGCCGGCCTGCGCGAGCACCTTGTGCAGGCGCTCCTCCAGCTTGGGGGCGGCGTCGGCCGCCGGGGTCTCGCCTCGCTTCAGCGTCAGCGGGCTGCGGGCGGGCTTGTCGGGGGAATTGCGATGCTGCGTCATGAAGTGCTCCGGTCGCTGTCGCCGTCTACGGCGAGGGCGTCTTGTGGTTCGGGATCCTGGTCGCCGGTGTCGGCGTCCGTGTCGTGGTGGTCGGGTGGGGCGATGTCGGGGTCGACGTCGCCGGTGTCGTTCGTGCGGTCGTGATCGGTGTCTTCCACGGTCGAGGCCGCGGTCCCGGCGGTCTCGCCGGTGCCGGTGGCGTCGCGCGCCGCGTCGTCGACGGCGCCGTGGTGCGGGGCGTCGGTATCGTCGTGCGCGTCGGCGTCGGGTGCGTCTGCTGCGTCGTCCGTCAGGTCCTGTGCCGCGTCGCCGTGGTCGTCCGCATTCGCGGTGATGCCACCGACCTGACGCGGCCCGTCGTCACTGGCGAAGCGCATCTGCGGGTCGAGCTCGGCGAAGTCCTTGAGCTCCGACAGCGGCGGCAGCTCGTCGAGGCGCTTGAGACCGAAGTAGTCCAGGAAGCCCTTGGTCGTGCCCAGCAGTTCCGGACGGCCCGGCATGTCGCGATGGCCGACGACGCGGATCCATTCGCGCTCTTCCAGCGCCTTGATGATGTTGCTGTTGGTGGCGACGCCGCGGACCTGCTCGATCTCGCCGCGCGTGATCGGCTGGCGGTAGGCGATCAGCGCCAGCGTTTCCAGCGTGGCGCGCGTGTACTTGGTCTGGCGCTCGGTCCACAGGCGCGCGACCCAGCCGTGCACGTCCGGCTTGACCTGGTAGCGCCAGCCCGAGGCGAGCTCGACCAGTTCGACGCCGCGTGTTTCGCAGTCGGCGCGCAGGGTGTCGAGGGCCGCCTCGATGGCGCCATCGGGCAAGGCTTCGTCCAGCGTGAACAGCGCGCCGAGCTGCGAGGCCGTCAGCGGCTGGGTCGCGGCCAGCAGCGCGGCCTCGACGATACGGGTGATCAGGGACTGGTCCATCGTGCGCAGGGGAGACTCGTTCGGATGGGAAGGTCAGCGGGCCGCGTCGGCATCGCTGCCGTCGTGGTCGGACGGGACGTCGTCGTCGAACTCGCTGGAGAACTGCAGCGCCGTGCCGTTTTCCTCGGCGTCGGCCAGCGACTTGATGTAGATCGGTGCCAGTGGCGCCTCCTGCACGATGTCGAGCAGGCGTTCCTTGGTCAGCTCCAGCACCGACAGGAACGTGACCACGACACCGAGCCTGCCTTCGGACGGGTCGAAGAGCGACTCGAAGCGGTGGAAGGCGCCGCCGGTCAGCCGCGTCAGCACTTCGCCCATGCGCTGGCGCACGCTCAGCGCATCGCGACGGATCGCGTGGCCGGTGAACAGCTCGGCGCGCTTGAGCACATCGTGCAGCGCCAGCAGCATCTCGCGCAGATCGACCGGCGGGGGTTCGCGGTTCGCCGGACGCTCGGGCAGCAGCGCGGACGCGGGGCTGGTGTCGCGGTCCTGTCGCGGCAGGCGGTCGATGTCTTCGGCCGCCTGCTTGAAGCGTTCGTAGTCCTGCAGCCGGCGCACCAGCTCGGCGCGCGGATCGTTCTCGTCGCTGTCCTCGCTGGGCGGGCGGGGCAGCAGCATCCGCGATTTGATCTCGGCGAGGATCGCGGCCATCACCAGGTACTCGGCCGCCAGCTCGAAGCGCAGTTCCTGCATGACGCTGATGTAGTCGACGTACTGCCGGGTGATGTCGGCGACCGGAATGTCGAGAATTTCGAGGTTCTGGCGACGGATCAGGTACAGCAACAGATCGAGCGGGCCTTCGAAGGCCTCGAGGATGACTTCCAGCGCGTCCGGCGGGATGTACAGATCCTGCGGTATCTGCAGCACCGGCTGGCCGTGCACCACCGCCAGCGGCATCTCCTGCTGCTGGGGGCTCGCGCCGGGGGCGCCCGCGACAGGCGCGGCATCGGTAGCGGCTTGGGTCATTCGGTTCGCGACCCCTCCGGGTCACACGACAACTGGTTCACGGGCGGCGCGTCACGACAGGACACGACTGCGGGCTGGTCCGGCCGCGGGAACGCGGCATCGGGATTCGGTCGCGCGGCATCGGCCGTCGCGGAAACGCAAGGTGCTTCGAGGACGTCTGCGGTCGATCGTTCCATGCACGACACGCACCTGGCGGGAACAGGGGCGGGCGGGAAGAGGCGTCGGACCGGGCCGGGTGTGACCGCTGGACGGGGAGCGCCTGGGCGCCATCGTTGCGGTGAACTGGCCGGGAATCTGGGGCACAGGGTATAGCGGCGTTGCGGGCGCTGTCCAGCCTTGGCGCATCGCACATGCTCGTTACACTGCCGGGCCATCCGCACGGGACGAATCTGCATGTGGTACGCGATCGAAGGACATGACGGCGACGACGTTCTGGACGCACGCCTGGCGGCGCGCGCCGCCCATCTGGACCGGCTGCTCGCGCTGCGCGAGGCGGGGCGCCTGCTGATCGCGGGCCCGTGCCCGGCGGTCGACGCCGAGGAGCCGGGCCCGGCCGGGTTCAGCGGCAGCATCGTCATCGCCGAGTTCGCCTCGCTGGCCGAGGCACGCACCTGGGCCGACGCCGATCCCTACGTCGCGGCGGGGGTGTACGCCCGCGTCGACGTGCGTCCGTTCCGGCGCGTGCTGCCCTGATCCGGGGGTGCTCCGCACACGGCGAGCAAGCGTCGAAGCCGCGCACGCGCGGGTTCGCACCCTGTGCAGGGCGGGCCGCCCGTGCCGCCGTCACATCGCCCCGGCAGGTTGGTGCGGCGCAACATATTCATTTCATTGCAGTTTCTTTGCTTGATGATCTGAAAACGCTTACATTCGCCGCATCACGCAACCGCGGAGGGCGGTGTGAGCATCACCATCAAGGATGTCGCGCAGCGCGCGAACGTGTCGGTCGCGACCGTCTCGCGCGCGCTCAACGGCCATCAGAACGTCGCCGAGGCAGTGCGCAAGCGCGTGCTCGCGGTGGCCGCCGAGCTGCGTTACAGCCCGCACCATGCCGCGCGCAGCCTCAGCAGCCGGCGCACCCAGACGATCGGCGTCGTGCTGCCGGACCTGCACGGCGAGTTCTTCTCGGAGCTGATGCGCGGCATCGACCAGGTCGCGCGGGTGCGCGGCCAGCACCTGCTGGTGTCGAGCTATCACGGCAATCCGGAAGCCCAGGGCGCGGCGCTGCGGGCGATGCGCGGTCGCGTCGACGGCCTGTTGCTGATGTCACCCTACCTGCACGATGCGGACTTCCTGTCGCAGAACGTCGACGCCAGCCTGCCGCTCGTGCTGATGAACGCCGCGCGCAGCGAAGGCCACGCGGCACTGGGCATCGACAACCACGGCGGCGCACTCGCGATGACGCGGCACCTGATCGCCGCCGGCTATCGGCGCATCGCGTTCATCGCCGGACCCGAAGACAACGACGACGCGCGCGAACGACTGCGCGGCTATCGCGACGGACTGGACGAAGCCGGTGCGGGCTTGGAGCCCTGGGTGCTGCCGGGCCGTTTCGACGAAGACTCCGGCCATCAGGCAGGGCAGGCGTTGCTGGCGGCGGATGCGCGGCCCGATGCCATCTTCGCCGCCAACGACATGATGGCGATCGGATGCCTGTACGCACTGGGCCGCGGCGGTCTGAAAACGCCCGATGAAGTCGCCGTCGTGGGCTTCGACGATATCCCGCTTGCACGCTACGTTCACCCCGCGCTAACGACGATGCGCGTCGACATCGCCGAACTCGGCGCGCGCGCGATCAAGACCCTGCTCGACATCGAAGCGGCACCCGCCGCATCCGTTCCGGGTGCCATGTCGCTGCAGACCGAACTGGTGGTGCGGGATTCCTGCGGCAGCCGCCGCTCGGGGTCCTTGTCCACGGTGTCCACGTCGCGACCCGCCGAGCGAGGCGCGACCGTTATGCGTTGAGTGTTGTGTGGCCTTGGGAGGGGCAACCATGCATCCGAACGTTTCAAAGATCGTTCCGCGGCGGCGCGCGTGCCGGCCCGGTCCGCATACCTGACGCCGGTGTCCGCCTGCTTCATCCCTGATCCCCCTGTTGTGCCGGGACGCGCCTCCGTGCGTCACGGTCGAATCCCCTTGATTACGAGAACGCCATGAAGCAAACGTCCGTCTTTTCCCGGCCGATGGCCCGGTCCCTGCTCAGCGGTGCGCTGGCCAGCTGCCTGTTCCTGGCGGCGCCCGCAGCTCTGGCCCAGTCCACGTCGGCGACGATCCGCGGCCAGGTGATGGTCGACTCGGCACCGGCCACCGAAGCGCGCGTGACCGCGACGAACACCGGCACAGGATTGACCCGCAGCGTCGGGCTCGGCAGCAACGGCACCTACAACCTGGTCGGCCTGCCGCCCGGAACGTACCGGATCGACGTGACCGCCAACGGCCAGACCAGTTCGCAGACCGCGACGGTCGCCATCGGCCAGACCGCGACGCTGAATCTGGGCGTCGGTGGCGTGGCCGAAGCGGCGCCTGGCGGCGAAGCGACGGACCTCGATGCCGTGACCGTGACCGCCGATGTGCTGGTCGAGACCAAGACCTCGGAAATCGCGACCTACGTGTCGCAGAAGCAGATCGAATCCCTGCCGCAGAACTCGCGCAACTTCCTCGCCTTCGCCGACACCGTGCCGGGCATGCAGTTCGTCAATTCCCCCAACGGCACGGAGTCGCAGCTGCGCAGCGGTGCGCAGGGCTCGAGCAACATCAACGTGTTCATCGATGGCGTCGGCCAGAAGAACTACGTCACGCCGGGCGGCATCACCGGCCAGGACGACAGCCGTGGCAATCCGTTCCCGCAGTCCGCGATCGGCGAGTACAAGGTCATCACCTCGAACTACAAGGCCGAGTACGACCAGATCAGCAGCGCGGCGGTCACCGCGGTGACGAAGTCGGGCACCAACGATTTCTCCGGCAGCTTCTTCTGGGACCGCACGTCTGACGAGTGGTCGGCGCGTACGCCCCGCGAGATCCAGGACGGTGTGCAGCAGGACCAGGTGACGGAGCAGTACGGCGTCACGCTGGGTGGCCCGATCATCCAGGATCGCCTGCACTTCTTCGTGGCCTATGACGCCAAGGACTTCGTGGTCCCCAAGGACACGCGTCCGCCGACGGTCTTCGATCCGTCGGTGTTGCCGCAGGATCTGGCGGGGTTGTACGGCGGGTACAGCGTGCCGTTCAACCAGGATCTCTATTTCGGCAAGCTCAGCCTGCAGCTGGCCGAAGCCCATCTGATCGAGCTGTCGCTGCGTTATCGCGAGGAAGATTCGATCAATCCGGGCGATGACATCAGTACCCCGTCGTTTGCGACCAACTTCACCAATGACGAGACGCGGGCAGACCTGCGCTACCAGTTCAACACGACCAACTGGTTGAACGACGCCCACATCACGTTCGAAGAGGCGGCTTACAACCCCGTTCCCGTGACCGCCGCGCCGGGTCAGCGTTACACGATCGTCGATCCCAACAATCCGGCGAACCTGCGGCTGGGTGTGCTCAACGTGGGCGGCGGTCCGACGTTCCAGGACAAGGGGCAGCGCGGCGTCGGTCTGCAGAACGACCTGACGTTCTTCGGCTGGGAAGGCCACACGATCAAGATGGGCGTGAAATACAAGCAGGTGGACCTCAATGCGTTCCAGCAGAACCCGCCGTTCCCGCAGTATTTCTACGATGTCAACGAGAGCCTCACGCAGCCCTATCGGATCACGTTCTCGGCGCCGCTCGCAGGCCGCAATCCGAATGTGGAATCGAGCAACAAGCAGTTCGGCATCTACATCCAGGACGACTGGGAGGCCACCGACCGTCTGACGCTGAATCTTGGTCTCCGCTGGGATTACGAGGACAATCCGAGCTACACGGACAACGTCATGGATCCGGGCGTCGCGGCAGCCATCCGCGGCTGGAGCAATCTCGACAATGCCGATTACAACCGCGAGGACTTCATCAGCACCGGCCAGAACCGCCGGAACCAGAAGAACGCGTGGCAGCCGCGTCTCGGCTTCTCCTACGACCTCAGCGGCGACGAGAGCCATGTGCTGTTCGGCGGCGCCGGCCGGGCCTACGACCGCAACATCTTCGACCAGATGGCGCGCGAGTATTACGGCGGTGCATTCACGAGCTACGAGGTCCTGTTCGATACGCCGCTGCACGAATGCGATCCCGCCACCGCTTCCAACTGCGTACCCTTCGACCCGGCCCTGCTGACGCCCGAAGGCGTCGCCGCGTACATCGCGGCGAATCCGCGCTCGGGCGGTGAGGTGTACGCGCTGAACAATGATTTGAAGACGCCGTATTCCGACCAGTTCAGTCTCGGCATCCGCAGCCAGTGGATGGTGATGGGGCACAACTGGAGCACCTCGGCGACGGTCGCGCACATCCGCAGCCGAGAGGGCATCTATTTCCGACTGGGCAACCGGTATGCGGACGGCAGCTTCCATCAGATCGCCGGCGCGCCGGACGCGACCTGGGGCGGTGTGCCGTTCGGTCAGCCGATCCCCGGTTACGGCAACCTGATCCTTGGCGACAACGGCATCGAGTACAACCTCAACTCGTTGTTGCTGTCGATCGACAAGCCCTACACGGAGGATTCGGGCTGGGGCTTCAATGTCGCCTACACCTTCAGCGATGCCGAGGAAAACCGGTCGGATGCATCGAACGGCGAGTCGTTCTATTTCGACGGTTCGCGCGTCGATCAGCGTTTCTATCGATCCACGGGCCTCGCCAGGCACCGGTTGGTGCTGTCCGGCATCTACGAGCTGCCCTGGGCGACCACGTTCAGCGCCAAGTTGATCGTAGCGAGTCCGACTCCGCGTCTCGCGACCAACTGCGTCGCGGACCCGGCGCCTGGCAATCCCTATTGCTTCTACGATCCCTACACTGGAACGGCGCTGGGACACCGGAACGGATATCTCGTTTAAGATCCGCGCCGATGTCCTCAACGCGTTCAACTGGCGTAACTGGAACCAGTACGACCTCAACCGCGGTGGGTGGGACATCAACGCCCCGGCGCTCGACGTGAACGAGAACTTCGGCTCGCGCAGCGGCAACGAGATCCTGCTGCCCACGCGCACGTTCAAGCTGTCGTTCGGTCTCGACTGGTAAGACCTCACGCTGCCGGTCCCCTTCGGGTGACCGGCAGTTTTATACTTGGCACTGAAAACGATTTCACCGCGAGGTTTTCCAACGATGCATGCACGTCTCCGGGTGTTGTTCCTTCTGATGTTCGTGGCCTGTGCCGCGCTGTTCGTGGCAGGCTGCGGCAAGCAGGAGCCGGAAGCACCCGCCGTGCCGCCGCCTACCCCGGGCCCGATCGCGCAGACGCCCGAGCAGGTGGTCGAGCCCGAAGAGGTCGTGCCGCAGGGGCCGCCCGAACTGCCGCCGCTGTTCGCCGACATCGAGCGCCGCACGTTCCAGTATTTCTGGGACACGACCAACGAGGTCAACGGTCTGACGCCGGACCGGTTCCCCTCGCGTCCGTTTTCCAGCATCGCGGCGGTCGGTTTCGCGTTGACGGCGTATCCGATCGGCATCGAGCGCGGCTGGGTGAGCCGCACGCAGGCCGTCGACCGCACGCTGACGACGCTGCAGTTCTTCCGTGACGTGAAGATGGGACCGCAGGCGACCGGCACCGGCGGGCACCAGGGCTTCTTCTATCACTTCATCGACATGGACGAAGGCCATCGCTTCGAGCCCTGGGTCGAGCTGTCGAGCGTCGACACCGGGCTGATGATGATGGGCGTGCTGTTCGCGCAGTCGTACTACGATCGCGACGATCCGCGCGAGGTCGAGATCCGCGAGCTCGCCGACCAGCTGTACCGCAACGTGCGCTGGCCGTTCCTGCAGCAGCGGGCGCCGCTGATCTCGATGGGCTGGTATCCCGAGAGCGGCTTCATCGAGCACGACTGGAGCGGTTACGACGAGGCCATGCTGGTCTACATCCTCGCCCTGGGTTCGCCGACACATCCGGTCGGCCCCGAGGCCTGGGAAGTGTGGACGCGCACCTACGACAAGTCCTGGGGCGTGTTCCGCGGTCAGGAATACCTGAGCTTCGCGCCGCACTTCGGCCACCAGTACACGCACGTGTGGGTCGATTTCCGCGGCATCCGCGACGATTACATGCGCCGCCGCGGCATCGACTACTTCGAGAACAGCCGGCGCGCGACCTACGCGCAGCGCCAGTATGCGATCGACAATCCGATGGGCTGGAAAGACTATGGCGAGAACGTCTGGGGCCTGACGGCCAGCGACGGCCCGCAGCGCACCGACCAGGACTACAACGGCGAGCAGCGCGAGTTCCGCCATTACAGCGCGCGCGGCGCGGGTCTCGATGTCGCCTTCGACGACGGCACCATCGCACCGACTGCCGCGGTCGCGTCTGTCGCCTTCGCGCCGGAAATCGTCATCCCGGCGACCGAGGAACTGCATCGCCGTTACGGCGACTTCCTGTACTCCAGCTATGGTTTCCTCGATTCCTTCAATCCCAGCTTCACCTACGAAGGCGTGCCGCTGAAGACGGGGCGCATCGTGCCGGGCAAGGGCTGGGTCGCCAGCGACTACATCGCCATCGACCAGGGGCCGATCCTGGCGATGATCGCGAACTACCGCAATGACTTCGTCTGGAACGTGATGAAGAAGAATCCGTACATCCGCGCGGGCCTGGAGCGTGCCGGCTTCACCGGTGGCTGGCTCGCCGGCGAGGACGAGCCCAAGGATTCCGGCCCGCCGGATACCGAAGGTGCGACCGCGCGTGCGATGGGCATCGCCGAATCGCGCGCCGCCAGCCAGACGCGCGACCGCAGCGATCGCGCCCCGGCGCCGCCGCCGGCCCGCGCCTCCGATCCCGAGCCGGCGGACTGAGCATGCCGATGTCGCGTCGCATCGCAACCGGTTCCGTGTCGCGCCTGCGTTGCGGGCGCATGCGGTCGTGGCTGGCGCTCGCTGCCCTGGTGCTGGTGCTGGCCGGCTGCGCGCGCACGTCCGAGGACACCGTCGTCCGGTTCTGGGCGATGGGGCGCGAGGCGGAGGTCGTTTCCGAACTGGTCCGCGAATTCGAGGCCACGCACCCGGGCATCCGCGTCGAGGTCCAGCAGATTCCGTGGACCTCGGCGCACGAGAAGCTGCTGACCGCGTTCGCCGCCGATGCCTTGCCCGACATCTGCCAGCTGGGCAATACCTGGGTGCCGGAGTTCGCCGTGCTCGGCGCGCTGGAACCGCTGCAGTCGCGCGTCGACGCGTCGCCGATCATCGACGAGACCGACTACTTTCCCGGCATCTGGCGCACCAACGTCATCGACGACACGCTATTGGGCGTGCCCTGGTACATCGACACGCGGCTGATCTTCTACCGCAAGGACATTCTCGCGGCTGCGGGCGTGACGACGCTGCCGCAGACCTGGGCCGAATGGGAAGCGGCGATGGCCGCGGTCAAACAGCACGTCGGCCCGGAACGCTACGCGGTGATGGTGCCGCTCAACGAGTTCGAGCAGCTGCTCTCGTTCGGCCTGCAGCAGAATGACCCGCTGCTGCGCGACGACGATACCCGTGGCAATTTCGCCAGTCCCGGCTTCCGCCGCGCGATGGGGTTCTACGCCAACCTGTTCGAGCAGGGCTGGGCGCCGCGAATGTCGGAAACCCAGATTTCCAACGTCTGGGACGAATTCGGGCGCGGTTTCTTCGCGTTCTACGTATCGGGTCCGTGGAACATCCGCGAGTTCCGCAACCGCATGCCGGCCGAGCTGCAGGATGCGTGGGGCACCGCGCCGCTGCCAGGCCCGGACGGTCCGGGGGCGGGCATCGCCGGCGGCACCAGCCTGGTGCTGTTCCGCGATTCGCCGAACAAGGACGCGAGCTGGCAGCTGATGGAATTCCTGTCGCGTCCCGACATCCAGCAACGCTTCCACGCGATGATCGGCAACCTGCCGCCGCGGCGCAGCACCTGGGAGTTCCCGCAGCTGCGCGAGGATCCATACGCGCAGGCGTTCCGCGACCAGCTCGAGCGGGTGAAGCCGACGCCGCAGGTGCTGGAGTGGGAGCGGATCGTGCAGGAGATGCGCCTCGCCAGCGAGCGCGTCGTGCGCGGGGGCGTGTCGCAGGACGCCGCGCTGCGGGAGCTCGATGCGCGCGTCGACACGCTGCTCGAGAAGCGGCGCTGGGTGCGCGAGCAGGAAGAAGAGGCCGCCTCGGCAGGCGCGCGCCCGCGCGCGAATGGCGCCGCCGGGCACACGTCATCGCGCGCCGACGACGCAGGCGGCACCGCCCCGTCGCGCCCAGGCGCGCTCCCCCACACGGAGATCGCCGATGCGCGCTAGTACCGCAGGCTGGATCTTCGCCGGACCCGCGCTGATCGTGCTCGGCGTGTTCTTCGGCATCCCGGTCGCGTCGGCGCTGCTGTTGAGCCTGACCGACTTCGATCTGTATGCGCTGTCCGACATGGACCACCTGCGCTTCGTCGCGCTCGGCAATTACGTGGAACTGCTGCAGACGCCGCTGTTCTGGAAATCGCTCGGCAACACCGCGTACTTCGTCGTCATCGGCGTGCCGCTGTCGATCGGGGTCTCGCTCGGCGCCGCGCTGCTGCTCAATGCCAAGGTCGCCCGCTTCAAGGGCCTGTTCCGCACGGCGCTGTTCGCGCCGGTGGTGACCACGCTGGTGGCGGTCGCGGTCATCTGGCGCTATCTCTTCCACACCAGCTACGGCCTGGTGAACTGGGCGCTGGGCCAGATCGGCATCGCGCCGGTCGACTGGCTCGGCGATCCGACGTGGGCCATGCCGACGATCATCCTGTTCGCGGTGTGGAAGAACTTCGGCTACAACATGGTGATCTTCATCGCCGGCCTCGCGGCGATTCCCGAAGACCTGTACGAGGCGGCGCGCATCGACGGCGCCTCGCGCTGGAAGCAGTTCGTGCACGTCACGCTGCCGATGCTCGGCCCGGTGCTGCTGGTGGTCGCGGTGATCACGGTGTCGGGCTACTTCCAGCTGTTCGCCGAGCCCTATGTCATGACGCGCGGCGATCCGCTGCAGAGCACGGTCAGCGTGCTGTACTTCATGTACGAGGAAGGCTTCATGTGGTGGAACCTCGGCCGCGCGTCGGCGGTGGCGTTCCTGCTGTTCCTCATCATCCTCGGCGTCACGACATTGCTGCTGCGCTTCGGGCGCAAGCGGGAGCTGGTATGAGCCGGATCGCGGCGTATCACGAAGTCGGCGCCACGCGCTGGTCGGCCTGGGCGGTCAACGGCGCCCTGGCGGCGCTGGCGATCGTCGCCCTGGCGCCGCTCGCGTGGATGCTGTCGGTGTCGTTCATGCCGACCGGCGAGGCGAGCGGGTTTCCGCCGCCGCTGTTGCCCTCGGCGATCACCTTCGACAACTACCACGAGCTGTTCGCGCGCGCCGGCATGGGCCGCTACTTCGCCAACAGCCTGATGGTCTCGGCGGCGATCACCGTCGGCGCGCTGCTGATCAATACGATGGCCGGCTACGCCTTCGCCAAGTTGCGCTTCAAGGGACGCGAACGGCTGTTCCAGCTCCTGCTCGCCGCGCTGGTGATTCCCGCGCAGGTCGCGATGCTGCCGCTGTTCCTGATGATGAAGGGCATGGGCCTGGTCAACAGCTTCGGCGCGGTGATCATTCCGGGCTTGGCCACGGTGTTCGGCATCTTCCTGGTGCGCCAGTACGCACGTTCGATTCCCGACGAGCTGCTCGAGGCCGCGCGTATCGACGGCGCCGGCGAGCTGCGGATCTTCTTCCAGATCGTGCTGCCGATGCTCAAGCCGGTGCTGGTGACGCTGACCATCTTCACCTTCATGGCCGCGTGGAACGACTTCATGTGGCCGCTGATCGTGTTGACCGACCAGACCAACTACACGCTGCCGGTCGCGCTGGCCGCGTTGTCGCGCGAGCACATCCAGGACGTCGAGATGATGATGGCCGGCGCCGTCGTCACCGTGATCCCGGTGCTGCTGCTGTTCCTCGCGCTGCAGCGCTACTACATCCAGGGCCTGCTGCTCGGCAGCGTCAAAGGGTGAGCCGGCGCGCTTGCGAACCACGGGTTCTCGCGCCGGCGCATGCCCGGCCGAGGATGGGCGGGTCGCATCCACCGGAATATCGGCGGTCCCGCCAGGGATCGCACCGGGACATCCAGCGACAGGAGCGCGCGTGCGCGCGCCCAGTCACGCATTGACGCGGTACCGCGCGCAAGCTCGCGCCTGCAGAAGCCTCGCACTATCGACCCGAACCACGGAGCCACGCATCGCATGAAGATCCTCGACACCCGCGCCCCCGGCGCGCCTGCCGATCCCGACATGACGCTGGCCGGCAATATTGGCGCCCCGGTCGGACCTCGCGGCATCGCCCGCGCCGCCGGCGTCGCCGCACTCGTCGTCGCACTTGCCGCGTGCAACGTCTCGCCGTCCCCGGACGCAGGCGCCGGCACGGACGCCGCGAATGGCGGCGCGGATGTGGATGTCCTCGACGATTTCGAGGATCTGTCCGCATGGCGCGTACTGACCTCGAACCAGGTCAGCGGCGCGCTTCGCGCCATCGACGGCCCGGCGGGCAAGGCGATGTGCCTGGACTACGATTTCAACGGCGTGTCCGGCTATGTCGGCGTGCAGCGCGATCTGCCGCTGGAGTATCCGGAGAACTACCGCTTCGGTTTCCAGCTGCAGGGCGACTCGCCGGCCAACGACCTGCAGTTCAAGGTCATCGACGCCAGTGGCGACAACGTGTGGTGGGTCAACCGGCCGAAGCACGCCTTCCCCGAAGCATGGACCGACGTGCGCTACCGCAAGCGCCACATCGACAAGGCCTGGGGCCCGGATCCGGACAAGACCCTGCGCGCCAGCGAGAAGCTCGAATTCACGATCTACAACAACGCCGGCGGCAAGGGCTCGGTGTGCTTCGACACGCTGACCTTCGAGACCCTACCGGTCGACGACGGCAGTCCGCTCGCCTTCGCCGCGGCGGCGTCCGAATCCACGCCGGCACGCGCGGGCGCGGCCATCGACGACGAGATCGGCACCGCCTGGGTCGCGCCGGTCGGCGTGCCCGAGACGCTGTCCCTGGACCTGGGCCAGGCGCGCGAGTTCGGCGGCCTGCGCCTGCACTGGCGCGACGGCGCGCATGCGACCGAGTACACCGTGCGCCTGTCCGAGGACGGCAACCGCTGGCGCGACGTGCGCACGGTGACGGGGGGCAATGGCGGCGTCGACTGGTTGTCGCTGCCGGAATCCGAAGCGCGTTACGTGGGCCTGTCGTTGACGGCCGGCCCCGGCGTCGACTACGCGCTGGCCGATGCCAAGGTGCAGCCGTTGTCGGTCTCCGCGCACCCCAACGATTTCATCGAAGCGGTCGCGGCCGAGCAGCCGAAAGGCCACTTCCCGCGCGGCTTCAGCGGCGAGCAGGCGTACTGGACGATCCTCGGCCTCGACGGCGGCTTCGAGCAGGGGTTGATCGGCGAAGACGGCGCGATCGAGGTCGGCAAGGGCGGCTTCTCGATCGAGCCCTTCGTGCGCGTCGACGACGCGCTGGTGTCGTGGGCGGACGTCACGGTCGCGCAGTCGCTGCAGGACGACTACCTGCCGATCCCGAGCGTCGACTGGACGCATGCGGCGGTCGGGCTGCGCGTGACCGGCTTCGCCCGCGGCACGCCGGACGACTCGCAGCTCGTCGCGCGTTACCGGCTGACCAATCCGGGCACGCAGTCGCGCGCCTACGAGCTCGCGCTCGCGGTACGGCCGATGCAGGTCAATCCGCCGACCCAGTTCCTCAACACCATCGGCGGCGTCAGCCCGTTGCGCGCACTGGCGATGACGCCGTCGCAGGTATCGGTCGACGGCACGCCGCGCGTGTTCACGCGCGCGCCGGCGCAACAGGCGTTCGCGTCGACCTTCGATGCGGGCATGGCCGTCGAACACCTGGCATCGGGCACGCTGCCGGCGACGACCGAGGTCGACGATCCGCAGGCGCTGGCCTCCGGCGCGCTGGTCTACCGCATGACCCTGGCGCCGGGCGAATCGCGCGAGTTCGACCTGCTGATTCCGATGACCGGTGATGCGCCGTCGGGCTGGTCGGGGGACGCCCAGGCCCTGCAGGACGCGGTCGCCAACGAATGGCGCGCGAAGCTGGGCGAGGTCGGCATCGAGGTGCCCGAGGCCGGCAAGCCGTTGGCCGATACGCTGCGCACGTCGCTCGCGCACATGCTGATCTCGCGCATCGGGCCGCGCCTGCAGCCGGGCACGCGCTCGTACGCACGCAGCTGGATCCGCGACGGCGCGATGATCTCCGAAGGCCTGCTGCGCATGGGCCGGCCGGAAGTGGTGAAGGAATACGTCGAGTGGTACGCGCCGTACCAGTTCGACAACGGCATGGTGCCGTGCTGCGTCGACGACCGCGGCAGCGATCCGGTGCCCGAGAACGACAGCCACGGCGAGCTGATCTTCAACATCGCCGAATACTGGCGCTACACGAAGGACGACGCGTTCCTCGCCGCGATGTGGCCGCATGTACTCGGCGCGTTCGAGTACATGGAAGTGCTGCGCGCCAGCGAGCGCACCGAGGAGAACCGCGCGGTCAACGCGGCCTTCTACGGCATGATGCCGGCCTCGATCAGCCACGAGGGCTATTCCGCCAAGCCGATGCACTCGTACTGGGACAACTTCTGGGCGCTGCGCGGCTACAAGGACGCCGTCGAGGTCGCCGAGGCGCTGGGCAAGACCGGCGACGTCGCGCGGATGACCGCGGCGCGCGACGAGTTCCGCGTGGATCTCGACGCGTCGCTGCGCGCGGCGGCGGACCAGCACGACATCGACTATCTGCCCGGCGCGGCCGAGCTCGGCGATTTCGATGCGACCTCGACGACGATCGCGCTGGCCCCGGGCGGCGAGCAGGGCCGGCTGCCCGAGCCGCTGCTGACCAACACCTTCGAGCGCTACTGGACCAAGTTCAGCGATCGCCGCGACGGCCGCGAACCATGGAAGGACTACACGCCCTACGAATGGCGCAACGTCGCCGCGTTCGTGCGCCTGGGCTGGCGCGAGCGCGCCAACGAGGTGCGCGAGTGGTTCTTCGACCACCGCGCGCCACTGGCCTGGAACCAGTGGGGCGAAGTCGTGACGCCGACGCCGCGCACGCCGTTCTTCCTCGGCGACCTGCCGCATGCCTGGGTCGGTTCGGACTTCGTCCGCTCGGCGCTCGACATGTTCGCCTACGTGCGCGAGGTCGACGACAGTCTGGTGCTTGCCGCGGGCGTGCCCGCCGCGTGGTTCGACGGCACCGGCGTGCGCCTCAACGGCATGCGCACGCCGCAGGGCACGGTCGGCTACCACCTGCGCCGCGACGGCGACGCGCTGCTGCTCGATATCGATGCCGACAGTGGTTTGCCAGACGGCGGTCTGGTGCTGCAATGGCCGTACGCCAGCGTGCCGGGCGCGACGACCATCGACGGCCTACCCGCGCAGTGGGACGGCAACGAGCTGCGCATCAATCGCGCCGGTGCGACGGTACGGATCGCCGGCGCCGGTTGATGCGGCTCTTGTAGGAGCGCGCTAGCGCGCGATGGGCATTCCAAGGAACGCCCATCGTGAGCGCGCGCGCTCCCAGAGCGCCGGTTTCCCGGGATTCGTGATGGTCCGCGCTCCGGCGCGGCCAGGCTGACTTCATGTGACATGGGCCGTCCGGCGCAGGTTGCCCCCAGAAAAGCGGCTCGCACACGCGCCGCGAATTGCCGGGCTGTCGGGTACAGGCCATGCCGCACACACGCGGGAGCGATGCCTGTAGGAGCGCGCTTGCGCGCGATTGGCGTATTCGCGCGACGTTCCGTCGCGCGTAAGCGCGCTCCTGCACTGCGGGTGGCGGACGCGTGGTTGCGGCGGGGCTGCCTGACTGCCAAAGGCGAGGCCGGCCCGACGAAGATCGTCCACAAACCGGCAACGTCCCGGAGATCACCGGGCGCCATCAGACCGAGGGCGCAACGCGCGTCCGCGGAGACGCACGACGCAATTGATGCAGGAGCGCGCTCGCGCGCGATAGGCGTTTCCCGGGCTGCCCCAGCGCGCGCGCTCCTACAGGATGTGGCGTCGAGTGGGCCGGCAGGCCGCGGCGCGGTGTCGGGAGCGACAGGGCGGGGCGGCCAGAGGCGGCCCGGCGTCAGCCCGCGCGGACCTCGCGCACGATCTGGGCTGCGCGCGCGGCCGTCTCGCGGACGCGGGCGAAATCGCCTGCGGCGAGCCAGGCCTTGTCGAGCATCCACGAGCCGCCGATGCACAGCACGTTCGGCTGCGACAGGAACTCGGCCGCGTTGGCTTCGGAGATGCCGCCGGTCGGGCAGAAGCGCATGTCGTGCAGCGGGCCGGCCAGGCCCTTCAGCATCGCCAGGCCGCCGACCGCGTTGGCCGGGAACAGCTTGCAGTTGCGGAAACCCAGGTCGTACAGCGCCATGAATTCCGTCGGCGTTCCCGCGCCGGGCACGACGGGAATCGCCGCGTCGGCCAGCGCCTGGGCCAGTGGCGCGGGCGTGCCCGGCGTGACCAGGAAGTCGGCGCCGGCGTCGATCGAGGCGCGGATGTTGTCGGCGTTGCGGATGGTGCCGGCGCCGATGACGATGTCCGGGCGCTCGCGCTTGAGCATCGCCAGCGCGTCGATCGCGACCGGCGTGCGCAGCGTGAGTTCGAGCGTGTTCAAGCCGCCTTCGAGCAGCGCATCCGCGATCGCGCGGGCCTCGTCGAGGCTGTGCACGGTGATCACCGGCAAGACGCCGGCATCGCGCAGGAAGTCGGCGGCGCGCTGCTGGCGCTCGGACATCGGGGAAGCGTGGGCCATCGGATCAGTTGTCCTTTTCGTCGTGGGGCGCGGCGGCGGCGGCCGCATCCGCGCCGAGATCGTATTCGGCATCGTAGTCCCAGGCACCGCCTTCGGCGGTCGCCGGACCGCAGCTGATCGACAGCGCCCCCTGGTCGGCGGGCGAGACGTTGGCGCGGTTGAAACCGAACAGGTTGCGGCCGAAGTCGGTGGGCGCGGGCGCAGTGTCCGGCGCCGCGGTGCGGGCCCGCCATTCGGCGTCGTCGACCAGGGCGACCAGCGTGCCGGCCTCGCCGTCGAGGCGAATGATGTCGCCTTCCCGCACGAAGGCCAGCGGGCCGCCGCGCGCGGCTTCCGGGGTCACGTGGATCGCGGCCGGAATCTTGCCCGACGCGCCCGACAGGCGGCCGTCGGTGACCAGCGCGACGCGCCGGCCCTGGTTCTGCAGCATGCCCAGCAGCGGCGCCAGCGAATGCAGTTCCGGCATGCCGTTGGCCTTCGGGCCCTGATAGCGCACGACCGCGACGAAATCCCGTGGCAGTGCGCCGGCGGCATGCAGCCGGTTCAGTGCCTGCGGCGCGTCGACGACGACGGCCGGCGCTTCGATGGTGCGGAACTCGGGCTTGACTGCGGACAGCTTGATCAGCGAGCGACCCAGGTTGCCGCGCAGCAGGCGCAGGCCGCCCTGGGCCTCGAACGGCGCGGACACCGGGCGCAGCACGCCGTCGTCGGCGCTGGTCGTCGGGCCGGGCGCGTAGCGCACGCGCGTGCCGTCGAGCTTGGGCTCCTCACCGTAGCGGGCCATGCCGCCCTCGACGATGGTCGGGATGTCGCCGTGCATCAGGCCGGCGTCGAGCAGTTCGCGGAACACGTAGGCATTGCCGCCGGCCGCGTGATAGCGGTTCACGTCGGCTTCGCCGTTGGGATACACGCGGGCCAGCAGCGGCACCACCTGTGACAGCGCGTCCATGTCGTCCCAGTTCAGCACGATGCCGGCGGCGCGCGCGACCGCGATCCAGTGGATGGTGTGGTTGGTCGAACCGCCGGTGGCCATCAGCATCGCGACCGCGTTGACGATCGCGCGCTCGTCGATCAGCTCGCCGAGCGGACGGTAGTCCTCGCCCAGCGCGGTGATCGCCAGCGCGCGCTCGACCGCCTCGCGGGTGAAGGCTTCGCGCAGCGGCGTGCCGGGATTGATGAAGGCGGCGCTCGGCAGCTGCACGCCCATCGCTTCGAGCATGGTCTGGTTGGAGTTCGCGGTGCCGTAGAACGTGCAGGTGCCGGCCGAGTGGTAGGACTGCGCCTCGACTTCCAGCAGCTCCTCGCGCGTGGCCTCGCCGGCGGCGTAGCGCTCGCGCACTTCGGCCTTGGTCTTGTTGGGAATGCCCGGCGTCATCGGGCCGCCGGGAATGAAGATCGCCGGCAGGTGGCCGTAGGCCAGCGCGCCGATCAGCAGGCCGGGCACGATCTTGTCGCAGATGCCCAGATACACGCTGCTGTCGAACATGTCGTGGGACAGCGCGATGGCGGTGGCCTGGGCGATCACGTCGCGCGAGAACAGCGACAGCTCCATGCCGGCGCGGCCCTGGGTGACGCCGTCGCACATCGCGGGCACGCCGCCGGCGACCTGCGCGGTCGCGCCCAGCGCACGCGCGGTCTCGCGGATGAATTCCGGGTACGGCTCGTAGGGCTGGTGCGCCGACAGCATGTCGTTGTAGGCGGTGACGATGCCGATGTTCGGCGTCGGCCCGTTGCGCAGGCGGGTCTTGTCGGTCGGCCCGCATGCGGCGAAGCCGTGCGCGAGGTTCGCGCAGCTCAGGCGGCCGCGCAGCGGCCCTTCGTCGCGCATCCGCGCGATGCCGTCGAGGTAGGCACGGCGCGATCCTGCGCTGCGCTTGCGGAGACGTTCGGTGACGGCGTCGAGGACGGGATGCAGGCTCATGGGCGGCGGCTACGAGAGTGGGGGAGGGACAACGGGCGGCGCGGCGACGCGGAACGCCTCAGGGCAGGAACGGCAGGCGATGTGTCATCGCGATCGGTGCATGCGCGCGTCAGGGGCACCAGTGCACGTGCAGCGTGGCACCGGGCGTGGTGAACGCGATCCGGGCGGGATATTCGGTCGCATCGTCGCTTTCCAGCAGCGTGTCGAGCAGCGCGCGCTTGCGTTCGCCGCGCACCAGCAGGATGCGCGTGTGCGCGGGCGCCAGGCCCGCAGGCGTCAGGCTGATGCGTCGCTGCCACACGCCGGCACCCGGCGAGCCGCCGGCATCGACGCCGACGTAGGCGGCCGGCGACTGCAGCGCGCGTTCCAGCCCGACCATGCCGGGGAACAGCGACGCGGTGTGGCCGTCGTCGCCCATGCCCAGCACCACGACGCCGGCCGGCTGGCGCGCGTGCAGGTTGGCGGTGGCGACGGCTTCGTCGAACGGTCGGCCGGCGCGCGTCAGGGTTTCCAGTCGCGCCTTCTCGGCCTTGTTCTGGATCAGGGTCTCGCGCAGCAGGCGCGCATTGCTGTCCGGGTCCTCGGGCAGCAGCCAGCGCTCGTCGACCAGGGCGACATCGACCCGGTCCCAGTCCAGCGGCGCCTTCGATAGCGCCGCGTACACCGGCCCGGGCGTCTTGCCGCCCGACAGCAGCAGCCGGGCCCGGCTGCGCTGCTGCAGATCGCGCGACAGCGCCGAGGAGATCGCGATCGCGGCGCCCCAGGTCCACTGGGTGACCGATTCGTAGGCATGCAGTTGCATGCGGGCATCGTCGCCGATTCCGCCACCGATGCCAAAAGCGGGCGCGCTGCGCGGGGTCATGCGGTCGCCCTGCGGCGCGCGATCGCCGCGGCGCCCAGCAGGCCCGCATGCGGATGCAGCACCGCGACCGTCGGCACGCGGCCCATGTTCGGTGAGAAGCGGCCCTTGTGTTCGAAGCGCTGGCGGAAGCCCGAGTGGCGGATCGACTCGAGCATCTTCGGCACCAGGCCGCCGGTCAGGAACACGCCGTCCCAGGCGCCGAGGGTCAGCACCAGGTCGCCGGTGATCGCGCCGAAAACGGCGCAGAACACATCGACCGTGCGTCCACACAGCGGATCGCCGGCCTGGGCGCGGGCGGTGATGTCGGCCGGCTGCAGCGGGCCCGGATCGACGCCGGCGATCTCGCTCAGCGCACGGTGGATGTTGACCAGGCCCGGGCCGCAGATCAGGCGTTCGTTGGACACCCGGCCGAATTGCGAGGACAGGCGTTCGAGGATCTCGGATTCCTCCGGCGTGCCCGGCGGGAAGCTGACGTGGCCGCCCTCGGTTTCCAGCGCATGGTGGTGGCCGTCGCGGACGATCAGCCCGCCGACGCCGAGGCCGGTGCCGGGGCCGATGACGGCGTAGGTGCGCGGTGCGCGCGGATCGGTCGAGGCCGACCACGGCACGCCACCGATCGTCGTGACGTCGCCGGGCTGCAGCAGCGGGATCGCCATCGACTGCGCGGTGAAATCGTTGACCAGCACGACGTCGTCGATGCCGAGGCGCTGCTGGGTGCGCGGGCGCGAGATCACCCAGGGATGGTTGGTGATGCGGGCCTCGTCGCCGTCGACGCGGCCGGCCACGGCGAACACGCCATGCGCCAGCGCGGCCTCGCCCTGCTGCCCGACCACATCGAGGTAGTGCAGGGCGGCATCGGCGAGCGAGGGGAAATCGGCGACGACGAACTCGCGGATGCTGTCGAGCTGCAGCGGCGTCGCGCTCGCGGTGTCGGCCAGGGCGAAGCGCGCGTTGGTGCCGCCGATGTCGGCGAGCAGGGCCAGCGGCGCCGTCACGATTTGCGCCCGTTGTGCGTGGTCAGCGTGCGCGGCAGGAACGCCGAGGCCTCCGTCGGCCCCCAGCTGCCGGCCGGATATTCCCGGACCGGCGTGCCGGCTTCGCGCCAGGCGGCGCTGACGCTGTCGATGAAGCGCCAGGCGGCGTCGACCTCGTCGTCGCGGACGAACAGCGTCTGGTCGCCCTTGAGCGCGTCGATCATCAGCCGCTCGTAGGCGATGCGGCGCTTGGGCGGCAGCATCGCCAGATCCAGCGACATCGGCTGCAGTTCGTTGGCGCTCCACTCCGACGCCGCCAGGCTGCCCATCAGGCCGAGCTCGATGGTCTCCTCCGGCTGCAGGCGCACGCGCAACTGGTTGGCGCGCGCGCGCTTGCGCTCGTCCGCGCCGAACAGCCAATGGGTCACCGGCTTGAAGGTCACGACGACCTCGCTGGTGCGCGACGGCATGCGCTTGCCGGTGACGAGGCGGAAGGGCACGCCGGCCCAGCGCCAGTTGTCGATCCAGGCGCGCAGGCCGACGAAGGTCTCGACGTCGTCGTGCTCGCCGTACTGGAAGCCCTGCACGGCCCGGCCGTCGACGACGCCGTCGCGGTAGCGGCCACGCACGCTGTCGGCCTCGGCGGCCGCGGGCGTCATCGGCCGCAACGCGCGCAGGACCTTGCGCTTCTCGTCGCGGATGCTGTCGGTGTCCATCGCCGCCGGCGGCTCCATCGCGATCAGCGCGAGCAGCTGCAGCATGTGGTTCTGGACCATGTCGCGCAGCGCGCCGTAATCGGCGTAGTAACCCTCGCGGCCATCGACGCCCGCGGTCTCGGCGACGATGATGTCGACCGACTCGATCCAGCGCCGTTCCCAGACCGCTTCGAACAGCGTGTTGCCCAGCCGCAGCGCCAGCAGGTTCTGCACCGGCGCCTTGCCCAGGTAATGGTCGATGCGGAAGATCCGCGACTCGTCGAGCGCGGCCTTCAGCGTCGCGTCGATCTCCTGCGCGCTGGCGAGGTCGTGGCCGATCGGCTTCTCCAGCACCAGGCGCGACGGCGCCTCGAGCAGGCCGGCGGCCTTGAGGCCACGGCAGGCCGACGCGAACAGGTTCGGCGGCGTCGAAAGGTAGCTGACCGCCGGACGGTCGGCGTACTGCGACAGCGCGGCGGCCATCGAGTCGGCGTCGGAAAGGTCCACGGGGACGTAGTGCACGCAGGCCAGCAGCTGGTCGAGCGCGGCGGCTTCGTAGTCGTCGCCTTCGAAGCGGGCGCGCAGCCAGGTGCGGAAGCTCGCGTCGTCGTGATCGCTGCGCGCGATCGCGATGACGCGGAAGTTCTCCGGCAGCAGCCGGTCGCGCAACAGGTGCAGCAGGGACGGGAACAGGTAGCGTTGTGCCAGGTCGCCGGTGGCGCCGAACAGCAGCAGGGAGTCGTGCATGGACGCCAGGAAATCCTTGTCGCTCAGGGTGGAAACGCGGGAAAGGACGACGCGTCGGGACGCGGTCGATCCCGGAGGATAGCAGCGGTGCGCGCGGTGTGAGACCCCGGCGCGCTCCCGTGCCCGCGCGCCTCCGTCGTCGCACTTGCGACGCTACGGAACCGCACGTCGCGACCGGCGCGCGCGGCCGTTCCATGCAGGGTCGCTCCATACGATGGCGGATGTCGCGCGGGTGGCGCGGCACGATCCACAGGCGGAATCTCGCGGGGCATGGGTCTCCGATCCGTCGCGCCGACCGCAGGGGCGGGTCGACGCTGGCTTGAAAACGATTACATGCCAGAATATCCGAAATCCTGCGCGCTCGCGTCGTGCCGACACGCCGAGGGCCAGGATGCCGATTCAGTCCGGGAGGCAGCATGGCCAACGTGCAATTCGACGCGGTACGCAAGGTGTATCCCAATGGCCACGTGGGCGTGGCCGGCGCGAGCTTCGAGGTCGCCGACGGCGAACTGCTGGTGCTCGTGGGGCCGTCGGGTTGCGGCAAGTCGACGCTGTTGCGGATGATCGCCGGGCTCGAGGCGATATCCTCGGGCACGCTGAAGATCGGCGAGCGCGTGGTCAACGACGTCGCACCGAAGGATCGCGACATCGCGATGGTCTTCCAGAGCTACGCGCTGTATCCGCACATGAGCGTCGCCGAGAACCTCGCGTTCGGGCTGAAGCTGCGCGGCCAGCCGAAGGCGGACATCGCCGCGCGCGTGTCCGAGGCCGCGCAGGTGCTGGAACTCGACCAGGTGCTCGACCGCAAGCCCGGCCAGCTGTCGGGCGGCCAGCGCCAGCGCGTCGCACTGGGCCGTGCGCTGGTGCGCCAGCCGCAGGTGTTCCTGCTCGACGAGCCGCTGTCGAACCTCGACGCCAAGCTGCGCAGCGGCATGCGGGTCGAGATCGCCCGGCTGCACCGCAAGCTCGGCACGACGATGATCTACGTCACCCACGACCAGATCGAGGCGATGACGCTGGGTCAGCGCATCGTCGTGCTCAAGGACGGGCAGATCCAGCAGATCGACACGCCGATGGCGCTGTACGAGCAGCCGGCCAACCTGTTCGTCGCGACCTTCCTGGGCAGTCCGGCGATGAATGTCCTGCGTGGCACGTTGCAGCGCGAGGGTGAGGCCTGGACCTTCAGCGCCGACGACGTATCGCTCGCGCTCGGCCCGGCCGCACTGCCGGACGCCTGGCAGGGCCGCACGCTGGATCTCGGTATCCGCCCCGAACATCTGCAACTGGCCGAGGCCGACGCGGCGATGCTGTCGCCGGTGGTCGAGGTCGTCGAACCGGTCGGCAGCGAAGTCTTCGTCAACCTGCGCCTCGGCGCCCATGCGCTGGTCGCGCGGCTGCCGCCCGAGCACGTGCCCGTGCCGGGCGACACGTTGCCGATGCGGGTCCCGGCCGACCGCGTGCATTTCTTCGATGTCGACAGCGGCGAACGCCTGACCCGCTGAGCCGGCGCGCCGGGACAGGCGACCGCGCGGCGTCGCGGTCTCTGGAATCGGCATGCACGTCGACGGTCGGGTCCGACTGCCACGACGGAGGAGGCGCGCCTGACGCCGTCCCGATGCAGCGACGGCGCGCGCCGCTGCGGTCTGCCGTCCAACGCCCGAACCCCCGCCGCACCATGCCAGCCAGTCGCCTCCCGGTGGCCGGCAGCCGGCGCCAGCGCTCGTTATACTGGCCGCTTGCCCCTGTCGGCAGCGGGCGAACGCCAGTGGATTCAAGCACTTGGCGCCAGCGCGGGCCGTGCAGGGCGTGATCTTCCCGTCCCATTCCATACGGCGGCCGCTCCGGCGGACGTCATCAAGGCACCCCGACGCCGCATGCGCCTGTCCACGATCAAGCTCGCCGGTTTCAAATCCTTCGTCGATCCAACCACGCTGCACCTGCCGACCAACATGACCGGCGTGGTGGGGCCGAACGGCTGCGGCAAGTCGAACATCATTGACGCGGTGCGCTGGGTGATGGGCGAATCCTCGGCCAGCCGCCTGCGTGGCGACTCGCTGACCGACGTGATCTTCGCCGGTTCCACCGCGCGCAAGCCGGTGTCGCAGGCGATGGTCGAGCTGGTGTTCGACAACTCCGATCACACGATCGCCGGCGAGTTCGCCGCGTTCAACGAGATTTCGGTCAAGCGCACGGTCAGCCGCGACGGACAGAGCGGTTACTACCTCAACGGCACCAAGTGCCGCCGCCGCGATATCACCGATCTGTTCCTCGGCACCGGTCTGGGCCCGCGCAGCTACTCGATCATCGAGCAGGGCATGATCAGCCAGATCATCGACGCGAAGCCCGAGGAGCTGCGCGTCTATCTCGAAGAAGCCGCCGGCATCTCCAAGTACAAGGAGCGCCGCAAGGAAACCGAGACCCGCATCCGCCACACCCGCGAGAACCTCGACCGTCTCGGCGACCTGCGCGAGGAGGTGGGCAAGCAGCTCGAGCACCTCAAGCGCCAGGCCCGCCAGGCCGAGCAGTACACCGCGATCCAGGGCGAGCGGAAGATCCGCGATGCCGAGTGGAAGGCGCTGGAATTCCGCACCCTCGACGCCCAGCTGCGCGCGCTGCGCGAAGGACTGTCCCAGGAAGAGACGCGGCTGCAGCAGCTGATCGCCGAGCAGCGCGAGGCCGAGCGCGAACTCGAGACCGGCCGCGAGCGCCGCGAGGACGCGTCCGCCGCGCTCAACCGCGCGCAGGCCGAGAGCTACGAAGTCAGCGGCACGCTGGCGCGCATCGAGCAGCAGATCGCCCATCAGCGCGAACTCTCGTCGCGCCTGTTGAAGGCGCGCGACGAAGCGCAGGCGCAGCTGGCCGAGATCGGCGAGCACATCAGCAGCGACCAGGTGCGCCTCGATACGCTGCATGAAAGCGTCGCCGACGCCGAGCCGCAGCTCGCCCAGCTGCAGGACGACGATGCCGTGCGCCAGGACGCGCTGCGCGATGCCGAAATCGCGCTGACCGACTGGCAGACCCGCTGGGATGCGCACAACCGCGAGCAGAGCGAGGCCGCGCGCGCCGGCGACGTCGAGCGCACGCGCGTCGACTACCTCGACCGCCAGTCGCTGGAAGCCGACCGCCGCCGCGAGCAGCTCGTCGCCGAGCGCGCGGGCTTCGATCTCGACGCGCTGGCCGAGGCCTTCGCCGACCTGCAGATCCGCCACGACGACCAGAAGGCCTCGCTCGACACGCTGACCGACGAGCTGGAGAGCCGCAAGGCCGCCGCCGTCGAAATGGAAGACGGCCAGCGCCGCGCACAGGAAGAGATCTCCGGCGTGCGCAAGCAGGCGCAGGAAGCCCGCGGCCGGCTGTCGTCGCTGGAAACGCTGCAGAACGCCGCGCTGGGCCAGGAGCAGGGCGCCGCCGTGGAATGGCTGCGCCAGCGCGGGCTCGATTCCGCCGCGCGCGTCGGCGAGCGCCTGCAGGTCGAGGCAGGCTGGGAGAACGCGGTCGAAAGCGCGCTCGGCCAGCTGATCGAGGGCGTGCTGGTCGACGGCGACCACGTGCCGGCCGAGCTCGTCGATGCGCTGGGCGAACTCGGCGAAAGCCGGCTCGCGCTGGTCTCGGCGACCGCGGCGCCGGCCGAGTTCGCGGCGACCTCGCTCGCCGCCAAGGTGCAGGGCCCGCTGGCGATCCGCCGGTTGCTGGCGCGGTTGCACGTCACCGACACCCTGGCCGAAGCGCGTGCGCTGCAGGCGACGCTCGGCGACGGCGATTCGGTGATCACCCGCAGCGGCGAGCGCCTCGGCGCCGGCTGGGTGCGGGTCTCGCGCTCCGGCGCGGCCAAGCAGGGCGCGCTGCTGCGCGAGCGCGAGATCCAGACCCTGCGCGAGCAGATCGCCACGCTGCAGGAACGCGAACACGCGCTGGAGCAGCAGATCGCCGCCGCGCGCGACCGCCTGCTCGCCGCCGAACAGCACCGCGAGGAAGCCCAGCGCGCGCTGTACCTGGCGCATCGCGGCGTGTCCGAACTCGCCGGCCAGGTGCAGAGCCAGCAGGGGCGCGTCGAGGCGGCGCGCAACCGCATCGCCAAGATCGATGCCGATCTCGCCCAGCTCGGCGAAACGCTCGACGGCGCTACCCAGCAGGCGCGCGAATCGCGCAGCCGGCTCGAGGATGCGGTCGGCCGCATGGCCGAGCTGGAAACCGCGCGCAATGTGCTGGAAAGCGAGCGTCACGGCCTCGTCGATGCCCGCGACGCCGCGCGCGCCGCGGCCCGCGCCTCGCGCGACGCGACCCATGCACTGGCGCTGGCGCTCGAATCGCAGCGTGCCCAGATCGCCTCGCTGACCCAGGCGCTCGCGCGGATGGGCGGCCAGCGCGGCCAGCTCGACACCCGGCTCGGCGAGCTGTCGGCGCAGCTGGCCGGTGGCGATTCGCCGGTCGATGCGCTGGAGCGCCAGCGCCAGGTCGCGCTGGAGGAACGCGTCCGCACCGAACAGGCGCTGGCCGCCGCGCGCTCGGCGCTGGAAGGCATCGACAACGAACTGCGCAGCTTCGAACAGGTGCGCCAGCAGCGCGACGCACAGGCGTTGACCCAGCGCGAGGCCATCGCCCAGCGCCGGCTCGACCAGCAGGCACTGGTGATCGCCGCCGACCAGTTGTCGGCCGCGGTCGTCGAGGCCGGCTTCGTCGTCGAGGACGTGCTCAACGGACTCGACGAATCCGCCAGTGCGCCGGCCTGGGAGAAGATCGTCACCGACTTCGACGCCAAGCTGCGCCGGCTCGAGCCGGTCAATCTCGCGGCGATTGCCGAACACGCCGAGGCCGCGCAGCGCAAGGACTACCTCGACGCGCAGGACACCGACCTGACGACCGCGCTGGACACCCTGGAGGAGGCGATCCGCAAGATCGACCGCGAGACCCGCGGCCGCTTCAAGGACACTTTCGACAAGGTCAACGCCGGCGTGCAGGCGCTGTACCCGCGCCTGTTCGGCGGTGGCCATGCGTATCTGGAACTGACCGGCGACGACCTGCTCGACACCGGCGTCGCGATCATGGCGCGTCCGCCGGGCAAGCGCGTGTCGAACATCTCGCTGCTGTCCGGCGGCGAGAAGGCGATGACGGCGGTCGCGCTGGTATTCGCGATCTTCCAGCTCAATCCCGCGCCGTTCTGCCTGCTCGACGAGGTCGACGCGCCGCTCGACGAAGCCAACGTCGGCCGCTTCACCGCGATGGTGCGCGAGATGAGCGAGCAGGTGCAGTTCCTGTTCGTCAGCCACAACAAGGCGACGATGGAAGCCGCTTCCCAGCTCAGTGGCGTTACCATGCGCGAGCCGGGTGTCAGTCGACTGGTGTCCGTCGACCTTGCCGAAGCCGCGCGTCTGGCCGGCGCAGCCTGAGAACGGAGAACACAACGAATGTCCGACGAGTGGATGTTGCGGATCGGAATCATCGTGGCCGGCGTGCTGCTGATGGGCGCGATCTGGTATTTCGGCACGCGTCCGCGCAACGGCCAGGGCCGGCGCGTCGTCGCCGACGACCAGGACGCGCGGTTGGAGCCGACGCTCGGCGCGCAGCTCGAGCGCGACCTCGGGGATGACGGTGTGCCGCGCGAGGCCGGCGACGGCGAGACCGTGCAGGCCGAGATGGACCTGCTCGACCAGACGGTCGGCGCGGTGTCGCCCAACAGCGAACTGGGAAAGCGCAACACCGACGATTTCGACAAGATCATCACCCTCTACATCGCCGCGCGCGCCGGCAACGTCCTGCGCGGGCCGGACATCGTCGTCGCGGCCGAGAAGACCGGCCTGACTTACGGCCACATGAACGTGTTCCACCGGCTGGTCGACGGCCATCCGGAACGCGGCCCGATCTTCAGCGTCGCCAACATCCGCAGTCCCGGCAGTTTCGAGATGGCCGAGATCCAGACGCTGGAAACCCCGGCGATCGCGTTCTTCCTGACCCTGCCGGCGCCGGTCCGGGCCCTCGATGCCTGGGACGCGATGCTGCCGACCGCCGAGCGCATGGCGGAATTGCTCGACGGCGTGCTGCTCGACGAGCAGCGCAATGCGCTGGGCCGCCAGCGCGTCGCCGGCCTGCGCGACGAACTGCGCAGCTGGGACCGCGAGCACGACGTGCCGCCGGTGACCCGCAGCCCACGCTGGTAAGCGGGCTGCGGACCCGCCGGCCTTGGGCTGGCGCGCCGTGCACGGCATCAGCCATCTGACCTTCCTCGTCCGCGATCTGGATCGCATGGCGGCGTTCCTGTGCGCCGGCCTCGGCGCGCACGAGGTCGACGACAGCGCGGGCGCGGACCGGTCGCTGTCGCGCGAGAAATTCTTTCTGCTCGGCAACGTCTGGCTGGTGGCGATGGAAGGCGAACCGCCGCCGGTGCGCAGCTACCAGCACGTAGCGTTCGCGGTCGAAGCGGACGCGCTGCCCGGCTATCGCGAACGCCTCGAGCGGCTCGGCGTCGAGATCCAGCCCTCGCGTCCGAGGATCGAAGGGGAGGGCGCGTCGCTGTATTTCCACGATTTCGACAACCATCTGTTCGAACTGCACACCGGATCGCTGGCGTCGCGACTCGCTGCCTACGCAGCCGTTCCGTAGGCGGGCGGTCGCACGCGGCCCCGTAGGAGCGCGCTCGCGCGCGATTGGCCTTCGCAAGACGCCCGGTCGCGCGCCAGCGCGCTCCGACCGGGGACGCGTGCACGCCGGCAGAGATTCTCCCCGCCACGCCCTGGCGCGCACCTGCAACGGCAGCCCATCAGCCTACAATTTGCCCATGCCGACTCCATCTCCCGCCGGGCGTGTCGCCGAGCTGCGCGCGCTGATCGAAACCGCCAATCACCGCTACTACGTGCTCGACGATCCGGCGCTGCCGGATGCCGATTACGACGCGCTGCTGCGCGAACTCGAAGCGCTGGAGGCCGCGCATCCCGAGCTCGCCAGCGAGGATTCGCCGACGCGCACTGTCGGCACGCGACCCGACGGCGGCTTTCCCGAAGTCCGTCACGCGATCCCGATGCTGTCGCTGGCCAATGCATTCGAGTCGGCGGACGCGGGCGACGACGCCGACGACCGCGCGCGCTACGCCGAGGTTGCCGATTTCGTCCGCCGCATCGAGCAGAAACTCGACCTCGATGCCCCGGTGTTCTCGGTCGAGCCGAAACTCGACGGCCTCGCGATCAGCCTGCGCTACGAGGACGGCCGGTTCGTGCAGGGCGCGACGCGCGGCGACGGCGCGACCGGCGAGAACGTCACCGCGAACCTGCGCCAGGTGCGCGCGGTGCCGTTGAAGCTGCGCGACACCGGCGCACCGGCGCCGGCCGTGCTCGAGGTGCGCGGCGAGATCTACATGCCGCGCCGCGAGTTCGCCCGGTGGAATGCGCAGGCGCTGGAGCGCAACGAGAAGCTGCTGGCCAATCCGCGCAACGGCGCGGCCGGCTCGCTGCGCCAGCTCGATCCTGCGGTCACGCGACGGCGGCCGCTCGCGTTCTTCGCGTATTCGGTCGGCGAGGTCGTCGGCCTGGAACTGCCGGAAACGCATTCGGAAATGCTGGCGCTGCTGCGCGATTACGGATTTCCGGTCGCGCCCGAGGCCGACACCGCGACCGGCTTCGAGGGCCTGATCGGGTATTTCCGCCGCATCGGCGCCGCGCGAGACGGACTGCCGTACGACATCGACGGCGTGGTCTACAAGCTCGACGATTTCGATCAGCAGGCGACGATGGGGTTCGTGTCGCGCGCGCCGCGCTGGGCGCTGGCGCACAAGTTTCCGGCGCAGGAACAGTCCACCGTGCTGCGCGCGATCGAAGTGCAGGTCGGTCGCACCGGCGCGATCACGCCGGTCGCGCGGCTGGAACCGGTGCAGGTGGCCGGCGTCACGGTCACCAACGCGACCCTGCACAACGAAGACCAGATACGCCGGCTCGACGTGCGCGAGGGCGACACGGTCATCGTGCGCCGCGCCGGCGACGTGATTCCCGAGATCGTGCGCGTGATCGAGGACCGGCGTCCGGCCGGCACCGTCGAATGGACGATGCCGGCGACGTGTCCGGTCTGCGGCTCGGACCTCGTGCGCGAGGAGGGCGCCGCCGCCTGGCGCTGCACCGGCGGCCTGACCTGCTCCGCGCAGCGCAAGGAAGCCGTGCGCCACTTCGCGTCGCGCCGTGCGATGGACATCGAAGGCCTCGGCGACAAGCAGGCCGAGGCGCTGGTCGAGTTCGGCTTCGTGCATTCACCGGCTGATCTGTTCGCGCTGACGGTCGAGGATCTCGTGCGGATGAAGACTGCGCTCGATGCCGCGACCGCAGCGGATCTGGCGCAGGCGATCGCCGACAGCAAGGGCGCACTGGCGCTCGATGCCGAGGGCGACGCCGTGCTCGTGCAGGAATCGCCGGTGTGGAAGGACGCCGCGTTCCTGCGCGCGCATCTGACGGTCGAAACCGGCGGCAAGCTCGCGACGAAGTGGGCGGAAAACCTCGTCGCCGGAATCGACGCCAGTCGCAGCACCACGTTGCCGCGCTTTCTGTTCGCGCTCGGCATTCCGCATCTGGGTGAAACGACGGCCAAGTCGCTCGCGCAGTGGCTGGGCACGCTCGACTTCGTGCGTACGACGCCGGCGGTGCTGCTGCAGGCGCTGCCCGACATCGGCGGCGAGGTCGCGCGTTCGATCGCGACGTTCTTCGAGCAGCCCGGCAATGTCGAGGTCGTCGATGCGCTGCTCGCCGCGGGCATCACCTTCAACGACGAGACCGCGCCATCGGCCGCGCTGCGCGAACGCCTGGGGCTCGCCCATCTGCTGTCGACGCTGCCCGTCGACAAACTGGGCGGCAAGAGTGCCGAACGTCTCGCCGATACCTACGGCACGCTCGACGCGCTGCTGCGTGCGAACGCGAGCGGCTGGACCGGCGCCGGCCTGTCGTCGGCAGGTGCGGACAATCTCTCGGCATTCCTGGCCGACGCGGCGGCATTGGCGGCATTGCGCGCAAGTGACGCCGCGATGCGGCGCCTGCTCGATGCGGCGCCGGCCAAAGTAGCGAAGACCAGCGGTCCGCTCGACGGCAAGACCGTCGTGCTGACCGGGAGTCTGGAGGCGATGACCCGCGACGAGGCAGGCGAACGACTCGAAGCGCTGGGTGCCAAGATCGCGGGCAGCGTGTCGAAAAAGACCTCGCTGGTCGTCGCCGGTGAAGCGGCCGGCTCGAAGCTGACGAAGGCGCAGGCGCTCGGTATCGAGATCTGGGACGAAGCGGCGTTGCTCGCATTCCTCGAATCGCAGGCGTGAGCGTGTCGATGCGGCCGTCCGCAAGCTTCGATGCCCTGCGCCTGCGCGCGCGCCTCAACGCAACGCTGCGGGCGTTCTTCGCCGGACGCGGCGTGTCGGAGGTCGAGACGCCGATGCTGTCGCAGGCCGGCAACACCGACCCCAACGTCGCCAGTTTCCGGACGGAATTCGGCGGCCACGTGTCGGCCGGCCTGCGTACGCGCTGGCTGCGCACCTCACCCGAATTTCCACTCAAGCGTCTGCTCGCCGCAGGCTTCGGCGACTGCTACGAGCTCGGCCGCGTGTTCCGCGACGGCGAGGCCGGCGGTCGCCACAATCCCGAATTCACGATGCTCGAGTGGTACCGGGTCGGCTGGGGCCAGCACCAGTTGGCCGATGAGACCGTCGCGCTGGTGCAGGATGCGCTGGCGATCGTGGACCGGCGCGCCGAGGTGGTGCAGACCACGTATCGCGCCCTGTACCTCGACACACTCGGACTCGACCCGATGACCGCATCCGACGCCGCGTTGCAGGCGGCGCTCGGCGACGTGCAGCTCGATTCCGACGGCCTGACCCGCGACGACTGGCTGGACCTGCTGATGACGCATCGCATCCAGCCCGCGAACCCGGCCAACCGGATTCTCGTCGTCCACGATTACCCGGCCTCGCAATGCATGCTCGCGCGTGTCGCCGAGCGCGATGGCGTGCCGGTGGCCGAACGCTTCGAGCTGTATCTCGGCGCACTGGAACTCGCGAACGGCTATCACGAGCTCGCGGATGGCGCGGAACAACGCGCGCGCTTCGAGCGGGATCATGCGGTGCGTGGGTCGCGCGGTGATGAATTGCCGGCGATCGACGACGCGCTGCTGGATGCGTTGGATGCCGGATTTCCGGATTGCGCGGGCGTGGCGTTGGGGGTGGATCGCCTGATGATGGCGATGCTCGGGACGGCGCGGATTGCCGATGTGATCGCGTTCGATTTTGCGCGGGGGTAGTTTTTCGCGCGGTTTCGGCGCTTCACCCGATTTCATCGTCGTCGTGCCCGCGAACGCCGGCATCCGTTTTGATCTGGATTCAGGCTTGGCTCTGGCTCTGGCTTGGCTCTGGCTCTGCTCCAAGTTTTTGACTTGAATCGAGCCGTAAAGCGAGCCGAGCACCGGAGTCTGGCGTGGCCGAAGAGCAGCCCATGTCTGAGCGCAGCGAGTTTGGGCTGCGTGCCACGCCAGGCGAGGAGCACAGGGCACCGATGCGGCTTCACCGCATCGGGTCGCGTCCGGCGAAGGGACCTTTTGGTTCCTTTTGGGTCCATCCAAAAGGGACTCGCACGCGCACCGGGCGAAAGCTCTGCACTTGCCTGCGCTTTTTAGCTCGTCGCCTCGACTTCGACGCGCCAAGCAAATAAGGAATCAACCGCAGGAGCGAAGATCAAGAACAGGGCTTCCGCGCTGTCGCGCGGCTTACTTTTGTCTTGGCAAAAGTAAGCGAAACCGTCTTCGCCGGACGCGATCCGCCGCGATACAGCCGCGGCGGTCCCCTGCGCTTCTCGGACGACGGGGCACGCAGCCCAAACTCGCTGCGCTCAGAGATGGGCTGCTCTTCGACCCCGTCGCCCTGCGATGCTCGGCTCGCTTTACGGCTCGATTCAGATCAAGAGCTGGAAGCCAAAGCCCAAGCCAAAGCCAAAGCCAGAGGCCAGAAGCCAAAGCCAAAAAGCCAAAGCCAAAGCCGAAGCCGAAGCCGAAGCCGAAGCGGGGCCAACATCAAAATGGATGACCAGCGCTACGCGCTGTTGAAGGGCGCATCCCGCTTTCGCAGGAATGACGGGTCTCGCAGACTCGTCGCACTCAGTGCCAACAGTGTTGACGGTGTAGGCAGCGCTGATCCTGCTGGCGGGCAGGGGCAGGGGCGGGACGCGACGGTCGTCGCGAGAACTCGGCTTTCAACCCCACCAACAGCAAGCCAACATCCTCGATTTACAATGCCCCCATGAACACACCCCCCCTCGATTTCGACCGCTACGACCACATCCGCCCGATCCTCTGGACCGGCGACACGCTCGATCTGCTCGACCAGCGCAAGCTGCCGTTCGTGGTCGAGCACGTGTCCTGCACCACCAGCGACGAGGTCGCGCAGGCGATTCATGACCTGACCGTGCGCGGGGCGCCGGCGATCGGCATCGCGGCGGCGTGGGGCGCGGTGCTGGGCGCGCGCGACATCGAGGCCGATGACGGCGAGGCGGCGCTGATGAAGCTCGAGCCGGCGCTGCAGCGGCTCAACGCCGCGCGGCCGACGGCGGTAAACCTCGCTTGGGCGCTCGCGCGCATGCGCCGCGTCCTCGGCGCTGCGGGTGGTGACTGGCGCGAGATGCTGGCGCGCGAAGCGCAGGCGATCGCCGACGAGGATCTGGCGGCGAATCGCCACATGGGCGCGCTCGGCGCGGCGCTGATCGACGAGGGGAGCGGGGTACTGACCCATTGCAATACCGGGTCGCTGGCGACGGCGGGCTTCGGCACCGCGCTCGGCGTGATCCGGGCCGGCATGGCGCAGCAACGCATCGCGCGCGTATTCGCCGGCGAGACCCGGCCGTGGCTGCAGGGCGCGCGCCTGACGGTGTGGGAGCTGCAGCAGGACGGCATCGACGCGACGCTGATCGCCGACTCGGCGGCATCGCACCTGATGAAGGGTGGGCTGGTGCAGTGGGTCGTCGTCGGGGCGGACCGCATCTGCGCCAATGGCGACACCGCGAACAAGATCGGCACCTACCAACTGGCGATCGCCGCGCGCCATCACGGCGTCAAGTTCATGGTCGTCGCGCCGTCGTCAACCGTCGATATGGACACCGCGGACGGGTCGCAGATCGAGATCGAACAGCGCGATCCCGGCGAGCTGTTCGGCATCGGCGGCACCCGCACCGTCGCCGACGGCATCCAGGCCTGGAACCCGGTGTTCGACGTGACGCCGGGCGAGCTGATCGACGCGATCGTCACCGAGCGTGGGGTCGTCGAGCAGCCGACCACCGGGAAGATGCGGGCGCTGTTCGGCTGACCGCACTGCGAGCACCGCGGGCGCGCATGCGCCAGCCCGTTGCGCGCGCCACCGCTGGCCACTCGCGGATTCGAGGCGCTCGCGATGAACGCTGCGGCGCGTCAGCGGTCGCCGTCTGGCGCGCGCCCTGGCGCCGCGCACGAACAGCGCGCGCGTGGCTGAGCCCGTGGTGCGACGTCGGCTGACGACGCAAACGCACCGGTGCCATCGACGGCAGGACCCGGGTACTTCCGCGACGCGTCGAGCGGTATCGCGGTTCCGTGTTCGACCCATTGATCCCACGGATTCGCGGGCGAGACGCGAGCTGGACGGCGACATCCGGCGCGGCGTGCGGATGCCGGAATCCGCGTTCGCGGACCGCGATTTCGGCCTGCATGCCGCGCCGTAGTCCGAATGGCGTGCGAATCGACGCGGAAGTTGTGCCGAGCGCACGCTAAGTCCTTGTTTTTGCGCTGGAAAGGCTTGGTCGAACAAGGCGCGCGTGGTATCCTGCTCCGTCTTTTTCGATGCGTTGCGGGCGGTCGCCCGTGGCGTGTCAGCCCAACCGGCCAGACACGCCGCAACCGTTCCGCGTAGCCAGGATGCAAGCACCCTCGATGGTCGATTCCGCGAAAGAAATCATTCCCGTCAATCTCGAAGACGAGATGCGCCGCAGCTACCTCGATTACGCGATGAGCGTGATCGTCGGGCGCGCGCTTCCCGACGTGCGCGACGGT
This sequence comes from Luteimonas rhizosphaerae, assembly GCF_002849595.1. Lineage (GTDB taxonomy): Bacteria > Pseudomonadota > Gammaproteobacteria > Xanthomonadales > Xanthomonadaceae > Luteimonas > Luteimonas cellulosilyticus. The sequence goes on from NZ_NRQR01000008.1 coordinate 218,050, forward strand.
CTCAAGCCGGTCCACCGGCGCGTGCTGTTCGCGATGCACGAGCTCGGCGCGCACAGCAACAAGGCGTATTTCAAGTCGGCGCGTATCGTCGGTGACGTCATCGGTAAGTACCACCCGCGGCGACCAGTCGGTGTACGACACGCTGGTGCGCATGGCCCAGCCGTTCTCGCTGCGCTACATGCTGGTCGACGGCCAGGGCAACTTCGGCTCGGTGGACGGCGACTCCGCCGCGGCGATGCGTTACACCGAGTCGCGCATGGCCCGCCTCAGCCACGAGCTGATGGCCGACATCGACAAGGAAACCGTCGATTTCCAGCCCAACTACGACGAGAAGGAGCTGGAGCCGACGGTCATGCCGACCCGGTTCCCGAACCTGCTGGTCAACGGCTCGGCCGGCATCGCGGTCGGCATGGCGACCAACATTCCGCCGCACAACCTCGGTGAAGTGGTCGATGCGCTGATCGCGCTGATCGACAATCCCGAGATCGACATCGACGGCCTGATGGAATACATCCCCGGCCCGGATTTCCCGACCGCGGGCATCATCAACGGCGTCGGTGGCATCCATCTGGCATACCGCACCGGGCGCGGTCGCGTGCGCATGCGCGCGCGCGCCGACATCGAGGTCGCGGACAACGGCCGCGAGGCGATCGCGGTCACCGAGATTCCCTACCAGGTCAACAAGGCGCGGCTGATCGAGAAGATCGCCGAGCTGGTCAAGGAAAAACGCCTCGAAGGCATCAGCGAGCTGCGCGACGAGTCCGATAAGGACGGCATGCGCATCTACATCGAGGTCAAGCGCGGCGAATCGGCCGAGGTGGTGCTCAACAACCTCTATTCGCAGACGCAGATGGAGTCGGTGTTCGGCATCAACATGGTGGCGCTGGTCGACGGCCGCCCGCAGCTGCTGAACCTCAAGCAGATCCTCGAGGCCTTCGTCCGTCACCGTCGTGAAGTGGTCACGCGCCGGACGATCTTCGAGCTGCGCAAGGCGCGCAACCGTGCGCACATCCTCGAAGGCCTGACGGTCGCGCTCGCCAACATCGACGAGATGATCGAGCTCATCAAGACCTCGGCCAATCCCAACGAGGCGCGCGAGCGCATGCTGGCGCGCACCTGGGCGCCGGGACTCGTCGCCTCGCTGCTCGGCGCCGCGGGCGCGGATGCCTCGCGTCCGGAAGATCTGCCGGACGGCGTCGGTCTCGTCGACGGCATGTACCAGCTCACCGAAGTCCAGGCCCAGCAGATCCTCGAGATGCGCCTGCACCGCCTGACCGGGCTGGAGCAGGACCGCCTGACCGAGGAATACAAGCAGCTGCTCGAGACCATCCGCGGCCTGATCGAGATCCTCGAGAATCCCGACGTGCTGCTCGAGGTGATCCGCGACGAGCTGCGCAACGTCAAGGAAGAGTTCGGCGACGAGCGCCGCAGCGAGATCCGCGCCAGCGAGGAGGATCTCGACATCCTCGACCTGATCGCGCCGGAAGACGTGGTGGTCACGCTGTCGCACGCCGGCTATGCCAAGCGTCAGCCGGTCAGCGCCTATCGCGCGCAGAAGCGTGGCGGCCGCGGCCGCAACGCGGCGGCGACCAAGGACGAGGATTTCATCGAGCAGCTGTGGCTGGTCAACACCCACGACACGCTGCTGACCTTTACCAGCGCCGGTCGCGTGTTCTGGCTGCCCGTGCACCAGTTGCCCGACGCGGGCCCGAATGCACGCGGCCGTCCGATCATCAACTGGATCGCGCTGGAAGCGGACGAGAAGGTGCAGGCCGTGGTGCCGGTGCGCGAGTACGCGGACGACCAGTTCGTGTTCTTCGCCACCCGCAACGGCACCGTCAAGAAGACGCCGCTGACCGAATTCGCCTACCGCCTGGCGCGCGGCAAGATCGCGATCCGCCTCGACGAGGGCGACGCGCTGATCGGCGTCGCGCTGACCGACGGCTCGCGCGACGTGCTGATGTTCGCGTCCAACGGCAAGACCGTGCGCTTCGGCGAGGAGAAGGTCCGTTCGATGGGCCGCACCGCCGGCGGCGTGCGCGGCATCCGTCTGGCGGCCAGCGAGCAGGTCGTCAGCCTGATCGTCGCCGAGCCGGCAGCGGGTCTCGACGACGAAAGCGAGAACGAGGCGGGCGACGAGGCCGTCGTCGAGTCGAACGGCGATGCCACGGTCGTCGAGACCGGCGCCGGCGACGACATTCCCTACATCCTGACCGCGACGGAGAACGGCTATGGCAAGCGCACGCCGCTGTCGGAATACCCGCGCAAGGGGCGCGGCACCCAAGGCGTCATCGGCATCCAGACGACCGAGCGCAATGGCCGGCTGGTCAGTGCGGTGCTGCTGCGCAACCGCGACGAGGTCATCCTGATCTCCGATGGCGGCACGCTGGTGCGGACGCGCGCGTCGGAGATCTCCCGCGTCGGTCGCAACACCCAGGGCGTCACGCTGATGCGGTTGTCGAAGGACGAACGCCTGCAGGGCATCGAACGCGTCGATGGCGCGATCGCGGATGTCGACAGCGAACTCGATGGCGATCCGGTCACCGGACCGGACGCCGGCACGACGACCGACGCGCCGGCAGCGCCGCAGCCGTAAGCACGACGCGGGCGCGGTGACGCGCCCGCGGGTGGTTCGATCGAGTGGACGCCGGCGGCACTGCGCCGCTCCGGCCGTTCCCGCGATGTCATGGCCTCGGGACCACGCCGCGTTGCGAACGCGGCGGCTGCCTGGCGCGACGACGTGCGCGCGCAGACGTCCGACCGGATGCGTCAGTCCAGGTGCGCCAGCACGTTGTCTGCGGTCGAGACCTTGAACTCGCCGGGCGCCTCGACGAAGAGCTGCTTGACCACGCCGTCATCCGCGTACAGGGCGAAGCGCTTGGCGCGCGTGCCCATGCCATAGGCGCTCGCATCCATCGCCAGGCCCAGCGCCTTGACGAACTCCGCGTTGCCGTCGGACACCATCAGCAGCCCGTCGGGCACCTGCTGGCTGTCGCCCCAGGCCTGCATGACGAAGGGATCGTTGACCGACAGGCAGATCACGTCGATGCCGCGCTTGCGGAACGCCTCGAACTGCGCGACGAAGCCGGGCAGGTGATGCTCCGAGCAGGTCGGGGTGAACGCGCCGGGCACCGCGAACAGCACGACCTGCTTGTTGGCGAACAGCGTCGGCGTGTCGATGACGCGCACGCCGTCGTGGATGTGTTTGAGGGCGACCTCGGGGATCGCGTCGCCGATCTGGATAGTCATGCGCAGGCACTCGGACGGGGGAAGTGAACGCAGTCTAGCCGGTCGTCCCGGACGCGGGCGGGTGGCTTGAAACGTCCGCGGGCGTTCCCAGATCGGGGACATCGCGGCCGCAACGCGCCGCCCCCGTTACGGAGTCATCCCATGCGACACGAACAGTTCCAGCCGCTCAACCGCCGCCAGCATCGCGACGCCCGCCGTGGCCTGCACGACGAGATGCGCGAATTCCTCGAACGTTTCGCCCAGGGCAGCGAGGCCCAGGACGCCTCGTCGGTCGTCACCAGCCAGTGGGTGCCGCGCGTCGACATCCGCGAGGAGCGCGCGCGCTTCGTGATCCTCGCCGACCTGCCGGGGGTGGATCCGCAGGACGTGGAGATCTGGATGGACAAGGGCATCCTCAGCCTCAAGGGCGAGCGCCGCGCGTCGGCGGGCGAATCCGGCGACGACGCAAGCGAGGTGCGGTTCTCGCGGATCGAGCGCAGCGCCGGCCAGTTCCACCGCCGCTTCTCGCTGCCCGACAGCGCCGATGCCAACGCGGTCACCGCGACCGGCCACAACGGCGTGCTGGAAATCAGCATTCCCAAGCTGCCCGAGACCACGCCGCGGCGGATCGAGGTCGGCACCACGCAGGACCCGGCCACGCGCCAGTAAGCGGCCACCCCGGCGCGCCACGCCCCGGCTTGGCGCCCGGATCACGACGGAAGCGGCGGCCTGCAGGTATCCTGCGGGCCGCTGCCGGTTCAGGCATCCCATTCGCACCGGCGCCGTCCACGCGCCGCATCGGACTTCAAGATGCAGTTCAAGGATTACTACGAGATTCTCGGCGTCGAGCCGAACGCAGGCGATGCGGAAATCAAGACCGCGTACCGCCGACTCGCCCGCAAGTACCACCCCGACGTCAGCAAGGAGGCCGGGGCGGAAGACAAGTTCAAGGCCGTCAACGAGGCCTACGAAGCGTTGCGCGACCCGCAGAAGCGCGGTGCCTACGACCAGTTGCGTGCGCGCGGCTACCGGCCGGGCGACGAAGTGCAGCCGCCGCCGGGCGGATTCGGCGGTCCGGGTGCGGGCGGCGTGGATTTCGACGAGATCTTCGCCGGTGGCGGCGCGGGCGGCGGATTCAGCGACTTCTTCGAGCAGATGTTCGGCGGCCGCCGCGCCGGCGGCTTCCAGGGCGGCCCGGGCCACGGCCCGCAGCCCGGGCGTGGTGTGCCGCCGCGCGGCGACACGCGCGCGCGCCTCGCGGTCTCGCTGGAGACCGTGCACCGTGGCGACACGGTGCGCGTGCCCGTGCTGGGCAAGACCTTCGAAGTGCGGATTCCGCAGGGCATCAAACCCGGGCAGGTGGTGCGCCTGCCGCGCCAGGGCAACCAGGGCGGTGATCTGCTGCTGGAAATCGAATACGCCGCCCATCCGCGGTTCGAGGTCGACGGCCGCAACATCATCCTGACCCTGCCGGTGGCGCCGTGGGAAGCCGCGCTCGGCGCGACCGTGCACGTGCCCACGCTCGGCGGTGATGTGGAGCTCAAGATCCCGGCGGGATCGGAAGCCGGCCGCAAGCTGCGGCTGCGCGGGCGTGGCCTCGCGGGCGGTGCGACGAGCGCGGGCGACCAGCTCGTGGAGCTGGAAATCCAGGCGCCGACGCCGCGCGCCGCGGCCCAGACCGCGGCCTACGAAACCCTGCGCGATACGTTCGCCGGAGAGTGGCGCCGCACCTGAGGGGCGGCGATGCAGGCCGCCTGCGGCGACCTGGATCGCCCGCCGCGAGACGCAGGCGAGGGTCCGGTCGGCGGCTGCGCAGGTCTCCGGGGGCGCGCGCGCGTCCGGGCGCTCAGCCCGCGACTGGCGGGCGCTCGGCGCCGATGGTCTTGAGGATTGCGTCCGACAGTTCGACTTCGCTGAAGGGCTTGGTCAGATAGGCCTTGGCGCCCTGGCGCATGCCCCAGACGCGGTCGGTGTCCTGGTCCTTGGTGGTCACGAGGATCACCGGGATGTGCGCGGTTGTGGGCTCGCGCGTGATCGAACGCGTGGCCTGGAAGCCGTTGAGGTTCGGCATCACCACGTCCATCAGGATCAGGTCGGGCAGTTCGCGCTTGGCCGCCTCGACGCCCGCCTGGCCGTCGTCCGCGGTCAGCGCGTGGTGGCCGAGCTTTTCGACGATGCGCCGGATCCCCATCAACTGTGAGGGCGAATCGTCCACGATCAGAATGCGCGCCATGAGATCCCCCTGGAAAGAGCGTCGATTCTAGCGGTGCGCGCGATGCGTGAACACGCGGCGCGAATCAAAGCGTGACGAGTGTCCGGCCCTGTGCGCGGCCGTCGAGCAGCGTGCGGAAGACGTCGGGCAGACCGTCGAGTCCGACCTCGCGCGTGCAGATCGTCTCGAGGTGCCGCGGCTTCCAGTCGGTGGCCAGGTGCTGCCAGACCCGGTCGCGCAGGTCGCGCGCGGTGCCGGCCGAGGCGATGCCGAGCAGCGACACGCCGCGGATGATGAAGGGCATCACCGTCGCGTCCAGCGTCGGGCTCGCGGCGAGGCCGGCGCTGGCCACGTTGCCGTAGGGCGTGGTCTGCGCGAGCAGGCTGGCCAGCATCGGGCCGCCGACGTTGTCGAGGCCGCCGCCGAAGCGTACCGAGGCCATCGGCCGCGTCGTCGCCAGCGCATCGCGACCGAGCACCGTGTGCGCGCCGATCGCGGTCAGGTAGTCGCGATGCTCGGGCTTGCCGCTGATCGCGTGCACCTCGAAGCCCGCACTGCTGAAGATGTCGACGGCCAGCGAGCCGACGCCGCCGGTCGCACCGGTCACCGCCAGCGGTCCGAGATCGGGCGTCTGCCGGTTGTCGTGCATGCGCAGCAGCGCCAGCGCCGCGGTGAAGCCGGCGGTGCCCAGGATCATGCTCTCGCGCAGGCTCAGGCCGTCCGGCAGGGGCACCGCCCATTCCGCTTCCAGCCGCGCATACGCCGCATAGCCGCCGTCGCGGGTTTCCGACAGGCCGCACCCGGTGACCAGGACCGCGTCGCCTTCGCGGAACGCCGCGTCGCGAGATGCCACGACGTGGCCGGCGACATCGATACCGCCGACCAGCGGAGCGCGCCGCAGGATCTTGCCTTCGCCGGTGCCGGCGAGCGCGTCCTTGTAGTTGACCGACGAATGCGCGACCCGGATGACCAGCTCGCCATCGGCCAGATCGTCGACCGCGATCTGTTCGACGCCGCTGCGGTAGCCCGCGGCGTCGTCGTGGATGCGGAACGCGGGGAAACGGGCAGGCAGGGACATGCGATGGACCTCGTCGGATTCGGGCGGCGCGTCGATGCGCCGACGGCGTCAGGATAAGCGCGCGTGCGCAGCGCCTGCGCTCAGGGCACGACTGCCGGCTTGTGCTTCGCGTCGAGCCACTTCGACGCCTGCGCCGGCGTGTAGGACTGCATCCACTGCAGCATCGTGGGGATGTCGCTGCCGTACCAGAGGTCGGCGCGCTGGTCGGCGTGCAGGAAGCGCTCCTCGACCATGCGGTCGACCATGCCGATCAACGGCGCGTAGAAGCCGGCGACGTCGAGGAAGGCGCAGGGCTTGTCGCCGATGCCGAGCTGGCGCCAGGTCAGCATCTCGAAGATCTCCTCCATCGTGCCGAAGCCGCCGGGCAGGGCGACGAAGCCGTCGGACAGTTCGAACATCCGCGCCTTGCGCTCGTGCATCGAGCCGACGATCTCCAGCTCGGTCAGGCCGCGGTGCGCGACCTCCCAGTCGGCCAGCTGCTGGGGAATCACGCCGGTGACTTCGCCGCCGGCCTCGAGCACCGCATTGGCGACGATGCCCATCAGGCCGACGTTGCCGCCGCCGTAGACGAGGCGTAATCCGTCGTGGGCAATGCGTTCGCCGAGCGCCCTGGCGCGTTCGGCGTAGACGGGCTTGCTGCCGGCGTTGGAGCCGCAATAGACGCAGATGGACTTCAGGGGCATGGCGGGACTCGAAGTGGAATGTCAGGGGCTGCGGCTGCGGACGAGCAGCCGCACGCCCAGGCCGATGAAAGCGAGTCCGACCGCGGCGAATGCGAGCCGGTCGCTGGCGACGGCGCCGATCACGAACAGCGCGCCGGCGGCGGCGTAGAGGGCACCCGTGACGCGGGGCGGCAATGCGGGGCTGGACATGGGGCGGTCGCCGGGGCAAAAACGCAGAAGGCTCCGCCGGGGCGGAGCCTTCGCGGGTGCGGCCGGTTAGTTGGCCTTGTGGATCGCGCGCTTGTCGACCGCCATCGCGGCGTCGTGAATCGCCTCCGACAGCGTGGGATGCGCGTGGCAGATGCGGGCGAGGTCGTCGGCGGAGCCCTTGAACTCCATCGTCAGCACGCCCTCGTGGACCAGCTCGGACACGCCGACGCCGACCAGGTGCATGCCCAGCACGCGATCCGTTTCGGCATGCGCGATGACCTTGACGAAACCGGCCGGCTCGCCCATCGCCACCGCGCGCCCGATCGCCGCGAACGGGAAGCTGCCCGCCTTGTACGGCGTGCCTTCGTCCTTGAGCTGCTGCTCGGTCTTGCCGACCCAGGCAAGCTCCGGCTCGGTGTAGATGACCCAAGGGATGGTGTCGAAGTTGACGTGGCCGGGCAGGCCGGCGATCAGCTCGGCGACCGCGATGCCTTCCTCGAAGCCCTTGTGCGCCAGCATCGGGCCGCGCACGCAGTCGCCGACCGCCCAGACGCCGTCGACGCCGGTGTGGCAGTGGTCGTCGACCTCGATCTGGCCGCGCTCGGTCAGCTTGACGCCGCTGCCCTCGGCCAGCAGGCCCTTGCTCGCGGCCTTGCGGCCCACGGCAACCAGCAGCTTGTCGACGGTGAGCGACTGCTCGCCGCTGCCGTCGGTGTAGCTGACGACGACTTCCTTCTTCTTGCCCTTGCCGGTGACCTCGGTCTTCGAGACCTTGGCGCCCAGCTTGATGTCCAGGCCCTGCTTCTTGAATTCCTTGAGCGCGGTCTTCGCCACTTCGGCGTCGGCCAGCGCCAGGAAATCGGGCAGCGCCTCGAGGATCGTGACCTCGGCGCCGAGGCGCTTCCACACGCTGCCGAGCTCCAGGCCGATGACGCCGGCGCCGATGACCGCCAGGCGCTTCGGCACTTCGGTGAAGTCGAGGCCGCCGACGTTGTCGACGATGGTGTCGCCGTCGAACTTCGCGAACGGCAGCTCGATCGAATCCGACCCGGCGGCGATGATGACGTTGGTGCCGGTCAGCTCGATCTCGCTGCCGTCGTGCTGCGCGACCTTGACCAGCCGGTCGGCGTGCAGCGTGGCGAAGCCGTAGTACGGGGTGATCTTGTTCGCCTTGAACAGCATCGCGATGCCGCCGGTGAACTGCTTGACGATCTTGTCCTTGCGGCCGACCATCGCTTCGACGTCGATCTTCGCGTCCTTGAAGCTGATGCCGTGGTCGCCGAACACGTGGCCCTTGCTCCAGACCTGGCGCGAGGAATCGAGCAGCGCCTTCGACGGAATGCAGCCGACGCGCAGGCAGGTGCCACCGAGGGCGGGCTTGCCGTCCTTGCCCAGCGCGGCGTCGATGCAGGCGACCTTCATGCCGAGCTGCGCGGCGCGGATCGCGGCGTGATAGCCGGCCGGGCCGGCACCGATGACGACGACGTCGAATTGTTCAGCCATGGGGAAATCCTTCGTTCGATGCCTGCCGGAACAGCAGGTTGCCTGGACGGCAGAAGTGGGGGCGCGGCACAGGCGCCACAAGCGCGAACCCCCTCCGAAGAGGGGGCCGCGGGGCATCACATGCCGAGCAGCATGCGATGCGGGTTTTCGAGCTGGTTCTTGATGTCGACCAGGAACAGCACCGCGTCCTTGCCGTCGATGATGCGGTGGTCGTAGGACAGCGCCAGATACATCATCGGCGCTGCGATCACCTGGCCGTTCTCGACGATCGCGCGTTCCTTGATCGCGTGCATGCCCAGGATCGCCGACTGCGGCGGGTTGACGATCGGCGTCGACATCAGCGAGCCGAAGGTGCCGCCGTTGGTGATCGTGAAGGTGCCGCCCTGCAGGTCGTCGAGGCCCAGCTTGCCGTCGCGCGCCTTGGTCGCGTAGTCGGCGATGCCCTGCTCGATGTCGGCGAAGCTCTGGCGCTCGACGTTGCGCAGCACCGGTGTGACCAGGCCGCGGTCGGTGGAGATCGCGACCGAGATGTCGGCGTAGCCGTGATAGATGATGTCGTTGCCGTCGACCGAGGCGTTGACCACCGGGTACTTGGCCAGCGCATTGGCGGCGGCCTTGGCGAAGAAGCTCATGAAGCCGAGCTTGATGCCGTGGTCCTTCTGGAACTGTTCGCCGAGCTCCTTGCGCAGCGCCATCACCTTGCCCAGGTTGACCTCGTTGAACGAGGTCAGCATCGCGATTGATTCCTTCGACTGCATCAGGCGCGCCGCGATGGTCTTGCGGATGCGGGTCATCGGCACGCGTTCTTCCGGACGCGCACCGCCCGACACGCCCGGGGTCTTGCCCGCGGCGTAGTTGAGCAGGTCTTCCTTGGTCACGGCGCCGCGGCGGCCGGTGCCTTCGACCTGCGAGGCGTCGATGCCCTTGGTCTCGGCGGTGAAGCGCGCGCCCGGCGGCAGGTCGTTGCTCTTCGAGCCCGACGACTGCGGCTTGGTCGAGGCCGGCGCCTTGTCGTCGGCCTTCTTGGCCTCCGGCTTCGACTGCACTTCCTCGGCGCCGGCGGCCGGCGCTTCCTTGTCCTTGGCACCGGATTCGGCGCTCGGGGCAGCGGCGGCGCCTTCCTCGATGATCGCGATGACCTGCTGGCTGTTGACGGTCGCGCCTTCCTCGAACTTGATCTCCTTGATCACGCCGTCGACGGTCGACGGCACTTCGAGGACGACCTTGTCGGTCTCCAGGTCGACGATGTTCTCGTCGCGCTTGACGGCGTCGCCGGCCTTCTTGTGCCACGTGGCGATGGTCGCGTCGGAGACGGATTCGGGCAGGACCGGAACTTTGATTTCAGTGGCCATCTTGGCTTCCTGGAAAAGCGTGGAATGTGGGGGTTGCGATCGGGATCACTCGGAGAAGATCTTGCCGTCGAGCGTATTGACCAGCGCGTCCTCGATCAGCTGCTGCTGCTCGGCGACGTGGTCGTTGAAGTGGCCCACGGCGGGCGAGGGCGAACGCGCCCGGCCGGCGTAGTGCAGCTTCTGGCCCTCGCCCATGCACGGCTCGAAGTGGTGCTTGATCTGGTACCAGGCGCCCTGGTTCTGCGGCTCTTCCTGGCACCACACCACGTCGGTCGCCTTCGAGAAACGCTTGAGCTCGTCGGTCAGCTGCGGACGCGGGAACGGATAGAGCTGTTCCACGCGCACGATCGCGACGTTGTCGAGCGACTGCTTGCGCGCTTCTTCCAGCAGGTCGTAATAGACCTTGCCCGAACACAGCACGACGCGCTCGACCTTCTTCGGGTCGGCCTCGGCATCCGGGATCAGGTGCTGGAACTCGCCGTTCGCCAGATCCTCGAGCGAGGACACGGCGAGCTTGTGGCGCAGCAGCGACTTCGGCGTCATCACCACCAGCGGCTTGCGCGTGGTCATGCACAGCTGGCGACGGATCATGTGGAAGGCCTGCGCCGGCGTGGTCGGCACGCAGACCATCATGTTGTCGAGCGCGCACAGCTGCAGGAAGCGCTCGAGGCGCGCCGAACTGTGTTCCGGGCCCTGGCCTTCGTAGCCGTGCGGCAGGAACAGCGCCAGGCCGCACAGGCGCTGCCACTTGGCCTCGCCCGACGACAGGAACTGGTCGATGACGACCTGGGCGCCGTTGGCGAAATCGCCGAACTGGCCTTCCCAGATGCACAGCGTGCCCGGCTCCGACGACGCGTAGCCGTATTCGAACGCCATCACCGCTTCCTCGCTGAGCAGCGAGTCGATGATCGTCGCGTCCTCGGGGTTCTTCACCAACTGCTGCAGCGGCACGTAGTCGCTGCCGGAGGCCTGGTCGTGCAGCACCGCGTGGCGGTGGAAGAACGTGCCGCGGCCGCTGTCCTGGCCGACCAGGCGCAGGCGGTGGCCGGCGTCGAGCAGAGTGGCGTAGGCCAGGTTCTCCGCGAAGCCCCAGTCGCCGGCCTGTTCGCCGGCCGCCATCTTGCGGCGGTCGTCGTAGATCTTGGCGACGCGTGCATGCAGCTGCACGTCTTCGGGAATCGTGGTGATGGTCTGCGCCAGCGCCTGGAGCTTCTCGACCGACACGGTGGTGTCGAGCGTGTCGCTGAGGCGGCCGGCGAGGTAGGGGTCCCAGTCGATCGTCAGGTCGTAGTCGGACGGCTTGGCGTCGGCCAGCTCGGTCGTGACCTCGCCCGCGTCGAGCTTGTCGCGGTAGCGGTCGACGACGGCCTTGGCCTCGTCCTCGCCGATCACGCCCTCGGACACCAGCTGCGCGGTGTAGAGCTCGCGCGGCGTCTTGTGCTTGCGGATCACCTGGTACATCAGCGGCTGGGTCGCCGCCGGCTCGTCGGCCTCGTTGTGGCCGTGGCGGCGGTAGCAGACCAGGTCGATGACGACGTCGCGGCCGAAGGTCTGGCGGAAGTCGTAGGCCATCTGCGCGCAGAACACGACCGCTTCCGGGTCGTCGGCGTTCACGTGCAGGATCGGCGCGCCGACCATCTTGGCGACATCGGTGCAGTACAGCGTGGAGCGCGCGTCCTGCAGATCGCTGGTGGTGAAACCGACCTGGTTGTTGATGACCACGTGGAGCGTGCCGCCGACCGCGAATCCGCGGGCCTGCGACATCTGGAACAGCTCCATGTTGACGCCCTGGCCGGCGAACGCGGCGTCGCCGTGCAGTAGCACCGGCAGCACGGCCTTGCGCGCGGTGTCGCGGCGCCGGTGCTGGCGCGAGCGGACACTGCCGGCGACCACCGGGTTGACGATTTCCAGGTGCGACGGATTGAACGCCAGCGCCAGATGGACCGAGCCGCCCGGCGTCGCCAGGTCGGCCGAGAAGCCCATGTGGTACTTCACGTCGCCGGTGTGCGCGCGGTCGTCGTCGTGGTGCTCGAACTTGCCTTCGAACTCGTCGAACAGGCGGCGCGGGTTCTTGCCCAGCGTATTGACCAGGACGTTGAGGCGGCCGCGATGGGCCATGCCCAGCACGATGTCCTTGACGCCATCCTTGCCGGCGCGCTGGATCACGTCGTCGAGCAGCGGGATCAGCGCGTCGCCGCCTTCCAGCGAGAAGCGCTTCTGCCCGACGTACTTGGTGTGCAGGTAGCGCTCCAGACCCTCGGCGGCGCTGAGGCGCTCGAGGATGCGCTTCTTCTCGTCGGGGCTGCGCGCGAAACGGCCGCCGGCCTTCTCGAGGCGCTCGTACATCCAGCGCCGCTGCTCGGCGTCCGGGATGTGCATGAACTCCGCGCCGATCTGGCTGGAATACGTCGTCTTCAGCAGCGCGAGCAGGTCGCGCAGCTTCATCCGCGGCTGGCCGGCCACGCCGCCGGTGCTGAACTCGTCGTCGAGATCGGCATCGGTCAGCTGGTGGAACGGCAGGCCCAGATCCGGCGGATTCACCGGCGGCGACAGGTCCAGCGGATCGAGCTTGGCGCCGAGATGGCCGCGCGAGCGGTAGGCCGTGATCAGGCGACCGACGTGGCGTTCGCGCTCGTCGCCGGCCGCGCTGGCGGTGCCCGGGGCGGCGCCGCGGGCGGCGAGCCTGCCCGCGTCGGCCACGGCGGAGATGACGGCCGAATGCGGCACATCACCGGCCTCGCGGCCCTGGAAGGAATCGAACCACTGCTTCCACTTCGTCCCGACACTGTCGGGATTCACCAGATACTGCTCGTACAGATCTTCGATATAGGCGGCGTTGGCGCCGAACTGGGAGGACTGCGCAAACTGCTTCAGGAGACTGTCCACGTCTGGCGATTCGGACTCTTGGAGGAAGGGGCGGGGCCTGACCCGGCACGTGCTTGCGCGGTGCCGGATCGGCGTGTAATCGAGGCCAGAGAGTATACGCGCAGCGTTCGCCGCGATGCACCATCGATCCCCGGCGGACGCGCTGTCGGGGCGCGCGGAACGCGGTGCGCCGATGCACTGCGCAGCGGTCCGCAGCGCTGTGGCGAGGCTAGATGCCGAGCGCGCGGAACTCGCTGCAGGGACGTGAACGCTCCCATACCGGGGCGAACTGTGCGGCCAGCTGGCGTGCGCGGCCGGGCAGCGCTGCCCCCGCGTCGCCGTCGAAGCGATGGCCGAGCGTGCGGGCGTAGAAACCGCCGGCATCGTTGACCAGAAACGCGCCGACGTAGCCGCGATCGACCGCGTTGTCGGTCTCGCGGAACGCGAAGGCGCTCGGCAGGCGCTGGGCCAGCGTGAGCAGGGGCGCGAGGGCGCGCTGCGGCGTCGCGGCGTCCTGCAGCAGGATCTGGGCGACGCCGCCGCGCCCGGCGGTGGCGAACCGGCGGAAGGCCTGCAGCACGTCCGCGTGGTCGAACAGGCCCGGGTCGAGGTCGCGGCTGCGCAGCCAGACGTGGCGCCGGGCGCCGTGCAGCACGGTCACGGTGATGTCGACGGCCTCGTCCAGCGTGTCGACGGTGAACGCCGCACCGGCGGTCCGGCGCATCGCGCGGTGGGCGATGCCGGCTTCGACGAACTCGGGGCCGTGGGCGACGAAGCCCTGCCGCGCGTACAGCGCGACCGCCTCCAGCTGGGCATGCAGATAGGTCGTGCGCAGGCCGGCGTCGTCGGCGAGCTGCAGCAGGGTGCGCAGCATCGCATCGCCGACCCCGCGCCCGCGCCACGGCGCCAGCACCGCCATACGGCCGATCTTGCCGTCCGGGGCCAAGCGCCCGGCGCCGATCGCGCGACCGTCGGCATCGCGGGCCAGCACGTGCCGGCTCAGCGGATCGAGCGCATCGCGCTCCAGTTCCGCCGGCACCTGCTGCTCGTCGACGAACACGGCATGGCGCACCGCGTGCGCCGCGGCCTGCGCGTCGGCGTCACCGACGATCGAGACGACGAACGCGGCAGGCGCCGGGCTCATGCGTCCCCGTCGTCCGACGACAGCACGTAGTGGCCCGCGTCGAGCAGGGTGTGGACCGCATCGCGCCCGGCATCCGACAACGCGGCGTAGGCCTCGCCGTCGAGCGCCGCGGCCGCGGCCAGCAGCTTGGCATCACGGACCGGGACGGCAAGATCGCTGCCGGCGACGAACAGGCGCGCGCCCTTGCCGGACCGGCGCCAGGCCATCCGCGAGAACGGATTGCGCTGCAGCGTCGCCTGGCCCTGCGCCAGCAGCCAGTCGAGTTCGATCCGCGGCGGCGGCGCCTGGCCCGGCGCGACCTCGTGGGCGTTGCGGTAGCCGGTGATGAAGCGGCCGAACCAGTCGCCCAGCCGGTCCGGATCGTTCATGCGCATGACGTTCAACGCCTCGACCACGCGGCCCATGGCCTCGGCGTCGATCTCGTTCGGGTCCTTGGGCACCGCCAGCGTTGCGTCGTGGTAGCGCAGCGTGTCGTCGGCGTCCGCCGCGAGGGTGTCGATGTAGTCGCCCATCAGCTCGGACACCGACGGCGCGCGCATGCCGATCGAGAACGTCAGGCAGGGATCCTCGGCCACGCCGTGGTGCGGCACCATCGGCGGCAGATACAGCATGTCGCCGGGACCGAGCACCCAGTCGTGGGTCGGCGTGAATTCGCGCAGCAACTTCAGTTCCACGTCGTCGCGGAACGCCTGCGGCGGCACGCCCCGGCCCAGTGCATCGGAGGCATCGATCTGCCAGCGCCGATGGCCCTGGCCCTGCAGCAGGAAGACGTCGTAATGGTCGACGTGGGCGCCGACGGAACCGCCGGTCGCGGCGAAGCTGACCATGATGTCGTCGATGCGCCAGCGCGGCAGGAAACCGAAATGCGGCAGCAGCGCGCCGACATCCGCGTCCCATTTGTCGACGTCCTGCACCAGCAGGGTCCAGTCGCGATCGCCGAGGCCGGGAAACAGGTCCTCGTCGAACGGACCGCTTTCGACCGTCCAGCCGTTGCGCGCGCGGTCGTGGCGGATCAGCCGTGCCAGCGCGAATTCCTCGCAGGCCAGGCCGGCCAGGTCCTCGGGCTGCAGCGGCGCGGTGAAGTCCGGCAGCGCGTTGCGGATCAGCAGCGGGCGCTTCTGCCAGTAATCGCGCAGGAAGCGCGCGGGCGACATGCCGAGCAGGCCGCCTTCGGCGGTCTGGCGGGCATCGATTTCGAACGGAAGTGGGGGACGGCTCATGGCGCGGGAGCCTACGCGAAATCCCCTGCGGACTCGACTGCAGCGGGCGCCGTGCGGTCCACGGATCAGGCGTCCGCGACCAGCGCGTCGTAGCCGCGGTTGCGGAACTGCAACATGCACCAGCCGTGGCCGAACGGATCGGCCAGCGCCACGATCCGGCCCCAGTCCGCGTCGCGGATGTCGCCCTCGCGGTGCAGCCCCGCCGCTTCGGCCCTGGCCAGCGCGGCGTCGAGATCGTCGACCACCACGTCGAGATGCAGCGGGCACCAGTGGCGCCGGTAGTCGCGCGTCGCGCCGCCCGCGCCGGGCGTGCCGGCGGCCTTGCGCAGCAGGTAGATCGGCGCGGCCGCCCCGAGCAGTTCGACCACGCCGTCGCCGAGGCGGCGGCCGATGCGCAGGTCGAAGGCGTGCGTGTACAGGGCCTCGGCAGCGGCGAGATCGGGCACATCGAGGTTGATCAGCAACTGCATCGCCGCACTCCCGTTGGCCCGATCACGGGCGGATGTCAGATCTCGCGGGCCAGCTGTTCGGCCAGGCCGGTGTAACCGCCCGGCACCAGCGCGCGCAGGCGCGCCTTGTCGGCGTCCGGCAGGTCCAGGCCGTCGACGAAAGCCTGCATCGACGCCGCGGTGATGCCCTGGCCACGGGTCAGCGCCTTGAGCTGTTCGTAAGGGTTGGGCAGGCCGTGGCGGCGCATCACCGTCTGCACGGCTTCGGCCAGCACTTCCCAAGAGGCGTCGAGATCGGCTGCCAGGCGCTCGGGATTGACGCTCAGCTTGCCGAGGCCCCGCAGCAGCGCGTCCAGCGCGATCTGGGTGTGGCCGAACGCCGTGCCCAGCGCGCGCAGCACGGTCGAATCGGTCAGGTCGCGCTGCCAGCGGCTGATCGGCAGCTTCGCGGCGAAATGCTCGAACAGCGCGTTGGCGATGCCGAAGTTGCCTTCCGCGTTCTCGAAGTCGATCGGGTTGACCTTGTGCGGCATCGTCGAGCTGCCGACTTCGCCGTCCTTGAGCGCCTGCTTGAAGTAGCCGAGCGAGATGTAACCCCAGATGTCGCGGCACAGGTCGATGCCGATCGTGTTGATGCGCTTGTGCACGTCGCTGATCTCGGCGACGCAGTCGTGCGGTTCGATCTGGGTGGTGTAGGGATTGAAATCGATGCCCAGCGACGCGACGAAGCGCTGCGCGAAGCCCGGCCAGTCGACCTCGGGATAGGCGACGACATGCGCGTTGTAGTTGCCGACCGCGCCGTTGATCTTGCCGGTCAGCGCCACGTCCAGCAGCAGCTCGCGCTGGCGCTGCAGGCGCGCGACGACGTTGGCGATCTCCTTGCCGACCGTCGACGGCGACGCGGTCTGGCCGTGCGTGCGCGACAGCAGCGGCAGCGCCGCGTGGTCGTGCGCCATCGCCCGCAGCGTCTGCAGCAGCGTGTCGAGCGTCGGCACCAGCACGGTCCGGCGGGCCTCGGCCAGCATCAGCGCGTACGACAGGTTGTTGATGTCCTCGCTGGTGCAGGCGAAATGCACGAATTCCAGCGCCGGCGCCAGGGTCGCGTCGTCCTTCAGCTGCTCCTTGATGAAGTACTCGACCGCCTTGACGTCGTGGTTGGTCGTGCGTTCGATCTGCTTCACGCGCGCGGCGTCGGCCACCGAGAACTCTTCGGCCAGGGTGGTCAGGCGCGCCCGCTGCGCGGCGTCGAACGCGGGCAGCTCGGCGATCGCCGGCTCGTCGGCCAGCGCCAGCAGCCACTCGATCTCGACCCGCACGCGCGCCCTGATCAGGCCGTACTCGGAGAAGATCGGCCGCAGTGCGTCGACCTTGCCGGCGTAGCGGCCGTCGAGCGGGGACAGGGCGAGCAGAGCGGCGTCGATCTTCGATGCATCGGTCATGGGTAGGGGGCACTGCAGCGGGCGAAGCGGCCATTTTAGCGCGCGTGACACGGGTGTGCGGGCGCCTCGCGTATCCTCGTCGGCCTTCGCCAGCGACGTCGCCAGCCACGCAACTTCCCCCTTTCTGGAGCCGACCGATGCGCAAATCCCCGACCGATGCATTCCGCACCGAACACGACAGCATGGGCGAGCTGCAGGTGCCCGCCGACGCGCTGTGGGGCGCGCAGACCCAGCGCGCGGTGCTCAATTTCCCGATCTCCGGCCAGCCAATGCCGCGCGGCTTCATCCGCGCGCTGGGCCTGATCAAGGCCGCGGCCGCCGAGGTCAACGCCGGGCTGGACCTGTTGCCGGCCAAGACCGGCAAGGCGATCCGCAGCGCCGCGCTCGAGGTCGCCGACGGCGCGCATGATGCGCACTTCCCGGTCGACATCTACCAGACCGGCTCGGGCACCTCGTCGAACATGAATGCCAACGAGGTCATCGCGACGCTGGCCTCGACCGCCTCGCGCAAGGTGCATCCGAACGACCACGTCAATCTCGGCCAGAGCTCGAACGACGTCGTGCCGACCGCGATCCGCGTCTCGGCCCAGCTGGCCGTCGTCGAGGACCTGCTGCCGGCGCTCAAGCATCTGCGCCGCACGATCGACAAGCGCGGCCGCGCGCTGGGCAAGGTCGTCAAGACCGGCCGCACGCACCTGATGGACGCGATGCCGCTGACCGTCGCGCAGGAATTCGGCGCCTGGTCGTCGCAACTCGCCTCTGCCGAGGCGCGGCTGGCCGACACGCTCAAGCGCCTGCGGCGGCTGCCGATCGGCGGCACCGCGATCGGCACCGGAATCAACGCGCATCCGCAGTTCGGCAGGAAGGTCGCGCGTGCGCTGTCCACGATGACCCGCACCAGTTTCGATTCGGCCGAGGACAAGTTCGAGGGCATCGCCACCCAGGACGACGCGGTCGAACTGTCGGGCCAGCTCAATGCGCTGGCGGTCGCGCTGATCAAGATCGCCAACGATCTGCGCTGGATGAACTCCGGTCCGCTCGGCGGCCTCGGCGAGATCGAACTGCCGGCGCTGCAGCCGGGCAGCTCGATCATGCCGGGCAAGGTCAATCCGGTGATTCCGGAGGCGACGGTCATGGTCGCCGCGCAGGTGATGGGCCACCACACCGCGATCACGGTCGCCGGTCAGACCGGCAATTTCCAGCTCAACGTCGCGCTGCCGCTGATCGCGGCGAACCTGCTGGACTCGATCAAGCTGCTGTCCAACGTCTCGCGGCTGCTGGCCGACAGTGCGATCGCCGGCCTGCAGGTGCGTCGCGACAACGTCGACGCCGCGCTGGCGCGCAATCCGATCCTGGTCACCGCGCTCAACCCGGTCATCGGCTACGAAAAGGCCGCGGCGATCGCGAAGCGCGCCTACAAGGAAAGCCGGCCGGTGCTGGAGATCGCGATCGAGGACAGCGGGCTCGACGCCGCGGAGCTGGAGCGACTGCTCGACCCGGCCGCGTTGACGCGGGGCGGCATCCACGCGGGCGGTGGCGGGAGCGGCTGACCCGGACGTCGCGCGCGCCGCATCCCGCGCGGCGCGCCCGGGACCGATGCGTCGTGCGTCAGGGGCCGATGTCGTCCTGGCGCACGCCCTCGGCGCCCGATTCCTGGGCCGTGTCGTGTCCGTCGCTGCGACAGTCGTCGACGTCGGTCGCGTCCATCGTGGCGTAGGGCTGGAAGGCCGGCAGCGCGGCGGCGAGTGCCTGCTGCGAGGCGAGCAGCGGCGGCAGGCGGTCGCAGAGCTTGTCCGCTTCGGCTTCGATCTTCGCGCCCTCCGCTTCCATGCGTTTCTCGAAGTCTTCGGACTGCCCCGACAGCGCGCTGGCGATCGCGCCCTTCGCGGCCTCGGCGCC
Organism: Luteimonas rhizosphaerae; assembly: GCF_002849595.1. GTDB lineage: Bacteria > Pseudomonadota > Gammaproteobacteria > Xanthomonadales > Xanthomonadaceae > Luteimonas > Luteimonas cellulosilyticus. Next base: position 237,311 of record NZ_NRQR01000008.1, read on the forward strand.
GAGCTGCGCGCCCTGGATGCCGATCGTGATACCGGCGTCCGCGATCGCGATGATGTTGGCGCGGTGCGCCAGCAGCAGCTCGCGCTGCGCGGCGTCGACCTGGATGGTGTCGCCGTCGACCAGAAAGTCCCCGGTCGGGCTGATCTCGGCCTTCGGCAGGCCGTCCGTGCGGCGGTCGTTGCCGCCGAACCGGAAGCCGTTGACGTTCAGGCCGCCACTGCCGGTGCCGCCGACGCTGATGTTCTTCTCGGCCAGGTCCTCGCGCGCCGACTCCAGCGCGCGGCGGGTGGAGCGGGAAATGAAGCCTTCTTCCGCGGGCTCGGTGGCGGCGCATCGTCGCGGCCGCAGGCGGTCAGCGTGCCCGCGCAGGCGAGCAGCAGGGTCAGGGGGAGAACGCGGCGCGGCAGGATCTGCATGATCGGACTCCGGATCGGGGGCGGTTCAACGCTTGCGGGGGAGGGTGACGGTGCCGCGGACGTCCTGGGCGCTGACGTCGCCGCTGCCTTTCGAGGCGAGGTCGAGATTGCCGCCGACCCCGCGCACGTCGAGATCGCCGGAGCCGATGGATTCCATGGCGACGTGGCCGGTGACGTCGCGCAATTCGATGTCGCCCGAGCCCAGGCTGCCGATGCGCACGTCGCCGGCGACGCGCTGCGCACTGAAATCGCCGGAACCGACGCTGCCGACCTCGACCGGACCGCGCACGTCGCGGGCCGCGACATCGCCCGAGCCGATCGACAGCACCTTCAGCGCGCCGATGTCGTCGAGCGTGATGTCGCCCGAACCGACCTTGGCCGTGGTGCGCCCGGCAATGCCGCGCAGCTCGGCGTCGCCGGAACCGACATCGGCGCTCGCGGCCGCCACGCCGGTGACCCAGGCATCGCCGGAACCGACGACGGCCTGCACCAGCACGCCCTCCGGCACCTGGCCGCGCAGGTCGAGATACGCGTAGTTGTCCGCGAACCAGCCCATGCTGCCCGAGGTCTCGCGGCGCAGATGCACGGTCAGGGTGTCGCCGGATTTCTCCTGCGACAGCACCAGGCGTTGCAGCAGGCCTGCCGACGACGCGCAGGCGCGGCCACGCAGGGTCGGGTCGGGCGAGGCGGCGCCGTCGACCCGCACCTTGCTCGCGCCGATCTCGAAGCGCACGGTGCGCACGCCGGCGAAATCGAGCGCCAGTTCCCGCGGGTCGGCATGCCGGCATGGCGGGCTGTCCTGGGCCTGCGCGGCCAGCGGCAGCGCGAGCGCGACAGCGAGAGCGAAGAGGACGGATACGGCGGCGAGGCGGGGCGGATGCAACGGCATGTCGTCGGACTCCTTGTGATGGCGTTCCAGCGGGCGGTCCGCGCAGGGTGCAACGCGGGCGCCGGGCGCGGACGGCCGGGTGCGTGGGCTCAGCGGCGGGCGAATTCGCGGCGGACGTCGTCGCGGCAGTCGTCGGCGTCCTGCAGGTCCATCCGGGCGTAGGGCCGGAATTCCGGCAGGTCGCGCGCCAGCTGCTGCTGGGCCTCGTGCAGGGCCGGCATGCGGTCGCAGATCTTCGACACGCCCGGCGCCACGGTGGCCCGCACGCTGCGCTCGATGCGCCGCTCCAGGCTGCCGGTCATCGCGCCGACCATCAGCGAGAACACCCCGCGATCCACGGCGTCGACGGCTTCCAGTGCGGCGACCTCGCCGATGTCGATGCCCGTCCGGGCGATGTCGATGACCATGCGGCGGTAGGCGAGCAGCTGACGGCGCTGGCCGGCATCGATCGCGACGGCGCGGTCCTCGATCAGGAAGTCGCCGCGCGGCGTGATCTCGGCTTTCGGCAGGGGCGCGTCGTCGTTCGCCTTGCGACGTCCGTCGCGGCCGGTGCGCAGGCTGTTGCCGACGTCCAGGTTCTCGGTCTCGAGCTCGGCGCGGGCCGTGGCGAGATCGTCACGGATCTCCTGCCGGGCGTCGGCGAGATCGCGGCGGATCTCGCCGCGGACGCTGTCGTCGGCCGGAGGCGCGGACCACGCGGCGATCGGCAGGCACAGGGCGAGGGCGACGACGGGAAACAGGCGGGTGGCGCGCATGAGGGGATCTCCGGTTCGAAGGAGTGCGGGTTCGGGGGTGGATCAGCCTTCTTCGCGCCAGCGGCGCAGACGCACGGCCAGCAGCAGCATCAGCACGCCGGCGACGATGCCGATCCACATCGACGGCGTCGCGAAGTTGGAATAGACCCCGTCGAGACTCAGCAGACGGGTGACTTCGTCGCCGCTGACGGAGGCGCGCGACAGGTCGGCGCCGGTCAGCGGCACGGTACCCAGCAGCATCCGCGCGATCACGTTGCCCCACAGCCAGTGGCGCTCGAGGCCGATCAGCTGCAACAGGCCGGTCATGGAGCTGGCAACGCCGACCGCCAGCGGGACCAGCACCGCCCACAGGAATGGCTTGCTGCGGGCCCAGGCCGAACACAGCATCAGCCAGCCGACGGTCGGCAGGGCCCAGAAGGCGTAGACCGGAATCGCGGCGAGCAGCTGCCCCGCGAGCAGGAACGCGCTGCCGTTGCCCCACAGCAGCGGCAGCGGGTTGGCGCCGTGCGCGGCCGCGGCGATGCTGATCGCAATCAGGAACAGCAGCATCGTCACGATGGCCATGCCGGTGGCGACGACCGGGATCACCAGCACCGCGGTGACCACCTTCGAGAGCACCGTGGCGCCATCGGAGATCGGCAGCGACTTCCAGAACAGCACGCTGCGGTCCTTGCGATCGTCGTACAGCGCGCCGAGGCAGTAGAAGAACGCGACGAAGATCATCACCAGGAAGGGCCAGCTCGAGGCCATGAACAGGGTGACGTAGAGGCCGTCGGCGAGCTGGCGCATGTCCTCGCTGGTGAGCTGGCGCACCAGCGTGCCCAGGTCGAGCCCGTTGATGGTCACCCCGTTGCGCTCGATGGTGTGGCCTTCGGCGACGGCGCGATGGGCGAAGACGATCGCCACGACCAGCAGGCCCAGCGACAGCAGCAGCGAGACCGCGCCGGCGATGGCCGGAGCCCAGAAGATGCCGCCCTTGTGCTCCCAGTATTCGCGGCGCAGCAGCAGGCGGAAGCGGTGGGTCGGATGCGCGGGCTTGGCGATGCGCGCGGGCGCGGGCATGTCGAGGCGTTCGGCGGGCGCGTTCATGCGTAGGTTCCTTTCATCGTGGCCACGAACAGGTCGGCCAGGCCCGGCGTGCGGGTCTCGCCGTAGGCCGTCAGGGTGGAGGCGGGGACGTTGTCGAACACCATCACGGTCTTGCCGAACGGCAGGGCGCGCTCGTCGATCGGCCGGTGGGCGCGGGCGGCCTCGAGCTGGTCGGCGTTGACCAGGACCTCGACGAAGCGCTCGCCGACGTCGTCCATCGGCGCATCGAGCACGATCTTGCCGTTCTGGATGAACAGCACGTCGGTGAGGATGTGTTCGATCTCCTCGACCTGGTGGGTCGTGACGATGATCGTCTTCTGAACTGCTTGCGGTAGAGGATGTCGAGGCCGAGCGTCGGCTCGTCGAGCACCAGCAGCTTGGCGTCGATCGCCATCACCAGGGCCAGGTGCAGCTGCACGATCATGCCCTTGGACATCTCGCGCACGCGCTGCTTGGGCGTCAGCTTCGTATTGGCCAGGAAGCGCTCGCAGCGGGCGCGGTCGAAGCGGGGATGCACGCCTTCGACGAAATCGATGGCATCGCGCACCCGCATCCAGCGCGGCAGCACGGCGACGTCGGCGATGAAGCAGACGTCGTGCATCAGCGCATCGCGTTCGGTGCGCGGGTCGCGGCCGAGGACCGAGAGCTCGCCGTCGAAGCGGATCAGGCCCAGCAGCGCCTTCAGCGCCGTGGTCTTGCCGGCGCCGTTGGGGCCGATCAGGCCGACGATGCGGCCGGCCGGCACGCTGAAGCTGGCGCCATCGAGCGCGCGGGCGCCTTTGTAGGTCTTGGCGAGGTTCCGGGCGGCGATGACCGGAGTGTCGAGGACGGCGTTCATTCGTTGGCTCCATTGCTGATGGACTGCAGCAGATCCCGGGTCGACAGCCCCAGGCGTTCGATACGTTCGACGACCTGCGGCCATTCGTCCTGCAGGAAGCGCTCGCGCTCGCTGGTGCGCAGCTTCTTCGAGGCTTCCTCGGTGACGAACATGCCCAGACCGCGGCGCTTCTCGACGAGGGCTTCGTCGGCCAGTTCCTGGTAGGCGCGCGACACGGTGATCGGGTTGAGCTGGTAGTCCGCGGCGACCTGGCGGACCGAAGGCAGGGCGTCGCCGGGCTTGAGGACGCCGTCGAGCATCATCGCGATGACGCGTTCCTTCAGCTGGCGGTAGATGGGAGCGCCGTCGCTCCATTCGATATTGGCCATGGGCTCAGCTCCTGCCACCGGTGCCCCGCGAGAACGAGAAGTAGGGCATCGCGATGGCGCTGCGGGCCCGCTTGCTGCGGCTGCGAGGCGGAGGGGCGTCGTGGTCGGCGGCGGCGCGGGTGGCGTCGCGCGTGGCAGGCACCAGGGCCGCGGCCTTGGCAGCGGCAGCGCGGGGCGCGGTCGCGTCCTGCGATACCGCCGCACCGGCGACGAGCAGGCCGGCGGCCAGCGCAAGGGCGGAGGCGGTGCGTGCGATGATCGGGAATTGGAGCCTGCGGTTCATGTGGACCGTCCTGCTCTAGTGGGTAGGTGTTGTAGGCAACTATAACACCACAGCGCCGGCTGTCAACACGGCGCTGCCTGCATTTCCACCCAACTGATGGCAGGGGTCCCGCGACCCCACGAGGAACGTCCATGCGCCTGCTTCCGATCCTGTTCCTGGCCGCTGCGCTGCTGCCGGCCGCCGGCTCCGCCCAATCGCCAGGCGAGCCGCCTGCGCCTGCACCCGCTGCGACGCCCGGCGGGGCGCCGGTGCTGCTGGACCACAGCTTCCGTCCGCTCGCCGGCCGCGATCCCGTGGATCTGCAGCAGACCTATGGCGGCGACGTGCTGCTGGTCGTCAATACCGCCAGCAAGTGCGGGTTCACGCCGCAGTTCGAGGCGCTCGAAGCGCTGCATGCGCGCTACCACGCGCGCGGCTTCGCGGTGCTCGGCTTTCCGTCGGGCGACTTCAAGGAGCAGGAGTTCGAGGACGAGCAGGCGATCCAGGAATTTTGCACGCTGACCTACGGCGTGCAGTTCCCGATGTTCCAGCGCGTGCACGTGATCGGTCCCGATGCGACGCCGCTCTACCGCCAGCTGGCCGAAGCGACGGGCCAGGCACCGCAGTGGAACTTCCACAAGTATCTGATCGGCCGCGACGGACGGGTGCTGGCGCAGTGGGGCAGCCGCACGACGCCGGATGATCCGGCGATCGTCGCCGCGATCGAAAGCGCGCTGGGCGCGAAGACGCCGAACAAGGCGCTCAGCCGGCGCTGAAGCGCAGTTGACTCGCGCCGGACGGCCCGGCGTGACGGCGATTGCCCCGTCCGGCCGTCGCCGCGACAATAGCCGGCTGTATCGCCACGAGCGGTACGCCCCAAGCAGGAGAGCTTGCAGATGGTGAAGACGTTGCGCGCCGGCCTGTTGCTGGCGTGGCTGGGTGCGGTCGCGGTGCTCGCCCCGGCTGCTGCACAGAGCCCGGTGACGGCCGATGCCGCGGCCCGCGACCGCACCAGTTACGTGGTCGGCATGGATGTCGGCCAGTCGCTGAAGCCGATCGGTCCGGACCTCGACCTCGCCAGTTTCGAGCGCGCGATCGGGCATGCGCTGTCGGGTGGCGCGCCCTTGCTGACGCCGGAAGAAGGCCAGGCGATCTCGCGCGCGCTGACCCAGCGCATCGCCTTCCGCGGCGGTCGCCCGGTGCCGGGCCTGCCGCCGGGCAGCGAGCCGCCGGCCGTGGATCCGGCCCAGGTCGGCCTGCTGGTCGGCGCCGACATGGGCCGCCAGCTCGCGTCGATGCGCGACGACCTTGACATCGCCGCGCTGGTCCGCGGCGTGCGGGCGATCGTCGAAGGCGGCACGCCGGAGATCGCCGAGACCGAGGTCGAGGGCATCCGCCAGTCCATGCAGGATCGCGCGCGTCTGCGCGCCGCGGGCGCCGCCGACGCCAACCGCCAGGCCGGTGCCGCGTTCCTCGCCGCGAACCGCGGCAAGCCGGGCGTGTTCGCGACCGCGTCGGGCATCCAGTACAGCGTCGAGAAGCAGGGGCTGGGTCCGCGTCCGCGCGCGACCGACCGCGTGCGCGTGCACTACCGCGGCACGCTGCTCGACGGCACCGAGTTCGACAGTTCGTATGCGCGCAACGCGCCGGCGGTGTTCGGCCTCGGCGACGTCATCGCCGGTTGGACCGAAGGCCTGCAGCTGATGCCGATCGGCGGCAAGTACCGCTTCTGGATTCCCGGCGACCTAGCCTACGGGCCGAAGGGCAGCCCGCCGAACATCCCGCCGAACTCCACCCTGATCTTCGATGTCGAACTGATCGACATCCTCTGAGTCCCGCCATCGATTTTCCCTCGTGACCGGGCCGTCCGCCCGCGCCGATTCCTTTCCTTTCCCGGAGCTGTTCCTGATGAAGACATCCAAGCGTATCGCCCTGGCCGGCATGCTCGCCGTTTCCATGCCGCTGGCGATGATCGCCTGCAAGCCGATCGACAAGGAGACCGGCAAGCCGGTCGAGGGCGCCGCGGGCGCCGACGCCGATGCCGAAGCGACGCCGGGCAACGAGATCGCCGGCCTCAACGGCGAGCGCGAGCAGATCAGCTACATCATCGGCAACCAGATGGGCGAACAGCTCAAGCAGATCAAGGACGAAGTCGATCTCAAGACGCTGACCCGCGCCATCGACGAGACCATGAACGACAAGGCCATCGAGATCAGCGACGAGCAGGCGATGGCGATCATGCAGTCCTTCGGCGAGCGCATGCAGGCCAAGCAGGTCGCCGAAATGGCGGAGAAGGGCAAGACCAACCTCGCCGAGAGCGATGCGTTCTTCGCCGAGAACACCGGCAAGGAAGGCGTGCAGACGACCGCATCGGGCCTGCAGTACAAGGTCATCACCGAAGGCACCGGCCCGAAGCCGGGCCCGAACGACACCGTGCGCGTGCACTACAAGGGCACGCTGCTCAACGGCGAGACCTTCGACAGCTCCTACGATCGCGGCGAGCCGGCGCAGTTCGCGCTCAACCAGGTCGTGCCGGGCTGGCAGGAAGGCCTGCAGCTGATGTCGGTCGGCAGCAAGTACCAGCTGTGGATCCCCTCGAAGCTCGGCTACGGCGAGATGGGCACCGGCCCGATCGGCCCGAACCAGGCGCTGGTGTTCGAGGTCGAGCTGCAGGACATCGTGTCGGGCGAGTGATGCCCCGCACGTTCGACATGCCGCGCGCCTCCGGGTCGCGGCATCCGGACCAGGACAGGACCCGATGACCGACGACACCGCGCCGCAGGGCCTCGAGCCCCGCGTGACCGAACTGGAGACGCGTCTCGCGTTCCAGGAACAGACCCTGGCCGAGCTCAACGACGCGCTCAGCGCTATGCGTCTCGAGCTCGGCGCCCAGACCGGCCTGCTGCGCCGGGTGATGGACGATCTGCGCCATGCGCGCAGCGTGCAGTTCCCGGATGCAGGGCAGGAACCGCCGCCGCCGCATTACTGAGTGACCGCCCCACGATGACCGATTCCCTCCGCGACCAGCTGCTGGGCCTGGGCTTCAAGGCCCCGGCCAAGCCGGCGCCGTCCCGCGACGACCGGCGTCCGCGCCCGAACGAACGCGGACCGGACCGGCGTGGCCCGCGTCCGCCGGCGAAGGCGGGCGATGGCCGGCCGCGCCCCGCCGGCGGCAAGCCGGGCGGCAACGAGCGGAACGGCGGCAAGCCCGGCGGACCGCGCCCCGCCGGCGCGCAGGGCCAGGCGCGCAAGCCGCGTCCGCCGCGCGACGACATCGATCTGGCCAAGGCCTTCGCCATTCGCGCCCAGCGTGAGAAGGAAGAGCGGATCGAAGCCGAGCGCCTGAAGCAGGAAGAGGCCCGCCTGCGTCGCGAGGCGCGGGTCAAGCTCGAGGCGTTCCTGCAGGACAAGGGGCGCAACGCGGCGGATGCCGAGATCGCCCGCCATTTCGAATACGGCGGCAAGATCAAGCGCATCCACGTCACCGCCGACCAGCTCAAGGCGCTCAACGCCGGCGAGCTCGGCGTCGTGCAGCTCAACGGACGCTACCTGCTGGTCACCGCGGCGGTGCTCGACGAGGCCGAGGCGATCTTCGCGCCGTCGGTCGCGCTGCGGATCGATCCGTCCGCGCCGGCCGCCGACGATCCCTATGCCGATCCGATGTACCAGGTGCCCGACGACCTCGTCTGGTGAGCGACCGCGGATTGCGCCGCCGCGCGGCGCACGTTGGATGATGTCGAGCATCGCGCCCGCGCGACGGCTGCGGGCCGTCTCCGGCAGCCCCGGATTGCCGGCCGGCGCCTCGCGTCTGCCATATCGGCAGTCCGGCTGCGACGTCGCACGCCCGGAATACGCGGACGCGCTGCGGTGATCGTGCACGGTCGCATCAGACCGATGGCGGAATGCCGGCGATGACGGCGTCACCGCCTTCCTCGGCCGTGGAACGTGGCCGCGACCTGCTGGTGTTCTCGCACGCCAACGGCTTCCCGGCGCCGACCTACCGGACCCTGCTGGCTGCCCTCGACGTGCAGTTCGACGTGTCGCACGTCGGCCGGTTCGGCCACGACCCGCGGTATCCCGTGTCGCGCGGCTGGCCCGGCCTGGTGCGCCAGTTGCGCGACCACATCGACGCCCTGCCGCCGACGCGGCGCGTCTGGCTGGTTGGCCACTCGATGGGCGGCTATCTGAGCCTGCTGTCGGCGGCCCAGTCCGGCGATCGGGTGGCCGGCATCGTGCTGCTGGATTCGCCGTTGATCGCCGGCCTCACCGGCCAGCTGATCAAACTGGGCCGCCGCACCGGACTCGACCGGCACCTGCTGCCGCTGCGCCAGACCCTGCAGCGGCGCACCCACTGGCCGGACGTCGACGCGGTCACGGCGCACTTCGCAGGCAAGCCCGGATTCGTCGGCTGGGATGCGCAGGTGCTGCGCGACTACGCCGAGCACGCGACCGAAGGGGATCCCGCCGGCCGCCGGTTGTGGTTCGACCGCGACATCGAACACCTCATCTACCGCACGCTGCCGACCCGCAGCGTCTGCTGCGCGGCGGGGCGACTGCAGGCGCCGGTGGCGTTCGTCGCGGGCACGCAGTCGCGCGAGGTCCGGCAGATCGGCCTGCGTGCGACCCGCCGGCTGGTCGGCGCCCGTCTGCAGTGGGTGCCGGGCGGCCATCTGTTCCCGATGCAGCGACCGGTCGACACCGCGGAGGCGATCGTGTCGGCGATCGCAGGCATGGACGCCGCCCCGGGTTCGCCGGACGCGCGCCCTCCCGGCTGAGGACGTCGCGTCAGTCGGCGCCTGTGTCCGCCACCGGTCCGGCGACGCGACGTCCGGCCTGCCAGACGGCGTCGATCCGGCGCGTATTGCGGATGTCGGCCAGCGGGTCCGCCGTCAGCACGACGAAGTCCGCGCGCCTGTCCGGTTGCAGCAGCCCGCGGTCGTCGAAGCGCAGCAGCAGCGCGGCATCGCGGGTCGCGGTGGTCAGCGCCTGTTGCGGGGTGAAACCGGCCTGCAGCATCAGTTCCAGCTCGCGGTGTTCGGCGAACCCGGCCACCCGGTGCGGCAGCGCGCCGGCATCGGTGCCGAAGCCGATGCGCACCCCGGCCTCGTGCAGCGTGCGCAGGTTGCGCAGGTTCATCGCCAGCGCCTCGCGATGGCGCTGTGTCGCGGGATCTTCGAGCGTGGCCGCGCGCCATGCCGCGTCCGACCACAGGCGGCGCACGACGTCCGGCAGGGCGGCGCGCAGGAACGGCGTCTCCAGCAGGGCGGGCTGCTCGGCGTAGAGATAGTTCGCCTCGTCGATCTGCAGCGTCGCGATGTAGCCGGTGCCGGCGGCGCGCATCGCCGCGGCCAGCGCGGCGTCGATCGGCTGGTCGCGGACGCCGTGGGCGAGGATGTCGATCCCGCTGGCGACCAGGTCCGCGGCCGGCGCGAGGTCGTGGATGTGCGCGGCGACGCGCACGTCGTGCCGGCGGGCTTCGTCGATGACGGCCCGGTAGATGGCCGGCGTCATCTGCGGCGCCTTGCCGCCGAGATCGTCGACCCAGAGCTTGATCACGTCGACGCCGGCCGCGACCTGCGCACGGACCGCGGCGCGTGCGGCGTCCGCGACCGGGTCCGCCGCCAGGCCCATCGCGGCCGCCGGCGGTGCGCCGTCCACGGTGCCGATGCCGCCGCCCGCGCCGAACAGCTGTGCGCCGAGCATCGGGTCGCCGGCGACCTCGCGCCGGATGTCCGCGAACGCCGCACCGTTCATGCCCAGCGAGACGACCGTGGTCACGCCGTAGGCCTGGAACTGGCGCAGGTCGCGCACCACGTGGTCGCGCGTATAGAAGCGGTCGCCGTGGGCGGTGCCTTCGGTGTTGCCGACGTGGGCGTGGGCGTTGACCAGCCCGGGAATGACGAAGCGGCCGCGGTAGTCGACGCGCTCGGCGTCGGCAGGCAGGTCGCTCGCGCCCGCAGCGGCGATGCGGGCGATCAGCCCGTCGCGGAGGACCAGCGTGACCTCGCCGAGATCGCGCTCGCCGTCGAACACGCGCGCATGTTCGATGACGACGGTGGACGGCGGCGCCACCCCGGTCGCGGGCGTGGACCGCGTGGGTCCGGGCGTACCGCTGCAGGCGGCGAGGCAGGCGAGGGCGGTGGCGGCGGCGAGGCGTCGGAGCATGCAGGCGTTCCTGGTGCGAAGTCCCGGTGACGATACCGGCCGCGTCGTGCGGTCCGCGTCGTCCGGGTCGACGGCCCGCACCGTCGACGTACCTATTCCGGGTCGTAATCCAGGTTCGACGCGAGCCAGCGCTCGACCTGCGTCAGCGTCGCGCCCTTGCGCCGGGCGTAGTCCTGGGCCTGTTCCTTGGAGACGCGGCCGACGACGAAGTACTGGCTCTTCGGATGGCTGAAGTAATAGCCGGACACCGCCGCGGTCGGCAGCATCGCGAAGCTTTCCGTCAGCGAAATGCCGGCGTTGCGGCCCGCATCGAGCAGGCGGAACAGGGGGTCCTTCTCGCTGTGCTCGGGACAGGCCGGGTAGCCGGGCGCGGGGCGGATGCCGACGTAGCGCTCGGCGATCAACGCCTCGTTGTCGAGCGCTTCGTCGGGCACGAAGCCCCAGAACTCCATGCGCACGCGCTGGTGCAGGCGTTCGGCCAGCGCTTCGGCGAGGCGATCGGCGAGCGCCTTGAGCAGGATCGCGTTGTAGTCGTCGTGGTCGGCCTCGAAGCGCGCGACATGCGCGTCGATGCCGATGCCGGTGGTGACGGCGAAACCACCGATCCAGTCGTCGCGGCCGCTGTCCTGCGGGGCGATGAAATCGGCGAGGCAGAAATCCGGGCGCTCGACCGGTTTGTCGACCTGCTGGCGCAGGAAGTGCAGCGTGGTCTCGCCGCCGTCGTGGTGCACGACGACATCGTCGCCGACCGAGTGCGCCGGCCACAGGCCGAACACCGCTTTCGCCCGCAGCCAGCGTTCGTCGACGATGCGCGCGAGCATCGCGCGCGCATCGCGATACAGCTCGGTCGCCTGCGTGCCGACGATCTCGTCGTCGAGGATCGCCGGATACCGGCCGGCCAGTTCCCAGGCCTGGAAGAACGGGGTCCAGTCGATCAGCGGCACCAGCTCGTCGAGCGGATAGTCGTCGAACACCTGCAGGCCGGGCTGTACGGGCGTCGGCGGCACGTAGCGGGCCCAATCGCCGTCGAAGCGCTGGGCGCGCGCCTTGGCCAGCGACACCAGGCGCTTCGCGTCGCCGCGGTTGGCATGGCGTTGGCGGATCTCGGCGTAGTCGGCGTCGTTCGCGGCGACGAACGCGTCGCGCAGCTCCGGGCTGATCAGCGACTGGACCACGCCGACCGCGCGCGACGCGTCCTTGACCCAGACGGTCGGCGCGCCGTAGTGCGGCGCGATCTTCAAAGCGGTGTGCGCACGCGAGGTCGTCGCGCCGCCGATCATCAGCGGCAGGGCGAAACCCTGGCGCTTCATCTCGCGCGCGACGTGGCTCATCTCCTCCAGCGACGGCGTGATCAGGCCGGACAGGCCGATCACGTCGGCGTTCACTTCGCGCGCCTTGTCGAGGATGGTCTGGGTGGGGACCATCACGCCGAGGTCGACCACCTCGAAGTTGTTGCAGGCCAGCACCACGCCGACGATGTTCTTGCCGATGTCGTGCACGTCGCCCTTGACCGTGGCCATCAGCACGCGGCCGTTGTTCTTGCCGGCATCGCCGGTGCGCAGCTTCTCGGCTTCGATGTAGGGCAGCAGGTGCGCGACCGCCTTCTTCATGACGCGCGCCGACTTCACCACCTGCGGCAGGAACATCTTGCCGGCGCCGAACATGTCGCCGACGACGTTCATGCCGGTCATCAGCGGCCCTTCGATGACCTCCAGCGGACGCGCGTACTGCACCCGCGCTTCCTCGGTATCGGCGCCCACGTACTGGTCGATGCCGTGCACCAGGGCGTGGGTCAGGCGCTGCTGCACCGGCGCGTCGCGCCAGGCGAGGTTCTCGACCGTCGCCGCGCCCTTCTTGCCCTTGTAGCGTTCGGCCAGGGCGAGCAGCCGCTCGGTCGCGTCGCTGCGGCGGTTGAGCACCACGTCCTCGACGCAGGCGCGCAGCTCGGGATCCAGTTCGTCGACGATCGGCATCGCGCCCGCGTTGACGATGCCCATGTCCATGCCGGCTTCGATCGCATGCAGCAGGAACACCGTGTGGATCGCCTGGCGCACGACCTCGTTGCCGCGGAACGAGAACGACACGTTCGACACGCCGCCCGACACGTGGCAGTGCGGCAGCGTCGCCTTGATCTCGCGCGTGGCCTCGATGAAGTCGACGGCGTAGTTGTCGTGCTCCTCGATGCCGGTCGCGATCGCGAAGATGTTGGGGTCGAAGATGATGTCCTCGGGGGGGAACCCGACGACGTCGGTCAGCAGTCTGTAGGCGCGCGTGCAGATCTCGACCTTGCGCGCGCGCGTGTCGGCCTGGCCGTCCTCGTCGAAGGCCATCACCACGACGGCCGCGCCGTAGCGCAGCACCTGGCGCGCCTGGGCGAGGAAGGCCGCTTCGCCTTCCTTGAGCGAGATCGAATTGACCACGCCCTTGCCCTGCAGGCATTTCAGGCCGGCCTCGATGACCGTCCATTTCGACGAGTCGACCATCACCGGGATGCGCGCGATGTCGGGCTCGGCGGCGATGAGGTTGAGGAACGTGGTCATCGCGCGCTCGGAATCGAGCATGCCCTCGTCCATGTTGACGTCGAGGATCTGCGCGCCGCCGTCGACCTGCTGGCGTGCGACCTCGACCGCTTCCGGATAGCGGTTTTCCTTGATCAGCTTGCGGAATGCCGCCGAGCCGGTGACGTTGGTGCGCTCGCCGATGTTGATGAACAACAGCTCGGGCGTGATGATCAGTGGTTCGAGGCCGGACAGGCGGGTGTAGCGGGTCATGCGGTGGGGCCTCCGTCTGCAGCGGATCCATCCGGAACGACGCGGATGGACGCGCGGGCTTGTGCAGGCGCGCGCGTGCGCGCCACCGGGCATGACCTGGAACGCCGGTTCGTGCGCGCGCGCGCACCGACATCCGCCTCGATGCGGCTGGCCCCGTGGCGGGTCACGCCGCTGCCGCCTGCAGAAGCGCCGGCCTCCGCGGTGCCACGTCACGGACCGCTTCGGCGATCGCGGCGATGTGCGCGGGCGAGGTGCCGCAGCAGCCCCCGACGATGTTCAGCAGCCCGGCCTGGGCGAATTCGCGCAGCACGTCGGCCATGTCGTCCGGCGTTTCGTCGTAGCCGCCGAACGCATTCGGCAGGCCCGCATTGGGATGGCAGGTCACGTAGGCGTCGGCGATCCGCGACAGGGTTTCCACGTGCGGGCGCAGGTCCTTGGCGCCGAGCGCGCAGTTCAGGCCGACGGCCAGCGGACGCAGGTGCCGCAGCGAGTACCAGAACGCCTCGGCGGTCTGCCCGGACAGGGTGCGGCCGGACGCATCGGTGATCGTGCCGGAGATCAGCACCGGCAGGCGCGCGCCGATCCGGTCGAACACCAGCTCCAGCGCGAACAGCGCAGCCTTGGCGTTGAGGGTGTCGAACACGGTCTCGACCATCAGCACGTCGGCGCCGCCTTCGATCAGGCCTTCGGTCGCGTCGCGGTAGATCGCGACCAGATCGTCGAAGGACACGGCGCGATAGCCGGGATCGTTGACGTCGGGACTGATCGACGCGGTCCGGCTGGTCGGGCCGAGGATGCCGGCGACGAAGCGCGGGCGGTCCGGCGTCGTCGCCTCGACGGCGTCGCAGGCCTCGCGCGCCAGGCGCGCCCCATCGCGGTTCAGTTCGTGCACCAGGTGCTGCAGGTGGTAGTCGGCCAGCGACACCGCGGTGGAGTTGAAGGTGTTGGTCTCGACGAGATCGGCGCCGGCCAGCAAATAGTCGCGATGGATGTCGCGGATCAGCTGCGGCCGGGTCAGCGTCAGCAGGTCGTTGTTGCCGCGCTGGTCGTGGCCCTCGCAGCCGCACCCGGCGCCGTGGGCGTGGCCGTCGGCCGTGAACAGCGCGTCGTAGCCGTCGGCGAACCGCTCGCCGCGGTAATCGGCCTCGGTCAGTTCATGGCGCTGGATCATCGTGCCCATCGCGCCGTCGAGCACGAGGATGCGCGACGCGAGCGCGGCTTCCAGCAGCGCGACGCGCGCCGGATTCCGCCAGGGCAGGCGGCCCTGGGCGTCGGCGCCGCTCACGGTTTCCTCGCGATGATCGAGATGACCTCGAAATGCGGCGGACGCTTCTCGCGGGTCACGGTCTCGGCGCTGTGCAGTTCCAGGCCGGCGCGCGCGACGAAGCGGCGCAGTTCCTTGTCCGGAAAGCCGAGATTCGCGTGCCCGTAGGCCTGCACGACGGCCTCGTGGCCGTGCCGGTTCAGGCTCGACAGCAGCAGCCGGCCGCCGGGGCGCAAGACGCGCGCCGCTTCGACGACGGCCTGCGCGGGCTTGCTGGCGTAGGTCAAGGCATGCATCAGCACGACGAGGTCGAAGCGCGCATCGTCGAAGGGCAGGGTGTGCATGTCGCCCTCGCAGACCTCGACGTTGCGGAAGCGCTTGAGCCGCTCGGTCGACGCGGCGAGTAGCGCTGCGCATGCGGCGCCAGCAGCTCTGCCAGCACGCCGTCGCCCGAGGCGATGTCGAGCACGTCGCCGGTCTCCAGCAGCGGCAGCGCCGAGCGCGCCAGCGCTTCCCAGGTGCGGCCGGGCGAGTAGTGGCGCTCCATGTCGCCGGCGACGGTGTCGGCCCAGTTCTGGTCGGCGGCGCGCATCGCCAGCACGCTGGCGACGCGTTCCGCGTCCTGGCGCAGCAAGGGATCGTCGCTGCCGGTGCTCAGCGCCTGCCACAGCGCCCGCTGGGCGTGATCGAGCGCGGCATCGTCGAAGCGGTAGTAGGCCGAGACGCCGGAGCGGCGGTCGCGCACGAGGCCCGCTTCCTTGAGCTTGGCCAGATGCGTCGACACCCGCGGCTGGGCCAGGCGCGTGATCGACGAGAGTTCGGCGACCGTCAGTTCCTCGACTTCGAGCAGCGCGAGCAGGCGCACGCGAGTGGGATCGGCGAGGACCTTGAGGCGGGAGGACCAGGCTTCCAGATCCATGAATATCTCCATATCGCGATATAGAGATAATTGTCGGTCGGGCGCGGAGGCAGGTCAAGCGCGCACGGCGGTCGATGGCGGGGGTGCGCATCCGAACACCGGAGGTGATGACCGCGATTGCGACCCCATGTCAGTGCTGCTTTGCAAGCCGTCTCGCGGAGCGCGTCAGGCGGCGTTTATGCTGCATCGCGCCACGTCCCCTGCACCGGAAAACCGCGTCCAGACGGTACACTTGCCGGATTATTTTTTGCAGGAGTTCGATGCCGTGGAGTTCGGTTTCAGCGAAGAGCAGTTGATGATCCAGGACATCGCGCGCCGGATCGCACAGGAAAAGATCGCCCCCAGCGCGGAGCATCACGACCGCACCGGTGAGTTCCCGCTGGAGAACATCCGGCTGCTCGGCGAGAACGGCCTGATGGGCATCGAGGTGTCCGACGAATACGGCGGCGCCGGCATGGATCCGATCGCCTACGTGCTGGCGATGGTCGAGATCGCCGCGGCCGACGCCGCGCATTCGACGATCGTGTCGGTCAACAACTCGCTGTTCTGCAACGGCATCCTGACCCACGGCACCGAGGCGCAGAAGCAGGCCTACGTGCGGCCGATCGCCGAGGGCAAGGAAATCGGCGCGTTCGCCCTGACCGAACCGCAGTCCGGTTCCGACGCCACGGCGATGAAGTGCCGCGCGGTCCGCCAGGACGACGGCCGCTACGTCATCACCGGCAAGAAGAGCTGGATCACCTCGGGCCCGGTGGCGAAGTATTTCGTGCTGTTCGCGATGACCGATCCGGACAAGGGCGCGCGCGGCATCACCGCGTTCCTCGTCGACGGCGACCGCGACGGCTTCCACCGCGGCAAGACCGAGCCCAAGCTCGGCATCCGCGCGTCGGCGACCTGCGAGATCGAATTCGACGGCTATGTGGCCCAGGCCGACGAGGTGCTCGGCGAGGAAGGCCAGGGCTTCAAGATCGCGATGGGCGTGCTCGACGCGGGCCGCATCGGCATCGCCTCGCAGGCTATCGGCATCGCCCGCGCCGCGTACGAGGCGACGATCGAATACGTCAAGGAACGCAAGGCCTTCGGTGCGCCGATCGGCACGTTCCAGATGACCCAGGCCAAGATCGCCGACATGAAGTGCAAGCTCGATGCGTCGCTGCTGCTGACCTTGCGCGCCGCGTGGCTCAAGAGCCAGGGCAAGCGCTTCAGCAACGAGGCGGCGATCGCCAAGCTGACCGCGTCGGAAGCGGCGATGTGGATCACCCACCAGGCGCTGCAGATCCACGGCGGCATGGGCTATTCGAAGGAAATGCCGATCGAGCGCTATTTCCGCGACGCCAAGATCACCG
>NZ_NRQR01000002.1 GCF_002849595.1 Luteimonas rhizosphaerae
GCAGCGCCCGCGCGCGCGCCGGCGCCGCCGCGACGCGCCCCGTCGGCGCAGGATGCGCCGCCTGCGGGTGCGCCGGCCGCGTCAGAGCGCGAACAGACGGTGCGCGTCGACACCAAGCGCCTCGACGCCATCGTCGATCTGGTCGGCGAACTGGTGCTCGCGCGCAACCGCCTCAAGACCCTGCGCGCACGCCTGCGCGACGAGGATCTCGACCGCGCGGTCACGACGCGCGGTCATGCGCACGCGCATGCAGCCGGTCGGCAAGGTGTTCTCGCGATTCCCGAAACTCGCGCGCGACGTCGCCCGGGCGCTGGACAAGGAAGTCGAACTCGAACTGCACGGCGCCGAGACCGAGCTCGACCGCAACCTGGTCGAGGCGCTGGCCGATCCGCTGATCCACCTGGTGCGCAACGCCATCGATCACGGCATCGAGATGCCCGCGCTGCGCGAGGCCACCGGCAAGCCGCGCGCCGGCACCGTGCGGCTGATCGCGCAGCAGCAGGGCGATTACGTCGGCATCGAGGTGCAGGACGACGGCGCCGGCATCGACCCCGAGCGCCTGCGCACGAAGGCGATCGAGAAAGGCCTGATCGACGCCGAAGCCGCCGCGCGTCTCGGCAGCGAGGAATGCCTGAACCTGATCTTCCTCGCCGGGTTTTCCACGCGGACCGAAGTCAGCGACATCTCCGGCCGCGGCGTCGGCATGGACGTGGTGCAGTCGCGCATCCGCGAACTCGCCGGTCAGATCCAGGTGCATTCCGAACTCGGCCGCGGCAGCCGCTTCTCGCTGCGCGTGCCGCTGACGCTGGCGATCCTGCCGGCGCTGCTGGTGCACACCGCCGACGACGCCTATGCGCTGCCGCTGGCCCGCGTGCAGGAAGTGCTGCACGCGCCGGCGCACACGGTGAACTGGTTCGACGGCCGCGCCGCGCTCGACCGCCGCTCGCACACGCTGTCGCTGCTCGACCTGCGCCACTGGCTGGGCCAGCCCGCCCTGCAGGCGCCGCTGCTGACGATCGTGGTGCTGCAGCGCGGCGACAGCCGCTTCGGCCTGGTCGTCGACGAGGTCCGCGGCCGCGAGGAAGTCGTCATCAAGCCGATGCCCAAGGCGCTGCGCGGCCTGCCCGGCTACTCGGGCGCGACGCTGATCGGGGACGGCCGGCTGGCGCTGGTGCTCGATGTCGACGCGCTGCGCATCGCCTGACGGCGCGCGCATCGCGACCTTTCCGTTCAAGTCGACGCCCCCCTCGCCGATACCGTCAGCATGGATATCTTCAGCATCGTCGGACTCGTGCTCGCGCTCATCGCCCTGGTCGGCGGGAGCGTGCTCAAGGGCGCCGGTCTCGCGGCACTGTGGTCCCCGGCGGCGTTCGTCATTGTCATCGTGGGCACGGTCGCGGCGATCCTGCTGCACACGCCGCCCGACGTGTTCAAGCGCGCGATGCGCATCGTCAAGTGGACGATCAAGCCACCGGTCGGCGACCGCGGCGCGCTGGTCGCGCAACTGCTGGAGTGGAGCAACGTCTCGCGCAAGCAGGGCCTGCTGGGGCTGGAGCCGTACGTCGAGGCGCAACCCGATCCCTTCCTGCGCAAGGGCCTGCAGATGCTGGTCGACGGCGTCGAGCCCGAGGCGATCCGCCACATGCTGGAAATCGAACTGCACGGCGAGGAGCAGCAGGATCTCGCCGCGGCGAAGATCTTCGAGAGCATGGGCATCTACGCCCCGACCCTCGGCATCGTCGGCGCAGTGCTCGGCCTGATCGCGGTGATGAAGAACCTCGCCGATCCCAGCAAGCTCGGCCACGGCATCGGCGCGGCGTTCACCGCGACGATCTACGGCATCGCCTCGGCCAACCTGTTCTTCCTGCCGGTCGCGGCCAAGCTCAAGAGCGTGATCCAGCGCCGCTCCGGCGAGCGCGAACTCGCGATCGAAGGCCTGATCGCCATCGCCCAGGGCGAGAACCCGCGCAACATCGAAGCGCGCCTGGCCGGCTTCCTGCACTGATGGGACGCAAGCGCCACCACGAGGAACACGCCAATCACGAGGCCTGGGCGATCCCCTACGCCGACCTGATGACGCTGCTGCTCGCCTTTTTCGTCGTCATGTACGCGATGTCCTCGCTCAACGAGGGCAAGTACCGGGTGCTGGCCGATTCGCTGGCCAATGCTTTCAGCGGCACGCCGCGCACGATCGATCCGATCCAGGTCGGCGAGAACCGCCTGCGCGACGCCAGCCTGACCGAGCCGGTGCCGATTCCCGGGGGCGCCGGCCACGGGCCGGGTTCCTCGTCGCGGGTGCTCGATTCGCCGCTGACCCCGATGCTCGAATCGAAGATGCGCAGCGACCGCATCGGCGACCAGCAGGCCGACGCCGCGTCGATCGCCGCCTCGCGCCGGCAGCTGGCGCGCATCGCGGTCGAGCTGGAAGCGGCGCTGGCCGAGATGGTCGAAGCGAAACAGATCACGATCCGCCGGTCCGAGCTGTGGCTTGAGGTCGAGATCAACAGCGACATCCTGTTCCCCAGCGGCTCGTCCGCGCTGGCGACCGGCGCGCGCGACCTGCTCGGCAAGCTCGCCAACGTGCTGCGCGACCTGCCCAACCCGGTGCGCATCGAGGGCTATACCGACGACCAGCCGATCAACACCGCGCAGTTCCCGTCGAACTGGGAACTGTCGGCGGGTCGCGCGGCCAGCGTCGTGCATCTGTTCGTGCGCGAGCGCCTCGCGCCCGAGCGCCTGGTGATGGTGGGTTACGGCGAATACCGGCCCAAGGCCGACAACGCCAGCCACGACGGCCGCAACGCCAACCGGCGCGTGGTGCTGATGGTGCTCGCGACCCCGGACAGCGAACGTGGCCGCCCGATCGGCGCACCCGCCGTCGCCGCGGCGCCGGCGGCACCGCAAGCCGCACCCCAGGCGCCCGCGGTCGCCGTCGTGATGCCGCCACCCCCGCCTCCCCCACAACCGACCCCGCAAGGAGAGACCTGATGCGCGTCTGGGCGATCGCCAACCAGAAGGGTGGCGTGGGCAAGACCACCACCACGCTGGCCCTCGGCCGGGCGATGGTCGCGCGCGGCCTGCGCGTGCTGCTGGTCGACCTCGATCCGCACGCCTCGCTGACGCTGGCCTTCGGCGTGCCGGGCACGCCGCCGCCGGCCGGCGTGGCCGACCTGTTCGGCACGCCGCCGTCGAGCCTCGCCAGCCTGATGCGCCCGTCGAGCACCGAGGGCCTCGATTTCGTCTGCGCGCAGACCGCGCTGGCGACGATCGAACGTCGCAGCGCGACCCAGCCCGGCCTCGGCCTGGCGATGTCGCAGGCCATCACCCGCCACACCGGCGGCCACGACGCGATCCTGCTCGACTGCCCGCCGACACTGGGCCTGCTGATGGTCAATGCGCTGGCCGCCGCCGACCGCGTCATCGTCCCGACCCAGTGCGAACCGCTGGCGCTGTACGGCCTGGCCGGCATGGTCCGCACCGCGGAGATGGTCGAGCGCTCGCGCCAGCGGCCGTTGCCGGTGTCGGTGATCCCGACGATGTACGACCGGCGCACGCGCATCGGCCGCGACACGCTGGCCCAGCTGCAGGACGAATACCGCGACCGGATCTGGGACCAGGCCGTGCCGGTCGACACCCAGCTCAGCAACGCCGACGCGCTGGCGCGCCAGGTCGTCGACGGTGCGCCCGCCGGACGTGCCCTGTCGGCCTACGGCCGCGCGCTCGACTGGCTGCTGGCCGAAGAGAAGGCCTTGGAGCTGGCGGCGTGAACGCGGCCGGCGTCGTCGACGACTATCTCGGCGTGCTGCTGTCCGGCGCGACGGCGGAACCGGCGCCCGTCGCAGCGCCGCTGCGCGCGGTGCCGGCGGCTACGGTCGACGTCGTGGCCGCACCGATGCCGCCGGCAGCCGCACCGGCCCCGGCGACGCCGCCACCCGCGCCTGCGGCACCGCCGGTCGACACCGGACACGCCGCGACCCCGCCGCTCTCGCGTCCTGCGCTGCCGCCGCGTCGCCTGCCGCCGCGCGGCCGTGCCGGCGAGGCGCAGAATTCCGATGCACCGGCCGCGCCGCTGCGCCGCGCCAACGAACGCAACGGCCGCTGGCTGCGCCTGCGCTGCGGCGACCAGGTCTACGGCGTGGAACTGCTGAAGATCCGCGAGGTCGTGCTGCCGACGCCGTTGCTGCCGCTGCGCGGCGCGGTGCCGAGCGTCGCCGGGATCATGAACCTGCGCGGCCAGGTGGTGCCGGTCATCGATCTCGGCGTGCAGCTGGGCGAACCGCCGATCGGCGAGTCGGCGACGACCCGCGTCGTCGTGCTCGAGGAAGGCGGCGACGTGCTCGGCCTGCGGGTCACCGCGATCGAGGATGTGGTGCTGGTGGCCGATGCCGATGTCGAAGGCACACACACCTCGCGCCTGGCGCCCGTCGGCGGCCACCGCATCCGCGGCATCGCGCGACTCAACGGCGCGGTGATGCTGCTGCTCGACGCCGCCCGGCTGCTGTCGGCGACGCTGCACACGCCGCGCTGAGTCCCTCGGCCCGCTCACGGGCCGTCGGCTAAAGCTCGGCTCACCGGTGCCGCTAATGGCAACGGACCCCCACCGCGGAGACGCGATGAACACGTTGGACCTCGGCGAAGATCTCGGCATCGAAGCGAGCGCGGAACTGCATGCGCGGCTGGCTCCGCACCTGGACGATGCGGTCGAGATCGTACTCGACGGCGCGCGCGTCTCGCGCCTGCACACCGCCGGCGTGCAGGTGCTCTGCGCCTTCTTCGCCAGCCGTCGCAGCAGCGGCCGCGCGACGTCGCTGCAGGGCTGCAGCGATGCGCTGCGCAATGCCGCCGCCCTGCTCGGCGTCGGCACGTCGCTGGGCCTGACCGGCGACGCCCCCCTCATTTCAAACGCAAGCACAGTGGAGAACCCCGCATGAGCGCACGCATTCTGGTAGTGGACGATTCGGCCTCGATGCGCCAGATGGTGTCCTTCGCCCTGACCTCCGCCGGCTTCACCGTCGACGAGGCCGAGGACGGCCAGGTCGCGCTGGGGCGCGCGCAGGGACAGCGGTTCAACGCCGTGGTCACCGACGTCAACATGCCGAACATGGACGGCATCGCGCTGATCCGTGCGCTGCGCGGGATCCCCGACTACAAGTTCACGCCGATGCTGATGCTGACCGCCGAGTCCGCGGCCGACAAGAAGGCCGAAGGCAAGGCCGCCGGCGCGACCGGCTGGCTGGTCAAGCCGTTCAATCCGGACCAGCTCGTCGCCACCGTCCAGAAGGTCCTGGGCTGAGTCAGCCCCGCCCTCCCGCACTCCGATCGCAGGCCGAGTTCCCATGAGCATGGACATGCAGCGCTTTCACGCCACCTTCTTCGAGGAAAGCCGGGAGGGACTCGAAGCGATGGAAGCGGGCCTGCTGCAGCTCGAGCAGGGCGACCGCGACGCGGAACTGATCAACTCGATCTTCCGCGCGGCGCATTCGATCAAGGGCGGCGCCGCGACCTTCGGCTTCGACGCCGTCGCCGCGCTGACCCACGTGCTGGAAACGCTGCTCGACGAACTGCGCGCCGGCAAGCGCGCGGTCACCGGGCCGGCGATCGACGCGATGCTGGCCTCGGTCGACGTGCTGCGCGCCCTGCTCGGCGAAGCGGAGACCGGCCAGCCCGCCGATCCGCAGGCCTCGCAGGCCGTGCAGGCGCGGCTCAATGCCGTGCTCTCGGGCACGGAGGCCCCCGGCCCCGTCGCCGTGGAAGCGACGGCGCCGCCGCAGGCCGACCCCAGCGGCTGGCAGATCGGCTTCACGCCGGCGCCCTCGCTGTTCATGAGCGGCAACGACCCCCTGCGCATCATCCGCGAGCTCGATGGCCTGGGGTCGCTCGCCGTCGCCTGCCGCACGGAACGCCTGCCCGCGTTCGCGCAGCTCGATCCGCTCGAGGCCTACCTCGCCTGGGACCTGGGCCTGGTCGGAGCGGTGCCGCGCAGCGCCGTCGACGAAGTCTTCGCCTGGGTCGAGGACGACTGCGAACTCGACATCCAGCCGGTGTTTCCGGCAGCGGCAGTCGATGCCGGCGTCGCCACCGAAGCCGATCCGGCGAACGCCGCGCCCGGCGCGGCCGATGCGCGTGGCCCGCAGGAACCCGCCGAAAGCTCGATCCGCGTCAGCACCGACAAGATCGACGGCCTGATCAACCTGGTCGGCGAACTGGTCATCACCCAGGCCATGCTCAAGCAGGTCAGCAGCAATCTCGATCCGGTGCTCGCCGAGCGCCTGTTCGAAGGCCTCGACCAGCTCGAACGCAACACGCGCGACCTGCAGGAAGCCGTCATCGGCGTGCGCATGCTGCCGGTCGAGGCGGTGTTCCGCCGCTTCCCGCGCCTGGTCCGCGACCTGTCGGCGCGGCTGGGCAAGCAGGTCCGCCTGCGCACGCTCGGCGAAGGCACCGAGCTCGACAAGGGCCTGATCGAGAAGATCGCCGATCCGCTGGTGCACCTGGTGCGCAACTCGATCGACCACGGCCTGGAACTGCCCGATGCGCGCGTCGCCGCCGGCAAGGACCAGACCGGCACGATCACGCTCGCCGCCTCGCACCAGGGGGGCCACATCGTCATCGAGGTCGGCGACGACGGCCGCGGCCTGGACCGCGAACGCATCCTCGCCAAGGCGGCCGAACGGGGCCTCGCGGTTCCGGAGAAGCCGACCGACGCGCAGGTCTGGGACCTGATCTTCCAGCCCGGTTTCAGCACCGCCGATGCGGTCACCGACCTGTCGGGGCGCGGCGTCGGCATGGACGTGGTCCGCCGCAACATCCAGGCGCTGGGCGGCGAAGTGCAGCTCGAAAGCGTGCTCGGCCGCGGCACGCGCGTCGTCATCCGCCTGCCGCTGACGCTGGCGATCCTCGACGGCATGACGGTCGCCGTCGGCGAGGAAACGATGATCCTGCCGCTGTCGCACGTCATCGAGGCGCTGCAGCCGCAGGCCGAGGACATGCGCACGATGGCCGGCGACGGCCGCGTGCTGCGCGTGCGCGGCGAATACCTGCCGCTGGTCTCGCTCAACACCTATTACCGCTACGGCCAGCCGCGCCGCGAGGACCCGCTGGTCGTCGTCGTCGAAGGCGACGGCCAGAAGCTGGCGCTGGAAGTCGACGAGCTCGTCGGCCAGCAGCAGGTCGTGGTAAAGAACCTCGAGAACAACTACCGCCGCATCGACGGCGTGTCGGGTGCGACGATTCTCGGCGACGGCCGCGTCGCGCTGATCGTCGATGTCGGCGGCCTGGTGCGCTCGTTGCGGGTGCCGCAGGCCGCGTAACGGGGCGTCGCGTCCCGCCAGTTCCCTCCGTCATTGCGCAGTCCGCCACCAGCCGGGACCGGTGGTGGACCCAGTCGCACATCCGGAGACCATATCCATGACACCTCACGCCACCCTTTCGCTGGCCCTGCTGGCCCTGCTGGCGCTCGCCCCCTTCGCCGCCACGGCCGCATCCGACGGCGTCAGCGTCTGGCCGCCGAAGCTCACGACCGCCGCGGGCACCGAATTCGCCGCGACGGGCAACGTCGCCTACGACGGCAACACGTCCGACGGCGACGACTTCGACCGGGGCGCGACGCGCCTCGACGACGCGCACGGCTGGCGCCGCCGGGAATTCGGGGTGTCGCTGAAGCGCAAGGGCGTCTACGAAGCCGGGGTGGCGTTCGACTTCGAGGCCAAGACCTGGATGGACGTGTCGCTGCGGCTCGACAGCCAGGCCTTCCTGGGGCGCGATGCCGGCCGCGTTCGCGTCGGGCAGATGAAGCTGCCGCTCGGGTTCGAAGGCAACACCGCGACCCGCAATGCCAGCTTCATGGAGAACAGCCTCGCCACGCAGGCGTTCTACCAGGGCCGCCGGATCGGCCTCGACTGGGCGTTCGAGCGCCGGCACTACCTGGTCAACGCCGGTTATTACGGCCAGGACCTGCAGGGCAACAATCCCGGCAACACCCTCGCCGCCCGCGCCGCCTGGACGCCGCGCAAAGCGACCGGCGACGTCCTGCACCTGGGCGTGTCGGCCACCCGTGAACGCCTGCGCGGCGAGACCAACGGCCTCGGCGTGGAAGTGCCGCCGTCGGTGCGCTGGCGAGCCAAGCCCGAAGCGTCGCTGGCGCCGTTGCGGCTGGTCGATTCCGGCGCGCTGGCGGGTGTCGGCGACATCCACCGCAGCGGCGTGGAAGCACTGTGGATCCGCGGCCCGGTGTCGCTGCAGGGCGAATACCTGCGCCAGACCAGCGAACGCAATGGCACGCTCGGCGACTATTCGACGGACGGCTACTACCTGTTCGCCAGCTGGCTGGTGACCGGCGGATCGCGCAGCTACAGCGGCGGCAACGTCAGCAATCCCGGGCCCGGCTCGGTCGAGCTGCTGCTGCGCCACAGCCACATCGACCTCGACAGCGACGGCATCGCCGGCGGCCGCGAGCGCAACTGGACCGCGGGCGCGAACTGGTATCCGTGGCGGCACCTCAAGCTGCAGGCCAACGTGGTATTCGTCGACGCCACGCGCGGGCCCCGCACCACCCGCGGACACGTCGGCGAGCTGCGCGCGCAGTTCAGCTTCTGAGCCGCCGACGCGGCGCACGCGCGACCCGCGTGTCCGCGCCACGCGGCGGGTTCGCGCACGGGTCCGACGACGCCGGGCGCACCGCGCCTCAAGCATTCCTTCACGCGGCCGTTACTGGAGTGCAGACCCGCCACACGCACCACCACGCGTACGCATCCCGCACTGGCGACACGGGGCATCCGCCTGTCTGCGGATTGATCGTTCCATCGCCCGTTCCCGGAGATGTCCCATGCAGTGGTTCCAGAATCTCGCCATCGGCCGCAAGCTCGCCGTCGCCTTCACCCTGACCTCGCTGATGACGATCGCACTGGGCGTGTTCGCCCTGCTGCAGTTGCGCGCGCTCAACACCCAGTTGCAGAACGTCAGCGGACACGACGTCCCCGCCATGCAGTACACCGGCGAAATCCGGGCGCAGCTCGGCGAGTTCCGCACCTTCGAAATGGCCCAGCTGACCCGACTCGACGAACCGGACGCGATCCTCGATTACGACAAGCGCATGGCCGACAGCAAGGCCATCGTGCAGGCGCAGCAGGCGCTCTACGAGGCGCTGCCGCTGACGGCCGACGAACGCACGCTGTATGCCGACGTGACCGAGAAGCTGGCCGCCTACTTCGGCGCGCACGACGAGATCGCGGCGGCGCTCGCCGCCGGCGATCCGGTCGCGGCGCAGGCCGTGTCCGACGACAAGTCGCGCCCGATGCGGCGCGACCTGTTCGCCTCACTCAAGGAACTCGGCGAGCAGACCACGACCAAGCTGCACGGCGACATCGCCGAGACGGACGCGCTGTACAGCACGAGCAGCCAGGCGATCCTCGCCGGCATCGTGGCCCTGAGCGTGCTCGCCGGCCTGATGGGCTGGTTCATCGCACGTGCCATCGTCGTGCCGGTGCGCGATGCGGTGCGCGTCGCCAACGACGTGTCCGCCGGCAAGCTCGGCGGCGCGATCGACACCACGCGCCGGGACGAGGTCGGCCAGCTGCTGGGCGCGATGCAGGCGATGCAGACGCAGGTGCAGTCGGTGATCACCGCCCAGAGCGACATGGCGGCCCGGCACGACGCGGGCGAGATCAGCTACCGCATGGACGACAGCCGGTTCCCCGGCGAGTACGGCCGCATGGTGCGCGACACCAACACGCTCGTCGGCGCGCACATCGACATCGAGATGCGCATGGTCGACATCATGCAGCGCTACGCGATCGGCGATCTCACCGTCGACATGGAAGCGCTGCCCGGCGAACAGGCCCGGCTGACCGAGGCCATGGTCACCACCAAGCGCAACCTGCTCGCGATCAACCACGAGATCCGCCATCTGGTCGATGCCGCGGCCGGTGGCGACTTCACCGTGCGCGGCGACGAGGCCGCGTTCCAGCACGACTTCCGCCTGATGGTCGAAGGCCTCAACGGCCTGATGGGCACGACCGACGCCAATCTCGCGGCCGCGTCCGCGCTGCTGCAGGGCATCGCGCGCGGCGACCTGACCGTGCGCATGGACGGCGAGTTCCACGGCGTG
The DNA here is from genome assembly GCF_002849595.1 of Luteimonas rhizosphaerae. Lineage (GTDB taxonomy): Bacteria > Pseudomonadota > Gammaproteobacteria > Xanthomonadales > Xanthomonadaceae > Luteimonas > Luteimonas cellulosilyticus. The sequence continues at coordinate 10,106 of NZ_NRQR01000002.1, forward strand.
TTCGCCGCGATGCGCGACGACGCCAACGCCACAGTCGCCCAGCTGACCGGCATCGTCGCGCGCATCCAAGGCGCCTCCGATGCGATCGGGACCGCATCGTCCGAGATCGCCGCCGGCAACGACGACCTGTCGCGGCGCACCGAACAGCAGGCGGCGAACCTCGAAGAGACCGCCGCGTCGATGGAAGAGCTGACGTCCACCGTGCGCCAGAACGCAGACCACGCCCGCGAAGCCAACCAGCTCGCCATCGGTGCGGCCTCGGTCGCGTCGCAGGGCGGCGACGTGGTCAGCCAGGTCGTCACCACGATGGCCGACATCGAGAAGTCCTCGCGCAAGATCGGCGACATCATCTCGGTCATCGACGGCATCGCCTTCCAGACCAACATCCTCGCGCGCAACGCCGCGGTCGAAGCGGCACGTGCCGGCGAGCAGGGGCGCGGCTTCGCGGTCGTCGCCTCTGAGGTCCGCACGCTGGCACAGCGCAGCGCGCAAGCCGCCAAGGAGATCAAGCAGCTGATCGACGACTCGTCGCACAAGGTGACCGATGGCGCGTTTCTGGCGGGTCAGGCCGGCAAGACGATGGGCGAGATCGTGTCGTCGGTGCAGCGCGTGACCGACATCATGGCCGAGATCGCCGCGGCGTCGCAGGAACAGGCCGCCGGGATCGAGCAGGTCAACCAGACCATCACCCAGATGGACGAGACCACGCAGCAGAACGCCGCGCTGGTGGAAGAAGCCTCGGCCGCCGCGCGTGCCATGGAAGAACAGGCCGCCGGCCTGACCGAGACGGTCTCGGTCTTCCGCATCGACACGACGACGGTGCGGCTCGACACCGTGGCGCCGGCGGACCGGGACGCGCCGGTGATGCGGGCCGCTGCCTGAGACGGGGACGCGGGCGTGCTGCGCCCGCGTCGCCGGCAGGTGTTCTGAGCGAGTGACACGGAAGGGGGATCACCCGCGCGCATCGGATCGACACCGCAACGGAATTCACACCGTCAGCACGTTGCCGTCCGAGACATGAATCACATTGTGCGTTCCACCGGCATCTCATTCAGAGCGCGTCCGCCGCGCCGTTATGGGATCCGACCGGTATGCCCGACGGTCGGCAGCGTGGCTGCACGCATCGGGTGCTCACGATGGATTCCTCCCCATGAACTTCGGCAACCTCCGGATCGGCCAGCGGCTCGCGATCGGGTTCTCCTGCGTCATCCTGCTGATGGTGGTGCTCACCGCGATCGGCATCCACCGCGTCGGTCGCATCAGCGACGGCCTGCACACGATCAACGACGTCAACAGCGTCAAGCAGCGCCACGCGATCAACTTCCGCGGCAGCGTGCACGACCGTGCGATCGCATTGCGCGACGTGGTGCTGGCCGACGGCCCGGACGCCGTCGCCGCGGCCGAAGCGCAGATCGACACGCTGGCCGGCTTCTATGCGGATGCCGCCGCGCCGCTCGATACGCTCGTCGCAGGCTCGACCGACCAGCAGGAACGCGTGCTGCTCGACGGCATCCGGGCGATCGAGGCCGAAGCCCTGCCGCTGATCGCCCAGGTGCGGGCCCTGCGCGAGGCCGGTGACGCCGCCGGCGCGCAGCAGCTGCTGATGGCCGAGGCCGCGCCCGCGTTCGTCACCTGGCTGGCGCGCATCAACGCCTTCATTGATCTGCAGGAAGGCAAGAACCAGCAGGAAGCCGCCGCCGCGGTCGCGACGGCCGACGGATTCGCGCTGCTGATGCTGGCCCTGGCCGGCGTGGCGCTGGTCGCCGGCGGCACGATCGCCTGGCTGCTCACGCGCGGCATCACCCGCCCGCTCCGCCAGGCGCTGGACGCGGCGGACCGCGTCAGCCGCGGCGAACTGGCCGCACCGATCGAACGCGGACGCGGCGACGAGACCGGCGACGTGCTCGCCGCGATGCAGCGCATGCAGGACCAGCTGCGCGCAGTGATCGCCGCCCAGCGCGGGATGGCCCGCGAACACGACGCCGGCACGATCAGCTACCGCATGGACGCCGCCGCGTTCCCCGGCGAGTACGGCACCATGGTCGCCGGCACCAACGACCTCGTCGACGCGCACATCGCGGTCAAGATGCGCCTGGTCGACGTGATCCAGCGCTACGCGGTCGGCGACCTGCGCCAGGACATGGACCGCCTGCCCGGCGAGAAGGCCGTCATCACCGAGACCATGGACACCGCCAAGGCCAACCTCACCGCGATCAACGGCGAGATCCGCCGGCTGGTCGCGGCCGCGGCGCAGGGCGACTTCGCGGTGCGCGGCGATGCGGCGCGGTTCGAACACGACTTCCACGACATGGTCGACGGCCTCAACCGCCTGATGCGGACCGCGGACGGCAACCTCGCCAGCGTATCCGGCGTGCTGCAGGCCATCGCCCGCGGCGACCTGACCGCGCGCATGGACGGGGACTTCCACGGCGTGTTCGCCGCGATGCGCGACGACGCCAACGCGACCGTCGCCCAGCTGACCGGCATCGTGTCGCGCATCCAGGACGCTTCGGGCGCGATCGGGACGGCATCGTCGGAAATCGCCGCCGGCAACCACGATCTGTCGCAGCGCACCGAGCAGCAGGCGGCAAACCTCGAGGAGACCGCGGCGTCGATGGAGGAACTGACCTCCACCGTCCGCCAGAATGCCGACAACGCCCGCCGCGCCGACCAGCTGTCGGCGAGCGCCGCGCAGGTCGCGTCGCAGGGCGGCGAGGTCGTCGGCCAGGTCGTCACCACGATGGCCGAGATCGAGCAGTCCTCGCGCCGGATCGGCGACATCATCTCGGTCATCGACGGCATTGCCTTCCAGACCAACATCCTCGCGCTCAACGCCGCGGTCGAGGCGGCGCGCGCCGGCGAGCAGGGCCGCGGTTTCGCGGTCGTCGCCTCGGAAGTCCGCACCCTCGCCCAGCGCAGCGCGCAGGCGGCCAAGGAGATCAAGCAGCTGATCGATGACTCCACCGGCAAGGTGTCGGAAGGCGCGGCGCTCGCCGGCCAGGCCGGCCGCACGATGGGCGAGATCGTCGCCTCGGTGCAGCGCGTGACCGACATCATGGCCGAGATTTCGGCGGCCTCGCAGGAACAGGCGGCCGGCATCGAACAGGTCAACCAGACCATCACCCAGATGGACGCGACCACGCAGCAGAACGCCGCGCTGGTGGAAGAAGCCTCGGCGGCCGCGCGCGCGATGGAAGACCAGGCGGCCGCGCTGACCGACACCGTCGCCGTGTTCCGCCTCGACGCGACGACGACGCTGCTGCAGTCGATGGCCGGCGACGCGCGACGTCCGGTGGCCGAAGCGGCCTGACCGGCGGGCGGCACGCGCGCCTCAATTTCCGGGGCGCGCTGCCGATACCGCCAGCGACTGGACCTTTCCGCCTGGACGATGACTGTCGCCGACGCACACTCGCTTCTGCTGGACGACGCCGAACAATCGCCCTTCGCGCTGCGCGAGCCGCGCGAGGTGGCCCAGGTGCTGCGGGCGCTGGTCAACGCCCGCGCGATGATCAGCGCCAGCCTGCTGCCGGGCGGCCACCCCTGCCCGACCGCGCTGCTGGCGGTCCACGACGACGGCACGATGATCCTCGACGGCAACCGCCACGAGGGCATGAACCGCCGCGTCGCCGCGGCCACCCGACTGGTCTGCAGCACCCAGCTGGACCTGGTGCCGATCCGCTTCCGCCTGCCGACGCCGCTGCGCATCACCTGGGAGGGTTACCCGGCCTTCACCGTGCCCTGGCCCGAGACCCTGCTGCGCCTGCAGCGCCGCGAGATGTACCGCCTGCAGGTGTCGCCCACCGCGCCGGCCATCGTCCACGTCGGCGACGACGACACCCCGCCCGACCCCGGCCAGCCCGGCCTGCGCGTGCTCGACATCAGCGGCGGCGGCATCGCGATCGCCGTGCCCGACGGCAGCGAGCACCATTTCGCCGCGCAGACCCGCCTGCGCGCGTGCCTGCTGCGGCTGGCCGAGGCCGACCCCATGCCGGTCGTGCTCGACGTCGTCCACATCGGCCGGTTCGACGTGCGCGGTGCGCCGCACTGGCGGGCCGGCTGCCATTTCGTCGACATGCCCGGCGCGCACGAGAAGCGCGTGCTGCAGTACATCTTCCAGGTCGAGCGGCAGCGCAACGCGCGCCAGCGCCGCGGCGGCTGAGCCGCCCTAAAGTTGTGGCCGCACCGGCCGATCTCCTGCAGGTCACCCTCGCCGCACCGATCGCGGCACCGCAGCAGGAGCGCCCCGCATGACCCGATCCACGCCCAGCGTCGCCGGCGAATATCTCAGCTTCACCCTCGGCGACGAGCATTACGGCGTCGACATCCTCAAGGTGCAGGAGATCCGCGGCTACGACGCGGTCACGCGCCTGCCCGACGCCCCGGACTACATCAAGGGCGTCATCAACCTGCGCGGCACCATCGTGCCGGTCATCGACCTGCGCCTGAAACTGCGCCTGGCCGAAGCGCGCTACGACAGCTTCACCGTGATGATCGTGCTCAACGTCGAGAACCGCGTCGTCGGCATCGTCGTCGACAGCGTGTCCGACGTCGTGCCGCTGGCCGATGAGCAGGTACGCGCGACGCCCGAGTTCGGCGCCGCGGTCGATACCCGCTTCATTGCCGGCATCGGCACGCTCGACGACAAGATGCTGATCCTGCTCGACATCGAGACGCTGCTCGACAGCGCCGACCTCGTCGACACGGCCGCGCTCGAGGACGCCGCCTGAGTTGCCGACCGCCTCTAAAGTTCGTCGCCGCGTGGCCGCTAGTAGGGCAACGGGCGCGCCGAACGTGTCGCCCGATATCCCCTGACTGGAGTAGATCGCAATGTTGTCCAAGACCACGACCCGCCTGCTGGCCGCGCTGCTGCTGAGCGGCGCCGCGTCCGTCGCCACCGCCCAGGATCCGATCCGCCCCGACCAGGCTGTCCGTTTCGTCGGTCAGAGCGGCATGGTCTGCGGCAAGGTGGAGAAGACCCGCTACGCCGAGAATTCCGAAGGCCAGCCGACCTTCCTGTACATGGGCGGCGCCTTCCCGCGCCACACGTTCTCCGCCCGCATCGGCAACGACCAGCGCGGCAAGTTTAGCCCGTCGCCGGAAGAACTCGAAGGCCGCGACATCTGCGTGCTCGGCACGATCCAGCGCGACGCGGGTCGCGCCGAAATCGCGGTCCGCACGCCGAACGACGTCAAGCTCGCCACGATCAAGTAAGACCCCGGCCCGGTCGCCCACGCGACCGGGCTTTTTTCCATCCCGTCAGAGGGACACCGCACCATGCACTGGTTCTCGAATCTCAAACTCGCGCCCAAGCTGATGCTGGCTTTCGGCGTCGTCCTGCTCATCATGCTCATCCAGGGCATCGGCGCGTACACCGGCCTGCGCTCGATGGACGGCGTGACGACCAATCTCACCGCCGACGTGCTGCCCAGCGTGACGCTGACCGGCGAGACCCGCGGCCTGCTCGGCGAATACCGCACCGCCTCCTACCGCAGCCTGGTCCGCGCCAGCGAGGCGTCGAAGCAGCAGGCCCGCGAGCGCGCGGTCCAGATCGAGGGCCAGCTGGCCGAGAATTTCCAGGCCTACGGCCAGTACGCCAAGACCGACGAACAGCGCCGCCTGCTGATGGAGCTGGTCACCGCGTGGGACGCGGCCCGCGCCTCGTACGCATCGGTCAACGAAATGCTGGAACTCGAGCTGCCGGACGACGCGCTCGACACCTTCATCGGCGAGACCAGCGAACTGCACGACGCCACCAGCGCCGCCCTGGCCGCCCTGGCCGACGAGGCCAACCGCGTCGCCGCCGCCTCGCAGGAAGACGCCGACAGCGCCTACGCCACCTCCAGTGCACTGCTGGCGATCCTGCTGCTGGCCGGCATCGGCGGCGGCTTCGTCGTCGCCTGGTGGATGGCCCGTAGCCTGACCTCGTCGATGCGCGAAGCGGTCGGCGTGGCCGAGGACGTGGCCGGCGGCAAGCTCGACACCGTCATCGACACCAGCCGCGCCGACGAGATCGGCGACCTGCTGCGGGCGATGCAGCGCATGCAGCGCGACCTGCGCGAGCGCATCGAACGCGACCAGGCGGTCGCCGGCGAGAACCTGCGCATCCGCACCGCGCTCGACAGCTCCGGCACCAGCGTCATGATCGCCGACCCGGACCGCAACATCATCTACGCCAACGGCGCGGTCACCCGCCTGCTGCAGCAGTACGACGAGCAGATCCACGTCGCGCTGCCCGAGTTCGAACTCGACGGCCTGCTCGGCACCCGCCTCGACACCTACCAGCCGCAGCCCGAACGCGTCGCCGCCCTACTCGAGCAGCTGGAAGGCGTGCACCACGACGAACTGACGATGGGCGAGGCGCACTTCGGCCAGACCGTCGCCCGCGTCGACGACACCGACGGCAACCTGCTGGGCTACGTCGTCGAGTGGCGCGACCGCACGCCGCAGGTCAACGTGGAAGTGGAACTGGCCCGCGTCATCCAGGCCGCCGCGGCGGGCGATCTGTCGCACCGCATCGGCCTCGAAGGCAAGGAAGGCTTCTACCTGCAGCTCGCCGAGCAGCTCAACGGCCTGCTCGACGCCAATGCCGCCAGCCTGGAGCAGGTCTCCAACGTGCTGACCGCACTCGCCGACGGCGACCTGACGGTGCGCATGGACGGCGATTTCCACGGCGTGTTCGCGACGATGCGCGACAACGCCAACGCGACCGTCGCCCAGCTGACCGGCATCGTCTCGCGCATCCAGGACGCCTCGGGCGCGATCGGCACCGCGTCGTCCGAGATCGCCTCGGGCAACAACGATCTCTCGCGCCGCACCGAGCAGCAGGCGGCGAACCTCGAAGAGACCGCCGCGTCGATGGAAGAGCTGACGTCCACCGTGCGCCAGAACGCCGACCATGCCCGCCAGGCCAACCAGCTGGCGATCGGTGCGGCCTCGGTCGCGTCGCAGGGCGGCGACGTGGTCAGCCAGGTCGTCACCACGATGGCCGACATCGAGAAGTCCTCGCGCAAGATCGGCGACATCATCTCGGTCATCGACGGCATCGCCTTCCAGACCAACATCCTCGCCCTCAACGCGGCGGTCGAAGCGGCCCGCGCCGGCGAACAGGGGCGCGGCTTCGCGGTCGTCGCCTCGGAAGTCCGCACCCTCGCCCAGCGCAGCGCGCAGGCGGCCAAGGAGATCAAGGGTCTGATCGACGATTCCACCGGCAAGGTCGCCGACGGCGCGGCGCTCGCCGGCCAGGCGGGCAAGACGATGGGCGAGATCGTGTCGTCGGTGCAGCGCGTGACCGATATCATGGCCGAGATCGCCGCCGCGTCGCAGGAGCAGGCCTCGGGCATCGAGCAGGTCAACCAGACCATCACCCAGATGGACGAGACCACGCAGCAGAACGCCGCGCTGGTGGAAGAAGCCTCGGCCGCCGCACGCGCGATGGAAGAACAGGCGGCCGGTCTGGCGCAGACGGTCTCGGTGTTCCGCATCGAAGCCGTGCAGGCCGCGATGCAGGCCGCGATGACGGGACAGCGGGTGGCACCCGCCGCGCCGATCCCGCGTCGTGCGGCAGCGCCGGCCCGCCCCGTGGCCATCAAGGCAGTGCCGCCGGTGGCGGAGACGGACTGGGCGGAATTCTGACGACCCGCTCCATCGCAACACGTCCAACGCCCCGGTCCCCGACCGGGGCGTTGTCGTTTCGGGCCAGGCAGTGGGTTCAAGGCGCGTCGTGCCACACCGCGCAGCGCGCAGTCCAGGGAAACACGCGGGGCGTTGCGCCAGGCCGTCCGGAAGGCTGACGCCGCGACACCGACCTGCGGGGGCCCGTGCGGGCGTCCCTGCCCCGCCCGCCATTCGAAGGCGACGCGACGGACGCCGCCTGCCCGCGTGGCGAGACCCGTTCGCCAGGTGGCGCCCGTGCATCCCGCAAGCGACGCTACGTCGATCGCGGCCTGTTGGATCCCCGGAGAGCCCGCACGTATCGTTCTGTTCGTGGCTCCTCAGGCGCCTTACCGCGTGCCGTTATTCCATCCGGACCGGAACGCCCGACGGTCCCGTAGATGGCGGTACGCACCGGGTGCAACGACGAGACCACCATGCACATCGGACACCTCCGGATCGGACAGCGCCTCGCTGCCGGCTTCTCATTCCTCATCCTGCTGATGCTCGTACTGACGGTCGTGGGCATCCAGCGCGTCAACCGCATCAGCGACAGCCTGCACGCGATCAACGAGGTCAACAGCGTCAAGCAGCGTCACGCGATCAACTTCCGCGGCAGCGTGCACGACCGCGCCATTGCGCTGCGCGACGTGGTGCTCGCCGATGGACCCGAGGCGGTCGCGGGCGCCGAGGCGCAGATCGAGGCGCTCGCGGGCTTCTACGCCGAGTCCGCAGCGCCGCTCGACGCCCTGGTCGCGGCGTCCACCGATGCGCGCGAGGCCGAGATCCTCGCCGGCATCCGGGCCATCGAAAGCGAGGCGCTGCCGCTCACCGCCCAGGTTCGGACCCTGCGCGAGGCCGGCGACGTTGCCGGCGCGCAGCAACTGTTGATGACCGAGGCCGCGCCGGCCTTCGTCACCTGGCTCGCGCGGATCAACGCGTTCATCGATCTGCAGGAACGCAAGAACCAGCAGGAAGCCGTAGCGGCCGTGCAGGCAGCGGACGGGTTCGCGATGTTCATGCTCACGCTCACCGTTCTGGCGCTGGTGGCGGGCGGCGTGATCGCCTTCATGTTGACGCGGAGCATCACGCGTCCGCTGCAGCGCACGCTGGTGGCCGCCGAGCGCGTCAGCCGCGGCGAACTGGATGCGCCCATCGAAGTCGGCCGGCGGGACGAGGTGGGCCAGGTGCTGGCCGCGATGGCGCGCATGCAGGACCAGCTGCGCGCGGTGATCGCCGCCCAACGCGAGATGGCGCGCGAGCACGACGCCGGCGCCATAAGCTACCGGATGGACGCGGCGGCGCTGCCGGGCGATTACGGGGTGATGGTCGCGGGCACCAATGCGCTGGTCGCCGCGCACATCGCAGTGAAGATGCAGGTGGTCGAACTGGCCCGCCGGTATGCGATCGGCGACCTGTCGCAGGACATGGACCGCCTGCCCGGCGAGAAGGCGGTGATCACCGAGACCATGGATGCGGTCAAGTCCAACCTGACGGCGATCAACGTGGAGATCCGCCGCCTGGTCGAGGCCGCCGCGCGCGGCGACTTCAGCGAACGCGGCGACGCGGACCGGTTCGAGTTCGAATTCCAGGACATGGTCGACGGCCTGAACCGGCTGGTGCAGACCGCGGATGCCAACCTGGCGGACGTCTCCGCCGTCCTGCGGGCGATCGCCCGCGGCGATCTCACCGCGCGCATGGAAGGCGATTACCAGGGCGTGTTCGCCGCGATGCGCGACGACGCCAACGCGACCGTCGCCCAGCTGACCGGAATCGTCTCGCGCATCCAGGACGCCTCGGGCGCGATCGGCACGGCATCGTCGGAAATCGCCGCCGGCAACCACGATCTGTCGCAGCGCACCGAGCAGCAGGCGGCGAACCTCGAGGAGACCGCGGCGTCGATGGAGGAACTGACCTCCACCGTTCGCCAGAATGCCGACAACGCCCGCCGCGCCGACCAGCTGTCGGCGAGCGCCGCGCAGGTCGCGTCGCAGGGCGGCGAGGTCGTCGGCCAGGTCGTCACCACGATGGCCGAGATCGAGCAGTCCTCGCGCCGGATCGGCGACATCATCTCGGTCATCGACGGCATCGCCTTCCAGACCAACATCCTGGCGTTGAACGCGGCGGTCGAAGCGGCGCGCGCCGGCGAACAGGGGCGGGGCTTCGCGGTCGTCGCCTCGGAAGTCCGCACCCTCGCCCAGCGCAGCGCGCAGGCGGCCAAGGAGATCAAGCAGCTGATCGACGACTCCACCGGCAAGGTGTCGGAGGGCGCGGCGCTCGCCGGCCAGGCAGGCCGCACGATGGGCGAGATCTTCGCCTCGGTGCAGCGCGTGACCGACATCATGGCCGAGATCTCGGCGGCCTCGCAGGAACAGGCGGCCGGCATCGAACAGGTCAACCAGACCATCACCCAGATGGACGAGACCACGCAGCAAAACGCCGCGCTGGTCGAGGAAGCCTCGGCCGCCGCGCGCGCGATGGAGGACCAGGCGGCCGCACTGACCGAGACGGTCTCGGTGTTCCGCATCGAAGCTGAGCAGGCCGCGATGCAGGCCGCGATGAACGCACCGCGTCCGGCCCCGGCCGCGGCCCGGCGTCCCGCGCCGGCTCGCCGGCCCGCGATCGAGTCGGCCCCGGCGGTGGCGGTGACCGACTGGGCCGAGTTCTGAGGCCCCGCGTCACCGCGCGTCGGCGTGTATGCGGCGTGCGTCGACGCGCCGCCCGCCCGCCACCAACCCGGTCATCGGTCGTGACCCGGATCACGGAAAGGAATCGCTCAAGCCGCTCCGTCACGCGCCGATAACAAAGGCGTCCATCCAACACGGCCAGGCTGGCCGGAGCGCACACCATGACCCGACCCCTCCAGCACGCATCGATCGGCACCAAGCTGTCGATCGCCGCCGCCCTTGCCGCGGGCCTCTGCCTGCTGCTGCTCGCGGTCATCGTCTACCGCGATTCCGCCGACGTCTACGAACGCGAAGCCAGCCTGGCGCTCGCCGATGCAGCCGGCGCGGTCGGCGAGAGCGTCGCCCTCTACGAAGGCACCCTGGTCGACAACACCGAGCGGCTGGGCAGCGCGTTCGCGGCGATGCTCCCGGCCGAGGCGCCGACGCTGGATGCGGACCGCACGGTGCTGGTCGCCGAGCGCGACACCCCGCGCCTGGCCTTCGGTCGCCATGTCGCCAACCTGGACTTCGCCAGCGTCGACCGCTTCACCGGCAACACCGGCGCGGTGGCGACGATCTTCGCCCGCGACGCCGACGACTTCGTCCGCGTGACCACCTCGCTGACCAACGACGCCGGCGAGCGCGTCGTCGGCACCGCGCTCGACCTCGCGCACCCGGCGCACGCGCGCCTGCTCGCCGGCGAGTCCTACACCGGCCGCGCGCGCCTGTTCGGCCGCGACTACATGACCCACTACCGGCCGTTGCTCGACGCGGAAGGCGCCATCGTCGGCAGCCTCTTCATCGGCCTCGACTACACCGAAGGCCTGGCGGCGTTGACCTCGCGCCTGCGCGAGACCCGCATCGGCGGCGACGGCTACATCGTCGTCGTCGACCGCAGCGGCGAGACCCCGGTGCTCGTCTCCCACCCCGCCGGCACCGAAGGTGATCCGCTGGCACTCGCGACCCCCGACGGGCACGAGGCCCTGAGCGCCCTGTTGGCCGCGGCCGAGGGCGATGCGCGCCTGGCGTTGTCGCCCGACGGCGCCGCGCCGGCGGCCGCTGCCGACCTGCACGCCGCCGCGTTCGCGCCGTGGAACTGGGTGCTGCTGGCAGTCAAGCCGCGGCAGCACGCGGAAGCCGCGTTGGCCGCGATGCGCTGGAAGATCGCCGGCGTGTCGCTGCTGGCCCTGGTCGCACTGGTGATCGCCATCGTCGTCGTCAGCCGCCGGCTGGTGTCGCGCCCGCTCGGCCGCGCGATCGCGATCGCGGACCGCGTCGCCGAGGGCGATCTCGACACCGCGATCGTCGCGTCCGGCCACGACGAGACCGCGCACCTGCTGCAGGCGCTGGCGCGCATGCAGGACGGACTGCGCCAGCGCGCCGAGCAGGACCAGGCGAGCGGACGCGAGAGCCTGCGCATCCGCACCGCGCTCGACAGCGTGACCACGCACGTGATGATCGCCGACACCGCGCGCGACATCGTCTACGTCAACCGGCCGCTGCAGCGCATGCTCGCCGAGGCCCAGGACGACCTGCGCCGCGACCTGCCCGCGTTCGACGCGAGCGCGCTGGTCGGCAGCAACATCGACGGTTTCCACAAGGCGCCCGAACACCAGGCGACGATGCTGGCGCGACTGCGCGACACCCACCGCGCGCAGATCCGCATCGGCGGCCGCACGATGCAGCTCATCATCAGCCCGATCCTGGACGCCAAGGGCACGTCGGAAGGGTTCGTCGTGGAATGGGCCGACCGCACCGCCGAGGTCCAGGTCGAGGCGGAAGTGTCGCGGATCGTCGCCGCCGCTGCGGCCGGCGACCTGTCGGGCCGCGTGCGCACCGACGACAAGCACGGCTTCCTGCTGCAGCTCGCGCAGCAGCTCAACGGCCTGCTGGACGCGAATGCGACCAGCCTCGACCAGGTGTCGGGCGTGCTGACCGCACTCGCCGAGGGCGACCTCACCGCGCGCATGGACGGCGATTTCCACGGCGTGTTCGCGACCATGCGCGACGACGCCAACGCGACCGTCGCCCAGCTGACCGGCATCGTCTCGCGCATCCAGGACGCCTCGGGCGCGATCGGCACCGCGTCGTCCGAGATCGCCGCCGGCAACAACGATCTCTCGCGCCGCACCGAGCAGCAGGCGGCGAACCTCGAGGAGACCGCGGCGTCGATGGAGGAACTGACCTCCACCGTGCGCCAGAACGCGGATCACGCCCGCCAGGCCAACCAGCTGTCGCTGAGCGCCGCGCAGGTCGCGTCGCAGGGTGGCGAGGTAGTCGGTCAGGTGGTGGAGACGATGGCCGACATCGAGAAGTCCTCGCGCAAGATCGGCGACATCATCTCGGTCATCGACGGCATCGCCTTCCAGACCAACATCCTCGCGCTCAACGCGGCGGTCGAAGCGGCACGTGCCGGCGAACAGGGCCGCGGCTTCGCGGTCGTCGCCTCGGAAGTGCGCACCCTGGCCCAGCGCAGCGCGCAGGCCGCGAAGGAGATCAAGGGCCTGATCGACGACTCCACCGGCAAGGTCTCGCAGGGCGCGGCCCTCGCGGGCGAAGCCGGCAGGACGATGGGCGAGATCGTGTCGTCGGTGCAGCGCGTGACCGACATCATGGCCGAGATCGCCGCCGCGTCGCAGGAACAGGCCGCGGGCATCGAACAGGTCAACCAGACCATCACCCAGATGGACGAGACCACGCAGCAGAACGCCGCCCTGGTCGAGGAAGCCACCGCCGCCGCACGCGCGATGGAAGAACAGGCCGCCGCGCTGACCGAGACGGTGTCGATCTTCCGCACCGACGCGCTCGCCGCACCGGTGCTGCCCCCCGCACCCCTGCCTGCGACGCGCCCCGCACCGCCGGCACCGGCGCGCCGCGCCGCGCCGTCGGCACGTCCCACCCGCGTCGCGGCGGCACGCCCTGCGGTCGCCCTCGCCGAGGCGGACTGGGCGGAATTCTGACCACCGCCACGCGTGACGCGTGATCCCGGCCCCGGCACGGTCAACTTTCCGTCGCCGGGGCCGATACCCCTGCAGGCACCTTGCGCGAATCCGGCCCCATGTCAGCGACCTTCCTGCCCCACCCGCCGATCGGCAAACGCGATTTCACGTTCTCGGATCGCGATTTCCGCCGCATCTGCCAGCTGATCCACGACCGCGCCGGCATCGCCCTCGTCGACAGCAAGCGCGACATGGTCTACGGCCGCCTGTCGCGACGCCTGCGCGCGCTCGGGCTGACCGGGTTCGGCGATTACCTCGACCAGCTCGAACGCGATCCCGACGGCGAGGAATGGCAGGCGTTCACCAATGCACTGACGACCAACCTGACCGCGTTCTTCCGCGAGCCGCACCATTTCGACCACCTGCGGGCGCAGCTCGAGAGCAGCGGCGCGACCGCGCGTGCGCCGCTGACGCTGTGGTCGAGCGCGGCATCGACCGGCGAGGAGCCCTACTCGATCGCGATCACCGCCTGCGAGGCCTTCGGCACGATGACGCCGCCGGTGCGCATCCTCGCCACCGACATCGACACCCAGGTGCTGGCGACGGGGCAGCGCGGCGTCTACCCGGTCGAACGCGTGGCGGGGCTCGATGCCGAGCGCCGTCGTCGCTTCTTCCAGCGCGGCACCGGGCCGAACGAGGGCCAGTGCCGCGTGCATCCCGCGCTGCAGGCGCTGATCGACTTCCGTCCGCTGAACCTGCTGAGCCCCCGCTACGACATCGGCGGCCCGTTCGCGGCGCTGTTCTGCCGCAACGTGATGATCTATTTCGACAAGCCGACCCAGCGCGGCATCCTCTCGCGCCTGGTCACGCACATGGATGCAGGCAGCCTGCTCTACACCGGCCATTCCGAGAACTACCTGCACGCCGCCGACCTGATCCGCCCCTGCGGCCGCACGCTCTACCGCCGCAACTTCGGGACGGACGCGCCGTGACCCGCGCGGCAGTGCGCGAGGACGAGGTGCTGCGGTATCGCGATCCGCAGTTCAAGGTGCCGGCCGCGAAACTGCTGCCGACCCAGTACCTCGTCGTCGACGACGCCACCGCACTGGTGACCGTGCTCGGGTCCTGCGTCGCCGCCTGCGTGCGCGACCCGCTGCTGCAGCTCGGCGGCATGAACCACTTCATGCTGCCCGAGGGCAACGTCGGCGACGGCGCGCCCGCGCGCTACGGCAGCTACGCGATGGAACTGCTGATCAACGAGCTGCTCAAGCGCGGCGCCAGCCGGCGCCGGCTCGAGGCCAAGGTCTTCGGCGGCGCCAACGTGCTGCGCGGCTTCACCAGCAATCCGGTCGGCAGCCGCAATGCCGAGTTCGTGCGCGCCTACCTGCACGCGGAACAGATCCCGATCGTCGCCGAGGACCTGTGCGGCATCCATCCGCGCAAGGTCTGGTTCTTCGCCGACACCGGCCGCGTCGTCGTCAACCGCCTGCCGCATGCGCACGAGGCGGAGGTCGCGGCGACCGAGTCCGCGGTCCGCGCCCGCCTGTCGCGCGCGCCGGTCACCGGCGGCGTGGAACTGTTCGAATGACCGCCGCCCCGCCCTGCCGGGTGCTGATCGTCGACGATTCCGCAGTGGTCCGGCAGATGCTGACCGAGATCCTCGGCAACGACCCGGACATCGAGGTCGTCGGCACCGCCGCCGATCCGCTACTCGCGCGCGAGAAGATCAAGCGCCTGCGGCCGGACGTGATCACGCTCGACGTGGAAATGCCGCGCATGGACGGCCTGGCCTTTCTCGAGAACCTGATGCGCCTGCATCCGATTCCGGTGGTGATGGTGTCGTCGCTGACCGAACGCGGCGCCGACATCACCCTGCAGGCGCTGGCGCTCGGCGCGGTGGATTTCGTCTCCAAGCCCAAGCTCGACGTCGCCCGCGGCCTGCAGGGATACGCCGACGAGATCACCGCCAAGGTGCGGATGGCGGCGCGGTCGCGCGTGCGCGCCCTGGTCCGTCCGGCCGCGCCGCGGATCACCCTGGACGCCGCCGCGCCGCCCGCCGCGCCCGCGCTGCGCTTCCGCACCACCGACCGCCTGATCGCGATCGGCGCCTCCGCCGGCGGTACCGAAGCCCTGCGCGTCGTGCTCGAAGCGATGCCGCCCGACGCCCCGGCGATCGTCATCACCCAGCACCTGCCGGCGGCCTTCAGCACGCCGTTCGCCGAACGCCTGGACCGGCATTCGGCGATGTCGGTCCGCGAAGCGCACGACGGCGAGGCGGTCGTGCCGGGCCACGTCTACCTGCCGCCCGGCGGTCGCCATCTGCGCATCATCCGCGACGGTGCCCGCTGGCGATGCCGCGTCGACGACGGTCCGGCGATCAACCGGCACAAGCCGGCGGTCGACGTGCTGTTCCGTTCGGTGGCGGGCAGCGCAGGCGCCAATGCCATCGGCGTCATCCTCACCGGCATGGGCGACGACGGCGCGCGCGGCCTGCTCGAACTGCGCAACGCCGGTGCGCCGACGCTGGTGCAGGACGAAGCCACCAGCGTCGTCTGGGGCATGCCCGGCAGCGCGGTGCGCCTGGGCGCGGCGGAAGAACAGGTGCCGCTGGACAAGATCGCGGCGCGCCTGATGGCGCTCGCACGCGCCTAGTGCGCGATGCAGACAGTCAAGTTCTCCTGACGACCTAGCGCCCAGCCTTCTGGTTGCCGGACAGCCCGATGCTGCCAGCGGCATTCCGAGCCGTCGCGTCGCGAAGGCCATCGGCCCCATGAAAAACCCGGCACCAGGCCGGGTTTTTCATCTCCGCAAACCGCTGCCGTCAGGCCGCGGTCTTCTCGCCCGCGTCGACGTACTCCGGAATCTGGTCGAAGTTCATGTAGCGGTAGACCCCGTTCGCGGCGGAATCTTACACGCCGACGTCGGCCATGTACTCGGCCTTGGTCGGAATGCGGCCCAGGCGCGAGCAGATCGCGGCGAGTTCCGCCGAACCCAGATACACGTTCGAGTTGCGGCCCAGACGGTTGGGGAAGTTGCGGGTCGACGTGGAAAACACCGTCGCGCCTTCCTTGACCTGCGCCTGGTTGCCCATGCACAGCGAGCAGCCCGGCATTTCCATGCGTGCGCCGGCCGTGCCGAAGGTGCCGTAATGGCCTTCTTTGGTCAGCTCCGCGGCATCCATCTTGGTCGGCGGCGCGACCCACAGCTTGGTCGGGATGTCGCGCTTGCCCTCGAGCAGCTTGGACGCGGCGCGGAAGTGGCCGATGTTGGTCATGCACGAACCGATGAACACTTCGTCGATGACCGCGCCGGAGACGTCGGACAGCGTCTTGACGTCGTCCGGATCGTTCGGGCACGCGACGATCGGCTCGTGCACGTCGGCCAGGTCGATCTCGATGACCGCGGCGTACTCGGCATCGGCATCGCCCTGCAGCAGCTGCGGATCGGCAAGCCAGGCGTCCATCTTCTCGATGCGGCGGGCCAGCGAGCGCGGGTCCTGGTAGCCCTCGGCGATCATCCACTTCAGCAGGGTGATGTTGCTGGTGATGTATTCGATGATCGGCGCCTTGTCGAGGTGCACGGTGCAGCCGGCGGCGGAGCGCTCGGCCGAGGCGTCGGACAGTTCGAACGCCTGCTCGACCTTCAGATCCGGCAGGCCTTCGATCTCGAGGATGCGGCCGGAGAAGATGTTCTTCTTGCCCTGCTTGGCCACCGTCAGCAGACCGGCCTTGATCGCGTACAGCGGAATCGCGTTGACCAGGTCACGCAGGGTGACGCCGGGCTGCATCTTGCCCTTGAAGCGGACCAGCACCGATTCGGGCATGTCGAGCGGCATGACACCGGTCGCGGCCGCGAACGCGACCAGGCCCGACCCCGCCGGGAACGAGATGCCGACCGGGAAGCGCGTGTGCGAGTCGCCGCCGGTGCCGACGGTGTCGGGCAGCAGCATGCGGTTGAGCCAGCTGTGGATCACGCCGTCGCCGGGACGCAGCGAGATGCCGCCGCGGGTGGAGATGAATTCCGGCAGCGTGTGGTGGGTCTTGACGTCGACCGGCTTCGGATACGCGGCGGTGTGGCAGAACGACTGCATCACCAGATCCGCGGAGAAGCCCAGGCACGCGAGGTCCTTGAGTTCGTCGCGGGTCATCGGACCGGTCGTGTCCTGCGACCCCACCGAGGTCATCTTCGGCTCGCAATAGGTCCCGGGACGCACGCCCTGGCCTTCCGGCAGACCGATCGCACGGCCGACCATCTTCTGCGCCAGCGAGAAGCCCTTGCCGGTATCGGCCGGCTGCTGCGGCAGGCGGAACAGTTCCAGCGTCGGCAGGCCCAGCGACTCGCGCGCCTTGGCGGTCAGGCCGCGGCCGACGATCAGCGGAATGCGGCCACCGGCGCGCACTTCGTCGAACAGCACTTCGGACTTGACCTGGAATTCGGCGATCACATTGCCGTCCTTGAGTGCCTTGCCGTCGTAGGGACGCAGCTCGATCACATCGCCCTGCTCCATCTGCGACACGTCGAGTTCGATCGGCAGCGCGCCGGCGTCCTCCATCGTGTTGTAGAAGATCGGCGCGATCTTCGAGCCCAGGCAGACGCCGCCGAAGCGCTTGTTCGGAATGAAGGGAATGTCCTCGCCGGTCCACCACAGCACCGAGTTGGTCGCGGACTTGCGGCTCGAGCCGGTGCCGACGACGTCGCCGACGTAGGCGACCAGATGGCCCTTGTCCTTGAGATCGCGAATGGCCTGGATCGGGCCTCGCTTGCCGTCTTTCTCCGGTACGAAGGGCGCACGTTCGCGCGCGTTGTTCAGCATCGCCAGCGCGTGCATCGGGATGTCGGGACGCGTGGTCGCGTCGGGCGCCGGCGACAGGTCGTCGGTGTTGGTCTCGCCCGGCACCTTGAACACCGTCAGCGTCATCGACTGCGGCACTTCCGGCTTGCTGGTGAACCACTCGGCGTCGGCCCAGCTCTGGATCACGGCCTTGGCGTGGGCGTTGCCCGCCCTGGATTTCTCTTCGACATCGTGGAACGCGTCGAACACCAGCAGCGTGTGCTTCAGGCCTTCGGCGGCGATCGCGCCGACCTCGGCATCGTCGAGCAGATCGACCAGCGGCTGCACGTTGTAGCCGCCGAGCATCGTGCCCAGCAGTTCGGTGGCGCGCGCGCGGGTGATCAGCGCGCTGCGCTCGGTGCCGAAAGCGATCGCGGCGAGGTACGAGGCCTTGACCTTGGCGGCGTCGTCGACGCCGGCCGGCACGCGGTGGGTCAGCAGGTCGAGCAGAAACGCCTGCTGGGACGCATGGTCCCCGCCCGCCGGCGGCGCCTTCAGCAGCTCGATGACCTCGGCGGTCTGCTGCGGCGTCAGCGGCAGCGGCGGGATGCCGAGCGCGGCGCGCTCGGCTTCGTGGTGGCGGTAGGCTTCCAACATGCGGGGAACTCCAGATCGAGCAGTGGGTGCGCGCCCTCGCGGGCGGCGCGGATAACGGACGTCAGGCCGAAGGAACGATCAGCCTGAGGCCCTTGAAATAGGTGCGGAAGAACGCGTCGTCGCGTGTGATCAGTCCATTGCACTGGAGCAGCGCGTGCGCGCCGACCAGAAAATCGGGCACCGCGCGCACCAGTCCGTCGTTGCGGCGCCAGTACCGGCGCTGCATCTCGCCGGCGCGCAGCGCGGACTTCGCCTCGATGCCGCTGAAGCGCACGCCCATGTCCTCGAGCACGGCCATGGTTTCGTCGCCGTCGTGCAGCGCGCTGCAGATCTCCGACAGCGCGATGTCGCAGACGACCACGGGCCCGCTGCTCAGGTGCTGGCGCAGGCAGGCCTCGGCGGCATCCGCGTTGGGGCCGTCGACCAGCAGGTCGATCAGCACCGGGGCATCGACGGCGATCACGGGTCAGTCGTCCGCGGGGCCGCCGGCGGCCGGATCGGCATCGGGCGGGGTGCCCTCGTGGCCGCGCGCCGCGCGCATCGCCGTATCGGTGGACGCGAACCCTTCGAGCCGGAAGCGGCCGCGTGCGCGCGACACCGCATCGTCGACACTTTTCCGCAGCACGATACGGCTACCCTCGAGCTCGACCTTCAGGATCGTGCCCTTGCTGAGGCCCAGCGCATCGCGAACCGCCTTCGGCAGGGTGATCTGGCCGCGCTCGGCAACGGTGGCTTCCATCGGACGACCCCTGTACGGTATGCATGAATCTTACATACTTCACCGTCCATACTCAATCCGGCGGGCTCGTACTGAACGGGCTGAACACGTCGCGTTGACGACAATGCTGTTTTCGCGGCGCCCGGTCCTGGACGTCGCCAGCCACAGGAGCCTCCCATGAGCGATTCCTTCGCCACCCGCACCCACCTCGACATCAACGGCACGCGCTATCGCTACGCCAGCCTGCCCGCCCTGGGCAAGCGCTTCGACATCGCCCGCCTGCCTTATGCGATGAAGATCCTGCTGGAGAACCTGCTGCGGCAGGAAGACGGCGAGTCGGTCACCGCGGCGCACATCGAGGCAGTCGCGACGTGGGATCCGAAGGCGGTGCCGGACACCGAGATCGCGTTCATGCCGGCGCGCGTCGTGCTGCAAGACTTCACCGGCGTGCCCTGCGTCGTGGACCTGGCGGCGATGCGAGACGCGGTGGTGAAGCTGGGCGGCAAGCCCGAGCAGATCAACCCGCTGATTCCGTCCGAGCTGGTCATCGACCATTCGGTGCAGGTCGACGTGTTCGGCCGGCCGGACGCGCTCGACCTCAACGGCAAGATCGAATTCCAGCGCAACAAGGAGCGCTACGGTTTCCTGCGCTGGGGCCAGAAGGCGTTCGACAACTTCAAGGTCGTTCCGCCGAACACCGGCATCGTCCACCAGGTGAACCTGGAGAACCTCGCGCGTGTGGTCATGACCTCTGACCGCGATGGCGAGACCTGGGCCTATCCCGATACCGTCTTCGGCACCGATTCGCACACCACGATGATCAACGGCATCGGCGTGCTCGGCTGGGGCGTCGGCGGCATCGAGGCGGAGGCTGCGATGCTCGGTCAGCCGTCTTCGATGCTGATTCCACAGGTGGTCGGCTTCAAGCTCAAGGGCCGCATGCCGGAAGGCGCGACCGCGACCGACCTGGTGCTGACCGTGACCGAGATGCTGCGCAAGCATGGCGTCGTCGGCAAGTTCGTCGAGTTCTTCGGCGAGGGCCTGCAGCACCTGCCGCTGGCCGATCGCGCGACGATCGGCAACATGGCGCCGGAATACGGCGCGACCTGCGGCATCTTCCCGATCGACCAGGAGTCGCTGAACTACCTGCGCCTGTCGGGCCGCAGCGAGGAGCAGATCGCGCTGGTCGAGGCCTACGCGAAAGCGCAGCAGCTGTGGCACGAGCCCGGCGCGCCCGAGGCTGAGTACAGCAGCGTGCTGGAGCTGGACATGGCCGACGTGCGCCCGTCGCTCGCCGGCCCGAAGCGTCCGCAGGACCGCGTGTTGCTGGAGAAGGTGCAGCAGAACTTCCGCGACAACCTGGGCCCGCTGATCGCCAACCGTGGCAAGGCCGGCAGTGAGGATCCGCAGGTCGACCGCTTCGAAAAGGAAGGCGGCGACCAGCCGCAGGCGGAGCGCCTCGCCGCCAAGCCGGTGTCGACGATCACGCTCGACGACGGCGAGCACGAACTCACCGACGGCTCGGAGGGCATCGCCGCGATCACCTCGTGCACGCCGGCCTGCTCGCGCGCAAGGCCGCGGCCAAGGGGCTGAAGGCGGCGCCGTGGGTCAAGACCTCGCTCGGGCCGGGCTCGCTGGTGGTGACCGATTACCTGGAAAAAGCTGGGGTCATGGACGATCTCGAAGCGCTGGGCTTCTACGTCGTCGGCTACGGCTGCACCACCTGCATCGGCAACTCCGGCCCGCTGCCCGAGGCGGTGTCGAAGGGCATCGCACAGAACGATCTTGCGGTGGCGTCGGTGCTGTCGGGCAACCGCAACTTCGAAGGCCGCATCCACGGCGAGGTCAAGATGAACTACCTCGCCTCGCCGCCGCTGGTCGTCGCCTACGCGATCGCCGGCACCGTCGACATCGATCTGACCCACGATCCGCTGGGCAAGGACCAGGACGGCAATCCCGTCTATCTGCGCGACATCTGGCCGACCAACAAGGAAATCGGCGACTTCATCGCCAAGACCATCGGGCCGGAGATGTTCAAGAAGAACTATGCCGACGTGTTCAAGGGCGACAGCCGCTGGAACGCGATCGAATCGCCGGACGGCGATCTCTATGCCTGGGACGAGGCGTCGACGTACATCAAGAACCCGCCCTACTTCGACGGCATGACGATGGACGTCGGCAACATCGACGACATCCGCGGCGCGCGCGTCATGGGCCTGTTCGGCGATTCGATCACCACCGACCACATCTCACCCGCGGGCAACATCAAGAAGGAATCGCCGGCGGGCGAATTCCTGCAGTCGCGCAACGTGCAGCCGGCGGACTTCAACAGCTACGGCTCGCGCCGCGGCAACGACGATGTGATGGTACGCGGCACCTTCGCCAACATCCGCATCAAGAACCTGTTCTTCGGCGGCGAGGAAGGCGGCAATACCCACTACTTCGGCGCCGGCGGCGCCGAGAAGATGCCGATCTACGACGCGGCGATGAAATACAAGGCCGACGGCATCCCGCTGGTGGTGTTCGCCGGCAAGGAATACGGCACCGGATCCTCGCGCGACTGGGCGGCGAAGGGCACCAACCTGCTGGGCGTCAAGGCGGTCATCGCCGAGAGCTTCGAGCGCATCCACCGCTCCAACCTCGTCGGCATGGGCGTGCTGCCCTGCCAGTTCAAGGAAGGCGAGAACGCACAGACGCACGGGCTGGATGGGTCGGAGACGATCGACATCACCGGTCTCGAGGACGGCAAGTCGAAGACCGCGACCCTGGTCGCGACCAGGACCGATGGCAGCGAGATCCGCTTCGACGTGCACGTGCTGCTGCTGACGCCCAAGGAGGTGGAGTACTTCCGCCACGGCGGTCTGCTGCATTACGTGCTGCGTCAGCTCGCGGCGAAGAAGTAACCGCTCCGCGTCTGTTTCAGCGGAAGCCCCGCCCGGCGCAGCGCGCCGGGCGTTCGGCGCATCGCGCGGCAATGCCGCGCAGGCGATGCGCCTCACCCACCACGGCGGTCTGCTGCATTACGTGCTGCGTCAGCTCGCGGCGAAGAAGTAACCGCTCCGCGTCTGTTTCAGCGGAAGCCCCGCCCGGCGCAGCGCGCCGGGCGTTCGGCGCATCGCGCGGCAATGCCGCGCAGGCGATGCGCCTCACCCACCATGGCGGTCTGCTGCATTACGTGCTGCGTCAGCTCGCGGCGAAGAAGCAACCGGTCCCGTTTTCGGACTACAACGCCGGTTCCCAGCGGATGCTGAGCATCCGCCAGGTGTCGCCACGGCGCCGCCAGGTGCTGTCGACGCGGTAGGCACGCGCGTTGTCGGGCAATAGCCGTCCGCTGCCACCTGTCAGGGCCGCCGTGGTGCGGACGGTCGCGCTGTCCTCGCCCTGCAACTGCACATCGAGCGGGCCTGCCGTGACGCCGATAGCCTGCTGCCGCATCAGCATCAGGGTCGCCATGCGGCGCGCTGCCCGGCGGTCCATGCCGTCGGGACCGATGAAGTCCTCGTCGAGCAGCGCTTCCAGCGCCGACGCGTCGCGCGCTTCGAGACTCTGCTGCAGTGCAGCGACCTGCGCACGCAAGGCCTCTTCCGGCGGCGCCCTCGCGCAACCGGCCGCGAATGCGAGCACGAGCAGCGCGAACACGGTCGCCGCCATCCGCCGCACGTGCGGAATCTCGTGGCACATACCGGCTCGTTCGGAACAGGACATCAGCGCGTCTCCCCGCGTTGCGACAGACACCGATTATCCACGCGCGCGAGCGGCCCGCGCTGCCTTGCCACTCCCTGGCCCCTATGCTCCAATCGATCGAATTGCACAGGTATGCGCACCGCATCGAGTGCCGACCTTCAATCTCTGGGAGAGGATTGCATGACCGAACAACGTCCGTGGCTGGCGAACTATCCTGCGGGCATTCCTGCGGAAATCGATCCGGAGCAGTACAGTTCGGTCCCTGCGATCCTCGACGAAGCGATCGCCCATCACCGCGACCGCCCCGCGTTCTCGAACATGGGCCGCACGATCACCTACGGTGAGCTCGATGCGCGCAGCCGTGATTTCGCCGCCTATCTGCTCGGCGAACTCAAACTCAAGAAGGGCGATCGCGTCGCGATCATGATGCCCAACTGTCTGCAGTACCCGATCGCGACGTTCGGCATCCTGCGCGCCGGACTGACGGTGGTGAACACCAATCCGATGTACACCGCGCGCGAGTTGCGCCATCAGCTGTCGGATTCCGGCGCCGCCGCGATCCTGGTCATGGACAATTTCGGCAAGACCGTCCAGGACGTGCTCGCCGACACGCAGATCAAGCAGGTGATCACGACCGGTCTCGGCGACCTGCTCGGATTCCCGAAGGGCCCGATCGTCAATTTCGTGCTGCGCTACATCAAGAAGATGGTGCCGGAGTACACGATCCACGGCGCCGTGCGTTTCCGCGACGCGCTGTCGCTGGGCGCGAAGCACCAGCTGCCCGAGGTCTCGATCACGCTGGAGGACATCGCGTTCCTGCAGTACACGGGCGGCACCACCGGCGTGGCCAAAGGCGCGATGCTGACCCATCGCAACCTGGTCGCGAACATGCAGCAGGCGTCTGCGTGGGTCGGCACCAACGTCAAGCCTGGCCAGGAAACCATCATCACGGCGTTGCCGCTGTACCACATCTTCGCGTTGACGGCGAACGGCCTGGTCTTCATGAAGTTCGGCGCCAAGAACGTGCTGATCACCAATCCGCGCGACATGCCCGGCTTCGTCAAGGAGCTCAAGCGCGAGCCGTTCACCGCGATCACCGGCGTCAACACCCTGTTCAACGGCCTGCTCAATACCCCGGGGTTCGCCGACATCGATTTCTCGCCGCTGCACCTCACGCTCGGCGGCGGCATGGCCGTGCAGCGTTCGGTCGCCGAGCGCTGGCAGAAGGTCACCGGCACGACGCTCGGCCGCCTGCATCAACCCGATGACGCTGGCCGAGTACAACGGCGCCATCGGCCTGCCCGTGCCGTCGACGGAAGCCTGCATCAAGGACGAGGACGGCAACGCATTGCCGGTTGGCGAAGTCGGCGAGCTGTGCATCCGCGGTCCGCAGGTGATGAAGGGCTACTGGCAGCGCCCCGAAGACACGGCCCAGGCGATCGACGCCGACGGCTGGCTGCACACGGGCGACATGGCACGGATGGATGAAGGCGGCTTCTTCTACATCGTCGACCGCAAGAAGGACATGATCCTGGTCTCGGGCTTCAACGTGTATCCCAACGAGATCGAGGACGTCATCGCGATGATGCCGGGCGTGCTCGAGGTCGCGGCGATCGGCGTGCCCGACGAGAAGTCCGGCGAGGCGGTGAAGGTCGTCATCGTGCGCAAGGATCCGTCGCTGACCGCCGAGCAGGTCAAGGCCCATGCGCGGGAGCAGCTGACCGGCTACAAGCACCCGCGGATCGTCGAATTCCGTGACGAGCTTCCCAAGACCAATGTCGGAAAAATCCTGCGTCGCGAACTCCGCGACGAGCCGGCGCCAAAAAAGTGACGTAATTCTCACTTTAGTGGGAACTGGTCGGTATTCGACCCCCAGGTCATTGAAATCCTTGCCCTTGTCATCGTTTGAGCGCATAGAAGCATGCATCGGGCGATAGATGAATAGATGGGGCTCCGTCGGATGCCCGGCCGGCGCGGCCCCTTCCCCAGGGGATCCAACACCATGACCAACGTCGAAATGCTGCACCGCGTCCGCCCGTATCCGACCATGCGCGTCGAGTCGGACCCGTCGAACCAGACACACTGGATGTACATGCACAGCAATCTCTCGGCAGGCGGCCGACCCTGTTTCCGCCCCGAGCTGATGGCCGACATGTGGAGTTTTCTCAACACCATCACCCTGCGCGAGAGCCAGCGGGAGCCCGGCAAGCTCCGGCACGTCGTGGTCGCGTCCGATGCCGACGCCTTCAACCTCGGCGGGGACCTCGCGCTGTTCGCGCAACTGATCCGCGAAGGTGACCGCGAGCATCTGCTCGCGTACGCACGCCAGTGCATCGACGGCGTGCATCACATCCACACCGGCCTGGGCGGCGACGTGCGCATGATCGCGTTGCTGCAGGGCGATGCGCTGGGCGGCGGTTTCGAACTCGCCCTCGCCTGCCAGACGATCGTCGCCGAGGAAGGCATCGACATGGGGCTGCCGGAGGTGCTGTTCGGCCTGTTCCCCGGCATGGGCGCGTATTCGTTCCTGTGCAAGCGCGTCGCGCCGCAGCTGGCCGAACGCATCATCCTCGAAGGCAACATCTTCACCAGCGAGCAGATGCATGCGATGGGCGTGGTCGACGTGCTGGTGCCCAAGGGCCACGGCGAAGCCGCGGTCGAGGATCTGATCCGCCGCCAGCAGCGCGCGCCGCATGCGCACGTCGCACTCAACGCGGTTCGGAATCTGTCCCAGCCCGTGGGCTACGACGAACTGATGGGGATCACCGAGGTCTGGGTCGACACCGCGCTGGCGCTCGGCGACCGGTCGCTGCGGACGATGGACCGCATCGTCAAGGCGCAGTCGCGGCGCACCTACGCGCTCAAGGCGAGCGGCACGGGCGGCTGAGCCCGCGGGTCAGGGCTCCCGGCCTTGATCGCGCGCGACGGAATTCCGTCCGCGCGCGTTCAAGGCGATCCGCCCCAGATCGAGTTGCGCGTCCAGCACCGTCAACCGCTGGCGCCACTCGCGGCGCATCTGCCATTCGGCCATGCGCATCAGCTCGCCGCTCAGGTTCGACAGTTTCACCAGACCGACATTGCTGGCCACGCCCTTCAGGGCGTGCGCGTGATCCCGCATCGCCGCCCAGTCTTCGGCCGCGCCCGCACGCTCGACGGCGGCCAGGCAGGTCTGCGCATCTTCCAGGCACTGGAGGATGAACCTGACGACGAAATCGTCGCCCATGCCCAGCGACGCGAGCTCGTCGAGCACATCGTCGTCGAGCAGTTCGTCGCTGCCGGCGCTCGCTACCGGCAGTGGATCCGGAACCGAAATGCGGGCGCCGGGCGTCGCGATGTCCGCCAGCAGATCCAGCAGCTTCGATGCGACGACCGGCTTGGCGAGGAATGCGTGTGCGCCCGCCTTGCGACAGCTGCCGATCGACTCGGGCGTCACATCCGCACTGAGCACGATGACCGGCGTGCGCGTCGCGCCGGCCTGCAGCGTCCTCAGCTCGCGCAGCATGTCCAGCCCGCTGACGCCCGGCATGTGCAGATCGACGACGATCGCGTCGTAGTCGCGGCCCGCGACCGCATCGAGCACGGCTTCCCCGCCCTCCACGCTGACCACGCTGTGGCCGGCCTTCTGCAGCAGGCGTTCGAGCACCATGCGGTTCGCCGCGTGATCGTCGGCGATCAGCACCTGCAGGCTGCGGACCCGCGCGCGATGGCGCAGGAAGGGGTCGCTGAACGCGATGACGTTGACCGCGCTGCGCGCGCCGCCGGCGGAACGCGCCGAGAACGTGTCGGACCGCCGTTCCGGCGCCGCCTCGGCCTCCATCGCCTCGACGTCGGCGAGTGCGAACGGCAACTCCACCCAGAACCGGCTGCCCGCATGCTCGGTGCTTTCGAAACCGATGGTGCCACCCATCGCCTCGGTCAGACGCTTGGCGATACTGGTGCCCAGGCCGGTACCGCCGAAGCCACGCGACAGGGTGGTATCCACCTGCTCGAAGGCTTCGAAGAGGCGATCACGGGCCGACGCCGGGATGCCGATGCCGGTGTCGGTCACCGTGAACTTCAGGCGCGTCCCGGTGCCCGCCTCCGACGAGGCCTCGACGTCCAGCCGCACCGCGCCTTCGTGGGTGAACTTCACCGCATTGCCCACGAGGTTCGTCAGCACCTGGCGCAGATGCGCGGGATCGCCGCGCAGCAGATCCGGCACCGCGTCGGCGACATGTGACGCGTAGGCCAGCCGCTTGCCCCGCGCCGTGGGCTGCAGCATCAGATCGACGCCCTGGATGAGCTCGCGCACCGAGAACGGCTGGTCGGTCAGCTTGAGCTTGCCGGCCTCGATGGCCGAGATGTCGAGCACGTCCTCGACGATCGCCAGCAGGCTCCCGGTGGAGGCGCGGATCGTGGCGAGATATTCGCGTTGCTCGGGATCCAGGCGCGTCGTCGCCAGCAGTTCGGACACGCCCGCCAGCCCGTTCAGCGGCGTGCGGAATTCGTGGCTCATGTTCGCGAGGAAACGACTCTTCGCCTCGCTCGCGCGCCTGGCCTCGTCGGTCGCGCGGGTGAGCTCGCGCAGCAGGCCGGACAGGTAAAGGGGAATCGCCGCCAGCCCGATCAGCAGGCCGATTCCGAGACTGAGGTTCGCGTGCCAGTACGGGCTGAGGACGATCGCGGAGCCGAAACTCACGACTGCCATGGTCATCGCGGCATACAGGTAGCGATTGCCGTAGCGAAGCCCGTTGCCGACCGTGACCCAGAGGATGAGCACGTAGACCCAGGCGATGGGACCGCCCATGACCGCCATGGCCGCCCCCATCAGGCCGTAGTCCGACAACATGCCCGCGATGCGGCGCGGGTGCGAGGTGCCGGGCGACGCCAGCAGCCACCCCACCAGTGCGGCGCCGACGCTGAAGCCGACGACGACCATGGTCATGACTTCGACGTAGGCCGGCGGGCGTGTGCCGCTCGAGTCGACCCACAGCAGGAACAGCAGCACGACGAACAGCAGCGCCAGGCGGATCAACGCCTGCCCGTGCTCGCTGTCCGGACGCCTGGCGAGACGCGCCTGCATCCATTGCAGCAGCGACGTCATCGCCGGGCGCTCACTGCAGCGAACCGGCGACCGGACCGCCGTAGAGCGCGCTGATCTCGCGCAGCCGCTGGGTATTGCGCAGCATCGCATCGACACAGCGCGGATCGAAATGCCGGCCGCTGTTCTCGCCGATGTAGGCCAGCGCCTCTTCGATGGACCACGCGCGCTTGTACGGGCGCTTGGACATCAGGGCGTCGAAGACGTCAGCGATCGCGACGATGCGCGCCTCCAGCGGGATCTCGTCGCCGGCCAGGCCGTCCGGATAGCCGCTGCCGTCGTAACGCTCCTGGTGGCGGAGTGCGATCAGCGCGCTGAGCTGGATGAACCGGTTCTGGCTGTCGGCCAGCAGGTCGTAGCCGATCTGCGGATGCTGGCGCATCGTCTCGGTTTCCTCGGCCGTCAGCGGACCGGGCTTCATCAGGATCGCATCGGGAATCGCGATCTTGCCGATGTCGTGCAGCGGCGCGGCGAGCTCGATCATCCGCACTTCTTCTTCGCTCAGGCCCAGTGCGTCGGCGACCATGCCGGCGACCGCAGCCACGCGTTCGAGATTCGCGCTGGTGCTGGCGTCCCGATAGGCGATCGCGCGGGCGAGCCGGATCAGGGTCTCGCGTTCGCGCTCCTCGACCTCGTGCATGCTCGCCAGCAGCCGCTGCTCCAGCGACAGTGCCCGCTGCTTGATCGACTCCGACTGCTGGCGCAGCTGCAACAGGTTGCGGCAGCGGGCGCGCAGCTCGCGCGGCCGCACCGGCTTGACCAGGAAATCGATGACCCCGGCCTCGAGCGCCGCCTGGCGGATCGGCTCGTCGCCGACCACGGTGACCAGGACGATCGGCACGTCGCGATGCAGCATCGGCCGACGGAAGCGCCGCGCGAACTCCAGCCCGTCGACGACCGGCATGCGGTAGTCGAGCAGCAGCAGGTCGGGACGATTGTCGTCACACCACTGCAGGGCGGTCTCGGGGTCGCCGAAATCGAACACTTCCATCTCGGGACTGATGTCCTCGAGGATGTGGCGCAGCATCGTCCGGGCGGACGTCTGATCATCGACGATGACGATGTTCAAGGCAGGCCTCTCCTGTTCCCCTGCACTGCCGGTGGCAGCGCGTGCGCACGATCTTAACGTGAAGCAAGCTCCGGGCCAGCCCTCGGGCGCGCCGGGGATGTGACGCCATCCCCATTCCAACGGGAAACGTGGGCGATGTCAGGCCAGCGCACCGCCGGCGCCGGCGTCGGAAACCGACGTCAGGCGTCGTTCTGCGGCCGCATGTAGGGGAACAGCAGCACGTCGCGGATCGACGAGGACCCGGTCAGCAGCATCACCAGACGGTCGATGCCGACGCCGAGCCCGCCGGTCGGCGGCAGGCCGACCTCGAGCGCGCGGATGTAATCGGCGTCGTAGTGCATGGCTTCGTCGTCGCCGCCTTCGCGGGCGTCGACCTGGGCGCGGAAGCGGGCGGCCTGGTCTTCGGGATCGTTGAGCTCGGAGAAGCCGTTGGCGATTTCCTTGCCGCCGATGAAGAGCTCGAAGCGGTCGGTGATGCCCGGCTCGCCGTCGGATTCGCGCGCCAGCGGCGAGACCTCGACCGGGTAATGGGTGATGAAGGTCGGCTGGATCAGGCCGGTCTCCACGGTCTTCTCGAACAGCTCCAGCAGCAGCTTGCCCCAACCATAGCCGGCCTTCACGTGCACGCCGAGGCGCACGCAATGCGCGGCCAGGGCTTCGCGATCGCGGCAGTCGGCGACGCTGATCTCGGGATTCAATTCGCGCACGGCTTCTTCGAGTTTCCAGCGCCGGAACGCCGGGCCGACATCGATCGCGTTGCCGTCCCACGCCAGCGCCGTGGTGCCGACGGCCTGCAGCGCGACATCACGGATCAGGTGTTCGGTCAGGTCCATGACCTCTTCATAGGCCACGTAGGCCTCGTAGAGCTCGAGCATCGTGAACTCGGGATTGTGCCGTGTCGACACGCCCTCGTTGCGGAAATTGCGGTTGATCTCGTAGACGCGCTCGAACCCGCCGACGACCAGGCGCTTGAGATACAGCTCGGGCGCGACGCGCAGGAACAGATCGAGGTCCAGCGCGTTGTGATGCGTGGTGAACGGCTTGGCCGCGGCGCCGCCGGCGATGTAATGCATCATCGGCGTCTCGACTTCGAGGAAGTCGCGAGTGTCGAGCCACTGCCGGATCGCGCCGATGATGCGCGAGCGCTTGACGAACACCGCGCGCGCCTCGGGCGAGACGATCAGGTCGACGTAACGCTGGCGATAGCGCTGTTCCACGTCGCTCAGGCCGTGCCACTTGTCCGGCAACGGCCGCAGCGACTTGGTCAGCAGCCGCAGCGATTCCGCCTTGATCGACAATTCGCCCGTCTTGGTGCGCATCATCGTGCCTTCGGCCGCGACGATGTCGCCGACGTCCCAGCCCTTGAATGCGTCGTAGCGCTCACCGAGTGTCGCCGACTGCAGGAACAGCTGGATGCGGCCGCTGACGTCCTGGATCTGCGCGAACGCGGCCTTGCCCATGATCCGCTTCGCCATCAGACGCCCGGCCACGGCGACGCGCGCGCCATCGGCCTCCAGCGCCTCGCCCGTCCAGCGCTCGGCATCGGCGTAGGTCGCCTGCAGGGCACCGGCCTCGTCGCGACGGCGGAAGTCGTTGGGGAACGCGATGCCCTGCCCGCGCAGCGCGCCGAGTTTGCCGCGACGCTCCGCGATCAGGGCGTTCTCGTCGGCGGGCGTCTGCGGTGCGGGGGCGTCGGTCATGGGTGCGGTTCGTCAGTGTGCGAAGAGGAATCACGCGCGACCGGAGCGGCCGGTCGTGCCGGGCCGACGCGGCGCGTCGGCGGGTGGAGCGATCAGACGGCGTCGCTGCGTTTGGCGCCGGCCTCGAGGCCGGACTTCAGGCTGGCCTCGACGAATTCGTCGAGATCACCGTCCAGCACCTTCTGCGTATCGCTGCGCTCGACGCCGGTGCGCAGATCCTTGATCCGGCTCTGGTCGAGCACGTAGTTGCGGATCTGGCTGCCCCAGCCGATGTCGGACTTGGTGGCTTCCAGCGCATCCTTCTCGACGTTGCGCTTCTGCACTTCCAGCTCGTAGAGCTTGGCGGCGAGCATCTTCATCGCGGTGTCGCGGTTCTGGTGCTGGCTGCGGCCGGTCTGGCAGGCGACGACGGTATTGGTCGGAATGTGCGTGATGCGCACCGCCGACTCGGTCTTGTTGACGTGCTGGCCACCGGCACCGGACGCGCGGTACACGTCGGTCCGCAGATCCGCCGGATTGATGTCGATCTCGATGTTGTCGTCGACTTCCGGCGACACGAAGACCGAGGTGAAACTGGTGTGGCGGCGGTTGTCCGAGTCGAACGGCGACTTGCGCACCAGCCGGTGCACGCCGATCTCGGTCTTCAGCCAGCCGAACGCGAACTCGCCCTCGACGCGCACGGTCGCCGACTTGATGCCCGCGACTTCGCCGCCGCTGACTTCCATCAGTTCGGTCTTCCAGCCGCGGTGCTCGGCCCAGCGCAGGTACATGCGCAGCATCATCTCGGCCCAGTCCTGGGCCTCGGTGCCGCCGGCGCCGGCCTGGATGTCGACGAAGCAGTTCGCCGAATCGAGTTCGCCGGAGAACATGCGCTGGAACTCCAGCTTGTCGACCTCGGCGGCGAACCCGTCGACATCGTCGACGACGGCCTGCGCGGTGTCTTCGTCGCTTTCGGACTCGGCCAGTTCGAGCAGCTCGCTGGCGCCTTCCAGACCTTCGGTCAGGCTGCGGATGCCGTTGACGGTCTTGTCGAGCATCGAACGCTCGCGACCCAGCGCCTGGGCGCGCTCGGGATCGTTCCAGACGGTCGGGTCCTCGAGCTCGCGCTCGACTTCTTCCAGACGCTCGCGACGGGCGTCGTAGTCAAAGATACCCCCTGAGCGCATCCAGCCGACAGCGGAGGTCGACGATGCGCTGGCGGACGGGATTGAGTTCGATCATGAAATGGGAACCGCGGAAAACCGTGGATTCTAACAAGTCCCCGTCCCCGCCGCGTCGCGTGCGGCCGGGCCGCGTCGATCCGGTAGACTCCCCGTCGCCATTGGGGGCACTGGCCACATCCACGACAATATTTAGACGCATGCAGACACTTGGTGGGCGGATGTTCTGGCTGATCGCGACGCTGGCGCTGGGGAGCGCGGCGTCGATGCCCGTGGCGATCGCCGCGGTGGTGCCGCCCGTGGACGCGACGGCGACCGGCACGGCCACCGACGGGATCGACCGCTGCTTCGCGCTGCGGCAGACCGATCCGGCCGCCGCGCTGCGGGTGGCCGACGAGGTGCTGGCGCGTGGCGCCCTGGCCCACGACGACGAAATGAAGCTGCAGAGCTGCCTGGGCCGCGCCGCCGCGCTGCTCGGCGACAGCGCCCGCGCGGTCGCGTCGGTCGACCGGATCGACGCGCTGCTGCTGGCGCATCCGATGCCGCCGGATTTCGCGCTGCGGGCACTGTCCAATGCCGGCGCCACCCTGCACATGATCGGGCAGGTCCCGCGCGCCCTGGAGTTCTACGCCCGCGCCTACGAAGCCGCACAGACCGATGCCTCGCAGGAGGCGCAGGTCGCGATGCTGATCAATGTCGGCAGCATCCACAGCGAGGAACTCGAAGCCTTCGAGGCCGCCGAGCGCTTCTATGCCCAGGCGCAGGCGCTCGCGGCCGCGCACGACATCCGCAACCCGGTGCTGGCCTACAACCGGGGCACCAACCATGCGCGGATGGGCAACGACCTGGCCGCGCTCGCCGCGTTCGATACCGCGGCCCAGCTCGCGACCGGCGCGGATGTCGCCCTCGTCCACGACCGCATCCGGGCCGAACGCGTCGCCGCGCGTGCGCGGCTGGCGCCGGATCCGTCCGCGCGCGACATGCTGGTCGCGATGGCCCGCGACCAGCGCGACGCAGGCGATCCCTCCGGCGCGGCGACCACGCTGGTGCGCGCCTCGGCCCTGGCGCTGCGTGAGGGCGACGCGGCGGATGCGCTACGCCGTGCGGACGAGGCCCTGGCCGTCGTCGGCACGGGCGCGTTCCGCATCGAATACCGCGACGCGGCGCGCGCGCGGATCGCCGCCCTGCGCGCTGGGGGTGCGTTCGAGGACGCGCTCGACGCGCAGCAGGCGCTGCTGGCGCGCGAGCTCGGTGCACTGCGCGCGCAGAACCTCGAAAGCCTGGCCGGCCTGCAGGCGCAGTTGCAGGACAAGTCCAGCCAGCAGGAAGTGATGTCGATGCGCGAGGCCCGCCGGCTGGAAGCGGACAACCTCAGCAAGACCCAGCGCCTGCGCAACGCCGCGGTGCTCGGCTTCGTGCTGCTGGCGCTGGCGATGGTCGCGTTCGCGTTCTACCAGCGCAGGGTCAACCGGCGCCTGCACCAGCTGGGCTCGGTCGATGCGCTGACCGGCCTGGACAATCGCGGCGCCGCCACGCGCCGCCTGCGCGCGATGCCGGTGCCGACCGCGCCCGCGCTGCGCAATGCGGTGTTCCTCATCGATGTCGACCACTTCAAGCACAGCAACGACCGCCACGGACACGGCACCGGCGACGAGATCCTGACCCAGATCGCCGCCCGCCTCGGCGAGTGCTGCCGACCGGGCGACATCGTCGCGCGCTGGGGCGGCGAGGAATTCCTGGTCGCCTGCCCCGGCCTCGACCTCGAGATCGCCACCCAGATCGCCGAGCGCCTGCGCAAGCGCATCGGCGACACGCCGTTCGCGATTCCCGAGGTGGGCGCCGTGCCGCTGACCATCTCGCTCGGCTTCGCCTGCTGGCCGTTCCTGCGCGACGGCGCCGACGGCAGCGGTGGCTGGCAGGAAGCCGTGGCGCTGGCGGACCGGGCGCTGTACGCCTCCAAGCGCGGCGGACGCGATGCGTGGACGGCGCTCTGGAGCGGCACGACGGCCGATG
Organism: Luteimonas rhizosphaerae; assembly: GCF_002849595.1. GTDB lineage: Bacteria > Pseudomonadota > Gammaproteobacteria > Xanthomonadales > Xanthomonadaceae > Luteimonas > Luteimonas cellulosilyticus. The sequence goes on from NZ_NRQR01000002.1 coordinate 44,213, forward strand.
CGACGATCGCCGGAATCCTGCGCGACCCGGAGCCGGCCGTCGCCAGCGGCGGCGCACGCGCACTCAGCAGCCGCATGCCGATCCGCTGGCGCAGCGGCGACAGCGCGCCGGACGGCAGCGCCTGACGGCAACCGCAGCGCGAACGACACCTCGCCGGGCCGTCCAGCAAAAAGCCGCCGCATCCTGCGATGCGGCGGCTTCTGCGTGGTCGACGCCGGTCGTACGGCTCAGCGGCGATCGATGCCGATCGTGTAGCGGCCGGTCGCGCCGGAATCCACCGACGTCGCTTCGATGACGTAGTCGCCGGGCTCGAGCCGGTGCTGGATGCGCGCATGCAGCGCGCCGCCGCCGTCGTCGTCCGATGCGACCTCCTCGGTGCCGCGCAGCAGCCGCAGGTGGCTGTCGAGGTCGTCGGCGCGCATGTCGACGGTGTAGTCGCCGGCGCTGCGCACCGACACCGTGTAGCGGTCGGTCATGCCGGGCAGCAGCGTGGCGTCGGTGCTGCGTCCGATCGCCAGGGGGCCGCCACCGACGTTGGCCGGCACCTCGGTCGCCGACAGCGCCAGCGTGAACAGCCCGGCGCCTTCCGTCGCCGTGCCGACCTCGAGATCGTAGTCGCCGGGCTCGAGCAGCATGACGATGCGCGAATCGAGCCCGTCGCCGCCGTCGTCGTCCTGCTTCTCGATGCCATTGCCGCGCAGCGTCAGCATCGAATCGAGTTCGCTGCTGCGCATGTCGATGCGCACCAGACGCCGCGCCGGCAGCGAGAACCGGAAGCGCTGCGCGCTGCCCTGGTAGAGCCCGGTGGCCTCGGTACCGAGTTCGATCGCCCCGCCGGCCGACAGGCCGCCTTCGGGCAGCTCGCGGCTCGCGACGCGCAGCTGGTACATGCCGTTGACCGAGCCTTCGTAGCCGTCGGCGGTCAGCGTATAGCGGCCCGGCTGCAGCTGCATGCTGATGCGCGCGTTGGTGCCGTCGCCGCCGTCGTCGTTGTTGAGCGACACGCCCTGGCCTTCGAGGGACAGCTTCGCGTCGAAGTCGTCGGACAGCATGTCGATGACATAGAGCCCCGCAGTGTCGATCTGCAGCGGCAGGCGACGCGGACCGTCGACCCAGTCGCTGATCGACGCGCCGACCTGCAGCGTGCCGCCGTCGTAGGCTTCGATCGCCTTGGCGCTCAGCGTGAACGGACCGAACGCATTCGCGTCCAGGCCGCTGACCGCCAGCGTGTGCGCGCCGCTGCGCCTGGCGCGCACGACCAGCGTAGGATTCTCGTTGCCTTCGGGCGAGGCGCCGAGCAGCTCGCCGTCATGGAAGGCCGACAGCCGCGCGCGCAGCGGGCCGCTGGCCTGGAACGACACGACCTGGCCTTCGCGCAGGTCGACGCGGTACAGCGCGCTGCGCGAGCCGTCGCGGTAGTTGATCGCGGTGCGCGAGGTGATCTCGCCGCGCGTCTCGCTGCCGATGCTCAGCGACGCGGTCGCGGGTTCGGCGGCCTGCAGCGGTGCGCCCGTGCCGATCGCGAGCGCGATCCCCAGAGCCAGCGTATGGAATGCCTTCAAAGCGGATTCTCCTCATCCTGATGAGGCACGGCGCAATCGCGCGTGCCGGGCGCCCCCGGCGATCCGGCGGCGTCACATTCTGCCACCCGCATTCATCGAAAGGTGACGTGCGCGCGCGTCAGCGGGTGGCGAGCGGTTCCCGATGCTCGACGACGAGCTGCACGGCGTCGCCGCCGCGATAGTCGTCCGGGGCCAGACGGTAGACGACACGTTCGCGGGCAGCCGGTGCGAGCTCGCGCCAGCCGCCGAAGTGGATCGCCGACAGCGGTGCGCGACCGCCGTCCAGACGCAAGGTCAGCTTGAGGTGGCGCTGGCCGACGATGCGCCAGTCGACGACGGCGAACTCGCCGTCGAACAGCGGCTCGGGAAAGCCCTGTCCCCACGGCCCGGCGTCGCGCAGCCCGGCCGCGTGGACGATGTCGAACTCGTGCGGCGCCAGCGGGCCATCCGTGACCAGCTCGGCGCGCAGCAACGCGGGGTCGAGCATCGCCGACACCGCGGCGCGGAACGCGGCCGAGAACGCGTCGAGCAGGTCGGCGCGCAGGGTCAGGCCGGCGGCCATCGCGTGGCCCCCGAAACGCTCGATCAGGCCCGGATGCGCGCTGTCGACCGCCGCCAGCACGTCGCGGATGTGCAGCCCGGGAATCGACCGGGCGGAGCCGCGCAACTGCGGGCTGCCCGGTTCCGCCGGCGCGAACGCGATGACGGGCCGGTGCAGCGCGTCCTTCATCTTCGAGGCGACGAGACCGACGACGCCCGGGTGCCAGTCGGGATCGTGCAGACAGACGCCGGCATCCGAGGGATCCACCGGCGGCTGCCGCGCGACGGCCAGCTCGGCATCGTCGAGCATCAGCTGCTGCACCGCGCGACGCTCGGCGTTGATCGCATGCAGCAGGCCCGCCAGCTCGCGCGCCTGCGCCGGGTCGTCGGTCAGCAGGCACTCGATGCCGATCGCCATGTCCTCCAGCCGGCCGGCGGCATTGATCCGCGGGCCGATCGCGAAGCCGATGTCGGTTGCGGTCAGGCGCGCGGCATCGCGGCCGGCGACCTCGATGAGGGCGCGCAGGCCGGCGCACCCCTGCCCCGCCCGCAGCCGACGCAGACCGGCGGCGACCAGCGCCCGGTTGTTCGCGTCGAGCGGCACGAGATCGGCGACGGTGCCGACGGCCACCAGATCCAGCAGCGTCGTCAGGTCCGGCACGTCGCGACCCGCGAACGCACCGGCGTCGCGCAGACGTCGCCGCAGCGCCAGCAGCACGTAGAAGATCACACCGACACCGGCCAGGGTCTTGCTCGCGAACGCGTCGCCGGCCAGGTTCGGATTGACGATGACATCCGCGCCGGGCAGCGCGTCGCCCGGCAGGTGGTGATCGGTCACCAGCACGCGCCAGCCACGCGCCTTCGCCGCGGCGACGCCGGCGTGGCAGGCGATGCCGTGATCGACGGTCACCAGCAGGTCGGGCGCCAGCGGCGCGAGGGTCTCGACCAGGCCCGGCGACAGGCCGTAGCCATGGGTCACGCGGTTCGGCACGGCGTGCACGACATCGACCGCGCCAAGCATGCGCAGCCCGCGCACCGCGACCGCACAGGCCGTCGCACCGTCGCAATCGAAGTCGCCGACGACGAGGATGCGCTGGCCGGCGGCGACGGCGTCGGCGAGCAGCGCGGTGGCGGCATCGATATTGGTCAGCGCGTCGGGCGGCAGCAGGCGCGCGAGTCGCGGCTGGGCGGCCTCGACATCGTGGGCGCCGCGCGCGGCGTAGATCCGGCGCAGCAAGGGCGGCACGGTGTCCGGCCAGCCGGCACCGACGTCGCAGTCGCGACGGCGGATCGTCGGGGACGTTGCGCTCACGGCGCGGCCGGCGGCGTAACGACGCGCGCGCGGCGCCAGAGCCGCCACCGGTGCCGGCGCCGCAGATGCAGCACCTGGCCGTCTTCGTCGTCGACCGTCAGCGTGCGGAGCTCGCCCCGCGCCACGGCCGCGATCGCGGGCTGCAACCAGGCGGCCTGCAGCTGGCGCAGATCGCGCAGGCTGCTCAGGTCGGACAGCGTGTCGCCGTCGTCCGGCGTCCAGGAATCCGGCAAGCCCCCGACCTGCGCGACCGGCGATGCCAGCGCCTGCAGGGTCGCGTCGTCCGTCCGCACCGCGGCATAGCGGCCATCGGAGGCGGACCGCGCATCCGGCAGCGGCCCGCCGCCCCAGAACCACAGCGCATTGACCGGCGGCTTGCCGGCCGCAATCCGCGCCGCGTTCCAGGGATGGTTGTGCAACAGGATCTGGGCTTCGGTGCCGAGCGCGCGCCAGCGCCGCGCCTCGACGCTGTCGTCGTCCTCGTAACCGGCGAGGTCGGTGCCCAAGGCATCGCCGGGATCGGGAAAGTCCGGCAGCCGACTGGCGCGGCTCAGCCGCAGATACCAGCGCGACGGCACCGGCGCATCGAGCTGGAAACCGGCGTCGCCGAACACCGGCCGCAACACCGGCAGCAGCGCATCGCAATCGGCCCGGGTCAATCCCAGCGCATCGCCGTGCGCCATCAGCCGCACGCCGTTGATGTCGGGACGCAGCCACGCGGGATCGGCGCGCAACCACGCCGACTCGAGCGTGGCCGCATCACCGGCATCCACCTGCCGCGACAACGCCGCCAGCGGCCAGCGTCCGGCGGGAAGATCGAGGTGCCGGGCGAGCTGCGCGCGACGGCCGGCCGCCTGCGTGGCCGCATCCGCGCGCCCGAGCGCCTGCGCGATCTCCGGCAGCCAGCGCTGCGCGCCGAAGCGCGCGACCGCGGGCAGCAGGAACGTCGCCGCTGTCACCGGCTCAGCCGAGATACTCGACGCTGACGATGTCGTATTCGCGCGTTCCGGCCGGCGCATCGATGCTGACGCTGTCGCCTTCGAGCTTGCCGATCAGCGCACGCGCGACCGGCGACGAGATCGCGATCAGGCCCTGCTTGATGTCGGCTTCGAGGTCGCCGACGATCTGGTAGCGCTTTTCCTCGTCGGTCTCGACGTCGGCGATCGTCACCGTGGCGCCGAACACCACCTTCGAGCCCGCGTTGAGCTTGCTGACGTCGATGAGTTCGGCATGCGAGAGCTCGCCTTCGAGCTGCTTGATGCGGCCTTCGATGAAGCTCTGCTGTTCGCGCGCGGCGTGGTATTCGGCGTTCTCCTTCAGGTCGCCGTGCGCGCGCGCTTCGGCGATCGCCTCGATGACCGCCGGTCGCTTCACTGACTTCAGTTCTTCCAGTTCCGCACGCAGGCGCACGGCGCCCTGCGTTGTCATGGGTGCGCGCATGGCGTCCCTCCTTCAGTTCGTGGGTTGGACAGCCGCACCGCGCAACTGCGCGTGCAGCTCCTGCAGCGACCACACCGGGCCGCTGCCGCGGAATTCGAGCGAGTGCAGCAGCGCCTTGGCGCCGGCGACCGTCGTCGAGTACGTGACCCGGTGCTGCAGGGCCTCGCGCCGGATCGAGAACGAGTCGGCGATCGCCTGCTTGCCCTCGGTCGTGTTGACGATGTACGCGATCTCGCCGTTCTTGATCAGGTCGACGACGTGCGGACGGCCCTCGACCACCTTGTTGATCTGCTCGCACGCGATGTCGTGCTCGCGCAGCCACTTCGCGGTGCCGGCGGTTGCGACGATCGTGTAGCCACGCGCGATGATGTCGCGGGCGACGGGCAACACCCGCTTCTTGTCGGGATCGCGCACGGACACGAACACCTTGCCGCTGGTCGGCGGGGTCTTGATGCTCGCCGCTTCCTGCGCGCGTGCGAACGCCGCGCCGAAGCTTTCGCCGACGCCCATCACTTCACCGGTCGAACGCATCTCCGGTCCGAGGATCGGATCGACGTTCTGGAACTTGGCGAAAGGGAAGATCGCTTCCTTGACCGAGTAGTACTCGGGCACGATCTCGGTGGTCGCGCCCTGTTCGGCCAGCGTCTTGCCGGCCATGCAGCGCGCCGCGATCTTGGCCAGCGGAATGCCGATCGCCTTGGACACGAACGGCACCGTGCGCGACGCACGCGGGTTCACTTCCAGCAGGAAGATCGTATCCACGCCGTCGTCGTCGGTCTGCACCGCGAACTGGGTGTTCATCAGGCCGATCACCTTGAGCTTGCGCGCCAGCGCGACGACCTGCTCGCGCAGGCGCGCCTGCACCTCGCTCGACAGCGAATACGGCGGCAGCGAACACGAGGAATCGCCCGAATGCACGCCGGCTTCCTCGATGTGCTCCATGACGCCGCCGATCAGCACGTTGCCTTCACGATCGGCGATGACGTCGATGTCGACCTCCACCGCATTGTCGAGGAAGCGGTCGAGCAGCACCGGCGAATCGTTCGAGACCTTGACCGCATCGCGCATGTAGCGCGCGAGATCACTGTCGGCGTGCACCACTTCCATCGCGCGGCCACCGAGCACGTAGCTCGGACGCACGACCAGCGGATAGCCGATCTCGCGCGCCAGCACCAGCGCTTCCTCGGGGTTGCGCGCAGTGCGGTTCGGCGGCTGCTTGAGGCCCAGCTCGTCGACCAGCTTCTGGAAGCGCTCGCGGTCCTCGGCCAGGTCGATCGAGTCCGGCGAGGTGCCGATGATCGGCACGCCGTTGGCTTCGAGCGCACGCGCGAGCTTGAGCGGAGTCTGGCCGCCGTACTGCACGATCACGCCCTTGGGCTTCTCGACCTCGACGATCTCCAGAACGTCCTCGAGGGTCAGCGGCTCGAAGTAGAGGCGGTCGGAGGTGTCGTAATCGGTCGACACGGTTTCCGGGTTGCAGTTGACCATGATGGTCTCGTACCCGTCATCGCGCAGTGCCAGCGCGGCGTGCACGCAGCAGTAGTCGAACTCGATGCCCTGGCCGATCCGGTTGGGACCGCCGCCGAGGATCATGATCTTGTCGCGGCTGGTCGGCTGCGCCTCGCACTCGTCCTCGTAGGTCGAATACAGATAGGCGGTATCGGTGGCGAACTCGGCCGCGCAGGAGTCGACCCGCTTGTAGACCGGGCGCACACCGAACGCGCGGCGCAGTGCGCGCACCGCCTGTTCGTCGGTGCCGAGCAGCTGCGACAGACGCGCGTCGGAGAAACCCATGCGCTTGAGCGCGCGCAGGCGCGCCTTGTCGAGCGCGTCGATGCCGGCGGCGGCGACGTCGGCCTCGGTCGTGATCAACTCTTCGATCTGGTCGAGGAACCAGTGGTCGACGTACGACAGCGCGTAGACGTCCTCCACCGACAGGCCGGCACGGAACGCATCGGCCAGATAGAACAGGCGCTCGGGACCCGGCTCGCGCACTTCGCGGCGCAGCGTCGCCATGTCGTCTTCATCGGTCAGGTCCAGACCCGTGGGGTCGAAGCCGACCTTGCCGGTTTCCAGACCGCGCAGCGCCTTCTGCATCGATTCCTGGAAGGTTCGGCCCATCGCCATGACTTCGCCGACCGACTTCATCTGCGTGGTCAGGCGGGCATCGGCCTGCGGGAACTTCTCGAACGCGAAGCGCGGAATCTTGGTGACCACGTAGTCGATCGACGGCTCGAACGAGGCCGGCGTCTTGCCGCCGGTGATCTCGTTCTTGAGTTCGTCGAGCGTGTAACCCACGGCGAGCTTGGCCGCGACCTTGGCGATCGGGAAGCCGGTCGCCTTCGATGCCAGCGCGGACGAACGCGACACGCGCGGATTCATCTCGATGACGACCACGCGGCCGTCCTTCGGATTGATGCCGAACTGCACGTTCGAGCCGCCGGTGTCCACGCCGATCTTGCGCAGCACCGCGACCGACGCGTTGCGCAGGCGCTGGTATTCCTTGTCGGTCAGCGTCTGCGCCGGCGCGACGGTGATCGAGTCGCCGGTGTGCACGCCCATCGGATCGAGGTTCTCGATCGAGCAGACGATGATGCAGTTGTCCGCGGTATCGCGGACCACTTCCATCTCGAATTCCTTCCAGCCCAACACCGATTCCTCGACCAGCACTTCGGTCGTCGGCGACAGCTCGAGACCGCGGGTCACGATGTCGACCAGTTCCTCGCGGTTGTAGGCAATGCCGCCGCCCGAACCGCCGAGGGTGAAGCTCGGACGGATGATGGTCGGATAGCCGACGCGCGTCTGGATGTCGATCGCTTCCTCGAGCGTGTGCGCCACTTCGGCGCGCGGGCATTCGAGATCGATCTCGCCCATCGCCACGCGGAACAGCTCGCGGTCTTCGGCCATGCGGATCGCGTCGCGCTTGGCGCCGATCAGCTCGACGTTGTACTTCTCGAGCACACCGTGATCGGCGAGATCGAGCGCGCAGTTGAGCGCGGTCTGGCCGCCCATCGTCGGCAGCAGCGCGTCGGGCTTTTCCTTGGCGATGATCTTCTCGACCGTCTGCCAGTTGATCGGCTCGATGTAGACCGCGTCGGCCATGTCCGGGTCGGTCATGATCGTCGCGGGATTGCTGTTGACCAGAACCACGCGATAGCCCTCGTCGCGCAGCGCCTTGCACGCCTGCGCGCCGGAGTAGTCGAACTCGCAGGCCTGGCCGATGACGATCGGTCCGGCGCCGATGATGAGGATGGTCTGGATATCAGTGCGCTTCGGCATGTCAGCGGCTCCCGGCGTTCGTGTTGTGCTGCATGGACGCGACGAACCGATCGAACAGCGGCGCGACATCGTGGGGACCGGGCGAGGCTTCCGGATGGCCCTGGAAGCTGAAGGCGGGCGCATCGGTGAGTTCGATGCCCTGGTTGGTGCCATCGAACAGCGAGCGATGGGTCACGCGCACGTTGCCCGGCAGCGAGGCTTCGTCGACGGCGAAGCCGTGGTTCTGCGAGGTGATCATCACCTTGCCCGGGCTTCCATCAGGCCCGCTGAGGTCCTGCACCGGATGGTTCGCACCATGATGGCCGTGCGGCATCTTCAGCGTCTTCGCGCCGGCGGCGAGCGCCAGCAACTGGTGGCCGAGGCAGATGCCGAAGGTCGGCACTTTGGCGTCGATGAAGCTGCGGATCGCGTCGATCGCGTAATCGCAGGGTTCCGGATCACCGGGGCCGTTCGACAAGAACACGCCGTCGGGCTTCAGCGCGAACACATCGGCGGCGGGCGTCTGCGCCGGCACCACCGTCAGTTCGCAGCCGCGCTCGGCCAGCATGCGCAGGATGTTCGTCTTCACGCCGTAGTCGTAGGCCACGACCTTGAACTTCGCCGGCGCGGTGACGAAGGCGTTGCGGTCGAGATCGAGCTGGCCATCGCTCCAGCCGTAGCGCTCGGTGGTGCTGACGACCTTCGCCAGGTCCATGCCCTTCAGGCCGGGGAACTTGCGCGCGGCCTCCAATGCCTGTTCGACATCCACATCACCCGCCATCACCGCACCGTTCATCGAACCGCGGTCGCGCAGCAGGCGCGTCAGCTTGCGGGTGTCGATCTCGGAAATCGCGACGATGCCGCGTGCGCGCAGCCACTCGGGCAAGGACACCTGGCTGCGCCAGCTGCTCGGGCGGCGCGGCACGTTGCGCACGATCAGTCCGGCCGACCAGATCTTCGACGCTTCGTCGTCCTGGTCGGTGCAGCCGGTGTTGCCGATGTGCGGATAGGTCAGCGTCACCAGCTGGCGCGCGTACGAGGGGTCGCTCAGCACTTCCTGGTAGCCGGTCATCGCGGTGTTGAACACCACTTCGCCGACGGACAGGCCAACGGCGCCCACGGAAACGCCCTCGAATACGGTGCCGTCTTCAAGGACGAGGATTGCGGAATCTGTCACGAGGTCTTCGCCTACGTCAGGTTGCAGGAAACCGCCAGAGCGGTGGAGACCGGTCCGGAGGTTATGGGTTCAGGCGAGCGAGAATTGTACCGATGCACCCCACCCGGCGCCAGCGACCCGCGCGCCTCGTTCAGTGCCGATGGCGCCGCTCAGGCCCCGGAGCCGCCCAGCAGGTCCGCGATGGCGTAGCGGCCCGGCGCGCGTCCGGCCAGCCGCCCGGCCACGTGCAGCGCACCGCCGGCGAAGATGTCGCGGTTGGTGGCCCGGTGCACCAGCTCGATGCGCTCGCCGGCGCTGGTGAACTGCACCAGATGCTCGCCGACGATGTCGCCGGCGCGGATCGACGCGTAATGCGGCGTCGCGCCCTGCCCCGCGGCGGCGTCGCCGAGGGTCAGCGCGGTGCCGGACGGCGCATCCAGCTTGCGCGTGTGATGCGATTCGACGATGTCGCAGTCCCAACCGGGCAACACCGCCGCCGCGCGCGCGACCAGATCCTGCAGCACGGCGACACCGAGACTGAAGTTCGATGCCCACACGAGCGGAATCGTCGCGGCGGCCGCATCGAGTGCGCGGCGCTGCGCATCGTCGAGCCCGGTGGTGCCCGACACCAGCCCGGCGCCGCGCTTGGTGCACAGCGCCAGCAGCGGGTCGAATCCGGCCGGCAGGCTGAAATCGATCGCGACGTCGAACGGCGGCGCCCCACCCAGTTCGGACGCGCCGAAATACGGCACGCCGTCGATGACCCGCTGCTTCGGCGCACGTCCCGAGACCGCTGCGACGATGGCGAGGTCCTCGCGTCCAGCGGCCAGCCGCAACAGCGCCTGGCCCATGCGCCCCGACGCACCGTGCACGAGGATCCGGGGTCGCGCGCTCATGCCTGCGGCTCCATCGAGGGGATGCGGCGCGCGCGGTGCGGGACGACGGAGGGTGCGGACCGGGGTCGGAAGATGCTCATGCCTCGCATTCTAGCGATGCGCCCCGAGACGGGAAGATGGCGCGCGCCGGGAGCCGGGGAGTCCGGACAGCCGGGCGTTACGCTGGCGCTCCCCTTGCCGCGAGTCCTGCCATGCAGCTGTCCGACCAGATCGTCCTCGTCACCGGCGCCGGCCGCGGTCTCGGCCGCGAGATTGCCCTCGCCTTCGCCCGCGAAGGCGCGCGCGTCGTCGTCAACTACCGGCGCAGTCGCGAGGCCGCCGAGGCGCTCGCCGCGCAGCTCGGCGACCGCGCGATCGCGCTGCAGGCCGATGTCACCGTCCGCGCCCAGGTCGACGCGCTCCATGCGCAGGCGCGCGCGTACTTCAACGCCGACCTCACGACGGTCGTCAACAACGCGCTGGTCGATTTCGCCTTCGACGGCGATGCGCGCGCGCATGCGGACACGATCGACTGGCCGGCATTCGCGACGCAGTTCGAAGGCAGCGTGCGCGGCGCTTTGAACACCGTGCAGGCCGCATTGCCGGGCATGCGCACGCAGCGCTTCGGCCGCGTCATCAACATCGGCACCAACCTGTTCCAGAACCCGGTCGTGCCCTACCACGACTACACCGCGGCCAAGGCCGCCCTGCTGTCGCTGACCCGCACGCTGGCCGGCGACCTCGGGCCGGACGGCATCACCGTCAACATGCTCTCCGGCGGCCTGCTGCGCACGACCGATGCCAGCGCCGCCACGCCGGACGCGGTGTTCGACTACATCGCCGCGAACACGCCGTTGCGCAGCGTGACCACGCCGGCCGAGTTCGCCGACGCCGCGCTTTTTTTCGCATCGCCCTGGTCGCGCGCGATCACCGGCCAGAACCTCGTCGTCGACGGCGGACTGGTCCGCGACTGAGCGGCAGGCGCGACGCGTGTCGAAACGCGTCCCGGGTCGCTGAAGAACGACGGATGCGCAAGTCAAGCGTCATCGGCGGCGCATCCGGACGCGCTGGCTAGATTTTGACCAGAGCTCCGCTCCCCGCTGGCGGCGCGCCTTCGGCCCGCTTATCCACACGTTTGTCATCCAACCATCCACACCGGCTGTGGATGACGGCGCGGCTAGACCCTGCGGACACGCCGGTCAAGCGGTGTGTTCGCGTCGCCCATGGGCGACATCGCGCATCGATCGTTGGAAACCAGCGCGACCCCCAGACGCGTGCGCAGGTCAAGCCCGATGTGCCGCGCCTTCGCATCACCTGGTCAAGAATTGACCACTCGCAATGCGCACGCTCGTGGCGCGGTTGCGGGCGCTTATCCACAGTTTTGTCGACTGACGATCCACACCGCCTGTGGAGAACCCGCGGACTAGCGCGTCGGCGATGCCGGGTCAAACGCCGCGTTGGATCCCGGCGATCGGGTCGACTGCCCGCAGCTCGCGCCGAGGCAAGCACGCACGCGACGAGCGGACGCAGGTCGAATCGGCGTCTGCGCGCGCCGCACGCGGTGCAGAGAATTCCGCCACACGCGCATGGCTGCGCAAGTCAAGCGCGACGATGGCCCGATTCCACGCCACTGGCGAAACTTTGACCACCCTGGAACGACCCGGTCGCCGCACGGCTTCGTGACGCTTATCCACACCTTTGTCATTCGTTGATCCACACCTGCTGTGGATCGATCCGCGACTAGCCGACCCGGGCAACGCAGTCAAACGCGACCCGGTCGACACGCGCCCCACGCGACCGCCGGATACGACGACGCCCGGCATCGCCGGGCGTCGTGGTGTTGAAGCGAGTGACGTGCGCTCAGGAGGTCATGCGTTCCCAGAAGCTCTTGACGCCGTCGACGAAGGTGCTCGAACGCGGCGAATGCCGGCGTGCGTTCTCGCCCGTGAACGTCGCCTCGAACTGGTCGAGCAGCTCGCGCTGGTCCGACGTCAGGTTGACCGGCGTTTCCACGACGACCTTGCAGTACAGGTCGCCCGACGCGCGGCTGCGGACCGACTTGACGCCCTTGTCGCGCAGACGGAACACCTTGCCGGTCTGGGTCTCGGCCGGCACGCGGATCTCGGCCTCGCCGCCCAGCGTGGGCACGCGGACCGTGGCGCCGAGCGCGGCCTGCGACAGCCGGATCGGCACTTCGCAGTGCAGGTCGTCGCCATCGCGTTCGAAGATCGGATGCGGACGCACGCGCACTTCGACGTAGAGGTCGCCCGGCGGCGAGCCGGCCGGCCCGGCCTCGCCCTCGCCGGTCAGGCGGATGCGATCGCCCGAATCGACGCCGGACGGAATCTTGACCGACAGGACCTTCTCTTCCTCGACCCGGCCGGCGCCGTGGCAGGACTTGCACGGGTGGGCGATGATCTGCCCCTGCCCGCCGCAGTGCGGACACGCCTGCTGCATCGTGAAGATGCCGCGCTGCATGCGCACCTGGCCGCGGCCCGCGCACGTCGAACAGGTCTCGCGCCGACCGTCTTCCGAGCCCGTGCCCTTGCACTCGCCGCAGCCGACCAGCGTCGGCATCTCGATGCGCTTCTCGACGCCGGCCACGGCTTCCTCAAGATCCAGCTCCATCACGTAGCCGACATCGGCGCCGCGACGCGGACCGCCGCGCCCGCCGGCGCCCGCGCCGAAGATGTTGCCGAAGATGTCGCCGAAGATGTCGCCCATGTCGGCACCACCGCCGAAGCCGGGGCCTGCATTGCCGCCGCCCATGCCGTGCTCGAACGCGGCGTGGCCATGCTGGTCGTACATGCGGCGCTTGCCGCCGTCCGACAGCACTTCATAGGCTTCCTTGCACTCCTTGAACGCAGCCTCGGCATTGGCATCGCCGGGATTGCGGTCGGGGTGGTGCTTCATCGCGCAGCGGCGATAGGCCTTCTTGAGTTCGTCCTCGCTGGCGCTGCGGGTGACACCGAGCACCTCGTAATAGTCGCGTTTGCTCATGGGGAACCGGTCGCTGGGGTCGCCTGTCCGACGACCTCGATAAAAACGGAAGCCGGTCGCCCGGCACCGGTCCGCATCGCGTGCGTCACCGGTGCCGGGGTTCCGGCCGAAACGCCGCGGGACCGAGCCCGCGGCGGCAATGGCTTACTTCTTGTCGTCGTCCTTGACCTCGGTGAACTCGGCATCCACCACGTCGTCGGACTTCGGCGCGTCGGCGCCCGGCCCCCCATCGGCCTGACCGGCCGCACCGGCAGCGGCGAACAGCTGCTGCGCCACTTCTTCCAGCGCCTTCGACTTGGCTTCGATCTGGCCCTTGTCGTCGCCCTTCATCGCGGTCTCGACTTCGGCGATCGCGCCTTCCGCTCGGCCGATCACGTCGCCGGGCACCTTGTCGCCGTTGTCCTTGATCGCACTGCGCGTGGCGTGCACCAGCGCGTCGGCCTGGTTGCGGGCCGCGACCAGTTCCTGGAACTTGCGGTCGTCGTCGCGGTGCGCTTCGGCATCGGCGACCATCCGGGCGATCTCGTCGTCCGACAGGCCGGAACCGGCCTTGATCTCGACCTTCTGTTCCTTGTTGGTCTTCTTGTCCTTGGCCGACACGTGCAGGATGCCGTTGGCGTCGATGTCGAACGAGACCTCGACCTGCGGCATGCCGCGCGGCGCGGCATCGATGCCGGTCAGGTCGAAACGGGCCAGCGACTTGTTGAAGCGGGCCTGCTCGCGCTCGCCCTGCAGCACGTGCACGGTCACGGCCGACTGGTTGTCGTCGGCGGTGGAGAACGTCTGCGAGGCCTTGGTCGGGATCGTGGTGTTCTTCTCGATGATCTTGGTGAACACACCGCCCAGGGTCTCGATGCCGAGGCTCAGCGGGGTCACGTCGAGCAGCAGCACGTCCTTGACGTCACCGGCCAGCACGCCACCCTGCACCGCCGCGCCGATCGCCACGGCCTCGTCGGGGTTCACGTCCTTGCGCGGCTCCTTGCCGAAGAACTCGGCGACCGCCGCCTGCACCTTGGGCATGCGGGTCTGGCCACCGACGAGGATCACCTCGTTGATGTCGGACGCGCGCAGGCCGGCGTCGTTGAGCGCGGTGCGGCACGGCTCGATCGTCTTGCGCACGAGTTCCTCGACCAGCGACTCGAGCTTGGCCCGCGTCAGCTTGATGTTGAGGTGCTTCGGGCCTGACGCGTCGGCGGTGACGTACGGCAGGTTGACTTCGGTCTGCTGCGAGGACGAGAGCTCGATCTTCGCGCGCTCGGCCGCGTCCTTCAGACGCTGCAGCGCCAGCGGATCCTTGCGCAGGTCGATGCCCTGGTCCTTGTTGAACTCGTCGACGAGGTAATCGATGACGCGCGCGTCGAAGTCTTCACCGCCGAGGAAGGTGTCGCCGTTGGTGGCCAGCACTTCGAACTGCTTCTCGCCGTCGACTTCCGCGATCTCGATGATCGACACGTCGAAGGTGCCGCCGCCGAGGTCATACACCGCGATCTTGCGGTCGCCGCCGGACTTGTCGAGACCGTAGGCCAGCGCAGCCGCAGTCGGTTCGTTGATGATGCGCTTGACGTCGAGACCGGCGATGCGGCCGGCGTCCTTGGTCGCCTGGCGCTGGCTGTCGTTGAAGTAGGCCGGCACCGTGATCACGGCCTCGGTGACCTTCTCGCCCAGGTAATCCTCGGCGGTCTTCTTCATCTTCTCGAGGATGCGCGCGGAGACCTCCTGCGCGGACAGGCGCTTGCCGTCGCTGGTCGACACCCAGGCGTCGCCGTTGTCGTGCTCGAGGATCTTGTACGGCACCAGGCCGATGTCCTTCTGGACTTCGCCGTCCTTGAACTTGCGGCCGATCAGGCGCTTGACCGCGAAGAAGGTGTTGTGCGGATTGGTCACCGCCTGTCGCTTGGCCGAGGCGCCGACCAGCACTTCGCCGTCCTTGGTGTAGGCGACGATCGACGGCGTGGTGCGATCGCCCTCGCTGTTCTCGATGACCTTGGCCTTGCCGCCGTCCATGATCGCCACGCACGAGTTCGTCGTGCCCAGGTCGATGCCGATGATCTTTGCCATTGCGGTGCTTCCTCTAGAAAAGATGTGTCTGGGGGACGGCCGACGCCGTCGATGACCGTGATCTGGGGACACGCAACACAGCGTTCAAGCGGTGTCGCGTATCGGGATTGCGTCCCGGGCGGTGCCCGGCGCGCGTCAGTCGGCCTTGGCGACGACGACCATGGCCGGGCGCAGCAGGCGCTCGTTGAGCAGATAGCCCTTCTGGAACACCTGGGCCACCGCGCCGGGCGGCACGCCGGGCACCTCGACGATGCTCATCGCCTGGTGGTGCTCGGGGTTGAACGGGTCGCCGGCGGACGGCGCGACGGTCGTCAGGCCATGGGCCTCGGTCGCCTTGACCAGCTCGCGCAGGGTCAGCTCGACGCCCGAGCGCAGCGGATCGCTCTCGGTGGCATTCGCCAGACCCGCTTCGAGAGCGTCGAACACCGGCACCAGGCCGGACAGCAGACGCTCGTTGGCGAAACGGCGGGCGGTCTCGATCTCGCGGGTCAGGCGCTTGCGCTGGTTCTCGAGGTCGGCGCGCTCGAGCAGCATCTGCGCCTTGGTGTGCTCGAGCTCGGCCGACAGCACTTCGATGTGCTCGGCGAGCCGGGTCTCGGCCGACAGCGGCGCGTCGGCGTCCTCGGCGTGGATGTCGTGGGAGCCGGGGTGCTGCGGATCGGGGGTCTGCTGGGTCATGTCGGATTCCGGGGCGGTCGTCGAGCCGCCGACCCGCCCAGCTATGGGGCTGCCTGATCCGGATTCAAGGCGGCGCCGAGCACGCTGGCTGCGGCCTGCACCACCGGGATGACCCGCTCGTAGGCCATCCGGGTCGGCCCGATGACACCCAGCACGCCCAGCACACGGCCCCCTGCGGAGTACGGCGCAGTGACCAGCGACACACCTTCCAGCGGCGCGAGCCCGGTTTCCTCGCCGATGAAGATGCGCACGCCCGGCGCGTGGATCGTGCGTTCGAGCAGTTGCAGGATCTCGCGCTTGCGCGCGAAGGCCTCGAAGAGATCACGCAGGCGGTCGAGGTCCGACAGGTCCTGCATCCCGATCAGCCGGTTCTGGCCCGACAGCAGCATGTCGTCGTCGCCGGGCGCCAGCGCCTGCTCGGCCAGCTCGACAGTCTGCGACAGCAGCAGCTCCATCTCGTCGCGGGCGTTGCGCATGTCCTGCACGAGGGTCGCGCGGATGTCGGCCAGCGAGCGGCCGGCGAAATTCTGGTTGAGGTAGTTCGCGACGCGTTCCAGCTCGCCGGGTTCGAAACTGCGCCGGGTCTGGAAGATCCGGTTCTGCACGTCGTGATCGGCGAACACCAGGATCGCCATGATCCGCTGGCCGTCGAGCGGCACGAAGTCGATGTGCCGGAAGGCGAACTGCTCGCGCCGCGGCACCGAGACCACGCCGACGAAATGGGTCATCGCCGAGACCAGCTCCGACGCGCTCCCCAGCAGCGACTGCTGGCCGACGCTGCCGGCGAGCTCGCCGCGCAATCGGGTCAGTTCCAGCTCCGGCAGCGGTTTGACCTGCAGCAGCGAGTCGACGAACACGCGATAGCCCTGCGCCGTCGGAATGCGACCGGCCGAGGTGTGCGGCGACGACAGCAGGCCCGCGTCTTCCAGATCCGAGAGGATGTTGCGGATCGTCGCCGCGCTGACATCCAGGCCCGCGTGCCGCACCAGGGTCTGCGAGCCCACCGGGCCGCCCTCCTGGATATGCCGCGAGATCAGCGTGCGCAGCAGGTGGCGCGCGCGCGGATCGAGCGGATGGCTGGGTTCGGTCTGCATGGGGGCGGTATACGGGCGCCCGGGCCCCGATGCAAGCACGCTGCGCGGCCGGCGACGCGGCGTCTCGCGGCGTGCGACCGCCCTGCGGTATCCAGTCGCGCCCGCGCCCGCTATCCGTCCTCCAGCCACCAAGGCACAATCCGCCGCTTATGCTGACCCATCTCGCCATCCGCAATTTCGCCGTCGCCACGACCTCCGATCTGGAGTTCGGCCCCGGCCTGACCGTCATTTCCGGCGAGACCGGTGCCGGCAAGTCGCTGCTCGTCGACGCCCTCGGCTTCCTGTCCGGCCAGCGCGCCGACAGCGGCATCGTCCGCCATGGCGCCGACCGCGCCGAACTGCATGCCGAGTTCGCGCTGGACGACGCCGCGCCGGCGCTGCGCTGGCTGCGCGACAACGAGCTCGACGACGCCGCGACCTGCCAGTTGCGTCGCACGCTGCGCGCGGACGGCGGTTCGCGCGCCTGGATCAACGGGCGTCCGGCGACCATCGGCCAGCTGTCCGAACTCGCCTCGCACCTGGTCGAGATCCACGGCCAGCACGAACACCAGGCGCTGCTGGCGAAGTCCAGCCAGCTGGCGCTGCTCGACGCCCAGGCCGGCAACGGCGCCCGGCTCGCAGCCGTGCGCGAAGCCGCCCAGACCTGGCGCGCCCTGCAGGACGAACGCGAGACGCTGTCGAAGATCGGCGACGTCGCCGAGCGTCGCGACTGGTTGCGCCACCAGCTCGACGAACTCGACGGCGAAAATCTCGATGTCGAGGCGATCGCCGAGCTGCACGCCACGCACAAGCGCCAGGCCAATGCCGCCGGTCTGATCCAGACCTGCGACAGCGCGCTGGAGCGGATGAGCGGCGACGACGCGCTCGGCCTGCCGCAGGCGCTGCAGGCGCTGCGCCACGACCTCGGGCGCATGCGCGCCCACGAACCACGACTCGGCGATGTCGACGCGATGCTCGACGCCGCCGCGATCCAGCTCGACGAAGCCACGCTCCTGCTCGGCCAGGTTCGCGACGATCTCGACATCGATCCCGAACAACTGGAGCTGCTCGAACAGCGCCTGGCGCGGCTGCACGAACTGGCGCGAAAGCACCGCGTGACGCCCGAGGAACTGATCGAGGTGCAGGCGCGGCTGTCGACCGAACTCGAGCAGCTCGACGGCGCCGGCGACCGGTTGAAGCGCCTCGACGGCGAGATCGCCGAGGCCGTCGCGCGCTGGCGCGCGGCCGCGGACGTGCTGGGCAAGTCGCGTGCGAAGGCCGCCAAGGCGCTGTCGAGCGCGACCACCGGCCTGATCCACGAACTGGGCATGGGCGGCGGCACGTTCGCGATCGCGATCGAACCGGTCGACGGCGACCGCCCGGATCCGCAGGGCGCCGAGCGCGTCGAATTCCTGGTGTCGGCGAACGCCGGGCAGCCGCCGCGGCCGCTGCGCAAGGTCGCGTCGGGCGGCGAACTCTCGCGCATCTCGCTGGCGATCGAAGTCGCCGCCCTCGGCCACGATGCCGTGCCGACGATGGTGTTCGACGAAGTCGATTCGGGCATCGGCGGCGCGGTCGCCGACATCGTCGGCCGCAAGTTGCGCGCGCTCGGCGAGAACCGCCAGGTGCTGTGCGTGACCCACCTGCCGCAGGTCGCGTCCAAGGGCCACACGCATTACCGCGTGCACAAGTCGACAGCCGACGGCGCCACCGAGAGCCGCGTCTCGCGCCTCGACACCGGCGAGCGCACCGAGGAACTGGCGCGGATGCTGGGTGGCGTGGACGTCAGCAAGGAAGCACGCGCGGCGGCGCGCAAGCTGCTGCAGGACGTGGTCTGAGGGCAACGCGTCGTCGGCACGCCGCGCGCCGGTCAGCCGGTCGGCGGTGCGGTGCGGACCAAATGACGCGCCGGCTTCGTCGTCGCTGGCGCGCTTCGCGCCGCGCGTGGTGCGTCAGCGCTTCTTGCGGACGTACAGCACCAGCGAATGTTCCTCGAGGATGTAGCCGTACTGCTCGGCGATCTCGGCCTGCAGCTTCTCGATCTCGACGCTTTCGAATTCGATGATCTTGCCGGTGTCGACGTCGACCATATGGTCGTGGTGGCCGCCGCGGTCGAGTTCGTAGACCGCGTGTCCGCCTTCGAAGTTGTGCTTGAGCACGAGGCCCGCGGCTTCGAACTGGGTCAGCACCCGGTACACCGTCGCCAGGCCGATCTCGTCGCCCTGCTCCAGCAATTGCCGGTAGATGTCTTCGGCGGTCATGTGCTGGCGCGGCGTGCGGTGTTCGAGCAACTGCAGGATCCGCATGCGCGGATGCGTCACTTTCAGTCCGGCTTTGCGCAGGTCGAGCGATTCCATCGAGGGCTCCAAGACGACAGGCTGGCTGTTCACAGATGGTTTAGCGCCAACGGTGCGAATCGCGGTTGCGGCGTGGTGCAGAGTGTATCATCGGCCCGGTCTCCGCAGCCCCCGGCCCGCCGCATTCCGCCATGCAGAAAGTCATTCTCGTCACCGTGCTCGCCCTCGCCACGACAGGTTGCGGCCTGCTCTACAAGCAGCCGATCTACCAGGGCAATCTGATCGATGCATCGGCGGTCGAACAACTGCAGGCCGGCATGGGCAAGGCGCAGGTCGAAGCGTTGCTGGGCACGCCGTCGATCACCGACCCCTTCCACCAGCAGCGTTGGGACTACACCAGCACGCAGCGCGTGGACCGCCGTGGCCGCACCGAGAACCGTGTTCTTCGAGAACGACGCGGTGGCGCGCTGGGAAGGCGAGTATTTCCCGAAGCGGGACGAAGAGCTGGCCGCGGAAATGCGCAAGTTCGGCAACCTGCCCAAGGAACGCGGCGCGCGCCGCTGAGCCTCGCCGGAGTCAGCGTTACCCCGTCGCGCCCTGCTCCGTCAGGGCGCGTCGCGTTTGAGGGCCCGGCGGCGCCGCGCGTCCTTGGGATCGACCTGCAGGCCGCGCAGCAGCTCCAGCCGGTCGCCGTCACCCAGCACGGTCGTCGCGGTCGCCCGGATCCCGAACACGGCGTAGCCGACGACGCCCGCATCGTCCAGCGGCCCGCCACGGGCACGCCACGCGGCGAGCGCCTCCGCCACCGTCGCACCGTCCGCCAGCGTCAGCGGTTCGCAGATGGACCGGTCGGGCCAGGCGAGCACGACGTCGACGCGCATGGCCGCGTCAGGCCGGTTCGCGCTCGGCGACGCGCACGAAATCGTCGACCATGCGATCGGCCAGCCCGTGGAAGCCCAGCGTCAACGCCGGCAACATCAGGCGGGATTTCGGCTCGAACTCGAGCACCAGCGTGACCTTGCAGGCGTCCTCGCCGATCCGCTCGAAGGTCCAGCGCCCGTGCAGCGACTTGAACGGCCCTTCCTGCAGTTGCATGTCGATCGCGTCGGGCGGCGTCAGGGTATTGCGGGTCGTGAACCAGGTCCGCAGCGCACCGAGCCCCACGTCGAGCCGCGCCACCAGGCTGGTCGCATCCCGCGCCTGCACGTCGACGGCGTCGCACCAGGCGAACCGGCGCGGATAGGCGTCGACGTCGTTGACCAGCGCGAACATGCGCTCCGGGACTTGCCCGACCAGGGCGCTACGTTCGATTCTGGGCATGGCTCGCTTGGCAGACCTGCTTCGGGGACAATGGGGGGATGAGCAAGAAGAGCGGCAAGGATAAGGCAAACAGCAGCGGCACCATCGCGCTGAACAAGCGCGCGCGCTACGAATACCACCTCGAGGACCGCTATGAAGCCGGTCTCTCGCTGCAGGGCTGGGAAATCAAGGCGATCCGCGCAGGCCGCGCCAACATCGGCGAGAGCTACGCGGTCATCCGCAATGGCGAGCTGTTCCTGTTCGGCGCGCAGATCACGCCGCTGATCCAGGCGTCGACGCACGTCATCGCCGATGCACTCCGCACGCGCAAGCTGCTGCTGCACCGCGCCGAGATCGACACGCTCGTCGGACGCGTGCAACGCGACGGCTATACCGTGGTGCCGACGGCGCTGTACTGGAAAGGCAACAAGATCAAGGCCGAGATCGCGCTGGCGAAGGGCAAGCAGAACCACGACAAGCGCGACACCGAACGGGATCGCGACTGGGCGCGCGACAAGCAGCGGGTGATGCGGCGTCACAACAAGGACGCCTGAGGCGAAGGCGCGCGTCGCGGACGGTCACGCCGCGCTGGCGATTGCAGGCTCGTCCCTCGTTCGCCTACCGCGTTCTCCGCGACGGCCGTCGTCTCAACGGCGCTCGCCACCGAGGCTGAACCGGAACGTCGCACCGCCATCAGGCGTGCCGTCGGCGCTGATCGTGCCGCCATGACGCTCGACGATGCGCTTGACAGACGCCAGCCCGACGCCATGCCCCTTGTATTCGTCTTCGCGATGCAGGCGCTGGAAGGGCCGGAACAGCTTGCCCGCGTAGTCGACGTTGAAGCCGGCACCGTTGTCGCGCACGACGAACACGGGTCCGCCGTCGGCGCCGAGTTCGCAGCCCAGCTCGATGCGCGCCTGCGGCGTCGAGGACGTGAACTTCCACGCGTTGCCGAGCAGGTTCTGCAGCAGGTTGCGGATCAGCGCGGGATCGCCGTCGGCCGTCAGGCCGTCGGCAACGCGCACGTCGACCTCGCGCCCGGGCTCCTGCTGCCGCAGCTCCTGCACGACCTCCCACGCCAGCCGGCTGAGGTCGAGCGGCACGCGGCGGAATTCGCCGCGGGTGATCCGCGACATGGTCAGCAGCGCCTCGATCAGCGTGTCCATGCGGTTGGCGGCATTGCGCACGCGCGACAGATAGTCGCGGCCCTGCGCGTCGATCCGGTCTTCGTAGCGTTCCGACAGGATCCGGCCGAACCCTTCGATGCTGCGCAGCGGCGCGCGCAGGTCGTGGGACACGATGTAGGCGAAGGACTCGAGTTCGTGGTTGGCCTGGGTGAGTTCGTGCGTGCGCTGTTCGACGCGCGTTTCCAGCGTGCGGTTGAGCGCATGCACCTGCGCTTCGGCGCGCACGCGCTCGGTGACGTCGTCGACCTGCACCAGCCGCACGACATCGCTGCGCGTATCGCCGGGCAGCAGCGTCGATGCGAGATGGACTTCGCGCACGTCGCCGTCCTGCCGTCGCAGCTGGCGCGTCGTGCGGTGGACGCCTTCGCGCAGGGCCTGCTGCTCGCGCGTGCGGGTCAGCGCGTCGTGGCCGTCGACGAGGTACCCGTGGAACAGCGTCCCGATCAGCGCCCCCTGGCTGACACCGGCGATGTCGGCCATGGCCGGGTTGGTCTCGACGATCGCGCCGTTGCGGTCGAGCAGCACCATGCCGATCGCCGAATACTGCATCGCGTTGCGGAAGCGCAGTTCGCTGCGGCGGTAGGACTCGCTGAGCCGGTGCGCCAGGGTCTCCGCGCGCGACTGGGTATGCGCGAGGGTCCACACCACCGCGAACAGCAGCAGTGACGCGATCACGCCCGCGACGAGCGTGGCCTGCAGATCGCGCAGGCCACCCGAGGTCGGCGCCGCGAGCTGCTGGAACTCGTACCGCCAGGTGCGGCCGTACAGCGACTGGGTCACGACATGCACCGGACGCGTGCGCGGATCGTCCGGATGCGCTTCGGCGTCGAGATACCGCGCCGACGCCAGCACCGGCACCTCGACCCCGCCCGACGCGACGTCGACGACGCGGAACGCGAGATCGGCGCGGACCGGGATCGCCGAGTCGTCGATGAACGCCTCGCTGCGGAACGGCGCGTAGACCCAGCCGTAGAGCGCGTCGTGGCGCCCGGCGATCGACTGCGGCAGCCGCGCATCGCGATACACCGGCGCGTACATCACCACGCCCGCATCGCCCGGCTGGCCGAAACTGCGCAGGCGCAGCGGCGCGCTCAGCCGCACCTCGCCACTGTCGCGCGCGCCGTCCATCGCCGCGCGGCGGACCGGATCGCTGTAGGTATCGAAGCCGAGCGCCATCCGGCTCGATTCGCTTTCCGGTTCGAAGTACACGATGGTGCCGTAGCGCGGCCGCACCCCGCGCGGCGCGACGGTGAACAGCGCGCCGCTCTCTTCGCGCATGCGCAACTGCATCGCCATCAACTGCTGCGGATCGACATAGGCGATGAAACCCAGGCCCAGCAGGCCCGGCAGCCGACGCGTGATGTCGAGCCCCTCCACGTAGCCGCGCCATTGCCGTGCGACCTGGGTATCGACGGCGGCCGCATGCAGGGCCACCCCACCGCGCAGGCTCAGCTCGTACTGCAGCAGGCGTTGCCGGACCTCTTCGGCGATCTGGTCGGCATCGGCGATCAGCGTCGCCTCGGCAAGCTGACGCTCGCGCTCGCCGGCGTTGCGCGCGTACAGGCCCACCATCAGCAACGAACCGATCAGCACCAGCCACGCGAGCACGTGGCCACGCCGAAGCCGCCCGACGAACGGGCCCCGACGTTTCGGCGCGAGATCTGCAGCGGCGGCATCCGGCATCGCGACAGGATAAACGACCGCGCCTCCGCCCTCCCCTGGCCCCGGACAGCTGAATCCGCGGATCACCGCGTGCCGGTTCCACCTTGCGGCGTCGCGTCGCGTCCCTATACTGCAAGGGTCAGCGCGATATCGACTGATTCCCGGGGGTGCACTGGCTTCGACGGGGGTTGCGAAATTGCCTGGTGCATGCCGAGGGGGCGACTTTCCTCGTTAATCCAGTAGCAAACTTTTAGTTGCCAACGACGACAACTACGCTCTCGCCGCTTAAGGCGTAAGCCCCGAACCTACTTGTGCCCGTGCTCGTAGATGTAGGGTCATTATCACGGAACCGGCTGTGATGGCTGCCTGTCAGTCACGGCTTAACCAAAGCAGGCTGGTCCTGGGGTGCGCTTTGCACACCGTGCTGCCACAGGACGAGATCCAACGGTGAGCTAAGCATGTAGTACCGGGGATGGAGTTCCTTCGGACGCGGGTTCGATTCCCGCCACCTCCACCATCCAAGGATCCGCAAGGATCGCGACAGGGCCGGACATCCGCGAGGATGGCCGGCCTTTTCGTTTGCGGTGCGGTGCGTGGTTCACGCTCGCGATCCGTGGACTCAGTCGCCGAGGCTGTCCTGGTCTTCCTGCAGCTCCGGCTTCC
This sequence comes from Luteimonas rhizosphaerae, assembly GCF_002849595.1. Taxonomy (GTDB): domain Bacteria; phylum Pseudomonadota; class Gammaproteobacteria; order Xanthomonadales; family Xanthomonadaceae; genus Luteimonas; species Luteimonas cellulosilyticus. The sequence goes on from NZ_NRQR01000002.1 coordinate 68,273, forward strand.
ACGGCACGTCCGGCGGTGGCCGGCCGTCGGTCTCGACGTCCTGCATGTTGGGATCGGTGATCCCGCAGCCGCCGCCGAACATGAGCAGCGCCACGTTGCACTGCACCGACTTGCTGGTGCCCGGGATCGGGATCAAGACCGTCTTGATGCTCTTGCGCACCCACTCTTCGAGCAGCGTCTCGCTCGGCACCCAGAAGCGATCCAGGCTGGTCGGCTCGTAATCGGTCGGCGGCCGCTTGAGCCAGGTGCCCATGCGGTCGATCTTCTCGAAATCCTCGGTGATCGTGCCCGGCGGCAGACCGCCGCCGACCCGTCCACCGCCCGCGAGGCGCGGGCGCCCGTCCGCATCGAACAGGCCCGAGGGGCTGCCGGGCTGGCCACCTGCGCGCGTCTGCGACGCGTCGCCCCAGTCGTCGCCGGCGCGGGGCGACGGCACACCACCCGGCGGCGCTGCCGGACGACTGCCCTGTCCGGCCTCGGGCTGCCGCGGTTGCGTGCCCGTGCTGCTGGCCACCCGCGCAGGCGCGGACGACGACGCCGGTGCCGGTGGTGCCTGCGAGGGCGCGGCGGCGGGCGCAGGCGCAGGCGGCGTGCGAAGGGGAATGTCGCGCGACGTGACCGCCACTTCGGGTGACGGCGTGGGCGTTGGGGGCGCCTGCAGCGTCGGCACTTCGACCGGACGCCGGGCGACTTCGGCCGCACGTTCGATGACGATCGCGCGTTCGCGCACCGCCACCTGCATCTCGGGAGTGGGGAGCGCAGCCTCGGTGGGCCGCACCGACGGGCGCGGCGCGGTGATCTCGACCGCCTGCATCGCCGGTGCGGGGATCTCGCGCTCCCGCACCGACACGGTCGGCGGAGCCGACAGCGGACGCGGCGGCGGCAGCTGGAAGTCGATGTCCGGGCGCGCGGTTTCGGTGACCGCGAGGGGCTGCGCGGCCACCGTGTCCTCGGGCGTGGACGGCATCACGGGGGCCGGCACCGGGTCGGTGGCGGTCGCGACCGGCGGCGCCGGCTGCGATTCGGCGGGTGCGGCGACTGGCCTTGCCGGCGTCGGGACGTCGACCACCGTCTCGGGCGCGCCTCCGCCCGTGTCCTCGGGCATGCCTTGGCCGATGAAGGTCGCCTCGATGACGACTTCGTCGCCGCGCCGCGACGGCTCGGCCACGTCGAGGAAGCGCGCCTGCATGAAGAAGAACAGCAGCAGGATCCAGGCCAGCTGGATCAGCAGCGTCGCCGACAGCGACACGATGCGCAGGCCGCGCTCATCCGGGGGATCGGGCTGCCACAGCGGATACGCCAGGCTGAGCAGGGCCGCGACGCGATTCGGCGGGATCTGCGGCGTCGGCCTGGGCGGCGGCGCGCGCGCCGCGAGGATGGCGACGATCGCGTCCGCCGCGGCGCCGGTCACCGCGCCGGCGCGGGCCTGCAATGATGCGAACCAGCTCGACCAGCCTGCAGGGAACCCGTCGGACGCGGCCTCCGGCCGGATCGAGCGACGGCGCCGGCGGCGCAACACCTCGATCAGATCTGCGGCGGAGAACATCCGACGGGGCGTCCGGATCCGGGTCGGTCAGGCCGCGTCGCGCGGCATGTAGGGCGCATCACCGGTGTCGTGGTCGGTCGCATCGCGGACCGCCGTGACGCCGGGCGCCTTCTCCATCAGGGTCTTCTCGATGCCCTGCTTCAGGGTGACGTCGACCAGGCCGCAGCCATGACAGCCGCCACCGAAGCGCAGCACGACGACGCCTTCGGCGGTCACCTCCTGCACGGTGACGTGGCCGCGGTGCTGGGCCAGTTGCGGATTGACCTCGTACTCGACGACCCAGCGCACGCGCTCGACCAGCGAAGCGGCCTCGGGCGGCGTCTCGCCCTTGATCTTGGGCGCGCGGATCTGCAGCTGGCCACCGGTGGCGCGGGTATCGTAATCGATCTCGGCGCCATCGAGGTACGGCACGCTGACCGCGTCGAGCCACAGCGTGAAACCGTCGCAGTCGATCGCCCATTCGTCGCCCTGCAGCTCGGCAGGTTCGGCGAATTCCAGGCGCACATCGGCGCGGGACGTCCCGGCGTGCACCGCCGAGAGCCGGACACCGAGGCCCGGCAGGCTTTCGCGCTCGATCAACTTGCGGAAATGGGTCTGCGCGTTGTCGGAGATATTGATCATGTTGCGTATTCTAGCGGTCCCGTGTCGCCACGATCGCGGTCCGCCGACTCCCGCATGAACGGGGGCGCCGGATCCCCAAGGACGCTGCCATGACCGATCTGATTCCCCTCGCCCAGGCCCATTGCATTCCGCGCCGCGGCGACGACCATCGCCTGCCGGACGCCCGCATCCGCGAGCTGCTGCCCGAAGTGCCGGACTGGAGCCTGGCCGAGGACGGCCGCGCCTTGACCCGGACCTTCCGCTTCGACGATTACCACCGCACGATGGCCTTCGTGAATGCGCTGGCCTACATCGCGCATCGCGAAGACCACCACCCCGACCTCGGCGTGCATTACGACCGCGCCGTCGTGCGCTACTCGACCCACGATGTCGGCGGACTGAGCGAGAACGACTTCATCTGCGCGGCTCGGGCCGACCAGCTGCTGGCCTGACCGCAGCGCGCCTCGCGCCTCAGCCGAGCCGGTCGAGGGCCTCGCGCAGGTCCTCGGCGAGCGGCGCGTTCAGCACGTAGGGCGCCGCGCCGTTGTCGAGACTGAATTCCAGCGACGCGGCGTGCAGGAACAGGCGTCGCAACCCGATCTGCTCGCGCAGGCGCTTGTTGATGTCGGGCGCCCCGTATTTGTCGTCGCCGGCGACCGGGTGGCCGATGTGCTGGGCGTGCACGCGGATCTGGTGGGTGCGCCCGGTCTCGATCCGCACCTCGCAGTAGGCATGCCCGCCGCGGCGCTCCAGTACGTGGAAGTGGCTCAGCGACGCCTTGCCCGCGCGACTGTCGGCCGATGTCACGACCTGGACATGGCGCTCGCCGCCCTGGCGCAGGCCGACGTGCAGCGCGGCATCGACGCTCATCACGCCGTCGGGCACGCGCCCGGCCAGCAGCGCGAGATACCGCTTGCGGATGCCGGCACCGTGGTCCTCGCGCATCAGCGCCTGCAGCTGGGTCAGCGCCGAGCGCTTCTTGGCGATGACCATCAGACCCGAGGTGTCGCGGTCGAGCCGGTGCACGAGTTCCAGCGACTGGTTCGGCCGCAGCGCCCGCAGGGTCTCGATGACGCCGAAGCTGATGCCGCTGCCGCCATGACTGGCGATCCCCGAGGGCTTGCTGATCGCCAGCAGGCGGGCATCCTCGAACACGATGCTGGCCGCCATCGCGTCCAGCAGGCCGCGCGACGGCGTCCCCACCTCGCCCGGCTCGGCCAGACGCACCGGGGGAATCCGCACTTCGTCGCCGATTTCCAGCTTGCGCTCGGCCTTGGCCCGCCCGCCATTCACCCGCACCTGGCCGCTGCGCACGATCTTGTAGATCAGCGACTTCGGCGCGCCCTTCAGCTGGCCCAGCAGGAAATTGTCCAGCCGCTGGCCCGCCCGGTCGTCCGGCACACGGACCGTCTTCACGCCGCCGGTCGCGGCGGGCGCCACGGGATTGCCGCCACTGTCAGTCGTCGTCATCTTTTCTGCTACACTCACGCCGCGATATAAGGTGCTGATTTCTTTGGAAGATCACGGGCCAAAAGCCCGCCTTGCAAAGCCTCCGGACAGTCCGCGACCACCACCCTCGGGGCGGCCATGTTAGCGGCTCGACGGCAGCCCCGGTTATCGCCCGATGCCTGGCATCGGCGCTGAACACGCCCCGCGCGGCGCCCACGCCTGCCCTGACCGGCAGATCGCGAGCGGCCCGCGGCCCGCAACACCTATGACATCTTGAACAACAAGCGCTCCCGCGGCCCGCCGTGGTGTCGTAGCGCTGGAAGATCCGGTTCGTCGCTGCGCTTGCGCGGCGGCGACAGGCAGCATCCAGGCGAAACGCCCCGGCGTTCCGCGCGCAAGAGCGCGTTAAGGAACGCAAACATGAAGCGTATGCTGATCAACGCGACGCAGGCCGAAGAGCTGCGCGTCGCCATCGTTGATGGCCAGTCCCTGTACGACATCGACATCGAGCAGCCGGCTCGGGAACAGAAGAAGTCGAACATCTACAAGGGTCGTATCACCCGCATCGAGCCGTCGCTCGAGGCCGCGTTCGTCGAGTACGGCGCCGCCCGCCACGGGTTCCTGCCGCTGAAGGAAGTCTCCCGGGACTACTTCCAGTCCGGCGCCGACCACAACAAGGGCTCGATCAAGGAACTCCTGCGCGAAGGCCAGGAAGTGGTCGTGCAGGTCGACAAGGAAGAGCGCGGCAACAAGGGCGCGGCCCTGACCACGTTCATCTCGCTGGCCGGCCGCTACATGGTGCTGATGCCCAACTCGCCGACCGCGGGCGGCGTCTCGCGCCGGATCGAGGGCGACGACCGCGCCGAGCTGAAGAAGGCGATGGATGCGCTCGAGATCCCGGACGACATGGGCGTGATCATCCGCACCGCCGGTGTCGGCCGTGACGCCGAAGAGCTGCAGTGGGACCTCGACTACCTGCTGAGCATCTGGCGCGCGATCGCCGAAGCCGCGCTGAGCAAGCCCTCGCCGTTCCTGATCTACCAGGAATCGCGCCTGATCACCCGCGCCCTGCGCGACTACATGCGCGCCGACATCGCCGAGATCCTCGTCGATACGCCGGAGATGTACGCCGAGGCGAAGGAATTCGTCGAGCAGGTGATGCCGCACAACCTGCGCAAGCTCAAGCACTACACCGACGATGTGCCGCTGTTCAACCGCTACCAGATCGAGTCGCAGATCGAGAGCGCCTACGAGCGCACCGTGCGTCTGCCCTCCGGCGGCGCGCTGGTCATCGACCAGACCGAAGCCCTGACCGCGATCGACGTGAACTCCGCCCGCGCCACCAAGGGCGGCGACATCGAAGAGACCGCGTTCAACACCAACTTGGAAGCGGCCGAGGAAGTGGCGCGCCAGCTGCGCCTGCGCGATCTCGGCGGCCTGGTGGTCATCGACTTCATCGACATGTCGTCGAACAAGCACCAGCGCGACGTCGAGAACAAGTTGCAGAACGCGCTCAAGTACGACCGCGCCCGCGTGCAGCAGAACAAGATCTCGAAGTTCGGTCTGCTGGAGATGAGCCGGCAGCGCCTGCGCGCGTCGCTGGGCGAGTCGAGCCAGATCGTCTGCCCGCGCTGCGAAGGCCACGGCCGCATGCGCAGCATCGAGTCGCTGTCGCTGTCGATCATCCGCGTCGCGGAAGTGCAGGCGCCGGTGGAGATCGCGAACTACCTGCTCAACGAGAAGCGCAGCGCGCTGGCCGAGATCGAGGAGCGCCACGACGCGCCGATCATCATCGTCGCCGACGAACAGCTGCACACGCCGCATTACGACGTCTCGCGGATCCGCGACAACGAGCTCGGCGAAGAGACCAGCCGTCCCAGCTACCAGCGCGGCACGCCGCGCCGGGTCGCCACGATCGCGCTCAGCAAGGCGAACCTCAACGTGCCGCCGCCTGCCGTGACCAATGTACGTCCGACCCAGCCTGCGCCGGTGCGCGAGCCGCGGCCCGAGCCCGTCGCCGTCGCAGCCCCGGTGGCTCCCGCGCCGACGCCGGCACCCGTCGCTGCGCCCGCCGCGGCTGCGGACGGCGGATTCATGGGCTGGATCAAGCGCCTCTTCGGCGCGCCCGAGCCCGCGACGCCGGCGCCCCGTCAGGGCGGACAGCGTCCCGCACGGACCGAGCAGCCGCGCGGCGATCAGCCCCGTGGCGAGCAGGCGCGTGGTGGCGAACGTGGCAATGGCCGCAACGGGGGTGGCCAGCGTCGCGACCGGCGTGGCAACCGCTCCGGCCAGGGCGGCAGTAACGGCAACAGCAACGGCAGTACCGCGCAGTCGCAGGATCGGGCGCCGGAGCGCGACGCCGGCGAGCCGCGTCGCGAGTCGCAGGTCGGTCCGCAGTCGACCGCGGATGCCGGTCCGCGCAAGGAACGCCAGGAGCGTCGCCCCAAGCAGCGCCAGCGCGGTCCGCGCAGGCAGGAAGACGAGGGCATCGACACGGCCGCGATGGCGGTGACCGCCGCTGCGGCCGCGGCGGAGCCGACGACGCGTGATGATGTCGCGTTCCCGGCCCCGCCCGTCGCCGAACAGCCGACGCGAGAGCAGCCCGCGCCGGTGGCACCCGTCGTGCCCGCCTCGACCGGCGATACCGAAGTCGACGCGTCAGAGGCCCTCGCCAATGACGACAACGGCGACAACGGTGACGACGACGCGAACGGCAATGGCCGCCGCCGCCGCGGACGCCGTGGTGGTCGCCGCCGTCGCCGTGGCGGCGCCAAGGATGCCGATGGCATGTCCGACGACACGCAGCAGGCCGACGATCTCGACGACGGCGACGCGGGCGACATGGTGCAGACCGATCGTTCCCAGCCCGAGTTCGACTTCGACGACGTGCCGCACGTGGCGCCGCAGCCGGCGCCCAAGGCCGCCACCGAGCCGCAAGCACCGCGCCCGGCTGTCGCCGCAGCGCCGGTTGCCGTGGCGACGTCGGTTGCACCGCCAGCGGAAGTCGCCCTCGCCACGCCGGTGACGGACCAGGCGTCGGATCCGCTGATCGCCTGGGCGCCTGACGCGCCCTCGCCTGTGGACGAGACGATCGCCGACGCCGCGCCGGTCCCCCGCGACGAGCCGACGCCGGTGGCGCCTGCCATCGCAGCGGCCGAATCGGTCGACACCGCCCAGACCGCAGCGCCGGTCGCGCAGCAGGACGACGAGGCAGCACCTGCCACGCCGCAGTCCCCCCCCGCAGAGGCCGCCGAAGCTGACGTCGCCATTCCTGCAGTCGTGTCGCACATGGATCGTCCGGCACCGGTCTTCGAGCCGCAGCCGGCGTTGCCGGCCGACGCGGCCGCCGATGCGATCGAGGAGCCGGTCGGCACGGATGTCGCCGATGCACACAGCGAGACGGGACACGCGTCGGATCCGTCCGAGCCTGCATCCCGCGGCCTGTTCGATGACGCGTCGCAGCGCGGTGCGCGGGTACCCGGCATGACGCCGGATCCCGTCACGCCTGCTCCGATCGTCACGATGCCAGACGAGGATGCTGCGGCGACGCCGTCGGACGCGTCCGACGACGACAGCGACACCCGCCACAAGGCGTGATGCCGCTGCGATAGGTCAGACCCGAGGCCAGGCGCTCGTCAGAGCGCCTGGTCCGGTGCCGTCAGCCCGTACTGGCTGGCCAGCCTCGCCAGCGCAATGCTGTCCTGGATCTGCAGTTTCTCGAACAGGCGCGACTTGTGCGTGTTCACCGTCTTCGCGCTGAGACTCAGGCGCCGGGCGATCTCTTCCTGTCGCAATCCCTGCAACAGCAGCATCGCGACTTCCAGCTCGCGCGGCGACAGCGCATCGAACGGCGTGTCCCCGCCGCCGATGCCGGACAGCGCCATGTTCTGCGCGATATTGCTGGCCAGATAACGCTTGCCGCGCGCGACATCACGCACCGCCCGCAACAATTCGCTGGCATTGCCGCCCTTGCCGACATAACCCAGCGCGCCGGCTTCGATCATCCGTCGGGGCATGGGGCCGTCTTCCAGGATCGACACCGCGATGACGCGGGTCTCGGGTTGTCCACGCACCACGCGCTCGGTCACTTCGAGACCGCTGACGCCCGGCAGATGCACGTCGCACAGGACGATGTCGGGCTTGAGCCTGCGGATCTGCGGCAACGCTTCCTCGCCGCTCTCGGCCTCGCCGACGATTTCGATGTCGCTCTCGTTCTGCAGGATCATACGCAGGCCGGCGCGCACCAATCCATGATCGTCCACCATGTACACGCGGATCATCCCTGTCTCCAATAGCGTCCCTTCGCGCTCCCGAGGCTAACGCCCCGGCCGCAACGCGGCAAGCACCGACAGGCGGCCATCGTGCGCACCCGATGCCGCCGACCCGGCAGGCGCGGGCGACGTGCGGAAACGGCGGTCCCTCACGACCGCCACACCCCGGCTCGCACATGCTCGGGCTCATTCCGCGCCATGGAGCCACCGATGAAAACGCGTCAGGTCTACAGCACCGATTCGCTCGCCAGCGCCCAGCGCGCCGTCAAAGCCGCACGCGAAGCAGGCATCGACGAGGACGGCATTTCGTTGATCGCACGTTCCGACATCGAACTCGACAGCGTGCCGGAGCACCAGAAGGAAGCGCCCACCGATTTCAAGCATGCGGCCCTGCGCGGTGCGGGTTACGGCGGCGCGACCGGCCTGCTCGCGGGTCTGGTGGCGATGGTGGTGCCGCCGCTCGGCCTGACGATCGCCGGTGTCGCATTGACCACCCTGGGCGGTGCGGCGGTGGGCACCTGGGCCTCGTCGATGGTGGGCGCGTCCCTGCCGGACCCGATCCGGCGCAAGTTCGAAACCGAGATCGAAGCCGGCCGCATCCTGGTCGTCATCGACGCCGAGGATGAGACGCTGGCGGCGGCGGAAACCGCGTTGCAGCAGACCGGTGCGACCCATCTCCCCTATGACGACGCGTCCGCAATGGCGTGATCGCCGCTGCGACGGGGTTCCTTCGCGGGACACCGCGCGGCATTGCTATCCGCGCGCACCCATCGCGCTGACGAAACGCGCGCCATTTTCCGCCCTTGCATCCTGACGGAGATTCGAATGACGACGACCTTGACCGATGACCAGCTGCGCATCCTGCGCGATATCAACGCGACCACGCCCCTGCCCGCTGCCGATCGGGACTGGGCGGTAGAACAGGGTTATGCGGTGCTCGCCGAGGATGGCGACATCGATCTGACCCAGGCCGGGCGCGGACTCGTGGACACGAGCGAGCTGTAAGGTCTGGCGGAGAGAGTGGAATCGGATCAACTCCGACCTAAGCTACTGATCTCATTGTAGAACTCAAATCGGAATGTGTCCTGTTTTGTGTCCACGGATCATAACGGGGTGCCAAGCCTGGGGCCGACGCATTGCACATCGGTTGGCATGCAGTCATGCGAAGGGGGGGGCGACCGCTCAGGGCATTTGACTAATTTTCATAAACGTGAATTGGGACCGTTTTGAGCGCTTGCCAAAGCGGCGTGACGTGTTTCGCTGAGCGGGTCTTCAATTTTATGGATCCCCATGCCCCACGACCCATAGCTTCAAATCGCGAGCCGCTTGCTCAGCGGCCATACCAACGATGCCGCGCGGCTTAGCCCGGCTGAGCGTCTCGAAGTGATCGATCTCGCCCTCGAACTCGCGGCCGATATGATTTCCCGCCGCAACTCGGGTCTGCCCAAGCTTGATCATGCGCCCCCTAGCTCCTCAACGCCCCAAGTTGGGACGAAGAGCCGGCTCGTGGAGCGCGAATTGCGTCCTCTCGGCGAACTGCTTGCGAACCGCAGAAAAGCGGCCAAGGAGCGTGAGCCGAACGCGGCGCCGGCAGGCAAGCCCCCCACGCTGCAGCATCCTGATAGAAGTAGGCCTTGCGACTGCGGACTCAAGCAAATGACCTTCTCACAAACAGTGAAATATCCGCTGTCGGTAGGGTGGCGCCCTTCATCAAGATGGCCTGCGACACTACTGCCCCCTTGCAGCTGTTGAGTCTGCTTCACGCTGGGGGCAAGCAGAGCAACGGCTTAGCCAAGGCACAGCTCCATAATCTCATTTGGTAAGCGAAAGCCAGCTACGCAGCCTCTATCGATTCTGTTCATGGCTCAATAAACACAGCTGGCCTTTCATTACTCTTACGGCCGGATCCAGGAGACACGCTGTCTGGTGCCACACATGTGCTGGAATGCTCGATTGAGTTAGTCGCTGCTCCATCCGCTCCGGTCAAGGTTGTTCTCCACCGAAAAGTGGTAGTGCCATTTTCATTACTTACTGCACATCGAAAGTTAAAAGTTAAGGAATCACGCTGAGCAAAGAGGTGCCTCACCTCATAAGGGCTGCATTCCCATCCTTCTGGACATTCGATGTTGACCGTGCGCTGATTGACAACGAATCTCGGATAGCCGGTAAACGTGATTGACGCTGGAATCCGCACGCCCTGCAAACCGGAAACGTCTGGAATTGAAGTGATTTGAAATTTCTCAGTAATCACCTTTAGCTTGAGGGCCTCGATGTTCTCAATTGGTATGAAAACCATCGTGCCGTATCGCGGATCGCCTTCTTCGTAACCGCCATGCACCATGCCCACGGCCTTCGAGCCCTGAAAGACCGGTCCGCCGCTATCACCACCTTTAGCAACCGGCCCCTGCCCCGAAAGAGGCTCAACCAACACGTAGGTTCCAATTTCGCCATTGAACGCAAACTCAAAGTCCTTCTGAATGACTTTTCCGCATGTATAGCCAGTTGTTCGACCCTGCTTGCATACCTCGGAGCCCAAACCCAACTGCGACAGAGACGTAACTCCGTCGATGTCGATGGTCCCCAGAGGCCCCGTTGTCTGTATTTGGTTCGGGTGCGGCCGCGGAGGAGATAAGGACCAGGATTGCATATGCCATTGAGCATCTACAGAGCCGCGTGTCATTCCCGCGTATCGATACAACCCGATCGGCTCACCTTCAACCGTAACGATGTTTTGAACAGCATGCCCGGCCGAAACAATTCCTTGCGCAAGTGATTCGTGAACGACGTTAAAGCCAAATGTAGCGGACGGCGCGATCCCGTTCGTATCGGGAGTTCCTTGATAGCGTATGCCGCCGAGCAAAGCGAACTGCTGGTGAAAGCCCGGAGTTCTTACGATCTCGACAAAATTATACAGACGTAGAAATCCTACCAAAGCCCTCCTCGCTTCCGGCACATTCAGCACCCCCACTCGCACTTTGAGCGAGCTCATATCCAGCACTGATTCAAACTTGATTCCGGATTTTGAAAGTTCAAGTCCGACCTCCCGCTGCACGGCCTTGATAAGTTCAAGAGGGTGCTCAGCACGCGCGGCCACAAATAAAGGGTCACTTGTGTATTTGGAAAGATTTTCCGCAGGAGCTTCTGTGAAGCGGATCACGACCTGGGGCACGACCGCGTCACTGAAAACCATCCCTGCGTAAATACCTGGAAGCTCCCTGCGAAGTTTATCATCGAGTAACGTTGAGGCTGGGCCAAGACCTCGGATTCCGGACGAACCGACACTTAGCGCAGGCAGGTCAGCTACTGCCTCTCCGCGGCCCTCTGCTTGACACAACTGGGGGTAAAATAAGAGCAGAATAAAAACCGATTACCAAAATACACTAGTCGTTTGCATAGAATTCCTTCTCCGGGCAAAATTTAAAGTTACGGAATGTAAACCAGCATCCGCTCTCCTATGCAACCATCACGCACTACCGCGCTTTCGTAGCCTTCAATCCCACCCCCGTTTAAGTCGGAAGTAACGCCAAATCTCAATTTCTTTTCGCGCCTAGGATCCCAAACCCCGACCACCTTCCCGCCTTCTTTCAGAAGCTCATAACCGCTTGGCCAGACAGCAAGCACCCCTCGATCTTCATCGCTTCCAACAACAAAAATGCAGCCATCTCGCGGCTGAATCTGTCCATTTTCGATAAGAACTAAAGGAAGGGGTTGGTTTGGATCAAGCTTGGCCAAGGAAATTACGAGGTCATCCTGCCCCCTATCAGTGCCCGCCGTCGCCGTCGATGCGCATGATGCGTTGACTGTTGAAAAAACGATAACAATACCCGTAATGAACAACCTCATATTCCCGGCCCTTTCGTAGTCGACATCGGATATCGATGACAGTGCAAAAGTCCCGCTACAGTCTGACAATCATCTGCGCGAGACTTTCAGCCATTTTAACTTTGCACGGCAGCTTGCGCCGTCGAGTGGACGTAAAGATGTCGGACATTGAGCAACCTAAAGATAGGGATACTCCGACACCCGTTACTTTGAGTATTGTGCGCGCTCTCCCTACCAATTATTTGATCGCCATAGAGCCTGCAGCATGGCGACGCTTTTCCGATTGCTAAAAACGTCGGCAAAGGCCTTTCGATGGCACATTATTATTGATTTGGAAGGTAGCTCAGTTCCCGCAGGTCTGAGCGGCACAGCCTAACCGCACCCGTTGTCGTCGCGATATTTGTAACAAGTCTCTTGCTGTGCTTCGAGCTGTAACTCGTATTTCAAGGCCCTCAGGCCCGGAGAATGCGGACTAAGACCGATGAGCTTTTCACGAACGGAGAAATCTCGGCTGTAGGTCGAATGGTGCTCGTCATCGAGCTCGTGCCCAACGATCTGCGCCCGAACCTCTGACACTACGCCCGCACCCTGAAGCTCCTGGATCAACGTCTTCCGCAGCGAATGGAAACCTCGTTTCGCTGGCGCCCAGCTCTTTCCAACGCCAGCCAGATGACGGCTGAAGGCCTTCGAGATCCAATTGCCCTGCCCGTTCTTGGCGTCCGCTTTGGCCGCAGGGAACAGGCGCTGATGGCCCGCCCTGCGTCGCCCTTCGACCCACGCGAGAAACCCTAGTTCAAGCAGCTCGGGATGAATTGGTAACGTACGTAGGCTGACATCGGCTTTCACTTTCTGATGCTCACCTTCATCGGATACGCGGATGCACGGGATACCGTCCTACTCAATGATGTCGTTGGCGAGGAGCTGGCCCACTTCTGACGCCCTGGCGCCGGTGTAGAGCCTGATGAGCGACGCCCACCGGGCGGACTCGGACAGCTTTCCGAAGACGGCTGGCGCGAACAGCGCTTGGATCTGGTCGCGATCGAAGGCTTTGAATCCCAACTTCCGCCGCGCTCGCTTCTCCCGGGCCGAATAGCTGACGTGGCCCGCGGCGGGGTTGTCGCCTTTGGGGTAGTAGCCCGACGCCATCGCCCAATCGAAGAACCCGCCTTTCCCGCCCACATAGCTCTGCTTGTTCGTGAGCGTAGGGGTCGAGGCCCCAGCGTTCCGCATGAACTGATACCAGCGGGCTAGATCTGAGCGGGTGATGCTCGCAACCCTGATCTTCTCGCCCAGGAAGCCAACCAGAGCTTGGATGGGGGCAGCGTGCTGCCCTTGAGCGTGGCGAGCCAAGCATCCCGAGCCTTTCCGAGCTGGATGGGCTCTAAGCCTGGTTGGGGAGCGGTCGGTGCAGGCGTCGGCGCGATCCCATCCGCAAGGTCCTGGAGCGAGTCATCGCCCACTCGCCGCTGTTGGACTGCTCGGAACAGCCGCACGTCCTTTTCGTCGTCGAGCTGCCAGCGTTCGCTGACGGTGCCATCGGCACCCAGGGTCCGATGCAATGTCAGGTCGCGAAGGTTGTCCGCGCCGCTCAAACGCCCGATGAGCGCATCCACCTCGTCCTTGGAGAACTTCGCCACGCGTTGATCCCTCAGCAGGCTGAAGAGCCCGAGCATAGCCCGCGACGAGCATGGCGGCGCGCACGCGAGCTTCTAGCAAGTCGGCCGTGCGAAGCGAGCGTTTAAGGAGGCGGCATCCCAAAATGCCTTGAAGATCGGCCGGCACACGCTGGCGAAACGCCCAGCGGCCCGAGGGGGAGCGCGATAGATGATGAGGAATCCGCATCGGGTCGTGACCCGATTTGTGTCCTGATTCGCCAACCGCGATATTGCAATTTATCCAATAAAATCAGTTGGATATCACGGATTGGCGGAGAGAGTGGGATTCGAACCCACGGAAGGTTTGACCCTTCGGCGGTTTTCAAGACCGCTGCCTTAAACCACTCGGCCATCTCTCCGGAATCTCGCCGGCACGTTGTTTCCCCGACTGCTACCCGTATGTCATCGATCTACGATCGATGTGGCTGCACGCAACGCCAGCCTGAGCCGCCCGTGCAACGCTTCAGCGCCGAGACCGACGCCGATGCCGGTGGACCATCGGCTCAGGGCCGGGCGTGCCGCGGTCGACATTGTCCGATATCGCGGCCCCGTTGTGCGAGGCCGGACGCACATCGCCCCGATCAGGCGATCCGTGCGGCCACGGGCCGTGCGCGGTCGATCGGCGGTGGCAGCGCGTTCTTGCCCGCACCCGGCGCACGCTTGTCGCAATTGCGGCAGTCCAGGCTCGAGGCCTCGATCAGCGGCGGCAGCTTCTCGGCGAGGAAGTCGATGAAGACGCGCACCGCAGGCAGCAGGCCGCGCCGCGACGCGAACACGGCATGCGCGATGCCCTGCGGCAGATGCCATTCCGGCAGGACGACTTCGAGTTCGCCATTGCGGACCGCTTCGGCGCACAGGGTTTCCGGCAACATGGTGATGCCGAGACCCTGCTTCGCCAGCGCCATCAGCATCGGGAAGTCGAACCCGGCGACGCGCGGCTTGAGCTCGACGCGACGCGTGGTGCCATCGTTCGCCTGCAGGTCCCAACGCTGTTTCACCTCGTCCTCGCCCATGCTCATCGTCGTGTGCTGGTCGAGTTCACCGGGATCGCTCGGGCGGCCCATGCGGTCGAGATAGCCGGGGCTGGCGACCAGCAGTTCCTGGATCTGCCCGAAGCTACGCATCACCAGACTGCCGTCGTCGTCGAGCTTCGAGCGGACCCGCACCGCGACATCGAAGCCCTCGTTGATGACATCGACGCGGCGGTTGCTGACGTGCAACTGCACGCGCACCTGCGGATAGCGCGCGAGGAATTCCGGCAACAGCTGCGGGATGGATTGCTGGGCGATGCTGACCGGCACGCTGACCCGGACCAGGCCACGCGGCTCTGCACTGAGGCGGTCGACGACCTCGCGCGCCGCCGTGGCCTCGGCCAGCATCGACTGCGCGTGGCGGAACACGCTCTGGCCGACGTCGGTCACCGCGAAGCGGCGCGTCGAGCGCTGCAGCAGGCGCACGCCGAGCTCGGTCTCCAGCTGGCTGATGCGACGGCTCAGCCGCGACTTCGGAATCCCGAGCGCGCGCTCGGCAGCGGCGAATCCGCCGTGCTCCACGACCATCGCGAAGTAATAGAGATCATTGAGATCCTGCATGGCACGGCCCGATATCAGAACGATGGCGGCAATTTGAACAGCTTTATCCCATCAACGCAACAGCGCATGCCGGACGATGCGCTCTGGCCGAATGGGCCGTCGAGGCAGCGCCGCTCCGCTCAACCAATGCGCGCGAGTCCGCCCATGTAGGACCGGAGTGCTTCCGGCACATCGATCGTGCCGTTCGCGTTCTGGTAGTTCTCCATCACCGCGATCAGCGCACGGCCGACCGCAACGCCCGACCCGTTGAGCGTGTGCACCGGCTCGGGTTTGCCGGTCCCGGGATTGCGCCAGCGCGCCTGCATCCGGCGCGCCTGGAAATCGCCGCAGTTCGAACACGACGAGATCTCGCGATAGGTCTGCTGCGACGGCAGCCAGACTTCCAGATCGAAGGTGCGCTGCGCTGCGAAGCCCATGTCGCCGGTGCACAGCAACACCTTGCGATACGGCAGGCCGAGCCGCTCGAGCACGGTTTCCGCGGCGCGCGTCATGCGCTCGTGTTCGGCGTCGCTGTCCTCGGGCCGGGTGACCGACACCAGCTCCACCTTCTCGAACTGGTGCTGGCGGATCATGCCGCGGGTATCGCGACCGTGGCTGCCGGCTTCGGAACGGAAGCACAGCGAGTGCGCGCTCATGCGCAGCGGCAGGCGCTCGGCGTCGACGATGCTGT
This sequence comes from Luteimonas rhizosphaerae, assembly GCF_002849595.1. Taxonomy (GTDB): domain Bacteria; phylum Pseudomonadota; class Gammaproteobacteria; order Xanthomonadales; family Xanthomonadaceae; genus Luteimonas; species Luteimonas cellulosilyticus. The sequence continues at coordinate 83,878 of NZ_NRQR01000002.1, forward strand.
CGCGCACGGTGTTGGTCAGCGGCACTTCCGCGGTGGGAATCAGGTAGCGGATGCCATCGCCGAACGGCGTGGCGAACAGGTCGTCCTCGAACTTCGGCAGCTGCCCGGTGCCGCGCATCGAGTCGGCATTGACGATCAGCGGGACGCTGGTCTCTTCGTAGCCGTGCTCGCCAGTGTGCAGATCGAGCATGAACTGGGCGAGCGCGCGATGCAGTCGCGCGAGCGAACCGCGCAGCACGGTGAAACGCGCGCCGCTGAGCTTGGCGGCGGTCTCCGCATCGAGCCAGCCATTGCGCGCGCCTAGCGCGACGTGGTCCTGCACCTCGAAGTCGAAGTGGCGCGGCGTGCCCCAGCGCGCGGTCTCGACATTGTCGGACTCGTCCTTGCCGGTGGGCACATCCGGATCCGGCAGATTGGGCACGCCCAGCACGATGGCCTCGATGTCGGCCTTGATCTCCTCGAGTCGCCCCTCGCTGCGCTTCAGTTCATCGCCGAACGCCGCGACTTCGGCCAGCAGCGGTGCGGTGTCCTCACCCTTGGCCTTGGCCTGGCCGATCGCCTTGCTGCGGGTATTGCGCAGGTTCTGCAGATCCTGCGTGCGCATCTGGATCTGCTTGCGCTCGGCTTCCAGCGATTCGATGCGCGCCACCGGCAGTTCGAAACCGCGGCTCGCACGCAGCCGCGCGGCGGTGTCGGCGAGGTGTTGGCGCAACAGGTTGGGATCGAGCATCGTGGGCACATCGCAGCGGAACGGATCGGCATTATCGCCGAGAGGCGCCGCGGCGTGGGCATCCCGCGCGCCCGGACGCGCGGGATGCATATGCAAGAATGCGCGCTCGCCTGCCGGAAGCCGTCATGTCCGAATCGTCGCCAACGCCGCACTGGCGCCAGACCCTGTCGTCGCTCCTGCCGACGCGTCGCGCGTGGGGGGCGATCGCGGCCGCGTGCGGACTCGGCTTGCTGCTCTTCGTCGCGCTGTGGCTGGGGAACCGTCCGACCGGAACGACGGCCGACGACAGTGCCGCTGCGCCGACCGCGACGGCCGGCCGCACCTTCGAGCCACTGCCCGCGCCGCTGCCCGCCGCATCCGAAGGCACGGGACGCGGCGGATCGACGACCACGTCGCCCTCCCCGGTCCGCATCGACGAACACGTGCCGCGCACCGCGCCCGTTGCGTCGCCGTCCGAGGCCGCGACGATGGTCGACGCGACGGTGACGCCGGTACCGGTACCCGTCGCAGCCGACGTCGCGCGCCAGCCCCGTCCCATTTCGACGCCGGCGCCGGACTACCCGCGCACCGCGATGCGCCGGGGCGAAGCCGGTGAGGTGTTGCTGCGCGTCCATGTCGATGCCGACGGCCGCACCAGCGCCGTGGATCTCGTACGCAGCAGCCAGCACCGTCGGCTCGACCGGGCGGCGACCCAGGCGGTGCGCCGCTGGCGCTTCGAGCCCGCGATGCGCGACGGCCGGCCTGTCCCCGGCGAACTGCTGGTGCCGTTCCAGTTCACACCGGCTACTCAATGAGCCGTCGACCGACGGCCGCGCGCGCCCTCCGGCGCTGACGCAACCTCCACATCCGGTGTGGAAGCCTGCAACCCCGTTCAGTTTGGAGTGCCGGTCATGAGCGATCCGATCCAGCGTCCCCACGATCCGCGGCCGCCACAGGACCTGCCGCCCCCCTCCGAGCCGGTGGCCGAGGAGAAGCGCTCCAGCCCGTTGTTGTGGATCCTGCTGCTGATCGCGCTCGTCGCGGTGGGCTGGTACTTCCTCAGCCAGCGCGACACGACCACCGATGCGCCCCTCCCCGATGCGCCGACGATCGGCGACGGCACGGCGCCATCACCCGAACCCACACCCGACGCAAGCGAACCGCAGCGCACGACGCCGACCGCACCTGCGCGCCCCGCCGACCGCGCCGCGGCACCCGTCTCGCCGGGCGAGCCGAGCTATCCGCCAGCCGCGGCCCGCAACCGCGAAGAGGGCACCGTCGTGCTGCTGGTACAGGTCGATGCCAACGGTCGCCCGAGCGACGTCAGCGTCGAGACCAGCAGCAGGTCGCGCGATCTTGACCGCGCCGCGGTCGAAGCGGTCCGCGGCTGGACCTTCGAGCCCGCGATCGAGGGCGGCAAGCCGGTCGCGTCGTCGGTACGGGTGCCAGTGGAATTCACCCTCGACGAGCCGTAGGCGAACGTCACGCGGACACCGCGTACAGGGGAGGACGGGCCGGTCACGCGAGTGTCCGGCCCGTTTTTCGTCGCGCTCAGCGTGCGCGCAGACCGATGCCCAGTCCGGCCGCGACGCGGTCGAACGCGGGAAACGAGGTCGCGACGTTGGCGACGTCTTCGATCTCGACGTCGGCCTCCGTGCACTGGCCCGCGACCACGAACGACATCGCGATGCGGTGGTCGCCGTGGCTGTCGATGACGCCGCTGCCGAACGGCGTGCCGCCGGCGATGACCGCACCGTCTGGCGTCTCCTCGATGCGCACGCCGATCGCGCGCAGGCCCGCGGCCATCGTCGCGATGCGGTCCGACTCCTTGACCCGCAGTTCTTCCGCGCCGGTCACCCGGGTGCTGCCCTCGGCGCACGCGGCGGCGACGAACAGCACCGGGAACTCGTCGATCATGTCCGGCACGTGCGGCAGCGGCACGTCGATGCCGCGCAGCGGTGCATGGCGCACGCGCAGATCGGCCACCGGCTCGCCACCCTGCTCGCCGGCGTTGTCCTCGGTGATGTCGGCGCCCATCAGGCGCAACACGTGCAGCAACCCGGTACGCCGGGGATTCATGCCGACCTGGCGCAGCACCAGGTCCGATCCCGGCACCAGGGTCGCGGCGACGAGGAAGAACGCCGCCGAGGAGAAATCCGCCGGCACGCGCACGTCGGTCGCGCGCAGGCGGTGGCCGCCGGTCAGACGCGCGATGCCGGCCGAGAACGCGATCGGCCAGCCGAACGCGGCCAGCATGCGCTCGGTGTAGTCGCGGGTCGGCCGCGGCTCGTGGACCGTCGTCTCGCCGTCGGCATACAGCCCGGCGAGCAGCAGGGCCGACTTCACCTGGGCGCTGGCGAGCGTGTTGTCGAACGCGATGCCCGACAGCGTCCGGCCGCCGTGGATCCGCAACGGTGGACGCTCGCCGTCGCCCGTTTCGATGTGCGCCCCCATCGCGGACAGTGGCGCGGTCACGCGCCGCATCGGACGCTTCGACAGCGATGCGTCGCCGACCAGCACGCTGTCGAACGCCTGGCCGGCCAGCAGGCCGGCGAGCAGGCGCATGCCGGTGCCGGCATTGCCGCAGTCGAGCGGCACGGCAGGCGGACGCAGGCCATCGAGGCCCACGCCGTGGACGATGCGTACGCCCGGCTCGGGCACCTCGATCCGCACGCCGAGCGCGCGGAAGATCGACTCGGTCGCACGCGCGTCCTCGCCTTCGAGAAACCCGTCGATGCGCGAGGTCCCGTCGGCGATCGACGCCAGCATGATCGCGCGATGCGAGACCGACTTGTCGCCCGGCACCACCAGCTCGCCACGCAGCGGACGACCGCGCGAGGCGATCCAGGCCAGATCGCTCATGGCACCGCGACCGGATACGACCCGAGCACGCGGACCTCGCCTGCGAACTCGTCGATCTCGTCGAGCGCATCCTTCAGCGGCGATTCGTCGACGTGGCCGTTGACCTCGATGAAGAACGCGTACTGCCATAGCGCGCCGTGCGCCGGACGCGACTCGATGCGGTTCATGCTGATGTCACGACGCGCCAGCGGCTCGAGAATGCGGTACAGCGCGCCCGGCTGGTCGCGGATGAAGACCATCAGCGACGTGCGGTCGTTGCCGGACGGGGGGAACGAGGCGCGGCCGATGACGAGGAAGCGCGTGGTGTTGTCGCTGCGATCCTCGATCGGCCCGGCGATGACCTGCATGCCGTAGACGTGCGCGGCGGTCTCGCCGGCGATCGCGGCGGCATCGTCGGATTTCTTCGCCCGGCGCACCGCTTCGGCATTGCTGACCACCGCGTGCTTCTCGACGCCGGGCAGGTTCTCGCGCAGCCACGATTTGCACTGCGCGAGCGACAGGCCGTGCGAGTACACGCGCTCGATGTCTTCGAGATGCCCGGTGCGCGACAGCAGGTACTGGTGCACGCGCAATTCGACCTCGCCGCAGATCTTCAGTGGCGACGTCAGGAACATGTCGAGGGTCGACTGGATCGTGCCCTGCCCCGAATTCTCGACCGGCACCACGCCGAAATCGGCGTTGCCGGCGGCAACCTCGTCGAACACTTCCTCGATGCTCGCCAGCGGCAGCCCCTTCGCCGAGTGCCCGAAATGCTTGTGCACGGCCTGCTGCGAGAACGTGCCTTCGGGACCGAGATAGCCGATCTTCAAGGGCTCCTGCTGCGCGAGGCAGGCCGACATGATCTCGCGGAACAGCCGCACCAGCACTTCGTCCGACAACGGACCGTCGTTGCGGTCGACGACGCGGCGCAACACCTGTGCCTCGCGTTCCGGCCGGTAATAGTCGACGGCCGCGGCGAGCTTGCCCTTGGCCTTGCCCACCTGGCGCGCGAACAGGGCGCGCTCGGCGATCAGGGTCTGGATCTCGCGGTCGATACCGTCGATCTGCGCCCGCACGGCGCCGAGATCCGGCTTGCCGCCGGCGGCGGTGCGGGTCGCATCGATGGTGTCGTCCGGCGCCGCGCGGCGCGTTGCGCGCGACGGCGTCGCTGCAGCGCTCGCAGCGACCTTCTTGGCGGCGCGCGGTTTCGGCGCAGCCTTTTTCTTCGAATCAGCCATGGCGCGTCTGGAAATCCTGCATGTAGGCGACGAGGGCACGGACGCCGTCGACCGGCATCGCGTTGTAGATCGAAGCGCGCATGCCGCCGAGCACGCGGTGGCCCTTCAGCCCGATCAGTCCCGCGTCGCGGGCGCCGGACAGAAAGGCCTCGTTGCGCGATTCGTCGGCGAGGAAGAACGGCACGTTCATGCGCGAGCGGACCGACGCCTCGACGTCGTTGCGATAGAAGCCGCCCGACCCGTCGATCGCGGCGTAGAGCAGCCCCGATTTCTCGTCGCTGCGGCGGTCGAATTCGGCGGTGCCGCCTTCGTCGAGCATCCAGCGGAACACCAGCCCGGCGAGATACCAGTTCCAGGTCGGCGGGGTGTTGAGCATGGAGTCGTTGGCGAGCTGCGACGCGTAATTGAAGATGTCGGCGCGCGGCTGCCCGGCGCGCGCCAGCAGGTCCCGGCGCAGGATCACCACCGAAATCCCGACCGGCCCCAGGTTCTTCTGCGCGCCGGCGTAGATCAGGCCGTAGCGCGAAATGTCGATCGGCTCCGACGCGATGCTGGAGCTGAAGTCGGCGATCAGCGGCACGTCGCCGGTGTCCGGCGCCGGGTCGCCCCACGCAGGGCGGTACTCCACGCCATGGATGGTCTCGTTGGCGGTGATGTGCACGTACGCCGCGCCAGGCGACAGACGCCAGCTGTCGCGCGCCGGGATACTGCGGTAACCGTTCGCTTCGCCGCTCGCGGCGATGTGGACCTGCATCGCGGGCGTGAGCTGCCGCAACGCGGTCTTGCCCCAGTGGCCGGTGACCACGTAATCGACGGTGTCGCCGGCGGCCGCGAAGTTGAGCGGGATCAACGCCTGCGCGGTCGTCGCACCACCGGGCAGGAACAGCACGGCGTAGTCGTCGGGAACCGCGAGCAAGGTCCGCAGGTCCGCTTCGGCGGTCTGCGCGACCTGCATGAATTCCGGCCCGCGATGGCTCATTTCGACGATCGACGCGCCCGCGTCACCCCACTCCAGCATGTCGGCCTGCGCTTGCCGCAACACGCGTTCAGGCAGCGCTGCAGGTCCAGGGGCGAAGTTGTACGCACGCGCCATTGCCGGCTCCAGATCGTGTCGTTGCGGGCCGGCAAGTATGCCGCAGCGCAGCAGCCTTGACGTGCATCCAATGGTTGCGGTGGCAACGTATGCCGCGAGCTGTCCGCCTGTCTGTCGTCGAGGAGTGTTCCCATGTCATTGCGCGACGCGCTGCGTATCCGCAGTTCGGAAATCACCGAAGAAACCGTGTATCGCGACCGGCGGCGCCTGCTCGCCGCGATGGCCGCCGCGCCCGCACTCGGCCTCGCCGGCTGTGCAGATGCGGAACCGCCACCGCCAAGCGGCGCGCGCGTCACGCCGGCGCAGGCGCGTTCTGGCTTCCGCACCGACGAGGAGCTGACGCGGTTCGAGGACGTCACCAGCTACAACAACTTCTACGAGTTCGGCACCGGCAAGGGCGATCCGTCGAGCGCGGCCAAGACCCTGCGCACGTCGCCGTGGAGCGTGGAGGTCGGCGGCGAATGCGCCAAGCCCGGGCGCATCGGTCTGGAGGACCTGCTACGCGGCATCACGGCCGAAGAGCGCGTCTATCGCCTGCGCTGCGTGGAAGGCTGGTCGATGGTGATCCCGTGGACGGGCGTGCCGCTGGCCTCGGTGCTGCGCCGGTTCGAACCGAATGCGAATGCCAAGTTCGTCGCGTTCACCACCCTGGCCGATCGCGAGCAGATGCCGGGTCTGCGGTTCCGTTCCATCCGCTGGCCGTATCGCGAAGGCCTGCGCATCGACGAAGCGATGCATCCGCTCGCGTTCCTCGCGACCGGTCTCTACGGCAAGCCGTTGCCACAGCAGAACGGTGCGCCGCTGCGGCTGGTGGTGCCGTGGAAGTACGGCTTCAAGAGCATCAAGTCGATCGTCGAGATCCGCTTCGTCGAGCGGATGCCGCCGACCGCGTGGAACCAGCTGCAGCCATCGGAATACGGCTTCTTCAGCAACGTCAATCCCGATGTCGATCATCCGCGCTGGAGCCAGAAGAGCGAGCGCCGGATCTCGGGCAGCGGCAACAAGCTGCTGCCCAACCGCATCGACACGCGTCCGTTCAACGGCTACGCCGACCAGGTCGCATCGCTGTACAGCGGCATGGACCTGCGCAAGTGGTACTGACATAGATGGCGCGGGCCGCACGCGATCCGCGGGTCCGGCCGCGCACGCCGACAACGCCGACCGGCGTCGTCGTCGCCAAGGTGCTCGTGCATCTGCTGGCGCTCGCGCCGCTTGCGTGGCTGGGCTGGCGTGTGTGGCAGGTGGCCAACGGCGGCGACATCGATGCGCTGGGTGCGGAACCGGTGGTCGCGATCGAACACGAGCTCGGCACCTGGGCCCTGCGTTTCCTGCTGCTGACACTCGCGATCACGCCGCTCCGGCAATTGCTGAAGCAGCCGCTGCTGCTGCGGTTCCGTCGGATGCTCGGGCTGTATGCCTTCGCCTACGCGAGCCTGCATTTCGCCACGTGGCTGGCGCTGGATCTCGCTGGCGATCTGTCGCAGGTGCTGGTCGAGATCGCCAAGCGGCCGTTCATCACCGTCGGCTTCCTCGCGTGGCTGTTGCTGGTGCCGCTCGCCGTGACCTCGACCACCGGCTGGATGCGACGCCTGGGCCGCACCTGGGGCCGCCTGCACAAACTGATCTACCCGATCGCCGCGCTGGCCGTGCTGCATTTCTGGTGGATCGTGAAATCCGACTACCGCGAGCCCTTGCTGTATGCGGTCATCCTCGCGGCGCTGCTGGCCTGGCGGGCGTGGCGTGCAATCGACCGGCGTCGCGCGTCGGCCGCGTCGCGCAGCCCGCGCGCCGCCGGATCCGGCTGAGGATCAGACGACCTGGCACGCGCGATCGAAGGAACGTCTGTGCCTCGACCGAGCGCGCTGACGCGGCACCGGGTCGAGACGGCCCAACGGACTGGCGAGACCGCACGTTTCGTGTCCTTCGCTGAAGGATCCAAGTTCGTTCCTGCGACACGCACACGGCAGTCCGGCCCCTGCGCGCGTTGCGCCGGATCGCGAATGGGTCGGCGACTCAGGCAGCGCCGAACAGCAACAGCGCACCGAGCAGTCCGGCGAGCACGAGGGCCGCCAGCAGCAGCCACGGCAGGCGCCACCCGCCGCCCCGTGCCCGCGGTGGCGCGACGCGCGGGCGGGTGTCCTCGAAGCTCGTCTCGAAATCCGGCGCAGTCTCGACCTGGACGCGCGTCGGCGCCTCGACAACGAAGCGATGGTGCGCATCGAACACGACCTGGTCGCCCGCCTGCAGCAAGGCATCGCGCAGGGCTTCGCCATTGACCACGCTGCCGTCAGCCGACCCCAGATCGGTCAGCTGCACGCCGTGCCCGACGCGCTCGAGCCGCGCATGGCGATCGGCGAACGCGGGGTCGTCGATGCGGATCGCCGCCTCGCCATGCCGACCGACGAGCACCGGTCGATCCAGGGTGAAGCTGCGGCCGTGGTACCGGCCACCGACGCCGCGCAGCACGATGCGGGAATCCTCTTCGCTCGGCGCATGTTCTGTGTTCGCGGCCGCAGGCCGCAGGGCGACGGGACGCGCCGCGACCAGGCGCAGCTCGTTGCCGTCGACATACACCGCGTCGCCGGTCCGCAGCATCGCCATGCGCCGGACCTGGCGGCCGTTGACATGCACGCCCTGCACGCCGTCCGACACCGTGAGCCAGACACCGCGCCGATCGACGCAGAACCGGACCAGCTCGGGCCGATCGGTCGTGGTCGGTGCGAGCCCCCCATCGGCACGCCTACCGACGCCATGCACGCCGATGTCGAGCGGCAGTTCAGGTTCGTCCGGCGTCGGGAAACGCAGCTTCAGTGCGGTCATGCGGCGGCAATCTAGCACGACATCACCACACCGGTTGTTCCAGAATGGCGCCCCTTCCCGTTTCCGGAATCCGCCCATGGCCGGTATCGACATCACCCACCCGCACGCGCTGCCCAAGGCCCAGGCGCGCACAGCCGTCGAAGCGGTCGCGCAGAAGCTGTCGGAACGGTTCGACATGCAGTACGACTGGGCCGGCGACACCCTGAACTTCAAGCGTTCCGGCGTCGACGGCAAGATCGCGCTGTTGCCCGACAGCCTGCACGTGACCGCCAAGCTCGGCTTCCTCCTGGCCGCGATGAAGGGTCCGATCGAGGCCGAGATCCGCCGGGTGCTGCAGGAAAAGTTCTGACCGCACGCAGGCGCGCACCCGTGTGCGCCCCGCGGTCAGTTCGCGACGAACGGCGCGGGGTGGCCGGCGAAGAGTCGCAGCGAGCCGGTGCCTTCGTGCTGCTGGATCTCGGACACGAAGGCGTCGGCATCGTCGAGCGCATCGAATGCCGCGTAGCCGCGTTCCAGAAAGCCCTGCAGTTCGGTGAGTCCCATCAGCTTCGCGGGGCCGCGCGAGAACGCGAGCAGCGCCGAGACGCCCCGCATCGTCAACGCGCGACTGAAGCCGCGTCCCACATTGCCGAGCAGGCGCACCTGCCGACGGCGCAGCGGCGCCCGGCCGACCGCGCGATAGGCCTCGGCGTAGAGCGCGGCATCGAGCTTGCGCCGGCGTGGCGCGAGGGTCTCGAGCGCCGTCGTCATGTGCAGGTCCAGCGCATGGCTCAGCGCGCCGAGTTCGATCGTATCGGCGACCGTGTCCAGCAGCTTGTCGGGCAGCAGGCGCCGCATCGTCGGCAGCACGCGGGCGATGTCGGCATCGCGGCGGGTGAAGTCGCGGTCGCCGGAGACATCGCCCAGGAAGAACTCGGTCGCAGGCCGCCGCGCGGGATCGTCGAGGAGATGGAGGTAACTGTCGCGCAGGCGCGACGCCTGCCAGCGTCGGACTTCCGGCAGCCAGCGCGCGGTATTGCGGTCGTCGACATCGGGGTCGTGCAGTGCCTGGTGCCACGCCAACCGGTGGCCCAGGCGCGTGGAAAGATCCGTCATGCGCATGCGGCCATCTTCGGCTGCGGGTGAAGGCCTCTCCCCTTCAGACAGCCACCTGAGCGCGCAGACGAGCGGCAGTCGCGTCGACGCCACAGGCCTCACGCTGCAGTGCAGGGCGTTGTCCGATGCTGCACGCGATCTGCGTCCCATCCGCAGACGGCACGCCGCCTGTCCGTGCCGCGTGCTGGCGATGCCCGAGTGGCCTGTCACGCCACCCGGTTTGACAGGCGCATGCTGGCAAGGCGTGCTTGCCCTACCCGCCCACCGACGTTACGCAACGGAGATCCGCATGACACAGTCCAACAGAAAGCAGCAGTCCGGCAGCACCCGTGCCGACGCCGCCGGCGACAAGCGCGCGCGCAGCGATGCGGAGCAGCTGTCGAAGTCGATCAGCGACTCGGCGCAGCAGATCTGGCTCGCGGGCGTCGGCGCCTTCGGCCGCGCGCAGGTCGAGGGCTCCCGTCTGTTCGAGGGCCTGGTGAAGGAAGGCGTGGGGCTGGAGAAGAGCGCGCGCGAATTCGCCGACGGCCGGGCGAGCGACGTCCGCGACGCCGTGGGCTCGCGCATGGACGAGGCGCGCAACCGGGCGTCCGAGACCTGGGATCGTCTCGAAAAGGTACTCGAGGCCCGGGTCCAGAAAACGCTGGAGACGCTCGGCGTGCCCGGCCGCAAGGAGGTCGACGGTCTGCGTGCCCAGGTCGATGCGCTGAACGCCGAACTCCAGCGTCGCGGTGGCGCCACCGGCGGCGGCGCGCGCAAGACCACGGCGAAGACGGCGACGCGGAAGACGCCAGCGAAGACGACGACCGGCGCACGCCCGGCCAAGGCCGCGACGGCGACCGCCAGGCCTCGCAAGACGGCGGCCGCCAAAAGCGCGAGGCGACGAAGCGCGCCTCTCCGCGCAAGGCGACCCGCAAGACCAGCGCACGCTGACCTGCGCCGCCCGCTGCCGCACCGCGCCGGTCCGGGCGATGCCGGTGGCGCCCGGCGCCGCGCGCGCCGCCGGCGATCCGCTATCCTTGGCGCCGCTTTCGCTAGGGGAATCCCGTGGGCGCGATAACGCAGTGGATCGCCGCGATCCTGGTCATGCTCGCCATCGGCGGCGTGGCGACGTTCTATTTCATGGGCATCCAGCAGCGACGCGACGAAAGCGCGGCCGGCATCGTGGCGCTGTCCGGCGTCTCTTGGCGCAGTTTCATCGGCATGGTGTTGCAGGCCCTGCACCGCCGCGGCTACACCCAGGTCGTCGACCGCGAGGATGTCTCCGGCGATCGTGACTACGTGCTGGAACGCGAGGGCGGCCGCTGGCTGCTGTCCTGCAAGCACGGGGCGACCTTCGTGCTGGGGCGCAACGCCGTGCAGGCGCTCGCGGGCGACGTCAATCTGAAGGGCGCCGCCGGTGGGCTGCTGGTGACCCAGGGCCAGATCGATGCCGAGGCGCGCGAGATCGCCGCGCAGCGCCGGGTCGAACTGCTGGACGGCAAGACCCTGTGGCCCGAGCTGCGCGACCTGATGCCGCCCGAACAGCTCGCCGGCATCCGCGCGCACGCCAGCGACCGCGCGCGCCAGCGCAGCCTGCTCGGCTGGCTGTTCGCGCTGCTGGCCGGCATCGCGACTTTCATGCTGATGCCGGCGCCGGTGGAGACTGCACGCGATGCGGCACCCGGCGCGCCGACCTCGCCGGGCACGGCAGAGCCCGCGCCCGTCATCATCGCGCCACCGCCCCGGCTTCCGATCGAACAGCAGCGCCAGGACCTGGCGAGCGCGGTCTCGACCCTGCCGCAGGTCGACCGTGCGATCTGGGCGACGGCGTCCACGCTGCAGGTCTTCGTCCCGCGCACCGACGACGAGGCGATCTTCGCCGACATCTGTGCACTGGTCCTGCGCCAGCCCGACCTGACCGCTTCGCGTATCCAGCTGACGCCGCCGGCGGACAGCGGCATGCAGACCCGGTTCCGGCAGTGCCGCAGTTTCTGATCCGGGCGTAACCCCGGCCAGGCCCACGTCGCATCGTGTTGACCGGCCTGCCCCCCGGTGGTGTGATGACGGCCCGCGATGCGAGGGCGCCACGATGCCGGACCTGACGCAGCAGTTCGAAGCCGCCGGCCGACGGGTCCGGGACCTGCCGGCGCGTCCGGACAACGACACCCTGCTGCGGCTCTACGCGCTCTACAAGCAGGCCACCGAAGGCGATGCCGGCGGACCGCGCCCGGGCTTCTTCGACTTCGTCGGCACGGCGAAACGCGAAGCGTGGGAGCGACTGGCCGGCACGTCGCGCGAGACCGCAATGCAGCGCTACATCGACCTCGTCGCGACGCTGGTGGCCTGACCGGAATCGCTCTGCGCCGGCGCGCGGACGCGGATGCGACCGCGCTCGCGAGATCCGCCCGCACAGGCTCTTGTGGCCGCTGCGCCCAGCCCGTAAACTGCGCACCCCGCGCCTTCGGGCGTGGCAGCGACAACGTCGCTCCGGGCGGTTAGCTCAGCGGTAGAGCATTGCCTTCACACGGCAAGGGTCGCAGGTTCGAACCCTGCACCGCCCACCATGCATCCAGTGTCGAAGAAAGCCGGCCCCGCGCCGGCTTTTTCCGTTCTGCGCCGTGTAGCCCCGCCTTCCGTATGGCGCTTGCCCCTCCGGCCACGGATCGACTCGGGCCAGCTTCCGTCGCAGATGACGAGACGTGCACGCGGTCTTATGCATCGTCTCGGCAACTGAGGGAAGCCATGATCACTTTCGACGAACTCCAGGCACTCGACCAGATGCCGCTCGACCGCGACATCCGCTGGTCGCACCGCTCGCTCGGCCTCGACGAGGACGCCTTCGACGGCGTCCATCGCCGGCTCGAACGCCTCGAAGGCGCAGGCCGCGTCCCGCATCGTCCAGGCGCACAGCGAAAACAGCGATGGACGCCATCGCGTGGTCCGCGTGGTGTTCCAGCGCGTGGCCTGAGCCGCGTCCCACCGACTCCGGAGCAGCGCGTCTAGAATGATGCGCCGTCGCGCCCGTGGCGCACCTTCCAGGAGTTCGCGTGCGTTTCGAGCAGCATTTGCCGGTCTGGCTTCATGACTGGCTCGACCTCATTCTTCCGATCCTGCTGATCCTGGTGGCGGCGCGGCTGCTGCGCATGCTGGTGCGTCGATTGATCGAGCGTGTCGGCGCCCGCTACACGCTGCCCGTCGAGGCCGTCGTCGGCGGACGCCGCATCGCCTCGTTCCTGATCTACGCCGCGGCGTTGCTGATGATCCTGGAACGGCTCGGGGTCTCGGGCACCGTATTGTGGACGGCGTTCACCGGCTTCGCCGCCGTCGCGGCGGTCGCGTTCTTCGCCGCGTGGAGCGTGCTGTCGAACATCTTCTGCGCGATGCTGATCCTGACCACGCGACCATTCCGCCTCCGCGCCGCGTATCCAGCAGCCGTCGCTCCTCCATCGCGCGCAACAGCACCACGGTACTGGCGACCGACAGCGCGAGGCCGAACACGAAGCCGCTGACCATCGACCAGCCCATCAGCCACGCCAGCACCCAGCCGAGCACGGTGGCCACGCTGATCTGGGCGATCGCGCCGGGAATCGCGATGGACTTCACGTCCATCAGGTCCTTGAGCGAGAAGTGCAGGCCGACACCGAACATCAGCAGCATCACGCCGATCTCGGCGAGCTGGTTGGCCAGGTCCTGGTCGGCGACGAAGCCCGGGGTGAACGGCCCGACCAGGATGCCCGCCGCGAGATAGCCGACGATCGGCGACAGCCGCAGCCGGTTGGCGAGCGCGCCGAACACGAAGGCGGTCACCAGACCGACGGCGACGATGTTGATCAGGTCGGTGTTGTGCGGCATCGGAAGGCGCCTGACAGGCGTTTCAGTGTCGCCGACGGCCTGGGATGCGGCAAGTCGACGCAAGGTGCGTCAGACCCGCCGCGAAAACGACGATGCCCCGGCGGACCGGGGCATCGTCTGGCGTCACGTGGCGCGGCGCGTCACCAGGTGTAGGCGATCTTCGCGTAGCCGAACGCACCGCCGAAGCCGAACGGCGACAGGTTGGAATACGGGAACTGCCCGTTGGTCGAGTTGCCGAAGGTGTTCTCGTCGGGATACTCGTTGAGCACGTTGTCCGCGCCGAGCGTCAGCGCCCAGTTGTCGCCCGGCTTCCAGGTCGCCGAGACGTCGACGAGCCACTTCGCGCCGTATTCCTGGTCGAGCGCGGCATTGGTCGGCGTCGTGCGCACGCTGCCGTAGCGCGTGGTGCCGAGCGAGAACGCCCAGGCCTCGGTCTGCCAGTTGCCCGACAGCAGCAGCTTGTTGCGCGGGAAGCCCTGTTCGATGCGGCCGACTTCGGCGCGATCGATGCGCTCCAGGTCGACGCCGATCGCCTCGAGCGCCGCCGGGTTGTCGGCGATGCGCGTGACCTCGGTCTTCGAATGGTTGTAGCCCGCGGTCAGGTCGAAGCTGCCGGCCGCCAGGTCCCAGCGGTAGCTGCCGACGACGTCGATGCCGCGGGTGCGGGTATCGATGGCGTTGGTGAAGTAGCGGCCGCCGTTGACGCCGGTGATGCCCTGCGATTCGAGCAGCGCGCGCACCGCGTCGCCGGTCAGGTTCGACGACAGCGCGATGCGGTCGTCGACATCGATCTGGTAGGCGTCGACGGTGACGTAGAGATTGTCGACCGGCTGCAGCACCAGGCCCAGGCTGTAGGACAGCGATTCTTCCGGCCGCAGCGGCTCGGCGCCGAAGGCCTGCGCCACCGCGCTGTTGGCGGGGAAGGTGCGGATCTCGAATGGCGTGGTGATGCCGGGCAGGAAGGTCGTGCTGACGGTCTGGAAGTACTGCTGCGGCAGCGACGGCGCGCGGAACCCGCTGGCGACCGTGCCGCGCAGGGCGACCGCATCGGTGAACGCGAAGCGTCCCGACAGCTTGCCCGAGACCTGGCTGCCGAAATCGTCGTAGTCCTCGTAGCGCGCGGCCGCGCCCGCGGAGAAGCGCTCGGTGATGTCGGCTTCCAGGCCGGCGTAGAGCGCGTGGCTGTCACGGTCGTAGGCGCCCGCGACGCCCGGCGCGAAACCTCCGAACCCCTGCGCGCCCGCCGCCGCGCCCGGCGCACCGTCGCCCGCGTCGGCGTACGAGCCGTATTCCCCCGGCGACTGGTTCCACTTCTCGTTGCGCGCTTCGGCGCCCAGCGACAGCGTCACCGGATACGCCAGGCCCCAGTCGAGCTGGCGGCTGACGTCGAAGTTGACGATGTTCTGCGTCGTTTCCAGCGCGCCATCGTAGAACGACGTCGGCGAGCTTTCGCCGAGGCTCGCGTTGAGCGTGTTGCGGGTATAGAACTCGAGCCGGTTGTAGCCGTAGTTGTAGCTCAGGTCCCAGTTCCATTCGCTGGCCGTGTGGCCCTTGAGGCCGGCGACGATCGAGCGGTCCTTGGAGATGTTGTTGATCTCCGGCAGGAACCCGTCGGGATGGATCGACGGCACGTTCTGGGTGGGGTTGCCCGGTGCGCGGAAGAACGCGAACGAGGTGATGTCGCGGTTGCTCGCGGTACCGAACGCATAGCCGCTGAGGCTGTCGTTGAACGCGAAATCGGCGTTGAAGCCGACCGCGCCGAAGTCGACTTCCGGCTCGCCGATGACGAAGGCCTTCTGGCCCAGCGCGGGCTGGGTGACGCCCGGCGTGCCGGCGAACGGGCGCGCGCGATTGGTCGCGTCCTGCTGGCCGACCTGGGCCGACAGGTGCAGGAAACCGCGGTCCTCGCCGAGCGCGAGCCCGGTGTCGCCGGCGATCTGGGTCTGGGTGCCGTCGCCCGCCGAGAACTGGCCCGCGGTCATCGACAGGCTGCCGCCCTGCGACGCGCCCTTGAGCACGATGTTCACGACGCCGGCGATCGCGTCCGAGCCGTACTGGGCCGACGCGCCGTCGCGCAGTACTTCCACGCGCTCGATCGCCGAGACCGGGATCGTATTGAGGTCGACCGGCGCGGAGCCGCGGCCGATGGTGCCGTTGAGGTTGAGCAGCGACGACGCATGGCGCCGCTTGCCGTTGACCAGCACCAGCACCTGGTCGGGCGACAGCCCGCGCAGCTGCGCCGGGCGGATCGCGCTGGTGCCGTCGGTCAGCGCCGGACGCGGGAAATTCAGTGACGGCAGTGCGCGCGCCAGGGCGGTCGCGAGCTCGGTGGTGCCGGTCGCCTGCAGGCTGTCCGAGGTGATGATGTCGATGGGCGACTGCGATTCGGCGACGGTGCGGTCGCTGACGCGGGTGCCGGTGACGATCAGGGTGTCGAGCGTGGACGTGCGCGCAGGCGCGTCCTGGGCCAGGGCCGGCGCGCCGGCGAGGGCAAGGGTCACGGCCAGAGCGAGGCGGTGGGGAAGCATGGGGGTGGCCTTGAAGCGATATGGGGATGCGATTGAACGCAATCGTCCCGTATTCGTCAATGTTCTCAATAATGAGGTTCGATCGTTCCTTATTCAGAACGATCGTTGCCGCGCGTTTGCCGGTGCTGCGCTTGCGCGCAGGTCGAACGGGATGCGGGTGGCCATGCGGCCGGCGCGCATGGCGATCGCGCGTCGAGGGAGGCGGCGCACTCGCTTCCGTCTCATCGCGCGTTTCGCGGTCGCAGTGGGCGCCCCACATGGTGGATCGCACGCGACGGGCCCTCGCGGCGGGCGGTGCCGGGCCGGAGGCAGGCCCGCGTCCGGTAGAATCGCGCCATGATTTCCTTCAAGAATTTCGCCCTGCGGCGCGGCGAACGGCTGCTGTTGTCCGAAATGGACCTGACCCTACATGCCGGCTGGCGCGTGGGCGTCGTCGGCCGCAACGGCACCGGCAAGTCTTCCCTGTTTGCGGCCGTGCGCGGCGAAGTCGAGGCCGACAAGGGCGATCTCGACCTGCCCAACCGCGTGCGCGTGGCCAGCATCGCGCAGGAAATGCCGTCGCTGCCCGACGCGGCGATCGACTTCGTGCTGGGTGGCGATGCAGCCGTCGCCGCGGTGCTGAAGGCCGAAGCCGACGCGCTCGCGGCCGAGGACTGGGAAGCGGTCGCCGACGTGCACCTGCGCATGGCCGAGGTCGGCGCCTACGACGCCGGCGCGCGCGCGGGCAAGCTGCTGCACGGCCTGGGCTTTCCGGCCGACACCCACCAGCGCGCGGTCGCGACGTTCTCCGGCGGCTGGCGCGTGCGCCTGAATCTGGCGCGTGCGCTGATGACGCCGAGCGACATGCTGCTGCTCGACGAGCCGACCAACCATCTGGATCTCGACGCCGTGCTGTGGCTCGAACAGTGGCTGCTGAAATACCCCGGCACACTGCTGCTGATCTCGCACGACCGCGAATTCCTCGACAACGTCTGCACCCACACGCTGCACCTGCACGGCGGCAAGGCCAAGCTCTACACCGGCGACTACACCTCGTTCGAGCGCCAGCGCTCCGAGCAGCTGCGCCTGCAGCAGATCACCCACGAGAAGAGCCAGGCCGAGCGCGCGCACCTGCAGAGCTTCATCGACCGTTTCAAGGCCAGCGCGGCGAAGGCCAAGCAGGCACAGTCGCGGGTCAAGCGCCTGGCGAAGATGGCCGACACCGAAGCCGTGCGCGCCGAACGCGAGGTGCGCATCGACTTCCCCGCGCCGGTGCGCCTGCCGCATGCGCTGCTGCGCATCAACCACGGCACCTGCGGCTATCCGGCCGCCGATGGCGCGGTGGTGATTCTCGACAACGTCGGCTTCGGCCTGGAAGCGGGCGACCGCATCGGCCTGCTGGGCCCGAACGGCGCGGGCAAGTCGACGCTGGTCAAGACCCTCGTCGGCGAGCTGCCGCTGCTGGCCGGCGAACGCTACGCGCATCCGGACCTGCGCATCGGTTACTTCGCCCAGCACACGGTGGAATCGCTGGTCGCCGGCACGTCGCCGATCGACCATCTGCGCGAACTCTCGCCGACCGTGTCGATCCAGGACTTCCGCAACTTCCTCGGCAAGTGGAGCTTCCCGGGCGACCGCGCGTTCGAGAGCATCGACGGGTTCTCGGGCGGCGAACGCGCGCGCCTGGCGCTGGCGCTGATCGCGTGGCTGCAGCCGAACGTGCTGCTGCTCGACGAACCGACCAACCATCTCGACCTCGAGATGCGCGAGGCGCTGGCCGAAGCGCTCAGCGATTTTCCCGGCGCGATCGTGCTGGTCTCGCACGACCGCCACCTGATCGGCCTGGTCAGCGACACCTTCTGGCGCGTGTCCGACGGCGTCGTCATCCCCTTCGACGGCGACCTCGACGAATACGCCGCCTGGCTGCGCGCGCGTGGCAACGCCGGCGAACTGCGCACGCCGCCTCCGTCCGCGTTGCCGGCCGCCGCACCCGCGGCCAAACCGGCGGCGAAGACGACCAAGGCCAATCCGCACAAGTTGCAGAAGGCCGAAGCACGCGTCGCCGAACTCGAGCAGGCGTTGTCGGACATCGACGGCACGCTGGCGGATCCGGCAACCTATGCCGATCCGACCCGGGCCGCCGATCTCGGCCAGCGCCAGGCGGCGCTGCGCGCCGAGCTCGAAACCGCGGAAGGCGATCTGCTGGCGTTGTACGACGCGGCCTGATCGCGACCGTGGACCGCGCGTCGGCACCCGGCATGCAGGCGGCGTTGCGCGCAGGACGCGTGGCGACCCGGTGCCACGCGTGCGGCATGCGCTGCCGCGGCTCGTCGCGTGTTCTATCCGAACCGCGTTCGATGCGCAGCCTCGCGCTGTCCCCAGCTTGCCCGTGAACGGGCGGCCGGGTAGGGTTGGGCCATGAATAAACTGCCGCTTGCCCTGCTTTCCGCCGCCCTTGTCGTCGCCCTCGCTGCGTGTCAGCAGACCGAGGCGCCCGACGAGGCCGCCACCCGCGCTCCGCCTGCCGACCCGACCGCGGACGCCGCCGCGGCGGCCGCGGCCGAAGCCGCCGCCACCCAGCGCGCGCCCGCCGATGCGTTTCTCGCGGCGATCGCCCGGCATTGCGGCGAAGCGTTCGCCGGCCGCATCGTCGCGAACGAGCCGCCGCCGGCGCCGGACGCCGAGCCCGATGCGTTCGAGGGCAAGGCGCTGGTCATGCACGTGCGCGGCTGCAACGACAAGGAGCAGGAGCTGCGCATCCCGTTCCACGTCGGCGACGACCATTCGCGCACCTGGATCCTGACCCGCACCGAGCACGGCCTGCGTCTCAAGCACGACCATCGCCTGCCCGACGGCAGCGACGATCCGGTGACGATGTACGGCGGCGACACCCAGAACGCGGGCACCGAGCAGCGCCAGGAATTCCCGGTCGATGCGGAATCGATCGCGATGTTCGAGCAGGAAGGCCTCACCGCATCGGTGACCAACACCTGGGCGATGGAAATCCGTCCGGGCGAGCGCTTCGTCTACGAGCTGACGCGTCCGGGCGGCCGCCGGTTCCAGGTCGAGTTCGACCTGACCAAGACCGTCGCCGCGCCGCCGACGCCCTGGGGCTACTGAGCCCGGCTGTTCGGCAGGTCGTGCCGGGCGCCGGTCGACGCAGATCGGTCGTCCGCCGCGCGACTTAGTCGCGCAGGAAATACTCCACTGTCGTCACCACCCGCACCGTCTTGACGTGCGGGCTGCCGCGGTCGCGGTCACCGATCGAGATCACGCCCTGGTTCGCGCTGCGGATGCCGCCGATGCGCGCGCCCGAGTCCTTGGCGAACTGCTCGGCCGACACGCGCGCGTTCGCCGTGGCTTCGGCGATCAACTCCGGCTTGATGTCGTTGAGCCGGGTGAAATCGAACTGCGGACCGCCGTCCTCGCCGGTATTGAGCATCACGCCCTGGGCGACGATCTCGCCGCTGCGGCGCAGGGCGGTCATCGCCTCGGCAACGCGGCCGGTGCGCAAGGTCACGGTGTTCGAATAGCGGTAGCGCTCCGGCGGTCGCCCTTCGCCGTAGGAATAGGCCCAGCGGTCCTCCAGGCGTGGCGGCGAGACCACGACCTCGTCCTCGCCGAAACCGGCGCTGGTCAGGAACTGGCGGATCGTCGCGGTATTGGCATCGAGGCCGGCCTGGACGACGGCCAGGTCGTCGCCGCCAACGGTCTGCGACAGCGGCCAGACCACGAGGTCGGCCTCGACCACGCGCTCGGCCGAGCCTTTCACGGTCACGAAGCGGTCCTCGGTGCGCAGCTTGGCCATGCCCTGGGCGGCAAACCAGCCGGCGCCCACCAGGCCCAGCGCGATCAGCGCGGCCGCGGCAACGGTGCGGAAATTGGCGGGCTGGGACATGGCGCGAGCCTCCGGCAAAGAAGGCCAGTCTAGGCCCGTCGACGCCGCGTGGCGCGGCCGCACGCGCGCCCGGCGCGCCACGCCGGACTTGCAAGTCCCGCCGGCGGCCCCAGAATGCCGGCTCCCCTGTCGTCGCCGGTTCCTCGCCATGCCGATCTACGCCTTCCAGTGCACCGACTGCGGCCACGCCTTCGACCGCCTGCAGAAGATGTCCGACCCCGATCCCGCGGTCTGCCCGAACTGCGGCGCGTCCGCGGTCACCCGCCAGCTCACCGCGCCGTCGTTCCGCCTCGCGGGCAGCGGCTGGTACGAGACCGACTTCAAGAAGGACGGCGACAAGAAGCGCAACCTGGTCGAGAGCGGCGACGGCGGCGCCAGATCCGGTGGCGACAAGCCGGCGGCCGATGCGCCTGCGGCCAAGCCCGAATCCAAGCCCACGGCCAGTGAATCCAAGCCGGCCGCCAAGCCGGCCGCGAAGCCCGCCTCGGCGGACTGACGCGCCTGCCGCCGCGCGCGTCGCGGCGACGCCTTAAACTAGCGGGCTTGCATCCAGCGCGGTCGTCGTCGTGACGGTCCGTGCGCCCGCGCTTTCGTGTCCGGAGTTCCCATGCGTACCCATTTCTGCGGCCTGATCGACGAATCACTGATCGGCCAGACCGTCACCCTGTGCGGCTGGGCCGATGTCGCCCGCGACCTCGGCGGCGTCTGCTTCATCGACCTGCGCGACCACGAAGGCATCGTGCAGGTGGTCGCGGAATCGTCGGATGCGGACGGCAATGCCGCCGTCGTCGCGACGGCCGAGCAGGTGGGCTACGAGGATTGCCTGCGCATCACCGGCACGGTGCGCGCGCGGCATTCGGTCAACGCGAAGATCCGCACCGGCCAGGTCGAGATCGTCGCCACCCAGATCGAGGTGCTGAACAAGGCCGAGCCGCTGCCGTTCCACCATCACGAGAACCCGGGCGAGGAAACACGCCTGAAGTACCGCTATCTCGACCTGCGGCATCCGGAGATGCAGCGCCGGATGCGCACGCGCACCAAGCTGGTCAGCGCGCTGCGCCACTGGCTGGACGACAAGGGTTTCCAGGACATCGAAACGCCGATCCTGACCAAGGCGACGCCGGAAGGCGCGCGCGACTTCCTGGTGCCGGCGCGCATGCATCCGGGCGAGTTCTACGCGTTGCCGCAGTCGCCGCAGCTGTTCAAGCAGATCCTGATGATGGCGGGCTTCGACCGCTACTACCAGATCGCGCGGTGCTTCCGCGACGAGGCCCTGCGCGCCGATCGCCAGCTGGAATTCACCCAGCTCGACATGGAGTTCGCGTGGGTGTCGGAGCGCGACGTGCAGGATCTCGTCGAGGCGATGATCCGTGACGTGTTCCGCGATGTCGCGGGCGTCGAGCTCGCGGCCGAATTCCCGCGCATGACCTATGCCGAGGCGATGCGTCGCTACGGCTCGGACAAGCCGGACCTGCGCATCGCGCTGGAACTGGTGGACGTCGCCGATCTCGTCAAGGACAGCCAGTTCGCGGTGTTCACCGGCCCGGCCAATGAAGCCGGCGGCCGCGTCTGCGCGCTGCGCATTCCGGGCGGCGCGAGTCTGAGCCGCAAGCAGATCGACGAGTACGCCGCGCATGCCGCGAAGTACGGCGCGAAGGGTCTGGCCTACATCAAGATTTCGGAGACCGGCGAGGTGTCGTCGCCGATCCAGAAGTTCTTCGACGAGGCCGCGTTCGCCGCCCTCGTGTCGCACGTCGGCGCGGGCAACGGCGACCTCGTGTTCTTCGGCGCCGGCAAGTATTCGACCGTCAGCGATTTCATGGGCGCGGTGCGTCTGAAGGCCGGCAAGGATTTCAGCCTGGTCAATGAGGGCTGGGCGCCGCTGTGGGTCACCGACTTCCCGATGTTCGAATGGGACGACGAGGCGCAGCGCTACGTCGCCCTGCATCACCCCTTCACCGCGCCGTCGGTCGACGACGAGGCCGACCTGCGCGCGAACGCCGCGACGGCCGTGTCGCGCGGCTACGACATGGTGCTCAACGGCAACGAGATCGGCGGCGGTTCGATCCGTATCCACCGTTCGTCGATGCAGTCTGCGGTGTTCGAACTGCTCGGCATCGGCGCCGAGGAAGCGCAGGCGAAGTTCGGCTTCCTGCTCGACGCGCTGAAGTACGGCGCGCCGCCACACGGCGGCATCGCGTTCGGCATCGACCGCATCGCCGCGCTGATGGCCGGCACCGAGTCGATCCGCGACGTCATCGCGTTCCCGAAGACCACCGGCGCGCAGTGCCTGATGACCGATGCACCGTCGCCGATCGCCGATGCGCAGCTGGCCGAGGTGCACATCCAGGTGCGGCCGAAGGCGAGCGCGTCGTGATCGCGCTGGAGTGGGAAACGCTGGGCGGCGATACCGCCTCGGGTCTGGTGACCGAGCGCGCCCGCGTGCTCGGTGGCTGGCTGGTGCGCAGCCGCGGCGAATCCGCATCCATCGAGACGATCGCGGTCGCACTGGCCTTCGTGCCCGATACCCACGCCGCCTGGGACGGCGCCGAGGACTGACGATGGCGACGCTGCGCCGCGCCACCGTCGACGACGCCGCCACACTGTCGGCGCTCGCCGCGCGTACCTTCACCGAAACCTTCGGCCATCTGTATCCGCCGGAGGATCTGGCCGCGTTCCTCGCCGACGCTTACCCGGTGGCGAAACAGCGCACGATTCTGGCGCACCCGGATTACGCGGTCTGGCTGCTCGAACGCGATGGTGAGCCGATCGGCCACTGCGCGGCGGGGCCTTGCGGTTTGCCGCACGCCGATGTCGCCGCAGGCGATGGCGAGATCAAGCGCCTGTATCTGCTGCAGGGCCATCAGGGCCAGGCGCTCGGGGCGCGGCTGCTGGAGACGGCGATGGAATGGCTGCAGCGCGATGGCCCGTGCACGCTGTGGGTTGGCGTGTGGTCGGAGAACGCGGGCGCCCAGCGCTTCTACGGGCGCTACGGCTTCGCGAAGGTCGGCAACTACACGTTCCCGGTCGGCGCGACCCTGGACGACGAATACATCCTGCGACGGCCGGCCTGACGGCAGCGCACGCTCGAAGCGGCTGCACGCGAGCGCAGCCGCTTCGAGGTCTCGCCATGTGGATCACTTGCGCAGGAAGTCCAGCAGATCCTGGTTGACCCGGTCCTTGTGGGTATCGGTCAGGCCGTGCGGCGCGCCGGGATAGACGAGCAGTTCGGCGCCCGGGATCAGCGCCGCCGAAGCGCGTCCGGCGGCGTCGATCGGCACGATCTGGTCGTCGTCGCCGTGGATCACCAGGGTCGGCACGTCGAAGCGCTTGAGGTCGTCGCGGAAATCGGTCGCCGAGAACGCGGCGATCGAGTCGTAGGTGTTCTTGTGGCCGCCCTGCATGCCCTGCGCCCACCAGTTGTCGATCAGGCCCTGCGAGACCTGCGCGCCCGGCCGGTTGAAGCCGTAGAACGGGCCGCTGGGGATGTCGCGGTAGAGCTGCGCGCGGTTCGCGATCTGCGCGGCGCGGATGCCGTCGAACACCGCGATCGGCAGGCCGCCGGGGTTGTCGGCGGTCTGCAGCATCAGCGGCGGTACCGCGCTGATCAGCACCGCCTTCCTGACGCGCGACGTGCCGTGGCGGCCGATGTAGCGGGCCACTTCACCGCCGCCGGTGGAGAACCCGACGAGGGTCACGTCGCGCAGGTCGAGCGCCTCGATGACGGCGGCCAGATCGTCGGCGTAATGGTCCATGTCGTTGCCGTCCCAGGGCTGGCTGGAGCGGCCATGGCCGCGACGGTCGTGGGCGACGACGCGGAAGCCCTGGTCGGCGAGGAACAGCATCTGCGATTCCCAGCTGTCCGAGTTCAACGGCCAGCCGTGGCTGAAGGTCACGACCGGGCCGTCCTTCGGGCCCCAGTCCTTGTAGTAGAGCTGCACGCCGTCGCGGGTGGTGATGGTGCTGGCGGTGTGGGCGACGGCGTGCGTCGCGGGAGGCGCGGCTTCGGCCGGCAGCACCGCGGGCGCGGTGATGGCGAGCAGGGAGGCGGCGAGGGCGCTGGACAGGAATTGCATGGGCGTGGCTCCGGTGGGTGGGGAAGGGGAAGGGCGTGCCGGTCAGTCGGCGAGCACCAGCGTCACGTCGATGTTTCCGCGCGTGGCGTTGGAGTAGGGGCAGACGACGTGGGCCTGGTCGACCAGCGACTGCAGCGTGTCGCGGGCGATGCCGGGGGCGGCGATCGTCAGTTCGGCGGCGAGGGCGAAACCGGTCGGCACCGGGCCGATGCCGATCCGGCCGGTGACGGTGGTGTCCGCGGGCAGCGCGATCTTCTGCTTGCCGGCGACGAACTTCAGGGCGCCGAGAAAGCAGGCCGACCAGCCGGCCGCGAATAGCTGCTCGGGGTTGGTGCCGGGACCGCCGGCGCCGCCGAGGGCACGGGGCGTGGACAGGGCGACGGCGAGGACCTGGTCGTCCGACGTGGCCCGGCCTTCGCGGCCTCCGGTGGCGGTCGCGGTGGCGGTGTAGAGGATCTGTTCGATGGACATGGTGGTCTCCTGCGGGGTGGGGGACGACGGCTGCCGTCCGGTGAGGACTAGATTGCGCCGCAGGTCGACACGTTTGGTGCTATAAAATCCAATAAAGTTAACCAGGAGTCCTGATGTGACCGATCGCCTCGCCGCACTGATGACCCGCTTCCCCGTGCGCGCACAGGTGTTCCAGGCGGGACCGCTGTGCGGGGTGCACGCGCTCGGGGGCGACGACGGCGTCGGCCAGCTGCATCTGGTGCGGCGCGGCGAGGTCGAGGTCTTCCACGGCAACGTACGATTGCGCATCGACCGGCCGAGCCTGCTGCTGTATCCGCGGCCGATGGCCCACCGTTTCGTCACCGATGCCGAGCGCGGCGCCGACATGGTCTGCGCCCACCTGGCGTTCGAGGGCGGTGCGGCGCATCCGATCGCCGCGGCGCTGCCGGACGTGGTCTGCCTGCCGCTCGCGGACATCGCCGGCGCGGCGCCGGTGCTGGCGCTGCTGTTCGACGAGGCCTTCGCCCAGCGCTGCGGTCGCGTGGCGCTGGTCGAGCGCCTGTTCGAGGTGGTGATGATCCAGATCCTGCGCCAGCTGATGGAGCAGGGCGCGGTCACCGATGGCCTGCTGTCGGGGCTGTCGCACGCCCGGCTGCGCAATGCGCTGGTGGCGATGCACGAGGCGCCGGCGCAGGACTGGAGCCTGGATACGCTGGCCGACGCGGCCGGCATGTCGCGCAGCGCGTTCGCGACGGCGTTCCGCGACATCGTCGGCACCACGCCCGGGCAGTACCTGCAGGGCTGGCGCATCGGCCTGGCCCAGCAGGCGCTGCGCCGCGGCCAACCGCTGAAGCGGATCGCCGGCGATGTCGGCTACGGCAGCGAGGCGGCGCTGTCGCGCGCGTTCAAGGCGCACGCCGGGCTGTCGCCGCGCGCGTGGAAACTGCGGGAGGCCTTGGCATGACGGGCAATGGAGGATCCGAAGCGGGCGCCGCCGTGCCGACGCGTGTGCTGCTGCTGCACGGCATCTGGATGGTGGGCCTGACGATGCGCCGGTTCGCGCGCGGGCTGCACGCCGCGGGCTTCGCGCCCGAGATCATCGGCTACGACAGCATCACCGGCGGGCCGCGTCCGGCGGTCGACCGCCTGCATGCCGCGCTGCGCGACGGTGGACCGGCGCACATCGTCGGCCACAGCCTGGGCGGACTCGTGGCCCTGCGCGAACTCGCCGAGCATCCGGAAACGCCGGTCGGGCGCGTGGTCTGCATGGGCACGCCGGTCTCCGGCAGCCGCGCCGCCGCGCGTCTGGCGCGGCTGCCGCTGTCGGGCCTGTACTTCGGACGCAGCGCGGAGATCCTGCTGGGCGGCTGCGCGACCTGGCCGGCCGGCTTCGAGGTCGGGATGATCGCCGGCCGGATCCCGCGTGGCCTTGGCGCCCTGCTGGCGCGCTTCGACGAGCCGCACGACGGCACCGTGGCGGTGTCGGAGACCCGCGCGCCGGGCCTGGCCGACCACGTCGTGGTCGCGGCCAGCCACAGCGGCCTGCTGGTCTCGGCCGCGGCGATCGCGCAGGCGACGGCCTTCCTGCGCGAAGGACGTTTCGCGCAGGCGGAGACGCCGGCCGACGCGGTGTAAAATCGCCGCCCCAACGCAGACACGGGTTTCAAGATGGGCCGAGGACCTTCGATCGAGGCGCGCAAGAACGCGACCGACGCCAAGCGCGGCAAGATCTTCACCAAGATCATCCGCGAGATCAGCGTGGCCGCGCGCGCCGGCGGCGGCGACCCGTCGAACAATCCGCGCCTGCGCACGGCGATCGACAAGGGCATGGCCTCGAACATGACCAAGGATGTCGTCGAGCGCGCGATCAAGAAGGCGACCGGCGAGCTGGAAGGCGTGGAGTACGAGGAGATCCGCTACGAGGGCTACGCGCCCGGCGGCGTCGCGGTCATCGTCGACACGCTGACCGACAACCGCGTGCGCACGGTCGCCGAAGTGCGCCACGCGTTCGGCAAGTGCGGCGGCAACATGGGCACCGAGGGCTCGGTCGCCTTCATGTTCAACCGCGTCGGCGTGCTGAGTTTCGAAGGCGGCGCCGACGAGGACCGCATCACCGAGGTCGCGATCGAGGCCGGCGCCGACGATGTTGTGGTCTACCCGGAGGACGGCGCGATCGATGTGCTGACCACGCCCGATGCCTTCGAGGGCGTCCGCGATGCGATGCAGGCCGCGGGGCTGACGCCCGGCCACGCCGAAGTCACGTTCCGCGCCGACAACGACATCGCCGTGTCCGGCGAGACGGCGGAGCAGGTGCGCAAGATGCTTGACCTGCTCGAGGATCTCGACGACGTGCAGAACGTCTACGCCAACGCCGCGTTCGACGGCTGATTCCAGCCCGTGACCCGCATCCTCGGCATCGACCCCGGTTCGCAGCGCACCGGGGTCGGCATCATCGACGTCGATGGCGCGGGCAAGGTCTCGCACGTGTTCCACGCGCCGCTGAACCTGCTGGCGGCCGAGGATTTCCCGCGCCGGCTGCGGCTCCTGGTCGACGGCCTGACGACGCTGATCGTCGAATACCGGCCCGACGAGGTCGCGATCGAGCGGGTATTCATGGCCCGCAATCCCGATTCCGCCCTGAAGCTCGGCCATGCGCGCGGCGCGGCGATCTGCGCGGCGGTGCTGCGCGACCTCAGCGTGCACGAGTACGCGGCGACCGAGATCAAGCTCGCGGTGGTGGGCAAGGGCAGCGCCGAGAAGATCCAGGTCCAGCACATGGTCGGGCTGATGCTCGGCCTGACCGGCAAGCTGCAGGCCGACGCCGCCGATGCGCTCGCCGTCGCGATCACCCACGCCCACGTGCGCGCCAGCGCCCGGCGCATCGGCGTCGACGTGCGCCAGGCCTGGAGCCGCAAGCGGTGAGCGTGCCGCGCCGTCATCCGGCCTGCCGGCACGTGCGCGACAATGCCGGCCCTACGCTCCGCCTCCACCATCCGCGCCCGGAGGGCGCCGCCCCATGATCGGAAGCCTGCGCGGCACGCTGATCCACAAGGCCCCGCCGTGGCTGGTGCTCGACGTCAACGGCGTCGGCTACGAGCTCGAGGCGCCGATGAGCACGTTCTACGACCTGCCCGCGCTCGGGCGCGAGGTCTCGCTGTTCACCCACTACGCGCAGAAGGAGGACAGCGTCTCGCTGTACGGTTTCCTGCACGAGTCCGAACGGCGGTTGTTCCGCGACGTGCAGAAGGTCAGCGGCATCGGCGCGAAGATCGCGCTCGCGGTGCTGTCGGGCGTCAGCGTCGACGAGTTCGTGCGCCAGGTGCAGACCGGCGACGTGACCGCGCTGACCAAGATCCCGGGCATCGGCAAGAAGACCGCCGAGCGCATGGTCGTCGAGCTGCGCGACCGCGCGGCCGACCTGGCCGGCGCGGGTGGGGCGATCCACGCCGGCCGCACCGCGACCGATCCGCTGTCGGAGGCGACCGTCGCGCTGCAGCAGCTGGGCTACAAGCCGGCCGAGGCCCAGAAGATGGCCAAGGCCGCGGCCAACGACGGCGACCCGGCCGAAACCATCATCCGAAAAGCGCTACAGTCCGCGCTTCGCTGACGGCCCCACCCGTCCGCAGAGACCACGTCGACATGGCAAGTTCCTCCAGTTCTCCCGGCGGCGGCGCGTCGCATGCCGCCAGCGGCCACGGCAACATCGGCCTGGCCGGGTTGATCGTGGGCGCGATCGGCGTGGTGTTCGGCGACATCGGCACCAGCCCGTTGTACACGTTGCGCGAGGCGTTCTCGCCGCATTACGGGCTGATCGCCAACCACGACACCGTGCTCGGCGTGCTGTCGATGATCTTCTGGTCGCTGATGCTGGTGGTGACGCTGAAGTACGTCACGATCATCCTGCGCGCCGACAACGACGGCGAGGGCGGCATCATGGCGCTGATGGCGCTGGCCCAGCGCTGCCTGCCGCGCGGCGCGAAATCCACGTATCTGGTCGGCCTGCTCGGCGTGTTCGGCGCGTCGCTGTTCTTCAGCGACGGCGTCATCACCCCGGCGATCTCGGTGCTGTCGGCGGTCGAGGGGCTGGAGGTCATCTCGCCGGCGCTGCACGCGTGGATCATCCCGATCACCGTGCTGGTGCTGGCGGCGCTGTTCGCGACGCAGCGTTTCGGCACCGCCAAGGTCGGCCGCATCTTCGGGCCGATCACCGTGCTGTGGTTCCTGTCGCTGGCGGTGCTGGGCATCGTCAACATCCTGCACGAGCCGGAAGTGCTGCACGCGATCAATCCCTGGTGGGCGGCGCGGTTCTTCATCGAGCACAGCTGGGGCGGCGTCTTCATCCTCGGCGCGGTGGTGCTGGCGGTGACCGGCGGCGAAGCGATCTACACCGACATGGGGCATTTCGGCGCCAAGCCGATCCGCTACGCCTGGTATTTCTTCGTGCTGCCCTCGCTGATGCTCAACTACCTGGGCCAGGGCGCGCTGGTGCTCGAGGATCCGGCGGCGATCCAGAACCCGTTCTACATCGGCGTGCCGGAATGGGCGCGCTGGCCGATGGTCGTGCTGGCGACCGCGGCGACCGTGATCGCCTCGCAGGCGGTCATCACCGGCGGCTTCTCGGTCGCGCGCCAGGCGATGCAGCTGGGCTACATCCCGCGCATGCGGGTGCGGCACACGTCCAGCGACACGATCGGCCAGATCTACATCCCCGGCATCAACTGGACGATGGCGATCGTCGTCATCGCCCTGGTGCTGACGTTCCAGACGTCGTCGGCGCTGGCCGCGGCCTACGGCATCTCGGTGTCGATGACGATGCTGATCGACACGCTGCTGCTGGCCGTCGTCGCGCGCGCGCTGTGGCCGCGCTGGCGCCGGTGGGTGCTGCCGTTGTGCGCGGTGTTCCTGGTCATCGACATCGCCTTCGTCGTCGCCAACGGCGCCAAGGTCCTGCAGGGCGCGTGGTTCCCCCTGGTGCTGGGCATCACGCTGTTCACCCTGCTGCGGACCTGGCGGCGCGGCCGGCAGCTGCTGCACGAGGAAGTGCAGCAGCACGGTATCCGCATCGACACGTTCATTCCCGGCCTGATGCTGGCGCCGCCGGTGCGCGTGCCCGGCACGGCGGTGTTCCTGACCAGCGATCGCGGCATCGTGCCGCACGCCCTGATGCACAACCTCAAGCACAACAAGGTGCTGCACGAACACAACGTGTTCCTGACGGTCGAGACGCTGACCGTGCCCTATGCGCACCGGCGGCTGAAGATCGAGCGCGTCGGCGACGGTTTCCACCGCATCGTGATCCGGTTCGGTTTCATGGAAACGCCCGACGTGCCGCTGGCGCTGATGCGCTGTGGCGACGCCGACGACGGGCCGTGCATCGACCCGATGGACACGACCTATTTCACCAGTCGCGAAACCGTCGTGGCCGCGGCGCGACCCGGCATGGCGCTGTGGCGCGAACGGCTGTTCGGACTGCTCCACCGCAATGCCGCGCCGGCGTCGGGTTTCTTCCGGATCCCGGGCAACCGGCTGGTGGAGCTGGGCACCCACGTCGAGATCTGACGCGCGGCGCGCGTCCCGTCAGCGGAGCCGGCGAACGTCACGCGGTGATCCGCGCCGTCGCATGGCCCGCTGGCGGAGCAGCGCGTCGAGCGCCAGATAGAGCCCGCCGCTGCCGGCAATGACGACGGCGATGAACACCAGATCCTTGAGCACCGGATGCATCGAACACTCCTTCAGATCGAGGCGTGTACGGTAGCGCTGCGCGGAACGCGCGTTCGCAAACTCTGCATAAAATCTTCGCGCGCGTTCGTCCAGACGCCGTGCGCCGGATGTGCACCGGGTCGGGCGACGGGCGGTGGCGCGTCGCCGTGCTGCACCCCGGTCCGCGAGGTCCGGCAGCGACCGTCACCTCGGCCGCCCGGGTCAGTCCAGCGCGGCGAACGTTTCGACCAGGGGCGTGGCGCCGGACACGATCAGGATGTCGCCCGCTTCGACGATCGTGTCGGCCCGCGCATAGGTGAAATCGGCGCGACCGCGCTTGAGGCCGACGATGGTCACGCCGTAGCGCGTCCGCAGTGCCGATTCGCTCAGCGTCTTGCCATGCGCCTCGCGTGGCGCACGCGTCTTGACGATGGCGAAGCCGTCGTCGAACTCGATGAAGTCGATCATCCGGCCCGTGACCAGATGGGCCACGCGTTCGCCCATCGCGGCTTCGGGATAGACGACGTGATGCGCGCCGGTGCGCTCGAGGATGCGTCCGTGCTTGGCACTGGTGGCCTTGGCCCAGATGTCGGGAACGCCCAGTTCCTCGAGTGCGAGGACGGTCAGCACGCTGGCCTCGAGATCGGTGCCGATCCCGACGACGGCGCGTCCGAACTCCGCGACCCCGAGCGCGCGCAGCGCGTCGGTACTGGTGCTGTCGGCCTGGGCCACGTGGGTGAATGCATCGGCGCAGCGCTGCACGGTATCGGCATCTTCGTCGATGCCGAGCACGTCGTGGCCCATACGGACGAGGGACCCGGCCACGGACATGCCGAAACGACCGAGCCCGAGCACGACGACGCCATTGGCGGAAGGATGTCTAGCCAACGATGGGGCGCTCCTCTGGATACCGGTAAGGACGGGGACGGCTGTGCAGGGCCAGCGCCGTGGCGACCGTGATCGTACCGACGCGACCGACGAACATCAGCACGATCAGCACGCCCTGCGCCGATGCCGGCAGGCCGGCGGTGATGCCGGTGGACAGGCCGACGGTGGCGAAGGCCGAGATCGCCTCGAACACCAGCACCTCGAGCGGCAGCGCGGTCAGGCGCATCAGGGCGAGCGTCGCCACGGCGAGCACCGTGACCGCGAGCAGCACGACCGTCAGCGCCTGGCGCTGGGTCTCGGGGCTGATGCGGCGGTTGAAGGCCGTCGTATCGCGCTCGCCGCGGATCTCGGCCCAGACCACGAAGCCCAGCAGGAAGAACGTCGTGAGCTTGATGCCGCCCGCCGTACCGGCGCTGCCGCCGCCGATGAACATCAGCACGTAATGGACCGCCAGCGTTTCGCTCTGCATGGCGCCGACATCGAGCGTATTGAAGCCGGCGGTCCGGGCTGACACCGAGTGGAACAGCATCGCCAGCGCCTTGCCCGGACCATCGAGCGGTCCGCCGGTGGCCGGGTTGTTCCACTCGAACAGGGCGATCATCAGCGTGCCGCCCACGATCAGCACCGCGGTGCCCAACAGGGTGATGCGGGTGTGGATCGACCAGCGCGCCCACGCCATCGGACGCTGGCGCAGCTCGTAGAGCACCGGGAATCCCACCCCGCCCAGCACGATCGCGACCATGACCGGCACGACGACGAACGGATCGGCGACGAACCGGACGAGGCTGTCGGAATAGGTGGAGAAACCGGCGTTGTTGAAGGCCGACACGGAATGGAAGAGGCCGTTCCACAGCGCGGTGCCGACCGGTTCGCCATAGCCGTCGTGCAATCGCCACGCCAGCAGCCCGGCCGTCAGCGCCTCGACGCAGACCGTGGTCAGCAGCACCAGCTTGAGGACGCCGGTGACATCGCCCAGTCCCAGGCTGTGGGTCTCGGCCTGGGCGATCAGGCGTGTCCGCAGGCCGAGGCGGCCCGCCGCCATCAGGCCGAGCAGCGTGGCGCCGCTCATGATGCCGAAGCCGCCCACCTGGAACAGGCCGAGGATGACCCACTGGCCGAACGTGGACCAGTACACCGGCGTGTCCACGACGATCAGGCCGGTGACGCAGACCGCCGATGTCGCCGTGAACAGGGCGGTCATCAGCGGTGCCGAGCCGTCGCCAACCCGGGCGCCCGGCAACATCAACAGCGCCGTGCCGATGCCGATCGCAGCGAGGAACGCCAGCGGCACGATGCGGGACGGATGCTGGATACCGATACGCGACACGCGCGGCTCCCGGGCGATGGGCGCGCATTCTCGCATGCCGCCTGCGTGCGCCCGCCGACGGAAGTCCACCGCGTGCGCCTGCGGGACCCGGGGCTCAAGTCGGCCCGCAGGCGGCCGTTATTACGAGCCGATACCTTTCGTCAGCACAGGCTCGCATGACCGTGCTCCAGCCGATCGTCCCGAGTCCGGCCCTGCCGCAGCGCGTGCTGCTGGTGGAGAACTCGCGCGCCTACGTGCAGGCGGTCGCCGAGGCGATCGAGCAGCAGCTCGAGCTTCCGGTGGTGGTCGCGTCGACCCTGGCCGAAGCGCGCGAGCTGCTCGACCGCCACGACGACTGGTTCCTCGCGCTGACCGGCCTGGTGCTGGCCGATGGCGACCGCGAGGCGGTCATCGACTGTTTCCTCGAGCGCGGCGTGCCGACGGTGGTCGTCACCGGCGTCTACGACGAGGTGCTGCGCGAGCGCATGCTGCGGCGCCGGGTCATCGACGTGGTGCTCAAGAGCACCCCCGGCAGCCTCGACTACATCGTCTGGCTGGTGAAGCGGCTGGAGCGCAACCGGCGCATCTCGGCGCTGGTGGTCGACGATTCGGCGTCCGCGCGGCTGCACACTGCGGCCCTGCTGGAGACCTTCGGCTATCGCGTGGTCGAGGCCGTCGACGGGAGCACGGCGCTGCGGGCGCTGGAATCGGATCCGACGATCCGCCTGGCGATCATCGACCAGGAGATGCCCGGCATGCAGGGCGTCGAGCTGACGCGGCGCCTGCGCGCCTTGCGCGCGCGCGACCGGGTCGCGGTGATCGGCGTCTCCGGCAACGAGGACGCGACCCTGGTCGCGCGTTTCCTCAAGAGCGGCGCCAACGATTTCCTGCGCAAACCCTATTCCCGCGAGGAATTCTTCTGCCGGGTGTCGCAGAACGTCGACCAGCTGGAACTGATCGGCAGCCTGCAGGATCTCGCGACCCGGGATTTCCTGACCGGGCTGCCCAATCGCCGCCATTTCCTCGACCAGGCCGAGCGGCTGGTCCTGCGCACGCAGGCCGCGCAGCGACCGCTGGCGATGGCGATCCTGGACGTCGACCACTTCAAGCGCATCAACGACGGCTGGGGCCACGAGGCCGGCGATCACGCCTTGCGCGCGGTCGCGACGGCGCTGTCGGTGCACGCGCGCCCGGACGACCTGGTGGCGCGCTTCGGCGGCGAAGAGTTCTGCGTGCTGGCGCCGGGCCTCGACCGCGCCGGTCAGGCGGCGTACTTCGACCAGCTGCGCCAGCGCATCGAGGACCTGAGCATGGACACGCCCAGCGGTGCGCTGCGGATGACGGTCAGCATCGGCGTGCGCACCGCGCGCGCCGGCGACGATCTGCACCGGCTGCTGGCGGAAGCGGACCGGCGGCTGTATCTCGCCAAGGCGCGCGGTCGCAACCGGGTCGTCGCGACCGGCTGAGGCAGGCGGACGCTCCGGCACGCGCGGCCACAGGCCGCGCAAGTCCGGTCGGGAGAGGCGACAACGACGGCCCGCAGATCGCGTTTCATCCCGGCAGCGCACGAGAGTGTCCCATCGGTGCGGTGGAATCCCCGCGCAGCGGCCCCATCTTCCACGCATGCCTACTTCCCCTGCGTCGCTTCCGTATTCCGTCCTCGATCTGGCCCCGGTGACCGAGGGCAGCACGGCGGCCCAGTCGTTCGCCAATTCGCTGGATCTCGCGCGCCGCGCCGAAGCCCTCGGCTACAAGCGCTACTGGCTGGCCGAACACCACAACATGCCCGGCATCGCCAGCGCCGCGACCGCGGTGCTGATCGGCCACATCGCCGGCGGCACGTCGACGATCCGGGTCGGCGCGGGCGGCGTGATGCTGCCCAACCATGCGCCGCTGCAGGTGGCCGAGCAGTTCGGCACGCTGGCCTCGCTGTATCCCGATCGCATCGATCTGGGCCTCGGCCGCGCGCCCGGGACAGATGGCGCGACGGCACGCGCCCTGCGCCGGTACTTCGACGGTGCCGATTCCTTCCCGCGCGACGTGCAGGAACTGCTGCGCTACTTCGATCCCGTGCAGCCGGGTCAGGCCGTGCAGGCGGTGCCCGGTCCCGGTCTCGACGTGCCGGTGTGGCTGCTCGGCTCGAGCCTGTTCAGTGCGCAGCTGGCCGCGGCCCTGGGCCTGCCGTTCGCGTTCGCGTCGCATTTCGCGCCGGCGATGATGGAAGAGGCCCTGGCCCGTTACCGCCACGACTTCCGCCCGTCGAAGTATCTCGACGCGCCCCACACGATGCTGCTTCTGAACGTGGTCGCGGCGGACACGCGCACCGAGGCGCGGCGCCTGTTCACCACCCAGCAGCAGAGTTTCGTGCGGCTGCGGCGCGGCGAACCCGGCCTGATCCCACCGCCGGTCGACGACATCGACGCGTACTGGACACCGCAGGAGCGGGCGATGGTCGAGCAGGCGCTGGCCTGCGCGGTGATCGGCGATCCGGCCGACATCCGCGCGGGCATCGCCGAATTCGCCGCCGCGCACCGGCCGGACGAGCTGATGCTGACCGCGAACATTTTCGACCACGCCGCGCGCCGGCACTCGTTCGCACTCGCCGCCCAGGCCTTCGCGCCCGCCTGAGGACGCGCGCCAGCCGATGTCGTCCTGACCGCTTCTCGAGGCCGGCGCAGGCAGGCCTCCCGGTTGCGCCGGGCCCTTGTCACCGCGGCGCGGGCCGGGCCGGCGTGCGATCATGCGCGGATGACCGAAGACCGCATCATCGCCCCGGCGGCGACCCGCGAAGACGATGCCATCGAGGCCAGCATCCGACCGCAGCGACTGGCCGACTACCTCGGCCAGCAGCCGGTCCGCGAGCAGCTGTCGATCTACATCGAGGCCACGCGCCGACGCGGTGAATCGCTCGACCACGTGCTGATCTTCGGACCACCCGGTCTCGGCAAGACCACGCTGAGCCACGTCATCGCCAACGAACTGGGCGTCAACCTGCGCGTGACCTCGGGGCCGGTGATCGAGAAGGCGGGCGATCTCGCGGCGCTGCTGACCAACCTGCAGCCGCACGACGTGCTCTTCATCGACGAGATCCATCGCCTGTCGCCGGTCGTGGAGGAAGTGCTGTACCCGGCGATGGAGGATTTCCAGCTCGACATCATGATCGGCGAGGGGCCGGCCGCGCGTTCGATCAAGATCGATCTGCCGCCCTTCACCCTGATCGGCGCGACCACGCGCGCGGGCCTGTTGACCGCGCCGCTGCGCGACCGCTTCGGCATCGTCCAGCGGCTGGAGTTCTACAGCGCCGAGGAACTGACGAAGATCGTGCGCCGCTCGGCGACGATCCTCGACATCGCCTGCGCGCCCGAGGGGGCGGCCGAGATCGCGAAGCGCTCACGCGGCACGCCGCGCATCGCCAACCGCCTGCTGCGCCGCGTGCGCGACTATGCCCAGGTGCGCGCCGACGGCCACATCACCCCGGAGGTGGCGAACGACGCGATGCGGATGCTCAAGGTCGATCCGGAGGGCTTCGACGAGCTCGATCGCCGCCTGCTCGCGCTGATCATCGAGAATTTCGACGGGGGTCCGGTCGGCGTGGAATCGCTGGCGGCCGCGCTCAGCGAAGAGCGCGGCACGCTCGAGGACGTCATCGAGCCCTACCTGATCCAGCAGGGCTTCCTCGCCCGCAGTGCCCGTGGCCGCATGGCGACCCACAAGGCCTACCGCCATCTGGGCCTGACGCCGAAGACGGTGCCGGCCGACCTGTTCGTGGAGGGCGGCCATGGTGGATGAGGCGGTTCGCCCCCGGTTCAGTTGGCCGACACGCGTCTATTGGGAAGATACCGACGCGGGTGGGGTGGTCTACCACGCGCAGTACGTCGCATTTCTCGAGCGCGCCCGCAGCGAATGGTTGCGCGCGCACGGGCATGGCCAGGCGACGCTGCGCGACGACCACGACACGGTGTTCGCGGTACGGGCGATGCGGATCGATTTCCGCCGGCCTGCGCGGCTCGACGACGCACTCGACGTGTCGGTGGTCCTGCGGGAATGCCGGCGCGCGAGCGCGTTGTTCGTGCAGGAGATCCGCCGCGACGGCGAGCTGCTGCTGGACGCGGAGGTGCGCGTCGCGGCGCTGTCGGCCGGCGACTTCCGGCCGCGTGGCATCCCCGACACGTTGTTCCTTCAACTCAAATCACTTGAAACATCAGCGGAGTAAGTCTGGATGAGTGTGATGCCGATACTGATGCAGTCCGCCGCGCAGGTGCAGGCGCTGCCCGACGAGTCCGCGGCTGCCGCGACCGAACTGGGCAACACCGCCGCGGCCGGCGTCGCCGCCGCGCCGGGCACCGCCGAGCTGAGCATCCTCGAGCTGATCCTGCACGCGTCGATTCCGGTGCAGCTGGTCATGCTGCTGCTGCTGTTCGCGTCGATCTCGTCGTGGGTCATCATCTTCCGCAAGAAGCGCGTGCTCGATCGCGCCGAGAAGGAAGCGGACCGGTTCGAAGAGCGGTTCTGGTCGGGCGCCGACATCGGCAAGCTCTACAGCTCGGCGACCGAGCGCAGCCGCGAGATCGAAGGCCTCGAAGCGATCTTCGAAGCCGGCTATCGCGAGTACTCGCGCCAGCGCCAGCGTCGTGGTGTCGACGCCCGTACCCATCTCGAAGGCGCGCAGCGCGGTATGCGTGTCGCCGGCGCGCGCGAGCTCGACGGGCTCGAACAGAACCTGGAATACCTCGCCAACGTCGGGTCGATCGCGCCCTACGTCGGCCTGCTCGGCACCGTGTGGGGCATCATGATCTCGTTCCACGGCCTGGCCAGCATGAAGGAGGCGACGATCGCCACCGTCGCGCCCGGCATCTCCGAAGCGCTGATCGCGACCGCGATGGGTCTGTTCGCGGCGATTCCCGCGGTATGGGCCTACAACCGCTTCGCCACCAAGGTCGAACGCGTGGCCACGCGGTTCGAAGCGTTCTCCGACGAGTTTTCCTCGATCCTCGAGCGGCAGACCAACGCCGAATGACCCCGCGCGCCCCGCGCGGGCGCCGGGCCGTCCCTCTCACCGGATCCTGTCATGTCCTCGATTTCCCTCCGCCGCAGCAAGCGGCGCAAGCTGAAGAACGAGATCAACGTCGTGCCGTACATCGACGTGATGCTGGTGCTGCTGATCATCTTCATGGTCACCACGCCGCTGATGAATCTCGGTACCGACATCACCCTGCCGGACTCGCGCGCGCTGTCGCTCGGCTCGCCGAAGGATCCGATCGTCGTCAGCGTCTACGCCGACGGCGGACTGGCGCTGATGATCGAGCGCGACAACCAGTCGATGGTCGCCGACGACCTGGTCGCGCGACTGCGCGCGATCCACAACCAGAATCCCGATGCGGCGGTGCTGGTGCGCGGTGATGCCGATGCCAGCTACCAGCGGATCATGAACGCGATCAGCCTGATCAACGACGCCGGCGTGACCAAGGTCAGCCTCATCAGCCGTCCCGAGGAAGGCGCGAACTGAATGCGTGAGTCCCGCGCCGATACCGCCCGCGCGGTGGGACTGGCCGTCCTGCTGCACGTGGTGCTGTTCGGGTTGATCTTCGTCGGCATGTGGTGGAGCGAGTCCACGACGCCGCAGTCGGCCCAGGGGTCGCCGGTCAGCGCCGACGTCATCGATCCCAACGCGCTCAGCGCGGCCGATCGCCGTGCGCTCGAGACGCGTCCCGAACCCGTCGCGGAGCCGGAGCCCGAGCCGGTGCCCGAACCCTTGCCCGAGCCCCTGGAAGAACCCGCGGCCGCGCCGCCGCAGCCGCTGCCCGAACTACGTCCCGAAGATGCGCAAGTGCCGCCACAGGCTGCGCCGCAGGAGGTGATTCCGGATCCCGAGCCGGTTGCGCAGGAGGAAGTGCGGCGCGATTCCCAGAACGAGGAAGCGCGCGAGCGCGAGCAGGAGCGCCAGCGCCGGCAGGAGCAGATCGAACTCGCCGAGCAGCAGAAGCAGGAAGAGGCCGAGCAGAAGCGGCGACTCGCGCGGCAGGAGCTCGAGAAGATCCGCGCCGAGCGCGAGCGCAACGATCGCCAAGCCAGTCTGGCCGAGCAGCGTCTGAAGCAGATCGCCGATCGCGAGGCGCGGCAGGCTTCCGAGCGCGCTGCCGCGTCGTCGGCCAGCCCGCCGCCGGGTA
Source organism: Luteimonas rhizosphaerae (assembly GCF_002849595.1). Lineage (GTDB taxonomy): Bacteria > Pseudomonadota > Gammaproteobacteria > Xanthomonadales > Xanthomonadaceae > Luteimonas > Luteimonas cellulosilyticus. Next base: position 122,500 of record NZ_NRQR01000002.1, read on the forward strand.
CGCCCGATGGCGACAGCGGCCTGGCGGCGAAGTACGCCGCGGCCTTGCAGGAAGCGATCCGTCGCAGCTGGACCCGGCCGGACAACGTGCCGCTCGGCCAGAAGTGCCGGCTCTACATCACCCAGCTGCCCGGCGGCGAGGTGATGAGCGTGGAATTCGATCCTTCGTGTCCCTTCGACGCGCAGGGCCGCCGTTCGGTCGAAGCCGCGGTGCGGCGCGCGGAGCCCTTGCCGTACGCGGGTTTCGAGTCGGTCTTCAACCGGCGCCTCAATCTGAATTTCACGGCCCAGGACTGATGATTGCGGCGGTATTCATCCTGGCGGCCGGTCCAGCGTCCAAGCTGCCCCGTCCAGGACCGTGTTCCCCCTCGTCCTCTTTCAACCGGTAACCCGATGAAGTCCAACCTGATCCGCTGCCTGCTGGCCCTGTTCGCGCTGACCCTGCCGCTGCTGGCGAGCGCGCAGCAACAGGGGCTGGAAATCGATATCACCGGTGGCAGCGCTCAGGCGATGCCGATCGCCGTCGTGCCGATGCCTTACGAGGGCAGCGGTGCCGCGCCCGACACCGATGTCGCGGCGGTGATCCGCACCGACCTCGACCGGTCCGGCCAGTTCCGTGCCTTGCCCGAGAGCGACATCGTCGAGCGTCCGACCCGCGGCAGCGAGGTCCAGTACCCGACCTGGCGCGCGCTGCGCCAGGATTACCTCGTCGTCGGTCGCGTGGTCGATGCCGGCGGCGGCAGCTACCGGGTCGAGTACGAGCTTTTCGACGTCGCCAACCAGCAGCGGGTGCTGGGCCTGGCGATGACCGCGCGCGCGAACGCGATGCGCGACGTCGCCCACCAGATGGCCGACGCGATCTACGAGAAGATCACCGGCGTGCGCGGTGCGTTCTGGACCCGGATCGCCTACGTCACCCAAACCGGCGTCGGCCAGAGCGCGCGCTACGCGCTGATCGTCGCCGATTCCGACGGCTTCAATCCGCAGACCGTGGTGCGCTCCAACGAGCCGCTGCTGTCGCCGGCGTGGAGCCCGGACGGGCGTCGGCTGGCCTACGTCAGCTTCGAGCGCGGCAATTCGTCGATCTACATCCAGGACATCACCAGCGGCGGGCGTGAGCTGGTCTCCAGCTTCCGTGGCATCAACAGCGCGCCGGCGTTCTCGCCAGACGGCAACCGCCTGGCGGTGTCGCTGTCGCGCAGCGGCAATCCCGAGATCTACGTCATGGACCTGGGCAGCAAGGCGCTGACCCAGCTGACCAACCATTTCTCGATCGATACGTCGCCCTCCTGGGCGCCCGACGGCAGCAGCGTCTATTTCATCTCCGATCGAGGCGGACGGCCGCAGGTCTACCAGGTGCCGGCCGGCGGCGGCGGTGCCACCCGCGTGACCTTCGAAGGCAGCTACAACGCCGACCCGACCGTCTCGTTCGATGGCAAGAAAATCGCCGTAGCGCAAGGGTCCGGCAACGTGTACCGTATTGCACTGCTGGATCGCAGTCTGGGGTCACCGCGTTGGTCCACGCTGTCACCGGGGTCGCTCGACGAATCGCCGAGCTTCGCCCCGAATGGCGGCATGGTGCTGTACGCGGCGCGCGAGGGGCGCCGAGGTGTGTTGTATGCCGTGTCGTCCGATGGGCGCGTGCGGCAGCGCCTCGTCCTCGCAGATGGAGATGTGCGCGAGCCAGCATGGGGTCCGTTCCGGGAACAGCGCTGACGCTGCCTGCACGTCCCGTTTCACAATACTGCCTGCCCTGTTGACTCAAAAAAACCCAAGGATCGACGAGATGAATACGACCACCCGCGTGATGCTGGCTGCGCTGCTGTGCACCGCTGCCGTTGCTTGCTCCAAGAAGGTGAAAGAAGAAGCCCCGGTGGACACCGGTCCGTCGACCGGCACCGTGGCTCCGGCCCCGGCAGTCGCGGGTGCCTACACCCCGGCCGATCTGGACAGCGACGCCTGCCTGCGCCAGCGCGTGGTCTACTTCGACCTGGACCAGGATTCCCTGCGTCCGGAGTTCCAGGCGATCATGGCTTGCCACGCGAAGTACCTGCGTGACCGCAGCGCCTCGCGCATCTCGCTGGAAGGTCATGCCGACGAGCGCGGCAGCCGCGAGTACAACATGGGTCTGGGCGAGCGTCGCGGTAACGGCGTGTCCTCGGCGCTGCAGGCCAACGGTGGTTCGGCTGCACAGCTGGCCGTCGTGAGCTACGGCGAAGAGCGTACGACCTGCACCGAGACGAACGAAGATTGCTGGGCCAAGAATCGTCGCGTCGAGATCATCTACACCGCCCGCTGATGCTCGCAGCAATGCGCCATTGGCTGGTCATTCCAGTTGCGTTCGCGGCGGCCCTCGTGGCCGCCGCGCCCGCGTCTGCGCAGCGTGCGAGCCTCGCCGATCGGGTGGCCGCGCTGGAAGCGCGTTCCTCCGACAACAGCGCGAATCTCGACCTGCTGAACCAGGTCAACGAACTGCGTCGTCGCAGACCGAAGAGCTGCAGCAGCAGAACGAACAACTGAAGGCGACCGGTCGTAGCCAGTACCTGGATATCGACGGGCGTCTCAACCGGCTCGAAGGCAGCGGGGCACCCGCGGCCGAATTGCCCGACCTGAGCGGCGCACCAGCGTCCGATGCGTCCGTTGCGGATGCGACGACGCAGGAGCGACCGCCGACGATCCATGGCGATCGCAGCGCGATCGCCAACATGGCCGACGAACGTGGCGCGTACGAGCAGGCGTTCGATGCCCTGAAGAACGGCCGCTACGACGAATCGGCGCAGCTTTTCCAGGCCTTCCTGCAGCAGTATCCGCAGGGCAGCTATGCGCCCAACGCGCTGTACTGGCTGGGCGAAAGCTATTACGTCACCGAGAATTATCCGCTTGCGCGGGAGCAGTTCCAGGCGCTGATCGAGCGCTATCCCACGCACGACAAGACCCCGGGTGCCCTGCTCAAGGTCGGTCTGTCGCAGTACGGCATGCAGGACCTCGACGGTGCGGAGGCGACGCTGGCCGAGGTCGGCACGCAGTATCCGGGCACCGATGCCGCCCGGACCGCAGCAGACCGGTTGCGCGCGATCCAGCTCTCGCGCCTGCGTTGATCCGATGACCGTCGTCGTGCCAGATGCGGTCGCCGCATCGCAGGCCGACCGACTCAAACTCACCGAAGTCTTCCTGTCCCTGCAGGGCGAAGCCCGTGATGCGGGCTGGCCGACGGTTTTCGTCCGTCTGACCGGCTGTCCACTGCGCTGTGCGTACTGCGATACCGCGTACGCGTTCCATGGTGGCGACTGGTGGCAAATGGACGCGATCCTTGCCGAGGTCGCACGGCACGGCGTCCGCCATGTCTGCGTCACCGGTGGCGAACCGCTGGCCCAGAAGCGTTGTGCAGGCCTGCTGTCGCGGCTGTGCGACGCCGGCTACGCGGTGTCGCTGGAAACCTCCGGCGCCCTCGACATCTCCACGGTCGACCCGCGCGTCAGCCGCGTGCTGGACATCAAGACGCCGGACTCGCGCGAGTCGCATCGCAACCTCTGGGAGAACCTCGCGCTGCTGACCGCGCACGACCAGGTCAAGTTCGTGATCTGCTCCCGCAGCGATTACGAGTGGGCGCGCGATGTGGTCGCGACCCGTGGGCTGCCGCATCGTTGCGACGTGCTCTTCTCGCCGAGCAAAGGCGAGCTGTCGGCGCGCGAACTCGCCGACTGGATCGTCGAGGATCGCCTGCCGGTGCGCTTCCAGATGCAACTGCACAAGCTGCTGTGGAACGACGAACCGGGCAGGTAACCGCCGTGTCACGCCGCGATGCCCGGTCGCCCGACAGCGGCGACGGTATCGCGGGTGACGCGAAACGTACGCTCGCGATCACGGAGCGCCCAAACCAGGTAGTGCCATGAAGAACGCAGTGGTCCTTCTTTCCGGCGGCATGGATTCCGCCGCCGTCGTCGCCATCGCCCGCGAGCAGGGCTTCGCGGTGCACGCACTCAGCGTGCGTTACGGGCAGCGGCACACGTCGGAGCTCGATGCCGCGCAGCGCGTCGCGGCCGCGCTCGGCGTCGCGGGGCACAAGACCGTCGACGTCGATCTGCGCGCGTTCGGCGGCTCGGCCTTGACCGACGACATCGAGGTCCCCGATGCGGGCGGCGCCGGCATTCCGTCGACCTACGTCCCGGCGCGCAACACCATCATGCTGTCGCTCGCGCTCGGCTGGGCCGAGGTGCTGGGCGCGGCCGACATCTTCTGCGGCGTCAATGCCGTCGACTATTCGGGCTATCCCGACTGCCGCCCGGAGTTCATCGACGCCTTCGAGCGCCTGGCCAACCTGGCGACCAGGGCCGGCGTCGAGGGCGCCGGACTGCGGATCCACGCGCCGCTGCAACGCATGGGCAAGGCCGACATCGTGCGTGAAGGCATCCGCCTGGGCGTCGATTTCGGACTGACCGTTTCCTGCTATCGCGCCGACACGGAAGGCCGTGCCTGCGGTCGCTGCGATGCCTGCCGCCTGCGCGCGCAGGGCTTCGCCGAAGCGGGCGTCGCAGACCCCACGCGTTACGTCGACGCGGGTTGATGCGTTAGACTTCGCATTCCGCCGGTGGCGCTGCCTGCAGCCGACCACCCGCGCCGGATCTTCCGGGTCGTTAGCTCAGTCGGTAGAGCATCGGACTTTTAATCCGCTGGTCGATGGTTCGAATCCATCACGACCCACCACTCCAGACCGCTCGACACCCGCACGCCTGCCTGGGTCATCCGCGCGTTACGCCGATCGCCGCTGCGCGGCAGGGGCCGTCCTATACTGCCGGGCCATCTTCGACCCGGGCGCGCCATGACTTCGTCGGCGATCTCCACGACAAGGGGTGCCGCGGGCCTGCGCCGCTCGGTCTCCAACACGCTGAAGGGCTCGGCCGGCAATCTGGTCGAGTGGTACGACGTCTACGTCTATTCGGTGTTCGCGGTCTATTTCGAGTCGCAGTTCTTCTCGCCCGACGACAAGAACGCCACGCTGTACGTGTGGGGCATCTTCGCGATGACCTTCATGATGCGGCCGATCGGAGCCTGGTACTTCGGGCGTTTCGCCGACCGTTTCGGGCGCCGGCTCGCGCTGACGGTGTCGGTCACGATGATGGCGGCCTGCTCGTTCGTCATCGCGATCACGCCGACGGTCGCGACGATCGGCATCGCCGCGCCGATCATCCTGCTGCTCGCGCGACTGGTGCAGGGCTTCGCCACCGGCGGGGAGTACGGCACGAGCGCGACCTACATGTCGGAGGCCGCGCTGCCCGGCCGACGCGGCTTCCTGTCGTCGTTCCACTACGTCACCCTGGTCGGCGGCCATGTGCTGGCGCAGCTGACGCTGCTGCTGATGCTGCAGTTCCTGGAGATTCCGCAGATTTCCGAATGGGGCTGGCGCGTGGCATTCGGCATCGGCGGCATCGCCGCGATCGTGGTCTTCTGGCTGCGGCGTTCGATGGACGAGTCGCTCGAGTCGAGTTCGATCGACGCGGCCAGGCGCGGCGATGCGCAGGCGTCGGGGTCGCTGCACGAGCTGTTCGTGCACCAGTGGCGGCCGCTGCTGCTGTGCTTCCTGATCACCGCCGGCGGCACCGTCGCGTTCTACACGTATTCGGTCAACGGCCCGAAGATGATCCAGACCGCGTTCGCCGGCGGCGACGTCATGACCGGCACGCTGATCAACCTGGCATTGCTGACCTTCCTGATGGTGCTGCAGCCGATCGGCGGCTGGCTTTCGGACAGCGTCGGGCGCAAGAGCCTGCTGGTGTTCTTCGGCATCGGCGGCCTGCTCTACACCTGGTATCTGGTGACCGCGTTGCCGCGGCAGACCGATGCGTGGTCGGCGTTCCTGATCCTCGGGATCGGCTTCGTGATCCTGACCGGCTACACCTCGATCAACGCGGTGGTGAAGGCCGAACTGTTTCCCACCCATGTGCGCGCACTGGGCGTCGGCCTGGGCTACGCGCTGGCGAACTCCGCTTTCGGCGGCACCGCGCCGGTGCTCTACCAGGCGGCGCTCGCTGCCGACCGGGTGCCGGCATTCGCCGCCTATGCGACGTCGATCATCGCGGTCTCGCTGGTGGTCTACGTGTTCTTCCTGAAGAACAAGAGCGCGAACTGGCTGGACGATGCGCAGGCGATGCGTGCGCGGGAACTGCCCCGGCGCTAGTCGATTCGCGCGCGGTCCGCGCCGGCGCCGGTGGCTCAGTCCGCGTCGAGCACCGTTTCGATGACCTGGGCGCCGTAACGCTCCAGTTTGCCGGCGCCGACGCCGCCGACGCCGGCGAGCTGGGTGAGCGTCGTCGGGCGCAGGCGGGTGATCTCGCGCAGCGTCGCGTCGTGGAAGATCACGTAGGCCGGCACGTTCTGCTCGCGCGCCAGGCGGCCGCGCAGCGCGCGCAGCGCGTCGAACAGAGGGCGGTCTTCCATCGGCAGTTCGGCCTCCGGCGACGCGGACCGCGTCGTGCGGCTGCGCTCGCGCGACGGTGCGATCCGGCGCAGCAGCACCTGCTGCGTGCCCTTGAGCACGGCGCGGCTCGATTCGGTCAGCCGCAGGCCGCCATAACCCTCGGCGTCGACATCCAGCAGGCCGTGCGCGACCAGCTGGCGGACGATGCCTTTCCACGTGCGCGCATCGAGATCGGTGCCCACGCCGTAGGTGCTCAACTGGTCGTGACCGAACTGGCGGATGCGCTCGCTGTCGCTGCCGCGCAGGATGTCGATGATGTGCGCCGCGCCGAAGCGCTGGCCGCTGCGATAGACGCAGCTCAGCGCTTTCTGCGCGGCGACGGTCGCGTCCCAGGCCTCGGGCGGCTGCAGGCAGTTGTCGCAGTTGCCGCAGGGCTGGCCCTCGCCCTTGCCGGCGTAGTCCTCGCCGAAGTTGGCCAGCAGCACCTGGCGGCGGCAGCGCATCGTCTCGCAATAGCCGACCAGCGCGTCGAGCTTGCGGTGTTCGAGGCGCTTGCGCTCCTCGCCCGAATCCGACTGTTCGATCATCTGCCGCAGCAGCACCAGGTCGCCGAGGCCGTAACACATCCACGCGTCGGCGGGATCGCCATCGCGGCCGCCGCGCCCGGTTTCCTGGTAGTAACCCTCGATCGATTTCGGCAGGTCGGTGTGCGCGACGAAGCGCACGTCGGGCTTGTCGATGCCCATGCCGAACGCGACCGTCGCAACCACGACGACGCCGTCGGCGCGCAGGAAACGCCGCTGGTTGGCGGCGCGCTGCTCGGCGTCCATGCCGGCGTGATAGGGAATCGCGTCGATGCCGTGGCCGGCGAGATACTCGGCGGTCTCGTCGACCTTGCGCCGCGACAGGCAGTAGACGATGCCGGCCTCGCCGCGATGGGCCTGCAGGAAATCCAGCAGCTGGCGGCGGACGTTGTCCTTCTGCACCACCGTGTAGCGGATGTTGGGGCGGTCGAAGGAACTGACGAAACGACGCGCATCGTCGAGCTGCAGGCGCTCGGCGATCTCGCGCTGGGTCGGCGGGTCCGCGGTCGCGGTCAGCGCGATACGCGGCACCTCGGGCCAGCGCTCGTGCAGGATCGTCAGCTCGCGGTACTCGCGGCGGAAATCGTGGCCCCACTGCGACACGCAATGCGCCTCGTCGATCGCGAACAGCGCGAGCGGCGCGCGATCGAGCAGCGACAGGAAGCGCGGAGTCAATAGGCGCTCGGGCGCCACGTAGAGCAGGTCGAGTTCGCCGCCGAGCAGCTCGCGTTCGACCCGCTGCGCGGTTTCGCCATCGAGCGTGGAATTGAGATACGCCGCGCGCACGCCGAGCTGCAGCAGCGCGTCGACCTGGTCCTGCATCAGCGCGATGAGCGGCGAGACCACGATCGCGACGCCGTCGCGCAGCAGCGCCGGCACCTGGTAGCACAGCGACTTGCCGCCGCCGGTGGGCATCAGCACCAGGGCGTCGTGGCCGCTGCTGACGTGTTCGACGATCGCGGCCTGCTCGCCGCGGAACGCGGCATGGCCGAAAACGCGCTGCAGGACATCGTGCGCGTGGGAAACGGGGGAACCATCCATCCGGACAAGGATACCGGGTGCGGTGGACGCGGACCGTCGGTCTGCACGGAACGGACTGTCAGGGCACGCCTGGACCGGGCATGCGCGCGGCCGGGCATTGCGCCTCCGACCGGAGCCGGGTGACCTCGATCTCACGGGCGATCGAAAGGCGCAACGCGATGCCCGCAGGTGCCCCGGGCGTGCCGTACGGAATCCGCACCTCACGCCGCCAATCGGGGGCGCCGGTTCCCTGAACGCGAACGCCCGGCACGGAGCCGGGCGTCGCGGGGCGCGCTGCGGGGGCGTTTACTGCAGCAGCGAGCGCAGCATCCAGGCGTTTTTCTCATGGGTCTGCAGACGCTGGATCAGCATGTCCTCGGTCGGGTCGTCGTCGGCATCGTCGGCTACTTCCAGCGCCTTGCGGGCGCTGCGGCAGACCGCTTCGTTGCCCAGCACCAGCTGGCGGACCATCTCGCGCCAGTCCGGCGACTTCTCCAGGCCCGGCTCTTCCTTGATCGACGACAGTTCGATGAATTCCGCATAGGAACCCGGCGCGTTGTAGCCCAGCGCGCGGATGCGCTCGGCGATCTCGTCCAGCGCGTTCCACTGCTCGGTGTACTGGCCTTCGAACATCACGTGCAGGGCGTTGAACATCGGCCCGGTGACGTTCCAGTGGAAGTTGTGCGTCTTCAGGTACAGCGTGTAGGCATCGGACAGGAACACCGACAGATGCTGGGCGACCGCCTTGCGATCCTTGTCGCTGATCCCGATATCGATCGCCGGCGCCTTCGACTGCGCGTCGGGCGATGCGACGGCCGGCGTCGCGGATTTCTGCTTGCCGTCGACGCGTGGGGTTTTGCTGGGCTTGGTCTTTGCCATGGTCCGGACTCCGGTGAGGAAGGAATTGCGGCCACAATAGGGCCGCACTCGTAGCGATGATGTGACTTGACGAAGGGTTTTCAAGCGTGACGGTGCATTCCAGCCACAACCGGGCGAACGCGGACCTGCAGCAGGCGCGGACCGCCGTCGATGCGGCGCGCACGCGCGACCGCGGACCGCTGCTGGGATTGTGGACCCGCTGGACGCGCGCGCCCGGCGATGCCGCGGCCCGGACCGCGTTCGAATCCCGCCTGCAGGCCTCCGTCGCGGCGCGCGAGGCACGCGCGGCGGCGCTGCCGCAGGCGGCCGTCGATCCGGTGCTGCCGATCGCGGGCAAGGCCGACGACATCGTCGCGCTGATCCGCGCGCACCAGGTCATCGTCGTCGCCGGCGAGACCGGCTCCGGCAAGACCACCCAGTTGCCGAAGCTGTGCCTGCAGGCCGGTCGTGGGGCCGCGGGCCTGATCGGCTGTACCCAGCCGCGCCGGATCGCCGCGCGTACGGTCGCCAGGCGCGTGGCCGAGGAACTGCAGGTGCCGATGGGCGGCGCGGTCGGTTACCAGGTGCGGTTCAACGACAACGTCAGCGACGCGACCGCGATCAAGTTCATGACCGACGGCATCCTGCTGGCGGAGATCGCCTCGGATCGCTGGCTGTCGGCCTACGACACGATCATCATCGACGAGGCGCACGAGCGCAGCCTCAACATCGATTTCCTGCTCGGCTATCTGAAACAACTGCTGCAGCGCCGGCCCGACCTCAAGGTCATCGTGACCTCCGCGACGATCGACACCGCCCGCTTCGCCGCGCACTTCGACGGCGCGCCGGTGGTCGATGTCGAGGGACGCGGCTATCCGGTCGAGGTGCGCTACCGGCCGCTGGAAGGCGAGGGCGAGAAGGCCGGCGAGCGCAGCGTCCTCGACGGCATCGTCGCGGTCTGCGACGAGATCGCGCGGGAGCGGCCGATGGGCGACACCCTGATCTTCCTCGCCGGCGAGCGTGAGATCCGCGACGCGCACCAGGCGCTGGAACGTCGCAAGTACCGCCACACCGAAGTGCTGCCGCTGTACGCGCGGCTGTCGGCGAAGGACCAGGACCGGGTGTTCAGTCCGGGCCCGCAGCGACGCATCGTGCTGGCGACGAACGTCGCCGAGACCTCGCTGACGGTGCCGCGGATCCACTACGTCGTCGATCCGGGCCTGGCGCGGGTCAAGCGCTACAGCCCGCGGCAGAAACTCGACCGCCTGCACATCGAGCCGATCAGCCAGGCCAGCGCCGACCAGCGCAAGGGCCGCTGCGGGCGCATCGCACCGGGCACGTGCTACCGCGTGTTCTCCGAAGCCGATTTCGTCGCGCGCCCGGCCTACACCGATCCGGAAATCCGTCGCGCCGCGCTGGCCGGCGTGATCCTGCGCATGCTGTCGCTGGGGCTGGGCGACATCGACGCGTTCCCGTTCGTCGAGCCGCCCGATCCGCGCGCGGTCGCGGATGGCTGGCAGCAGCTGACCGAACTCGGGGCGATCGATGCCGAGCGCAGGCTCACCGCGATCGGCCGCACCATGGCGCGGCTGCCGGTCGATGCCAAGCTGGCGCGGATGCTGGTCGCCGCCGAGCGCCAGGGCTGCCTGCGCGAGATGCTGGTGATCGCGTCGTTCCTCGGTCTCCAGGATCCGCGCGAGCGACCGTCCGACCAGCGCGCCGCGGCCGACACCGCGCATGCGCAGTTCGCCGATCCGAAATCGGAGTTCGTCGGCATCGTGAACCTGTGGGACGCCTACCGCGACGCCCACGAGGACATGACCCAGTCGCAGCTGCGCAAGTGGTGCGAGCGGCATTTCCTCGGCTTCCTGCGCATGCGCGAATGGCGCGAGCTCCACCGGCAGCTGAAGCTGCAGTGCGAGGCGCTCGGCTGGCAGCAGAACGCCCGCGAGGCCGACGTCGTCGAGCCGGGCGCGGTGCAGGCCGCGTACGTGCGCCTGCATCGCGCGCTGCTGGCCGGCCTGCCGACCCAGATCGGCCATCGCGGCGAGAGCAGTGGCGGCGGGCGCACGTCGACCCAGTTCGAGGGCCCGCGCGGGCGTCGTTTCCAGCTGTTCCCGGGCTCGCCGCTGGCGAAGAAGCCGCCGCCGTGGGTGCTGTCGGCGACGCTGCTCGATACCGAGAAGGTCTGGTCGATGACCAACGCGGCGATCGAACCCGACTGGGCGATCGCCGAACTCGGCCATCTGCTGGCGCGTCGGCATCACGATCCGCGCTGGTCGCGGTCGCAGGGCCGGGTGATCGGCAGCGAGCAGATCAGCCTGTTCGGCCTGGTGCTGGCGCCGAAGAAGCCGGTCGACTACGGCCGGCTGTATCCGGAGGAGGCGCGGGCGCTGTTCCTGCGCGACGGCCTCGTCTCCGGCGAGATCAACACCCGCGCCGGGTTCCTCGCGCGCAACCTGCGCACGCTGGCCCAGGCGCGCGAAGAGGAAGCCAAGCTGCGCCGCGCGGGCCTCGTCGTCGACGAGGACTGGATGGCGCAGTGGTACCAGCAGCGCCTGCCCGCCGATGTGTTGTCGGCGCAGGCGCTTGACGCGTGGTGGCGCAAGGCCCCGGAGGCGGCGAAGCGGGCGCTGGCGTGGAGCCGCGACGATCTGCTGGTCGTCGACGGCGCGGATGCGGATCGCTTTCCGGCGTTCATCGCGCTCGGCGACGCGCGTCTGGCAGTCAGCTACCGGTTCGAGCCCGGCGCGCCCGACGACGGCATGACGGTCTCGGTGCCGCTGCATCTGCTCAACGCGCTGGATGCCGAGCGGTTGTCGTGGCTGGCGCCGGGCTTCGTCGAGGACAAGGCGGCGGCCCTCATCCGCGGCCTGCCGAAAGCACTGCGGCGCAATTTCGTGCCGGCGCCGGACTTCGCCCGCGCGTTCGCCCAGGCCTATGCCCAGGGCGATGCCGATGCGTTCGCCGGCGTACTGGCGCGCTTCCTCAAGAAACTCACGGGCGTCGACATCGGCGGAACCGATTTCGACGAGACCGCGCTCGACGCGCACCTTCGCGCGAACCTGCGGCTGGTCGACACCGGCCGCGACCGCAAGGGCGGCACGGTGCTCGCGGAATCGCGCGACCTCGACGCGTTGCGCGCGCGCTTCGGCGAACGCGCGGCGCGCGCCTTCGCCGCGCACGCCGCCGACGGCATGATGCGGCGCGGCTTGACCGCGTTCCCCGATACGCCGATTCCGGTGTCGGTGCCCGGCGCCGGCGGCCTGCCGGCCTGGCCGGCCCTGCAGGACGATGGCGAGGACGCCTCGCTGGCGGTCCACGCCGACGCCGCGGAAGCGCGGCGCCTGCATCCGCAAGGCGTGCGGCGACTCCTGCGCATCGCGCTCGCCGAGCGCGTGCGCACTGCGCGCAGGCAACTGCCGGTGCAGTCCAAGACCGCGCTGCTGTATGCCGCGATCGAATCGGCGGCGCCGCGGCCGGGCAAGGATGGCGACCGCCTGCGCGAGGATCTGGTCGAAGGCGCGCTGACCGCGCTGCTGCAGGACGGGCTGGACACGATCCGCGATGCCGGGACCTTCGCCGCGCATGCCGAGCAGGTCGGCAAGGCGCTGTTCGGCGAGGCGATGGCGCGCCTGCAGCGCGCCGAGGCGATCCTGGGTCTGGTGGCGGACGTGCGCGCCAGCCTCGACTCGACGCTGATCGGCTGGGCGCGCGCCAATCTCGACGACATGAAGGGCCAGCTCGCGGGCCTGGTTCCGCCCGGCTTCCTGCGCGACGTGCCGGCCGACGCGCTGGCCGGCTATCCGCGTTATCTCAAGGCGCTGACCCTGCGCGCCGAGCGCGCGCTGCGCGATCCCCAGCGTGACCAGCAGCGCATGCTCGATGTCAAACCCTTCGCCGACGCGCTCGACGAAGCGGCTGCCCGTGGCCGCAGCGCCGAGCCCGACTGGCAGGCGCTGCGCTGGGACCTCGAAGAGCTACGGGTCTCGCTGTTCGCCCAGGAGCTGGGCGCCAAGACGGGCGTGTCGCCGAAGAAACTCGCCGCGCGGGTCGCGGCGCTTACTTGATGCGTTCGACGCGCGTGCGCAGGTTTTTGCCGTCCACGCGGAGCCACCATCCGCCCAACAGGCTCGGGCGGATCTCGACCGAGGGGTTATGGGTCACGCGCTGCGCCCCGGTGAGCCGTGCATCGTCAAGCTGTCTCCAGACCTGGCCGTTCGCGAGCGTGTACTGACGGCCCCTGGCGAAGCCCTGAAATGCACCGTCGATGGTGCTGTCGACGGCCCCGGCTTCCGGCTTCGCGGGCGCATCCGTTTGCAGACCCTCGCGATGCGCGCCGACGTGACGGACTTCGCTGGCGAGTTCCGCCGCAAACCAGGCATCGAGTTCGGCAAGTTCGGTCGCGTCCAGCTTGTCGAGCCCCGCTGCACGGAACTGGTCCGCCGTCATGCGCTCCTGTAACGCCTGGGCCTGTGCGAGCGCAGGACACCCGATGGCAAGCGCGCCGAAGAGGAATACGTAGAAGGGTGCGCGCATGGTCGTCGTTCCTGGCTCAGTAAGTAGGTGAGCAGTGTGTCCTGCAACCGACAGCATCTGGATGTTGGCAGGAAGTATGGCGCTCGAACTACTTGACGCGCTCGACCCGCGCTTCCGTGTTGTATCCCGCCGCCTTCATCCACCAGGCGTCCATCAGGCCGGGACGGATGCGCACCGCCACGTCGGTGCCGCGCGCGCCGCCGATGCTGGCGCCGTTGGTCTGACGCCAGACCTGGCCGTTCGCGAGGGTGTACTGACGTCCCTGACGGAAGCCTTCGAATGCGCCGGGAAGCATGCTCTCGATCGGTTCGCGGGACTGCTCGACAGCGATGCCGCGACGGGCTTCGGTCGCCTCGCGACGGCCTTCTTCGCGGGCCTCGGCCAGGCGCGTTTCCAGATCGGCTCCGTCTGCCGCGATCGCCGGACCCTGTCGGCCCGACGCACGTCGCGCCAGCCAGTCGTTGAGTCGCGCGAGCTCGGTCTCGCTCAGTTTGTCGAGGCCGGTCGCCTGGCGATCGGCCGGCGACATCTGGTCCTCGATCTGCACCTGCTGCGCGAAGGCGGGCGTCGCCAGCGTCAGCGCAGCGGCGATCAGGATGGTGTGGACTGCACGCATGCTCTGTTCCTCGGGTCGGGTCGGGGCTAGTGTAGACCGTCCATCCCTGTATCCATGCCGATGCCGACGGGTCCGGACAATCTGTGCGATCGCCTGCTGGCGCTGCCGACGACGGCCGCGCTCGGTGCGCCGTTGCGGGAGGCCTTGCGGGCGGCGGATGGCGCGACGGGCGGCGCCGCGCGCTGCGACGAGTCCGTCCTGTGGGACACCCTCGGCGCACTGGCCCTGCTGGGCGCGGATGGCGACGTGGTCGGCGCGGCGATCGTCGATGCGGTCCCGGCCTGGCGCGACCCCGTGCTGGCGCGGGCTCCGGCGCTGGCGCCGCTGCTCGATGGCCTGCGCGCGGCGGGCCAGGTGTGGACCCTGCACGCCGAACACACCGCGCATACGAATCCGGAAGGCCTGCGTCGGCTGTTGCTGGCGCTGATCCGCGACCTGCGCGTCGTGCTCATCCTGCTGGCGCGGCAGCTGGCCCTGATGCGCGCGGCTGCGCGCGACGCGGACGACGCCGCGCGTCGCGCCCTGGCCTCGCTGACCCGCGACATCCACGCGCCACTCGCGAACCGGCTGGGCATCTGGCAGCTGAAGTGGGAGCTCGAGGATCTGGCCTTCCGCTATCTGCAGCCCGCGACCTATCGCCAGATCGCCGGGCTGCTCGACGACAAGCGCGCCGGACGCGAGCGATACATCGCCCAGGTGCGGCGCACGCTCGGCGACGCGATGGCCGCGCAGGGCGTCGACGCCGAGGTGGCCGGCCGGCCGAAGCACATCTACAGCATCTGGAAGAAGATGCAGAAGAAGCAGGTGCCGATCGGCGAGCTCTACGACCTGCGCGCGGTGCGCGTGCTCGTCGACGACGTGCCGGCCTGCTACGCGGCGCTCGGCGTCGTGCATGCGTTGTGGACGCCGGTGCCGAGCGAGTTCGACGACTACATCGCGCGGCCCAAGCACAACGACTACCGCTCGCTGCACACGGCCGTCATCGGGCCGGAGGGCAAGACGCTGGAGGTCCAGATCCGCACGCGCGAGATGCACGAGGCGTCCGAGCTCGGCGTCGCGGCGCACTGGCGGTACAAGGAAACCGGCGGGTCGCAGCGCGCGTCGTCGTCCGGCGATGCGGCGCTGGAGCGGAAGATCGAGTGGATGCGGCGCCTGCTCGACGCCCACACCGACGGCGCACGCGACGGCGACGCCGGGCTGGCCGGCGCGCTGGGCACGGAGCTGGTCGAGGATCGGGTGTTCGTGCTGACGCCCAAGGGCGAGGTGATGGATCTGCCGCAGGGTGCGACGCCGCTGGACTTCGCGTACCACGTGCACACGATGGTCGGGCACCGCTGCCGCGGCGCGAAGGTCGACGGACGCATCGTGCCGCTCGACCACGTGCTGCACAGCGGCGACCGGGTCGAGATCCTCACCGCCAAGACGCCGGCGCCACGCCGCGACTGGCTGCTGGCGTCGAACGGCTTCCTGGCCAGTCCGCGCTCGCGCGAGAAGGTCCGCGTCTGGTTCCATCGTCTCGACCGCGAGCGCAACGTGCAGGCCGGGCGCGAGATGCTGGAGCGCGACCTGCGCCGGCTGGGCCTGCTGCAGGCCGACCTGGCACCGGTGCTCGCCCGCTTCAACGCGGTGACCGTCGACGAGCTGTACGTGCTGGTCGCGCTGGGCGATGTCGGCCCGAACCAGGTCGGTCGCGCGCTGCTCGAACTCGAACGCGCCGCCGATGCACCGGCTGCGGCACCGACGCTGCCGCTGCGCCGGCCGCGGCGCGCGCCCAAGGTCACCGATTCGGCGTTCCGGGTCGTCGGTGTCGACAATTTGCTGGTGCAGATCGCGCGGTGCTGCAAACCGGTGCCGGGCGAGCCCATTGCCGGGTATCTGACGCGGGCGCGCGGCGTCAGCGTGCATCGTCGCGACTGCGCGTCGTTCCTGCGCCTGTCGGCGACCCAGCCCCAGCGCGTGCTGCCGGTCGACTGGGGCCAGTCGGGCGGCGGCCAGGAATCGGACATCGTCATCGAGGCGGTCGACCGCAAGCACCTGCTCAAGGACCTCAGCAACCTGATCGCGCAGGAAGACGTGCACGTGCTGTCGATCCAGAGCGACCAGCCGCAGCTGTCGCGCGTGCAGCTGCGGCTGCGCCTGCGGATCGCCGATTACGGCCAGCTCGCGCGCCTGCTCGGCAAGCTCGACAGCCTGCCGGGCGTGGAGCGCGCGCAACGCGCCTGAGGACCGCGTGCTCCGCGGTGACGCGCACGTTCAGCGCGTTCTTCCATACTCGCCCCCGTGAACCGGGACGACCCTCCGACCAGCGCAGGCGAGCACACGCACGGCCCCGGCGGCCGCGCTGCGGCGCCCGTGCATGCGCCGATGGCGCGCCGTCGCGACCCGCGTGCGCCTCCCGGAACCGATCGTCCATCGCTGCACTGGCGCTGGTTCGCGCTGGCGGCGGCGGTGATCGTTGTCGCCCTGGTGCTCGTCGTACGCCTGTTCGTCGTCGACCGGATCTGGCCCGAAACCCGGACCCAGGAACTGCTGGGGCGGGGCGCCGTGGCCTTGTCGGCCGGACATCTCAGCGACGACGACGGCACCGGCGCGCGACAGTTCTACGAAGCGGCGCTGGCGCTCGATCCCGATGATGTCCGGCCGCAGGTCGGCCTCGCGCAGGTCGCCGATGCGGCCGTGGCGCAGGCGCGCGGGGCGGTCGATGCCGGCCGATTCGACGACGCGCACGCTGCGCTGCGGCTCGCCCGCGAGCTGCAGGCGCCGCGCCGGGACACCGACGCGGTCGCGGATGCCTTGCGCGCGCGCGAAGCCGGCGACGCGGAACTGCCGGTCATGCTGGCGCGCGCGCAACAGGCGCAAGCCGCAGGCAGGCTCGATGGTGACGAGGACGCGGCGCTGCCGCTGTACCGGCGGATCCTCGCGTTGCAGCCCGGCAACGGCGACGCGCTGCGGGGGCGCGAGGACGCGCTCGGCATGCTGCTCGACCAGGCGCGCGCCGGCCTGCGCGGCGGCGGCCTGCGCGAGGCGGCCGACCGGATCGCCATCGTCCGCGGCTACGATCCGGGCCATGTCGATCTGCCGGACACCGAGGCGCGGTTGACGGAGGAACTCGACGTCCTGCGCCGACGCGCCGACGCGCAGCTCGCGCGCGGCGAGGTGGCCGGTGCCGTCGCCGACTGGCGGGCGCTGCTCGCCTTCGACGCGGACGACGCCGGCGCGGCGCGCGGGCTCGACGATGCCGCTGCCTTCCAGGCGCGTCGCGCCGAGCGGCTGGCGCGCGATTTCGATTTCGCCGGCGCCGACGCCGCACTGGCCGAAGGCGAGGCGTTCGCCCCGGACAGCGATGCGGTGCGCCGCGCGCGCGACGCCGTCGCCCAATCGCGCGGCCGCTATGCGCAGCTGACGCCGCGGCTGCCTGCCGCCGAGCGACGCCGCCGCGTCACGGCGCTGCTGCAGCAGGCCGCTGACGCCGAGACCCGCGGCGATCTGCTGACGCCGCCCGGCGACAGCGCCTTCGACAAGCTCCGCGCCGCGCGACTGATCGCGCCCGACGATGCCGCGGTCACACGCGCGTCGGCGCGCCTGCTGCCGGCGGCGCGGCAATGCTTCGATACCGGGCTGCGCGCGAACAACCTGGCCCGCGCAGGCGCCTGCCTCGATGCACGCGCATTGCTCGGCGATGGCGATGCCGCCCTGCGTGAGGCGCGCCGCCGGCTGGCGCAGCGCTGGCTGGCGATCGGCGACGAGCGCCTCGGCGCCGACAATTTCGCCGGCGCCCGGGCCGCGCTGGAATCGGCGCGCGCACTCGACGGCAGCGTCAGCGGCCACGACGAGCTGGAGCGGCGCCTGCGCGCGGCGGGCGGCCCCTGACCGCAGCCATCGGCGCTCAGACGGGCGTGACGATGTTCCAGAGCGCCGAGTCCAGGCGTGCTGCGAGTTCGCGCCAGGACACGTGCTGGATCGGTTCGAGGGACAGATCGAGACCGTCGCCCAGCCGCGCGGCCTGCTTCGCATCGGCCAGGCGCGCCAGCAGGGTCGCGATCGCGTCGCTGTCGTTCGCGCAGTTGTAGCCGCGCCGCAGCGATTCGATCATCGTCGACGCGGGATCGCGGCCTGCGCCGAGATTGAGGATCGGGCGACGCGCGCCGAGATATTCGTTGACCTTGCCCGGGATCTGCGTGGCATCGTCGTTGGCGATGTTGACGAGCACGTCCGCCGAGCGCTGCAGGGCGAGGACGCTGGTGTGCGGCAGGAATCCCAGCAGGCGGATACGATCCGGATGGCGCGCCGCGGCTTCCAGCACTGCTTCAGGCACGGTGACCGAGGCGATGTTCAGGCGCAGCGCAGGGTGCGCGTGCAGCGCGGCGAGCAGCGCGTCCGGACGCCGGAACTGATAGAAGCTGCCGCTGTAGAACAGCTCCAGACGATGGGGCTCGAACAGCGCCGGCGCGTCGGGTTGCCGGTCGCGCCGGTCATCGAATCCCTGGGGCAGGACCAGCATCGGGCCATTGCGTGCATGGCGTCGCCGCAGCAGATCGAGCGTCGCATCCGTCGTGACGCTGATCAGATCCGCTTCCCGGCACATGGCGCGCTCGACGCGCTCGGAACGAGCCTGCCATTGCGACGGCGTGTAGCTCGCCAGCACCGGGTCGCCAAGATCGGCAATCCATCGATAGCCGGCTCGCTTGGCCATCAATGCGAGCTCGATGGTAATCGCAGGTTCGTGGGAACTGATCACCACGTCGGGACCCACAGCGGCAAGCGTTTTTCTCAGGCCAGGTACGGCCCAGGCGCGCCATTCTCCTCGTATGTCCGGAAAGTAGATGCGCTGGGCGGCGGCCTGGACGACTTCCGACAAACGTTGTTTGAGATTGCGCGGCGGACGAATAGGCGCAAAGAGACGTGGATCCACTTCGCTGCCGGCGTTCGGCGGGTTGCCAGCGCGCGTGCGCTGGCGTCGCTTGCGCAATGCCGACAGCATGCCGCGCACCGGACCCGGGAACGTCCTGTGCACGTGGATGGTGTCGGGTACCGCCGGCAGCCCGGGCGTTTCGCCGCCGAGGTCTGCGGTGAACACGTGGACTTCGTGGCCGAGCAGGGCGAGTTCCCGGCTCAGGTAGGTCCAGCGCAGAGACTGCGGCGAGGGGCTGGGTGGGAATTCGTAGGCGATCAGGAGGATGCGCATCAGGCACCAGGGAAGCCGAGCGAGGCCGCGAGGGCCGGACGGGCCGCATCGAGCGAGAAGTGGCGTCTGACATTGTCCTGGCCTGCGTGCGCCAGAGACCACCAGAGGGTGTCATCGTGGGACAGCCGGACGATGTGATCGACGAACGCGGCGTCCGTGTCGGCCAGCAGCGCGTCCTCGCCATCGACGAGGTGCATGCCTTCGGCCGCGCAGGATGTCAGGACGACCGGTAGCCCTGCCGCCATGCAGAGATTCACCTTGCCCTTGACGCCCGCGCCGAAGCGCAACGGCGCCAGTCCGATGCGGCATGTGTCGAGCAGCGGAGCGAGATCGGGGACATGCCCATGCGTGATCACGCCCGCATCGGGCAGCCCCGCCACCACGCGCTCGAGCCCGTCGCCGACGAGGTGCAGCCGGCAATCGGGCCTCTGCCGGCGCACCGCGGGGAACAATGTGGTCACGAGCCAGACGACGGCATCGACATTCGGCGGATGCGCAGCGCCTCCAACGAACAGCAAGCCCGAACGGGGCGGGAGCGGTGCGATCGTGCCGGCGACCTCGTGCAGGTTCGGAACGACGTGGACCGGAACCCCGACCCCTGCTTCCTGCAACAGGGCGACCTCGGCGGGACTGACCACCCAGGTCGCATCCGACCGGGAAATCGCCCGCAACTCGCGTCGGCGCGTGCCGCGTGCGAGGCGTGCGAGGCGGCGGTCTCGCCGGTGCGACGCCTCCCGTTCTTCCCGCACATGATGCAGGTCGACCGTGTCGAGGATCTTGATGGCCTGCGGCGCGAGTCGGCGCAGCAACGGAAACAGGGCTTCCGCGAGGTGATAGCGGCTGACGATGACGGCGTCGTAGCGCGCGCCGTTCCGGGCCAGCCAGGCCGGATACGATCCGACCGCGGCACCGAAATGCACGGTCACGCCGAGATTCACGAGGTCCCGGGTGTAGCGCGACGGGCCGCGGCGGTCATCCGGGAGGAAGTCGACCGCGTATCCGGTGTCGAGCAGCAGCGCCATCAGCTTCACCGCGCGCATCGAGCCCGAATCGTGATCGGGACGTGGCGTGCTGGCATCGATGAGCAGGACGTGCCCGCGGCTGGGATCGATCGGCCGCTCGGCCGGCGATGAGGCCATCGTCGTCGACTGCAGCACACCGACCTCGGGCGGCGCAGGCAGCGGCTTCTGTCGTAATCGCAGCCACATGCCGCGCCACCCACGCGTCGCGAGCGAGACACGCAGGCGGTGCAACCGGGCGGACAGCCGGCGGATCGCGAACACGGGAGAAAGCAGCAAGAGGAATCCACGAGGCTGAATGAAAATCGACCCGCGCCGGAAGCGCGCACGTCGCGCTGCGCTAGACTCGCGCCGCTGCCTATTATCGCACCCCGCGACGGGCGACTGGCGACAGGTGTGATGGCCCGCATCGACTACGAAGACGACGACATCGACGATCGCGGCGACGCCGCTGCGCGGGGCTGGCGCCGGCGGGTCGTGACCTGGGGACTGGCACTGGTCGGCCTCGGTCTCGGCTTCCTGATTCCGTACACGCTGTATCTGAACAGTCAGGTCAGCGAACGCTTCGGTGCGCTGCAGTGGCAGGTGCCGACGCGGGTCTACGCGCGGCCTTTGCAGCTCGCGCCGGGCGTGGCGATGGATGCGCGCACGCTCAAGACCGAGCTCGACGCCGCGGGCTATCGCGAGGGTGATGGCGCGCGCCCGGGCACCTATACGAACGACGGCGGGCGCTGGACGATCGCGAGCCGCGGCTTCCGCGATGTCGACGGCGAGGTCGCGCCCGGTCGCGTGACGCTGTCGCTGTCCAACGGTCGCGTGTCGCGCCTGCGCGATGCGGCTGCGGACGCAGCGCTGCCCAGCGCGCGCATGGATCCCGCTCGCATCGCGACCCTTTACGGGCAGCAGCAGGAAGAACGTCGCCTGGTGCGCGTGCAGGACGTGCCCCAGCTGCTGACCGATACGCTGCAGGCGGTCGAGGATCGCGACTTCGCCCATCACCACGGCATCGATCTGAGCGGCATGCTGCGCGCGGCGTTCGTCAACATGCGCGCCGGCGAGGCGAAGCAGGGCGCGAGCACGCTGACCCAGCAGCTCGCGCGCAGCGGCCTGCTCGGCATCGGCCGCGAGCAGACCTACACCCGCAAGTTCAACGAGATCCTCTATGCGCTGCTGATCGAGGCGCGCTACGAGAAGGCGCCGATCCTCGAGGCCTATCTCAACCAGGTGTATCTGGGCCAGCGCGGCGCGCAGGCGATCCACGGTGTCGCGGCCGGCGCGGAATTCTGGTTCGGGCGTCGCCTCGACGACCTGGAGACCGAGCAGGTCGCGCTGCTGGTCGGCATCATCCGCGGCCCCTCGTACTACGATCCGCGCCGCCAGCCCGAGCGTGCGAAAGCGCGCCGCGACTTCGTGCTCGCGAACATGCTGCAGACCGGTCTGATCGACCAGGCCGCGCACGACCGCGCCGTCGCGGCGCCGCTGGGCGTGACCGATACGCCCGGCAGCATCGCCGCGAACCGGTTTCCCGCCTATGTCGACCTGGTCCGCCGGCAGCTGGCGCGCGACTATCCGGCCGATGCCCTGCAGGGCGCCGGGCTGACCGTGATGAGCGCGATGTCGCCGTCGGCGCAGGCCTATGCCGAGGGCGCCGTCACCCGCACGATGGAGGCGCTGACCACGGGCAAGCGGCCCCCGCTGCAGACCGGCATGGTCGTGACCGACGTGCACGGCGGCGACGTGATCGCCGCGATCGGCAGCCGCAATCCGGTCGAACACGGCTTCAACCGCGCGATCGAAGCGCACCGCCCGGTGGGCTCGCTGCTCAAGCCCTTCGTCTACCTGATCGCGCTCGGCAATCCGGCGCGGTATTCGCTGGCGAGCTGGGTCGACGATTCGCCGGTCGACATGACGCTCGAGAACGGCCAGCGCTGGAATCCCGGCAATTCCGACGGACGCAGCCACGGTACGGTGCGGATGATCGATGCGCTGGCGCGGTCCTACAACCAGGCCACGGTGCGCATCGGCATGGACGTGGGGCCGCGCGCGCTGGTCGATCTGGTGCACATCCTCGCCGGCATCCGCGCCGAGCCGAATCCGGCGCTGATCCTCGGCGCGATGGACCAGACCCCGTACGCGATGGCGCAGCTGTACCAGTTCCTCGCGTCGGGCGGCGAGATCCAGCCGCTGCACGCGGTGCGCGGCGTGCTCGATGCGCAGGGCCGGGTGGTCAACCGCTACGACAACGAGCCCAAGCCGGCCAACGCCAGCGATGCGCTGGCCGCGCGCGTGGTGACGATCGCGCTGCAGCACGCGGTGACGTCCGGCACCGGACGCCAGCTGGTCAACGACGGGCTCGGCCGCTTGCAGGCCGCGGGCAAGACCGGCACCAGCAACGACGGCCGCGACAGCTGGTTCGCCGGCTGGACCGGCGACCATCTCGCCGTCGTCTGGGTCGGCAACGACCAGAACGAACAGACCGGCCTCTACGGCGCGACCGGCGCGATGCGCGTCTGGTCCGGCCTGTTCTCGCGTCTGCCGAGCGCACCGCTGGATGTCGGCAGCGATGGCCTCGAATGGCAGTGGGTCGCGCAGTCGAACACCGTCGATGCCGACTGTCCGGGCGCGCAACGGTTCGCCTTCGCCGCCGGCTTCGCACCGCCCTACCAGACCTGTCACGGGCCGACGCCGGACACCTTCGTCGACGCCGACGGCAATCTGGTCGATGCGACCGGCGCACCGGTCGAAGCCGAGCGCCGCGGCTGGCGCGAGTGGTTCGGCTTCGGTCGCGATGACGCCGAGGCGCCGCCGCCCGACGCCGAACCACCCCCCGCGCCTCCGCCGACCCCGCCGCCGCCCGCACAGGAATTCCCATGACATCGACCACGACCGCCTTCCGCGCCGCCTGCTGCCTGTCCGTGCTGGTGCTGGCGGCCTGCGCGAGCCCGGCGCCGGTGACCGAAACGGCCGCGCCCGCGACGACCGCGACACCGCAGGAGATGGTGGCGACGATCCGCGCCGCGGCCGGCGACGGCGACGGCGAGCTCGCCGTGCAGCCGCTGCGCGACACGATGATCGACGACCTGCGCGAACAGGCGGTCACGTTCGAGGCGCAGGGCGACGTGCCGGCCGCGGTGGCCGCGCTCGACCAGGCGATCGGCATCGTCGCCGACGACCCGGCCCTGCTGCAGGAGCGCGCCGAACTCGCGATCCTGCAGCGCGATTTCGCCGCGGCGGGCACCCTCGCCGAGCGCGCCTACGCGATCGGTGCGCAGGTCGGCCCGCTGTGCCGCCGCCACTGGGCGACGCTGGAGCAGGTACGGCTGGCGCAGGGCGATGTCGCCGGTGCCGGCCAGGCGCGCGTCCAGATCGACGGCTGCCGGGTCGCCGGCCCCGAGCGCTACTGATCGCGCCGGCGCACCCGACCGGCATGGAGGCGCGCGACGACAGGCTGGCCGCGCGCAGCGCCACGGCACTGGCCGACGGCGGCCTGCTGGCCGAGTGCATTCCCGCGTTCCGGCCCCGCGCGGCGCAGCAGACGCTGGCGATGGCGGTCGCCGATGCCTTCGACCAGCGCGGCACCCTGCTGGCCGAGGCCGGCACGGGCACCGGCAAGACCTTCGCCTATCTGGTGCCGGCGCTGCTGTCGGGACTGAAGACCATCGTGTCGACCGGCACGCGCGCGCTGCAGGACCAGCTCTACCACCGCGACCTGCCCCGGGTGCGCGATGCGCTGGGCACCGGCCTGCGCACGGCACTGCTGAAGGGCCGCTCGAACTATCTGTGCCTGTACCGGCTGGAGCAGGCCAAAGGCGAGCCGCGCATGGCCACGCGCGAACAGCTGGCGCTCTTCCAGCGCATCGTCGCCTGGGGCGGCCGCACCCGCATGGGCGACATGGCCGAGGTCGAGGGGCTGACCGACGACTCGCCGCTGCTGCCGCTGGTCACGTCGACGGTCGACAACTGCCTCGGCAACGAGTGCCCGTTCTGGAGCGACTGCTTCCTGGTGCAGGCGCGCCAGCGCGCGCAGTCGGCGGACATCGTCGTCGTCAACCATCACCTGCTGCTGGCCGACCTGGCGCTGAAGCAGGAAGGCTTCGGCGAGATCCTGCCCGGCGCGCAGGCCTTCGTCGTCGACGAGGCGCACCAGCTGCCGGAACTCGCCGCGCAGTTCTTCGGCGAAGGCCTCAGTGCGCGTCCGCTGGTGGAACTCGCGCGCGACGCGGTCGCCGAATGCCGCGAGGTGCCTGCCGCGCTGCCGGTGCTGCAGGCGCCCGCGCACGAACTCGATCTGGCCACCCGCGCGTTGCGCGCGGCGATGGACGGTTTGCCGCCGCGCGGCACGCGCTACCGCGCGCTGTACGACCCCGCGGTCGACGATGCGCTGCGCACGCTCGACGACGTGCTGGTGCAGTTGCGCGACGCACTGGCGCCGCTGCGCGAAGCGCATCCCGGCCTCGACAGCTGCCATGCCCGCGCCAACGAATTCCTCGCCCGCCTGCGACGCTGGAACGACGGCGCCTGGAGTTCGGAAGCGCTGTTCGAATCGGACGCCGGGAGCGGCGCGGACCCGACCCCGCACGTCGATCCCGATCCCGACGCGCTGGTGGCGACCGATGCGCCCGTGCCGAAGGTGCCGGTGCGCGGCGACGACAGCGTGCTGTGGTACGAGCTGACGCCGCGCGGCTTCCGCCTGCAGCGCACGCCGCTGGATGTTTCGGGCCCGCTGCGGGCGCATCGCGAGCAGTCGCGCGCCGCGTGGATCTTCACCTCGGCGACGCTGGCGGTCGACGGGCATTTCGACCATATCGCCGGACGGCTCGGCCTCGATGCACCGCAGACGCTGCTGTCGCCGAGTCCGTTCGACTGGCCGCGACAGGCGCTGTGCTACCTGCCACCGGGCCTACCGCAGCCGGCAGCGCAGGATTACACCGCGGCCATCGTCACCGCCATCCGGCCGGTGCTCGAGGCGTCCGGCGGACGCGCCTTCGTGCTGTTCGCCTCGCACCGCGCACTGCGCGAAGCGGCGGTGCTGCTGCGCGCCGCCGGCGACGCGTGTCCGTGGCCGCTGTTCGTGCAGGGCGAGGCGCCGCGCCACGTGCTGCTGCAGCGGTTCCGCGATTCCGGCAACGGCGTGCTGCTGGGCGCGGCGAGTTTCCGCGAGGGCGTCGACGTCGCCGGCGATGCGCTCAGCGTGGTCGTCATCGACAAGCTGCCGTTCGCCGCGCCCGACGATCCGGTCTTCGAGGCGCGCCTGGATGCGATCCGCCGCGCCGGCGGGCAGCCGTTCCGCGACGAACAGCTGCCGCAGGCCGTGATCGCGCTGAAGCAGGGCGTGGGCCGCCTGATCCGCACCGAGGGCGATCGCGGCGTGCTGGTGCTGTGTGATCCGCGCCTGGTCGGGCGCAGCTACGGGCGCCGGTTCCTGGATTCGCTGCCGCCGCTGCCGCTGACCCGCGATGTCGCCGATGTGCGCGCGTTCTTCGCCGGCGCTGCGACCGACACCGGCGCCGCGGCCGCCGACGCGGGATGACAGCGCGGCGCGCGCGTGGTCTGCTGCGTCCCGCTGCCTCCTCCTCACTGCCGATCGCATTCCATGAAACTGCTCGCCTTCGAAACCGCCACCGAAGCCTGTTCCGTCGCCGTCTGGGACGACGGCCGGCTGCTCGAGCGGTTCGAGATCGCGCCGCGGCGCCACGCCGAACTCGCACTGCCCTGGGCGGAACAGCTGCTGGCCGAGGCGGGCATCGCGCGCGCGCAGCTCGATGCGATCGCGGTCGGGCGCGGGCCCGGCGCCTTCACCGGCGTGCGGCTGGCGATCGCGCTGGTGCAGGGCATCGCGCTGGCGCTGGACCGGCCCGTGGTCGCGCTGTCGACGCTGGCCGTGCTGGCGGCGCGTGCGGGCGACGCGGCCGGACCCGGCGGCCACGTGCTCGCCGCGATCGACGCGCGCATGGGCGAGGTCTACAGCGCCGCCTACACCCTGGACGCGGACGGCCCGCGGCGGCTCGATGCGGAGCGCGTCGGCCCGCAGGATGCGGTCGTGCTGCCCGGTGCGCCTGCAGGCGCGTGGCACGGCGTCGGGACCGGCTTCGCGGCCGGCGAACACGCCCTGGCCACACGGCTCGCGCCGCGGCTGGCGAGCGTGGATGGGGACGCGCTGCCGCGCGCGGGCGATCTCGCGCGGCTGGCCGCCGCCGCGTTCGCGCGCGGCGAGGCGGTCGCGGCCGACCGGATCGAGCCGGCCTACCTGCGCAACAACGTCGCCCTGACCATCGTCGAGCAGCAGGCGCTGCGCGCGTCGCGCTGACCGGGAACCCGCGGCGCTGCCGCGGTGTCGTACCGAGTCTTCCGTTTCAAGGCCACCCCGATGCCCGCCACGTCATTCCCCGTTCCCGAGGCCGAGCCGGCGCGGTCCCGCCGCCTTCGACGCTGGTTCCGCAGCGAGGGCGTGCCGCTGCTGGTGATGCTGGCCCTGCTGCTGGTGGCGCGCTCGTCGCTGGCCAACCACTACTACGTGCCCAGCGGCTCGATGGAACCGACGCTGGCGCCCGGCGACCGGGTGGTCGTCGACATGCGCGCCTACGGATTGCGGCTGCCGTTCACGGATCTGGCCGTGGTGCCGGGCGACACGCCGGCGCGCGGCGATGTCGTCGTGCTCCGGTCGCCCGCCGACGGCACGCGGCTGATCAAGCGCGTGGTCGCGATCGCCGGCGACCGGGTGGATCTGGTCGACGGCCGCCTGTCGATCGACGGCCGGCCGCTGGCTTCCGACGCGCAGGCGGACGTGGAAACCTTCGGCGCGCGCCGGGCGACGCTCGACCTCGGCGCGGGCGGCGGGCCGGACATCGCCGGCGTGCGGGTGCCGCCCGGCCAGGTGCTGGTGCTCGGCGACCATCGCGGTGCGAGTTTCGACGGCCGCTTCTTCGGTTTCGTGCCGGCCGCATCGATCTACGGCCAGGCCCGCGGCGTGTTCTGGCGCCGCGGCGACGGCCTGGGCTGGCATCGCCTGTAGCGGGCCGGGCGCCCGCATCGCCGACGGAAGCGGGTCTAGCCGCCGCCCAGCGCGTGCACGATCTCGACCCGGTCGCCGTCGTGCAGGCGGTGCTCCGCATGCCGGCCGCGCGGCACGATCTCGCCGTTGATCTCGACCGCCACGCGGCGGTCGGCGAGGCCCTGCTGCTGCAGCAGGGCGAGGAGGGTGGGGGCGGTGTCGTCGAGCGACAGCGCATCGCCATTGAGCAGGATGTCCATGCGTGCATTGTCGCCGTCCGCCGCGCCGATCGCACGGCCCGCTTTGTCGCAGTGCGGCGTGAGTCGTGCGGAGCGCTGTGGAAGGATGCGCGGCCATGCGCCGCCGTACGTGGCCTCCATGCCCGCCGGCGGATTGCCGCGCACCCCACTTCCGGAGAATCCCCACGATGTCGTCCTGGCCCGTCCGTGCCGCCCTCGCGACCGCGCTTGCGCTCGCCGCGTCCCCCGTCCTTGCCGACCAACCGTTCTCGAAGACCGTGTTCTTCGGCGACAGCCTGACCGACTCGGGCTACTTCCGCCCCGTCATCGTGCAGACCATCGGCCCGCAGGGCGCGATCCTCGGCCGCTTCACCACCAATCCCGGCCTGGTCTGGGCCGAACACGTCGCCGACCGCTATGGCACCGAGGCCAGGCCGAACGGCAACGGCCAGTCCGGCGACAACTACGCCGTCGGCGGTGCGCGCGTGGGCGTGGACGTCGTGGGCCCGCTGGGTGCCACGCCGTCGCTGGCGACCCAGGCCGGCCGCTATCTCGCGGCCAACGGCGGTCGCGCCGACGCCGATGCGCTGTACACGGTCTGGGGCGGGGCGAACGATCTGTTCGCCGTCGCGGCCAATCCGGCGCAGGCGCAGCAGATCATCGGCGCGGCGGTGACGACCCAGGTCGGCATCGTGGGGGCGCTGCAGGGCGCGGGCGCACGCTACGTCATGGTGCCGTCGATCCCCGACATCGGCCTGACCCCATCGTCGCGTGCCGGCGGCCCGGTCGCGATGGCGCAGTCGACCGCGCTCGCCGCGGCCTACAACAACGCGCTCTACACCGGCCTCGCCGGGCAGGGCCTGCGGGTGATCCCGGTCGACACCTTCCACTTCCTGCAGGAAGCCGCCGCCGATCCGGGGCTCTACGGGTTCACCAATGTCACCTCCGCCGCCTGCGGCCTGCAGCCGGCGCCGGCGGGCGATTCGTCGCTGTTCTGCAACCCGGCTTCGCTGGTCGACCCGACCGCGGCCGACACCTACCTGTTCGCCGATGGCGTGCACCCGGCCAGCCGCGCGCACGCGCTGATCGCCGACCTGGCGATCTCGATGATCGACGGTCCGCAGCAGATCGCGGCGCTGCCGCAGTCGGCGGCGATGACCGGCCGCGCGCGCGCCGACCGCGTCGCCAACCGGCTGCTGTTCCAGCCCGACCACGCCGATGGCACGCGCTGGTGGGCGGACGTGCGCGGCGACTTCCAGCGCTACGACCATGGCGATGCCTACGACGGCGTCGGCCCAGCGGTGACGGGCGGCGTCGACTGGGTCCGGGGCAACACCACGTTCGGTGGCTTCGTCGGCTATGGCCGCCAGGGCAACGACTGGGGCCTGCGTCGCGGCAGCTGGGACCAGGGCGAGGCGACGGTCGGCGGTTTCGTCGGCTGGCGCGCCGATGGCGGCGCATGGGTCAACGCGCAGCTCAGCTACAGCCGCCTCGATTTCGACATCGACCGCACGGTGCGGATCGGCCCGGCCACGCGCGTGCATCGCGGCTCCGCCGACGGCAGCAACGTCACCGGCGCCGTCAATGCGGGCTGGACCTTCGGCGACGGACCGCTGCAGCAGGGACCGGTGCTCGCGGTCGTGGCGCAGCGCATCGAGGTCGACGGCTTCGCCGAGAGCGATCCGACGCTGTCGAGCTCGCTCGCGTATCCGGCGCAGGACGTCGACTCGCTCGTCGGCAGCGCCGGCTGGCAGCTGGCCTATGCGATCAACGACAGCGTGCGGCCCTACGTGCGCGCCACCGTCGATCGCGAATTCGAGGACGCACCGGCCGAGGCCTTCGCGCAGTCCCAGTCGCTGCCGTCGACGCTGCCCTACGCCGTGCCGGCGCGCGGCTACGATCGCAGCTACGGCACCCTGACGCTCGGCGCGCAGACGACGACGTTCGGCTTCGATGCGAACATCGGCACCAGTCTGACGGTCGGCCAGAAGGGCGGCAGCCACGCGACGGTCTTCGCCACCATCGGCGGCGGTTTCTGAGGCCAGCGCGCGCGTTCGCGGCGCCGTGCGCGGCGTTGCCAACGCGCGCATCCGCGGCATAGACTGCGGCCCTGCGCGGGTGTAGTTCAATGGTAGAACTGCAGCTTCCCAAGCTGCTAGCGTGGGTTCGATTCCCATCACCCGCTCCAATCGAAGACGGCGGCATCATCCACGCGGTGATGCCGCCGTTTCCGTATCCGGCTTGGCGACGCAGCCGGTGTCGCCGTCTCCCTCCCCGAGCGCCTGCATGAAGATCGCCATCCTCTCCCGCAACACCAAGCTCTATTCCACGCGCCGCCTGCTGGAAGCGGCGCGCGCGCGCGGCCACACCGCGCGCGTGCTCGATCCGCTGCGCTGCTACATGCGCATCGGCAATGACGGGTTCTCGATGCGCTACAAGGGCAAGGCGATCGACGGCTTCGACGCGGTGATCCCGCGCTTCGCCGCCTCGGTCACGCGCTACGGCAACGCGGTGCTGCACCAGTTCGAGCTGATGGGCTGCCATGCGCCGAATCCGTCGGTCGCGTTCGCTCGGGCCCGCGACAAGCTGCGCTGCCAGCAGCTGCTCGCCGCCGACGGCATCGGCCTGCCGGCGACGGTGTTCGGCGACAACCCGGACGACACCGACGACCTGCTGGCGATGCTCGGTCCGACGCCACATGTGATCAAGCTCAACGAAGGCATGCAGGGCGCCGGGGTGATGCTGACCGAGAAGCCGTCGGCCTCGCGTGGCGTGGTCGAGGCGCTGCGCGGGCTGTATGCGAATTTCCTCGTGCAGGAATTCATCGCCGAGGCGCAGGGCGCCGACCTGCGCTGCTTCGTCGTCGGCGACCGCGTCATCGGCTCGATGCAGCGCCAGGCGCCCGCAGGCGATTTCCGCTCGAACCTGCACCGGGGCGGCACCGCGTCGGCGATCGAGGCGACGCCCGACGAACAGGCAGCGGCGGTGCGCGCGGCGCAGGTCGTCGGCCTGGGCATCGCCGGGGTCGACCTCATCCGCGCCGAACGCGGCCCGCTGGTGCTGGAAGTCAACGCGTCGCCGGGCCTCGAAGGCATCGAGGCAGTAACCGGCCTGGATATCGCCGGCGGCATCATCGAGCACATCGCCGCGCAGGTTGGCCCTGGCAAACCCGCGAAACGTGCGCGCAAGCCGGCTTCCAACGGAAGTTGAACGTTTTCTTTCCGGTTTTGCGACGCGTGCCTGCCTAGACTCGCGTCACCGGAATGCGCTCGCACTCTCTCTCTCCACCCCGGTTCGCCCGGGGTCGCAGCGGATGACGGCAATCGGGGCAGTACTCCTTCGACCCAGCCGGTCAGCCGTCTGGGTCTTTTTGTATGCACCGCCGCCACGCCCCGCATGGAAGCATGCCGCCTTGTGCCATCATCTTGGGCACGGCGCCGCACCAGGCAGGTGTCGGCGGTGTGCTCGTTTCCCAGGACACTCCATGCATATTCTCGTCATCGAAGACAACCAGGACATCGCCGCCAATCTCGGGGACTACCTCGAAGACCGCGGCCATACCGTCGATTTCGCCGCGGACGGCGTGACCGGGTTGCACCTGGCCGTGGTCCATGATTTCGATGCCATCGTGCTCGACCTCAACCTGCCCGGCATGGACGGCCTCGAGGTCTGCCGCAAGCTGCGCAACGACGCGCGCAAGCAGACGCCCGTGCTGATGCTGACCGCGCGCGACAGCCTCGACAACAAGCTGGCCGGCTTCGATTCCGGCGCCGACGACTACCTCGTCAAGCCGTTCGCGCTGCAGGAAGTCGAAGTGCGGCTCAACGCGCTGTCGCGCCGCGGCAAGGGCACCCACACCCGCGTGCTCGACGTGGGTGACGTGGAATACAACCTCGACACGCTGGAAGTCCGCCGCGGCGGCAAGCTGCTGCAGCTCAACCCGACCGCGCTGAAGATCCTGCAGTCGTTGATGGAGGCCTCGCCGGCCGTCGTCACCCGCCAGGAACTCGAGACCCGCGTGTGGGGCGAGGAACTGCCGGACTCCGATTCGCTGCGCGTGCACATCCACGGCCTGCGCGCCGTCGTCGACAAGCCGTTCGACACGCCGTACATCCAGACGCGCCACGGTATCGGCTACCGCATCGCGGTTCCCGATGTCGCAACCTGACGCCGGCCACGCCGGCGGGCGCACCCGCAGCCGGCGCCGCTATCGGCGGCGGCTGCGCAGTCGCATCATCCTGTCGTTCGCGCTGCTCGGGTTCGGCCTGACGGCGCTGTTCGCGGTGCTCACCCAGGAGGCGCGCAACCGCGTCGAGAACGCGCTCGTCGAGGATGCGATGAACCGCAACATCGACGAGTTCGCCGGCCGCTGGTTCAGCAATCCGGACAGCCCGCCGGCGGTGCCGTTCGAACAGATCCGCGCGTTCTTCTACACCCCCGACCGCTTCGATTCCGTGCGGCGCAACCGGCCCGAATGGGCATCGCTGCCCGACGGCATCCACGGCATCACCGGCACCGACGAATTCGGCCATCCGATGGCCTACAAGCTGGCCGTGCGCAAGACGCCGGAAGCCTGGTTCTTCCTCGCCTACGACATGAGCCAGACCGAGCGCGGCGAGGCGCAGTTCCAGCGCGCGATCTTCGGCTCGCTGCTGGTGGTCTCGCTGTTCTCGGTGCTGGTCGGCTGGTGGGCCGCATCGCGGGTCATGAGTCCGGTGTCGGAACTGGCCAACCGGCTCAGCCGTTCGGGCGACAGTTCCACGCCGCAGGCCCTGGCCCCGCACTTCGCCGACGACGAGGTCGGGCAGCTCGCCAGTGCGCTCGACGACTACGCGTTCCGCCTGACCGAGGTCGTGCAGCGCGACCGCGAATTCAACGCCGACGTCAGCCACGAACTGCGCACGCCGCTCGCGGTCATCCGCGGCGCGGTCGAACTGCTGCTGACGCGCCCCGAGCTCGACGACAAGACCCGCACCCGGCTGCTGCGCATCCAGCGCGCCGAGCAGCAGTGCACCGACCTGATCAGCGCGCTGTTGCTGCTGTCGCGCAACGAGCGCGGTCACGGCGCGACCGATGTCGGCAAGGTCGTCGAACAGCTGTTCGATGCCCATCGGTCGCAGCTCGGCGGCAAACCGCTGACGCTGCGACTCGAAGGCGAGCAGCGCCTGGTCGTCGACGCGCCGGAGTCGGCGGTGACCGTGGCGCTGGGCAACCTGGTCGGCAATGCGATCAAGTACACCCAGGAAGGCGAGGTCGTCGTGCGTCTGCGCGGGGACGCGGTCGAAGTCGCCGATTCCGGACCCGGGCTCAGCGCCGAGGATGCGGCGCGGCTGTTCGAACGCGGCTATCGCGGCACCCACGCCGAGCACTCGCAGGGCGGCGGCATCGGCCTGTCGATCGTGCGGCGGCTGTGCGCGCTGTACCAGTGGCAGGTGCGCGTGGTCCCGGGTGCGCAGCGCGGCGTCGTCGCGACGCTGTCGTTCCGGCCGGGCTGAGTCCACGGCGCGCACGTCGCTGCCGCAGAACACGATCCTTCCGATCCAAGTGCGCTGACGTTCGCCACGTGGATCGATGAGCGCGTTCAATGCCCGTCTTCGTGCACGTCACGGCGCCAGCCAGCCGCGGTGTCGTTGTCTTGCGTTTTCACGGGACGAAGCAGAGCCCGCGATACGAAGGCTTCGCCGTCGACGCCCGCTCAATTCCCGCGCGCGGTCGTCACAGGCTGATCCACCAGCAGCCCAGGTGCCGCCGCAGCGAGAACACCGTCTGCATCGCGCCGGCGCCGTTGGCGCCGGTCTGGTCGAGCCGCAGCGCGCTCGGCGGCAGTTCGCGTGGTGCGGTCGGGATGTCGCGGGCGCTGACCCAGCTGCTGAAGCCCGGGCGCGAGGTCGCGACGACGGGCTGGGCCGGCCGCAGTGCGGTGATGTTGACCAGCGGCTGCTGGGTGATCGTGTCGAGGCGCTGCAGCACCCGGTAGCCGGCGGCGTTGCCCATGCCGGTCCAGTGGTACAGCGCGGCCACGCGGTTGGTGTCGCGCGCATCCATCGCGTACTGCAGGTCCTGCATCAGGGCGCGCACGCTGCGCGCGCAGCCGCCGCGATAGGCATTCACCGCCGCCTGCCCGGTCGCGCGCGCGGGCTGCGGATCGCCGCCGACTTCGCTGCATTTGCGATCGGTGTAGATCGTCGTGCCATCGGCGGCCACGCAACGCCGGACCTGCGCCTGCGCATCGCGCGCCGGCCACGCGGACAGTGCCGCCGCAAGGGCAGCCAGCAACAGGACGGCGGTGGGTGCGCGGCGCATCGCGCCAAGCCTACTGGCTGGCGGGGCCGCGCAGAAGTGCGGCCACGCCGCCGGTTCAGCCGAGCCGGGCCAGGACGGTCTGGGTCGGCCTGGAGAGATTCAGCGTGTAGAAGTGCAGGCCCGGTGCGCCCCCCGCGACCAGGCGCTCGCACAGGCGCGTCACGATGTCGGCACCCAGCTCGCGGATGCTGTCGGCGTCGTCGCCATGCGCCTGCATGCGCCGCTGCATCCAGCGCGGAATCTCGGCGCCGCACTGCTCGGAGAACCGCCGCAGCTGGCTGAAATTGGAGATCGGCATGATGCCCGGTACGATCGGCACGTCGACGCCGGCCTTGCGCACCGCGTCGACGAAGTGGAAGTAGGCGTCCGCGTTGTAGAAGTACTGGGTGATCGCCGCGTCCGCGCCCGCGTCGATCTTGGCCTTGAAATGCCGCAGGTCCGCCAGCGCATCGTCGGCCTGCGGATGCACTTCCGGATAACAGCCGACCTCGATGTGGAAGCGGTCGCCGAACTCGCTGCGGATGAAGGCGACGAGTTCGGATGCGTAGCGCAGGTCGCCCGGATGGCCCATGCCCGAGGGCAGGTCGCCGCGCAGGGCGACGATCCGTCGACAGCCGATCGACGCGTACAGCGCCAGCAGGTCCCGGATCTCCTGACGGCTGCCGCCGACGCACGACAGATGTGGCGCCGCGTCGAAGCCATGCTGCTGCTTGAGCTGGCGCACGGTCTCGGGCGTGTGGCTGAGCGTCGAGCCGCCCGCGCCGAACGTGCACGACACGTACTCGGGCGCGTGCGCCGCGAGCCGTTTCGCGGTGCGCTCGAGCTGCGCGCGCTGTTCGTCGTTCTTGGGCGGGTAGAACTCGAAGCTGATCGGAATCATCGGAGCGGGCCGGGCGGGGACCGGGGCATGGTATCGCTTTATCGCGATGGATGACGAGAGCGCTGCGATGCATCCGACCTCGCTCTGGATTTGTCAGCAGTCCGGGGCCGTCGCCAGCGGGCGGGGCAGCGGGCGGTACGCGCAGGGAGCACGAAGGGCTGCGGCGACCACCGTCTTCCGCGTCGCGAGGAGCATCGTGACCCTGCCCATTGCCGGAAGCCCGTCGACTGCTGCCGGATCGCCCCGTCCGTCGGCGCGTGCAGCGTCGCAACTACCGCCTGTTCACTCCCCCCCGGTTCGCCATATTCTGCAGTCATGCCCAACGCCTCCGAGCAAGACCGCAGTCTGCAGCGTGCCCGCAACCTGCTGGCGCAGGAGGTTGTCGAAACGCGGCAGCGGGTCCGCCTCGGCGGCGGGTTCTACGCCGTGGCCGCGGCGCTGGCGTTCACGGCCACCGACTACGCGCCCGGCTATCGCGCACAGGCGCTGCTGGTCATCGGAACGCTGCTCGCGCTCGCGGTACTGCGGGTCGTCATTCCGATGCCGGCGCGTCCAGACGAGGTCGCCGCGCACCGCTACCTGCGCCGGCTGTGGGCGGTGGTCCTTGCGACGACGGTCGCCTGGGGCGCGTTCAGTGCGTGGAGCCAGTCCGCGCTGCCCGACCCCGCGCCGCTGATCACGCTGCTGTTCTCGGGCGCCTTCGGCATGGCGCTCGCGCACACGCTGTGCATGCGCCGGGTGCCGTCCGCGCTGGCGATTCTCGCGGTCATGCTGCCCACGCTGGTGGTGCTGTGGCAGCAGCTGTCGCTGGGCGTCGGCGCCACCTGGCTCGTCTACACGGTCTACATGCTGCTGGTCATGGTGCGCAGCCATCGCGAGTACCACGCGCGTCTGCAACTCGAGGAAGACCTGCGCCACCAGCGCGACCTGTTCGCGACGCGCAGCCGGATCGACGGCCTGACCGCACTCGCGAACCGGCGCGAATTTTCCGAGGCGCTCGAGCGTGCCGTCACCGGCGCGGGCGATGGCCGCGCGCTGTCGCTGCTGATTCTCGACATCGACCACTTCAAGCGCATCAACGACAGCTTCGGCCACCTCGCCGGGGATGCCTGCCTGATCGAGTTCGCGCATCGCCTGCGCGCCGCGTTCGACGGCCCGGGCGAGCTGTGCGCGCGACTCGGCGGCGAGGAGTTCGGCGTGCTGCTGCCGGTGGACGGCGACGCGGCGCATGCGCGGGCGGATGCCTTCCGTGACGCACTGGCGCGCCATCCGCTCGCGTTCGACGGGATCGAGGAGCAGGTCACCGCGAGCGTCGGCTGGAGCAGCGTGCAGACCATCCCGCACGCGGATCCCGACGCGCTGTACCGGGAGGCGGACGCCGCGCTGTATCGCGCCAAGCTCGGCGGCCGCAACCGCGTCGAGCGCGCCGTGCCGGCGCCGGGCTGAGCGGCTGCGTGCGGATGTCCCGGCGCGGCGACCATGGCGCTGTCCGACGACGCGGGTGACGCGTTACGGTAGCCGGCCACCGCCCGAGCCCGCCGATGTCTATCGTCCTCACGCCGTTCGCCCGTCCACGCCTGTTCCCGCGCACGCCGCGCGGCAACACGATCCAGGACATCACGCCCGCGCAGTTCGAGGCCCACCTCAATCGGGAAGCGCCGCACGCGGTGCTCGACGGCTACGCGCCGTTCTGCAAGCTGCACGTGCATCGCAACTGGACCTCGACGCGCTGCCTGACGGTGCCGATCACCGACGCCAACCGGCATCTGCTGCGCTCGGGCTACGAGTCCCGCAACAGTGCGGAGCTGCCCGTGCTGGTGCGCTGGTTCGAAGGCGTGGAATCGCCACGCGCCGAATACCTCGTGGTGATTCTCTACAGCGCCGAACAACTCGCGAAGGAAGGTGCGCCGATCGACGCGGACTGGGGCATCGTCGGCTGCATCTACACCGCCGAGCCGGAAGAAATTCCGATGGCGCCGATCACGATGCTGCGCAACGCGCTCGGCGTGGAAGAGGGCGGTTCCGGCGTTCCGCTCGACCGCGAGGCCTACCGGCGCAGCGTCGAGTTCTGGGAGCGGAACGCGAACTGGCGGCCGTAAGGCCGACAGCGCCGTCGGGCCAGGCGATCGTCCGACCACATGCGGTTGCCGCGCTGACCGCAGCACCGGCTGCGGCCTGCGCGCACCGGAAGACGTGGAATCAGGCCGCCTTGAGCAACTGCGACGCTTCCTTGACGATCTCGTCGCGATAGCCCTTGAGGTCCTCACCCTCGAGGCCACGCAGGACCTGGTCCTCGATGAAGCCGTTCGCGTTCTGGCGGAATTCCTCCAGATACGTATCCTGGTAATCGGACTTCGTGAGCGACTCGGCCAGCTTGTCGCGCCACTGGCCGCTGGTGACCGAATCGATGTTCTCGCCGTAGCCTTCGGCGACCTTGTCGAGAATGCGCGAGGCCTGGCTGTCTTCGCCGAAGACGCGGGTGAACGCCTTGTCCAGCACCGGCTTGAGATTCCCGGTCAGCGAGGTGCCGCCGGGCGCGAAGCCGAGGAACAGGTTGATCATGTTGGCGAAGTCTTCCTGGCGCGCGGCGTCGTCTTCGGCCTTGTCGGAGAACCCGTCCAGCACCGCCTGCTCCGCCGACGCCACCATGTGGGTCAGCTTGTGCTCGGCCTGCAGGCGCGAGTTGGTGTCGTCGCCCTCGACGGCGGCGACCAGATCCTTGGACCAGCTGTCGGACTGCCTGGCCAGCGAGGCCAGGACGTCCGGCGCGGCATCGTTGGTCGGCGACAGGCCGGTCAGGCGCATCAGATTGGCCATGGTCTTCATGTTGCGCGTGGTGCCGTCGATCTGGCTGGCGTCGATGCCGGCCTCGCCGAGTCCGTTGACGTTGAAGATCTCCGCCCCCTTCTTGGTGACCAGATCGTTCAGGGCCTCCTGGCGGCCCTCCTTAGGAATGTTCTCGTCGTTGAAGAATCCGTTGTCGCCCCAGGGATTGTTCTTGGACTGGTCGAGGATGTACTCGGCCAGGTCAGCGGCGTGGCTGGACTTGCCGTCGGCGTACAGGCTGTTGCCGTCATTGGCGACGGCGCGGATCAGCAGCTCCATGGGATCCTTGTTGTAGGTATCGGGCAGTTCCTTGCCCTCCCAGTCAAGCCAGGCGTTGTCCGTCGTGATCTTGCTGAAATTCTGGCTGATGTCGTCGATTACCTGGTCGCGCTTTTCGCTGCTCACACCATGCAGGATCTGGTTGATCACCGACCCGTCCTTGCCGGCATGGTCCGCCGCGTTGAGCATCAGGCCGAGATGGGCGGCCCGGTCGGTGGAGTTCTTGTCCTTGTCGCCAAGTGCCCCGTTCTCGATCTGGTCGATCGCGAATTTTCCAATGAATTCGGCGAACTCCCCGCTTGCATCGTTCTCCAGCCCGGTCATGAACCGCGGAAAGACGTCGTGGGACGTGTTCTTGTTGACGTTGCGTTCGGTGCGCCACGTGCCTTCCGTGACAATGCCGGCATCGGTGTCCTCCATTTCCATGAAGCGCCAGGCGTTGGTGGTATCCACCTGGCCTTCGTTGTAGCCCTTGGCGAAGCCTTCCAGCACCTCACCGCGCGCGTTCGACGAGATCTTGTCGTCATTGACCAGCTTGTCGAGGCGACTGGCCTGCAGCCAGGAGTCCGACTTGGCAGCCCCTGGATCGTTGTCGAAGATCGCTTCGAAGAAACGGCCGCGATCCTCGAGGTTCAGATCCGGTAGGAAATCGTTGGCCAGCGCGGTCAGGCGCTTGTCGTAATCGTCCTTGCCGCCGCGCTCGCCGACTTTGTGCAGGTCCTTCGCGAGATCCTCGAGTTCCGCGCGGCTCGGTGAGTCGTAGTCCGCATCGGCGGCGCGCTTGGCCTCGCCGATCGTGCGCAGGAGGGCTTCGATGTTGCCGGGCATCACGTTGAGCATGGGAGATTCCTTCTGCCAGGAGAGATGATGTCGGCATCGATTGTCGCGGTCGTCGAAATGCGATGACATACGGGTTGACCCGAGGCGTCGTCGAGACGACGCGGAGGCCGCGTGCGATGAAGCGCACATAGCGCTGACGGTTGCGGAGACGTTCATTCAGAACGTCCACGCGATGCGACGCGTGCCATGCGCTGCCGGATGGCACGCATCGCGAAACGCGCACCGGCCGTGTCGCATGTTCCTGTCGGCGTGCGCACGATGCGTCGCGTTGCGATCCGGATCACGCGGTGATGCGCGTCGCCCGGGCTTGACCGCATTGCGCGACGCGAGCGGTTCGCGATCTCTGCCCACGATGACGACCGCATCAACGCCCGGACGTGCAATACGGCGTGACACCGCGCCGCGCGCGCGATGGTGCATGCGCTCAGAAGTCGCGGCCGGCGAGGCGTCGCATCGCGCGGTACTCCCGCAGGTCGCGACGGCGCCGACGGTGGCAGAACCAGACGATGACGACGCTCCACGCGATGGCGAAGCACAGCAGCTCGACGGCGGCGGTGCGCCAGGCCGCATCGCCGAGCGCGACTGCGACGATCGCCGCGGCCACGGTGTAGGCGAGCAGCGACAGACTGGCGATGCGGGCCAGGCGCAGTTCCCGCAGGTCGGCGCGAAGCTGCGACAGACGCACGCGGGCATAGCGCGCGCCGTCGAGCGCGGCGTCCATGGGCTGGACGCGCGGTGCACGCAGCAGCCACCACCACGCGACGGGCATGTAGACCACGAAGAACGGCATCAGCAGCCAGTACGAGGGCCCGATCGCCGCGCCGGCCAGCGGCCGGAGCAGCAACGCGACCGCGGCCAGTGTCAGCATGATCTCCAGCCCGCGTTGCAGCCGGTGCCGCAGGCGATGGCGGCGCATGCGCTGGAGCAGCACCGCGCCGTCATCGGCGGGGCGCGTCGTCTGCCACGCGTGTCGCAGCAGGTCGTCGAAGTCGTTCACGGCCGTGTCTCCTCGCGGGACTGCAGGGTCTTGAGGCGGTTGCGGGCACGATGCAGGCGCACGCCGACGTTCTCCATCGAGATGCCGAGGAGGTCGGCGATCTCGCCGTAATCGAAGCCTTCGAGTTGCAGCATCAGCGGCTGGCGCAGCGTCAGCGGCAGGGTGGCCAGGGCCTCGAACAGCCATTCGCTGCGCGCGCGGTCGGCATCGGCCACGGTCGCTGGGTCCGGCACGTCGTGGCGGTCCGGATCCAGCGGCAGCGCGGCGGGCGTGCGGATGGCCGAGCGCACGTGGCTCGCGCCGAGATTGTGCGCGACGCGCAGCGCGAACGGCAGCAGACGGTCGTGCTCGCGCAGTGTCGGCAATGCCTGCCAGACCGCCAGCAGCACGTCCTGCATGAGGTCGTCGCGCAACGCGGGATCGAGTTCGTAGCCGCAGACCGCGCGCCAGAGTTGCGGGTGCAGGGCTTGGACCTGGGACCAAGGAGGCGGCATGGCATCGCGTTTGTCGGGGATCTCAGAAGGGAGTCGTCATGTGGCGAGGATTTCTTACAGCAATGTCGCGATCGCGTGCCGACGTAAGAAATGCGGCAGCGCCAGCGACTCATCCGGGTACACCCACCCCGGAGTTGCACATGCATCCTCTCATCCCATGGTCCGTCGCCGGCTTGTTGAGCTGCCTTCCCTTGCTGCCTGCGCACGCCTCGCCCGGGACGCTCGCGCTCGATGGCGTGCGCATCGTCGACGTCGAACAGGAACGCAGCGGCGAACCCCGCTGCGTCCGTATCGAACATGGCCGCATCATTGGCATCACCCGTCCCGGCAGTCGCGCCTGCCGACGCGACGCCGAGGTCGTGCCGCTGACGGGTCGCTACCTGATGCCGGGCCTGATCGACATGCATGCGCATCTGACGCTGGGGCCATTGGCCGTGCGCCAGGAGGGCGACGCGATCGTCATGGAGGCGCTGCCCGACGATGCCATCGCCGAGCACAACGCGGCGCGTCTGGTCGGGTTCGGCGTGACCACGATCCGCAACCCGGCCGGTGATCTCGCCGCCGCGGCGCGCTACGAGGCGCGGCGTGCCGACGGCACGCTGCCCGGCCCCGAGAGTTTCGATGCCGGCCCGGTCCTCAACGATGCCGGGGTGTCCGGGCTCGCGACGGCCGTGTCCACCACCGACGACGTGCGCCGCGTCGTCGCCAGGCAGGTCGACGCCGGCGCCGACTGGATCAAGCTCTACACCGGGCTGTCGCCCGCGCTGTTGCAGGCCGGCATCGAGGCCGCGCATGCGCACGGCCGTCCGGCGGTCGGGCATCTGGAGGACGTCGCGTGGACCGACGCCCTGTCGATGGGGCTGGATGGACTCGTCCATCTGATGCCGGTCAGCCCGGATCTGCTGGCGCCCGCCGACGCCGAGGCCTATCGCGCGTCCCGGCGTCCGGGGGCGTTCGCGTTCTTCGAGTGGTGGGAGCATTTCGATCCCGACAGTCCGCAGGCCGATCGCCTCGTCGCCGCGTTCGATCGGCATCGTCCGGTGTTCGACGCCACCCTCGTCGCCTTCCATGCGGCGTTCGTCCAGGACCGAGACGACAGCCCCTACCGGCGCGATGCCGAGCGCTACGCGCATCCGCGGCTGCTGGCGAACTGGACCGACTTCTTCACCTTCGCCATCGGCTGGGAACCCGCGGATTTCGAACGCGCCCGCGCGGTGTGGCCCAAGGTGCAGCGCATGGCCGCGCGCCTGTACGCCGGCGACGCGCGGATGACGCTGGGCACCGACATGAGCAATCCCTGGATCGCGCCGGGCATCAGCCTGCATCGCGAGATGGCGCTGCTCGCCGAGGCCGGTGTGTCGAACGCGCGCATCCTGCGCGCGGGCACGGCGAACGCAGCCGATGCACTCGGTGCGGGCCAGCGGCTCGGCCGCGTCGCGGTCGGTTACGAGGCCGACCTGCTGCTGCTCGATGGGGATCCGCTCGTCGATCTGGCGCACGCACGCGATGCCCATGCGGTGGTGCTCGATGGACGCTATCTCGATCGCACTGCGCTGGCCGCGCTGCGGGGTGACGAATGAGCGCGCGTCGCGGCGGCGGCGTGCGGCGCCCCTGGCGCTGGATCGCACTCGGTGGCGTGGTCTGCCTGCTGGCGTGGATCGCGCTCGCTGCGGGGCTGATGCTCGGCGTCGACCGGACGACGCGGCTCGTGCTGGTCACCGTGGCCGCGGTCGCGACCGAAGGGCTGGTGTGGTTGAGTGCGTTCCTGCTGGGGCTGCGCGTGTTCGAGGCACGGCAGCGCTTGTGGCAGGCGCTGCGGTCGCGTTTCGTCCGCTAGCGCACACAAAAAAACGGGCGCCTTTCGGCGCCCGTTTCCTGTTCCGCGGTGACCGGCGAGCCGATCAGTAGCGGTAGTGGTCCGGCTTGAACGGGCCTTCGACCGCGACGCCGAGATAGTCGGCCTGGTCCTTGGTGAGCGTGGTCAGCTTCACGCCGATCTTCTCGAGGTGCAGGCGTGCGACTTCCTCGTCGAGATGCTTGGGCAGGATGTAGACCTTCTTCTCGTACATGTCCTTCTTCTCCCACAGATCGATCTGCGCGAGGGTCTGGTTGGCGAACGAGTTCGACATCACGAAGCTCGGATGGCCCGTGGCGCAGCCCAGGTTCACCAGACGGCCGTCGGCCAGCAGGAAGATCGCGTTGCCGTTGCCGAAGACGTACTTGTCGACCTGCGGCTTGATGTTGATCTTCTCCACGCCCTTCAGCGCGTTCAGCGCATCGACCTGGATCTCGTTGTCGAAGTGGCCGATGTTGCAGACGATGGCCTGGTCCTTCATCGCCTGCATGTGCGCGACGGTGATGATGTCCTTGTTGCCGGTCGTGGTGACGTAGATGTCGCCGCGGCCGAGCGTCTCTTCGATCGTGGTGACCTCGAAGCCTTCCATCGCCGCCTGCAGCGCGCAGATCGGATCGATCTCGATGCTGCCGAGCCCTTGCCCACGTCGCCGTAGCCGCAGACCACGGCGACCTTGCCGGCCAGCATCACGTCCATCGCGCGCTTCAGGCCGTCGGCCAGCGACTCGCGGCAGCCGTAGAGGTTGTCGAACTTCGACTTGGTGACCGAGTCGTTGACGTTGATCGCAGGCACCAGCAGCGTGCCTGCCTGGGCCAGCTGGTACAGGCGGTGCACGCCGGTGGTGGTCTCTTCCGAAACGCCCTTCCATTCGGCGACGGTACGGGTCCAGAAGTCCGGACGCTCGCTGCGCACGCGCTTGAGCAGCGCCTTGATGACCTGCTCTTCGTGGCTGCCGCCGGTGCTGTTGACCCAGCTCTCGTCGCCCTTTTCCAGCTCGTAGCCCTTGTGGATCAGCAGGGTCACGTCGCCGCCGTCGTCGACGACCAGCTCGGGACCGATCAGGCCGCCCTTGCCGTCGGGGAAGCTCAGCGCGTCGAGCGTGCAGTCCCAGTATTCCTCGAGCGTCTCGCCCTTCCACGCGAACACCGGCGTGCCGGTCTTGGCGATCGCCGCAGCAGCGTGGTCCTGGGTCGAGAAGATGTTGCACGACGCCCAGCGCACGTCGGCGCCGATGTCCTTGAGGGTTTCGATCAGTACCGCGGTCTGGATCGTCATGTGCAGCGAGCCGGTCACGCGCACGCCCTTGAGCGGCAGGGTAGCGGCATGCTTCTTGCGGATCGACATCAGGCCCGGCATCTCGTGCTCGGCGATGTCGATTTCCTTGCGGCCCCAGTCGGCGAGGCCGATGTCGGCGATCTTGTAGTCGCCGTCGGTGGAGAAGGTCTTCAGTTGTGCGTTCATGCTGTGCTCCGTAGTGGAATACCGCGCGGGTATTCGCGTTACGGGCGCCGTTGTCGCAGGAACACCACGCCGAGCCTGGCCGTCCTGTCCGCGGGATGGATCACGCGGGCGAACCGGTCGCAGCGCCCCTCGGCGGGGCAGGCGGCCATTCTATCGCGCGCGCCGCCGGGGCGCTGCAGCGAGGCGGCGCCCGCGCCGCGATGTCGGCCCGCGGACTGAACGCGGATTCAGCCCCGCAGTCGCGCCTCGGGTTTTCCCCAGGTGCCCGGTCCCCGAACGGTGCCACACCATGACCGCCTTGCCCGCGCAGCATGCCGGGTGCAGACAGACGACAGGAGACGCGGGTGAACATGTACGTGCACGATGGCGGTGGTGGAATCGGTCCGGTCACCTTGCCCGACCCCGATCTGCAGGCGGGCCAGCATCGCGTGGCCGCCGGCGAAACGGTGTCCTCGCTGGCCGAGCGCTACCAGGTCAGTCCCGAGGCGATCCACGCCGCGAATCCGCAGCTCACCTCGCCGACGATGTCGGGGGGCAACGCGATCCAGCCCGGCGACGTCATCGCGATTCCCGCCGCGCCGATGAGCGCGACCGGCGACATCGACGGCGGCAGCGCCAACCACTCGACCACCGACGTCAAGCTCACCGCGAAGAACGACGACGGCAGCATCTCCTGGCAGCCCGACAGCCTGTCGGTGAGGTTGACCGGCAAGCAGGAGGCCGAACTCGGCAACAACCGCGCGCCGGATGCGCCGGCCGGCAGTCGCGGCGCGTCGATCAGCGTCGGCAGCGAATCCTCGGTGACCGTGCAGGAAAGCCAGGGCGACGGCACGACCTCGTTCTCGGTGACCACCAACACCCAGGTCAGCGTATCGGGCGAAGCGGATGCGGGCGGCCGAGGCGGCGCCGAGGCCGAAGCCAGCCTTGCGACCGGTTTCGAGTCCAGCTACAAGGTCACGCTGCCGGGCGAAGACCAGACGGTCGAGGCCGCAGCGGCGGTCAATCCCTTCGATCCGACGACGATCCCGGTCGGCGGCAGCGTGACGCTCGACAGCAGCGCCTTCGACGAGACCGCGCTGGCCGGGTCCTTCCGCATGATCGGCACGGAGACCCACATCACCGAGTCCGAGGGCGTGAGTTACACCGTGTCGCGCGTGGATGCGGACACCGTCCGCGTGACGACCGGGCCGACCGAAACGATCAACGCGTTCAACGGCGTCGGCCTGCGCGCCGGTGATCTGTCGATCATGGCCGGTCGCGAGGACCAGCTGCACGGCGCGACGCTGCAGACCGCCACCTTCGACATCGCCAGCGTCGAGGGGCAGTCCGCGTACGCGCATTTCAACGCGACCGGACAGATCGCGCACGAGACGCCGGGCGTCGCCGACGTCGCGACGATCTCGCGTGTCGACTACTCGTCGCAGACCCAGCTGCGCGCCGGCGTGGACAGCCTCAGCGTCGCGCTCGGCGGCCAGTCGAATCTCGGCAGCTCGGTGCTCGTCACCTACGCCGACGGGTCGCAGTCGCTGACCACCGACCTGACCTATGGCGCGAACGTGCCGTT
This sequence comes from Luteimonas rhizosphaerae, assembly GCF_002849595.1. Classification (GTDB taxonomy): domain Bacteria; phylum Pseudomonadota; class Gammaproteobacteria; order Xanthomonadales; family Xanthomonadaceae; genus Luteimonas; species Luteimonas cellulosilyticus. Next base: position 167,464 of record NZ_NRQR01000002.1, read on the forward strand.
GACCGTCGAACAGCGTTTCGATGCTGCAGGCAACGAACTGCCCGGCGAGCGCAGCTACCAGTTCGAGCTCACTACCGACCGCCCGGGCTACAACTGGTTCGAGCGCAACATCCTCGGACAGGACGAGGCCGGGGAAGAGCAGGCCAATGCCGACCTGCTGAACTGGGCGCTGACCGGTGGCACCAGCGGCGCAGGTCCGGTCGACGCCGCCGACACCGTCACGCTGACCTTCAGCGAGTCGCAGCTCGAGACACTGATGGCGCAGACGCGCGCGACCGTCGACGGCAACGCGCTCGGCGGCGCGCATACCGATCTGCGCATCCTCGTCGAGGACTACAGCGGCAACCCGGTGCACGACACCATGGACTTCGCGGTGGGTCTGGCCCGCAACCTGGGCAGCGATCCCTACGGCTTCGCCCAGAAGCTGCAGACCATTTCCGCAGGCGCCGATGGCGACGTCGCCAACGACAGCTACGCACGGATCGATGCGGGCGTGCAGTCGCGCTGACGCGCGACATGGTTTGGCATCGACTGGATGTCAGGTTTGGGGCCGCCTTCGGGCGGCCCTTTTTTTTCGCGATCTGGCGCTGCAATGTCACTGCACGCGCTCGCGCGCGGATGCGTCGACGTCGAAGCCGGTGCTGCGCGGCGTTCCGCTGGCCTGCGTTCCCGTGCGAGCGCGCGCGTGACGGAGCACGTCGCCATCATGGTAGGGCGACACTAGCCACACCGCGCACGAGGCGATGTCGTTCGTCGGACCGGAATCGACGCGCCAATCGACAGCGTCGCGACAGACGTTCACCGCGCCCTGCAGGCGCGGCAGCGGACGCCTACTTGGCCCAGTCGGGCTGCGGCAAGGCGGTGACCGCGCGGCGCATGCTGTCGTTCCAGCTGTCGCGGATCGACTGCAGGTACGGATCCTCGTCCTCGTAGCGACGCTGCACATCGACGCGCAGGCTGTTGCGGCGGTACACGAGCAGGTCGATCGGCGTGCCGACCGAGAGGTTCGAGCGGATCGTCGAATCGAACGACACCAGCGTGCACTGGCTGGCCTCGACGAGGCTGGTCTGCGGGGTGATCACGCGGTCGAGGATCGGCTTGCCGAACTTGATCTCGCCGGTCTGGAAGAACGGCGTTTCCGTCGAGCTCTCGATGAAGTTGCCTTCCGAATACACGAGGAAAAGGCGCGGTGCCTCGCCCTGGATCTGGCCGCCGACGATGAACGAGCCCGACGGGTCGATGCCGCTGTCGCGCAGATAGGTTTCGTCGCGCGCGCGGATCTCGCGCATTGCGTCGCCGACGATCTGGGCGACCTGGAACATCGAGCGCGCGTTGCGCACGCCGAGGCTGCCCGATTCGTGCGTCGCCCGGTGTTCCAGCAGGTTAAGCACGTTCTGCGTCAGCGACAGGTTGCCCGACGACAGGGTCACGATGACGCGCTCCCCCTCGTTCGCGAAGACCCGCATCTTGCCGGCGCGACGGATGTGGTCGACACCGGCATTGGTGCGCGAGTCGGAAGCCAGGACGAGGCCTTCGTCGAGGTTGAGTCCGATGCAGTAGGTCATGGCGCGGGACAGCCTGGTGAAGAAGAAGCGAGCGGCAATTGTGCACGCTGGGGCCTGAAGCGGACAGCCGTCATCCGGTGGTCTGCCATTGCACCTGGCGCTGGCCGGTAGCGATGGGGCGCGACGGCGCGGTGGTCATGAACTGGCGGTGGATCTCGCTGCCGAGCTTGGTGAGCTTGCCCATCGTGTCCTGCAGCCAGGGCTCGAGGCCGCCGGCGATGATCTCGTCGATGCGCGCGTACCGCGACTGCGCCGCCAGTGCACCGGCCTGGCGCTCGACCTCCAGCGACTCGTTGCCCGACAGCGACTGCAGGATCTGGTGGATCGCGCCGACGCAGGTCTGCAGCGAGCGTGGGTTGTCGCCGTTGAGCAGCATCAGCGCGGCGACGCCGGCCGGGCTCACCGATTCGCGGTATAGGCGGCGATAGGTCTCGAACGCCGACAGCGACTGCAGCAACGCACTCCACTGGAAATACTGGACCGCGTCGCGCGCTTCGCCGGTCTCGGGCAGCTCGGCATCGCTGCCGATCATGTCGAGCAGGCGGATCGACCAGTCGGCGCGCTCGATGAAGGCGCCCATCTGCAGGAAGTGGTAACCCTCGCCGCGGCCCAGCGTGCCGATGGTGATGCCACGAAAGGAGGCCGAACGGGTCTTGACCCATTCGAGCGTGTTGCTGAGGCCGTCATGGCGCAGGCGCAGGGTGTCGAGCTTGCGGATCTCCAGCCACGAGGCATTGAGGTCCTCGTACATCTCGGCGGTGATCGCCACGCGCTGGGCGCGGGCGTTCTCGCGCGCGGTGCGCACGCAGTTGAAGATCGAATTGGGATTGTCCGGCGACAGCAGCAGGTGGTGGACCACGCTCTCGGCATCGATCGCGCGGCCGTCGGCGGTGAAGCTGTCGACCAGTCCTAGCGAATCCAGCGCCCGCCGCCACGGCGCGGCCGCGGCCTTGCCGCGATCGAGGCGTTCGGGCAGCAGCGCGATGCGCTGGGCGATGTCGAGCAGCCGGGCGGTGTTCTCGGCGCGCTCCATGTGGCGCGCGACCCAGTAGAGATCGTAAGCGGTTCTGCACAGCACGCGTCAGTTCTCCATGATCCAGGTGTCCTTCGTCCCGCCGCCCTGCGACGAGTTGACGACCAGCGAACCCTCGCGCAGTGCCACACGCGTGAGGCCACCGGGGATGACGTGGATGCGCCGTCCGCTGAGGATGTAGGGGCGCAGGTCGATGTGCCGCGGCGCCAGCCCGCTCTCGACGTAGGTCGGGCAGGTCGACAGCGACAGGGTCGGCTGGGCGATGTAGTTGCTCGGGTCGGCGAGGATGCGCGCGCGAAATTCCTCGATCTCCGCCTTCGTCGACGCGGGGCCGACCAGCATGCCGTAGCCGCCGGCGCCGTGGACTTCCTTGACCACGAGTTCGGGCAGGTGCTCGAGCGCGTACTTCAGGTCGTCCGGATTGCGCAGCTGCCACGTCGGCACGTTGTGCAGGATCGGCTCCTCGCTGAGGTAGTAGCGAATCATGTCGGGCACGTAGGGATACACGGACTTGTCGTCGCCGACGCCAGTGCCCGGCGCATTCGCCAGCGTGACGTTGCCGGCGCGATAGGCGCCGAACAGTCCCGGCACGCCGAGCCGCGACTCGGGGCGGAACACGGTCGGGTCGAGGAAGTCGTCGTTGATGCGGCGGTAGATCACGTGGACCCGTTGCGCGCCGCGCGTGGTCTGCGCGTAGACCATGTCGTTCTGCACGAACAGGTCCGCGCCCTCCACCAGTTCCACGCCCATCTGCTGGGCCAGGAACGCGTGCTCGAAGTAGGCCGAGTTCGCCGCGCCCGGGGTCAGCACCGCGACCACGGGATTGTCGACATTCGCCGGCGCGCATTCGCGCAGGATGTCGAACAGGGCATCGGGATAGCGCTCGACCGGCGCGATCTGCTGGCGTGCGAACACTTCCGGCAGCAGCCGCGACATCATCCGCCGGTTCTCGAGCATGTACGACACGCCCGAGGCCACGCGGAGGTTGTCCTCGAGCACGTAGTACTCGCCGTCGCCGGCGCGTACCAGGTCGATGCCCGACACGTGCGAGTACACGTTGCCGGCGAGCTTGAGGCCCTGCATTTCCTTGCGGTATTCGCTGTTGTCGAGCACCAGCTCGGCGGGAATGCGGCGGTCGCGCAGGATCCGCTGCTCGCCGTAGATGTCGCCGAGGAACAGGTTCAGCGCGTGCACGCGCTGCCGCAGGCCGGCTTCGAGCATCTTCCACTCGGCCGCCGGGACGATCCGCGGCACGAGATCGAACGGGATCAGGCGTTCGTTGCCCGATTCCTCGCCGTAGACCGAGAACGTGATGCCGACGCGGTGGAAGGAGATCTCCGCCTGACGCCGTTTGTGGGCGATCTCGTCGGCGGGGGTGCGTTGTCGCCAGTCGTCGAAGGCGCGGTAGTGCGGCCGGACGTTGCCGTCCGCATCGTGCATCTCGTCATAGCTGGGCGGCATCGTGGACAGGCTCCGGTGGGGTCGGCGCAATGTGTCGCACCGCACAGATAGCATGTGAGTTGGACGATGCACAACGAGTGAGGACACGCTGCTGCAGGCGGCGCGCCAACGGAAACGGGCCGCTTGCGCGGCCCGTCCGGGGGAACATCCTGCGTGGTCGCGTCGCTTATTTCAGCTTCGCGGCGGCGCGCAGCGCCTCGGCGCGATCGGTCTTCTCCCACGAGAACGACGTCGCGTCGTGCGACACGCCGGCGCCGTCGGTGTAGCTGAAGTTCTTCGGCTTGCGGCCGAAGTGGCCGTAGGCCGCCGTCTGCTGGTACATCGGATGGATGAGGTCGAGCATCTGGATGATGCCGTACGGGCGCAGGTCGAAATGCTTGCGGATCAGCTTCTCGATGGTCTCGTCGGGCACCTTGCCGGTGCCGAACGTCGTCACCGAGAGCGAGGTCGGCTCGGCGACGCCGATCGCGTACGACACCTGCACTTCGCAACGGTCGGCGAGGCGGGCCGCGACGACGTTCTTGGCGACGTAACGCGCGGCGTACGCAGCCGAGCGGTCGACCTTCGACGGATCCTTGCCCGAGAACGCACCGCCACCGTGGCGCGCCCAGCCGCCGTAGGTGTCGACGATGATCTTGCGGCCGGTCAGGCCGCAGTCGCCGACGGGGCCGCCGATGATGAACTTGCCGGTCGGATTGATGTGGTACTTGGTGCCCTTGTGCAGCCACTTCGACGGCAGCACGGGCTTGATGATCTCTTCGCGGACGGCCTCGATCAGGTCCTTCGCGTCGGGACGCAGCCACGAGAGGCTGGAATTCTTCTTCTTGCGCACCTGCGCCTGGCGCTCGACCAGACGGTGCGACAGGTGGATCGCGGCCGGCATGAAGCTGTCGGTCTCGTTGGTCGCGTAGCCGAACATCAGGCCCTGGTCGCCGGCACCCTGTTCTTCGGGCTTCTTGCGGTCCACGCCCTGGTTGATGTCGGGCGACTGCTTGCCGATCAGGTTCAGCACGCCGCAGGTCTCGCCGTCGAAACCGACGTCGGAGCTGTTGTAGCCGATGTCGAGGATGACCTTGCGGGTCAGCGCCTCGAGGTCGATCCACGCACTGGTCGTGACTTCGCCGGCAACGATCGCCACGCCGGTCTTGACCAGCGTCTCGCAGGCGACGCGGGCGCGCTTGTCCTGCGCGAGGATCGCGTCGAGCACCGCGTCGGAAATCTGGTCGGCGATCTTGTCCGGATGGCCCTCGGAGACCGACTCGGAAGTGAAGAGGTAGCTGGACATCACGGCTCCTGAAAGGGATACATCCCTGTATGCGGATGAAAAGATGGCCGCGAATGATACACGCGCGGCCGGCGGGGTGCATCTTGCACGGGGCCGCGTTGGGCCGAGGTTAACGCGCTGCGCGGGCCTGCGTATGACATCGCGGCGGCGTGTGGCGCGCCATCGACGGCTGCTAGCATCGCCGCCATGGACTCCCTGACCCAGATCGTGCTCGGCGCATCGGTCGCCGCTGCCGTCGTGCCTGCCGCCCATCGCCGCGCCGCGCTCGCCGCGGGTGCCGTGCTCGGCACCTTGCCGGACCTCGACGGCGTTCCCATCGCCTGGATGACCGGCGATCCGGTGCTGCGCATGACCCTGCACCGCGGCCTGACCCATTCGCTGCTCGTGTTGCCGCTGGCCGCCGCGGCGATCTGGTGGCTGTTCCGGCGCTTCGGGCACGGCCGTGTCGCGGCGTCGCCGGTGCGCTGGTACTGGGCGATCACGCTCGCGCTGGTGACGCATCCGCTGCTCGATGCGTTCACCGTCTACGGCACGCAACTGCTTTGGCCGTTCCGGCCGTCGCCGGCGATGTGGTCGAGCGTCTTCATCATCGATCCGCTCTATACGGTGTGGCTGCTGGTCGGCGTGCTGGTCGCCGTGTTCGCCGGGCCGCGCCGGATCGCGGGCCGCGGCATCGCGATCGGCCTCGTGCTGAGCACGGCATATCTGGGCTGGTCGCTGGTGGCGAAGGGGCTGGTGGAACGCGAAGCGGACCGCGCGCTGGTCGCGATGGGGCTGGGCGACGCGCCGCGCTTCTCGGTGCCGATGCCGGCGAACACCGTGCTGTGGCGCGTCGTCGCGATGACCGACGACGGCTACGTCGAGGGCTTCCATTCGCTGGCGGTCGATCGCGGTCCGATGCGCTTCACCGCGTTTCCCTCGGACGTCGCGGCGCTGCGCGCGAACGCCGACCTGCCGTCGGTACAGCGGCTCGTCTGGTTCAACCACGGCTTCATGGGTGCGACCGTGGTCGACGACGAACTGCTGCTCAGCGATCTGCGCATGGGCAACGAGCCCGACTATTTCTTCCGCTTCGCCGTGTCGCGCCGCGCCGGTGAGGGCTGGACCGCGATCCCGCCACGGCAGCCGGCGATGGCGCGCGACCTCGGCGCGACCTGGAACGCCACCTGGGCACGCATCTGGCACGAGCCCACGGCGCCGGGGCTGGCGACGGGCGAGGCGGTGGGCGGTCCCTGAGGCTGGACGGGCGACGCGCATGCGAGCGGGCGCATCGCCGTCGGTCAATCCGTGGGTCGCACGTGGCCGGCGTCGCGACGTGCCGCCGGCACGGCGACAGCGCCTGGAGGAGCGCGCTTGCGCGCGATGCGGCGTTCCACTCGGGACTTGTTCGCGCGCCTGCAGGTCGCGATCGCGGACGGTCAGCAGGGCGCGTCGCCAGCGCCGGGCACTTCAGGCCGCCAGCGCCGCCAGCGGATCGTCACCGGCGATCAGCGCATCGAAGTAGTCGCGGGTCAACGCGAGCTGCGCGTCGGCGGTCTCCGCGCGGTTGACCACGTGACGGAAGGCGGCGTTCTCGGGACGGTCCTTGGCGTACCAGCCCAGGTGCTTTCGGGCGATGCGCACGCCGGAGACTTCGCCGTAGAAGGCGTGCAATGCGACGAGGTGGCCGAGCAGGAGATCGCGGATCTCGACCAGAGACGGCGGCGGCAGCGTCTCGCCGGTGGCGAGGAAGTGGGCGATCTCGCGGAAGATCCACGGCCGGCCCTGCGCCGCGCGCCCGACCATCACCGCATCGACACCCGTGTGCCGCAGCACCGCCAGTGCCTTCTGCGGCGAATCGATGTCGCCGTTGGCGATGATTGGGATCGACAGCGCCGCCTTGATCGCGGCGATGGTGTCGTACTCGGCGCTGCCGGTGTAGTGCTGGTCGCGCGTGCGGCCGTGCACGGCGAGCGCGGCGATGCCGGCATCCTCGGCGATGCGCGCGATCACCGGCGCGTTGCGGTGGCAGGCATCCCATCCGGTGCGGATCTTCAGCGTGACCGGCACGTCGACCGCGCCCACCACGGCAGCGAGGATCGCCGCCACCAGCGCCTCGTCCTGCATCAGCGCCGAGCCCGCCCACGCGTTGCAGACCTTCTTGGCGGGGCAGCCCATGTTGATGTCGATGATCTGCGCGCCGTGGTCGACGTTGTAGCGCGCGGCATCGGCCAGCATCGCCGGCACGGTGCCGGCGATCTGCACGCCGACCGGCGCCGGCTCGCCGTCGTGGTCCATGCGCCGCAGCGATTTTTCGGTCTGCCAGAAACGCGGATCGCTGATCGTCATTTCCGACATGGCCAGGCCCGCGCCCAGGCGCTTGCACAGCTGCCGGAACGGCTTGTCGGTGACCCCGGCCATCGGAGCCAGGAGCACGTTCGGAGCGATGCGGTAGGGGCCGATCTGCATGGCGCGTATTGTCGCCGATCGCCGCGAGCGGGGTGATCGCGCCGCGGCGTCAGGCGTCCGGGCTCGCCAGATGCGGCATGCCGGCCGCCGCGCCGGTCTGCTCGGTCGACAGGCCGGCATAGCGGGTCGCGAAGCGCACGTGCGCGGCGAACGGCGTGGCGCGGCCCGCCGCCAGCGACGCCGCCAGCGCGCCGTTGAAGGCATCGCCGGCGCCGGTGGTGTCGATGGGCTCGACCCGGTCGGCGGCGACGCGGTAGTAGGGCGTCGCATCGCCGCGCAGCAGGTCTTCGCGATGCGACACGAAGGCGCCGGCCGCGCCGAGGGTGACAACGACGGTGCCGCGGGGCAGCAGCGTGCGGCACATGCGATGCAGCTGGGCGTCGGCGCTGCCGGCAATCGCGTCGCTGTCGATGCGGGTGCTGCTGTGGCGTTCGAGCAGCGCGGCGAACTCGGTCTCGTTCGGGGTCAGGATGTCGGCCGCGGCGAGCAGTTCGCGCAGGCAGTCGGCATTCGCCGGCGCCGGATTCAACAGCGTGGTGGTGCCCGCCGCGCGCGCGAGGCGCATCGCTTCGAGCACGCTGCCCAGCGGCGACTCGAGCTGGGCCAGCAGCACGCGCGCGCCGATGAGCGTGTCCGACTGGCGGGTGATGAAGGCGGGCGACAGGTCGGCATTCGCGCCCGCGCCGATGACGATGGTGTTGTGGCCGGAATCGTCGACGTAGATGCCGGCCGTGCCGGTGGGATGCGGGCTGCGCTGCACGCGCAGTTCGATGGCGTCGGTCGCGGCCAGCTCGCGCGCCTGCTGGCCGCCGACATCGTCGCCCAGTGCGCAGACGAAGCTGGTGCGCGCGCCCGCGCGCGCGCTGGCCACGGCCTGGTTGAAGCCCTTGCCGCCGGGGCCGGTGCGGTACAGGCCGCCCAGCGTCTCGCCGCGACGCGGCAGGCGGGTGCAGGTCCACACGTGATCGACATTGAACGACCCGACGACGACGACCTGGCTCACTGCGACGACCCCGGCACCGATGCGACGTGCCAGCGCACGTCGGCCTGCCCACGCGAAACGCTCATCCCGACACGCTGCTCAGCACGCCGGCGATCGTCGCGGTCATCATCGTCGCGATGGAGCCGCCCAGCACCGCGCGCAGGCCGAAGCGCGCGAGATCGGCGCGTCGCTCCGGCGCGATGCCGCCGATGCCGCCGATCTGGATCGCGATCGAACTGAAGTTGGCGAAGCCGCACAGGGCGTAGGTCGCGATCAGTGCGCCCTGCGGGCCCAGCGTCACGCCGGGCACGTTGCCCTGCACGATCTCGCCGAGCTGCACGTAGGCGACGAACTCGTTGAGCACGACCTTGGTGCCGATCAGTCCGCCAACTGTCGCCGCGTCTTCCCACGGCACGCCGATCAGCCACGCCAGCGGCGCGAGCGTCCAGCCGAGCAGGGCGGACAGGTCGGTCGGACGGCCGAGCGCGTTCTGCAGGCCGGTCACCTCACCCATCCACACCAGCGGCGCGTTGAGCAGCGCGATCAGGGCGATGAAGGCGAGCAGCATCGCGCCGACGTTCAACGCGAGCTTGAGACCGTCCGCGGCGCCCGCCGCGGCGGCGTCGATGACGTTGGCCGTGGTCTTCTCGACGTTGACGCGCACTTCGCCGAGGGTCTGCGGCACCTGGGTCTCGGGCACCAGGATCTTGGCGATGACGAGGGTCGCGGGCGCGGCCATGATGCTCGCGGTGATCAGATGCTTGGCGTAGACCGCCTGCTGCACGGGATCGTTGCCGCCCAGCAGCAGCACGTACGCACCGAGCACGCCGCCGGCGATGGTCGCCATGCCGCCGACCATCAGCGTCAGTAGTTCCGACGGCGTCATGCCGGCGATGTAGGGGCGCACGACCAGCGGCGCCTCGGTCTGGCCGATGAAGGCGTTGGCGCAGACCGACAGGGTTTCCGCGCCCGAGACGCGCATCGCCTTGGTGATGCCCCAGGCCATGGTCTGCACGATCTTCTGCATCACGCCGAGGTGGTAGAGCACGCTCATGAAGCTGGCGAAGAAGATGATCGTCGGCAGCACCTGGAACGCGAACACGAAGCCGAACTTCCCGGCATCGCTGAAGTCGCCGAAGATGAAGCGCGCGCCTTCCGTGGTGAAACCCAGCAGGCGTACGAATCCGCTCGACAGCACGTCGAACACGCCCGCGCCCCACGGCGTCAGCAGCACCAGGCAGGCGATGACGATCTGCAGCACGATGCCGACGCCGACCAGGCGCCAGTCGACGGCGCGGCGGTTGTTCGAGCACAGCCAGGTGATGCCCAGCAGGACCGCGAGACCCAACAGGCCGAACCCGGCCCGTAGCAAGAAATCCATCGCAGGCCCCTGAGCCCCTCATGAAGTCGCGCAGCCTAGTGCAGCGGGCGCCAGCCGGCAACCACAGGCCGCGTGAAAACGCCGTCGTTCAGGCGTCGCGCGCCACCACCCGGTTGCGGCCCGCGCGCTTGGCCTGCTGCAGCCGGCGGTCGCCGACCCCGAGCAGCGCCGAAGGCGTGGCGCCGTCCTGCGGGCTGGCCGCGAGCCCGGCACTGAAGCTGATCGGCAGTGGCGCGCCGCTGCGGTCGGTGAGGAAACCGCTGGCGGCGAGATCGCGCCGCGCCCGGTCGAGCCGCTCCCAGGCGCTGCCGACGGGCCCGCGCAGCAGCAGCACGAACTCCTGGCCGCCGATCCGCGCCAGCGATTCCTCGTCGTCGGTCAGCGCCTGCAACCATGCGGCGAACCGTCGGATCGCCTGGTCGCCACCGCGCGGGCCGAGGTCTTCGTTGATCTTGCGGAAGTTGTCGAGATCGATCAGCGCCAGCGTGAGCGAGCGACCTTCCCGCCGCGCGCCGTCGAGTGCGCGCGGCATGTGCTGCAGCAACCAGGCGCGGTTCGGCAGGCCGGTCAGTCCGTCGCGCCCCGACAGGTCGACCAGCCGCTGCATGCGGTAGACGATCGCGCAGGCGATCAGCGTCATCATCACCAGCACCAGCAGCCGCTCGATCTGGCCGGCCGGCGACACCACGCCGTGGCCGATCGACACCAGGCCTTCGCGCGGCACGGCCAGCCACACCACCAGCACCAGCGCGCCGTACTGCAGGATGGCCAGCACGCCGGTGCCCAGGGCGAGGCGGCCGTCGTTGCGCAGGGCGGTCACCGCGATCGCCAGCAGATACAGGCTCCAGACGACGACGCTGTTGAGTGCGGCCGCGGGTTCGCGGGTCGCCAGCAGGCCGAGCACCAGCGTGATCATGCTGATGTCGTAGGCGCTGGTCGCGTAGGGCAGCCAGGCGTGGCGCCGCGGCCGCCGGGCGAGCGCGAGCCAGACCTGCGCCATCGCATTGGCGAAGACGGCCAGTGCCAGCCCGGCGACGACGTCGCGCTGCGGCATGCCGCCGAGCGCGGTCGCCAGTGGCAGCAGCAGGATGAGCAGCGACAGCAGGGCGCGCAGTCGCGCGACCATCAACTCGCCGCCGGCGCCGAGTTCGAGCATGACTTCATCGGCACGCCCGAGCAGCGTGCCGATGACACCAGTGGGTTCCCGGCCGGTCGCGCGCATCGGACATCCGTGTGTCGGCAGGCCGCAGGATAGCGCGTCGCATCCGCGTCGGCGGGCGACGTGACCCGTGGCGGGCAGGCGACGACGGACCGGGGAAATCGAACTGCCTACACTGTCGGCCCGTCTTCGACAGGAAGCATCCCATGCAGTACCGCCGTCTCGGTTCGTCCGGCCTCCAGCTCTCCGCCCTGTCCTTCGGTGCCTGGGTCACGTTCGGCCGGCAGATCGGCCGCAGCGACGCGCGCAACCTCATCGCCGCGGCCTGGGACGCGGGCATCAACTTCTTCGACAACGCCGAGACCTATGCGAACGGTGATGCGGAACGGGTCATGGGCGACGTCATCGCCGACCTGCGCCTGCCGCGCGACGGCTATTGCGTGTCGAGCAAGGTCTTCTTCGGCTCGGCCGCCGATCCGGCGCCCACCCAGCGGGGCCTGTCGCGCAAGCACATCCGCGATGCCTGCGACGCGGCGCTGCAGCGGCTGCGGGTCGACCATCTCGATCTCTTCCTGTGCCACCGGCCCGATCCGGAGACCCCGGTCGCCGAGACCGTCTGGGCAATGGACGCATTGATCCGGCAGGGCAAGGTCCTGTACTGGGGCACGTCGGAATGGCCGGCCGCGCTGATCCGCGAGGCCGACCGGATCGCGCGGGCGCACCACCTGCACGGCCCGACGCTGGAGCAGCCGGAATACAACCTGTTGCACCGCGACCGCGTCGAGCTGGAATACGCGCCGCTGTACTCGGACCTGGGCCTGGGCACGACGGTCTGGTCGCCGCTGGCCTCGGGCCTGTTGACCGGCAAGTATGCAGCCGGCGTGCCCGCGGACAGCCGCCTGGCGCAGCCGGACATGGCCTGGCTGCAGGCCGGTGTGCTCGGCGATGCCACGGCGCGGCGCGGTGAGCGCGCGGCGCGTTTCGTCGCGCTCGCCGCCGAACTCGGCGTCGCGCCCGCACCGCTGGCGATCGCCTGGTGTCTGACCAATCCGCACGTGTCGACGGTGCTGCTGGGGGCGAGCCGGGTCGCCCAGCTGACCGAGAACCTCACCGCGCTGGACCTGCTGACGCGTTTCGACGAGACGGTCTGGCGCCGGGTCGAAGCGAGCTGCGGCTGAAGGGAGGGCCCGGCAGCGGGCGCCTGTTTCGGGACGTGCGCGTTCGAAAATCAGGTCCATCGATCGGGCGCGAGGCGTTCGCACGAATGACGGGTGGCCAGGGTCCGCGCGTGTTCCCAGACACGCGTCGATCGGTGACGCAGAAAGCGCGCTTGCGCGCGACGGGCATTACCGGATGCGACCCCAGCGCGTTGACGCGCCTGTCGCGCGCCAGTGCACTCCCGCAAAGCGCATCCGGGGCCCGCATGACGGGGTGCGTGAATGGCGTGCGTCGTCGACGTCGCCAAGCAAACGCCGGCAGCGCTTGACTTACAAATGAGAATCATTAGCATCGGTGGCCCGACTGGAGGATAAGCCGATGCCCGCTTCCCATGTGCAGGACATGTCCACGCCCGTCCGCGATCTGCGGACAGGCGGCAACGTCCACCAGCTGTCGACGCGCGTCGGCGAGCCCGTCGAACTGCGCGATCTCGACAGCGCCCTGCTGCTGCAGGGCCAGCGCGAAGTGCGCATCCGCCACGGCAACGAGATCTACCGCCTGCGGCATACCCGCAACGACAAGCTGATCCTCACCAAGTAATCCCGCGTCCGCGCGTGGCGCCGTCACGCGCGACGCGCAGCCCGGCGTCGCGGCCACCGCCGCGTCGCCCCCACCGTTAGGCTGCCCGCCGTCGCGTCCGCGTCTGCCAGCTCGCCTGTCTCGTCCCACGAGCCATTCGAGTCTGCCCATGCGCCTGTCCGCGTTGTCCTTTGCCGTCTGCCTGGCCTTGCCCGGCGTCGTTGCCGCCGAAGCGGCCCCCGATCCGACCGACTTCGATCGTGTCGTCGTCACCGCGACCCGCACCCAGCGGGCCATCTCCGACGTGCCGCAAACCGTCGACGTCATCGACCGCGAGCAGATGGACGCGCGGCTGGTCCGCGATCTCGGCGATCTGTTCCGCGACGAGCCCGGCATCACCGTCGGCAACAGCGTCGGCCGCTTCGGCCTGTCCGACATTCGCATCCGCGGGCTCGGCGGCAACCGCGTGCGCATCCAGACCGACGGCATCCCGGTGCCGGATGCGTTCTCGATCGGCAGCTTCTCGAGCGCCAACCGCAACTTCGTGGATCCCGACACGCTCAAGCGCGTGGAAGTCGTGCGCGGGCCGTCGAGCTCGTTGTACGGCTCGGACGCACTGGGCGGCGTCGTCTCGTTCATCACCAGGGATCCGTCGGACTATCTCGGCGACGCGCGCGATGCCTACTTCGGTGTCCGCCTCGGCGCGGACAGCGCCAACGCCGGCCTGTTCGCCGGCGCCACCGCGGCGTTCGGCGACGCGCGCTGGTCCGGCCTCGTCACCGTCGGGCACCGCCAGGGCCGGGAAACGGAGACGATGGGGCGCGTCGGCGGCGACGGCGCTGCGCGCACCGAGGCGAATCCGCAATCGACCAGCGGGCGCAGCGTGCTCGGCAAACTGGTGTTCGCGCCGGACCCGACCCAGCGCGTCCGGCTCACCGTCGAGGGCAACGAGGACGACACCGCCACCGAGGTGCTGACCTCGCGCGGCCTGCAGGCGCTGACGGGTGCGACCAACCTCGACGTCACCGGCGACGATCACCAGTCGCGCGCGCGGATCGCCTTCGCGCACGAGCGCGACGCGCTGGTGTCGTCGCTGGCGGATGCATTCGACTGGCAGGTCTATCGCCAGGACAGCCGCACGCGCCAGGACAGCGTCGAGGTCCGGCAGGTGCCGACGGCCGCGGGCGCGATCCGCGACCGGCGCGAACGCGAGTTCTTCTTCGACCAGCGCGTGTATGGGCTGCAGGCGAACGTGCGCAAGGCCTTCGCCACCGGCGCGGTCCGGCATGACCTGGCCTATGGCCTCGACGTGAGCCGGACCGAGACGCGACAGAAGCGCGATGGCCGGCGCATCTTCCCCGACACCGGCGTGGTCACGCCGGTGATGCTGCCCGATGTCTTTCCGGTGCGCGATTTCCCGCTGAGCGACACCACGCAGGCGGCGCTGTATCTGCAGGACGAGATCGCAGTCGCGGACGGCGCGTGGCGGCTGGTGCCGGCGGTGCGCGTCGACCACTACCGCCTGTCGCCCGAGGTCGACGCGATCTTCCGCGAGGACAACCCGACGACCCGGGTCGCGGCGCTCAGCGAAACCAGCGTGTCGCCGAAGCTGGGCGTCGTCTGGCACGCCAGCGATGCGGTATCGCTGTTCGGCGGCTATGCCCGCGGTTTCCGCGCGCCGCCGTACAACGACGTCAACATCGGGTTCACCAATCTGCAGTTCGGCTACACGGCGATTCCCAATCCCGACCTGCGCTCGGAAACCAGCGACGGTCTCGAACTCGGATTGCGCGTCGGCACCGACGCCGTGCACGCCAGCCTGACCGCCTACCGCACCGAGTACGACGATTTCATCGAATCGACCCGGTTCGTCGGCATCGATCCGGCGACCGGGCTGATGGTCTACCAGTCGCAGAACGTCGAGGACGCGCGCATCCACGGCGCCGAGCTCAAGGCCGGCGTGGCGCTGGGGCAGATCGCGGCGTCACTCGACGGCTGGTCCCTGCGCGCCGCTGCGGCATGGTCACGGGGCGAGGACCGCACGACGGGTGAGCCGCTGGCGAGCGTCGATCCGCTGACCTCGTCGCTGGGACTCGCCTATGCACGCGCGACCTGGGGCGCGGAACTCGCGGCGCGCGTGGTCGGGCGCCGCGACCGCCTGCCGGCGTCGGGTACGGCGGTCGACTACGCCGAGACGCCGGGTTACGGCGTGCTGGATGTCTACGCGCACTGGCAGTTCGCGCCGGGCACGCGCCTCAACGCCGGCGTCTTCAACCTCGCGGACCGCCGCTACTGGCCGGCCGGCAACATGCCGCTGGTCAATGCCGGCAGCGACACCCTGGCGCGCTACACCGCGCCGGGGCGCCAGGTCGCCGTCAATCTGTCGGTCGCGTTCTGACGATGGCCCGGCTCGCACCGCGCGATGCGGGACCGCCGGACGCGATGCGGCGCCTGCCGACGACCGCGCAACTCGCGGCCCTCGGCGCGGTGCTGTGCCTGCATCGCGCGCGCGCCGCCGATCCGGTCGCGGGCTGGTCACGCGCCTGGCGCATGCAGGTGCATCACGCGGTCGATGGCGACGGGTTGCAGGAAAGCCTGCAGGCCTTCGATGCGGACGGCGCCTGCGACTGGCAGCTGCATCTGTTGCCCGACAGCGACTTCCTGGCGTGGGAGCGACTGACCGCCGGCCTGCCCGGCGTGAGCCACGACCTCGACGACGCGCACGCCGGCGTCGGCGAACGTCTGTGGCAGGCCCTGGCGCGCCGGTTGCGTGGGGATGCATGGCGCGCCAGCGTCGTGCGGTTCGAGCCGTCGCCGGGCGCGCACATGGATGACCGCCACGCATACCCGGCCGCTCGACCGGCGTCGATCTCGGCGACCGGCGCCGACGCGGTCCGCCGGATCACCCGCGCCCACGGCATCGATGCGGCGCGCGTGATCGACGACTGCTGCTGCCAGCGCGCCGCCGCGCTCGCGCGTTCCGGCGCGACGTCGACGTCCGTCTACCGTCCCTTCGTGCTCGGCGCGCCGGCGCGTCGGCCGTCCCGTCCCTGACCCGAGAGCCTGCCATGTCCCTGCCTTCCGTCTGCCTCGCCTGCGCTTCGCTGTTGCTGCCCGCCACCGCGCTGGCCGGCGAAGTCGCCGCCTCCGATCCAGCCGCCGACCGCGCCGCCATCCTCGCAATGCAGGGCGACTACACGATCGGCTTCGCGTTCGACGAAACCGCGTTGCTGGCGCCGGGTTACCGCCGCGCCGAACCGCAGCGCAGCGGCGGCGACGAGATCGTCGTCGTCGTGGAGGACACGCCGGAGAAGATCGTGCTGCAGCACCTGCTGCTCGATGTCGACAGCGGCCATGTCGTCAAGCACTGGCGGCAGGACTGGACCTTCGAGGCGACCCGGCGCTGGGAGTTCGCCGCCGACCAGACCTGGCGCCAGCGCGACATTCCCGCGGACCGGATCGAGGGCGCCTGGACCCAGTGCGTGTTCGAGGTCAGCGATGCGCCACGTTACTGCGGCACCGGCCGCTGGGTGCACGCGCACGGCACGTCGACCTGGACCTCGGATGCGAGCTGGCGCCCGTTGCCGCGTCGGGAATACACCAAGCGCAGCGACTACAACGCGGTCGCCGCGATCAACCGCCACACCATCGTGCCGGGCGGCTGGACCCACGAGCAGGACAACACCAAGACGATCCGCGACGCCGCCGGGCACGTGACCGGCGAACTGGCCCGTGAGACCGGCTTCAACGATTACCGGCGCACGACCGCGATCGATTTCGCGCCGGCCTACGCGTACTGGGAGGCGACCCGGGCGTACTGGGCGCGGGTGCGCGCGCGCTGGGCGACGCGTCTCGACAGCGACGACGGCGTGCGGCTGAAGACCGAGGTCGACGGCATGGCCCTGATCATGCCGCTGTTCGCACAGGCGCAGACCGTGCGGGACGGCGGCCGCGTGGACGACGCCGAGATCGATGCGGTGTTCGCGGAATGGGTCGCGCCCGCCGGTCGCTGAGCGTCGCCGCGTTCATGCGCCCCGCGCTGCCCCTGTCGTATCCGGCAAGCCGCCTATACTGGGCCGGACCGGCGTATTCGCCGCACGCGACAGGAGAGCGGCATGGGCACAGGGTTGTTTCTGGCAGTGGTGCTGGCGTTCGCCGGCGTCATCGTTCTGTTCAAGACGGTGCGCATGGTGCCGCAGGGCTTCGAGTGGACCGTCGAGCGCTTCGGCAAGTACACGCACTCGATGACACCGGGCCTGCATTTCCTGGTGCCGATCGTCTACGGCGTGGGCCGCAAGATCAACATGATGGAGCAGGTGCTCGACGTGCCCAGCCAGGACGTCATCACCCGCGACAACGCGGTGGTGCGCGTCGACGGCGTGGTGTTCTTCCAGGTGCTCGACGCGGCCAAGGCGGCGTATGAAGTGTCGAACCTCGAGATCGCGACGATCGCGCTGGTGCAGACCAACATCCGCACCGTGATCGGCTCGATGGACCTCGACGAATCCCTGAGCAACCGCGAGACCATCAACGCCCAGCTGCTCAACGTCGTCGACCAGGCCACCAATCCCTGGGGCATCAAGGTCACCCGCATCGAGATCCGCGACATCCAGCCGCCGCGCGATCTCATCGACTCCATGGCCCGGCAGATGAAGGCCGAGCGCGAGCGCCGCGCGGTGATCCTCGAGGCCGAAGGGCATCGCCAGTCGGCGATCCTGCGCGCCGAGGGCGAGAAGCAGGCGGCGATCCTGGAAGCCGAAGGCGAGAAGGAAGCCGCGTTCCGCGAGGCCGAAGCGCGCGAGCGCCTGGCCGAGGCCGAAGCGCGGGCGACCGAGATGGTCTCCAACGCGATCGCCCAGGGCGACGTGCAGGCGATCAACTACTTCGTCGCGCAGAAGTACGTCGAGGCGTTCAAGGAACTGGCGACCGCGCCGAACCAGAAGTTCGTGCTGATGCCGATGGAGACCAGCGGCCTGATCGGCTCGATCGCCGGCATCGGCGAGCTGGCCAAGGAAGCGCTCGGCAACCAGAAGGCGCCGCCGACACGCGTGACCCCGCCGCCGACGCCGTCGCGCGCAGGCCTCTGACATGGACTGGCTGCGCTGGGATGTCGTGGGCTGGGGCGCGATCGCACTGCTGCTGATGGCGGCCGAAACCCTGGCGCCGGGCGCGTTCCTGCTCTGGATGGGATTCGCCGCGGCCGCGGTGTTCCTGGTCACGCTGGTCGTGCCCGGACTGTCGGTGCTGGCCCAGGTCGCGCTGTTCGTCGGCCTGAGCTTCGTGTCGGTGCTGATCTACCGGACCTGGTTCCGCGGTCGCGAGCGCCAGAGCGACCACCCCACGCTCAACCGCCGCGCGTCGCAGCACATCGGGCGCGTGCTGCCGCTGGAGCAGGCGATCATCGCCGGGCGCGGCCGGGTGCGGATCGGCGATGCGTTCTGGGTCGTCGAAGGCCAGGATCTGCCGGCGGGTGCATCGGTGCGCATCGTCGGCACCGACGGCGTCAACCTGCACGTCGAACCGGCCTGAGTCCGGTCGAAGCCGCGCCGGTCGCGGAACCAAGGGCGCCGGCCGGCGCTCTGCGATAATGCCGGCTTTCCGACAACGAGCCGGCGCAATGACCCAGAAGACGATCCTCAACGCAGCGCACCGTGCGCTTGGTGCCCGCATGGTCGATTTCGGCGGCTGGGACATGCCGCTGAGCTACGGCTCGCAGATCGAGGAGCACCACCAGATCCGCCGCGAGGCCGGCATGTTCGACGTCAGCCACATGACCGTCGTCGACCTGCGCGGTGCGCGCGTGCGCGATTTCCTGCGGCAGTTGGTCGCCAATTCGGTCGACAAGCTCAAGGCCCCGGGCAAGGCGCTCTACACCTGCATGCTGACCCCCGAGGGCGGCATCATCGACGACCTGATCGTCTACTTCATGGGCGAGGAATTCTTCCGCCTGATCGTCAACGCCGCGACCCGCGACAAGGATCTCGCGTGGATCCAGTCGCAGGCGCAGGCGTTCGATGTCGACGTCAGCGAGCGGCCGGAACTGGCGATGATCGCGGTGCAGGGGCCGGTGGCGCGCGAGCGCGTCGCCGGTCTGCTCGACGGCGAGGCGGGAGCGCGCATCACCAAGCTGGGCCGCTTCGCTGCGGCCGAACTCGCCGGCACCGCGTACGGTGACCTGTTCGTCGCGCGCACCGGCTACACCGGCGAGGACGGCTTCGAGATCGTCGTGCATCCGGATCACGCGGTCGCGCTGTGGGACGCACTGCTGGCCGCCGGCGTACAACCCGCGGGTCTCGGCGCGCGCGACACGCTGCGCCTGGAAGCCGGCCTCAATCTCTACGGCCAGGACATGGACGACACCACGTCACCCTACGAAGCCGCGCTCGGCTGGACCGTCGCCCTCGACGAAGGCCGCGCGTTCAACGGCCGTGCGCTGCTCGAGTCGCAGGCCGCGGGCGCACCGCGACAGATGATCGGACTGGTGATGGACGACAAGGGCGTGCTGCGCCACGGCCAGACCGTCGTCAGCGCGAACGGCGACGGCGAGATCCTGTCGGGCACGTTCTCGCCGACGCTCGGCAAGGCCATCGCATTCGCGCGCGTGCCGGCGGGCGATCCGGGCGATGTCGCCGTCGACATCCGCGGCCGCCAGGTGCCGGTGCGGGTGGTCAAGTTCCCGTTCGTCCGCAACGGCCGGGCGGCCGACGGCATCTGATGCAAGCCGCATGGCTTGGTTACACTAGCGCCACTTCCCCGACCGCACGTTTTTCCCGGAGCCGACAATGAGCGAAATCCCTGGCGACCTGAAGTTCATGAAGTCCCACGAGTGGGCCCGCGTCGAAGGTGACGGCAAGGTCACCGTCGGCATTTCCGACCATGCCCAGGGGCTGCTCGGCGACCTGGTCTACGTCGAGCTGCCGGCCGTCGGCGACAGCATCCAGGCGGGCAATGCCTGCGCCGTGGTCGAATCGGTCAAGGCCGCGTCGGACGTCTACGCGCCGGTGACCGGCACGATCACCGCGGTCAACGAAGCGCTGGCCGACAAGCCCGAAACGATCAACGAGGACGCGTACGGCGAGGGCTGGCTGTTCGTCGTCGAGATCGACGAACCCGACCAGCTCAACGACATGCTGGCGCCCGACGATTACGCCGAGCTGCTGGACGGCGAAGAGGACTGACCGGCGGCGTCCGGACCCACGGGTCCGGCGCGGTCGCCGACGGCGCGCATCGCAGGATGCGCGCCGTTTTCGTTTGCGGCATCCGGACGGTCGGATGTCGCACGAACGATGGCGGGCACGGCGACACGCATCGCCACGGTCGGAGGACGGCGGGCGACACCCGCACCGGATGCGCACGTGCATGCACGCGATGCACCTGCGATTCCACGACGCGCGAGGTGCCGGCGCGTGCCGGGCGCGTCGTCGTCGACCGGTGCGTCGCCGACGATGTCGATCGGAAAAGTGCCGCGCACTTTCGCGCAAAACCCTGCTGGCGGGCAGCAAATGTCGCCGACGTTCGCGGGCGACGTTTACGTGGCGGACGGCGCGGTGATGTTTTTTTCACCAGCGTCCGGTTCGTGCATGCGGCGCCGTGGAACTCCGCCCGCACGCGAAGCCTTGCACATGAAGTGCCTTGATTTATGCGTTTTCGTTTCCTGGCCTCGCGCGCATCGGAGTGCGTGCGTGCGATCGCTTTCGACACGGTGCGCGGCAGTGGCGATGGACGACGCGCCACACTGGTGTTTGGTGCCCGCAGATTTTTTTGCGGAAGTGTTGACAGTGGAAAAAACCGTGATTAGGTTTCGCGGCAACAGACGGTTGCCGCAGAAGCGAGTGAGTCGAACCCAATACAACAGGCGCAGCACAACTCGGACCTCCGCCAGCGGCATCACAAGGTGGGACCGGGCATCGTCTCCGCCAGGAAAGTTCCAGGTCGTTCGATCCGACATCCGCGCCGACCGCCCGGTGCGGATGTTTTTGTATCCACGGGAGGGTGCCGGACGACCGGCGACCCGTCCGACGAATCCGATCCGATGCGCGGTGCGCGTCGGCGGTTGCAGGTGGGTCCGATACCCGCTTGCCGCTTGAGTACTGGGCAGCTGTACATGCAAGTCCACTGACGAGGAGAGCCATCTCATGGCCACGAAGAAAGCTGCAAAGAAAGCCCCCGCCAAAAAGGCGGCGAAGAAAACCGCACGCAAGTCCGCTGCCAAGAAGGCCGTGTCCAAGGTCAAGAAGGCAGTGAAGAAGGCAGCGAAGAAGGTCGCCAAGGTCGCGAAGAAGAGCCCGGCCAAGAAGACCAGCAAGAAGGTCGCGAAAAAGAAGGTTGCCAAGAAGTCCGCAACCAAGAAGACCGCGAAGAAGGCCACCAAGAAGGTCGCGAAGAAGAAGGTCGCCAAGAAGTCGGCAGCCAAGAAGACCGCGAAGAAGGCCACCAAGAAGGTCGCGAAGAAGAAGGTCGCCAAGAAGTCGGCAACCAAGAAGACCGCGAAGAAGGCCACCAAGAAGGGACGGCGAAAAAGGCCACCAAGAAGGTCGGCGCCAAGAAGACCACCAAGCGCACCAGCAAGAAGGCCGCCCCGGTCGTGATCCCCACGACCCCGACGCCGCTGATCTGATCGACCGCCAGGTCGCTCACTGAAAGCTCTTCCTCCGCGTGCCCAGGCGGAGGAGGAGTTTTTTTTTGGGTGCGTCACGGCTGCGCCGGGTACGGGCAGGGCATCAAGGAACGCGTGGTGCGGTACCCGACGTCAGCGCGAGCCCGACGCGCACGCGGCGACGGACCCGCATGGGTACTCCCGTTCAACGGAATGGTGGCGACGGTCCGCCGGTGCGTCAGTGCGCCCCGACGGTGTGCCGGAAACTCAGTGCGGCGTGGCGTTGGCGCGCGTCGACGCGGTCCCGCCGGTGCCCGGCTGCGACTGCGACTGCGTGCGTTGCGCGTGCAGCACTTCGAGATTCGGATCGACGTCGAGCCAGCGCTGCGGCGGCAGGCCGATCGCGCGGTCGAGTATCGTCGGCATCAGGCCCGAGGGCAGATTGCTCTCGCTGTTCCACAGCACCACGATGCCGAGATCGCGCTCGGGCATCATCGCCATCAGGCCGCGGTAGCCCTGCACGGCGCCGCCGTGGAAGACGACGCGGTGGCCCGAGTAATCAAAGACGCGCCAGCCCAGGCCGTAGCCGGCCGCATCGAGCCGGTCGCGACGCCACGAGGTGTTGCGCATTTCCGGCGGCGTGCCGACGATCGGCGCCTGCAGCGTCGCGAGCAGCGGCGCCGGCAGCACGTCGGGACGATGGCCGCCCTGCGCGATCAGCCACTGCGCCATGTCGCTGATGCTGGCGTTGACGCCGGCGGCGGGTGCCAGACGGTAATAGGTCGGCTTGGGCATCAGCGAATGCCAGCCACCGCCGGCGCGCACGTGCGGCTTGGCCCAGCGGGCGCTGGCCTGGATGCCGTCGAGGCCGTAGCTCGCATCGTTCATGCCGAGCGGCTTGAAGATCCGGCGCGACACCGCCTCGCTGTAGAACTGGCCCGAGGTCGCGAACACGACGTCGCTGATCAGGCTGAAGGCGACGTTCTGATAGGCGTAGCAGTGGCCGGGCTGACAGGTCATCGGCGCGGCCGAGAGGCGCTGCACCAGGCTGTGGTAATCGGCGTTGCCTTCGATGTCGCGATCGTAGGTGTTGCGGCCGAGACCGACCCGGTGGCTCAGCACGTCGGCGACGGTGAGCTGTTGCGCGGCCAGCGGATCGGAGAAGCGCAGCGACGGCATGTAGTCGACGACGCGGCTGTCCCAGCGCAGGGCGCCTTCGGACACCAGGATGCCGGTGATCGTGCCGGCGAACGCCTTCGACAGCGAGGCCAGGCGGAACACCGTGTGCGCGTCGACCGGCTCGGCCGACTTGACGTCGGTGATGCCGTAGCCGCGCGCGCTGAGCACCTGGCCGTCGTGGACGATCGCCATTGCGAGGCCGGGCACACGCTGGTTGGCGACGAGATCCTGGGCCATCGCTTCGAACAGGGCCACGTCGAAGGTGCTGGCCAGCGGAACGGGCCGGGTGACCGGCTGCATCGGCGCCGGCTTGACGGCGTCCTCGCGGGTGACGATCGCGGGACGTTCGACCAGCGGCACGACGGATTCGATCGCGTCGTCGTCGCTTTCACCGGGCGTCGTGGCGACGGAAGGGAGGCTCTGCGCCGCCGAGCCGAGCGCGGCGGGCAACAGCAGGCCGATGAGTCCGAGTCGGGCGACATGCCGGCGGACTGGATGTCGGCTTTTCATCGGGCCTGCCCCTGTATGCTCTGACTGGGGCCGATGATAGCGCCTGAATTCCGGTTTGCATGAACAAGAGGAGCTTTGATGGGTAGCTTGCTGATCCTGCTGGTAATTGTGGGAATCGTCGTGGCGTTCGGGCTGTGGGCGGTGGGCATCTACAACGGCCTGGTCACGGCACGCAACGCATTCAAAAACGCCTTCGCCCAGATCGACGTGCAGCTGCAGCGCCGGTTCGACCTGATCCCGAACCTGGTCGAGGCGGTCAAGGGCTACATGTCGCACGAGCGCGAGACGCTCGAAGCGGTGACCCAGGCGCGCAACCTGGCGCAGGCGGGACTGTCGGCGGCGAAGGCCGATCCCGGCGACCCCGCGGCGATGGCCCAGCTGTCCGAATCGCAGGGCATGCTCAACAGCGCGCTCGGGCGTCTGCTGGCGGTGTCGGAGGCCTACCCGGACCTCAAGGCCAACCAGAACATGATGCAGCTCACCGAAGAGCTGACCAGCACCGAGAACAAGGTCGCGTTCGCGCGCCAGGCCTACAACGATTCGGTCATGGCCTACAACAACCGCCGCGAGGTCTTTCCCTCGAGCGTCGTCGCCGGCATGTTCAACTTCAAGGAAGCGGCGCTGCTCGACATTCCGGCCGACCGGGCCGAGGTCCGCGAAGCGCCGAAGGTCTCGTTCTGATCCGCGCCGGACGCTGAGGGCGTGCGCATGCGCGATCGTCCCGCGCGCCGGTATCGGGCCGTCATCGACGGTTCGTGTGCCGCTGCCGATGCCGTGACGGCGCCTTGCGACGACACCGGCGTGCACGACGCGGCGCCATCGACCCGGCCCGTCACGCGCGCATGAACTTCTTCGAACGCCAGGCCCAGGCGCGGCGCAACACGACCCGGCTGGTCGTGCTGTTCGCCCTCGCCGTCGCCGGCATCGTGCTGGCGGTCAACGTCGCGATCCTGCTGTTCGTCGGCTTCCGGCCCGGCCTGCTGGTGGCGGCGTCGGTGATCACGATCGGCGTCGTCGGCATCGGCTCGCTGTTCCGCATCTCGACGCTGCGCAGCGGGGGCGAGCCGGTCGCCCAGCAACTCGGCGGCGTCGCGGTACCCGAGGACACGACCGACCTGCCGCTGCGGCGGCTGCGCAACGTGGTCGAGGAAATGGCGATCGCCTCCGGCGTGCCGGTGCCGAAGATCTACGTGCTCGAGCACGAGGCCGGCATCAACGCGTTCGCCGCCGGGTATTCGGCGTCCGATGCCGTCGTCACGGTCACGCGCGGCGCGCTCGACCGGCTCAACCGCGACGAACTGCAGGGCGTGGTCGCACACGAGTTCAGCCACATCCTCAACGGCGACATGCGCCTCAACATCCGCCTGATGGGCGTGCTGTTCGGCATCCTGATGATCGGGCTGATTGGTCGCAAGATCCTGTTCTTCAGCCGCGGCTCGCGCAACAGCGCGGCGCTGGCGATCCTCGGCGCGGCGCTGGCGGCGATCGTCGTCGGCGGGCTCGGCCTGTTCTTCGGCCGCATGATCAAGGCCGGCGTCAGCCGGTCGCGCGAAGTGCTGGCCGATGCGTCGGCGGTGCAGTTCACGCGCCAGACCGCCGGGCTCGCCGGCGCGCTGAAGAAGATCGGCGGCGTGGATGGCGGGTCGCGGCTCAGCCAGCGCGACGATGCCGAGGAAGTCAGCCACATGCTGTTCGGCGACGGTCTCGGGCTCAGCGGGATGTTCGCCACGCATCCGCCGCTGCTCAAACGCATCCAGGCGCTGGAGCCCGGTTTCCGTCCCGAGCAGCTCGAACGCCTGCAGGCCCGGTGGCTGGCGTCGCCGCCCGATGGTCTGCAGGAGGACGTGCAGCTCGGCCTGGTCGCAACCGATGCGCTGCCGCAAACCGACCGCCGGCTCGCGGTGACGCCGCCGATGGTGGCGTCGCAGGTCGCGCGTCCGCTCGACGACGATTACACGCGCGCACACGCGCTGGTCTCGGCGATCGGCGAGGACCTGCACGCGGTCGCCACGCACCGGGAGGCAGCGATGCCGCTGCTGCTCGGCCTGCTGCTCGATACCGCGCCCGCGGTGCTGGAGAAGCAGCGTTTCGAGATCGCCGCGCGGCTCGGCAATGCCGCGGCGACCGAGGCCCTGCATCTGCGCGACATCCATCTCGCGTCGCTGCATCCGATGCTGCGGCTACCGTTGGCCGCGATGGCCTTTCCGGTGCTGCGCCGGCGCCCGCGTCCGGATCTCGCCGCCTTCCTCGACACGGTGCACGCGGTGTCGCATGCCGACGACCGGCTGTCGCTGTTCGAATACTGTCTGGGCCGCCTGCTCGACGTGCAGCTGCGCGAGTCGCTGGATCCCGGCCGGCATGCGCAGTTCGGCCGGCGCAAGCCCGGCAACGTCAAGCAGGAGTTCGCGACGCTGCTGGCCGTCGTCGCCCAGGCCGGCAACCCGGACGATCCGGCGGCGGCGCAGCGCGCCTATCTCGCCGGCATGCAGCGCGTGCTGCCGCGCGACCACGTGCCGTTTGCGCCGCCGCGCGCGGGTGTGCAGGCGCTCGATGCGGTGTGGGAGCCGCTCGACGCGCTCGACCCGCTGGCCAAGCAGGTCATGGTCGAGGCGATCACCGCGGCGGTCAGCCACGACGGCGAAGTCAGCGTGGCCGAATCGGAACTGCTGCGCACGATCTGCGGCGTGCTGCACTGCCCGCTGCCGCCGACGCTGGAGCAGTTGCCTCGCGCCTGATGCCGCTGCGCCGAATGTCGCAGTGACACCGCGGCCGCCCGCGGCGACGATGCGGTGAACCCACTGCGGTCTTCCGTCATGCGCGAGCCATCGCCATCTGCCAACTCGAACGGGGCGATGCTCGGCATCGTGTTCGTCGTCGTCTGGTGCACGGGCTACATCGCCGGCAAGCTGATGGTCGCTCATGCGGCGCCGCTGACCGCGCTGGTCTGGCGCTTCGGACTGGCGGCGCTGGTGTTCGCGGCGCTCGCGCTGGCGGCGCGGGTCGACTGGGGCGATCGCCGCGCGCGCCTGCACAGCGCGGCGACGGGCGTGCTGATGCTCGCGCTGCAGTTCGGCGGCGTGTATCTCGCGTTCGACTGGGGCGCGAGCGCGGGCGTCGCGGCGCTGGTCATCGGCACGATGCCGCTGCTGGTCGCGGCGCTGTCGGTCGCGACCGCGCAGGAGCGGCTGCGATGGTCGCAATGGGGCGGGCTGCTGCTCGGACTGGCTGGCGTAGCGCTGGTGGTCGCCGACCGCATCGACGGGACGACGACGTGGCCGGCGTGGATCGCATTGATCGCGGGCCTGCTCGGGATCTCGTTCGGCACGCTGTACCAGAAGCGGTTCGCGTCGCGCGGGGATCTGCGCGCCGGCCTGGCGATGCAGAACGCCGCGGCGACGCTGGTGCTGCTGCCCGGCGCGTGGTGGCTGGAAGGTGTCCGCTTCGAACATGCGGCCGGCTTCTACCAGCCGATGCTGTGGACCGTGCTGGTCAATTCGATCGGCGGCTTCGCCCTGCTGTACGTGCTGATCCGTCGCGGTGCGGCGACGCGCGTCGCGGCCCTGTTCTTCCTGATGCCGCCGGTGACCGCGGTCTTCGGCGTCTGGGTACTCGACGAACACCTGACCGCGTGGAAGCTCGCCGGCTTCGCACTGGCGACGCTCGGCGTGTGGCTGGTCACGCGTCGCGGCGTGCTGTCGCCCGCCTGACTGCGGAGTCTCCGGGACGGCGGATCAGCGCCGCCCGCGAATCAGGTCCGCCGCACGCTCGGCGATCATCGTCACCGGTGCATTCGTATTGCCGCCGGGCAGCGCGGGCATGACCGACGCATCGACGACGCGCAGGCCCTCGACGCCATGCACGCGCAGCTGCGGATCCACGACCGACAGCGCATCGGTGCCCATGCGGCAACTGCCGGCCGGGTGGTAGACCGATTCGGCGCGCGCGCGGACGAAGCGTGCGATCTCCTGGGGCGACAGATTGTCCGCCTCCGGTTGGATGGCCGCGCCGCGGACGTCGTCGAAGGCGGGCTGCGCGAGGACGTCGCGCGAGAGCCGGGCGCACTCGACCATGCGGGCGAAGTCGATCCCCGCGTCGTCGCCGAGATAGTTGGCTTCGATCCGCGGCGCATCGCTGACGCGGTTGCTGACCAGGGTGATCCGGCCGCGGCTGTGCGGGCGCAGGAAGCAGGCGTGCAGGGTGTAGCCATCGCCCGGCAGGCGGCGCCGGCCGTGATCGTCGAGCAGCGCGGGCACGAAATGGAACTGGATGTCGGCGCGCGCGTCGGTCGCCAGCGGCGAGCGCACGAAGCCGCCAGCCTCGGCCAGGTTGCTGGTGCCGGGGCCCCTGCGTCCCTGCAGGTAGTACCGCCAGGCGACGGCGGCATCGCTGACGCGGTCGTAGCTGATGCGCTGGGTCGACTGGCGCAGCGTGCAGATGTCGAGATGGTCCTGCAGGTTGCGGCCGACGCCGGGCAGGTCGTGGACCACGCCGATGCGCTGGCGGCGGAGATCGTCGGCCGCGCCGATGCCCGACAGCAGCAACAGCTGCGGGGAATTGATCGCGCCTCCGCACAGCAGCACCTCGCGCGTCGCCGGCTGGTGGAACGCGCCGCGCGCCGTCGCATAGACGACGCCGGTCGCACGGCCGTGTTCGAAGGTGACCCGGCTCGCCAGCGCGCCGGTCTGCACGGTGAGGTTGGGACGCGGCCGCGCCGGATCGAGGTAAGCCACCGCGGCCGAGCATCGCGCGCCGTCGCGCTGGGTGACCTGGTACAGGCCGACGCCGAGCTGGTCCGGACCATTGAAGTCGTCGTTGACCGCGAAGCCCGCCTGCCGGCCGGCCTCGACGAAGCGCTGGGACAGCGGGTTGACGTGGCGCAGGTCCGACACCGTCAGTGGCCCGTCGGCGCCGTGCAGGGCATCGCCGCCGCGCGTATTGCCCTCGCTGCGTTTGAAGTAGGGCAGCACGTCCTGCCAGCCCCAGCCCGTGGCGCCGGCGGTGGCCCAGTCGTCGTAATCCCGGGGAACGCCGCGCGTGTAGCACATCGCGTTGATCGAGCTCGAGCCGCCCAGCACCTTGCCGCGTGGCCACCACAGCGTGCGGTTGTCGAGCTGCGGTTCGGGCGCGGTGTCGTAGTTCCAGTTGATGTCGCGGCGCCGGACCAGCTTCGCCAGACCCGCCGGCATGTGGATGAAGGGATGGCGGTCGCGCGGGCCGGCTTCGAGCAGCAGCACGCGCACGTCCGGATCCTCGCTCAGGCGATGCGCGAGGACGCAGCCGGCGGAACCGGCGCCGACGATGACGTAGTCGTAGACGGGAGCGGGAGAGGCGGGCATCGCGGGACCGGGTCGGACGGGACATAGAGCATAGGCGCGTCGCCGGCCGCGCGGTGGCGGGAATGACGGGCATCGGCTACCGTGCGCGTCGATCCCGCCCGCCTTCGTGTGGCCCATGACGCAACAGGCTTCCGGCGCGAGACCGCGCCGCGCGCTCGGCCAGTTCCGGGACGCGCTCGGTGCGTCGCCGCCGCTGTGGTGGGCGCTGCTGTATTTCTTCAGCCTGCTGTGCGGCTACTACGTGCTGCGCCCGGTGCGCGATGCGATGGGTGCGTCGTCGGATGCGTCGGCGGTGTTTCCGACCTTCCTGCTCGACTGGGCTTCGGCGCGGGGCATCGCGCTCGGCGACTTCACCCTGCAGGCGCTCTTCAGCGCCACGTTCGTGGTGATGCTGCTGCTGCAGCCGCTGTACGGCGCGCTGGTCTCGCGCTTTCCGCGCCGGGTCTTCCTGCCGGTGGTGTATCTGGTCTTCATCGTCTGCCTGCTGGGCTTCCGCTGGGCGTTCGACACCGACCTGTCGGGCCGCGGCGCCCTGTTCTTCGTCTGGATCGCGGTCTTCAACCTGTTCGCGGTGACCGTGTTCTGGAGCTTCATGGCCGACGTGTTCGACAACGAACACGCCAAGCGCTACTACGGCTACATCGGCGCGGGCGGCACGATCGGCGCCTTCGTCGGGCCGTTCATCACGACGATGCTGGTCGGCCGGATCGGCGTGGCGAACCTGACGCTGGTGTCGGTCGGGTTCCTGTGCGTGTGCCTGCTGTGCATCCTCAAGCTGCGCAGCTGGGCGCGGCGCAAAGAGGCGGCGCGCGCCGAGCAGGGCGAGCAGGCGATCGGCGGCTCGATCTGGGCCGGCCTGAAACTTATCGCTGCCGATCCGCTGCTGCGCGGTCTGGCGATGTTGATGTTCTTCGGCGTCGGCGTCGGCACGCTGCTCTACAACGAGCAGGCCGCGATCGTCCGGCAGTACTACCCGACCGCCGAGGCCGCGACGCGCTACTACTCGATCATCGACTGGGCGGTCGCGAGCCTGACGATCCTGGTGCAGCTGCTGCTGACGCGCTGGCTGCTGCGCCGCTACGGCGTGGCACCGTTGCTGCTGCTGCCGGCAGTGGCGATCCTGATCGGTTTCTCGCTGCTGTCCGCCTCGCCGCTGCCGCTGCTGATCGCGACGGTGCAGGTGATGACCCGCGCCAGCGAGTTCTCCCTGGCCAAGCCGGCGCGCGAGACGCTCTACACCCGGGTCAACCGCGAATCGCGCTACAAGGCCAAGGCGGTCATCGACACCGCGGTGTACCGCGGCGGTGACGTGACCTTCGTCTGGGTGCACAAGGCGCTGGCGGTGCTGGGGTCGCAGCTGGTGTTCGTGGCCGGCATCGGCATCGCGCTGGGCATGACCTTCGGCGCATGGCGGGTGATCCGTGCCGAGCGCAGGCTGCCGGAACAGCCGGCACCTGCCCGGCCTCCGGAGCACAGTCATGGCAAGCCGTCGTGAGTTCCTCGCCCACAGCCTGACCGCGGCGACGTTCGCCGCGCTGCCGGCCGCCGTCTTCGCATCGATCGGGCGCGCTACGCGTCCGCTGAAACTCCTGGTCCTCGGCGGCACCGGTTTCCTCGGTCCGCACTTCGTCGAATGCGCGCATGCACGCGGGCACACGCTGACCCTGTTCAACCGCGGCCGCAGCAATCCGGCGCGCTTCGACGGCACCCCGCTGGCCGGTATCGAGCAACTGCGCGGCGACCGCAAGGACGACCTCGCCGCGCTCGAAGGCGACCGCCGCTGGGACGCCGTGCTTGACACCTCGGCGTACTTTCCCGACGACGTCGCGCGCAGCGCGTCGCTGCTGGCGGACCGCGTGGGGCACTACCAGCTCATCTCGTCGATCTCGGTCTATGCCCGCAACGACATCGTCAATGACGAGGACAGTCCGCTGGCGACGCTGGACGACCCCACCACGCGCACGATCACCGGAGCGACCTACGGCGGGCTCAAGGCCGCCTGCGAGCGCGCCGCGCAACGCGCCTTGCCGGACCGCACGTCGGTCGTGCGACCGGGGCTGATCGTCGGCCCCGGCGACAGCACGGACCGTTTTACCTGGTGGCCCGCTCGCGCGGACCGCGGCGGCGAGATCGCGGCGCCCGGCGCACCGGACGATCCGACCCAGTGCATCGACGTCCGCGATCTCGCCGCGTTCCTGCTGCAGCTGATCGAACAGGACGCGACCGGCGTGTTCAACGCGGACTCGGCGCCCGGCACGCTCGACATGGGACGGTTGCTCGAGAGCTGCGTGCGTCAAGCGAAGGCCACGGGCGGCGCGCCGGATGCGCGCCTGACCTGGCTGCCTGCGGAGTTCCTCGACGCGCAGGGCGTCGAGGCGTGGTCGGACATGCCGGTGTGGATCGCGCCGGAGGGCGAGTACGCCGGCTTCGGCCGGACCCGCGTCGATCGCGCGCAGGCCGCCGGGCTCACCCATCGCCCGATCGACGACACGGTGCGCGACACGCTGGCCTGGTGGCGCGCCCAGCCGGCCGACCGCCGCGCTGCGCCGAAGGCGGGGCTGACGCCGCAACGCGAGGCCGAGGTGCTGGCTGCCTGGCACGCACGCAGCGCCTGACGCTGCGTCTGTAGACGCGCGCTTGCGCGCGATGGGCCTTCAAGCGGCGCGCCATCGCGCGGGGTGCGCTCACCGCCGGAGCTCAGCCCACCACGGCCGCGGTGAACAGCATCGCGCCGACCAGGAACGCCGCGCTCAACATGTGCACCCGCGGATGGTGGACGCGCAGCCAGACGAACTGGAGCACAAGCCGCAGCCACCAGAAGCCCGCCATGCCTGCGAGCACGACCTGCCCCAGCCGCGTAGCGGCGAGCTCGGCCGGCATCACGAAGCAGAGCAGGGCAACCGCGCCGAACACCCACACCAGCTGCGCATTCGCGATCTGCACGATCGCGCGATTGGGCCGCGTGGTCGCGGCCAGGCTGCGCG
Source organism: Luteimonas rhizosphaerae (assembly GCF_002849595.1). Lineage (GTDB taxonomy): Bacteria > Pseudomonadota > Gammaproteobacteria > Xanthomonadales > Xanthomonadaceae > Luteimonas > Luteimonas cellulosilyticus. The sequence goes on from NZ_NRQR01000002.1 coordinate 199,120, forward strand.
GCCAGTCGAAGAGCCGCCAGAACGCGAGATGGAACAGCGCGAACGCCGCGCTGTGCACGCCGCAGGCGACGATCAGCCAGTCGACGCCGGGCGCGTCCACGGTCATCCGGGACGCGCGCCCCGCGGCGACACCCACATCGCGATCTCCGCGCGGAACACCGCTTCGCCCGCGTCGTTGCGGATCACCACGCACACCGGCAGCGCATAGCCCGTCTCCGCAACGGTCGGTGCGAACGCAGGGGTCGCGGTGGCGTGCAGGGTGCCGGTGGCCTTGGCCAGGTACTCGACCGTCATGCCCTTCGGAATCCAGCGCATCGACGCGGGAATGTTGACGTCGGTGGTCAGGCCGCCGATCAGTTCGGCGAGGTTGCACAGGGCGATCGCATGCACCGTGCCGATGTGGTTGGTCACCGCGCGGCGGTGGCGCATCGTCGCCTCGCCATGGCCCGCGCGCAGCGCGGTGATGCGCGGCGCGATGCTGGCGAAGTACGGCGCCTTGCGACAGACGAGGACGCCGAACAGCCAGGCGCCGCCCGGCCAGCGGATCATCCGGTTGCGAAACGACAGCAGCGGCGCGGTCATGGTGTACTCCACTGCGGACACGACAACGGCGGGACTGGCCCGCCGTTGCCGGTGTCACGTCGCCACTGGCGTCAGGCCGCTTCGCGCGACTCGCCGCTCTGCTGCGCCGGCGCACGGTAGCCTGCCGAGCGCAGCGCTTCGGTGTCGAAATCGTCGACCGTGATCGCGTCGAGCGTGATCGCGCGCAGCTCCACCAGCTGGGCGTGCTCTTCGGCCGTGATGTGGCCTTCGCGCATCGCTTCCTCGAGCTGGGCGTCGTAATCCAGCGCCTCGATGCCCTTGCTCTTCATCGCCTTGAGGAACTTGCGCTCCACCGGTTCGGCGGCGATCGCCTTCGCCAGGTAGCTGTCGATGCGGCCACCCGGATTGTTCTCGCACGGCGTCAGGAACACGCCGTCGCCCAGGCGCGCACGGGCTTCGTTCGGCGCCATCAGCAGCGCCGCGACGCGATGGCCCAGACGGTCGCCGGGCGCTTCGGCGCGACGGCCCCACGGGAAGATCAACGCCCACATCAGCCAGCCGACCGGGCGGATGGGGAAGTTGCGCAGCGCCGCCGACAGCGCGAGTTCGATCTTGTGCACGCTGTCGTGGAAGGCCCACGCGAGCAGCGGCTGGTCGGCCTGCGGCGCGCCTTCGTCGTGGTAGCGCTTGAGCATCGCACTGGTCATGTAGATGTGGCTCAGCACGTCGCCCAGGCGACCCGACAGCGATTCCTTGAACTTCAGCTTGCCGCCGAGCATCAGCATCGACACGTCCGCCATGAGCGCGAGATTGGCGGAGTAACGGTCCAGCTTGCGGAAGTAACGACGGGTGTAGGCGTCGCCGGGTGCCGCACCGATCTTGGCGCCGGTGATGCCGAACCAGATCGACCGCACCGCATTGGAGATGGCGAAGCCGATGTGGCCGAACAGGCTGCGGTCGAAGTCCTCGAGCCCGCGCTGCGTGTCCGGATCCTGCGCCGCCTTCATTTCCTTCATGACCCACGGATGGCACAGGATCGCGCCCTGTCCGAAGATCAGCAGGCTGCGCGTCATGATGTTCGCGCCCTCGACCGTGATCGCGATCGGCGCCGCCTGCCAGCTGCGGCCGGCGAAGTTCTTCGGGCCGAGGATGATGCCCTTGCCGCCGATGACGTCCATGACGTCGCTGATGACTTCGCGGCTCATCGAGGTGCAGTGGTACTTGGCGATCGCCGACGGCACCGAGGGCACGTCGCCACGATCGACCGCCGCCGCGGTGGCCTGCGACAGCGCGCTGATCGCGTAGGCCTTGCCGCCGATGCGTGCCAGCGCTTCCTCGACGCCTTCGAAGCGACCGACCGACAGGCCGAACTGCTTGCGGATGCGCGCATACGCACCGGTGACGACCGCGCCGTACTTGGCGCCGCCGCTGGCGGTGGAGGGCAGGGTGATCGAACGGCCGATCGCCAGGCACTCGTTGAGCATGTTCCAGCCCTTGCCGGCCATCTCGGGCCCGCCGACCAGCTGGCTCAGCGGAATGAAGACGTCGCGGCCGTGGATCGGGCCGTTCTGGAACGGCGAATTCAGCGGGAAATGACGGCGGCCGACGTCGACGCCGGGCGTCTCGCGCGGCAGCAGCGCCAGGGTGATGCCGATGTCTTCCTTGTCGCCGAGCAGCTGGTCGGGGTCGTACATGCGGAAGGCCAGGCCGATCAGCGTCGCGACCGGCGCCAGCGTGATGTAGCGCTTGTCGAACGTGAGGCGGATGCCGAGCACGTTGGCGCCGTTCCACTCGCCCTTGCAGACGATGCCGTAGTCGGGAATCGACGTGGCGTCGGAGCCGGCGAACGGGCCGGTCAGGCCGAAGCACGGGACTTCCTCGCCGACGGCCAGGCGCGGCAGGTAGTAGTCCTTCTGCTCCTGTGTGCCGTAGTGGTTCAGCAGCTCGCCCGGGCCGAGCGAGTTGGGCACGCCGACGGTCGAGCTGACCACGCTCGAGACCGACGACAGCTTCTGGATGACCTTGTGGTGCGCCAGCGCGGAGAAGCCCAGGCCGCCGTACGACTTCGGCACGATCATCCCGAAGAACTTGTTGCGCTTGATGTAATCCCACAGCTCGGGCGGCAGATCCGCGTGGACGTGGGTGATCTCCCAGTCGTTGGTCATGCGGCACAGCGCTTCGACCGGTCCGTCGAGGAAGGCCTGCTCTTCGGCCGTCAGGGTCGGCTTCGGCTGGTCGAGCAGCTTGTTCCAGTCCGGATCGCCGGTGAACAGCTCGCCTTCAAAGCCGACCGAGCCGGTTTCCAGCGCGATGCGCTCGGTCTGCGACAGCGGCGGCAGCACCTTGCGGAAAAACGTCAGCAGCGGCGCGGTGACCAGCGACTTGCGGACCGGTGCGATCAGCAGCGGCACCGCGATCGCGGCGACGAGCAGCGCTGCGATCAGGGTCGCGGTGCCGTTGGCGCCCAGCAGCCAGCAGGCGACCAGCAGGGTGACGGTCAGCGCCGCCCAGTAGGCGAGACGCAGGCGATGGTAGGCGGCGAATGCGCCCGCCAGCAGAAACGCGAGAAACGGAATCGCGACGCTCATGATCAGCTCCGACAGTCGGCATGGCAGTAGAACGGTGACCGGCGCGCCGACAGGCAGGCCGGTCGGCATGCAGGAGGTCCCGCAGCCTGACCGTACGGTCGAGTATGGTGGCCGTCCCGGTCGATGTCAATGCTGCCCGAGGCCACGTGTCGGACACGTCGAACCTGTCGCCCCGGCGGGCGTATGGCTAGACTGTCGCGATGACCAATGCCGTTCCCAAGCGCGCCGCGGCGGCGCCCAAGACCGCCGTTCCCGCCGTGCGCCAGGCCCGCCTCAGTGCCGAGGACTGGGCCCAGGCCGCCCTCGACCTGATCGCCGAGTCCGGCGTGCAGGCCGTCGCCGTCGAACCGCTGGCGCGTCGCCTGGGCGTGACCAAGGGCAGTTTCTACTGGCATTTCCCGTCGCGCGACGCCCTCCTGCAGGCTGCGCTGGAGCGCTGGGAGAGCGTGGAGCAGGAGGCCCTGTTCGGCGCCCTGGAGAAGATGCCCGATCCCCGCGAACGCCTGCGGGCGCTGTTCCAGGTCGTGGCCCACGAGTACAAATCGCACGTGATCTACAGCGCGCTGCTGAAGGCGCAGGACCACGCGACCGTGCAGCCGGTCATCGAGCGCGTGTCGAAGCGACGTCTCGACTATCTCACCGCCTCGTTCCGCCAGGCCGGACTCGGCCGCGAGGCCGCCCAGCACCGCGCGCGGCTGACCTATACCGCTTACGTCGGCTTCCTGCAGCTCAATCTGCAGCTGCAACAGGCACGGATGCAGCAGGAAGAATTCGACGCCTACGTCGAGCATCTGGCGCAGACGCTGGTGCCGGTCTGATTCTTACGTACGCGCGCATGACGAACGCGGCCTAAGGAAGTCTGTCCGTCGGATTCGTGGGTGCGGAAGGGCGGATGGCCATCTATGGCACTGTCGATCGGCGAAATTCCCGAGCTTTGCGTGCTCTCACCACTACTCGTGCCATGCGGTCGAGGAGTCTCGAAGAGTCTGCACATCGCGACAACCATGTGCCGCGTTCGGCCATCGCATCTGTGAGTGGGAAAGAGCTTGTCGCCTCGAAGATCAATATGAGAACGCGCGCTGATCCACGCATCCGACGTTTGCGGTACGCGTCGGATTCAACGCAGGGCGGCGGCTCATCACCTACAAAAAACTACGGCCCCTTGCGGGGCCGTAGTGGCATTTCACACTAGCAACATCAGAAGCGCTGCACGTACTCCATGTACATGAAGCGACCCGGGACGTCGTACTGCGGATCGAACGAGTTAGCGAACGTCGTGTAAGAGGTTGGTCACACCCGCCTTGACCGTGCCGTTCCAAGGCAGGTTATAGCGCACCTGTGCGTCGTGATAGGTCGTTGCGCCGAGCTTGTTGCGAGGCGCGGGACCGGTCGCGATCCGGCGATCGGGATCCGAGCACACGGAAGGCCCGAACGCACAGGGCTCAGTCAGGCTGGAGAAATAGCGGCTGCTGAACGTGGCGCCGAAGTCACCCAACTGCCAGTCGAGCGACACGTTGCCACGCAGGCGCCAGTACGGATCGCGGTCCAGGTAACGGCCCGTGAACTGCTCGACTTCCGAGGCGGCAGTGGTCTGCTGCTCATACTTGGACACATACGAGGTGTCGACGCTGATCCCGAAGCTGCCGTAATCCGTTTCCGGCATGCGATAGCTGACGTTGAAATCGTAACCTTCTACGTTGACCACGCTGAGATTCTGCGGGGTCAAAGCGATATTGCCGATCTGGAAATCTTCAGTGCGACGCGTGATCAGGTCGCAGAGGGCCTGATCACCCGCGGCATAGCACTGCTCGACAATAAACGCCGTGGGAAGCGTGGTGATCGCGTTCTCGATCTCGATGCTCCACCAGTCCAAAGACAGATTCAGTCCGTCGATGAAGGAGGGGCTGAATACCAAACCCAAAGTCTTGCTGACCGATTCCTCGGGGCCCACATCGGGGTTGCCGCCGACCTGGAACGGATAGAGCGTCTGGCCGTCGTATCCGAAGCCCGCATTGGTCTGCTGGATGAAGCCGTCAGGCGCTCCCGCCGCCGCGCAATTAGCCGCAATGACTGCGGTCCGGCCGGAGAAGTCTTCCGAGCAGATGTCACCGAAGCTGATGAAAGAATCGCTTTGGCCGCCGAAGAGTGTCGAAATCGGCGGAGCGCGGAAGCCCTCCGCCCAGTTGCCGCGCACCAGCAGCGATTCAACAGGCTTCCACTTGAAGCCGGCCTTGCTGTTGGTGGTATCGCCGAAGTTGCTGTAGTCGGAGTAACGCGACGCCAGACTGAACTCGAGGAGATCGGCGCCAGTCACATCAGCAAGCACCGGGATCAACAGTTCGGCGTAAATTTCGTCGAGGTCGTAGGCTCCCGAGGTCGGCTGACGGGAGTTGCCCGACGTGAAGCCGGCAGCGACGAATGCGTCCGGACGATCGAAGCCACTTTCCTTACGGGATTCGACACCCGCTGCAAAACCCATCATGCCACCCGGCAGTTCAACGATCTCGCCGCTGAGGTTGGCGGTGAACGACTCGCTGCGGCCCTGGAACGCGTCTTGCGCCGTGAACAGCAGGTAGTCAAGCATTTCCTGAGTCACGCCGCCAGCCGGCGACAGCGGATTGAACGGAACGCAACCGTCGATAATGTTCCCACCGGGCGCGTCGACGCAGACGACCTGTCCGTCGCGGAGTTCGGACGGGCCGACGCCGGCACGCACGTTCAGGACGTTCACGTCACCGATCTGCGCGTCTTCCTGATCGGACTTGTTGAAGTTGTAACCCATGTCCCAGTTGAAGAACCGATCTGCGAATTCGAAGTTGCCTTCGATGCCCGCATAGACGTGGAACGTCTTGACATTCTGCTGATAGACGCGGTCCTGCTCGGTCAGGCGATGGCTCCACGCGACGTCACGGCCGTCCCCGCCATACAAGGTGTTGTAGGGGTTGTAGTAGCTGTCGCCACTCATGAAGTCGTTGTTGCTGACACCACCGTTGAGCGGGAAACCGGCCAGCTGCTGCTCAGAGCGGCGCTCGTTGTACAGCGCGTCCGCGACAAAGCTCAGATTGTCGGTGATCTCGTGCCGGCCCTTCATGTACAGCGACGTGCGCGTCTGCGGAGTCAACAAATAGTTGTCGGCCGCGAAGTTATACGCATCCTGGCCCGCGTCGAACGGCTGGAACGCACCCAGAGCGTAGCGCGGATCGTCGCTCGGACCCGTTCCGGGGGCACCCGGACGAACCACGATGGAATTGCTTCCGGCGCCGCCGACGTTGTCTGGATCCACGCCGTTGTTCCAGATGCGACCGTTGCTGCTGAAACCGCTGAAGCCTACCGGGTCGCGCCGGAAAGACGGGACGCGGGAAATCTCACGGTCACCGGCACTCACCGCCTTTTCTTCAACCCGAGACAGGCTGATGACGACATTGCTGCGCTCGCTGCCGGTGCCCAACGTCGCTTCGACCGCAGCGCGCTCGCCGTCGCCTTCACTGAACTGACCGTAGTAAACGCGCGCTTCTGCGCCCTCGTAGTCGCTACGGGTGATGATGTTGACAACGCCCGCGATGGCATCAGAGCCATAGATCGAGGAAGCGCCGTCTTTCAGTACTTCGATGCGCTCGATCATCGCCGATGGGATGGTGTTGAGGTCGACCGAGCCGCCCAATCCCTGGACCCATCGACGTCCATCGACGAGTACCAGGGTACGCGAGGCCCCCAGGTTACGCAGCGAGACGGTGGACGAACCATCGCCGCCGTTGTTGAACGTGCGATTGATGTTGGAGCCGTTGGCCGAGATGCGCTGCAGCACTTCTGCAACCGAGGTCAGACCCTGCTTTTCGATTGCAGCACGATCCAACACGAGCACGGGCTGCGAAGATTCAGCATCCACAGAACGGATGCGCGAGCCTGTCACCTCGATACGGTCAAGCGTGGTCGCTTCCTGTTCGCTCTGGGCAAATGCGGCACCCGTGCCTGCCGCACTGGTGGCACCTACAACGAGCGCGAACGTGATCGCGTCGCGCAGTTTGGTGGTCTTGAACGTCATCGTCTCTCTCTCCAAGTGAGTCTCGGGATTACCCCATAAGAACCGGCCGACTGGATCAAATTGATCGCCAAATTCGGCAAGGTCGGGTCGATACTAGACCGATCGAGAAAGAAATTAAAGTGTCGTTAAGGCGGAATCGTGTTCACAAGAGTGAACGATCCGTAGGGGCCAGGAAGGAGGTTGTTATCGCTACGATGCGCTTGCGTCTTAGTCCCACGCCGCGACACCAGCGAGACCATCTCGCAGAAGGCAACGACTGGTGACCTGACCGCTTACGCCCGCGTCGTTTACAGCGAACGCGCTTCGGAGATGGTCAGCACTGCACACACGGGGGGCAAGCGTTGCAAGACACGCGATTGCCGGGTGAGCAGCCAGTGACGCGACAAAATCGCTAACCGCGATGTTTCACGCATCGGCGAGCTGTGGCGATTTCCCGCCTACGCGAACGCGAACTCGAGGGCTTCACAGCCTCAAGTCGACCTCAAAGATCCTGCTGGTACCGGATATAAGGCACGGCACCGTCATCATCGGGCGTGTCGGTCATCTTCGAGAACGGGTTTTTCCCGCGGGTGATCACGTTGTCGGCGCCGACCGTGAGCTGGCCGCTCCATGGAGTGCGCCAGCTGACGCCGAGGCCGAGGCCTTCCCATTTCGGCAGACCCGGGGTGTCGACCACCTGGCCGACGATGTCGACGCTCAGGCGACGATAGCCGCCACCGAGGGTGACGCTGCGGCTGGTCCACTGGTCGCTGAGATCCGCAGGCGCGCTGGCCGACGGGATCAGTGTGGCCTTGGCTACGGTACCGGCGAGCGACACGTAGGCGTCGTCCCCGATTTCCTTGCGGGCGAAGACGGTCAGGTCGTGCACGTCGACATCGCCGGCAGAGGCGGCGCGAGACGGACTCAACCACGCCGGCAGCGACTCGCGGCTTTCGCCGAGTGTCATGCCGACGCCACCGCCCGGACGGCTGAAGGCGGCGGACGCGGCCGCGCGACGGTTGCCCGGCGCGTTGTCACCGAGCGCCGCGAGCTGGCAGTTGCGGGCCAGATTGCTGACCGCGCCGTTGAAGCTGCTGCCCGGGCTGCACCACAGCGCCAGCGAGCTTCCGGACTCGAGGCCGAATGCGGCATCGAGGCGGTTGTCGCCGAAGCGCCAGCGGGCGCCCGACTGGTTGGCAGCGGCCGGTTCCAGCAGGAGAAATGCCTCGACCTTGCCGCTGTTGGAATCGAGCACCGGCAGAAACGTCTGCCCACCGCGCTTTTCCTGCGCGTGCGCGCCCGTTGCCGCTGCGAGAGCGAGAGTGCAGGCCGCCAACAGTCGAGTGAGACGAAATGACATGGTCTTAACGTTGACCTGATGGTCCGAAGGGAAGTTCCCCACTTTCCCGGAAATCGACTCTAGGGCATTTATGTTTATTTAACAATCCTGGCGCAACGTCCGGATGGCCCTATTGCAGGCGCTCCGGCGCATCGAGCGGGGTGGACGGAAGCGAGAGAAGCGTCTCGATCTCCGCCGGTGTGAACCGGTAGGACTGTCCACAGAACTCGCAAATGATCCTGGCCTCCCCGTCGATGACCGCAGCGCGCGCCTCCTCGGCGCCCAGCGAGAGCAGCATGCCTTCCACGCGTTCACGCGAGCACGAACAGGCGAAAGACAGCGGCTTCTCCCCCAGCACCTGCGGTGCATCGTCCGGAAACAGACGCGCCAGCAGGGTCTCGGCGGGCCATTCGAGCAACTCGCTCGTCGACAACGTGTCAAACAGGATGCCGGCGCGGTTCCAACCGTCGTCGTCGCCTTCATCGCCGGGCAACTTCTGCAGCATCAGGCCCGCGGCATGCGTGCCGTCCGCCACCAGCAGCACGCGCGTGGGCAGCTGTTCCGACTGGCGGAAGTAATCCTCGAACGCACCCGACAGCGACTCCGAGGCCAGCGACACCAAACCCTGGTAGCGCATCGGGTCGCGCCCCTTCGAGGGATTCTCGATGGTCAGCGCCAGCACCGCGTCGTCACCGAGTGCGCGCAGGTCGCGCGACATCGTCGGGGCGTCGTCCTCGTCGTAGCGCGCGATGCCGCGGATCGTGCCGGCGGCCGTGCATTCGGCGAACAGGGTCCGCAGCGGGCCGGACGCGCGCAGCTGGACCGACAGCCGCCCATCGACCTTCGCGTGGCCGGTGAACAGCGCCGCCGCGGCACTCGCTTCGCCGAGCAGTTCCTGGATCTGGGCCGGATACGGGCCGCGTCCATTGATGTGCTGCCAGGTCTCACGCAGATGGACGCGCACGCCACGCACGCCGGCGTTCTGGAGCAGGAAGCGGGTCAGGCGGTCGCTGTCGGGCGGAGTGGGATCGGTCATGGGGGCTCGAAGAGGGGCGAGGAGTGTGGCGGCGATTGGCGGCGCAGAAGTCCGCCGATACAGTGACGCCATGAAAGCATTGCGTGGCACCACCATGGGGGCGCGTCCGACCTCCCGCAAGACGTCGGGCCGGGCCGATGGATGAGTCGTCGCGCCCGCGACGGCGCCGCTGGCTGCGGCGTCTGCTGTGGTTGCCGCTCGTCCTCGTGCTGATCACGGTGCTGCAGGTGCTGGCCCTGCGCGTCATCGATCCGCCGTTCTCGACCGTGATGGCGCTTCGCCAGATCGAAGCGTGGGCGGGGTCCGAAGCCGGGTTCGAGCTGTACTACCAGTGGCGCGATCTGAACCAGATCGCGCCGAGCCTGCCGGTCGCGGTGATCGCCGCCGAGGACCAGAACTTCGCCCGCCACCGCGGCTTCGACCTCGATGCGATCGAACGCGCGCGCGCGCACAACGCGCAGGGCGGGTCGGTACGCGGCGCGAGCACGATCAGCCAGCAGACCGCGAAGAACCTGTTCCTGTGGAGCGGCCGCAGCTGGGTACGCAAGGGGCTCGAAGCCTGGTACACGCTGCTGATCGAACTGTTGTGGCCCAAGACCCGGATCCTCGAGGTCTACGTCAATATCGCCGAGTTCGGAGACGGCATCTACGGCGCCCAGGCGGCGGCGAAGCGCCACTTCGGCCGGGACGCGTCGCAACTGACCAATGCCCAGAGCGCGCGGTTGGGAGCCGTGCTGCCGAACCCGCGTCGCTACGACGCGGCGAAGCCTGGCCCCTACGTGCAGCGCCGCGCGCGCTGGATCGAACGCAATGCGCGCCAGATCGGCGGCCCCGGTTACGTGGAGGCGCTGGAGTGAGCATCGAGTGCCCGGCTGCGCCGGATGACCGGGCGCGGCTGACCATCCTCGTCGCGGCCTTCGACGAAGCCCAGTCCCTGCCGCATCTGCATCCGCGGATCGCGACGGTGATGACCGCGCTGGCGGCGGACGGGGTCGAAACGCGCGTGCTCTATGTCGACGACGGCAGCGGCGACGGAACCTGGCCGCTGCTGCAGGCACTGGCCGCGGCCGATCCGCGGGTCGCGCTGCTGCGCCTGTCACGCAATTTCGGCAAGGAAGCGGCGTTGACCGCGGGCCTGGATGCCATCGAGCACGGGGCGGCGATGATTCTCGATGCCGACGGGCAGGATCCGCCGGAGCTGATCCCCGAGTTCGTCGCGAAATGGCGCGCGGGCTACGACGATGTCCACGGCACGCGCGTCAGCCGGGACGGCGAAGGCTGGACCAAGAAGGCCACGGCGCATGTCTTCTATCGCGTCATCCAGCGACTGGCGAAGACTCCGGTGCCGGCCGATACCGGCGATTACCGCTTGCTGTCGCCGCGCGCGCTGGCGGCGCTGCGCCAGCTGCGCGAGCGGCATCGATTCATGAAGGGCCTGTTCGGCTGGGTCGGGTTCAATCGCGTCGCGGTGCCCTACCAGCGCGAGGCCCGGCTCGCGGGGACGACGAAGTTCGGGTTCTGGCGACTGTGGAATTTCGCGATCGACGGCGTCACCAGCTTTTCGACGGCGCCGCTGCGGCTGGCGACCTATGTCGGCGTCGTCACCGCCTGCGCGGCGTTCGGGTTCGCGCTGTGGATCGTCGGCAAGGCATTGGCCTTCGGGGATCCGGTCGCCGGCTGGCCCACGATGATGTCGGTGATCCTGTTCCTCGGCGGGGTGCAACTGGTCGCGCTCGGCGTCATCGGCGAATACCTCGGTCGACTGTACGAGGAATCGAAGCAGCGGCCGCTGTATCTGGTCCGCGACTGGGTGCCGGCCACGGATGGGGCCGCGCCGATCGCCACGGCTGATGAAGTCGGGCGTTCCGGTTTCCAGCGTGTCGCGAACGAGTCCGATGCCGTGGGCGCTGGACGCGGCTGAAACGAGACCCAGCGGGCCCGCCAAACGATCCACGAAACGCCGGCGTTGAACGCGTACAGGCGCCGCTCCTCTGGCGCGAGCTTCGCACATGCGATGCGCTCGGGCCCCGTCATGCACGCTCTCGCGCACCGAATGAGGGGCCGCGCGACGGCATTCCGGCATCAGGCCTGCGATGCGACCCGCGCCCCGTTTCCAGGTGTCTCCCACGCAAATGCCGTCGGCAGCCTGCGCTGTCGAGTCGACTATTTCGCGTAGTCGCCCCCGCAGCGGCTGTCTTCTCCGCCGCCCAGTTCCAGCGTGGCCAGCAGCGCCGCCGGCGGCGCGATCGAACCCAGCGCCACGGCGAGCGCGCCGCGCAGGCCGAGGCGCTTGAAGTCCGGACGGAAGCTCGGCGCCGTGAAGGTGCCACCGATGACCAGCGGCGAGCGCAGGGCGAAGATGCTGCGGTCCTTCGGGCGCGGCCGCAGTTCGAGGTCCAGCGTTTCGTCGCGCAGGCTCACCTGGCCGGTGCCGACGATGATCGTGTCGCTGGTGTCGAACGCCAGCGCGCGCGCATCCATGACGCCACGCTCGACGCCGAAATCGGCGAAGGCGCAATGCACGGGAATCTGCTTGTCCTCGCCTATCAGGTATTTCAGGCTCTCGTAGACATCCAGCCCCGCAAGCTCGACCAGCAGGTTGCTGACGCGCCCCGCGCCCATGCCGACCGCGATGTCGCCATCGGCGGTGCCCAGCATCGCCGCGATCGAATTGCCGGTGCCGACGATGTTGAAACTGCCGCTGATGCGGCCGACGGCCTGGTTGGTGAGTTCGCTGTCGGGGAACAGGCCGCCCAGTTCGACGCGGCGGACCGTGGCCTGCAGCCGTGTCTGGATCGTGTCTTCGCGCGCATCCATGCGGATCGTCGAGCGGATGTCGCCGTCCGCGACGCCGAAGTTCAGGGGGTCGAGGCGCAGCATGCCGGCGTCGAGCACCAGATGCGCATCCATGTCGTCGATCGGCAGCGAGGGGGCATTGATGCGCTGCGCGCGCAGGCGCACGTCGGCGTCCATCGCGCGCAGCTTGCCGAGTTCGTAGGGCGTGTCGGGGATCACCTTGCCCTTGGCATCCAGTTCCGCGGCGCGCGCGACCAGCTCCGGATCCAGCGCCTCGCCCGCCTCGGGTTCCGGGGTACCGCCGAGAAAGCCGGCGAGATCATCGAAATCCAGCCGCTCGGACACCAGGTCCGCCTTGAGGAACGGTCGCTCGCCGCCCGTGGTGATCGCCGCGTCCCCGCCCAGATCGCTCTGGCCGACCTTGCCGGTGAAGCCGTCGTAATGCCAGGTCTGCCTGTCGCGCGTCAGGCGACCGTCGAGCGCGTAGGGCGGCGTGTCGGGCAGGGCGACGCCGACCAGCGGGAACAGGTGGTCGAGGTTCTGCCCCGACAGCGCGAACTGCAGGTCGAAATCGCGCAGCTGCAGCGGATCGACCAGCGTGCCGCGAGCATGGGCACGGGTCGCGCCGGCGCGTGCGCGCAGGTCGATGCGATAGGGCGCGTCGGTGTCCTGCAGCTCGAGCGGCGAGGCGGCCGTGCCTTCGAGCGTGAAACGGTTGCGCGACCAGGTACCGCCCCCGGACACCCCGATCGGCGGCGCCGCGTCGGCGTCGCGCGCGGCCTGGCTGGCGAGTACGACCTGGATGTCGGTGCCGCCCGGCGTGTCGAGAAAGCGGAACCGGCCGTCGTCGATCCACAGCCGGCGCAACTGCATCGGCTCGCCACCGTCGGAGCCGCCGAGATCGATCGCCCAGTTGCCGGGACCGCCGTCCGGATCGGTCTCCAGCTGCAAGACCGGACGCGTCAGGCGGATCTCGGGGATCCGCGTCCGGCCCCGCAACAGCGGCCACACTTCGATCTGCAGTTCGAGCCGGTCGGCCGAGGCCATCGTCGGATCCTTCGACCACGGCGCGTTGGCGAACTTCAGCGCATCCGCGCGGACTGTGGTGACGCGGCCGAGGTCGACATCGAGATCGCCGCCGATCTGGAACACGCGGCCGGTCTTGGCCTGCACCACGCGCTCGACCGGACCCTTGAACCAGTTCCAGTCCCACAACAGGAGCAGCACCACGAGTGCGAGCGCCAGGACAGCCAGTACGACGCGGACGGGATGGGCGCGATAGGTCGTGCGCAGGCGTTGGCGGGGCGTGGGCGTCGTCGGGGGCACGGGCTCTGGTCGGCTGGAAGCGTGCCGCCACCATCCGCGCTTGCCGATCAAATACGGGTGAACGTGAGGTGGAATGGTCCGTCGGTGGCCGCGTGGGCAGGCCCACGGCGACGCACCTGGCGGACTCGATCAGCCGGCCGTGGCATCCGGGGCGGCAACTTCGTCGTCGAGTGTGCAGGGCACGACGCGGCCGCTCTCCTGCGACAGTTCGATGAAGTCGCCATCGGCGACGAACCGCAGCCCGACCTCGGACCAGATCGGCGGCCGGCTGCCCTGGATGGCGCCGATGAAGACGACGCGGCCGTCGGTCATCGTCAGGCGCGCGTAGCGACCGTCGCGGACGATGTCGATGCGCCCCGCACCGGGGCAGGTGTAGCGATCGGTGACGGTTTCCGTCTCGACGGTGGGCTCGGGGTCGGCCGGCGGCGGCGCGGCCTGCGTCACCGGTTCGGGAGCGGCGCCACCGCAGGCGGCAAGCAGCAACAGGCTCGCCGGCAGCGAGCGGCGGATCAGCGTGGAGACGAACATCGCGGGCACCCCAGAAGGCCAGTCACGATGATAACGGCCCGGATCACGGCCCGCTGTCGAGATGCGATCAGCGAGCCGGGACCACCTGGGCGAGCACGGCGACGTAGTGGCAGACGCTGCCGCCGATGCAGAACAGGTGCCAGATCGCGTGCGCGTAGGGAATCGAATCACGCATGTAGAAGAAGGTGCCGGCCGTGTAGAACACGCCACCGGCGATGATCCAGCCCAGCGTCCAGGTATCGAGCGCAGCGGCGACCGGGCCGATCGCCAGGATCACCAGCCAGCCCATGGCGATGTAGATCGCCGTCGACAGGCCGCGGAAGCGGCCCGTGTAGAACAGCTTGAACACCACGCCGGCCAGCGCCAGCGTCCAGATCGCGGCGAACAGCGACCAGCCCAGCGTGCCGCGCAGGCCGATCAGCGTGAACGGCGTGTAGGTGCCGGCGATCAGCAGGTAGATCGCGCAATGGTCGAATACCTTGAGCCGGCCCTTGGCGACGGGATGGCTGATCGAGTGGTAGAGCGTCGAGGCGACGTAGAGCATCAGCAGCGACACGCCGAACACGATCGACGCGACCAGCTGCCAGCCGTTGCCGTACAGCGCGGCGAGGGTGATCAGCACCGCGCCCGCGGCCAGTGCCGCGGCGGCGCCGAGGCCATGGGTCAGGGCACTCGCGAGTTCCTCGCGCCGGGCGCGCAGCGAGATCGTGGACGTCATGCAGGCAGGATCCGCGCAGGGGAATCGCGATTATGACGATGCGCCGCGGGTCTGTCAGAACGCGGCGTGCAATGCATCGTCCCGGTCAGCCGGCGCTGGCGTTGGCGTGCTCGCGCGTCGCCATGAAGGTCACGCCGGGTGCGCGCTCCTCGGCCAGCTGCAGGTTGACCCGGGTCGGCGCCAGGTAGACCAGCTGGTCTGCGGCGTCGTAGGCGAGGTGCATCGCGTGCTTGTCGCGGAACTCCTCCAGCTTCTTCGCGTCGTCGCAGCGGATCCAGCGGGCCGTCGTCACCTGCACCGGCTCGAAGCTCGCATCGACGCCGTACTCGTCCTTCAGCCGGTAGGCCACCACTTCGAACTGCAGCACGCCGACCGCGCCGAGGATCAGGTCGTTGCTCATCATCGGCTTGAAGAACTGGGTCGCGCCTTCCTCCGACAGCTGGGCCAGGCCCTTCTGCAGCTGCTTGAGCTTCAGCGGATCGCGCAGCCGCGCGCGGCGGAACAGCTCCGGCGCGAAGTTGGGAATACCGGTAAACGCGATCGCCTCGCCTTCGGTGAAGGTGTCGCCGATCGAGATCGTGCCGTGGTTGTGGATGCCGATGACGTCGCCCGGCCAGGCCTCGGCGGCGATCTCGCGGTCGCTGGCCATGAAGGTCAGCGCGTTGGCGAGCTTGTGCTCCTTGCCGGTGCGCACGTGGAAGGCCTTCATGCCGGCGACGAAGCGGCCGGAACAGACGCGCATGAAGGCCACGCGGTCGCGGTGCATCGGGTCCATGTTGGCCTGGATCTTGAACACGAAGCCGCTGAGCTTCGGTTCCTCGGGGGCGACGTCGCGGGTCGTCGTGCCGCGCGCGCGGGGGGCCGGGGCGTGCTCGACGAAGAAGTCGAGCAGCGGCTGCACGCCGAAATTGTTGACGCCCGAGCCGAAGAACACCGGCGTCTGCCGCCCGGCGCGATAGGCCTCGAGATCGAAGGGGTGGCTCGCGCCCTGGACCAGTTCCAGTTCGTCGCGCAGGTCGGCCAGCATCGCCGCGCCGATCTTCTCGGCCAGGCCCGGTGCGTCGAGCGACGGAAAGATGGTCGAGTCCTGGCGGGTGAAGTTGCGGCCGGGTTCGTACAGGTGCACCTCGCCGGTCACCAGGTGAACCACGCCCTTGAGGCGCTGGCCCATGCCGATCGGCCAGGTCACCGGCGCGCACTGGATGCCGAGCACGCTTTCGACCTCGTCGAGCAAATCGATCGGCTCCTTGCCCTCGCGGTCGAGCTTGTTGATGAAGGTCATGATCGGCGTGTCGCGCATGCGGCACACCTCCATCAGCTTGATCGTGCGTTCCTCGACGCCCTTGGCGACGTCGATGACCATCAGCGCCGAGTCGACCGCGGTCAGCACGCGATAGGTGTCCTCGCCGAAGTCGGCGTGGCCGGGTGTGTCGAGCAGGTTGACGATGCGGCCCTCGTAGGGGAACTGCATCACCGAACTCGTCACCGAGATGCCGCGCTCCTTCTCCAGCGCCATCCAGTCGGACGTCGCATGGCGTGCGGCCTTGCGGCCCTTGACCGAGCCGGCCATCTGGATCGCACCGCCGAACAGCAGCAGCTTTTCGGTCAGCGTGGTCTTGCCGGCGTCGGGATGCGAAATGATCGCGAACGTGCGGCGGCGGGCGGATTCGGTGGCGACGTCGGACATGCGGGCACGCACGCGTCCGCGTGCACTCCGTTGATTCGGGAAGCCCGGGATTATACGCGCCGGCTTCCGCGCGGCGTCCGGCCGGTCAGGGCGACGACGCGTCCGCCGCGGGCGGCAGGTCGAAGCGCAGGATGCCGCCGGGTCCGAACATCCGGAACGGCACCGAGACCAGGCGCAGCCCGTGGTTGGCCTGGAGGACGAAATGCAGGTGCGGGCCGCTGCTGGCGCCGGTGTTGCCGGAGAACCCGATGACCGCGCCGCGCCGCACGCGGTCGCCGGGCGCGACCACGACGCCGCCGCGCTGCAGATGCGCGTACAGCGCCATCGTCCCGTCGTCGTGCAGGATGCGGATGAAGTTGGCGCGTTCCGCAGCGTCCGCGTGCTGCCCGCTGCCGAGGCGCGTGGTGCCCGCGACCCGCGCCTCGGCCTGCATCACCGTGCCGTCGCGTGCGGCAAGCACGGGCGTGCCCTCGTCTACGGCGAAGTCGACCGCATGGCGGTTCTCGTCATCGGCGTGGCTGACGCCGCCGCCGAAACCCTGGGTGACCCGCACCGGCGCATCGCGCAACGGGAACCGGTACTCGACGTCGCGCGGACGCGCGCCCGGCACGCCGGGGACGGCCTGCAGCCGCAACGTGGCACGTGACGTGTCGATGCCGGCTCCGGCGAGCAGTCGCGCCACGACCACGCTGCCGCGCGCCGGCACCGTGGCACGGGCGGGCAGGGCCGGCACGCTGCGGGGCGCGGTGGATCCCGATGCGAGCAACAGCACTTCGACGGGGCCCGCCAGCGGGTTGTCGGCGATCGCCAGCACGCCATCGTCGGTCGTCGCGAGGCGCAGGCGCACGCCTTGCGCGTGCATGTCCGCAGTGGCCGCGGCGCCTTGCCAGCCACCGGTCGACGGACTCTGCGCGGCCAGCGTGGCGGACAGCAGCAGCGTCGGCAGCAACGCGAACCGTGCGAGGGCGGCCGGCGGTGTCAGCCGGCGCAAGCCGGATCCAGTTGCAGCGTCCGTGCGATTTCGGCCAGATCGAATGCGCCGATCGCACGGTCGTCGTGCACGGCATACAGCGCGCCGTGCGCGAAGCGGCGCGTGCCCGCCGCGTGCAGGACGATGCCGTCGGTGTAGGCGACCGCCGCGCCGGTGAACGCGCCGGCCGGCGCCAGCGTCTGCCGGTCGAAGAGGCGGAAGACCGTCAGCGGCCGCAGCTGGTCGGCGACGATCCAGTAGCCGCCATCGACGCTGCAGGCCCACAGCGCGATGCCTTCGGGCTCGGCGAGGAAACTGCCGCCGGGTAGATCGTCGCCGGTGGGGCGTCCGGCCAGGTCGTAGCCACGCACGGTCGCGCCGTCGCGCAGGTCCTCATCCGCGATCAGCAGACGGTCGGCGCCCGCATCGCCGGCGATCGATTCGACGATGCGCAGCGCGGTCGCCGCGCGGGTGTCGCCGAAGGTGCCGAGCGCCTGTGCCTGCAGGGCGCCGTCGTCGTCCGGCGCGACGCGATAGCGATGCACGCGGCGGTCGAGCTGGTCCAGCGGCGGCACCTGGCCGAAGTCCGGGCCGTCCATGAAGCTGTCCGTGACGTAGACCTCGACCGTGTCCGGTGCGGTCTCGTGCACCCAGAGCCCGTAGGGACTGCGCAGGGCGGGCCTGCCGAAGTCCAGGAGCGGCGCGAACGTCGGCAGCGCGAACACCTGCACACGGCGGTTGTCGCGCTCCGACACGAACAGCTGGTCGCCGTGCACCGCCACGCCGTTCGGCCGGTCGAAGTCGCCGGGGGCTTCACCCGCGTTGCCGACGGTGCGCAGCGGCGCGCCGGTGTCCGCATCGAACACCACGAGCTGATGGTCGAGCTTGGCGGTCGCGATCAGCCAGGTGGCGCCGTCGGGCGTCGGCCAGGTCGCGAGGGAATCGAGTTCCGCGCCGGGCAGGGCTGCGGTCACGAAGCGCTCGACGACGACCGGCAGGCCATCCGGCGTCGACGCCGTGGCAGGCGGCGACGGAGGAACGACGGGAGGCGTGGACGCGCAGCCGGCGGCGAGCGCCGCGACGACGAGAGCGGGAAACAGACGGTTCGACATCGCGAAATTATGCCCATCCGCTCGGAACCTCGGGCCGCGATCTTCGCAGTTACGGCTGAAATTATTTCATCGCTTCATCCGCATACAGCGATTGACATCCCCGGAATGCGCTGGCAGTCTGCACGGCATCCATCGAGACCGGCTGAGGGACAGGCCCGACGAAGCCGGGGCAACCTGATGGAGCCGCATCCACCGATGCCGGTTCCGTCGCGGTGCCAAGTCCTGCGGGGACCTGTGTGTCCACCGGAAGATGGTTGCAGCCCGACGCCTCCGCGCGTCGGGCTGCATCCGCCGATCAGGCGTCTTCCGGCATTCCCCGCGGGCAGCGATGACTTCGCCCTATCGGACATCGCCATGAGCCTCGTCGACACTGCTCCCCGCCTTTTCGAACCCGTTTGTGACGCCGCCTGGCACGCGGACGCTGCCGGCGATGCCGCGGCAGCGCCGACCGCAATGGACGCCATCCGCGGTCGCATCACGGTGACCCTGCCCCTGCGGCATGCCGGGCCCCGCCCCCTGACGCTCGCCTACGAACTGCGCGGCGCAGCCGGCGCGCCGGTGGTCTTCGTCGCCGGCGGCATTTCCGCGCACCGGCACCTGGCGTCCAGCGGGGCGTTTCCGGAGGCGGGCTGGGCCGAACACCTGGTCGGCCCGGCGCGGGCCCTCGATCCGACGCGACTGCGCCTGCTGGCGTTCGACTATGTCGGCGCCGACGGTGCGCTCGATGCGCCGATCGACACCGCGGACCAGGCCGACGCGATCGCCGCGTTGCTCGAGGCGCTGGGCATCGAACAGTTGGCGGCCTTCGTCGGCTATTCCTACGGTGCGCTGGTCGGCCTGCAGGTCGCCGCGCGGCATCCCGCGCGCCTGGCTGCGCTGGTCGCGGTCAGCGGCGCGCATCGCGCGCATCCCTATGCCGCCGCGTGGCGCGCGCTGCAACGCAAGGCGGTCGCGCTCGGCGAGCTGCAATGCGCGGACGGGCAGGGCCTGTCGCTGGCGCGCCAGTTCGCGATGCTGAGCTACCGCACGCCGGAGGAATTCGCCGAGCGCTTCGACGCCGCGCCGGTCGTCGTCAACGGCCAGATCCGGGTCGCCGCCGAGGATTACCTCGACGCTGCCGGGGCGCGTTATGTCGCGCGGACCTCGGTCACTGCATGGAAGCGCCTGTCGGAATCGATCGACCTGCACCGCGTCGAGCCGGCCGCCATCCGCACGCCGACCACCGTGGTCGCCCTGGCCGACGCGGTGACGCTGCTCGAAGGCCTGGGTCCGGCCGGCCGGCTGCGCGTGCTGCGCTCGCCCTACGGGCACGACGCCTTCCTCAAGGAAACCGACCGCATCGATGCCGTCCTGGCGACGGCGCTGCAGCACACAGGAGATCGCACATGAGCCACCACGACGAGAACACCACGGCCAGGCTGTGTCGCCCCGCGACGCGCGCGGTCCGCGCCGGCATCGATCGCGATCCCGCCTTCGGCGCGGTGACGCCGCCGCTGGTGCTGTCGAGCAACTTCAGCTTCGCCGGCTTCGGCGAGAAGCGGCAGTACGACTACACCCGCAGCGGCAATCCGACGCGCGACCTGCTGGGCGATGCGCTGGCGCAGCTCGAGGGCGGCGCCGGCGGCGTGATCACGCCGACCGGCATGGCCGCGATCACCCTGGTGCTCAACGCGCTGCTGTCGCCCGGGGACCGGCTGGTCGTGCCGCACGATGCCTACGGTGGCAGCTGGCGCCTGTTCGACGCGCTCGCACGCAAGGGGCATTTCGAACTGGTTACCGCGGACCTGACCGACCCGCGCGCGCTGGCCGATGCGCTGGCGCAATCGCCGCGCGTAGTGCTGATCGAGACCCCGTCCAACCCGCTGTTGCGCGTGACCGACCTGCGTTTCGTCATCGAAGCCGCGCATCGGGCCGGCGCCCTGGCGATCGTCGACAACACCTTCCTGTCGCCGGCGCTGCAGACGCCGATCGCGTTCGGCGCCGATGTCGTGGTGCATTCGACGACCAAGTACATCAACGGCCACAGCGACGTGGTCGGCGGCGCGGTGATCGCCAAGGATCCCGAGCTGCACACGCAACTGGCGTGGTGGGCGAATGCGCTCGGGATCACGGGCGCGCCGTTCGACAGCTTCCTGACGCTGCGTGGCCTGCGCACGCTGGACGCGCGGCTGCGCGTGCACCAGGAAAACACCGCCGGCATCGTCGCGCTGCTGGATGCGCACCCCGCGGTCGCGACCGTGCATTACCCGGGCCTGCCGTCGCACCCCGGTCACGCGGTCGCCGCGCGCCAGCAGTCGGGCTTCGGCGCGATGCTGTCGTTCGAGCTGCAGGTGCCCGATGGCGTGGCGCAGGTGGACGTGGTCCGCGCGTTCGTCGATGGCCTGCAGCAGTTCACGCTGGCCGAGTCGCTGGGCGGCGTCGAAAGCCTGATCGCGCACCCGGCGACGATGACCCATGCGGCGATGAGCCCCGCCGCCCGCGCGGCCGCGGGCATTTCGGACGGCCTGCTGCGGTTGTCGGTCGGGATCGAAGCGCTGGACGACCTGCAGGAGGACATCGCGGCTGCGCTCGACCGGGCCACGGCTGTCATCGACGCGCAGGCCGATGCCGCGCAGCGCCGCCGGGTGGACGCATGAGCACCGTCGTGTCCCTGCACCAGCGCACGCGCGCGCAGCCGCAGCCGGCACGCCTGGCCCTGCTCGGCACCGGCACCGTCGGCAGCGCCTTCGTCGCGCGCTATGCCAGCCTGGCCGCGCAGGGCATCGCGCTGCCGGCGGTGTCGTGGATCTGCAATTCGCGCACCCAGATCGCCGGTGGCGACGATCTGGCGCACGTGCTGCGGCAGGCGCGCGACGCGGCCCGACGGCGCAGCGGCTTTCCGCCGTGGGCGGAGGGCGAAAGTCCGCGGCCCGGCGACATCGTCGTCGACGCGACTGCGAGTGAAACGGTCGCCGACTGGCATCCCGAATGGCTGTCGCGCGGCATCCACGTGGTCACCGCCAACAAGCTCGGCGTCGGCGGCGATCTCGGCCGGGCCCAGGCGATCGGCGATGCGGTGCGCGAGGTCGGCAGCCGCTACGGCGACAGCGCGACGGTCGGTGCCGGCCTGCCGCTGCTGCGCAGCCTGCGTGCGCTGGTCGACGGCGGCGACCGGATCCACGCAATCGAAGGCGTGCTGTCGGGGTCGCTGGCGTGGCTGTTCGGACGCTTCGATGGAACGCGCCCGTTCTCCGATCTGATCGTCGAGGCGCGCGACGCCGGCTATACCGAGCCGGATCCGCGGCTCGACCTGTCCGGCGAAGACGTGCGCCGCAAGCTGCTGATCCTGGCGCGCGCCGCCGGGTTCGCGGTGCCGGGCCACGAGGTCCGCGTGGCCTCCCTGGTGCCGGCCGCGCTCGCGGACCTCCCGGCCGAGGCGCTCGACGGACGCTGGGGCGCGCTCGATGCCGACCTCGCGCAGCGACGTGCGGACGCCGCGGCCCGTGGCGAGGTGCTGCGCTTCGTCGCCCGCTTCGAGGCCGGCGGCGAGGCACAGGTCGGTCTGCGTGCGTTGCCGGCCGACCATCCGATGGCCGCGGGCGCGGGAACCGACAACCGGGTCGCGATCCACAGCGACCGCTACCACGCGCAGCCGCTGGTCATCCAGGGCCCCGGCGCGGGCGCCGACGTCACGGCAGCGGCACTGCTCGACGACGTGCTGGCGATCGCCCCGCGCTGAGCGCAGCCGCCGCGTCCGGGCCGGAGACGGCCCGCGTCGGCTCAGCCGTCGTTGCCCTGCGACGCTGCGCGCGTGCGTGCGGTCCAGGGCAGGCGGCCCTCGATCTCCAGGTGCAGCGCGAACACCAGGAAGCTGCGGATCAGCACCATGATCGCCAGCTTCAGCAGGCTGTCGAGGCTGTACTCGACGACGATCGTGCGGATGATGTCGGCGGCGACGAGGAACTCCAGCCCCAGGATCAGCCCGCGGACGCTGTGCCGGCGGTAGGCGACATAGGCGCGATGGCCGCCGGCGCGGCGCAGTTCGACGGGCCAGCGCAGGGTCGCGAACACGAAGCCGCCGAGGATCACCGCGACCCCCAGCAACTCCAGCGCCTGGATGCTCCAGCCGACCATCGTCACCAGCGGTTCGCCGAGCGTCACCATTGCCTCAGCACTCGATGACGTTGACTGCCAGACCGCCGCGCGAGGTTTCCTTGTACTTGTCGCGCATGTCGCGGCCGGTGTCGCGCATCGTGCGGATCACCTTGTCGAGGCTGACTTTGTGCTTGCCGTCGCCGCGGAACGCCATGCGCGAGGCGTTGATCGCCTTGACCGCGCCCATCGCGTTGCGCTCGATGCACGGGATCTGCACCAGGCCGCCGATCGGATCGCAGGTCAGGCCGAGGTTGTGTTCCATGCCGATCTCGGCCGCGTTCTCGATCTGGCTCGGCGTGCCGCCGAGCGCGGCGGTCAGGCCGGCGGCGGCCATCGAACAGGCCACGCCCACCTCGCCCTGGCAGCCGACTTCCGCGCCCGAGATGCTGGCGTTCTCCTTGTAGAGGATGCCGACGGCGGACGCGGTGAGCAGGAAATCGAAGATGCCCTGCTCGGTGGAATTCGGGCAGAAGCGGTCGTAGTAGTGCAGCACCGCGGGCAGGATGCCGGCCGCGCCATTGGTCGGCGCGGTGACGACGCGGCCACCGGCGGCATTCTCTTCGTTGACCGCGAGCGCGTAGAGGTTCACCCAGTCGAGCACCGTCAGCGGATCGCGCATGCCGGCTTCGGGCTTGGACGAGAGCTCGGCATGCAGCGCGGGCGCGCGGCGGGTGACATGCAGGCCGCCGGGCAGGGTGCCGGTCTGGCGGATGCCGCGCGCGACGCAGGACTGCATCGCCGCCCACAGTTCGCGCAGGCCGTCGCGGATCTCGTCCTCGCTGCGCCACACCTTCTCGTTCTCCAGCATCAGCCTGGCGATGCTCAGGCCGTGCGTGTTCGCCTGCGCGATCAGCTCGTCGCCGCTGGAGAACGGATAGGGCACGTCGGTGGTGTCGGCGACGATGCGGTCTTCGGCCGCCTCGTCCTCGTTGACCACGAAGCCGCCGCCGACCGAGTAATAGTCGCGCGTCGCGATGACCGCGCCGTCGGCGTCGTAGGCGGTGAAGCGCATGCCGTTGGTGTGGAAGGGCAGCTTCTGGCGCTTGTTCATCACCAGATCGGATTTTTCGTCGAAGGCGATCTCGTGCGTGCCGCCGAGCCGGATGCGCTTGTCACCGCGGATGCGGATCAACGCATCGGGAATGATGTCCGGGTCGATCTGGTTCGGCATGTGGCCTTCGAGGCCCATCATCACGGCCTTGTCGGTGCCGTGGCCGCGACCGGTCAGAGCCAGCGAGCCGAACACCTCGGCGCGCACGCGGCACACATCGTCCATCCGCCCGGGCACTTCGAGCCAGCGGCGCACGAAACGCGCGCCCGCGCGCATCGGCCCGACGGTGTGCGAGGAACTCGGCCCGATGCCGATCTTGTAGAGGTCGAACGTGCTGACTGCCATGTGGCTATTCTACGGGCCAGCCCTGCACTCCCGCCTGACGCGTTGCGGCATGCCCCCACCTTCTCTGATCCTCTACCAGCGCGACGACTGCCATCTCTGCGATCTCGCCCTCGAGGCGATGGCGCAGGCACGGTCGCCAGCGTTCGAAAGCGTGTTCATCGACGGCGATGACGACCTGGAAACCGCTTATGGCACGCGTGTGCCGGTGCTCCGCGACGCGGCCGGAGCGCGCGAACTGGACTGGCCGTTCGATGCGGGCGTGCTGCGCGCCTGGCTGGCATCGCTGGCTTTGCTGACGGTGCCGCTCGGGACGCTGGCCGCACTGCCGGCGGGTGGGGACGTGGATCTGGTCAAATCCGCGTCCCGGCCGGACGCGGCCCGTTGGACGGGGCTGGCGATCACGGACGTGGTCCCCGCTGGTTCCATCCAGCGCATCGTCATGACCAGGGCGATCACCAGTGCGCCCGGCGACGTGGACCTGGGCAGCATCCGCAGCCTGTTGTCGGGCACCTACGGCCCGGCGCGGCCGCAGGAACGTCCGGGCCCGCGAGGTCTGCCGCAACTGGGCGGTGCGGCATCGATCTGGGAGGGCGTGGTGGTGCTGGAGTCGGGCGCCATCATCGGATTCGTCATCGAGTCCGGGACCATCTGCCTGCGAGGCGCCGAGGGCGAAATGGCGTGCTGGCGCCGCTGACGCTCCGGCACCGCGACTGGGACGCGCGCGACGCGTGACGGCGCAGGCCGATCGCGCACCGCCGTGAGGTTGCGCTGCAGACTTTTTCGCGATCGCCACGAAGCGCAGCGCGCGGTCCGGCGTCGAGACCGGCCGGGAGACGCGGTAGCGCCAGCGCCTACCGGCCCGCCGGCTGCAGATAGACCCGGGTGCTGACGGCGATCTCGTTCGGGATCACCGCGGTATCGGCCCACTCGCCGGCGCCCACGCCGAAATCGAGCCGCGGCACGACCGCGCGTCCCGACAGCAGCGGACGGGCGCCGGGCGTCCAGGTGAAGGTCAGCGTGACCGGCTTGCGGACGCCGCGCAGTTCCAGCGTGCCGTCGGCCGCGTACTGGCGGTTGCCGAGATCGCGGAACGCGGTGGACGTGAAGGTCGCCTGGGCGAAGCGCGTCGCGTCGAAGAAGGCCGCGCCGCGCATCTCACCGTCGTAGTCGGCGTTTGCGGTCGTCGCCGTGCCCAGCGGGATCGCCACCGATAGCGATGCGGTCGCGAGATCCGCCGGATCGAAGCGGAGCGTCGTGCGGAAATCCGGGAACGTGCCGCTGAAGGACTCGCCCTGATACGTGCCGGCGAAGGCCAGCGACGAGCCGGGCGCCTGGGTGTAATCGGCGGCCAGCGCGGAGAGCGGCAGGGCCGCGACGAGCGCGGCGGACAGCAGGCGGAAGCATCGCGACATGGGATCAGTCCTGTGCGGAAGAGGTCGGGGCGTCTGCTCGGCGGCGTCCCCAGGGCAGCATGCGCGACAGGGTGGCGTCGCGCTGGAACACGTGGTGGTACAGCGCCGCGCCGGCGTGCACGAGGGCCAGCACGACGAGGGTCCAGAACAGCAGCTCGTGGACATCCCCCGCCGTGGCCCGCAGGTCCTGATCGCGCGCGACCAGCCCCGGCAGGTTGAACAGGCCGAACCATTGCAGCGGATAGCCGGCGGCGGAGTTGAACGTCCAGCCGCTGAGCGGCAGCGCGAACAGCAGCGCATACAGCGCGACGTGGGTCAGCGATGCCAGTCGCGCCTGCCAGGCCGGCGTGCCCGGCACCGGACGCGGCGCGCCGGCATAGAGACGCCACAGCACCCGCAGCGCGGCCAGGGCCAGGATCGTCAGTCCCAGCGACTTGTGCAGGGCGTAGACCTCGATCTTGGTCGGGCTGTTGCGCATGTCGCCCATCAACAGACCGATCAGGCCGGTCGACAGGATCAACAGCACGACCAGCCAGTGCAGCAGCTGGCTGACACCACCCCAGCGATCAGCGGTATTGCGCAGGGTCATGACGTGGGCGTTCCGGGTGGCGGTGTGGTGGACGGCGTCGCTTCCTGCTCGGGTGCGGGATCCGATGGCGGCTCCGCATCGATCCTCGTCTCCGGATCCACGTCGGACGGCGTGTCGTCGAGCGGGTCCGTCGTGGCTGGCGCAGTCGGGATATCGTCAGTCTCCTCGGCGCGGCCCCGCGTCGCCTCGACTTCCAGCCGCAGCTCGACGGTCTCGCCGATCATCGACCGCCACGCATCGACGCCGAAATCCGCGCGCGTCAGCGTCGTCGTCGCGGAAAACCCCACCGTGCGCCGGAACGGCGGCAGCGGATGGCGACGCGCGCCGTTGCGCACCGCATCGAGCGCGACCTCGCGGGTCACGCCGCGCAGCGTCAGCGTGCCGTGCACGATCGCGCGCCCGGCATCGATCGCCTCGATCCGCGTGGACACGAAGCGCGCCACCGGGTGGCGCGCCGTATCGAGCAGTCCGCGTGCCGCGACGGCGCGATTCCAGTCGGCATCGCCGAAATCGAGCCGATCCAGCGGCACCGACACGTCCACGCGTGCATCCGTCCAGTCCTCGCCGGTGGTCCACAGCGTCCCGGTCGCACCGGAGACGGTGCCGATGGCCTTGGAAAATCCCGCATGGTCGATGGCGAGCACGACGCGGGTATGGACGGGATCCAGGCGATAGGACTCGGCGTCCGCCGCCGCGACGGACGTCGTCGCCCACAGCGCGCAGGCGAGGATCGGAACCAGGACACGCAGTCGGCGGATGCTCGGCATGCGGCGATTCTAGGCACGGACCTCGAACGCCTTGCAACTTGCGGTCACAACGCTGCGTTGCGAGGATGCCCGCCAGGGAAGCGCGGTCCGCGCACCGTCGGCGGTTCGGGGAACGGAATGCGTCATGCAGGGATTGCGTTGCTGGCCGTGTGGTGCCTGGTGTGGGCGTCTTCCGCATGGGCGTCGACCCATACGACGGTCACGGCCAGCGTGCCGCAACCGCGCCAGATCGGTGTGCTCGACGGGCTGCCTTCGCACCGCGTCAATGCGCTGGCCGAAGACCAGCAAGGCTATCTATGGGTCGCGACGCGTGACGGCCTCGCCCGCTACGACGGGGTCGGCTTCCGTGTCTGGCGGGTCGAGGACGGGCTGCACGACAACGAGGTGTGGACCGTGCATGTCGATGCGCGCGACCGGGTCTGGGTGGGGACGCGTCGGGGCGGGCTGTCGATGCTGGACGCGGATCGCGCCCGCTTCACCCACTACACCCGGCAGACCCATCCGGCCATCGGCATCGACGCCGTCTGGGTGGTGACCTCGACCCGGGATGGCGCGGTCTGGTTCGGGATGGCGGAGTCGGGACTCTACCGGCTTGCGCCGGATGGCGGCCTGCAACGCTTTGAGGCGGATCCATCCGCCCCGGACAGCCTGCCGTCCAACGCCGTCGCCTATCTCGTTCCGCGTTCCGACGGCGGCTTGTGGGTCGGTACGAAGGACGGCCTGTCCTTCTGGAACGGGCAGGGCTTCACGCGCGTCGCCATGCCCCCGGACGTCGCGCCGCTCGTCGAGGGCCTGGAGGCGGACGAGCAGGGGAATCTGTGGATCGGCATGCATGGCGGTGGCGTCGTCCACCGACCCGACGGGCGCGTGGAGCACATTCCATGGCGAGATCCCGTGCTGGACAGGCCGGTGCTGCACATGCTGGTCGAGGACCAGCAGGGCGGACGCTGGTACGACACGAGCAGCGGCCTGGCACGCGAGATCGATGGCCGCATCCAGGACGTGCCGTTGTTCAGTGTGACCAGCCGGGGCGCGGTGCGTCCCTCCTGGTCCTCGGCGATCCAGGACCGCGAAGGCGGCCTGTGGTTCGCCAGCAGCGATTCGGGCCTGTGGTACCTGCCGGCGAGCTGGCGCAACTTCACGGTCCTCCAGCGGCGCATGGGCGATCCGGCGAGCCTGTCCAATGCGCTCGTCTATGGCGTCGCGCCCACGGCCGACGGGCGCTTGTGGATGGTGGGCAGCGGCGGTGGCCTCGACATCGTCGAGCCTCGCACGGGTGTGGTCGAGCACCGGATGTCGCGGGTCTGCGGCAGCCGGATCAGCCGGAGCGTGCACGAGAGCGCGAGCGGCGTCGTCTGGGTCGCCTGTGTTTTCCAGCTGCTGCGTCTCGATCCGGCAACCGGCGATGCGCGCGTGTGGACCCACGACCAGGCGCAGGATCCATTCATCGGCAGTCTTCCGAACAGCATCGCGGAGCGTCCCGACGGCACCCTCTGGTTCGCGAGCCACGAGGGCGTGCAAGGACGCGACGCCGACGGGCGTGTCATCGGCACCATCCTGCCGGGCGACGGTCGCGGCCTGCCCGCGGCGGTGCGACCCGTGCGCATCGTCCGCACGCCCCAGGGCGCGATCTGGCTGTCGACGACGGGGGGCGTGTTCCAGCTCGATGCGGCGCGCAACACGTTCGCGCCGGTCGCCGGCAGCCCGGGCTCGCATGTCAGCGCCATGACCTACCAGGGCGACGATTCGGTCTGGCTGGCCGGTATGGGCCGCCTCGATGAGTACCGGTGGGATGGGGCGCGGCTGACCTACCGACGCGGATTCGATACATCGGACGGGTTGCCCCAGGTGATTCCCGGCGACGTGGCGATCGACGCCCGCGGCGTGCTGTGGATCACGACGGTACGAGGCCTGTTGCGCCTCGATCCGTCGACGTCGCGCATCCGGACGTACGGCGTGCGCGACGGCCTGCTCAGCCAGGAATTCAGTGAGCATGCGATCGGCATTTCGCGGGACGGCTACTTCGCGGTGGGCACCGCCGAGGGGCTGCTGCTGTTCCATCCGGAGCAGGTCAAGCGGCGAGGCACGACGCCGCCGCTGGTGCTCGAGACGCTGGAACTGCGCCGCGGCGACGAAGTCGTCGAGGGCCCGCCGCAAGGACCGCTGGCCTTGCGTCATGGCGATACCGATCTGCGCGTCGTCGCGCGGCTGCTGTCGTTCACCGACGCGCATGCGCACCATTACCGGTTCCGCCTCGCGGGCCACGAGACCGAATGGGTCTACGCGGGAATCTCGGCGGAGCGCGTGTTTCCCCGCCTGTCGCCCGGCGATTATTCCCTGTTCGTCGAAGCGCGCACGGAAGACGGCGACTGGATCGCGCTGGCGCCGATCTCCATCCGCCAGACGCCGCCGTGGTGGAAGACGATCACCGCCCTGCTCACCGCCGCGCTGGCGGTGGCGGTCGTGCTGTGGGGCGCCGCCCACGTCTACCGCGTTCGCCTCAAGCGTCGTCACGCCTGGCATCTCGCCGTCGAGAAACGCGAGCTCGCAGAACGTGCCTCGCTCGCCAAGACACGCTTCCTCGCCACGCTGGGACACGAGGTCCGTACGCCGATGACCGGCGTGCTCGGCATGAGCGAGTTGCTGCTCGACACGCCGCTCGATCCCCGCCAGCGCGGTTACGCCGAATCGATCCGGCGCGCCGGCAACCATCTGATGGGACTGGTCAACGACGCGCTCGATCTCGCGCGCATCGAAGCGGGCCGTCTGGAACTCGATCCGCAACCGTTCGAGCTCGCCCGCGTGGTGCAGGACGTCGCGGCGCTGTGCGAGCCGATGGCACGGCGAAAGGCGCTCGCGTTCGAAACGGGTATCGACGAGGACGTGCCGGCCTGGGTGCGCGGCGATCCGGGTCGCGTGCGCCAGATCCTGCTCAACCTGGTCGGCAATGCGGTGAAGTTCACCGAGCGTGGGCGCGTCGGGCTGCAGGTCCGGCTCGAGGCCGACGGCGCCATCTGTTTCGTCGTCAGCGATACGGGACCGGGCCTGAGCGAGGAGCAGCGGGATCGCCTGTTCCGCCGCTTCGAGCAGGCGGAGTCCGTGCGCACCGCGTCGCGTTACGGCGGCAGCGGGCTCGGACTGGCGATCAGCCAGGAACTGTCGACGGCGATGGACGGCCGCATCGATGTCGAGAGCACGCTGGGCGTGGGCACGCGGTTCCAGGTCTGCCTGCCGTTGCCACTGGTGTCGGATCCACCGCGGCAGCAGGCGGGGACGGGCCACGACCGGCTGATCGCCGCCGTGGGCCTGGAGATCCTGCTGGTCGAGGACGACCAGACGGTGGCCGAAGTGATCGGCGGCCTGCTGCAGTCGCAGGGCCACCAGGTCGTGCATGTCATGCATGGCCTGACGGCGCTGTCCGAGATCGCCGCGCGCAGCTTCGATCTGGCGCTGCTCGATCTCGATCTGCCCGGCATCGACGGGCTGACGCTCGCGGGCATGATGCGTGCGCACGGGTTCGTGCAGCCGATGATCGCGGTGACCGCGCGTGCCGATGCCGGCGCCGAAGCCGCGGCGCGCGCGTCCGGCTTCACCGGCTTCCTGCGCAAGCCGCTGACCGGCGAGATGCTGTCGGACGCCCTGGCCTGGAACTGGCGTCCGGTCCGCGGCGAGGCCCCATCGGATGCGGAATTGCGCCGGCGCCGCCGCGATCGGCCCGTCGCACATCCTGAGACGGCGCCTCGCCAGGCTTGGCACCTCCTGCACAAGGCGGTGCCCAGACTGCGTCCATGACCAAGCCGTCCCAGGATCTGATCCAGTTGCGCCCCGAGGGGTTGTACTGCCCCGCCGGCGACTTCCATATCGATCCGTGGCGGCCCGTGCCGCGGGCCGTGATCACGCACGGCCACGGCGACCATGCGCGGACCGGGATGGGCGCCTACCACACGACGCGCATCGGCCTGCCGATCCTGGAATGGCGTCTGGGCGAGCAGATCTACGCGGCGCACGAGTATGGCGTGCCGTTCCAGATGGGGACGGCGACGGTGTCGCTGCATCCGGCCGGGCACGTGCTGGGTTCGGCCCAGGTGCGGGTCGAGGTGGACGACGAGGTCTGGGTCGCGTCGGGCGACTACAAACGCCAGCACGATCCGACCTGCGATCCGTTCGAGGTCGTGCGCTGCGACACCTTCATCACCGAAGCGACCTTCGGCCTGCCGGTGTACCGCTGGCCCGACACGTCCGAGGTCGCACGCGACATCGTCGCCTGGCGCGACCACTGCGCCGAACGCGGCGAGGCGGCGATCCTCTATTGCTACGCGCTCGGCAAGGCGCAGCGCGTACTGGCCGAGCTGGCCGTGCATACCGATGAACCGGTCCTGCTGCATGGCGCGGTCGCCAACGGCGTGGATGTTTACCGCCGCGCCGGCGTGCCGATGATCGACACGTTGCCCGTCTCGGACACCGACAAGGCGGCCGACTTCGCCGGCAAGCTGGTCCTCGCGCCGCCGTCTGCGGCCGGCAGTTCGTGGATCCGGCGGTTCCGCCGTGCACAACAGGGGTTCGCGTCGGGCTGGATGCAGATCCGCGGGAACCGCCGCCGTCGCAACTACGATCGCGGCTTCGTGGTCTCCGACCACGCCGACTGGCCGGACCTGATGCGCACCGTCCGCGAGACGGGCGCGTCGCGCGTGATCGCGACGCATGGCAATACCGACGCGATCATCCGCGCGCTCAACGAGGACGGGATTGCGGCCGAGGCGTTCCGGACGGATTTCGGGGGTGAGGAGTGAGACTGCTTCGCAGTGCGCCCGCCGCGTCGGCGCGATCGGCATGAAGCGCTTCGCCCAGCTCTACCGCGAGCTCGACCAGAGCACCGCCACCCTCGACAAGCGCGCCGCACTGGTCCGCTATTTCCGCGAGGCACCGCCGCGCGACGCGGCGTGGGCGCTGTACCTGCTGTCGGGTGGCAAGGTCGCCAGCGCCCGCAAGAAGATCGCCAACACGCGCGAGCTGCGCGAATGGATCGCGATCGAGTCCGGCACGCCGGACTGGCTGGTCGACGACAGTTACGACCAGGTCGGCGATCTGGGCGAGACGCTGGCCCTGCTGCTCGACGATCCCGCCGAGGCGGCGCCGGATTTCGCGCTGGCGGACTGGATCGAGACGCGCCTGCTGCCGGTTGCGAACCAGGACGTCGAGCGCCGCCGCGCGGTGATCGTCGATGCCTGGCGCACCTTGCGCTTCGACGAGCGGCTGTTGTTCAACAAGTTGCTGACCGGTGCGCTGCGTGTCGGCGTGTCGCAGCGGCTGGTGCAGCAGGCGCTGGCCGAATTGACCGGCATCGATATCGCGCGGCTCGCGCAGCGCATGCTCGGCAGCTGGGCACCGACGCCGGAGTTCCTGCGCGATCTGCTCACCGTCGAGGAGCTGCCTGGCGATCGGCAGCAGCCGTATCCGTTCTTTCTCGCCTCGCCGCTGGAATCCGCCTTGCGCGCCGAAGCAGGGCTGCCCGAGGCGACGCCACCCGACGACGGCGAACCGCAGATCGCGCCGGACATCATTGCGCTCGCCAACGATCCCGACGCCGTCGCCCGCGCGCTCGGCCCGATCGAGGACTGGCTGCTGGAATGGAAGTGGGACGGCATCCGCCTGCAGCTGTTGCGCCGCGACGGCGAAGTGGCGCTGTGGTCGCGCGGCGAGGAGCGGCTGGACGGGCGCTTTCCCGAGATCGAGGCCGCCGCGATGGCGCTGCCCGATGGCGTGGTGCTCGATGGCGAACTGCTCGCGTGGCGCGCGGACGAGGAGGCTCCGCTCCCGTTCACCGCACTGCAGACCCGCATCCAGCGCCTCAAGCCGGGCCCGAAGACGCTCGCCGATACTCCCGTCCGGCTGCAGGTCTACGATCTGCTCGAACGCGATGGCGAGGACTGGCGCGCGCGACCGCAGCACGTACGCCGCGCGGCGCTCGAAGCGCTGGTCGAAGCGCATGGCGATCCGCGCATCGTCGTGTCGCCGCGCGTCGAGGTGACCGGCTGGGCCGAGGCCGCCGTGCTGCGCGAGGAAGCGCGCGATCGCGGCGTCGAAGGCCTGATGCTCAAGCGCGCCGATGCGCCGTATCAAACGGGTCGCCGCCGTGGCGACTGGTGGAAGTGGAAGATCGATCCGCTGACCATCGATGCGGTGCTGCTCTACGCGCAGGCCGGGCACGGACGGCGCAGCACGCTCTACACCGACTACACCTTCGGCCTGTGGGATGGCGACGCCCTGGTGCCGGTCGCCAAGGCCTATTCCGGCCTCGACGACAGCGAGATCCTCGCGCTCGACAAGTGGATCCGCGGCAACACGTTGGAGCGGTTCGGGCCGGTGCGCTCGGTCAAGGCGCATCACGTGTTCGAACTGGGTTTCGAGGCGGTCAACGTGTCGAAGCGGCACAAGTCCGGGATCGCGGTGCGGTTTCCGCGCATCCTGCGCTGGCGACGCGACAAGCCGATGGCCGAGGCCGACCGGCTCGACACGCTGAAGGCGCTGGCGCGATGACGCCACGCGCGCCGCGCGCGGCCGCCAAGCGCAGCGACCCGACGCCTTCTCGACCGCAAGAGACCACCGACGATGCCGTTCCCGTCGTAGCGACCAGGCGGCTGCGCGGCCCCGACGCGCCGCTGCGCGCCTGGTTCGATGCCCAGGGCTGGACGCCCGCGCCGTTCCAGCGCGAGGTCTGGCGGCGTTATCTGGCCGGCGAATCCGGTCTGTTGCAGACGCCGACCGGCAGCGGCAAGACCCTGGCCGCGCTCGGCGGGCCGTTGCTGGAGGCGCTGGCGATCGAAGCCGCAGCGGCGCGCAAGCGACAGCCGAGGCCAGCTTCGACACTGGTGACGACGGATGACGAGGCCAGTCCGGTCGTGACGTCGGGCGCCAACACAAGAGGCAAGAGCGCTGCCAATCGCCTCTCGGCTTCCGCCGCGTCCGTTGCGGTGCCTGCAGAAGAAGGGGCGGTGCAGGGAGACGCCACCGCGTCGACACCTCGGCCCCGGGCGCCACGCACCCGCAACGCCCCGCGCGATCTCTCCGTGCTGTGGATCACCCCGCTGCGCGCGCTCGCCGCCGACACCCTGCGTGCGATGCGCACGCCGGTCGAGGCGCTGGGTCTCGACTGGCAGATCGGCCTGCGCACCGGCGACGCCAGCGCACGCGACAAGCGGCTGGCGCGCGAGGGCAAGCTCGATGCGCTGATCACCACGCCGGAATCGCTGTCGCTGTTGCTTTCCTATCCCGATACCGGCCCGCGGCTGTCGACGTTGCGCTGCGTGATCGTCGACGAATGGCATGAACTGCTGGGCAACAAGCGCGGCGTGCTGCTGCAGCTGGCGCTCGCGCGGCTGCGCATGCTCAATCCGCAGCTGCGGATCTGGGGCGTGTCGGCGACGCTCGGCAATCTCGACGAGGCGCGCGATGCGCTGCTGCCGCATCTGCCGGATGCACCGACGGTGGCCGGCGTGGCGCCGAAGGTCCTGACCATCGACACGCTGCTGCCCGACGAGGACGAGCGCTTCCCCTGGGCCGGGCATCTCGGACTCGCCCAGCTGCCGCGCGTGCTCGAGCGGCTGATGGCCGAGCGCACCAGCCTGCTGTTCTGCAACACCCGCTCGCAGGCCGAGTTGTGGCATCGCGCCTTGTCGGCGGTCTGGCCCGAGACACCCGACACGCTCGCCCTGCACCACGGTTCGCTGGATCCGAAGCTGCGCGCCGCGGCCGAGGACGGCCTGCGCGACGGCAGCGTGCGCTGCGTGGTCGCCACGTCCAGCCTGGACCTGGGCGTCGATTTTCCCGCGGTCGACCAGGTGCTGCAGATCGGCAGCCCCAAGGGCGTCGCGCGCCTGCTGCAACGCGCCGGCCGGGCCAAGCATCGCCCGGGCGAGGCGGGGCACGTGGTCTGCGTGCCGACGCATGCGCTTGAACTGGTCGAATATGCCGCCGCGCGCGAGGCCGTGGCCCAGGGCACGATCGAATCGCGACCCGCGCCACGGCTCAGCCTCGACGTGCTGGCCCAGCATTGCGTCACGCTGGCACTCGGCGGCGGCTTCGACAGCGACGCGCTGTGCGACGAAGTGCGCGGCACCCAGGCTTTCCGCGCGCTCGACGACGCCAGCTGGCGTGCCGTGCTCGACTTCATCGTGCAGGGCGGCCAGGCGCTGGCGCACTACCCGGATTTCCGCCGGGTCGAACGCGATGACGACGGCCTCTATCGCGTCACCGACCGGCGCGTCGCGCTGCGCCATCGCCTGTCGATCGGCACCATCACCAGCGACGGCGCGGTGCGCGTGAAGCTCATGCGCGGCGGCGGCCTCGGCGCGGTCGAGGAAAGCTTCATCGGTCGCATGCGCGCCGGCGACAAATTCCAGTTCGCCGGCCGCACCCTGGAGCTGGTGCGGCTGGAAGACATGACCGCCTACGTGCGCATCGCCAAAGCCGGCACCGGTACCGTGCCGAAATGGAACGGCGGCCGCATGCCGCTGTCGAGCGCGTTGGCGCACGAGGTCGAGCGCGTGTTCGACGGCCCGCGACAGGCGCCGGAACTTCGTGCGATCGCGCGGCTGCTCGACCTGCAGCAGCATCTGTCCGCCCTGCCGGCGCCGGACCGATTGCTGGTCGAATGGGTACACGCGCGCGGGGGGCGGCATCTGTTCCTGTTTCCCTTCGCGGGCCGGCACGTGCACGAAGGCCTGGCTGCGCTGCTGTCGCTGCGCTGGGGCCGGCGCACGCCGAACAGCTTCACCTTCGCCGTCAACGACTATGGCCTGGTGCTGTCGCCGGCGCAGGACGTCGACGTCGGCGCTGCCGATGTCGCCGCCCTGCTGGCGCCCGAGCGCCTCCTCGAAGACCTGCGCGAGAGCCTCAATCTCGCCGAACTCGCCCGGCGCCAGTTCCGCGACATCGCCCGCGTCGCCGGGCTGCTGCCGCCCTCGCTGCCCGGCCGCGCGCCGCGTTCGATGCGCCAGTTGCAGGCCTCGAGCGGCCTGCTTTTCGACGTGCTGCGCCAGCACGATCCCGATCACATGCTGCTGTCGCTGGCCGAGCGCGAGGTGTTCGCCGCGCAGCTCGAGGTCGTGCGGCTGCGCGAGACGCTGGAAGACTGCAGCCGGCGCACGCTGGACCTGCACCCGATGAAGACGTTCACTCCGCTGTCGTTTCCACTGTGGGCCGAGTCGCTGCGCGGCCAGCTCAGCACCGAGGACTG
Organism: Luteimonas rhizosphaerae; assembly: GCF_002849595.1. Taxonomy (GTDB): domain Bacteria; phylum Pseudomonadota; class Gammaproteobacteria; order Xanthomonadales; family Xanthomonadaceae; genus Luteimonas; species Luteimonas cellulosilyticus. The sequence goes on from NZ_NRQR01000002.1 coordinate 235,317, forward strand.
GCGCACCCGCGTGCAACGCGCCGCGGCGCAGCTGGAGAAGCGCAACCGTGGTTGAGCCGGCAGTGCCCGGCGCGCTCGAGATCGCGCTCGCCGGGGAAACGGTGGTGCTGCTGCCGGAGCGCGCGCTGTGGTGGCCGCGGATGTCGCTGCTCGCGATCGCCGACCTGCACCTCGGCAAGGGCGACCACTTCCGCCGCGCCGGCATCGCATTGCCCCGCGGCGGCACCGCACTCGATCTGCAGCGGCTCGATGCGCTGCTCGACATCACACGCGCGGCGCGCCTGCTGGTGCTCGGCGATCTGCTGCATGCCGCCGTGCACGACGCGCCGTGGCGCGAAGCGTGGACCCGCTGGCGCGCAGGCCGGGCCGCGTTGTCGGTCGAACTGGTCAACGGCAACCACGACCGGGCCCTGCACGCGCGCCCAGCGCTGGCCCGGGATCTCGGCCTCCACGAGCACGGTCCGATGCTCGAGTTCGCGCCGTTCGTGTTCGTCCACGATCCGGCCGATGCCGCCGACGGCGCGGGTTACCGCCTCGGCGGCCACCTGCACCCCGTCGTGCGCCTGCCCGGTGTTCCGCGCCTGCCGGCATTCCGCTTCGACGCGAACGCGGGCGTGCTGCCGGCCTTCACCGCGTTCGCCGGCGGCTGGCGCGTGGACCGCGAGCCCGGCACGCGCCTGTTCGCCTGCGCGCCGGAGGTCGTGGTCGACGTGTCGGGGTGAAAGGGACGAAGTGAAGGGCCCTTGCCGAACCGTCATTCAGATGACGTGCACGGCGTGGATGCCGGCACGCCTGGACGCCGGTGACGCCAACCGCAGCGCCGGGCGCCATTGCTCTCGGAGCGCGTGTGCGCGCGAAGACGCAGTCCCGGTAGAGCGCGTTCGCGCGCGAGCGCGCTTCTACGGACGAGCTGCAGTCAGCGCGCGCTGTACGCGTGCACTTCGTCGACCAGCACGCCGACGTGGTCGGGATTCATGTCCGGCGACATGCCGTGGCCGAGGTTGAAGATGTGGCCGTCGCGCGAACCGCCGTTGCCGTCGCGGTAGCTGTCGAGCGCGTGGCGGACCTGCGCGCGGATCGCGTCGGGCGCGCCGTACAGCGTGGTCGGGTCGAGGTTGCCCTGCAGGGCGACACGGCCCTCCGTACGACGCGCGGCGTCGCCGAGTTCGATCAGCCAGTCGACGCCGACGCCTTCGGCGCCGGAGCGCGAGAGTTCATCGAGATACGCGGCGTTGCCCTTGCCGAACAGGATCAGGGGCGTGCGGTCCGCGCTGTCGCCGCGCTGCAACTCCTGCGCGATGCGGGTCAGATACGGCAGCGAGAATTCGCGGTACATCGCCGGGCTCAATACGCCGCCCCAGGTGTCGAATACCTGCAATGCCTGCGCGCCGGCGGCGCGTTGCGCAGCGAGATAGGCGATCACCGCATCGGTGTTGACCGACAGCAGCGCGTGCAGCGCCTTCGGGTCGTTGAGCGCCATCGCCTTGATGCGGGCGAAATCCTTGCTGCCGCCGCCTTCGACCATGTAGCAGGCCAGCGTCCACGGGCTGCCGGAGAAGCCGATCAGCGGCACCTTGCCGTCGAGCTCGCGGCGGATCACGCGCACCGCATCCATGACGTAGCGCAATTCCGTTTCCATGTCCGGCACGCCGAGCCTGGCGATGCTGGCGGCGTCGCGCACCGGATGGCGGAACTTGGGGCCTTCGCCTTCGACGAAATACAGATCCAGGCCCATCGCATCCGGAATGGTCAGGATGTCGGAAAACAGGATCGCGGCGTCGAGGTCGAAACGCGCGAGCGGCTGCAGCGTGACCTCGCAGGCGAGTTCGGGATTCTTCGCCATCGCCAGAAAGCTGCCGGCGGCCTTGCGCGATGCGCGGTACTCCGGGAGGTAACGACCGGCCTGGCGCATCAGCCAGACGGGCGTGCGGTCGACGGGTTCGCGGCGCAGGGCGCGGAGGAAACGATCGTTCTGGAGGACGGCGGCAGACATCGGAAGCGGGAATCCTTGGAAGGTGGGAGCAACGCGGCGGCGTCAGGCCGGCGCGTCGCTGCCGCGGGCGAACATCAGCTGGAACCCGCGCTTGAGCTGGGCATCGCGCGCGGCTTCGAGGGCGGTCAGCGCGCTCGGCTGGTTGAGGTACTGGTCGCGGCGCAGGGTGCTGCGGCCGCCGACCTGGCCGCTTTCGCGCAGCAGCGTCCAGCCGCCGAGCAGGTCGGGCTGCAGGGTCAGCTGGACGAAGCGGGGCGCTTCGTTGCCGGCGGGGTGCTGTTGCAGGTACAGGCGCATGGCGTCGCATTGTACGGGGGGCGGTGTGCGGCGGTCGTGGTCCGGTGTGCGCCGCACCGACGCGGCGCGCCGGGCGTGGCCGAGCCTCTATGATCCGGGTCACGCGCCCGTCCGGGTCGCGAGGGAGTCGTCGACGATGCGCGGTATCGATTTCAGTTCCTGGAACGCCACCGCGTCGACCCTGCTGGGCCTGGTGCTGGTCTCGCTGGTGGTGGTCGGCGTGCGCCTGCTGATCATGCAGACCGTGCAGCGGCGCCGCGAGCGCGAGAACCGCCAGATCAACGAGCGCCTCAAGACCCTAATCGCCGCCTACAAGACTCTGGGCGGGTCGTTCACCGGCGAACTCGACGTCGATCCCAGCCATCTGCGCGACCTGCGCCGGCGCGCGGCCGTCGCGCAGACGGGCGGCGAAGGTGCCGATGCGATCCTCGTCGCGCCCGACAACAGCTCGGAGCGTCGGCGCCGCATCCGCGACGCGGTCGAGGCGGCGCTGTCGGACGTGATCCTGCTGGGCACCGAGGAGCAGGTGGCGCTGGCGGCGCGTGCCGCGGGGGACATGGTCGCCGGCCGCGCGGTGCGGACCGCGGCGCTGGTCGTGTCCCTGCGCGGGTTCATCCGCCAGGCGCTGGATCTCGCGCCGGTGCCCGAGTCACTGGTCATCCCCGATCAGGGGCCGCTGCGGACCGAGGGCGGCAAGCGCGGTGGCGATCGTGGTGGCGCCGGAGGCGGAGGTGGCGGCGGCGGTGGCGCAGGCGGCGGAGGTGGCGGTGGCGGAATGGGCGTGGGCATGGGGGCCGGCCGCAGCGGCGCCGACGACGCCCGCTGAGGGCACGTCCTGCCGCGGCGCTGCCTCCAGACGACGCCCTCAGCGCGCCGTCAGCACCGCCAGCACGGCCGATTCCGGCACGTCCGCCAGCACGCGCGCGCGGCCGATCCCGTCCCAGACGATGAAACGCAGGCCGCCGGCGACGGCTTTCTTGTCGAGCCGCATGTGCGCCAGCAGCCGCTCCGGATCGAGACCGGCTGGCAGGTCGACCGGCAGCCCGAAGCGCTGCAGCACCTCGCGCAGCCGCCGCGTATCCGCTGCCGGCGCGATACCGAGCGCGTCCGACAACCGCGCCGCCAGCACCATGCCGACCGCGACCGCTTCGCCATGGTTGAGGCCGTCGTAGCCCTGTTCGGTCTCGATCGCGTGGCCGAAGGTGTGGCCGAGATTCAGCAGCGCGCGCTCGCCGTGCTCGAACGGATCGCGCGCGACGATCGCGGCCTTGTGCGCGCAGCTGCGGGCGATCGCCTCGGACAGCGCGGCATCGTCCATCGCCAGCAGCGCGTCGACGTGGGCGTCGAGCCAGTCGAGGAACGGCGCGTCGCAGAGCGCGCCGTACTTGACGACTTCGGCGAATCCCGCGCGCAGCTCACGCGCCGGCAGCGTGCGCAGCGCCGCGGTATCGGCCAGCACCGCACGCGGCGGGTGGAAGGCACCGACGAGATTCTTGCCCTGCGGAAGGTCGACCGCGGTCTTGCCGCCGACCGAGGAGTCGACCATCGCCAGCAACGTGGTCGGCAGCTGCACGCAGTCGATGCCGCGCATCCAGCAGGCGGCGGCGAACCCGGCCAGGTCGCCGATGACGCCACCGCCCATGGCGTACAGGCAGGCGTCGCGGCGCGCGCCCGCACGCGCCAGCGCGTCGATGACCTCGGTGAAGTGGGCGAGCGTCTTCGCCTGTTCGCCGGCAGGCAGCACGTGGACGTGGACGCGAAGCCCCGGGCGGGCCGTGCGCAGCGCATCGGCGACGCGGTCCGCATACAGCGGCGCGACGTTGCGGTCGCTGACGAGGATCGCGTCGTTGCCGCGCAGCGGCGCGACGAGGCGGGCGCCGTCGGCCAGCAGGCCGGCGCCGATGTCGATGGCATAAGGCTGCGCGCCGTCGACATCGACGCGGCGGGGAGGTGCGGTCATGCGGAATCCGGAGAAGTGGGGGAGGGCGCGTCGGGCGCCAGACGGGTCCAGTGGCGTTCGACCAGATGCCCGAGCTCGGCCGCCGATTCCAGCGGCTGGTGGGCGCCGGTGTCGAACACGAGATGGGCGACCTCGGCATACAGCGGGGCGCGTTCGATCGCGAGGCGCTGCAGCACGGCCTGGCGATCGTTGCCGGCCAGCAGCGGCCGCGAGCGGTCCCGCGCGAGCCGCGCCAGCTGGTGGCCGACATCGGCATGCATGTGGATCACGAAGCCGCGCGCCCGCATGCGGGCGCGATTGCCTGCATCCAGCACCGCGCCGCCGCCGGTGGCGATCACGCAGTCGCTGGCCTCGAGCAGGCTGGCCAGCACGCGTGATTCGCGCGCCCGGAATCCGGCCTCGCCCTCGCAGTCGAAGATCGCGGTGATACGGGCACCGGTCGCCTGTTCGATCGCGTGGTCGGCGTCGACGAAGCGCAGGCCGAAGCGCGACGCGAGCCGGCGCCCGATCGACGATTTGCCGGCGCCCATCGGGCCGACCAGCACCAGATTGGGAGCGGCATGCATGGACGGATGCTAGCAGCGTGGACCCGTACGCATGGCACGGCGGGCCGCGCGCCGCGGCTCAGTCCCCGAGCGGGCGACGGTGGGCGTCGAGCCGCACCACGCGGTCGGCCATGTCCGGCAGCGTGCGCAGCGCCTGCCGGCTGACCCGCTCGTAGTGCTGCACGAATCGCGCGACCTGCGCGCGATCCATGCCCGCGCGGCCGGGCTCGGCCCGCTGCAGCGCGAGTTCCTGTTCCCAGCGCCAGCCGGCGACGACGGCGAACTCCGGCGGCTGCAGGAACAGCAACCGGTCGATGCGTTGCCACAGCGCAGGATAGGCGGCCGCCAGCGCGGCGTTGCACCAACGCCGCCAGCGGCCGTCGGCGTCCTCGTCGCGTTCCAGCGCATTGACCGGGGCGGCGAGTGCCGTGTCCGGCTCGGCGCGCACGCCGACGCACCAGCCTTCGAACAGGACCAGATCGGTCGACTCGACGACCGGCCACCGTGCGGCCGGCAGGCGCCGGTCGCCGAGCTTGTCGAAGCGCGGCAGCGCGACCCGCTGGCCGGCCCGCAGCGCATCGAGAACGTCGATGCCCGATGCGACCTCGTGCGTGCCCGGCGGCCCGCGCGTCGCGAGCAGCGGATGGACGTCGCGCGCGAGGATCCGGCGGGCATCGCGGTCGAGATACAGGTCGTCGAGCGACAGGATCGCGACCCGGCGCCCGCGCCGCGTCGCGGCATCGCAGAGCTGCGCAGCCAGCGTCGACTTGCCCGTGCCCTGCAGCCCGCTGATGCCGAAGCAGCGCGCGCCGCTCGCGTCGATGTCGTCGAGCAGCGACGCGACCAGGGCGTCGGACCATCGCGGGGCTGGAGCGGGCGGCATCGGCGCACGATAACGCAGCCGCGATGCGCTCCCGGTGCTGCGGCGCGGTTCGACAAGCCGGCGCCCCGCGGCGATCATCGCCACATGACGAATGCCACCACCGCCCTGCAATCCGAAGCCCTGGCCACCTTCGCCCAGCTGTTCGACGAAGCCCGCGATGCGGGCGAGCCCGACCGCACCGCGATGACCGTCGCGACCGCCTCGCTCGACGGCCGGCCGTCGGCGCGCACCGTGCTGCTGAAGGCCTGGGACGACCGCGGCTTCGTCTTCTACACCCATCTCGACGGACGCAAGGGCCGCGAACTGCAGGAGAACCCGCACGCGGCGCTGCTGTTCCACTGGCCGCGCGTGCGCAAGGGCGTCCAGGTGCGCATCGAAGGGCCGGTGGTCATCGTCGCCGACGACGAAGCCGATGCCTATTTCGCGTCGCGGCCGCGCGGCAGCCAGCTCGGCGCCTGGGCGTCGAAGCAGTCCGAGATATTGGCGTCGCGCGAAGCGTTCGACGAGCGCGTGTCGCAGGCCGAGCGCGAGTTCGAAGGACGCGACGTGCCCCGTCCGCTGCGCTGGACCGGCCTGCGTGTGCGACCCGAGCGCATCGAGTTCTGGTACGGCGCCGATTTCCGGCTGCACGAGCGCTGGCTGTACGAGGGCGACGTCGCCGGCGACTGGGCGAAGCGGATGCTGTACCCGTAAGCGCCGGGTGACCTCGGCGGTGGTCTCTGTCGCAGTGTTCCTCGCATGTCCGTCCACATCCCTGTAGAAGGGTCTGCACACGCCCGGCGCTCGGACGGCTGACAACAGTCATTGCGCCCGATCACGGCAGGATCCGATGGACAAGACGTGGTTGTGGCACTGGCTGTTGCCGCCCGAGCGATTCCCGCTGGAAGCCACGGAAGCCTACATGCGCGCGGTCGGGGTGGTGCTGATCGCGCTGGCCGCGATCGCACTGATCGGCGCGATGGGCGCGATGGAACTCGTGCTGGGCGGCACGTTCGGCCGCTACCTGATGGTCATCGTCCTCCTGCTGCTGCTCAGCCTGGCCGGGTTCCGCCACTACGGCGGCGTGACCCGCTTCGGGCATCTCACGGTCGGGGTGGTGATCCTGGGCATCGCGGTGTTGATGGCGATGACCGGTGGCCGCGCCATCGGCGGCGCGATGATGCTGCCGCTGTTCGTGCTGTTGGCGATGCTGGTGCTGCCGCGCTGGCAAGGCCTGCTGTGGGCCACGGTGGCGGTGGCCGCGATCGGCCTGTCGTATGCGCTTGCAAGCGCGGGCGCGCCCGCCTGGCTGCGCCCGCATCCGCAGTGGGCGGCCAGCGCCGGGTATCGGGTGCCGATCGCGCTGTGCGTGCTGGGCGCGATGTTCGGGCTGTATTTCATGCGCAGCTACCGCAAACTGCTCGCAGGCCTCGAACAGTCGCGTCGCAGTGAAACCGAGCTGCTGCGGATCGCCACGCTGCAGAAGGAACGCTTCGTCGATTTCGCCCTGGTGGCGGCGGACTGGTTCTGGGAAACCGACGCCGAGGACCGGCTGGTTCATGTCTCGGCCGGCTTCGGCGACGCCCTCGGCCTGAGCAACGAGGAGGTGATCGGCTGCACGCCGACGCAGGTCGCCTCGCGCCTGCTGCCGCCGGAGCGCGCCGCCGCCGTGGCCGATCTGCTGGCCGCGCGTACAGACTTCACCGGTCAGCTCCTGCGTGCGTCGAGCGCCGACGGCGAGCACCGCATTCTCAGTAACAGCGGCCGCGCGCTGTGGTCGCGCGAGGGCGAATTCCTCGGCTACCGTGGCGCCGCCGTTGATGTCACCGCGTTGCAGGGTCTCAATGAGCAGCTGCGATACATGGCCGAGACCGACTCGCTGACAGGCCTGGCCAACCGCCGGTGCCTATCCCAGAGCATCGAGTCCGCGTTGGGCGGGCGTGGCTGGCTGCTGTTCATGGATCTGGACGGTTTCAAGACGATCAACGACACCCATGGCCACGATGCCGGCGACGCCGCGTTGCGCGATGTCGCGCAGGCGATGCTGCGCTGTGCCCGCGACACCGACGTGGTCGCGCATCTGGGCGGGGACGAGTTCGCGATCCTGCTGCGCAACGAGAAGCTTAAGGCCGCCGAACTGGTCGCCACCCGGGTGCTGGACGAGGTCGCCCGGGTCGCCGCCACCGACGCGCGCTTCGAAGGCCTGGGCATCAGCATCGGCATGGCACGGCTGGACGGCGCCGGCAGTGTCGATCAGGCCCTGATCCGCGCCGACGCGGCCTGTTATGCCGCCAAGCATGCAGGTCGGCACCGGTTCGAGATCGGCTGAACGCGCGCACGGTCACGGGCGCCATCCGCACATGCGCGACAATGCCTGCAGCTTCCGATCGAGTCGCCGCATGGGTCCGCAACGCATCGTCTGCCTCACCGAAGAACCGACCGAAACCCTGTACGCGCTCGGCGAGCAGGACCGCATCGTGGGCATCAGCGGCTTCACCGTGCGGCCGCCGCAGGCGCGCAAGGAAAAGCCCAAGGTCAGCGCGTTCACCAGCGCGAAGATCGACGAGATCCTGGCATTGCGCCCGGACTTCGTCATCGGTTTCTCCGACATCCAGTCCGAGATCGCCGCGACCCTGATCCGGCACGGGGTCGAAGTCTGGATCAGCAACCACCGCAGCGTCGCGGGCATCGTCGAGTACGTGCGCCGCCTCGGCGCGCTGGTCGGTGCGTCCGCCCGCGCCGCCGCCTACGCGGACGAACTGCAGCGCGGCCTCGACGCCGTCGAAGTGCAGGCCGCATCACTGCCGCGCCGGCCGGGCGTGTATTTCGAAGAGTGGGACGAACCCATCATTACCGGCATCCAGTGGGTCGCCGAGCTGGTGCGCATCGCCGGCGGCGACGACGTGTTTCCCGAGCTGTCGACCGAACCGCTGGCCAAGGCGCGGATCCTCGCCAGCGGCGATCCGGTGATCGCACGCGCGCCGGACATCATCCTCGGCTCCTGGTGCGGCAAAAAGTTCCGGCCCGAACGGGTGGCCGCGCGGCCCGGCTGGGACGCGATTCCGGCCGTGCGCGACGGCGAACTGCACGAGATCAAATCGCCGCTGATCCTGCAGCCGGGCCCCGCCGCGCTGACCGACGGCGTGCGCCAGATCGCCGCGATCATCCAGGCCTGGGGGCGCCGGCACGCCGGCTGAGCACGCGGCATCCGTTCGCGGCGGCGGCGTCGCCGGCCATGCGCGCTGGCGACGCGATCCGCTCGACGCTGCAGCGCCACGCATCGGCGCGTGCCTCAGGGACGCGGGACGTCCCGGCTGAAGCGCAGCGTCGTGCGTTCCCCATCGGCGATGTCGACGGCGATGTCGAAGCGCAGCGTGTCGGGCGGCGTGACCGTCGCGATGCCGACGTAGTCGACGAGATCACCGACCTCGACCTCCCGGAACGCGAGCGTCTGCCGCACGCCGCGCAGGTCGCTCGCCGTCGCGGTGACGACGCCGCGCATCGATGCATCCCCGCGCCTGAGGCTGACCAGCACGAGCACCGCATCGCGGGCGCGGGTGATGCCGTATTGCGCGGCGATCGCGTCGTTGAGCGTGGCGGTGGGGACGACCGTAGCGATGACCTCGTCGCCGCCGATCTGCACGGTCGCGGGCAGGCGCGACTCGTCGCTGCCGGCGCTGGCCTGCGACGGTGTCGACGGCGTGCGGCCGCAGGCGACCAGCAGCGCCAGCAGCAGGGCGGCGACTCCCCGCCGGGCGCGGACCTCAGTCATTGGCGGCGGACAGTTCGCTGCCGCGCACGGCCGCCCGATCGATCGCGCGTGCGACCAGCGCCCGCAATCCACCGGCCTCGAAGGTCTCGATCGCCGCCTGCGTGGTGCCGCCGGGCGACGTGACCCGGCGGCGTAGCTCCGCCGGGGCTTCCCCGGATTCGGTCAGCATCCGTGCGGCGCCGAGGACGGTCTGCAGCACCAGCGTGCGTGCATCCGCGGGCGGCAGGCCCTGCGCGATCGCGGCCTCCTCCATCGCTTCCGCCAGCAGGAACACATAGGCCGGGCCGCTGCCCGACACCGCGGTGACCGCATCCATGCGCGCCTCGTCGTCGATCCACACGGTCTCGCCGGCGCTCGCCAGCAACGCCTGCGCCTGCGTGCGGCCGGCGGCGTCGACGCGCGCATTCGCGAACAGACCGGTCACGCCGGCGCCGAGCAGCGACGGCGTATTGGGCATGGTGCGGACGACGGCGACGTCGCTGCCGAGCCAGCGGTCGAGCTGGGTCGCCGTGATGCCGGCGGCGATCGACAGCACCAGCGGCCGCTGCGCCTGCGCGGCGCCGGCGAGGCGCGTGCAGACCTCGCGCAGCACCTGCGGTTTGGTGGCCAGCACCCACAGTGCCGCGTCGGCGATCGCCGCGTCGGCGGTGTCGAAGACCTGCACGCCGAAGTCGCGGGCCAGCGCGTCGCGGATGTCGGCATTGGGATCGGCGACCCGCACGCGTGCCGCGTCGCCGCCGCGTGCCAGCATGCCGCCGATCAGACTGCGGGCCATGTTGCCGCCGCCGATGAAGGCGACCGTCGGGGAGGGTGGGGCCATCTCGCGGAACTCCATGCGGACCGCGCCTGCGCGCGGGGCAGCACAGGGTAACGGCTCGCCCGCGCGCCGGACATCCGGCCACGCTTGCGCGGCCAGGTGGATCGCGTCAGCCGCGTGCGCCGAACAGCGCGGTGCCCACCCGCACCAGCGTCGCGCCTTCGGCGATGGCGAGCTCCAGGTCGTCGCTCATGCCCATCGACAGGGTGTCCACGGCCGGGTCGGCGCCGGCCAGCGTGTCGAACAGGCGCCGCATGCGCGCGAATGCGTCGCGGCGGCGGGCCGGTTCCGCGTGCGGCGCCGGGATCGCCATCAGGCCGCGCAGGCGCAGCGACGGTGCGGCGCGGATCGCCGCCGCCAGCGCCGGCACGTCCTCGGGCAGGCAGCCGTGCTTGCTGGTCTCGTCGTCGATGTTGACCTGGATCAGCACGTTCAGGGCGCCGCGTGCGGCAGGACGATGGGTGGCCAGCGCGTCGACCAGCTTCGCGCGGTCGACGGTCTGGACCCAGTCGAACAGCGTCGCGGCCTGCCTGGCCTTGTTCGACTGCAGGTGGCCGATGAGGTGCCATTCGAGGTCGAGACCCGACAGCGCGTCGATCTTGCCGGCCGCTTCCTGCACGTAGTTCTCGCCGAACGCGCGCTGACCCTGGCCGGCGAGCGCCGCCAGCGCGGCCGCGTCGCGCGTCTTGCCGACGGCGAGCAGGCGCGCCGGGTGTGGCCGACCGGCGGCGCGGTTCGCGTTCGCGATGCGCTGGCGGACGGCTTCGAACGCGGATGTGGCGGGGATGTCGGGCACGGCGGGCGCGGTCTCGAAGGGTGGTTTGACGCGGGGTTTACCGGTCTATACTGCCGCCGGGGACAGGGCGGCGCCAGCCAAGCGGGCGGCGTTGCGGCCTGTGTGGTTCATCATCAAGGGGTGTTGCATGGATATCGCCGAACTGTTGGCGTTCTCGGTCAAGAACAAGGCATCGGACCTGCATCTGTCGGCAGGCCTGCCGCCGATGATCCGCGTCGACGGCGACGTCCGCCGCATCAACATCCCCGCGCTCGAGCACAAGCAGGTGCACGCGCTGATCTACGACATCATGTCGGACAAGCAGCGCCGCGACTTCGAAGAATTCCTCGAGGTCGACTTCTCGTTCGAGATTCCGGGCCTCGCGCGCTTCCGCGTCAACGCGTTCAACCAGAACCGCGGCGCCGGCGCGGTGTTCCGTACGATTCCGTCGGAAGTGCTGACCCTCGAGGACCTGAACTGTCCGCCGATCTTCCGCCAGCTGATCGACCAGCCGCAGGGTCTGATCCTGGTGACCGGCCCGACGGGTTCGGGCAAGTCGACCACGCTCGCGGCGATGATCGACCACATCAACAAGAACGAATACGCGCACATCCTCTCGGTCGAGGATCCGATCGAGTTCGTACACACCTCGCAGAAGTGCCTGATCAACCAGCGCGAAGTGCACCGCGACACGCACGGCTTCAACGAAGCGCTGCGCTCGGCGCTGCGCGAAGACCCTGACTACATCCTGGTCGGCGAGTTGCGCGACCTCGAAACCATCCGCCTGGCGCTGACCGCCGCGGAAACCGGTCACCTCGTGTTCGGCACGCTGCACACCTCCAGCGCCGCCAAGACCATCGACCGCATCATCGACGTGTTTCCTTCCGGCGAGAAGCCGATGGTGCGCTCGATGCTGTCGGAATCGCTGCGCGCGGTGATCTCGCAGTCGCTGCTGAAGAAGGTCGGCGGCGGCCGCACCGCGGCGTGGGAGATCATGGTCGGCATTCCCGCGATCCGGAACCTGATCCGCGAGGACAAGGTCGCGCAGATGTATTCGGCCATCCAGACCGGCCAGCAGTACGGCATGATGACGCTCGACCAGCACCTGCAGGATCTCGTCAAGCGCGGCCTGATCACGCGGCCGGCGGCGAAGGAATACGCGAAGGACAAGCGCCTGTTCGAGTGACGCGCGGTCCATTCGGTCGTCGCGAGGGATCCGCGCGACCGGAAGCGGCACACCCGGTCCCGCACCTCGTCGTCCTGTCGTCGCCGTGATTCCGGAGCACCACCATGAGCAGCATCGATTTCACCTCGTTCCTCAAGCTGATGGCGCACCAGAAGGCGTCGGACCTGTTCATCACCGCCGGCATGCCGCCGTCGATGAAGGTCCACGGCAAGATCTCGCCGATCACCCAGAACGCGCTGACGCCGCAGCAGGCGCGCGACCTGGTGCTGAACGTGATGACGCCGCCGCAGCGCGAGGAATTCGAGAAGACCCACGAGTGCAACTTCGCGATCGGCGTGTCGGGCGTCGGTCGCTTCCGCATCGCGTGCTTCTACCAGCGCAACCAGGTCGGCATGGTGCTGCGTCGCATCGAGACGCACATCCCCAGCGTCGAAGAGCTGAACCTGCCGCCGATCATCAAGACGCTGGCGATGACCAAGCGCGGCATCATCATCTTCGTCGGTGCCACCGGCACCGGTAAGTCGACGTCGCTGGCGGCGATGATCGGCTACCGCAACCAGAACTCGACCGGTCACATCATCACGATCGAGGACCCGATCGAGTTCGTGCACAAGCACGCGGGCTGCATCATCACCCAGCGCGAGGTCGGCATCGACACCGACAGCTGGGAGAACGCGCTGAAGAACACCCTGCGCCAGGCCCCCGACGTGATCATGATCGGCGAGGTGCGCACGCGCGAAGGCATGGACCACGCGATCGCCTTCGCCGAAACCGGCCACCTAGTGTTGTGCACGCTGCACGCGAACAACGCCAACCAGGCGATGGACCGCATCATCAACTTCTTCCCCGAAGACCGCCGCAACCAGCTGCTGATGGACCTGTCGCTCAATCTGAAGGGCGTCGTCGCGCAGCAGCTGATCCCGACGCCGGACGGCAAGTCGCGGCGCGCGGCGATGGAGATCCTGCTCGGCACGCCGCTGGTCCAGGATTACATCCGCGACGGCGAGATCCACAAGCTCAAGGAAGTCATGAAGGAATCGACGAACCTGGGCATGAAGACCTTCGACCAGGCGCTGTTCGAGCTCTACCAGGCCGGCGAGATCTCCTACGAGGACGCGCTGCGCTACGCCGACTCCGCCAACGAGGTGCGCCTGCGCATCAAGCTCGCCCAGGGCGGCGACGCGCGCACCCTGTCGCAGGGGCTGGACGGCGTCGAAGTGGCCGAGGTCCGCTGACGCCGGAACGCTGCGTTTCCGCGCGTCATTCCACACAGGGCGCTTCGGCGCCCTTTCTTGTCGCCATGTTTACCCGTGACGGGGGACAATGGCGCGATCAATCCCTCACTGGAGATGGACATGGCCTATACCCTTCCCGAACTCGGCTACGCGTACGACGCGCTCGAACCGCACATCGATGCGAAGACGATGGAGATCCATCACACCAAGCACCACCAGACCTACATCAACAACGCCAACGCGGCACTCGAAGGCACCGAATGGGCTGACAAGTCGGCGGAAGCACTCATCGCCGACCTCGACGCGTTGCCGGAAGACAAGCGCGGCCCGCTGCGCAACAACGCCGGCGGCCACGCGAACCACTCGCTGTTCTGGACGGTGATGTCGCCCAAGGGCGGCGGCAATCCGGTCGGTGACGTCGCCAAGCACATCGACAGCGATCTCGGCGGCTTCGACGCGTTCAAGGAAGCCTTCACCAAGGCGGCGCTGACGCGCTTCGGCAGCGGTTGGGCCTGGCTGTCGGTCGACAAGGCAGGCACGCTGAAGGTCGAGAGCAGCGCCAACCAGGACAACCCGCTGATGAAGGGCGTGGGCTCGGGGAATACACCGATCCTCGGCCTGGACGTCTGGGAACACGCCTACTACCTGAACTACCAGAATCGCCGTCCCGATTACATCGCCGCGTTCTACAACGTCGTCGACTGGAACGAAGTCGAGCGTCGCTATCAGGAAGCGGTCAAGGGCTGAGTCTCGCCCGGCATGAGGTCCCATTCCGGCCGCAAAAGCGGCCGGAATGCTGTGGAGCGCAGCCGTGTTCCCGCTCCGAACGCGGGTTCTGCCCAGCCCGAAGTCCGCGACGCCCAACGCAATATCGCTGGCAGCTGCAGGGCCAGCTCCGGCAGGCGTCGGTCGGAAGCGCCATTGCCCTCGGTCCGAACCGTCGTAACCTCGTCGTCAGCGCTTGGGGCCACGGCGGCTTCGAGGGGACGTACACGAGACGTCGGGCACCGCGATGGCAGCCCGTCCCGCATGGGCTGATGAGCGCCAGTGCGCGCTGCATGATGTCGACGTTCTCGAGCGCCGCTTCGCGCGCCCGCGGTGCAGCTAGCCGCGCTTCGCCCGCGCAATCTTCCGCACGACCGGACAGTCCGCGCGGTGCGCCCCAGGCAGGTAGCCGAGACTCATCAGGAATTCGCCGGTGATCTCGCCGCCGGTGAAGCGGAACGTCTTCTTGAACAGCTTGATCCAGCCCGCCTTGTCGCGCGGCGCGCCACCGTCGTCGACATGCGCGTCCAACCAGTTCGCGAAGCCGCCATGCGAGGCGCGCATGGCCTGCACGACTGCCGCGTTGTGGATCGCGGCCTCGATCTTCAGCCGGTTGCGGATGATCCCGGGATCGGCGAGCAGGCGCGCACGCGCCGCGTCGCCATAGGCGGCGATGGCGTCGACATCGAATCCGTCGTAGGCGGCGCGGAACCCGGCGCGCTTCTTCAGCATCAGTTCCCAGCTCAGCCCCGCCTGGTTGATTTCCAGCAATAGGCGCTCGAACAGCACGCGCTCGTCGCGCTGCGGAAATCCGTACTCGGTGTCGTGGTAAGGCCCGTGCAGCGGATGGCCGGGGGCGATGTCGCAATAGCCGCTCATGGGCGCAGCTTACCCAGTCGCGAGGATGCGTCCTACTGCGGCCAGCCCCGGGTTGCGCCGGTCACCGCCGTGGCGCCACCATCGGGCCTCCACGTCGAACGGGATTACTTGATGGACATCGCCCTCCGCCGCGTCGCCACGGTCCACTTCACCCTGTCCGACCCGCAGGGGCAGCGCATCACCACCACGCGTGGCCACGATCCGCTGGTCTACATGCACGGCACCGGCACCATCATCCAGGGGCTGGAACAGGCGCTGGAGGGCAAGCGGGCAGGGGAGCAGTTTTCCGTGGACATTCCGCCCGAGCAAGGCTTCGGGCCGCGGCACGATGGTCTCGTGCAGGTTCTGCCCAAAGCGACGTTCACCGGCAGCGGGATTCCCGCCGTCGGAGAGAAGCTGCGCGCCCAGACCGAGAAGGGGCCGCTCGAGGTCGTCGTGACCGCGATCGATGGCGACTCGATCACCGTCGACGGAAACAACCCGCTTGCCGGACGCACCTTGCGCGCCGATGTCGAAGTGCTCGATGTGCGCGTCGCCACGCCGCAGGAGATCCAGTTCGGTCTCTGACCGATGGACGCCTTCGACGCACTCGGGGTGGCGTGGGCAGACCTGTCCGCGCCGGCCGCGGCAGGCTGGGGCACCGCATTCTTCGGCGCGCTGTACGTGCTGCTGTGCGGCGGCACCTGGTGGCTGACCCGATCCGTGCTGCCGACGCTCCGGGTGGGCCGCCGGATCGATGCGACTCCCTTGCGCGCGGGACAGATCCGTCGGGAACTGGCGGGGTCCGCAGTGTCGGTCTCGATCTTCGGAATCGGCAGCGTGATTCCCTGGTGGTTCGTACACGCTGGCTGGGCGCGGCTCGCCGTCGATGGGGGGGCGCTCCGGGTCGGCGTCGAAATCCTGGCGCTGCTGGTCTGGAACGACGTGCATTTCTACGCCAGCCATCGCCTGCTGCACACCAGGCCGCTGCGCCGGTTCCACCAGCAGCATCACCGTTCGCTCGTCACGACGCCGTTCGCGACGTACAGCTTCCACCCGCTGGAGGCGGCGCTGCTGGGCAACGTGATCCTGCTGCCGATGCTGGTGCACGACTTCAGTTTCGCCGCGCTGCTGGCCTTGCCGGTGTTGAGCCTGCTGCTGAACAACCTGGGTCACAGCAACTACGATGTCCGGCCCGGCGCGCCCGCCGACAGCTGGATCGCGGCCAGCCGACGGCACCAGTTGCACCACGCGCGCTACCACGGGAACTACGGGTTCCTCTTCAACTTCATGGATCGCTGGTGCGGGACGCGGCTGCCCGATGCGGACGGACGCGGCTGCGGGGGTCCGCGCGACAGCGCCGCGTGATGCCGGTTGCCGGAGCGGTGGCTAGAATGCGGGCATGTCTCCTGCCGCCACACCCCTCGCCAACCAGTTGCTGATCGCGCTGCCGTCGCTTGCCGATCCCGATTTTTCCAGGGCGGTCGCCCTGATCTGCCAGCACGATGGCGATGGCGCGATGGGCGTCGTCGTCAACCGGCCGTCCGAGTATCTGCTCGGCGATGTGTTGGAACAGATGGGCATCGTGCTGGTCGACCAGCGTCTGCGCGAACAGCGTGTCCTGGCAGGGGGGCCGGTTCATCCCGAGCGCGGATTCGTGCTCCACGATGGCGACGGGCGGTGGGATTCCAGCCTCGAGATCGCGCCAGGGTTGTTCGTGACGACGTCGCGCGACGTGCTCGAGGCCATGGCGGCCGGTGATGGACCTGCCCATGCGACGGTCGCCCTCGGTTGTGCGGGCTGGGGCGCCGGCCAGCTGGAGAAGGAGCTGACCGAGAACACCTGGATCACCGCGCCGTCCGACGCCCAGCTGTTGTTCGACACGCCGCTGGAATCCCGCTGGCAGGCCGCGGCGGGCCGCCTGGGCATCGACATGATGCATATCGCCGATTACGCCGGCCACGCATGAGCGAGGACGGCATCCGGCGCGATGGCACCGTCCTGGGCTTCGACGTCGGGTCCCGGCGGATCGGCGTCGCGGTGGGCAGCGCGTTCGGCCACGGCGCGCGAGCGCTGGCGGTCATCGATGTCCATGGCGAACAGGTCGACTGGCCGGCGATCGACAAGGTGCAGAAGGAATGGCGTCCCGACGGCATGATCGTCGGGGATCCGATGACCCTGGAAGGGGGCGATCAGCCCGCCCGCACGCGCGCCCACACGTTCGCCGCAGAGCTGAAGCGTCGATACCGGGTGCCGGTGGTGTTGATGGACGAGCGCGCCAGTTCGATCGAGGCCGCCCAGCGCTTCGCGATCGATCGGGCCGAAGGCCGCCGCAAGCGGCGTGACGCGGCCGCCCTGGACGCAGTGGCCGCGGCGGTGATCGTCGAACGATGGCTCGCATCACCCGGCGATGCCGTTCCGGTCTGAGCACGGTACGGCGCTTCGATCGCTAAAGTTCATTTCATCTGCAATCAAGGGTTGCGGATCGTTTCCAGCCTATGCACAATGCGCGCCCCGCTGAGGCGAACCGGTTGACTGGTGGCGCGGCGGGGTTCGAAA
>NZ_NRQR01000025.1 GCF_002849595.1 Luteimonas rhizosphaerae
ACCGCGCGGCGGCCGCCGTCGTCCCCGATCCCGTCGCCCGTCGCGCCGCGCGCGCGGCGGCGATCGTCGCCCTCTCTCTTCCTGTCGGCCCGCGTGAGAACGCGGGCCTCATTGCATCGGACTTTCTGTCGCCATGAGCACATCCCGCAAATCCGGATCGACTTCCTCCAACGCCAAGGCCGCTTCGAAACCCAAGGCGTCCAAGGCGCCGGCGAAGGCCGCCAAGCGCACCTTGCCGGCCGCCGCCGCCGCGGGCCGCACGACCAGCACGCCGGTCGTCGCGTCGCCGGTCACGGTGTCGCACGGCAGCGCCGCCGCGCTGCGCAAGGCCGCATCGAGCCTGCTGGATCCGATCTTCGCCGCGGTGCGCAAGCGCGCCGGCAAGGACGCGCACCAGGACGCCAACGCCTTCGCGCAGGCGTTCTACCGGCGCATGACCGAGGAAGAGCTGCCTCTGCACAGCGCCGACGGCTGGGCCGCGCTCGCCGCCGACCTGTTCGCGTTCGCCGCGAAGCGCAAGCCCGGCACCGCCAACATCCGTCTCTTCAACCCGGTTCTCGCGACCCACGGCTGGGAGTCCCCGCACACGGTGCTGCAGATCGTCAATGACGACATGCCGTTCCTGGTCGACTCGGTGACGATGGCGCTGGCCGAGCAGGGCATCGGCGTTCACGTGCTGGGCCATCCGGTGGTGCAGATCGCGCGCGACCGCAGCGGGCGCCTGACCCGCGTCGGCGAGGGCGAGACCGAGTCGGTGATGCACCTGGAGATCGACCGGCAGACGCCCGCCGACAACAGCCGCATCGAGGCGATCGTGCGCAAGGTGCTCGACGACGTGCGCGGCATCGTCGCCGACTGGCCGGCGATGCGCGAGAAGATGCGCGAGGCCGCCGCCGACCTGCTGTCGCGGCCGATGCCGATCCCCGATGCCAGCCGCCAGGAAGCGCAGGCGTTCCTGCAGTGGGCGGCGGACGACCATTTCACGTTCTTCGGCTATCGCGAATACCGGGTGCGCGGCAAGCGCGGCGCCGGCGTGCTGGAACCGGTCGCCGACAGCGGCCTCGGCCTGCTGCGCGCGCCGGGCCCGGTCAAGTCGCGACCGCTCGAATCGCTGGCCGCGCACACGCTGCGCGCCGCGGGCGAGATCGATCCGCTGATCCTGACCAAGACCAGTGCACGCGCGACCGTGCACCGCCCCGGCTACATGGACTACATCGGCGTCATGCGCTACGACACCGACGGCAATGCGCTCAGCGAGCAGCGTTTCCTCGGCCTCTACACCTCGAGCGCCTACACACGCCGGCCGTGGGAGATCCCGCTGGTGCGCGACCGCTTCGAGCACGTGATGCGCGAATCCGGCCTGAAGCCGACCGGCCACAGCGGCAAGGCGCTCAAGCACATCCTGGAGACACTGCCGCGCGACGAGCTGTTCCAGTCGACGGCCGACGAGCTCTACCGGCTCGGCACCGGCGTGCTGGGCCTGCAGGAGCGCGTGCGCAGCCGCATGTTCCTGCGCCGCGACCGGTACGGCCGCTTCTATTCGGTGCTGGTCTACATCCCGCGCGACCGTTTCAACACCGACGTGCGTCACCGCATCGAGCAGCTGCTGCGCGACGTCATGCATGCCGACCACGTCGATGCCAGCGTGGTGCTCGGCGAGTCGCCGCTGGCCCAGCTGCACCTGCTGGTGCGCCCGCGCGCGGGCGAGCAGTTCGAAGTCGACGAGGCGATGCTGGAATCGGAGCTGTCGTCGATCGTGCGCAACTGGCTCGACGACCTGCGCGACGAACTCGTGCGCCGCCACGGCGAGAGCGAGGGCCTGGCGCTGTCGAGCCGGTTCGGCCGCCTGCTGCCGGCGCCGTACATCGAGCAGGCGTCGCCGGCCGTGGCCGCGACCGACGTCGAGAAGCTGGCGGCGGCCGAGACCTCGGACGCGCCGCAGCTGCATCTCTACACGCGCACCTTCGCCCGCAACAACGAGCCGACGCTGTGCTTCAAGCTCTACCAGCGCGGCACCCACATTCCGCTGTCCGACGTGCTGCCGGTCATGGAGAACATGGGCCTGCGTGTGATCGCCGAGCAGCCGCTGCGCATCGAGATCGACGGCACGCCGCTGTACATCCAGGACTTCGTCGTCGAAGCGGTCGCCGGCGACATCGACGTCGAGCGCCAGGCCGCGCCGTTCACCGATGCCTTCGACCGCATCTGGCGCGGCGACGCGGAGAACGACGGCTTCAACCGCCTGATCCTCGGCGCCGATCTCGACTGGCGCCAGGTCTCGATCCTGCGCGGCTACTGCAAGTACCTGCAGCAGGTCGGCGTGCCGTTCTCGCAGGCCTATGTCGAGGACACGCTCAACCGCTATCCGCTGCTCGCCCGCCTGCTGGTGGAGGTGTTCGAAGCGCGCTTCGACCCGGCGACCGGCCACGAGAGCAAGGCGCAGATCAGCGAAGGCGTCGCGACGTTCCAGCAGCAGCTGCAGACGCTGGCCGGCGACGAGGCGACGATGGCCGTGCTGGCGCCGGTGCTCGACGCGCGTCGCCAGGGCCGCAATGCCCAGTACGACCAGTCGCGCAAGGCGCTCAAGGCGCTGCTCGACCGCGTGTCGAGCCTCGACGAGGACCGCATCGTGCGCAGCTACCTCGGCGTCATCGACGCCACGCTGCGCACCAGCTACTACCAGCGCAGCGGCGACGGCGGCTATCGCGAGACGATCGCCTTCAAGTTCGATTCCGCGCGCGTGCCCGACCTGCCCAAGCCGCGTCCCTACCGCGAGATCTTCGTCTACGGGCCGCGAGTGGAAGGCATCCACCTGCGCTTCGGCCCGGTCGCGCGCGGCGGCCTGCGCTGGTCGGACCGCCGCGAGGACTTCCGCACCGAGGTGCTGGGCCTGGTCAAGGCGCAGATGGTCAAGAACACCGTCATCGTGCCGGTCGGCTCGAAGGGCGGCTTCATCGTCAAGCGGCCGCCGGCCGGCGGCGACCGCGATGCGCAGTTCGCCGAGGGCGTGGCCTGCTACAAGCTGTTCATCAACGGCCTGCTCGACATCACCGACAACATCGTCGACGGCGCGATCGTGCCGCCGCAGGACGTGGTGCGGCACGACGACAACGACCCCTATCTGGTCGTCGCCGCCGACAAGGGCACGGCGACGTTCTCCGACATCGCCAACGGCATCGCGCGCGAGCACGGGTTCTGGCTCGACGACGCCTTCGCCTCCGGCGGCTCGGTCGGTTACGACCACAAGGGCATGGGCATCACCGCGCGCGGCGCATGGGAGTCGGTCAAGCGTCATTTCCGCGCCATGGGCCGCAATTCGCAGACCGAGGACTTCACCTGCGTCGGCGTCGGCGACATGTCCGGCGACGTGTTCGGCAACGGCATGCTGCTGAGCGAGCACATCCGCCTGGTCGCGGCGTTCGACCACCGCCACATCTTCATCGATCCGGATCCCGATGCCGCGCGTTCGTTCGTCGAGCGCCAGCGCATGTTCGCGCTGCCGCGTTCGAGCTGGGAGGACTACGACACCGCGCTGATCGCCAGGGGCGGCGGCGTGTGGCCGCGCACGGCGAAGTCGATCCCGCTGTCGGCCGAGGCGCGCGCCGCCCTGGGCATCGAGGGCAACGTGACGGCGATGAGCCCGAACGAACTGATGTCGGCGATCCTGCGCGCCCCGGTGGACCTGCTGTGGAACGGCGGCATCGGCACCTACGTCAAGTCCTCCAGCGAGCAGCACAGCGATGTCGGCGACCGCGCCAACAACGCGCTGCGCGTCGATGGCCGCGACCTGCGCTGCAAGGTGGTGGGCGAGGGCGGCAATCTCGGCTTGACCCAGCTCGGCCGCATCGAGGCCGCGCTGCACGGCGTACTGCTCAACACCGACTTCATCGACAACTCGGCGGGCGTGGACACGTCCGACCACGAGGTCAACATCAAGATCCTGCTCAATGCGCTTGTGCAGGACGGCCGCATGAAGCTGCCCGCGCGCAACAAGCTGCTGGCGTCGATGACCGACGAGGTCGCCGGCCTGGTGCTGTGGGACAACTACCGCCAGAACCAGGCGCTGAGCCTGATGGAGCGGATGAGCGTGTCGCGCCTCGGCTCCAAGCAGCATTTCATCCGCACCCTGGAATCGAAGGGCCTGCTCGACCGCCAGATCGAATACCTGCCCTCCGACGACGAGATCGCCGAGCGCAAGGCCAAGGGCATCGGCCTGACGCGTCCGGAACTGTCGGTGCTGCTGTCGTATTCCAAGCTGGTCGCGTTCGACCAGATGCTCGATTCCGACATTCCGGAAGACCCGTATCTGTCGCGCGAGCTGCAGCGCTACTTCCCGGCGCCGCTGCAGAAGAAGTACGCCGAGCTGATGGAAGGCCACCGCCTGAAGCGCGAGATCATCGCGACCGCGGTCACCAATACGATGATCAACCGCATGGGCGCGACCTTCCTGCTGCGCATGCAGGAAGACAGCGGCCGGACGCCGGGCGAGGTCGCCAAGGCGTTCACGATCAGCCGCGAGACGATCGAGGCGCGGGCGCTGTGGGGCGAGATCGACGCACTCGACGGCCTGGTGCCGGAGTCGGTGCAGGTCGATGCGCTGCAGGTGATCTGGAACCTCCAGCGTGCGTTCACGCGCTGGCTGCTGGCACGTCCGGGCGCAATCCCGGACATCACCACCGCGGTCGACCGCTATCACGACGGCTTCCACGCGATCCGCAACGGCCGCCAGATCATCGCCGACAGCCAGCGTGCCGGCCACGACGCCAGCCTGCAGGCGTGGCGCGACAAGGGCGTGCCCGAAGCACTGGCCGAGCAGCTGGCGGCGCTGCCGTACCTCGAGCCGTGCTGCGACATCATCGAGGTCGCCAGCGAGCGCAAGCAGAAGCCGGTGGACGTGGCGCGCCTGCATTTCCGTCTCGGCGAGGCCTTGAACCTGCCGTGGCTGACCGAGCAGATCGACGCGTTGCAGGTCGACGGCCGCTGGCACGCCGTCGCACGCGGCGTGCTGCGCGAGGAACTCGGCGAGCAGCATCGGGCCCTGGTCGGTCAGGTGCTGGCGATGCCCGGCGCCACGCCCGGCGACAAGGTCCAGGCCTGGCTGCAGCGCGACGATTCCACGTTGCGCTTCACCCTGGCGATGCTGGGTGAACTGGCCGCGCAGAAGTCGCTGGATTACCCGACCGCGTCGGTCGCCGTGCAGCGCGTCTCGCAGCTGGTGCAGCGCAGCTGACGGCAGCGCAGGTCCACCGCGTTCGCGCGGTGGGCCTGGTGGCGGGGTTGTCCGGTCCGTCTGGACCATGCCGGCGGACACGGTCCCTGGCCTGCGTGCGAACCGGCGTTCCACGGACTGGTGACCCGGTCGGAGCGTCGGGTGCGACGCGTTCGTCGGCATCGCGCGGGCCAGCGCGGGAATGTCCGTGTCATGTCGCATCGCGCGCGCGCGGCTGGACGGGCATCCGTTTCCGCGACGGGGCCGGTACACGCATGCGTCTGCAGGAGCGCGCTCGCGCGCGATGCGGTTGGCGTGGTTGCCGGCATCGGACAGGGTGCGCGTCCTCCCATGCGGGCTGGAACCGTCGACACCCGTGCCATCGCATGCCTGCGCTAAGCTGCGCCCACGTTTTCCCGCAGTGGCCCGACGATGACCGCACCGCACCGCATCGCGTTTCTCGCCAGCCAGACCGACGAGGCCCAGGCCGCGTTGCACCGGCTGGAAGGCGCGCACGGCCATTACGAGCCCGACGCTGCGGACGCGGCCACCTCGGCAAACCCGTCTACGGCATGAAGCTCGGCAGCGTCGGCTTCCTGATGAACCAGCATCGTGGCGACGATCTGCACGCCCGCATCGCCGCGGCGGAACCCGCGATCCTGCGGCCGCTGGAGATGGTGGCGCAGACCGAATCCGGCGCGACGATCGGGTCGCTGGCCTACAACGAGGTGTCGCTGCTGCGGCAGACGCGCCAGGCCGGCCACCTGCGGATCGATCTCAACGGGGTCACCCGGCTCGAGGAACTCGTCGGCGACGGCGTGATCCTGTCGACGCCCGCCGGCAGCACCGCCTACAACTTCTCCGCGCACGGCCCGATCCTGCCGCTGGGGTCGGGCGTGCTCGCGCTGACGCCGATCGCACCCTTCCGCCCCCGGCGCTGGCGTGGGGCGATCCTCAAGGCCGGGACCGAGGTGCGGTTCCGGGTGCTCGATCCCTACAAGCGCCCGGTCAGCGTCACCGCCGATTCGCACGAGGTGCGCGATGTCGTCGAGGTGACGATCCGCGAATCCGAAGACCGCACGGTGACGCTGCTGTTCGACCCCGAGCACAACCTCGAGGAACGCATCCTCAGCGAGCAGTTCGTCGTCTGACGACGCTCAGTCGTCGAAGGCGACGCCGTCGCCCGCGGCCACCGCCAGCGGGCGCACCTGGTCGACCAGCACCGAGAGCGTGCGTCCCGGCTGCTCGAGCGGCGCGAAGTGCGCGGAATGCTCGAACCACACGGCGCGCTTGGCCGGCGCCTCGACGGTGGCGATCCAGTCGGCCACCGGCTGCGACGGCGTCGTGTAGTCGTGGCGGCCGAGCAGCATCCACACCGGCGCATCGACCCGGCGCACGCTGCGGAAATCGACCTGCGGCCATTCGCCGAGGATGCGGTCCAGCGTGAGCGCGCTGCCGGCGGCGATCGCCCGGCGGTCGTCCGGCCCGTAGTCCGGCGACAGGCGCTGTGCGCGGAAGTAGTAATCCGAGTTGTCGCGATAGGCGCTGTGGCCACCGTAATGGATGACCCACTTGCGCTGCGCGTCGATGCGGCCGCCCCGCAGGTCGGTGCCGGGATACGGTGCCAGGGCCTCGAGTTCGGCGACGGCCTCGCGGTTGTCCTCGGCGCGTGCGCGCTCGAGCGCATAGCGGTAGCCGATGGCCTCGTCGCTGGCCGGGTGGATGATCTGGCCGATGCCGACGTAGGCGTGCAGCGCGTCCGGCCGGGCCATCAGCACGCGCATGCCGATCACGCTGCCCCAGCTGTGGCCGACCAGCACGATCTTGCGCTTGCCGTAGGTCGCCCGCAGCCAGTCGACGAGTTCGATGGCGTCGGCCACGTAGCGATCGATCGTGATCGTCGGCGCGACGGCGTTGGGCGCATTCGCGCGATAGGTGCGGCCCGCGGCGCGCTGGTCCCACTGGACGACGGTGAAATAGTCCTCCCAGGGTTTCTGGAACGTCCACGCCGCCGGCATCATCGGCGCGGCCGGGCCGCCGTGCAGGTAGAGCAGGATCGGATTGTCGCGGTCCATGCCGCGCACGGTGATCCACTGGTCGATCCCGCCGATGCGGACGCGGTGTTCCTCCTGCAGGCCCGTGGGCGCGACGATGCGCTGGGCCTCGCCGACGATGGTGCGGCCCTCGGCATAAAGATCATCCCCCGGGGGCGCCGCGCCCGCGCACAGCGGCCACAGGAGCAGGGCGAGCAGGGACAGGCGGATCGGCAACATGGCGTGTACCTCGCGTCGCGGAGTGGAGTCCACGCTGCGCCCGCGGGCCACGACGGCCCAGTGCCGATGGTCAGGGGGCCCGCCTGCCCGGATCGCGCATAATCCGCGCAGGCCTGCTGCGGCCGCATCCGGTCTCCGCACCGTCGACGCGTCGCCGGCATCCTCATTCCCTCGTCCCGCGATCCGCCATGCCCGATCTGTCCGTGCCCACGCTCACCGTCGCGATCTCCTCGCGCGCCCTGTTCGACCTCGAGGACAGCCACGCGCTGTTCGAACAGCAGGGCATCGACGCCTACGCCGAGCACCAGCGTGCGCACGAGGACGACATCCTCGAACCCGGCATCGCGTTTCCGCTGGTGCGCAAGCTGCTGGCACTGAACATCGACGCGCCGCCGGATGCGCCGCATGTCGAGGTCATCCTGCTGTCGCGCAATTCCGCCGACACGGGGCTGCGGATCTTCAATTCGATCCAGCACCACAATCTCGGCATCAGCCGCGCGACGTTCACCTCCGGCGAGCCGACCTGGCCCTACATCAAGCCCTTCGGCACCCAGCTGTTCCTGTCGGCGAATCCCGAATCCGTGCGGCGTGCGCTGGAGAACGAGATCGCCGCGGCGACGATCATCCCCGCGCGCGCGGCCGCGCACCGCTCCGACCAGCTGCGCATCGCCTTCGATGGCGACGCGGTGATCTTCGGCGACGAGGGCGAGCGGGTGTCGCAGGAAGGCGGGATCGAAGCCTTCCACAAGCACGAGCGCGAGCGGGCGCGCGAGGAGATGGTCGGTGGTCCGTTCCGCGGGTTCCTGTCCGCGCTGCACGATCTGCAGGCGGCGTATCCGCCGGGCAAGGACGCGCCGATCCGCACCGCGCTGGTCACCGCCCGTTCCGCGCCGGCGCACGAGCGGGTGATCCGCACGCTGCGCGCCTGGGGCGTGCGCCTCGACGAAGCGCTGTTCCTCGGCGGCCGGCCGAAGGGCCCGTTCCTCGATGCGTTCGGCGCCGATATCTTCTTCGACGATTCCCAGCACAACATCGACTCGGCCAGTCCGCACGTGGCGGCCGGCCATGTGCCGCACGGCTGGTCGAACCGCTGAGCCGCCCCGGATGACGGACGCGTCCCAGGCGCCGGTGCGCACCGGCTGGCTGCGCCGGTGGCTCGCAAGGCTGCGCGGCGAAGCGGCCCCGCGTCTGCGCAAGCCCTATGTGCGCCACCACGACGGATTCACCTCGCTGCAGTTCGTGCGCCGGCAGACCCAGAGCCGCATGGTGACGGGCGATCCGGACCGGCTGCTGATCGACTACACCCGCACGATGCTGGCGACGCTGCTGTTTCAGCCGGCGCCGCGCGTGCTGGGCATGGTCGGGCTCGGCGGCGGCTCGCAGACCAAGTTCTGCCATCGGCATCTGCCGACGACGCGGATCGAGGTCGTCGAGAACAATCCGCACGTCGTGGCCCTGCGCGACGCGTTCGGCATTCCCGCCGATGATGCGCGCCTGCGGGTCGTCGTCGACGATGGCGCGGCGTTCGTCGCGCGGCAGCCGGCGCACTTCGACGTGCTGCTGGTCGACGGGTACGACGAGACCGGAATTCCGCCCGTGCTGTCGACGCAGGCGTTCTACGACGCCTGTCGCGATGCGCTGACTGCGCAGGGCGTGCTGGCCTGCAATCTGTACGTGCGCAATCCCGGCGTGCACATCGAACGGCTGCAGCAGGCCTTCGGCGCACGGCAGGTGCTCGTCGTCGACGAGCCGAAGATGAGCAACCGTGTCGCGTTCGCCTGGCGGGGGCCGTTGCCCGAACGGAGCGCGGACGCGTGGATCGCGCGGGTGCCGTCCGCGGTACGCGAACCGCTCGCGGGCGAGCTGGCGCGACTGGCCGCGCGACTGGTGCGACACCGGACGCTGTCGGCGCGCTGAGCGGCCGCGCGCAGACCCGCGGGCCAGGCCCGCACATTGCGCGACCGCCGATTCCCCTGCAGAGTCCCGGGCTGTTTCCGTGGACGAGGGGATGTCGATGCAACGATGGATCTGGGGACTCGTGTGTGCGCTGGGCCTGACGACGGGCGCGCACGCGGCGGGGATGACGCTGGAGGACATCGCCAGGACCCGCGCGGTCACGCAATCGGCGGTGAGCCCGCGCGGCAGCGAGGTCGCCTACGTGCTGTCGGTGCCGCGGACACTGGGCGTCGATCCCGACGGACCGGCGCGCGCCGAGCTGCACGTCGTCGACGGCGCGGGCAACAGCCGCGGTTTCGTCACCGGCAAGGTCGACGTCGCGGCCCCGCAGTGGCTGCCCGACGGCAGCCGCATCGCCTATCTCGCCAAGCGCGAGGGCGACGAGACCCGCGGCCTCTACACCATCCCGCTCGCCGGCGGCGAATCGAGCCGGGTGGCGTCGCTGCGCAGCGATATCGGCAGCTTCAGTCTGGCGCCCGACGGGCGCCAGGTCGCGCTGACCGCGGTCCAGCGCGAGAGCGACGCGCGCAAGGCGCTGCGCGACAAGGGCTTCAGCCAGAAGGTCCACGAGGAGGACTGGCGTCCGGTCGAACTGTGGATCGCCGATCTCGGCGCCGCGTCGGGCAGCGAACCGCGCCGCGTCGACCTCGACGGCAGCGTGCAGGCGGTCAGGTGGAGCCCGGCCGGCGACCGCCTCGCCGTCGTCGTCGCACCGCGCCAGCTGACCGACGACACGATGGTCGATGCCCGCGTGCGGATCTATTCGGTCGACGGTCGCGAACTGGGCCGCGTGGACAATCCCGGCAAGCTCGGTGACCTGGCCTGGAGTCCGGACGGTGCGCATCTGGCGATCATCTCCGCAGCCGACGTCAACGACCCGCGCGAAGGCCGGCTCACCGTCGTCGGCAACACCGGTGGTGTGCAGCGCGATCTGTTGCCGGATCTCGAGGGGCACGTGTGGAACGTCGCCTGGCGCGATGCCGAGCATCTCGTTTTCATCAGCCAGGAAGGCGTGCAGAGCCGGGTCGCCGAGATCCGGGTCGACGGCAGCGGCCAGCGCACACTCGTGCCGGCGAGCGGTCCGGTCTTCACCGGATTGAGCGTCGCCGCGCAGGGCGGCGACATCGCGCTGGTCGGCAATGCGCCGACGCATCCGTCCGACGTGTTCCACCTCGCCGCCGGCACGGCCGACCCGCGACGCCTGACCGACAGCAATCCGTGGCTGGCCGATGTCGAGCTGGCGCGGCAGGAGGTCGTGCGCTACACCGCGCGCGACGGGCTCGAACTCGAGGGTGTGCTGGTGCATCCGCTGACGCGTCGCGGCGATGCGCGCGTGCCGCTGCTGCTGGTCGTCCACGGCGGCCCGGAAGCGCA
Organism: Luteimonas rhizosphaerae; assembly: GCF_002849595.1. Classification (GTDB taxonomy): domain Bacteria; phylum Pseudomonadota; class Gammaproteobacteria; order Xanthomonadales; family Xanthomonadaceae; genus Luteimonas; species Luteimonas cellulosilyticus. The sequence goes on from NZ_NRQR01000025.1 coordinate 10,813, forward strand.
CAACGCGAACGGCTGGCTGACGTCGTACGCGCAGCCTGCCCAGGTCGCTGCCGCCCGCGGTTTCGCGTCGTTCTTCCCGAACTACCGCGCCAGCACCGGACGCGGCGTCGCGTTCTCCAAGCTCGACCATGGCCGCCCGGCGAAAGAGGAGTTCGACGATCTCGTCGATGGCGTCGACCATCTGATCGCCACCGGTCTGGTCGATCGCGACAAGGTCGGCATCACCGGGGGATCCTACGGCGGCTATGCCAGCGCCTGGGGTGCGACCTACTACAGCGAGCGCTTCGCCGCGTCGGTGATGTTCGTCGGCATCGCCGACCAGGCCAGCCTGGTCACCACCGGCGACATCCCGCGCGAGCAGTATCTGGTGCACATGCAGAGCTGGCCGTGGGAGAGCCCCGCGATGTATAGCGAGGCGAGCCCGATCACGCACGCGCAGAAGTCGAAGACGCCGACGCTGATCCTGCACGGCGAGGCCGACCCGCGCGTGCCGGTCATGCAGTCCTACATGATGTACCGCTATCTGCAGCTCGCCGGCGAGGCGCCGGTGCGCCTCGTGCTGTACCCGGGCGAGGGCCACGGCAACAGCCGCGGCGCATCGCGCTACGACTATTCGCTGCGCGCGATGCAGTGGATGGAGCACTACCTCACCGGCCCCGGTGGCGAGCCGCCGCCCTACGAGATCGCATACGACCTGCCCGCGTCGCAGGCCGCCGAAGCGACGACGAAGTAACCCGCTCGAGACGTGTCGATCGAACGCCGCGACCCCATGGGTCGCGGCGCTTTTCGTTGCGCGTGACCATCGCGAGAAGACCGCGCAGTCAGCTACCCGCCGCGAGGCTGAACCGGATGCCGCGCGGCGCACTGCCGGGTCGCTGCACGTCGTTCCGCTCACGCGATCTTGCCCGGCGCGTCGCTAGTCTGGCCCCCGTCGATCCGAACGTTCCACCGCGTCATGCGCAGCCGCTTCACGTGCGCGACGGACGATGCCGCGATCCAAGACCGGCTCTTTCAAGAGCGTCGTCATCCGACGGCGCCATCCCATTCCACGGAGATATCGAATGTCCGACAACAAGACCACCCACACCCTCAACGACCTCATCTCGATCGCCCGCGACGGCAAGGACTTCTACGAAGAAGCCGCGCAGAAAGTCGAAGACACCGAGCTGCGCACGCTGTTCGCCCGCATCGCGACCGTCAAGACCCGCATCGTCAGCGACCTGAGCGCCGCCGTGCAGGCCGCCGGTGGCACGCCGGAGACCTCGGGCACGATGGTCGGCAGCATGCAGCAGATGTACGGCAAGATCCGCGCGACTTTCGGCGACAAGGAATACGGTTATGTCGCCGAGCTCGAAGAGTCCGAGGACCGCCTGCTCGAGGCGTTCGACGAAGCCGCGCGCGACAGCGACACCCCGCCGGCGGCCCGCGACGTCGTCGTCCGTCTGATGCCGGAAGTGCGCGAGTGTCACGACGTGATGCGCGCCCGCAAGCTCGCCATGAAGAACGCGTCCTGACGTCGTCGCGGGCCCGGTCTCCCGGGTTCGCGCTCGACAGATGACGTGACACGCCGGTCGGGGTTTCCCCGGCCGGCTTTCTTTTTTGCGTCCCATGCAAGCGGGCCGACGGCGCGGTGCTGCGGCGGGACGGGCGATTCGCATCATGCAATGCGCGCGTCCACCGCATCGCAACGGTCAGCCTGGACATCCGATGGGGTTACGACACGCGGCCCGGCACATGCCCGGTCATCGGCGGGGACCGGGCACGCAGTGACTCTGGCAGAATCGGCGCGAGTCCCGCGGCGCACCACACCATGACCGGATCCGCGACACCGAGCCGCTCCAAGGCCCGCGTACTGTTTGCCAGCCTGATCGGCACGACGATCGAGTTCTTCGATTTCTACATCTACGCCACGGCGGCGGTGCTGGTCTTCCCGACGCTGTTCTTCCCGTCGGACGATCCGGCATCGGCGATGCTGCAGTCGCTGGCGACGTTCGCGCTGGCGTTTTTCGCGCGGCCGATCGGCTCTGCGGTCTTCGGGCACTACGGCGACCGCATCGGCCGCAAGGCGACGCTGGTCGCGGCATTGCTGACGATGGGCATCTCGACGGTCGTGATCGGTCTGCTGCCCACGCATGCACAGATCGGCGTGTGGGCGCCGGTCCTGCTCGCCTTGTGCCGGTTCGGCCAGGGGCTGGGCCTCGGCGGCGAGTGGGGCGGGGCGGTGCTGCTGGCGACGGAGAACGCGCCACCTGGCAAGCGCGCCTGGTACGGCATGTTTCCGCAGCTCGGCGCGCCGATCGGGTTCTTTCTCGCGACCGGCGTGTTCCTGCTGCTGACGACACTGATGGACGACGCGGCGTTCTTCGCCTGGGGCTGGCGCGTGCCGTTCCTCGCGAGCGCGGTGCTGGTGCTGGTGGGCTTGTGGGTGCGGCTGCGCATCACCGAGACGCCGTCCTTCCAGCGGGTGCTCGACAGCCACGCGCGCGTGCGCCTGCCGATGCGCGAGGTGCTGCTCGGCCATCCGCGCGCGCTGCTGATCGGCACGCTGCTGGCGCTGGCGACCTTCGTGCTCTTCTACCTGATGACGGTGTTCGCGCTGAGCTGGGGCACGTCGCAGCTGGGTTACACGCGCGAGCGTTTCCTCGTGCTGCAGCTGGTCGGCGTGCTGTGCTTCGCCGCGACGATTCCGCTGGCCGCGCATTACGCCGACCGGTTCGGCCGGCGCCGCGCGATGCTGGTCGCCAATGCCGGCATCCTGGTGTTCGGCCTGTGCTTCGCGCCGCTGTTCGTGGCCGGCCACGACCTCGGCGTGCTCGCCTTCCTGATGCTCGGGCTGGCGCTGATGGGCCTGACCTACGGACCGGTCGGCACCATCCTGGCCGAACAGTTCCCGACCGCGGTGCGCTACACCGGGGCGTCGCTGGCGTTCAATCTGGCCGGCATCTTCGGCGCGTCGCTCGCGCCGTACGTCGCGACGGCGCTGGCGACGCGATTCGGCCTGCACTACGTCGGGTTCTACCTGGCCGCCGCGGCCGCGCTGAGCCTGCTCGCGCTGCTGGCGTTGCGGCCGGACGACACGCACGCCGCATGACGTCCACGGGCGGCGACGCCTTAGACTGCGGGCGGATGCAACGCAGGGAGTGGACATGAATGCCTGGCTCGGTCTGAGCGTCGTCACCGCCGCGCTGGTCGGCATGCTGCTGCCGCTGCAGGCGCTGCTCAATGCGCGGCTCGGGGCGATGACCCAGGGCGCCCTGTTCGCGTCGTTCGTTTCGTTCCTGGTCGGCACCCTCGTGCTCGGCGCCGCGCTGCTGGCGTCGCGTCCGGTGTGGCCCGGTGGCCGCAGCCTGCTCGCATTGCCGCCGTGGCTGTGGCTCGGCGGGATCATTGGCGCGGTATTCGTGTTCTGCGGCACGCTGCTGGTGCCGCGGCTGGGCGCGGCGGGCCTGATCTGCCTGATCGTGTTCGGCCAGCTGACGGGCTCGCTGCTGCTCGACCATTTCGGCGTGCTGGCGCAGGCGCGGCCCGTGGATGCCACGCGCCTCGCCGGCGCGGTGCTGGTGTGCATCGGCGCGCTGCTCGTCGTGCGTCCCTGGCAGGGCGGCTGAGCGATGGTCTTGCCCGATGCACCGCCGGCGCTGCCCGCGCCGATGCGCGCCGCGCTGGAGGCCGCCTACGCCACGCCGCCGCGCGTCTACCACAACCTCGCGCACGTCGATGCGCTGCTGCAGGAATTCGCGGTCGTCGCGGCCGACACCGGCTGGACGCAACCGGTCGAGGTGACACTGGCGATCCTCTATCACGACGCGATCTACGACGCGCGCCGCCAGGACAACGAGGCGCGCTCGGCGCAGCTGGCGGCGGACGCGATCGCGCAGTGGATGCCGCAGGCCGGCGTCGACGTGGCGCGGGTCGTCGAACTGATCGCACTGACCGCGCGGCACGGCGCGCTGGCACCTGGCGATTTCGGTCGTACGCCACGCGACGACGACACCCGGCGCTTCCTCGACTGCGACATGGCGATCCTCGGTGCGCCGGCTGCGGTCTTCGACGCCTACGATCGCGGTATCGCCGCGGAGTACCGGCACGTGCCGCGTTGGCTGTTCACGCTCAACCGGCGGAAGTTCCTCAAGCAGTTGCTCGCGCGTGAGCGCATCTATCTCGACGACGGCTTCCATGCGCGCCTCGATGCGCCGGCGCGGCACAACCTGCGGCGCGCGATCACCACCAAGCGCTGAAGCGGGCCACGGCGGCGCGGTATCATCCGCGCCATGGCGAAACTGCTGCTCAACCTGCGCTACGTGCCCGAGGACGAGGCCGCCGACGTGCGCGCGTTTCTCGATGCGGCCGGCCTCGACTGGTACCAGACCAATCCCAGTCCGTTCGGGATCTCGCACGGTGGCATCTGGCTGCGCAACAACGACGACCTGCCCGAGGCCAAGCGGCTGATGGCCGACTACCAGCGCGATCGCGAGGCGACCGCGCGCGCGGAACACGCGCAGGCGCAACGCGATGGCACCGCCGAGACCTTCGGCGACATCGTGCGTGCGAATCCGATGCGCGTGGTGCTGATCGTCGTCGCGATCGGCTTCCTGTTGGGCCTCATGGCATTGCCGGGTTGGCTGCTGTCGCGCTGAGCGGCCGTCCGCGCCGGTGAATGCGCCCGCGCGCAACGCTGTGTCGCCACCCGTGGTGCGCTCCGCTCACTTCCGCGCAACGCATCGGCCACTAGCGTTGCCGTCCTGTCCGTTACCGCCGTACGCGCACTCCGGCGACGGCGGGGGCGGACAACCAGACCGGATTCCTGTCGAGCATTGCCGATGTCCGAACGACCGAGCCCGCCGCATGCCACGCGCGACACGCCACCGTGGAAGCGGAAGAATCCCAAGTCGAAATCCGCGCGCACGCCGTTGAGCGACGCGCAGAAGGCGGCCGCCAGGCAGCGCGCCGACGACGCGGGGCGTCGCTATCCCAACCTCGTCGACAACATGTGGGCCGCAAAGCACGTCGCAGCGGGCACGCCGTCGAAGACGGCGGCCGGATCCGACGACTGACCGTCGACACCGATCGCGGGGCGGCGTGCCCGGCGTCGCCCATCGGGCGACCCGAGGCGTGGCTGGCGTCGTCCATCGGCGATCCGATACGCGCGCCCGGACCATGTGCCGCCACGCCGTGTGGTCGTCTCCGGCCGTGGCGCAACCCGGCCGCGAATTGTTAAGGTCCAACACCCGGCGCGACCTGCCGGGTCCGTTCGTCTGTCTGGAGACCGCATGATCGCCACCCGTCCGCTGCAGCGCCTGCTGCTGGCTTCCGTCCTCGTCTGCGCCGTGTTGCCGGCCGCGGCCCAGCGTGAGATCCGCTTCGATGCCCTGCAGCCGCCGACCGGCGGCACGCTCGCCATCGCGGTGCGCGAAGGCGTCGAACGCGGGCCCGCGTTCGCGCAGGTCGACGCCGCCAGCAACGGAGCGCTGACCCGCGCCGCGACCGCCGCCGAATTCACCGGCAAGGCCGACAGCCAGCTCGATCTGCCGGGTGTCGGCACGTTCGACCGGGTGCTGCTGGTCGGCGTGGGCAGCGAAGCCCCGACGCCGCGCGTGCTCGAGGATGTCGGTGGCCGCATCGGCCAGTTCGCCGCCGGTAGCAAGGCGCCGCGCATCGACGTGCTGTGGGACGGCGCCGATACCGCGGCGGCCTCGCATCTGGCCTTCGGCGCGGCCATCGGCCAGTACCGGTTCCGCAAGTACCGAACGACCGGCGGCGACGCCGCGGCGACCGGCGAAGGCGAACTGGTGATCCGTACGCAGGCGGGCGCGTCCGCGGGCGATGCCTGGGACGCGGACTGGAAGCCGGTGGCCGACGCGGTGTGGTTCGCACGCGATCTCGTCACCGAGCCCGCGAACGCGGTCTGGCCGGAAGAATTCGTCGCGCGCACGCGCGCGGCGTTCGAGGGGATGCCCAACGTCAGCATCGAAGTGCTGGACGTGCCGGCGATGGAGCGCCTCGGCATGGGCAGCCTGCTCGCGGTGGGCCAGGGCAGCGCGCGTCCGCCGCGGCTCATGCTCGTGCGCTACAACGGCGGCACGCGCGGGGACGCGCCGGTCGCGTTCGTCGGCAAGGGCATCACCTTCGATACCGGTGGCATCTCGATCAAGCCCAGCGACGGCCTGTGGCGGATGAAGTACGACATGACCGGCGCCGCGTCCGCCACCGGCGCGGTGCTCGCACTCGCCGGGCGCCGCGCGCCGGTCAACGCCGTCGCCGTCGCGGCGCTGGCGGAGAACATGCCCTCGGGCACGGCCGCGCGGCCGGGCGACGTCATCCGAACGGCATCGGGCAAGACCTACGAGATCCTGAGCACCGACGCCGAAGGCCGCATGGTCCTGGTCGACGCGCTCTGGTACGTGCAGCGCCAGGACAAGCCGAAGGTCATCGTCGATATCGCCACACTGACCGGCGCCATCGTCACCGCGCTGGGCAACGATTTCGGCGGCCTGTTCACACGCGACGACGCCCTCGCCACGCAGTTGATCGCGGCCGGCACCGCCGCCGGCGAACCGGTCTGGCGCATGCCGATGCTGCCGGCCTACGGCAAGATGCTGGAGTCGCCGATCGCCGACATGCGCAACGGTGGCGGCCGGCCCGGGTCGGGCACTGCGGCACATTTCATCGGCGAATGGATCGAGCCCGGCCAGGCCTGGGCGCATCTCGACATCGCCGGCATGGCGTGGAACGAGTCGACCGGCACGGCGACCACGCCGTCGGGTGCGACCGGCTTCGGCGTGCGCCTGTTCGACCGCTTCGTCCGCGATTACCACGAGGCCGAATGACGGCGTCGGACCGGCGGTCTCGCGCCGGTCCGCGTTGCGGCGGTGTCGCGATCGCGCGGACAGGCCCGGGCCGGAGCGGTTGATCGCGGGGTTCGCCGTCGTCGCCTGGCGCTGGCCAGCGCGGCCGTTCAGCCGCGACCGCGCCGTGCACCGCGTAACATGCGTCGCATGATCGTCAACATCGCCGCCTACCACTTCGTCGCCATCGACGCGCCCGACGCGCTCGCCGACCGGCTGCGCGCGCGCGCCGGGGCCGACGGCCTGCGCGGCACGGTGCTGGTGGCGCCGGAAGGCCTCAACGTCTTCCTGGCCGGCGATGCGGACGCGATCGACGGGTTCGTCGCGATGCTGCGCGCCGATGCGCGTTTCGCGACCTTGCAGGTCAAGCGCAGCCGTAGCGCGGTGCAGCCGTTCGCACGCCTCAAGGTGAAGGTGAAGCCGGAGATCATCAGCTTCCGCCGTCACGAGGCGATGCCGCTGCAGGCGCCGGCGCGTGCGCCCGCGGTCGCGCCGGCGGACCTCGCGCGCTGGCTGCGACAGGGCCACGACGATGCCGGTCGGCGGCTGGTGCTGCTGGATACGCGCAACCGCGAGGAAGTCGGTTACGGCACCTTCGAAGGCGCGCTGACGCTGCCGATCGACAATTTCACCGAACTGCCCGACGCGCTCGCGCCGCACCGCGAGGGCCTGCGCGACGCGACCGTCGTCAGCTTCTGCACCGGCGGCATCCGCTGCGAAAAGGCGGCGCTGTGGATGCGGGCCGACGGCATGGACAACGTGCTGCAACTCGACGGCGGCATCCTCGGCTACTTCGAGGCGGTCGGCGGCGCAGGCTACGACGGGCGCTGTTTCGTGTTCGACGGACGCATCGCGCTGGACCCGGCCTTGCGCCCGCTGCACGACGCCGACACGGCGGATGCCGCATGAGCTGGCTCGGCTTCGTCCTGGTGATCCTCGGCATCTGGCTGGCGTTCAAGGTCGCCGGCGTCGTGCTGCGGCTGATCGTGACGGTGCTGATCGTCGTCGCCGCGTACTGGTGGCTGGCGCCGCATTTCGGCTGGCCGACACTCGGCGAGCTGTTCTACGTGCTGGGGCCGGACGTGCGCGTGCCCGAGGTGTCGCTCCCGGACATCGACCTACCGTCGCCGTGACCGCGCGGTCCGCTCAGACGAATTCCCGCGACGGCAGCACGTAGCGTTTTTCCGGACGCCCGACGAGATCGAGGAAGTTGTTGAAGACCCGGTCGGCCTGCGTCTGCATCGTCGCGATGTGGTCCCCGGTCTGGGCGCGGATCGCCGCCGCATCGTGCGGCAATCCGGCGCCGGCCAGTTCGTCGCGATAGGCGGGGTTGGCCAGCCAGCGCTCGATCAGCGGCGCGTCCATTTCCAGATGGAACTGGAAGCCGTAGGCGTTGTCGCCCCAGCGGAAGGCCTGCTGCTCGCACGCCTCGGTGCGGGCGAGATGGACCGCGCTGTCGGGCACCTGGAAATGCCGGCCGTGCCACTGGAACACCCGCGCATCGTCGCCCAGCGGTGCGAGTACGGGATCCTCGCGCCCGGCCGGCGTCGTCTGCAGCCGGTACCAGCCGATCTCCGGCCGCTCGATGCGCCGCACCGGTGCACCGAGCACATGCGCGAGCAGCTGCGCGCCGAGACAGATGCCGAGCACCGGCTTGCCCTGCTGCAGCATCCGTTCGATCGCGCGCAGCTCGGTGCGCAGATGCGGCCGCGCATGCTGGTCCTCGACGTTCATCGGCCCGCCCAGCACGACCAGGCCGCGATAGCGGTCCACGCTGGGCTGCGCCTCGGGCTCGCGCTCGAAGTTGACGAAGCGGATGCGGTGGCCGCGCTGGCGGATCAACGGATCGAGCGTGCCGAGCGGTTCGGCGGCGACATGCTGGAAGACGAGAAGGCGGGACATGCGCCCGATTCTAGGACGCGGTGCGCGCCGTGGAACAGCGGATACCGGCCATGGCGTCGCGTCGCCCGCGGTCTGCCGACGTGCAACCACAGGTCGCGCGCACGCGGGCACGGCAAGCGCGGGGCGGCGGCAACCAGCGCATGGACGCCACCCCGATGCCGCACTGTCGCGCCGGCACAACCTTCCGTTCCGCCGGTCGGCTTGGCGAACCGGCGCGTGGGCCGCATGTTGCTGGGCATCCTGCAGCCGGAGTCCGAGATGACCGCCCCGACCGAAGCCCGCGTCACCCGCACGATCCGCGGCATGCCCGCCAGCGACGGCGCGGGCGTCAAGCTGACCCGCGTCATCGGCACGCCGCAGCTGCCGGACCTGGATCCGTTCCTGATGCTCGACGAATTCGGCACCGACCGCGCCGAGGACTATCTCGCCGGCTTTCCCGATCACCCGCATCGCGGCTTCGAGACCGTGACCTACATGCTCGACGGGCGCATGCGCCACCGCGACAACCACGGCAACGAAGGCCTGCTGGTGCCGGGCAGCGTGCAGTGGATGACCGCGGGCCGCGGGCTGGTGCATTCGGAAATGCCCGAACAGGAAGCGGGCCGCATGCGCGGCTTCCAGCTGTGGGTCAACCTGCCGGCGCGCGACAAGATGGGTGCGCCGAAGTACCAGGAGTTCGCGCCCGAGGCACTGCCGGTCGTGACGCCGGCGGCGGGCGTCTCGGTGAAGCTCATCGCCGGGCACGTGGACGGCGTGGCCGGGCCGATCGTGCAGCCCGCGACCGAGCCGCTGTATCTCGACATCGCGCTCGATGCCGACGCGCAGTGGACGCTGCCCCTGCCCGAGGGTCACAACGCGTTCGCCTACGTCTACGAGGGGGGCGTCACGGTCGGCGCCGGCGATGCCGCGCGGCCCGTGGCCACGCAGGAACTCGCGGTGCTCGGGGGCGGGCAGCGGCTGCAGCTGACCGCGGGCGAGGGCGGTGCGCGCCTGATCGTCGTCGCGGGGCGTCCGCTGCGCGAGCCGGTCGCGCGACACGGACCGTTCGTCATGAACACGCGCGAGGAACTGCTGCAGGCCTTCGTGGATTTCCAGGAAGGCCGCTTCTGAGTCCGGACGGCGCCGGACGCGCGGACCGCGTCCGGCGTTCGCGGTCTTACTTGGCGCCGAGCTGGGTGCCCGAGAACCGCAGGCCCTGCACGTCCTGCAACGTGTCGCCGAGCTGGGTCTCGTCGCTGGCGCGCACGATGATGTGCGCATGCGCGCCGGAATCGAGTTCCAGCAGCGTCTCGCGGATCAGCATGTCGGGCGAGAACGCCACGTCGCCTTCGTACCAGTAGACCGCGTTGCCGTCGATCGAGACCTCGTTGCCGATCCGGTTGTTGCGACGCGGCTTGAACTGCGCATCGCGACCGATCGACACCGCGAAACGCTGCTGGCCGGTCGAAGAATCGACCGCGCGGCAGAACACGAAATCAGGCCCGTCGACGACGTGCCATTGCAGCCGGGTCCCCGCCGGCAGCGTCGGACATTGCGCGCTGGACTGGGCGGCCGCGGTGGCGCACAGGCACAGCAGCAGGACGCCGGAAGCCGGCAGCCATCGAGACAGTCGCATTGCAGTTCCCCCTGTCGAACACGCTTCCGACCATACCGCAGAAACTTGCTGCAGTGCGCCAGCGACTGTGATCGACGTCACCGATCCGGGAGCGGAATGACGCTGTCTTCGCCCGGCACGCGGCCGAAGGCGCCGGCGCGCCAGTCCTGCTTGGCCTGTTCGATGCGCTCCTTCGACGAGGAGACGAAGTTCCACCACAGGTGCCGTGGCCCGTCGAGCGGCTCGCCGCCGAACAGCATCGCCTTCAGCGGCGTCCTGGCGCGCAGCACGGCGGGCGATCCCGGATCGAGCACCGCGAGGTGGCGCTCCGGAATGTCGGCGCCATCGAGCTGGGCCGCGCCCTCCAGCACGTAGAGCGCGCGCTCGGCGTGCGAAGGCGGCAGCGTGAGCGCGGCGTCGGGCACCAGATCCAGCGCGACGTTCAAGGTGTCGGCGAAGACACGCACCGGCGATTCCTCCCCGAACCCGCGCCCGGCGATCACGCGGATGCGCGCGCCAGCGCGTTCGAACTGCGGCAGCGTGCGCGCCGCATGGTGGTGGAATTCCGGCGCCGTTTCCTCGTGCGCCTTCGGCAACGCGACCCAGGTCTGCATGCCGTGCAGCGGATGCTCGCCTTCGCGCAACGCGAGTGGCGTGCGTTCCGAATGGGCGATGCCGCGCCCGGCGGTCATCCAGTTGACGTCGCCGGCGGTGATGTCCTGCTGCGAACCGAGCGAGTCGCGGTGGTGGATCGTGCCGGACCACAGGAACGTCACCGTCGCCAGCCCGATATGCGGATGCGGACGCACGTCGATGCCGTGGCCGCGTTCGAACACCGCCGGCCCCATGTGGTCGACGAAGACGAAGGGTCCCACGCTGCGTGCCTGCAGGGTCGGCACCGCGCGGCGGACCTGGAAGCCGCCGAGATCGTGGACCCGGGGCGGGATGAGCGTCGTCATGGCGGTGCGCCTCGCGAAGTCGGGCGGTCAGCATGCCACCGGTCCGCGCGTCGACGCGCCGTGCCGGCGGGACGAATCGTTGCGCGCGAGCGTGTCGGTCGCCGAGCGCGGCGGGGCGCGACGTCCGGGCGTGGATCAGTCGAGATGGGGCGTGATCGCGGCCTGCCAGGCGTCGCGTTTCGCCGCCAGTCCGAGCGCCGCGTGCGCAGGGCTCGTCGACGGCAGGCGCACGCAGGTCGGCGGCGTCGCGAGCTGCGGCAACACGTGCCGGCGGAACAGCGTGTCCGCCGTCGCGCCGTTGCAGCAGACCAGGGTGATCGACGGATGCCGGGCGAGGAACGCCGGCAGCGGATTGAGCACGACGCTGCCTGCGCGGATGCGCGCATCCAGGCTGCCGGGACGCACGCATTCGGCGATCACGTCCCACAGCGCGATGCCCGCCTGCTGCAGGCGGGCGACGCGCATCCCGTAGGCATCCTCCGGCCCGGCGCCGGTCAGCGCGCCCAGAATCGGCCAGAACAGATTGCGCGGATGCGCGTAGTAACGACCGGCGGCCAGCGACGCCTCGCCCGGCATGCTGCCGAGGATCAGCACGCGCGCACCGTCGGCGACGATCGGCGGAAAACTGCGGACGGCTGCGGGCATGTGTCGGTCGACCGGGATAGGCGCGTGGGAAGCGCACGGGCGTGATGTGCGGGCTCCAGCGCAGGTATGGGCGTTCGCGCTGCAAGCCGGCCGGCAGTGTAGTGCCTGCGCGGCGTCGTCCTGTGCGCAGCCGCCGCTGCATCGGGCGACGCGCTGCCCGCGTCCCACCGCGGGGCAAGTTCCTACCCGCGCGGGTGGCGTGCGGCGATGCGTGCGGCGGCGGGTCGTCCCCATGCTGCAGGGGCCTGGGACGCAGCGGACGATGCGTGCGATGACGCGAACGAAAGAAGCAACAGCGGCGCCCGTACCCGCAGCGGGCCTGGCGACCGCGGCTGCGCTGGTCGCGGGCGCGGCGGCGTGCCTGCGTCTGCCCGGGCTGTTGCCGCCGTTGGGGTCGGGTCTGCTCCTGCTGCTGGGCCTCGCGCTCTGGTGGCGACCGCGGTCGGCGGCGCGCGTCGTCGGCGCGGCGCTCGTGGGCCTGGCGCTGTGCGGTCTGCACGCCGCGCACGCCTTGTCCCTGCAGTTGCCGCCGTCCCTGCAGCGCGCCGATGTCGCGCTGCGCGGGCAGGTGGTCCAGCTGCCGCGACACGAGGCCCAGCAGACGCGTTTTATGTTCCGGGTCGACGGGGATGCGGCGAATCCCGCGCCCTTGCGCGGGCGCCTGTTGCGGCTGGCCTGGTACGACGGGCGCGAAGGCGTCGATCCGCGCCGCTTCGACCTGACCGCGGGCAGCCACTGGACGTTCACCGCGCGGGTGCGCGCGCCACGCGGCCTGCGCAACCCGGGGTGGTTCGACAGCGAAAAGCACGCGATGGCCCAGCGCATCGCCGCGGTCGGGTATCTGCGCAGCCACGAGGCGCTGGCGCGGACGGCGGCCGGCACCGGCATCGACGCCTGGCGCGACGTCATGGCGACGCGGATCGAGGCCAGCGTCGATCACGAGGCGGCGCGTTATGTGCGTGCGCTGGCGATCGGCGACACGCGGCAGCTGACCGACGAAGACTGGGAGGCGCTGCGTGCGACCGGCCTGACCCATCTGATCGCGATCTCGGGTTTCCACGTCGGCATCGTCGGCGCGTTCTTCGCTCTGGTGGCCTCGGCGCTGTGGTGGCTGCTGCCGGGGTTCGGGCGCCGCGTGCCCCGGCCGCAGGCCGCGGCGATCGTCGCGCTGCTCGGCGCCACCGGCTATGCCGCGGTCGCCGGCTGGGAACTGCCGACCGTACGCACGGTGCTGATGATCGCGGTCGTGGTGGTCATGCGCCTGGCGCGGCGACAGCTGCGGATCGCGGATTCGCTGGCGTACGCGGCGGTCGCGGTCGTGCTGGTCGATCCGATGTCGGTGCTGTCCGCCGGCTTCTGGCTGAGCTTCGCCGGCGTCGCCTGGCTGGTGTGGTGCCTGCCGGACGCGCACGGGCAGGCGTGGTGGCGCGGGCTGCTGGCCTCGCAGTGGGTCGCGACACTGGGGCTGCTGCCGCTGACGGTGGTGCTGTTCGGGCAGGCGTCGCTGGCGGGACCGGTCGCGAACCTGGTCGCGATCCCGTGGTGGAGCCTCGTGGTGGTGCCGCTGTCGCTGGTCGGCACCGGACTCGAGGCCGTCCACCGCGGCGCGGGCGCGTGGGCGTGGCAACTCGCGGCGCGGGCCTTCGACGCCAGCTGGCCGCTGTTCGAGTGGCTGGCCGCAAGCCCGTTCGCGCTGTGGTGGTTGCCAGAGCCGAGCTGGTTCGCGCTGCCGCTGGCCCTGCTGGCCGCGTTCTGGCTGCTGCTGCCGCGCGGCGTGCCCGGTCGCTGGCTGGCGGCCCTGCTGTGGTTGCCCCTGCTGTGGCCGGACCGGCAACTGCCGCGTGCGGGCGAGGTCGAACTGGTGGTGCTCGATGTCGGTCAGGGTCTGTCAGTGCTGGTGCGGACGGCACGACACGCGGTGCTCTACGACGCCGGGCCCGCGGTCCCGGATGGTTACGATGCCGGCGAACGCGTCGTCGTGCCCGCGCTGCATGCGCTGGGCGTGCGCCGGCTGGACGCCATCGTCATCAGCCATGCGGACGCCGATCACGTCGGCGGCTACGCGGCGGTGCAGCGGCGCTTCGCCGCCCCGGTGGTGTTCGCGCCGCGCCATGACGACGTGGCGGGCAGCGTGCCCTGTCTGCTCGGCGGGCACTGGCACGCGGACGGCGTGACCTTCCGCTTCCTGCACCCGGATCTGCATTTTCCGGCGTTCCGCAATCCGTCGAGCTGCGTGCTGCGGGTCGAGAGCGCGTCGGGCGTCGCCCTGCTGCCCGGCGACGTCGACGCCGTGGTCGAGCGGCTGCTGGTGCACCGCAACGCGCGGCGGCTGCGCGCCGATGTCGTCGTCGCCGCGCATCACGGCAGCGAAGGCTCGTCCGATCCGGCCTTCGTCGCGGCGGTGGACGCCGACCACGCGGTGATGTCGGCCGGCCACCAGAACCGGTTCGGCCATCCCCAGGCCGGTGCCGTCACGCGCTGGCGCCGGGGCGGCGCCGAGGTGCCCGAGACCGCAGGGCAGGGCGCCTTGCGGATCCGGATCACGCGCGATGGCGTCGTGGTCGAAGGCCGGCGCGACACCCATCGCCGGCTCTGGGATGCGGCCCGACGCACGCCGGCGCCGGCAGCTGAGATCGACGGGAACGCTACGCTATCCTATCGGCCGGATTGAGACGGCCGCTGGCCCAAGGGGATTGCGTGTTCGAACTGGTGAAGGCCGGCGGCTGGCCGATGCTCCCGCTCCTGCTGCTGTCGGCGCTCGCGCTGGCGATCATCGTCGAACGCTTCTGGGCGCTGCGCCGCACCTCGGTGCTGCCGCCGGGCCTCGGCCCCGAGGTCCGCGCCTGGGCCGCGCGCGGCACGCTCGATCCGGCGCACATCGAATCGCTGCGCGGCACTTCGCCGCTGGGCGCCCTGCTGGCCGCCGCGCTCGACGTGCGGGGCCGGCCGCGCGAGGAAATCCGCGAGCGCGTCGAGGACGTCGGTCGCCACGTCGCCCATCGCATGGAACGCTACCTCAACGCGCTCGGCACGATCGCCGCGGCCGGTCCGCTGCTGGGCCTGTTCGGCACCGTGGTCGGCATGATCCAGATGTTCCTCGGCGTCATGGACCACGGCGTCGGCGACGTCAACCAGCTGGCCGGCGGCATCGGCAAGGCGCTGGTCTGCGCCGCGGCCGGCATGATCGTCGCGATCCCGGCACTGATGTTCCACCGCCATTTCAAGGCGCGCGTGGACGGCTACATCGTCGCGATGGAGCACGAGGCGATCGCGCTGATGGACGTGATCGATCCGCGCAACCGCCGCCCGGTCGCCGCGCCGGCGCAGGGCTGAGCATGCGCATCCGCGACCGCCGGGCCGAGGACAACCCGGAGCTCAACCTGGTGCCGCTGATCGACGTGATCCTGGTGCTGATCATCTTCTTCGTCATCACCACGACCTTCGATGCGCGCTCGGTGCTGAAGCTGGAACTGCCGCAGGCCAACGGCGAGCCGCACGAGGCGCCCAACGGCACCCTGAGCCTGCTGATCAACGCCGACGGCCGCTATTTCGTCGACGACCGCGAAGCGCTGCGCACCGATGTGGAATCGCTGAAGCGCACGCTGGCCGAGGTCGCGGGCGACGACCGCGACCGCACCGTGCTGCTGCGCGCGGATGCGCGCACGCCGTGGCAGGCGGTCGTCACCGCCTACGATGCGCTGGGCCAGCTGGGCTTCACCCGCATCGCCAACGCCACCGCGCCGCAGACCGCCGCCACGCCCGCGACCGTGCCGGTGCCGGCGCCGTGAGCGCAGCGCAGGACGCAGTCGCCGAACCCGGCAGCGGCGGTGCCTGGCCGATCTACCGGCGCCTGCTGCAGTTCGCGCGCGGGTACCGGGGCCTGCTCGGCGTCGCCCTGGTCGGCATGCTGCTGGAGGCGGCCGCCGGCGGCCTGTTCACGGCGATGATGCAGCCGATCATCGACCAGACCTTCGTCGTCGACGATGCCGGCGTCAGCCTGTGGATGCCGGCGGCGATCGTCGGCCTGTTCGTGCTGCGCGGCATCGCCGGCTACCTCGCCGACTACAGCATGGCGAAATCCGGGCGCGGCATCGCGCGTGACCTGCGCGTGCGGGTACTGGGCAAGTACCTGCGCCTGCCGGGCATGCGTTTCGATGCCGAGCCGGTGCCGTCGATGCTTGTGCGGCTGGGGTCGGACAGCGACCAGGTGTCGCAGGCCGCGATCGACGCGGCGAAGGTGATGCTGCAGCAGTCTCTGCAGATCATCGCGTCGCTGATCGTGATGCTCTACCACAGCTGGCAGGTCACGCTGACGATCCTCGTCATCGCGCCGCCGCTGTCGTGGATCATGGGCAAGGTCGCGCGCCGCTACCGCCGCGTCAGCCATCACATCCAGGACAGCGCGGCGGCGCTGATGCAGACCGCCGACCAGTCGCTGAGCAACCAGCAGGAAGTGAAGATCTACGGCGCCCAGGGCGCGGAACACGACCGTTACGCCGCGGTCGCCGACCGGCACATGCGCCTGAACCTCAAGGTCGAGGCGACGCGCGCGATCTCCTCGGGCGTGGTCCAGCTGATGGGCGCGATCGGCCTGGCGCTGCTGCTGGTGATCGCCGGTTACGAATCCTCGCAGGGGCGCCTGACCGTCGGCGGTTTCTTCTCGCTGATGCTGGCGATGATGGCGATCATTCCCGCGCTCAAGCAGCTGACCAACGTGCAGAACATGCTGCAGCGGGGCGTCGCCTCGGCCGAGCGTCTGTTCACGATCCTCGATGCGCCGGACGAGCGCGACACCGGCACGCGCGCCTTGACGCGCGCCCGCGGCGAGATCGAATTCCGTGGTGTCACCGCGCGCTACCCCGACCAGCCCACGCCGGCGCTGCAGGACATCAGCTTCGTCGCCCGGCCCGGCACGGTGACCGCGATCATCGGCCGCTCCGGCAGCGGCAAGTCGACGCTGATCAAGCTGATCCCGCGCTTCTACGACTACCAGAGCGGCGAGATCCTGCTCGACGGCCATTCGCTGCATGACTACCGCATCGCCGACGTGCGCCGGCAGATCGCGCTGGTGGGCCAGCAGGTGATGCTGTTCGACGACACCATCGCCGCCAACGTGGCCTACGGCGAGATGGCCGGCGCGTCGCCGGAGGCGCTGGACCACGCGATCCGCGGCGCCAATGCGATGGAGTTCGTCGAGAAGCTTCCCGACGGGCTCGACAGCGGCATCGGCAGCCGCGGCGGACGCCTGTCGGGCGGCCAGCGCCAGCGCCTGGCGATCGCCCGCGCGATGCTCAAGGACGCGCCGATCCTGATCCTCGACGAGGCGACGGCCGCGCTGGATACCGAATCGGAGCGTCTGGTGCAGGACGCACTCGAACATCTGATGCCGGACCGCACGACGCTGGTCATCGCCCATCGCCTGTCGACGATCGAACACGCCGACCAGGTGCTGGTGCTCGACCAGGGCCGGCTCGTCGAACACGGCACCCATCAGGAACTGCTGGACCAGGACGGCCTGTACGCGCACCTGCACCGCATGCAGTTCCGCGACGGCGATGGCGGGGACCGCCCGGCGTGAAGCCGCCGGCCTACTGGTTCGACGGCCGCACGCCGCCGGCGCATGCGCGCGTGCTGGCTCGGGTCTACGGCGCCGCGACCCGGCTGCGCCTGAAATTCCTGCGACCGCGCAAGGTCGCCAGGCCGGTCGTCGTCGTCGGCAACCTGATCGCCGGTGGCAGCGGCAAGACGCCGTTGACGATCGCCATCGTCGAGCGCCTGCGCAGCGCCGGCTGGACACCGGGCGTCGCCAGCCGCGGCTATGGGCGCGACCAGGCCGGCACGCCGCGCTGGGTCGAGGCCGACACCGATCCGCAGCTCGGCGGCGACGAACCGGTGCTGATCGCCGTGCGCACCGGCGCGAAGGTGCGCGTGGACGCGGACCGGGTCGCGGCGGCCAATGCGCTGATCGCGGCCGGCTGCGACATCGTGGTCTGCGACGACGGCCTGCAGCACTACCGTCTGCGGCGCGATCTCGAGATCGAGGTCATCGACGGCAAGCGACGCTACGGCAATGGGCACCTGATCCCGGCCGGGCCGCTGCGCGAGCCGGCATCGCGCAGCGCGGCCTGCGATTTCCGCGTGCTCAACACCGGCACCGATGGCGGCCTGGAGGCCGGTTTCGGCGAATGGCCGATGCGCCTCGAGACCGGGCAGGTGCTGCCGCTGCTCGGCGGACGCCCGCTGCCGCTCGCCGCGTTCGCAGGCCAGCGGGTGCATGCCGTGGCGGGCATCGGCGATCCCGAGCGGTTCTTCTCGATGCTGCGCGCCGCCGGCATCGCCGTCGTGCCGCATGCGTTCGCCGATCACCACCGCTACACGGCCGACGACCTGCGCTTCGGCAGCGACCTGCCGGTGTTGATGACCGAGAAGGACGCGGTCAAGTGCATGGCGTTCGCCGACCGGCGCCACTACAGCGTGCCGATCACGGCGCAGCTGCCCGAAGCCTTCTGGATCGCGCTGATCGACCGCCTGCGTTGACCGGTCGGCGGCGGCGGGCGTGCCGCGCGAACGGCGCGCAACGCCCGGCATGCCAGAATCCACGGCATGACCCACGCTTCCGATTTCGTCGTCGCCATCCCCGCGCGTTACGCGTCCACCCGCCTGCCCGGCAAGCCCTTGCAGCTGCTCGGCGGCGAACCGCTGGTGCTGCATGTCGCCCGGCGTGCGCTTGCGGCGGGCGCGCGCGAGGTCTGGGTCGCGACCGATGACGCCCGGGTCGAGGCGGCGCTCGCGCGCACCGACGTCCGGGTCGCGATGACGTCGCCGGCGCATCCCTCGGGCACCGACCGTTTGGCGGAATGCGCAGCGATCGCCGGCTGGGATGACGACACCGTCGTCGTCAATCTGCAGGGCGACGAACCCTTCGCGCCGATCGACGGCATCCAGGCGGTCGCCGCGCTGGTGCGGCAGCCGGGCGTCGCACTGGCGACGCTGGCGACCGCGATCGAGGAGGTCGAGACGCTGCTCGATCCCAATGCGGTGAAAGTGGTGCGCAACGCGACCGGCCATGCGCTGTATTTCAGCCGCGCGCCGGTGCCGTGGCCGCGCGACGCTTTCGCCATGGACCGCAGCAGGCTGCCGGCCGGGCAGTGGTGGCGGCACATCGGCATCTACGGCTACCGCACCGCGTTCCTCAAGGCCTTCGCCGCGATGCCGCCCGGCGCGCTGGAGCAGCTGGAACTGCTGGAACAGCTGCGCGTGCTCGAAGCCGGCCACGCCGTCGCGGTCGGCATCGCGCCGTCGCCGTTCCCGCCGGGCGTCGACACGCCCGAGGATCTGGCGCGGGCCGAAGCGCGGCTCGGCGCGGGGCCGGCGCGCTGATGCGGCTGCTGGTGGTGTGCCTGGGCAACATCTGCCGCTCGCCGATGGCCGAAGGCGCATTGCGCGCGCGGATCGACGCGGCCGGCCTGCAACGCCGGATCGAGGTCGATTCCTGCGGCACCGGCGACTGGCACGTCGGCGATTCGGCGGACCCGCGTGCCATCGCGACCGCGGCCGCGCATGGCGTCGACATCGGCGACCTGCGTGCCCGCACGCTGTGCGATGGCGATTTCGACGCGTTCGACGTCCTGTTGTGCGCCGACGCGAGCACGCGCCGCATCGTCGAGTCGCGACGTCCGCCGTACGCGCCGGCGCAGGTGGCGTTGCTGCTGGACTGGGCCGGGCAGGGCGGCGGGGACGTGCCGGACCCCTATACCGGCGACCTTGCGGGCTTCGAACCGGTCTGGCAGCAGGTGGACCGGGCGGCCGCCGCGATCGTCGCCCGGGTGGGCGGCGCGGCGCCCCGCGATCCCGCATAATCCGGCGATGACCGACGCCGCGATCGCACCGGAGTTCCCGGCCAGCCTCGAATGGCTGAACCTGAGCGACCCGCTCCGCATGGCCCAGCTGCGCGGCAAAGTCTGCGCGCTCGCGTTCGTGAATCTCGGGTCGGCCTGGTCGCAGCAACGGCTCGCCGACCTGGGCTATCTGCGGGTCCGGCACCGCGAGCGGCTCAACGTCGTCGCCATCCACGTGCCGCGGTTCGACGCCGATCGCGATGCCCGCCGCAGCGCCAAGCGCGCGCATCGCCAGCAGTACGAATTCCCGGTCGCGCACGATGCCGACTGGACCTTGTGGCAGCAGTACGGCATCGAGGCCTGGCCGACGGTCGTGCTGCTCGACGGCCACGGCCACATCCGCGAGCGCATCGTCGGCGAGGGCGGCATCCGCGACCTGGACGCGCGCGTCGCCGCGCTCGCGGGCGAGCTGACGCCGCAGCTGATCAACACCGATCCGGTGCGCCTGCGCCGCAGCGGCGAGCCGCCGCTGCCGTTACGCTTCCCGGCCGGCCTGGCGCTGGCGGGCAACTTCCTCTACATCGCCGACAGCGGCCACCACCGGGTGCTGGAATGCGATGCCGGCGGGCGCGTATTGCGCCAGTTCGGCAGCGGCAGCCCCGGCTTCATCGACGGCCCGATGGAACTGGCGGCGCTGACGCGCCCGCACGGCCTGTACGTCGATCGCGATGTGCTCTATGTCGCCGATACCGGCAACCATGCGGTGCGACGCATCGAACTGCGCAGCGGCGACATCTCCACCGTCTGCGGCGCCGGTCGCCCGGGCGTCACCCAGGAAGGCCCGATCGCGGATCCGCGCAACATCGCGCTCGACCAGCCGCGATCGGTCGTGCTCGACGGCGACAAGCTCTTCATCGCGACCGCCGGCGACAACCGCATCTGGAAACTCGACCTCGGCAATTCGACGGTCTCGCTGCTGGCCGGCAACGGCACGCTCGGCGTCAACGACGGGCCGGCGAACAGCGCCAGTTTCGCCGAGCCGGTCGCGCTCGCCTGCGTGCAGCAGACGGTCTACGTCTGCGACGCCGCGGGCTCGGCGATCCGCAGCGTGCACGCGCGCACGGGCCAGGTCTCGACCCTGCTGGGCGTCGACACCTGGCAGTTCGGCATGGTCGACGGCCCGCGCACCGAGGCGCGGTTGCAGCAGCCGCAGGCGATCGCGCTGGATCCGGCGTCGCCGGTGCTGTGGATCGCCGACAGCGGCAATGACGCCCTGCGGCGGTTGCGGCTCGGCGGCGGCGAAGTCACGACCTTCGAACTGTCGCAGCGGCTGCATGCGCCGGGTGGCCTGGCGGTGTCGGCCGATGCGGTGTGGATCGCCGATACCGACGCGCATGCGGTGCTGCGCCTCGACCCGGTCAGCGGTGTCGTGCGCCACGTCCCGATAGGCGAATGACCGGGACCCGACAGGTGGGCGGTCGCGGCACGGGATTCGATGGCAAGGCGTTCGTCAGCGGACTGAGCACCGCGCCGGGGGTCTACCGGATGCTGGCCGCCGACGACGCCGTGCTCTATGTCGGCAAGGCCGGCGATCTGCGCAAGCGCGTCGCCAGCTATTTCAACGCGACGCCCAAGGCGACGCGCACGATGGCGATGATCGCGCAGATCGCGCGGATGGAAGTCACCGTCACCCGCACCGAGGCCGAAGCGCTGCTGCTGGAAAACCAGCTCATCAAGTCGCTGAAGCCGCGCTACAACGTCTCGCTGCGCGACGACAAGAGTTATCCCTACGTGCTGGTGACCAGCGACACCTGGCCGCGGATCGCCGTGCATCGCGGGCCGCGCAACGTGCCGGGCCGCTACTTCGGGCCGTATCCCGGCGTGACCGCGGTGCGCGAGACGCTGAACCTGATGCAGAAGCTGTTCAAGCTGCGCAACTGCGAGGACAGCGTGTTCCGCAACCGCTCGCGGCCCTGCCTGCAGCACCAGATCGGCCGCTGCACGGCGCCGTGCGTCGGTCTGGTGTCGGCGCGCGACTACGGCGATGCGGTGCGTCGCGCTTCGATGTTCCTCGACGGCCGCAGCGACGCGCTGACCGACGAGGTCACGCGCGACATGGAAGCGGCGGCCGAACGCCTGGATTTCGAGGACGCCGCGCGCCTGCGCGACCTGCTCGGCAACATGCGCAGCATGCAGGCGCGGCAGTACGTCGACGGCAACGTCGCCGAACTCGACGTGCTGGCGTGCGCGATGCAGGGAACCCACGCCTGCGTGCTGCTGCTGGCGTTCCGCGACGGCCGCAACCTCGGCACGCGCGCCTTCCATCCGCGCACCAACGGCAGCGACGATCCGGCCGAAGTGCTGGCCGCGTTCGTGTCCCAGCATTACGCCGAGCAGACGCCGCCGCGCGAGATCGTGCTCGACCGCGCGATCGAGGACCTGGAACTGCTGGAACAGGCGTTCAGCGAATCCGCCGGCCGCCGCGTGCAGATCAAGACCAGCGTGCGCGGCGACCGGGCGCGCTACGTGGACCTGGCGCGGCGCAACGCCGAGATCTCGCTCGCGACCGAACTCGGCAGCCAGGCGGCGCAGACCGCGCGCGCTGAATCGCTGCGCGACCTGCTGAGCCTGGCCGCGGTCGCGCAGCGCATCGAGTGTTTCGACATCAGCCACACGATGGGCGAGGCGACGGTCGCCTCGTGCGTCGTGTTCGACGCGCAGGGCGCGGTGCGCGGCCAGTACCGCCGCTACAACATCGCCGGCATCGAGCCGGGCGACGACTACGCGGCGATGCACCAGGCGCTGACCCGGCGTTTCCGCAAGGCCGTCGACGAGGATGGCGTGCTGCCGGACGTGCTGCTGATCGACGGCGGCGCGGGGCAGGTGAGCCAGGCGCGATCGGTGCTCGACACGCTGGGCATCACCGGCATCTGCCTGGTCGGCGTGGCCAAGGGCGAGGCCCGCAAGCCGGGCGACGAGACGCTGCTGCTGCCGGACGGGCGCGAACTCAAGCCCGGGGCGGCGTCGCCGGGCCTGCAGCTGGTGCAGCAGGTGCGCGACGAGGCCCACCGCTTCGCGATCACCGGCCACCGCGGGCGCCGGCAGAAGGCCCGCAACACCAGCCGGCTCGAGGACATCCCCGGGATCGGGCCGCGGCGACGCGCCAGTCTGCTCAAGCATTTCGGCGGACTCGGCGGGCTGAAGGCTGCCGGCAGCGAACAGATCGCCCAGGTCGAGGGCATCAACGCGGCGCTGGCGCAACGCATCTATGCGACCCTACACGGGTTGGATGCGGGCGGTTCCGACCGCCGACAGGATTGATTCCCCCATGAAGTTGACGATTCCCACCTGGCTGACGTTGCTGCGGATCCTGATGATCCCGGTGATGGTGCTGGTGTTCTACCTGCCGTTCCAATGGACCAATTTCGCGACCGCGTTCGTGTTCGGCTTCGCGTCGATCACCGACTGGCTGGATGGCTGGATCGCGCGCCGCTACAACCAGTATTCCGCGTTCGGTGCCTTCCTCGATCCGGTCGCCGACAAGCTGATCGTCGCGGTCGCGCTGTTCCTGATCGTGCAGGGCCACCCGACGCCGTGGATGGCGTTCTGGGCATCGGTGATCGTGGGCCGCGAGATCGCGGTCTCGGCGCTGCGTGAGTGGATGGCCGAACTGGGCCAGCGGGCGACGGTGAAGGTCGCGGCGATCGGCAAGTTCAAGACCATCGCGCAGATGGTCGCGCTGCTGTGCCTGCTGTACTCGGTGACCCCGGACCAGCCGCCGCGGCCGTTGCCGTGGCTGGGCCGGGAGATCTTCATCATCGGCGACTGGCTGCTCGCGATCGCCGCGCTGCTGACGCTGTGGTCGGGTCTCGCGTATCTGCACGCGGCGTGGCCGATCATGCGCGCAGCCGAGAAAACAAGTGTTGACACGCAGTCGGTGAAAGGTAAAATTCCGCCTCCCAAGCGGGAATAGCTCAGTTGGTAGAGCGCAACCTTGCCAAGGTTGAGGTCGAGGGTTCGAGCCCCTTTTCCCGCTCCAGATTCAGCCGCGAACCCATCCAGCGGGTTCTGCTTTGTCGGCAGGTCGATTCGACACGTCGATCGAACGGCCGGAGCGTCACCGGCCTGGTGGCAGAGTGGTCATGCAGCGGATTGCAAATCCGCGTACGCCGGTTCGATTCCGACCCAGGCCTCCATTGGTTTCAAGCACATAGCCCGCGCAAGCGGGCTTTTGTTTGCCCGTCATCCACTGATTGCGGCACGATAAGCCCCGCCTGCCACCGGTTTTCGGGTGGCACACCACAAGGACACGCCACGGTTGGCCGTGTACGGGAGCGCGGATGGCGACGAAACGGCAGCGAGGCAATGGCAACTGGGAGTTCCGGATCCGCAAGGCCGGCGTGCTGCCGCGGCCGCTGTATCTCACGTTCGACAGCGAGGCCGAGGGCGACGCGTACGTGCGGCGCGTCGAGCAGCTGCTCGAGCGGGGGATCGTGCCGGAGGAACTGGCGCCGAAGGAAGCGAGGCGCGACGAGCGCGTGCGCACGCATCTGCAGGCCTATCTGTCGGATGCGCCAATCTCGCCGGCCGATGCGGGGTACATCCGCGTCGTGCGCGATCGCCTGCCGGCCGCGCTCGCGCTCAAGGAACTGGACTACGAGTGGGTGCGCGCCTGGGTGACGCGCCTCAAGCGCGAGGACAACTTGGCGCCGTCGACCATCCGCCATCACGTGGGCGCGTTCGCGCGCTTCCTCGATGACCTGGTGCGCCAGCAGCGGGTGCCGTTCAATCCGGTGCGGCAGCTGCCCCGCGGCTACGCGGAATACACCGCCGACGATGGCCGGTCGGTGGCCGCCACGGGCGGCGAGACCAAGGCGACCGAAGAGCGCGACCGGCGGCTGCAGGACGGCGAGGAGCTGCGCATCCGGGCGCTGCTGGCCGGCGAGAAGCCCGAGGGCCGCCAGCGGCCGTTCGAGCTGCGGGAGGCCGGCGCGCTGCAGGTTCTGTTCGACCTGGCGCTGGAGAGCGCGATGCGCCTCAGCGAGATGTACACGCTCGAGGTCGGGCAGGTGGACTTCGGCAAGCGCACGGTGTTCCTCGATCGCACGAAGAACGGCAGCAAGCGACAGGTGCCGTTGACCAGCGTGGCCGAGCGCGTGCTGCGCGCGCAGATCGGCAAGCGCAAGTCGGGGCTGGTGTTCCCGTGGTGGTCGGGCGAGCAGTCGGAGAAGGAGCGCCGGCGCACGACGTCGCTGCTGTCGCGGCAGTTCGGGCGGCTATTCGAGGCTGCGCAGTGCGAGGGCCTGCATTTCCACGACCTGCGCCACGAGGCCACCGCCCGGCTCTACGAGCGTACGACGCTGACGGACCTGCAGATCGCCAAGATCACGGGGCACAAGGATCTGCGGCAGCTGCAGCGCTACGCGAACCTGCGCGGCTCGGATCTGGCAGCGCGGCTGTGGTGAGGCACCAGAATTGTGGCCTCATAGAGGTTGAGGACCGCTTGGAGTGAACATGGACGACGAATTTTACCCAGAGCGCGACATTCAGTACGCGGCACAGGCCGAGATCGACTTCAGCGTTATCACTATGAGGCTCCGGTCACTCCCCATCTTTCGCGACGACCTGTGGTTGGGCATGCAGGCGATGAACGTTGGCATTGCCGATGCGATCATCACGCCGATGGAGTACGCGCTGGCGAAGGAGTTGTTCGATACTGAACGGACCCCGGGCGGGTCTGCCATGGCTGTGTCGGCTTTGTCTCAGATGTGGATATTCGGGCTCTACGAGGCGCTGCGTCTTTGGCGGGAGCGTCGGAAGGGTTTGAAGGTGCCATTCGAAAACGGTCGCATCGATCTAGAGCTCGCAGATCTGCCGAACGACGACGATCTGAATTTATCGCTCGACTTCCAGCGGCGCATGCTAGAGCGCTATCGAGACGACGCGGTCTTCCGTGATGAAATTGAAGACGCGTGGGCCACATTGGAGCCGATCTTTATGATGGTGGTGCTGTTTCGCATGAACCTTGCAAAGCACAGCGCGCCAGGGAGGAAGCGATCGTTTCCGAGTGCTCCTGGTTATGGCCGCATCAACCGCTGGTGCGGCGCACTGGACTATGAATTGTTGGACCAAGACGGTCACTACTCCACCATGAACCGGCGCGACATCGCAGACGCCCTGCGCTCAACGCTTGCCGACACCTAATCCCGTCTTGTCTGTGCCGCCTCTCGCTTCGAGCCGGTTTCGTAGGCCGTAAGGTCGGGAAGACTGCGGCCGTGTCGCTTGGTGGGCGGAGCGGGGTCGTTGGCCGCTTCCATCCGTGCTCGGTGCGCGATCGCGCGTGCCTTGGTCTGCTCGGCCTCCATGCGCGCGAGGAACGTATCCAGCGCGGCGCGGCGGAACACCAGGTGCTTCTGGTTTAGCGACACGCCGGGCAGCGAGCCGGTGTCGAACAGCTGGCGTGTCGCGTCGCGGCCCAGGTGCAAGTACTCCGCGGCTTGCTCCAGGCTGAAGGTGTCGTCGTGGGGGAGGGCGTCGAGCGGCTTCATGCGGCGAGTGCCTCTTCGATCTGTTGCGGCGCGGTGTTCGCGAGTGCGATCGCGCGCAGCGGGGGCGGGCTGACGGAGTTGCCGACCATGCGCACGGCGGCCGTGGTGGTGATGGGCGTGCCGTCTGCGGTGCGGTCGATGATGTAGTCGGCGGGGAAGCCCTGCGCACGGTAGAGCTCGTGCGGGCGGAGCATGCGCAGGCCGATGTCGACGATGACGTAGGGCGTGCCGCGCACCATGACGGTCACCAGCGCCAAGCGATCGCGGGTCGTCACGGTGTCGAGCGGGTCGCGCAGGTCGACGCCCAGCGCGGTGCCGTAGTACTTCACGAGGAACGCGGCGACGCGCAGGGCGCTGGCTTCGTGCTCGGGCGAGAGCGTGCATTCGACGACGGCATGGTGCTCGCCGCCGGCGGACATCGTGCGCACTGGGTCGTTCGCCTCGGCGCCGATGTTGTCGCCGCGCATCGTCACCATGTTGGCCGTGACCAGGCGTTGCTGGCTGCCGGACTGCGTGATCGTGGACACCGGGTCGCGGGCGCTACGAGGAGGCGAGGTGTTGCTGTTGGGTCCGCCTGCTGCCTGCTCAAGGAACGCGGTGACGACAGCATGCTTCACGCCGTCGACGAGCGTTCCCACCGGCTTGTCCAGGTGCGGGACGCGTGGCGCCTGGCCTTCGCGCTCGCCGTAGCCGGTTTGCACCAGCGTGGCGGCCGCAACGCCCATCGCATGCGCAGCGCCAGCGGGGCGCGCGGCACCGGCGCCGCTGGTGATGGTCGGCATCGGGTCGTTCGCGGCCACGCCGCTGCTGTCGCCGCGGAACTTCACCAGGTGCGCGGCGGCAACCGCATGGCCGCCGCTCGCGGTCGCGGTGACCACGCCCAGCGGGTCGTCAGCGGCCTTGCAGCCGCTGCCCCAGCGCTGGACGCCGCCGGGCTTGCCTTCACCGTGTGCTGCTTGGATCAGCGTCGGCGCGATCAGCGCGAAATGCCCGCCCTTCACGTTCGCGCATTGGGTGCGCAGCGGCTCGTCAGCGCGCCACGTCGCCGAGCGCGAGGCGTTGGCGTGCTCGGTGATTAGGGCTCCAACTCCACGAAGACCGGGTGCGCTCGCAGCTGTAGGGCCTCTGCCAGTTCCTGGCGCGTCATCCCCTCGAGCACATAGGTCACATGCATCGTCGACGGGTGCGTCAGAAAGCCCTCGTAATCGCCCGTCGTCGAGAACTTGTGGTACCGATGCACCGTTTCGTTCGCGACCAACTTCTCGATGAGGTTGGGTGCGTCCGTGAGGATCTCGCTTCGCCCGTTCCAGATCCCGCCGATGTACGTGACGTGCTTCATTGGTCGCTCCGAGTGCCGAAGCCGGAACGATATACGGCTCTTCCGCATCCAGCACGAAGCGCTTGATGCCCCGCGCAATGCGGCGGTGGGTGTTGTCGGCGAGCGGCTTCTTGCGGGTGAAGATGGATGGGCAGGGCAGCGACCAGTCGATGCAGTCGGCAGCGGTCACCAAGGGCAGCAGGCCGGGCGCCTTGCCGTGCGAGGGCGCGGGCCACATGACCGGCACGCCGTCGCGCCTGGCGACGAGGAAGAGCCGCTTGCGGCTGGTGCCAGCGCCGTGGTCGCTGGCGATTAGCTTGCGCCATTCCACGGTGTAGCCCAGGCCGCGCAGCGCGGCGACGAACTGGCGCCAGGTGCGTCCGGCGTGGCGGGTGTCGGGCGTGAGGAATTGGTTGCGCAGCGGCACCTGCTCGCCAACGGCGGCCACGCGGTGCACCAGCTTGCCGGTAGCTGGGTCCGGAATTTTCTCCAGCGTGACCACGCGGCCGGTCGCCTTGTCGCGCTTGGCAACCAGAGGGCCCCACTTCAGGATCTGTTCCACGTTCTCCAGGCTGATGATGCGCGGCGCATTGCCGGCGCGCGCCAGCATGCCGGCCCACTTCAGGACCACCCACGACAGCGAGCGTGTGGCGCGATCGCGCGGCTGCCCGCCCTTGGCCTGGCTGAAGTGCGTGCAGTCCGGCGAGGCGTGGAACCAGCCGACCGGCCGGCCCCACGTCTCGATGCGCGGATCTGCCTGCCAGACGTCCTCGCGCAGGTGGCGCGTGAGCGGGTGGTTGGCGGCGTGCATGCCGATCGCCAGGCGGTCGTGGTTGATGGCGATGTCAGGGTCGCGGCCGAGAGCCTGCTTCAGTGCCTCGGACGCACCGCCGCCGCCGGCGAACAGGTCGACGATGATCTCGCCCGCCAGCAGCGCGGAGACCAGCGGGCGGCGCGGGATGTTGAACTCGATCTGGCGGGAGCCGTCAGCCATTGGTAGGACCCTCCGCGATACGGAAGCCGACGACCCAGACCCACGGATTCGCGGCCCAGTCGCAGCCGGTGCTGGTCCAGATGTGCTCGAAGTGCTCGCGCGGTGTGGCGTTGTAGGCGTAATTCGGGATGGCCCCGTGACCGCCGACCGCGCCTTCCGCGAGACAGTCGGCTGCGCTGATCGCCTGCAGTCGCTCGACGCGCACGTCGGTGACTTCCAGCACCAGACGGCTTGCCCAGCGCGGCATGTGGATGCTCGGACGCAAAGGGGGCGGAGCGTCACCGTCGTCAGAGAATTCGCGGTCCCACTTCTCGGCCAGCTCATACGAAGGCGCCTGTACATTGCGTTCCGATTTGTCGGCGTTGTAGATGACCGACACCCTCGGCCCGCCTTCGTGGTCCGGGTCGTGGCTGTATCCCGGCAGCCAGTTCTCCCGCACCCATAGGCGATCACCAGGCTGACCGAGCGGGCAGGGCAGCACCTGGTCGACGCCGTCGCCGGCAGCGAGTGCCCACCACATGCCGTCTTCGTCTTCGCCGCCCCAGTTGGCAGGGTTATCCGAGGATTCGCCGCGACCGGCTGTGAAGTCGAACCCCTCGGGCAGCTTCACGACGCGGCGCGTTTGCGTCTTGCAGCCGTCGAGGATGGCCCGCACCATCGGGGCTGAGAAAAGGATGGGGCGCTCACGCATGGATCTGTGTCCTCTTGCCGTTGACTGGGGAAACGTCGCGGAATGGGCTGGGGTGGTGGTGGCTGGTGTCGTCGGCTTCCTCGTCTGGCGGCTGACTCGTGCAGCCAACCGCACGCAGAACGAGGTCGCGGAATTGCACATCGGCGCCGACGAGCGCGCGGGGAGACAGCAGGAAGTCGAGCGCTCGATGCTGCTGATCGAGCTGGCGCAGCCCGTCTCCATGGCCTATGCGTTGGCGACGGGGGTGGCGGCAGAACTCGATGCGTTCATCGAGGACGGAACCATTGCCCTTCGACTCACCAACAGCATCGAATCGCGCCAAGAATGGATCGCCCGAGTGGCAGCGCTTCAGCTTCCGGTCCGCGATTACGTCATCGATCGAATTCACCTGATCGGTAATCCGCTCGCGGCGCGCATCGTTAGAGCACGATCGTGGCCCATGTCGCTGAGTTCGCTGCTGGCCGTTGGCCGCACCACTACAGGCGATCGCGCAGTCAAGGATGCCAAGTTGGTGCTCGCCGGCTTGCGCATGCTCTGTCGAGAGTTGGAGGTCATCAACGAGCAATGCCTGGCGGCAATGCGTGAGGCCGGGCTCAACATCCCGCCAGCGGAGTCCGTGACCGCGTAGCGCGTTGCTCCCCGATTCGGAACAAGGGCGCAGCAAGCGGTGCAGACCGGTGCTGCCAAGGGAGGCATGCATCAGTCGGCGTTCGGCAGGTGGGCGGCGCACGTGGCGCAGCGGCCATCTTCGTCGGTCGGCGCGGTCCAGCTGTGACAGTCGGTGCAGCCGGGGATGTCGTCGGTGCCGTGAGCGAGGCCGGCGGTCAACATCTTCGGGCGGGCGTGCGTCATCAGGTGGTCGACGTGGGTGCACAGGCGCCGCACGCGCACATCGGTGTAGTCGACATCCGACCAGCCCATCAGCAGGCCGAACGCCACCGGCTTGGCGGCGCGCGCCTCGCGAGCGAAGACCAGCACGGCGCCTTCGCTACGATCGCCAGCCCAGCCGATGTAGGGATGCATGGTCGGGGCGTCACGCATGGTTCAACGCCCGGCTTGGATCTGGATACGACAGCTCGCCTGCCAGCACCTCCAGCGCCTGCTTGGTGATCGCGCTGATCTCGTCGGCGGTGGCTGCTCGCGGTTCGGCGCTGACCCAGTCCTGGCCGTGCGGCCAGAAGACACGCGCCGACTCATCCTGTGTGGGCCGCTTCTGCATCAGAGTCACCGTGCCGGGCATCGGCACCGACTCGTGGATGACCGACGGCTCTTGGCTGTATCGCTCGCCGGCCGTGTACTCGCGGCGGGATGCGAGTTTCAGGCTGGTGTCGAAACGCTCGGACTTGAACGCGGTGCCCACGCCTGGCTTCAGCACGACGCCATGCATCCGACGCGAATCCATCGCGCCGTCGTGCCACTCGCGGAAGATGCGGTTCTCGACGTTGCCGCAGATCACCAGCGAAGTCAGGCCCCACTGGAGGTGGTCGTGGATCGTGCTGACGTTCGGCACCGCGTGGTCCGGCGACCGCGCGTGCAGGCGCATGTCGCATCCCATGTGGAGGCGCAGCATGCCGAAGCCCTGCAGCGTCCAGCGGTGGCCGTGTGGCGCGGCGAGGATCTCGGCGATCACAATGCGCAGGGTGTCGAAGTCAGTCACGGCGCACCTCCCGCTCCTCGGCCGGCATCGGCGCGGCGGCGTATCCGGTGGCTGCCGCTGTTGCTCGGTGGCGCTTGCAGAGCGTGTCGCCCGGCATCGCATTGAAAGAGCATTTCCGCGGACCCGTCCAGTCGGTGACGACGATCTGATCGCACTGCACAGCATCTGGCACACCCCTAGCCGCACCAGCCTGCGATGCGCCGTCTTGCGCGCGGGCGGCGTCCGCGTAAGCCCGCATCTGCTCCGCGCTGTAGACCTCTTGCGCGCTGGTATAGCGGGGATCGTGGACATCGAAACGCTCGGTCCCGTTGACGCGCAGTAGCCAGTAGCCATCGGAACAGACCCGCGCGAACGAATCAGGCAGCGGCAGCGCGGCCACAGCATCACCGGCCACCGGGGCGCGCGCGGCGACCTTCTGCCCGATTCGCTCGCACATGGCGAGGTAGTCGGAAATCTGCTGCGGGGTCGGAATGGGCGCGGCAGGGGCGGCGGACAGGGCGGCGCGATGCATCCATGCGGCGCGGGCGAAGGACCACATACCGTCGTACTCCTTGCCTTGCTCGCTCCGGAACCACGCATCGAACGCGGCCGACTCATCCCCGGCGACTGCAGCAGGCTTCGTCGCGGCGAGGTAATCGTCGTAGCGCACCAGCAGCTGGTCGGGCAGAAGGCGGGACGCGGGCTGGGCAACGATCACGTGCACGCCGTCGATCATGCGTGCGCGGACGATGCGGGCCGTCGACGAGGCCGGGCCGATGTAGCGCGTCCACCACACGATGGCTTCGCCGTCCTCGTTGTCGTGGATGCTGACCAGCCGCCAGTCGTCACCTTCTGGCGGCTCCGGCGTCACCCACGAGAGGTCGACGCCGTCGTGATCGTCTTCTGGCCATTCGTGCGCGACAGAGCGAAGCTCCAGCCCCGCGCCGTTGAAGAACGGGGCGACGTCGACCTCGTCTTCGACGAACACCACCAGGCGGATATCCGGGTGCGTCAGTCGGCCGTCTTCGTCGCGAGCGGGAAGGCGCGCTGGGTCGAACAGGTCGCATGCGTTCATCGTGCGGCTCCGGTGTTTTTGTCCTCGTTGACGCAGTTCGCGCAGTTGGCCGGCTGCTCGAGCTTCGTCAGCGGCACGTGCAAGCCCATGAACCTGCCGAGCGCAACGATTCCCTGTGCGTGTTCGTCGCATGCCGGTGTCGGACCATTGGCCCAGTGCGCGTTGCACGTGGCGGGGTGCGTGATCGTTTCCATGAGTTGCTCCTGTGCGGGGCGCGCGGTTACGCGGCCAGTGCTGCGGAGGCTTTCCGCAGCCGCTGATCGAGGGCGGTGTTCTCGGCTTCCAGCTCGGCGATCCGGCGCTGGTCGGCAGCCCACTGCAGGGCGCGCTCGCGGTAGTGCGCGGCGTTGATGTGGTGGCCGGTCGTCGATTCGGCGTCAGCGAGCTGGTCCAGCAGCTCGGGGCCGCTGATCGTGTTCAGTGCGGTGATGTCAGTCATTGGCGGCTCGGGATTGGCGGAACAGTTGGGTGACGCCCAGGCGCTGGATGCGGCCGCCGCGGGCTTCGAATGCAG
The DNA here is from genome assembly GCF_002849595.1 of Luteimonas rhizosphaerae. Taxonomy (GTDB): domain Bacteria; phylum Pseudomonadota; class Gammaproteobacteria; order Xanthomonadales; family Xanthomonadaceae; genus Luteimonas; species Luteimonas cellulosilyticus. Next base: position 43,372 of record NZ_NRQR01000025.1, read on the forward strand.
CGATATCCGCTGCGATGCGGGCGCTGTTGGCGACGTTGGCCTCGGGGATGGACGTGGCGGCTGGCGCCAGCTGGAAGTTGGTGCGCAGCGGCTTGGGCGGCGTGGTATCCAGGCGTTGCGATGCCGGTACGGCGGGCGCGGTGACGTGCGTCGCCTCGTGCTTGGCGCCGGGCAACGCCACTGCGCCCAGGCGATAGCGGACGTTGCCCTTGCCGTGTCCGATCTTGTCGACGTAGCCGCATTTCGACATGCGGATGAGGGCGGTGTTGGTGGGATCGATCGCGCCTTCGGGATCGATGGCGTTGCAGATCTCGCGCACGGTGAGCGGCTCGGCGGACTGGCGCAGGTACGCGTGGATGCGCGCGGTGCGGCCGTTGCGGATGCCGGGCTTGCCGGTGGGTTTCGTCCTCATGCCGCACCCGCCTGCGCGGCCAGCTGCTCGGCGGCCTCGATGCCTTCGCGGGTGAGGATGACGCTGGTGGCGAACTCGGTGCCGTCGTCGAACTGCAGCAGGCCGTCGCGCTGCAGGCGGAGCACGGTGCGGCGTGTCACGACGGTGACCTGGGCGGTTCCGCCCGTGCGCACGTTGGCAGAGGGCGGCGCGACGAAGCCGCCCTTGCAGCGGCGCAGGCGATGGGTGGGCGACGCCGCGGCAGCGAGCAGTGCGGCGCGGATCTGCGGGGTGAACTCCGAGCGGGGCATCGGGATGTCTCCTGCCGGCACGCGCCGGCATGTGGGTGTGAGGTCAGAGGCGCGTGGCGGCGAGCAGGACGAGAAGCGCGATCGCGATCGCCATGCGGGCCATGCCCGCGGCACGCCGGCGCTGTCGATACGTGCGCGTGCCGGTCGTCTCTCGCACGTGCGCCTGCAACTGCTGCTGGGCGGTGCGGTTGGTCGCTGTCATGCGTGGGCGCCCGTTGCATGCCGCGGCGTGGGCGGCGGGTACTGGTGGAAGCCATCGCGCGTGTCGGCGATGACGCGTGCGATCACGCGCTCGCGGGGCTCGTCGCGGCCCTGGTGCTGGTTGGCCCACAGCGCCAGGCGCACGCTGTCGAGGCGGATGACCAGGCCGGTCTGCTGCTCAGCCACGGTGCGCCGCCTCCCGCGCTTCCATCGCGCGGACGTGGGTGTCGTGTTCGGGCTGAGGGAGGTCGGCGTTGGCCTTGAGGATCTCGGGCGTCGCGTCCTCGAAGGCCGCTGCGACGTCGGCGCGGCTCGCGGTGATGCACTCCACGCGCGCCATCGGCAGGCAGCGGTGCTGCGCGGCTTCGACCTCGGCCAGCAGCTTGTCCAGGCCGTCGCCGTCGAAGCGGCCGGTGGCGACGCTGGCGATGTAGTGCGAGCGCAGGGCGTCGGTGAGGGCGGTCATCGCGGCGCGCTCCGCAGGTCGGCGCGGGCGCTGCGGGTGTGGTCGTTGTGGCCCCACGGCTGCGGTGCGGGGGCGGGCATAGCCGGCGCGATGTAGCTGCCGGTGGTGCCGGTGTGGCGGCTGTTCTCGATGCGCTCGAGCGCGTAGGCCAGCACCAGCAGCAGGAACGCGGCCAGCAGGCCGGCGAACGCGCCGATCCAGAAGCTGCCGGAGTTGAGGATGTCGAACATGCACGCCTCCATCGGTGAGATGAAAGCGGCGGGCGGATCGCCGGGGAGGGGTGGCCCCGTGTTGCCGGTCAGGGGAGGGACCGGCAGGCGACCCGCCGGCCGCTGTCCCGTGATGGGACGATGCGGACTTTAGCAAGCTAAAGAACGAAGTCAAGCGTGATGAAGTTTATTTGTCGGACAATGGTGCGACGACCACACACAGGGGTGACGCATGGACGCAACGCGAGTGGCAATCGGGCTGGTGCTGGCAGGGCTAGCCGCTGGCTTCGCGCAGGACGCCGCGGCTCAGGTCTACAAGTGCAAGGCGGCGGATGGTTCGACCGTGTACGCGCAGCAGCCCTGCGGCGCCAACGCGACGGAAGTGCAGGTACGCGCGGGCCCGACCGCGGCTCCGGCCGGTTCGGAGAGCAGCAACTACGCCGCGATCGCGCGCTCGACCGCCCTATCCGGTGCAGCGATTCGCGAGCGCAACTGCGTCGCACGTCAGGAGGCAGACATCTACCGGCCATTCCAGGCGCGGAAGGCATCGCAGGAGCAGCAGATCGCCGGCTTGAACGCCAACCTGGCACGCGCGAACAACAACCTGGCCGGTGCGACGTGGAGCACCGGCTTGCGCAACCAGATCAGCGCGCTGCGCGAGTCGATCTCGCGTGACCAGCTTGCGGCCGATTCGCAGATGGCGTCGGCGCGTCAGCAGTGCGCTGCCGAACGACAGCGCGCTGAGGAAGAGATTCGCCGTCAGGCGGAACAGCCGGCCGAGTAGGTCAGCGTGCGGCGGGTGCGTCCGGTGAGTCGCACCCGTGCTGGGCGCAATCCTCGAGCGTGGTCATGCGCTCGTGCAGCTCTTGCAGCTGCGTCTCGTCGAGCGCGCTCAGGCTGCTGACGCGCTCGCGGTCCAGAAACCGCTGTATTTCCCGTGTCCAACCGTAGCTGATCGCAATGCGGTTGATCTCGCGCATGGCGATTGCGCCCTCGCTGATGTCGCTGCAGGGCAGGGGGTCGTTCTGCACGAAGGCGTTGAAGCGCTTCCAGGCGTCTGATTCGTCGACCGGCATCGCCGGCAATGTGTCCGCCGGCCTGTCGCTGGCGTCCTTGATCAGCTCTCGTAGCCTGCTGACTCGTTGCTGCAACGCGTTCTCGCGCATGGTGCCACCCCCTGAATGATCAGGCGACGGCGCGTGCCAGTCTCAGCACCGTTGCCCTGGGTAATCCCTCGACGAGGAGTTCGTGGCAGATCTGCACCATCTCGGCCCTCTTCTCGGGAGTCTGGGTGCGCCCTTGCAGCGCTTCCTCGACCAACTGGAAGGCGAGTGTCAGAACGTCGCGTTGCAAATCCTGCGACGGGGCGTAGCCGGCTTTGCTCTCGTGCAGGTGGGTGACCTTCGCCGGCTCGCCCAGCAGCAGCTCGAAGGGCTCGATCTGCGCGGCCTGGGCGATCTTCCACAGCATCTTCGCCTTGACGTGCTCGACGACGACCTTGTCGTTGATCCAGTTGTGGATGGTGGCTTCGGTCGTGCCCGCGGCTCGGGCGACGTCCACGGGCTTGCGCCCGGCGCGCTCGAGCGCCGCTTTCAGCCGAGTACCGAGGGATCCGGAAGTCATAAGGCAGCTTAAGCGCCGCCGACTTGAGGGGGGTTTACTTTGAGACTTTAGAGGACTTAAGATCGGCGCCACCATGATCAAGCTCACAAAGACAGTGCTCCGCTCAGGGCTCGCCGACGAGACGGGCCGGCCGGCAACCGATGCCGCGATTGCCCGGTTCTTCGGCATCAGCCAGTCGGCGGTCCACCAGTGGGGCAGCGACGATGCGCGCATCCCCGAATTCCGCGAGATGCAGGCGGCGTTGAAGCGGCCTGACCTGTTCGGTTCGATTGCCACGCCCGCCGCCAACGACGACGTCGGTCCGGGCAGTGAAGAACACGGCGACCGGCGCGCCGATGCCGGTGCGGATGTCGAAGTGGCGCAGGGCGCTGAATCGGATGTCCATAGCCGGCCATCGTCCGGCAGCGCGGGTACCGTCGCCACGCTGATCCGCGGCACCGATCAGGGTGGCGCGCGATGACGTGCCGCTACTCGGACATCGACTGGCGGGATGCGCTGTACAACGCCGTGCGCAACACGCCGGGTGGCCTGAAGGATGCGGCCGGGTATCTGACCGCGCGTCGCGGCAAGGCGATCGCCACCGAGTCGCTGCGCAAGAAGCTGCGCGGCCTGGAAGGCGAGTCGCTGTCGATGGAAATGGCGGAACTGCTGACCGAGTGGATGCAGGAGCGGGCAGGGACGGACGGGTTTGCGACCGACTGGATCCAGGCATTGGCGGTTCGGTTCGGTGGCGCAGTGGATTTCACGCCGCCCGCGCCGGAGAACGGCTGGGCCTGCGAGCTGACGGCCATGCGCGACAAGGTGCTGAGCATCAGCCAGCTGGCCGGCAATCTGTCGGGCACCACGCTGGGTGCATTGATGGACGGCAAGGTCTCGCCGGACGAGGCCAATGCATTGGCGAAGGAGCTGCGTGCGCTGCGCAAGACTGCCCATCGCATGGAGCGCAACGTGTTGCGCGTGGCGCGGCAGGTGCTGGCGCATGACTGACCCGCAGCCCTACGACACGGGCGAGGAAGGCTATCTGGCCTTCGTGATGACAGGCGTGCGGCGCAATGCCGATGCGCAGAACCAGCCCGACGCCAAGCGCGTGGGCGAGCAGGGGGACGATACCGATGGCCGATGACGCCGACCGCGTGCAGGACATGACCGAACGCCAGATGGCGAACGCGCTGGAGCATCGCGCGCGTGTGCAGGCGAACGGGCGACCGGGCCTCACGCATTGCGAACAGCTGGACTGCGGCATGCCGATCTCGGCCTTGCGCACGCAGATGGGCGCGCGGCTGTGCGTGCCGTGTGCGAACGACGAGGAAGCCCGTGGCGTGCACCAGGCCGCATGGAGGCGCAGGTGAGCCATGGGACTGCCACGCGGCCATCGGGAATCCGCGACACACCGGCCACCGAATGCGGCCTCGATGCGCTGCTTGCAGGAGGCGATGGAAGCACTGACGGCACCGCCGATCGGGCGCACGTCGGACGAGATGCTGGCGGAGCTGGAGCAGCGGCGTATCGAGGCGACGCGTGCACGGCAGATGCCACTGTTGCCCGGCACCTGCAGCGACTGACCGTGCCCAACTTGGTCGAGGCATACCGCGGCCTGCCTGATGCAGTGCTGCGGAAGGAAATCAAGCGGCTCGCCTACGAGGCGCGCATCGCCCAGCGCCGCCATGTCGCGGCGCTTCGTGCGCTCAAGCAACAGCGGCGGGCGGCCGCGCGCGCGTGATCCGCTCCCCGCACCCCTTGGTGGTGGAGATCGACCGCGTTTTCGCGACCCCCTTCGCGCGTTCTCACGACGCTGAACGAATTGTTAAGAGAGCCGGGCGCGGGTCCTCCTGGGCCGCCTTCGACGCGGGTAATCAGACGCGCGAAAGCCGCGTAGTCAGTGGGGTCGAGAGTTACTGAAATGGCCTCGAACCTCGATGTTGTCCTGAACCAACTGCGCTCGGCGGGTCTGCTGGTCGAGCGCCTCGAAATCGGTACCCCGCGCCCCATCCGGTGCCTCGTCGAGGGCGGCGGGCGCGAGCGCCGCGGCTGGTACCGGCTGTACGAAATGCCGACCAGCACCGGCGACATGCTCATCGTCGGCAGCTACGGCATCTGGCTGGGCAACGAGAACAACGCGCAGAAGGTCACGCTGTCGAAGGGCGCGGCGCTGAGCGACGAGCAGCGCGAGACACTGCGGAAGCGTCTGGCCGACGACCGCCGGAAGCTCGAGCAGGAGCGCAAGCGCCAGGCCGAACGCGCCGCCCATCGCGCCACCGCGGCCTGGGCCCGCCTGCTGCCCGATGCCGACTCGGACTACCTGGCAGGGAAGGGTGTCCGCGGCCACGGCCTGCGCTACACGCCCAACGGCACGGCCGTCGTGCCGCTGCTCGATACCGGTGGGCGCCTGCACGGACTGCAGTTCCTTCGGAGCGCGAAACAGGCCGAGGCCAGCGGCCGGCACGCGAAGGAGTTCTGGCCGGCCGGCCTGATCAAGAAAGGGCACTTCCACCTGGTCGGCACGCCCGACTGGATCGTTCTGGTGGCCGAGGGCTACGCCACTGCCGCGACGCTGCACGAGGCCACCGGCTATCCCGTCGCGATCGCGTTCGATGCCGGCAATCTGGAGCCTGTCGCCACCGCACTGCGCAAGCGCTACAAGCGCGCCAAGATCCTGATCTGCGCCGACGACGACGTCCTGGCGAAGTGCCAGAACCGCGAGTGCCGCGGCCGCATCGTGCTCACCGAAGACCCGGTCACGTGTCCGCACTGCCACGAGGCGCACAGCGCGACCAACGCCGGCATCACCAGCGGCACCAACGCGGCGATCGCGGTCGACGGCGCGTGGGTCGCGCCGATCTTCGCCGATGAAGCCGAGCGCGCGGACCGCTACCGCAAGACCGGCCGCAAGATCTCCGACTTCAACGACCTGCACGCCACCGAAGGGCTGCATGTCGTGCGCACGCAGGTCGAGGCCCGCATCCTGGCGCTGTCGTGGCGTGCCCCGAGCGCCGCGCCTTCTTCCTCCAACCCGGGGGGCGGGGACGGCCGAAAGCTGCGCCCCATCCAAGACCTCGGCGAGCTGCTGCCGCGGTTCTCGCTGGTCTACGCCGCCGGCGGCGCGGTGTTCGATCGCAAGGAACACTGCCTGCTGCCGATCACCGACATGCGGAACATCTGCATCCGCGCCGATCTGCACAAGGCGTGGATGGAGCATCCCGAGCGCGACATCGTCCGCCAGGAGGAAGTCGGCTTCGATCCGGCCGAGACCGACCCCGCGATCACCTGCAACCTGTGGAGCGGCTGGCCCACCGCGCCGCGCGCCGGCAACTGCGAGCGCCTGCTGGACCTGCTGCGGTTTCTCTGCAGCGACGAGCGCAACCGCTCCGACGAGCTGTTCAACTGGGTGCTGCGCTGGGTGGCCTATCCCATCCAGCACCCCGGCGCGAAGATGAAGACCACCATCGTCGTGCACGGCGGGCAGGGCGCCGGCAAGAATCTGTTCTTCGAATGCGTGATGGGCATCTACGGCAAGTACGGCCGCATCCTCGATCAGGACGCCCTCGTCGACAAACACAACGACTGGGCCAGCCGGAAGCTGTTCCTCATCGCCGACGAGGTCGTCGCCCAGGCCCACCGATTCGAGTTGAAGAACAAGCTCAAGACGCTGATCACCGGCACCCAGATCCGCATCAACCCGAAGCACATTGCGGCCTACGACGAGGCCAACCACTGCAATCTGGTCTTTCTCTCCAACGAGGACATGCCAGCCGTCCTCGAGGAAGACGACCGGCGCCACTGCGTGATCTGGACGCCCTCGGAGCAGAAGCCGGACTACTACGCCGCCATCCGCGCAGAGATCGCCGCCGGCGGCATCGAAGCACTGCACGAGCATCTACTGCACCTCGACCTAGGCGACTTCCACGCCGGCACCCGCCCGCCTGAAACGCTCGCCAAACGCACGCTGGTGGGCCTGGCGCGCGACACGCCGCTGGTGTTCGCCGATGCCCTGATCACCGGTGACATCGGCAAGCTGCAGCCCGTGCCGGGCCTCACGGTGGACTGGTACGCCATCTACCAACGCTGGTGCAGCACCATCGGTGAGAAACCCGCGCCGATGAAGCGCTTCCTCAACACGCTCGAGCGAAAACGGGGCTACGCGACCGAGCGCAAGCGTTACCTCGACGGCCAGACCGTCGTGCATCCGAAGTCGGTGCTGACCTTCGGCATCCGCCCGCCCGAAGGCATCGCCGAGACCGAATGGCTGGGCGATCAGATCCTCACGATGAAGAACGCCATGGCCGACTTCCGCGGGGGCCTGGCGTGATCGCGCCCGTCGCTGTGCGGCCTGTGCGGGCAGCCGTGCGGGCACCTGTGCGGGCAGAAACCGCGCAACCACGCGGGTTGTGCGGCCTGTGCGGGCAAATCCACCGCGCCCGTGTAGGCGTATGCGCACACCTGCGCCCATGCGTACACCCGCGCGTGCACGTGGGTGCATGCCCGCACAGGCCGCACACGCCGCACAGCCGCGACGTGGCGCGGGTTCGCGGGCCTCGCTCCCCGCACAGGTGGCCGCACGCCCCGCCGCACAGCCGTGTCGCCTCGCGCGCGTCCCTTCCCACCCTCGTTGCTCGAAAGAAAATGGATGGAGACCCCTCGATGCAGTCGGACGGTCGGCAGCTGGATCTGGTGCGGCACAGCGACGCAGCGGTTGCGGCGGCGCACCGCCTGGCGGCCCAGACCGCGCTGCTGAATCCCTACGAGTCCCGCGAGGCGTGCGAACGCCGCGCTGCCCATCACCTGGCCGAGGCCGCGCGCCTGTCCCGCTCGGAGCCCGCCGCGTGACCGCCGCCGAGACCGCCGCCGAGACCATGGGCTTCCGCGAGTTCGCGGACCACCTGCGCGTCAAGGCCGGCTACGTCACCGAGTTGCGCAAGGCTGGGCGGCTGGTGCTGACCGACGACGGCAAGCGCGTGCGTGTGGCCGAGAGCCTGCAGCTCATCGCCGACTCCCGCGATCCCAGCCGCGCCGGCGTCGTCGCGCGCCACGCGGAAGCGCGCGGCGCCGAGGTCACCGCCCCCGCGGCGGACAGTGGCGAAGACGAGGACGACGACACGCAGACCGGCGGCATCACTGGCAGCCACGGCTGGCGCCGCGCCAAGGCCCAGGCCGACAAGGAAGAGGCCCTCGCCCGCAAGGCCCTGCGCGACGAGCAGATCGAACTCGGCACGCTGCTCGTCATCGATGAGGTCGTCGCGTCGCTGGCCACCACCATCACCACGCTGCGCACCGGGCTACAGAACCTCCGCTCCACCCTGGCGCCTTCGCTCGCCGCCGCACAGACCGAGGAACAGGTCGGCGCGCTGCTGGGCGAAGCGATCGAAAGCGCCCTCGACGAATGCGCCCGCGAGCTTCACTCCATCGCGAAGGGGAAGGCGGCATGACCGCCGCTGCCCTCTACCAGGCCGCCGCCCGCGCCATCGCGCCGCGCAAGCCCATGCGCGTCAGCGAGTGGGCAGACCGCAATCGCGTGCTGTCGCAGAAGGGCAGCGCGATCGGCGGCCAGTGGCGCAGCAGCCGCAACCCGCTGCAGATCGAGATCATGGATTGCTTCAGCGCCCGCAGCCCGGTGCGCGATGTCGTCGCCATCCTGCCCATCCAGTTCGGCAAGAGCGAGATCGAGACCAACATCCTCGGCTACACGATGTGCGAAGACCCGGGCCCGGTGATGGTCGCCTTCCCGGGCGAAGTGTCGATGAACAAGTGGATCGACCAGAAGCTCAGCCCGCTGATCGAATCCACGCCCGCCGTTTCGCGCGTGCTCACCAGCATCGCCAGTCGCGAGTCCAGCAACCGCCGGCACTTCAAGGATTTTCAGGGCGGCCAGCTGTATATCGAGCACGCCGGCAACCCGGTGCGCCTCAAGTCGACATCGGTCAAAGTCACGCTGGGCGACGAGTTCTCCAGCTTCGCCAACCTGCTGCGCGGCGGCGACGATCCCGAAGCGCTGCTCGACGGCCGCAACTCGGCATTCCCGACGACTTACAAGCGTCTGAAGGTCGGCACGCCCGAGCTGATGGGCTTGTGCCGATTGACCATGCTGTGGGAGAAGTCCGACAAGCGACTGTTCCACGTGAACTGTCCGGACTGCGGGCACGCGCAGCCGCTGGAATGGCCGGGCCTGCACTGGACGCCCGACGCTTCGCGCTGCTGGTACGTCTGCCGCGAGTGCGGCGTGGTGATCGAGGAACACCAGAAGGCGCAGCTGCTCGCCGCCGGGCAGTGGATCCCGACCGGCGACGTGCACGCGCGCATCCGTGGCTACCAGGCGAACTGCCTGTACTACCCGCTCGGCCTCGGCCCGCGCTGGCTCGACCTTGTGCACATGTGGCGCGACGCACAGGTCGACCCGGGCAAGCTGAAGACCTTCATCAACGACCGGCTGGCGGAGGCGTGGGAAGACCCTGCGATGCGCGCGGTCAAGCACAACGTCATCGCCGATCGCGTCGAGCCCTACAAGCTGCGCGTCGCGCCGGCCGGCGCCCTGGTGCTGACCGCGGGCGTCGACACGCAGGACAACCGCCTGGCCGTGCAGATCATCGGGTGGGGCAGGGGCATGACCTGCTGGATCCTCGATTACGTCGAGCTCGACGGCGACCCCGCCAACCCGGAGGTCTGGGCGAAGCTGACCGATCTGCTCAACAAGCCCATCGAGCACGAGCGTGGCGGCGTGGTCCGCGTGCAGGCCACCGCGCTCGACGCCGGTGGCCACCGCACCGAGGCCGTCAAGCACTTCGTCCGCGAGCGCCGAATCGCGCGGCCGCTGTGCATCTTCGGCGCCGTGCCCAACAACGCACCGGTGCTATCGAAAGCGAAGCTGCAGGACGTGAACTGGCGGGGCCAGCTGGACAAGCGCGGCGTGCATATCCAGCACGTCGGCACAGTGGGCATCAAGCATCTGCTCTACAGCCGCCTGTCGGCCGATGCCGACAAGCCCGTCGACGCGCGCATGGTCCACCTGTCCGATGAGCTGGAACAGTCCTACCTCGGCGGCCTGGTGTCGGAAACCTACAACCCCGCGAAGAACCGGTTCGAGAAAAAGCGCGGCGCGCCGCGTAACGAACCGCTCGACACCTGGGTCTACGCCTACGCCGCCACGCATCACCAGGAGCTGCGCTTGCACCGGTTCACCAAGGCCGACTGGGACGCCGTCGAGCTGCGCATCTGCGCCACGCCCAACGCCCCGTCGGCGAATGATTCCCGTGAAACATCGTCTGTTCGGCATCAACAAGTGCCCGCGAGTGCGATCGAGGATTCCCGTGGAACACAACAAAAGCGGCGCGCAAAGGGAGGCGTAGTCGATGGCGACTGGAATTTCTGACGTTGATCGGGATAACGACCTCACCGAGCGAATGCGCCGTGACATCCTGCGCGCCATCATCGATGGCACCGGCGTGCAGGAGCAGGTCGCATTGCCGTTCGCCAACTCGGTGCTGGCATGGCTGCAGGCCGAGCACCCAGGGCAACGCTTCTATGTGCCCGCCCCTACGAGGCAGTACGACCTGCTACAGATCGATGCCGCATTGCGTGCAGGCGAGGCGCCGCGCGCCGTCTGCCGGCAGCACCGGATCTCTGCCAGAACATTGCAGCGCCTCTTCCCCGGCGGTCTTCCGAAAGCACAAAAATCAGGTTGAAAAGACGGCGCGCGCCAACCTTTGACAGAACTTGGCGCAGGCGCATTTTTTGCGCCTTTTGAATCAGTAGTTTGCAAAACAGCCGCGCCAAGTTTTGCCAAGACTTGGCGCGGCCCGATGCCCAGCATATGTCCCCATGCCCAGCATCAATGCGCAACGCCTGCAGCTGTACCGTGACGCCGAAGCGCAGATTCTGCGCGGGCAGTCGGTGCGCATCGGCGACCGGATGCTGCAGCGGGCGGACCTGGAACAGGTGCGCACGGCCATCTCCGAATTGCAGGCGGCCGTCGATCGCGAGACCGCGTTCGCCACTGGCCGCGGCGGCCGGTTTTCGCAGGCAGACTTCGGTGGGCGCGCATGACTGCCACCGTCGCGCGTCAGCGCCTCGCCATCGTCGACAACGACCGCGCGGCGCGCGTCCAGGCCGCGCAAGCGGAAGCGGTCATCGCAAAGAAGGATCAGCAGATCCGTGTGCTGTCGTCGGTGCACGAGGCGACGCGCCCGTCGCGTAACCGTAAGCGCGCGTCCGACTGGGGCAGCGCCAACAGCATCGTCGGTCAGGACGCGCGCCAGCTGCGCACCGAGGCGCGCCGTCTGGAGCGCGACCACGATATCGCGCGCAACGCCCTCAACATCCTGCAGCAGAACACGGTCGGCAGCGGCATCGATGTCATCCCCGCGCCGCGAAAAGCGGGCGGCGAGATCGACCGCGACCTGGCGGCGAAGCTCAAGACGCTCTGGGATGCGTGGTGGGACCGGCCGGAAGTCACCAAGCGCCACGACTGGGGCAAGTGCCAGCAGCTGCTGGCCCGCAGCTTGTACCGCGATGGCGAGGTGTTCTACCAGCCGCTGATCGGGCCGGTGCCCTTCCTGCGCCACGGCACCGGCATTCCGTTCTCGATCGAGATGCTCGAGGCGGACATGGTGCCGCTGGACATGCACGACCTGGAGCGCCGCATCCGGCAGGGCGTGGAAACCAACGCCTGGGGCGAGCCCGTCGCTTACCACGTGTACAAGTCGCATCCGGGCGACGGCTTCGCCACGTTGATCGCAGAGACCAAGCGCGTCTCCGCCGACCAGCTGCGGCACGTCGCGCTGACCGACCGCATCCACCAGCTGCGTGGCCTGTCCATCTTCGCCAGCGTGATCACGCGTCTGGCCGACATCAAGGAATACGAGGACAGCGAGCGCATCGCCGCGAAGGTGGCGGCCTCGCTGTCGGCGCAGATCAAGAAAGGCGACGCGGCGGCTTACACCGGCGGTGCTTCGGCCGGCGACATGAACATCGTGGGCCAGACCGTGCTGCCGTCGGGCGATCGCGAGTACCGCGCCCTGACCATGCGCCCCGGCATGATCGCCGACGACCTGCTGCCCGGCGAAAGCATCGAGCTGATCGACAGCAAGCGGCCGAACCCCAACACCGAGCTGTTCCGCTCCGGCCAGCTGCGCGCCGCATCAGGCGGTCTGCTCGTCAGCTACAGCGGCCTCTCCCGCGATTACAGCAGCGGCACGTATTCCTCGCAGCGGCAGGAGCTGGTGGAGCAGTGGGGCGTCTACCAGACGCTCGGCGAGTTCCACATCGCAACGATCAACCGCCCGGTCTGGCGTGACTTCGTCGTCGCGTGCGTGCTGTCCAACCAGGTGCGCATGCCCGCCGGCTGGACGCTCGACGAGCTGTGCGCTGCGACCTACGTGCGTCCGGTCATGCCGTGGATCGACCCGATGAAGGAATCGCTCGCCATGGGTGAGGCCGAGGACCGCGGCTGGGTCGCGCCGCAGCAGAACATCCTGCTGCGCGGCAACGACCCGGACGAAGTCCTGCGCCAGCGGCGCGACTGGCAGCAGCAGCTCACAGACACCGGCAACGTCCCGCCGGCCCCGACCCTCGATCCCGAAGCCCGCGCACGCCTTCGTCGCGACGTGGTGTCGGCTGTCGTCACGGAGAACACCTGATGCCCGACCTGACCATCAAGCCCATTTCCTCGCGCCTGCGCGAGGCCCTTGCGTCGGCGTCCACGAAAGCGCCGGCGCCCGTCGCGTCCAAGCCCGGCAGCATGCGCGTGCTCGCCGCTGCGGCAGGCGTCGTCGAGGTGATGATCTACGGCGACATCGGCAGCAGCTGGTGGGACGACGAGTCCGTCACCGCGCGCTCGGTCGTGGACACGCTGCGCGACAGCGGCGCGACAACCATTGAAGTGCGTATCAACAGCTACGGCGGCAGCGTCAGCGACGGCGTCGCCATCCATAACGAGTTGCGCCGCCAGGCGCGCGAAGGCGTCACGGTCAATGTCACCGTCGACGGCGTGGCCTGCTCCATCGCCTCGCTGATCGCCGCGGCCGGCGACCAGCATGCGCCGTGGGGCTCGCTCTACATCGACGGCAACGCCCGCGAGATCCGCGAGCTGTCCGAAGAGTTCGCCAGCACGCTCGATGTCTTCGGCAAGGCTATGTCCGGCAGCTATGCCCGCAAGACCGGGCGCCCGGCCAGCGAGTTCGATGCCATGTGGGATGCCGGAAAGGACTACTGGTACACGGCCGAAGACGCGCTGGCCGCGGGCCTGTGCGACGAGCTGATCGACACCAACGACGCGCCCGCCGAGGAAGACACCCTCGCCGCGAACGCGCTGCTCGAAGGCCTGGTCGCGCGTGCACCCGGTCTGGCGAGGCAGATCACCGCCGCGCTGCGCGCGCCGGTCCCCGGTTCCCCAACGGCGACGGCCACGGCAGCAGCCACGGCGTCGCCCCCCCATTCGCCGGCGCCTGCCGGTGCACAGGCGGCAACGGCCGTCACCACCACCGGAGATACATCCATGCCCCAGAACAACCCGACCGGTGCGCCGACGCCGGACCAGATCAGCGCCGCGGTCCGCGATTCGATCGCGGCCATGCAGACGCGCAACGCCGAGATCAAGGCGAGCGCGGAGCCGCATTTCGGCAACGCCGAAGTCCGCGCGCTCTACGACAACGTCGTCGCTGCGGCGGATCCCACCATCACCACGGCCGATGTCAACGCGCAGATCCTGACGATCCTCGCCAAGGGCCGCGGTCCGCTGGGCGGCAACGCGGGTGAAGGCGTGGTCGTCGACGACGGCGAGAACCGCCGCGCCGGCATGGCCGAAGCCATCCAGGCGCGCATGGGCCACGGCGACGCCAAGGCGGCGGGCAACCACTTCCGCGGCCTGTCGCTCTACGACATGGCCCGCGAGTGCGCCGCCGCGGCCGGCGTCAACGTCCGCGGTATGGATCAGCTGGACGTGGTCAAGGCCGCGATCACGCACACGTCCAGCGACTTTCCGCAGCTGACCGGCGATGTCGTCAACCGCAGCGTCATGCGCGGCTACGAAAGCGTGCCGGAAGTGTTCGAGCGGTTCGTGCAGGACGTCAGCGTGCCTGACTTCCGCAAGCAGACGCTGGTCGGCCTGGGCCACTTCGTCGGTATCAAGGAAGTGCCGGAGGGCGGCGAGTACGAGTACGGCACGTTCGCCACCATGGGTCAGGAAGTCCAGCTGAAGAAGCTGGGCGGCATGTTCTCGATCACCGACGAGGCGATCATCAACGACGACCTCGGCCTGTTCAACACCGTGCCGTTCAAGATGGGCGCGGCGGTGCACACCGCCCTGGGCGATCGCGTGTTCCACCTGATCACCAGCAACCCGGTCCTCGCCGACGGCATCGCGCTGTTCCACGCCGACCATCGCAACCTGCTGACCGCCGAAGCGCCGACCACCGCCGTCATCGACAAGATGATCCGCGCGATGGCGCTGCAGAAGGACACCACCGGCGCCCGCGTTCGCGCGCGCCTGAAGTACGTCCTGGCGCCGGTCGGTCTGGGCGGCACGATCAGCACCATCCTCAACAGCGAGTACGAAGTCGGCACCACGGCGCGCAACAACACCACGCCGAACCTGGTGCGCGGCCGCTTCGAAGTGGTCGAGGATCCGCGCCTCGACGATCACAGCGCCACCGCGTTCTACGGCGTTGCCGATCCGGCATCGGCCGGCGGCATCGTCATCGCCTACCGCAACGGCGTGAAGGTCCCGCGCGTCACGCAGAAGGAAGGCTGGAACGTCGACGGCATCGAATTCAAGGTGCGCCTCGACGCCAACCCCGCCATCGGCGACTTCATCGGCCTCAACAAGAACCCCGGCGCGGCCTGACGCAAGGCCGGGCGGTCGCCCTGACCGCCCGGTACCGCGCACCTCGTCCTTCGCATCAGTCCGCCTCTCCCGGAGCACCCCATGAAGAACTTCAAGCGTCACGGCGAAACCATCGCCTTCACCGCCGCGGCAGACACGCCCAGCGGCCAGCTCGTGCTGGTCGGCGGCGTCGCGGCCATCGCCCTCAACAACGTGCTGTCCGGCCAGGTCGGCGAGGCCCGCGCCGAGGGTGTGTACGAGCTGCCGAAGCAGACCGCCACCACCGCCGCCGTTGGCCTGGATGCCTACGTCACGGCTGGCGGCAACGTCACCGGCACCGCAAGCGGCAACACCCGTATCGGCCGCTTCTGGGCCGCTGCGGTGGCGGACACGGTCACCGCGCTCGTGAAAATCAACACCCCGTAACACCTCTCTCCACCCGCGCACGCGTGCCCCGTCAGGCGCGTGCGCGGGTTGGACCTGACCACGAGTGCCGAGGCGACCATGAGCCGAGCGTTGTTCGACAAGATGATCGATCGCGTGCTGTCCCACGAGGGCGGCTTCAGCGAGGACCGCACGGACCCGGGCAACTGGACCGGCGGCCGCGTCGGTGCCGGCAAGCTGCTGGGCACCAAGTTTGGGATCGCTGCCAACACCTATCCGACGCTCGACATCCGCAACCTCACGCGGAAACAGGCGGTCGAGATCTACCACCGCGACTTCTGGCTCGCGTCGAAGGCGGATCGCCTCCCGGCCGCCGTCGCGTTCAGCGCGCTGGATGGCGCGATCAACAGCGGTGCGCGCCGCAGCATCCAGTGGCTGCAGCAGGCGGCAGGCGTCGCCGATGACGGCTTGTTCGGCCCGCGCACCGCGGCGGCCGTCGCAAAGGCGGACCCCAACGATCTGCTGCTGCGCTACAACGCAGCGCGCCTGGACTTCATGACGCGCCTCGGCAGCTGGAAGAGCCACGGCGCCGGCTGGGCGCGGCGGATCGCGCAGAATCTGCTCCATGGCGCGGCGGACAACTGATGCGCGCCGGTGCAGGGACGCGACTGGGCTTGGGCGCCGCCGGCGGCGCGGCCGTGTGGGCGTGGCTGTCGGACCCGGTGGAATCCCGTCGTTCGATCGAATGGGCGTGGACCTTCCTGCTGACGCTCATCGAGGAAGGCCCGATCTCGCTGTGGGCCGTCGTGCTGGCGGTACTGGCCGGCTGGCTGGTGACGCTGCGCGTGGGCATGCTGCCGATGCGGTGCCTGTCGCCATCCGCACATGCGGTGGTCGCGCAGCTGGCCGGCGCGGTCGCGTCGTTCACCGTGGTGTTCCTGCTGTGGCGGGAACCCATCGGCCTGATCATCGGCGCGCTGGTGGGCTTGTCGGCGCCGTACACCTGGACGCTGATTCTCATCCTGCTGGAGCTGTGCCCGGCCGCGTGGGCCAGCCGCTGGGCGGTGGAGCTGCGCGGCGAAGGGCGCCAGTTGGAACTGCCGATGAGGCGCCGTCGCCGATGAACGATCAGGCGAGCTTCGGTCATTACGTCGTCGAGGACGAGAGCCTGCGCAATGCGGTCTCCCTCGTCGAGCGCTTCGAAACCTTCCACGCGTTTCCCCATGAATCGAAGGATGGCGTCGTGATCGGATTCCTGCGACGCCTGGGCCGCCGCGGTATCTCGCTGGGGGAGGCGCGCACCATGCTGCGCGCGGACCTGACCGGGCACCTGTCAGCGCTGCGCAGTCTCATCTTCGCGCAGGGCGCCGATCGCCTTGGCTCGCCTCGCGTCGCCGTGCTGCTGCATCTGGCGCAGGTGATGGGCGTCGAGCGCGTCGTCGGCTGGCGCGACCTGTGGGACGACCTGCGGCGTGGCGATTTCGAGTCCGCCGCCAACCACCTGCTGCTCAGCGAGTGGCCCAGCCTGATCGGCGAAACGCTCAGCGAGCGCATGCGCGCTGTGGCCCTGCAGCAGATCCTGCGCACCGGGCAGATGCCGGAGCGCAAGGCGTGATCGGTTTCGTCGCCGGCAACGTGTGGTGGCTGCTGCCGCTCGTGGTGATCGCGGTCGCCGTCGTCGCGCCGGCCGCCGTGTGGCGCCTGCGTTGGCCGCTGGCGCTGGCCCTCGTCGCCATTGCGGCCGCGGTGTTCTGGCTGGACGCCAATTCCCTGCGCCAGGTGCTGGCCGAGCGCGATCGCGCCGAAGCCGTCGCCGGCTTCAAGACCGTCATCGACGTGCGCGCCACCGAGCAGGCCGGGGCGGAATCCGTTTCCCAGATCGGAGTGGCCCATGAGCAAGACCGCCTCGCTGCAGAGGATGTACCCGACGCTGTGGCTGCTGCTGTGCACGCTGGCGATCTCCGCCTGCGCCAGCAGTGGGCCGGTTGCGAGACGCGACTTCTGTCCGCAACTGCCGCCGCCGCCGCCAGCGGTGATGCGTCCGCCGCAAGCGGAGCAGAAGCTGCGGGCCGAGTTGTTCGAATCGGACGCGACGCCGACGACCAGCTCCAGGCCTGCCAGGCCACGCTGATCGAATACCGCGCCATCGCGAACGGCGAGTTGCAGCCGTGAGTCAGCGTGCCGCCCTTGCCGAGATTGACTTCGAGTTGCATGCCGCGTTCGTCGATGCCGGACTTGCGGACCTCGGCGTCTACTGGCCGCCGAATTCCCCACCGGAGGCCGTGCCGTTCGACGCGCACGTCTACGTCGACCGCGACATCCAGACGCTGGGCGACGTGCGGCAGGCGGTCGCCGGCCGCGTCGAGGTGGCCTACGTGCTCAGCCCGCTGTTCAAGCCGGAGCAGGGCGGCGTGCTGGTGGTCGACGGCGATCGCTACGAGAACGCGGCCGCGATCTCGGACGACGGCTCGCTCAGTCGCTGGATGGTGCGTCGTGCCCGCGCCTGAGCTGGAGCCCATCACCTGGCGCGCACTCGAGGCGCTGGCCGATGTCGTGCGCGGCATCACGACAGCCGCCGGATATCGCACGGAGCTGGGAGCCGGGAACGTGGTGCTGGACGACGAGGACGTCGACGGCGACGACTCCGACGAGGCCTGCATCTTCATCGACGCCACTGACATCGACCCCGCCGCCGGCGGCAAGCGCTTCGACAGTCCGACGATGGAGATCACGATCGAGTTCGTCGTGCCGCGCCGCACGGGCGTCAACGCCAAGCTGCTGGCGCACCGCGGCTGTGCCGATCTGGTGCGCGCGCTCAACTTCAAGACGACAGGCCGCGACACCAACCTGCCGCAGGGATTCGCCACGTTCGAACTCACCGGTGCGCGCTTGCGCGGCTACACCGATGAGGAAGCCAGCGCCTCGTTCGTCATCGCTCAGGTCACCGCGCGGGCGGGCCTGACGGAACTGCATTCGCCCGCTTAACCGCCCACGGAGAACACCCATGGCACAACCCAAAGTCCGACAGTTCGCCGGCGACTTCCGCATGTGGCGGTTGGCACCGGATCGCAGCCTGATCCCGGTGATTCCGGAACCCACCGACCCCTACGGCAACCAGCCGATCGAAACCAACCTGTTCCAGTTCGGCTACGAAGCTGGCGACGAGGTGACGATCAACTCCAAGCGTCGTGGTGGCCGCTACAACCAGCCGATCCACAGCGACCAGCTGCCCGGCACGACCAGCCTGTCGATCCAGCTGCAGGAGCTGCCCACCGCCATCCTCGCGCGCATCTTGCGTGGCGCGGCGGCGGATGCTGCTGTCACGGCGGGTGCTGTCACCGACGAGGAATTCACCGTCGCCAGCGTCAGCCACCCGATCCAGCTGGAGCACGTCTACGTCAGCGACGTGGTGGTCTCCAAGGCCGGCACGCCGCTGGTGGTGGACACCGACTACACCGCGGACCTGCGTCGCGGCCAGGTGCTGCCGGTCGAAGGCGGCGGCATCGCAGCCGCGGACGAGCTGACCATCAGCTACAGCTATGCCGCCGTCAACGGCACGCTGATCCAGGGCGGTGCAACGCCGCTCGAGTCGTTCTACATCACCGGTGACCTGGAAGACCGCATCAGCGGTGAAGACGGCGAGCTGACGGTGTACGAGGCCCGCCTGGGCGTCGACGACGACATCGACTGGCTCGCCACCGAGCCGCTGTCGCCCACGTTGACCGGCCAGCTGCTGGTGCCGGCCGGCGCCCCCGCGCCGTACACGTTCCGCGTGTACGCGCAGGCCGCCTGACGTGGCCCGTCGCCCCCGCAATGGCGGCGACACCGACCTGCCGGCTGCGAATGCGCAGCCGGCAGTGCCGGCGGTCGAGCCCGTCGTCATCCGCGCCGGTCACCGGCACAAGGGCGTGACCTATGCCACCGACACGCCGTATTCCGCCACGCCGGCCGAGGCCGCCCGTCTGCGCCGCTACGGCGCGCTGGTGACCGGCTGACATGGCACCCCGCATCCGCAACCGCAACAGCGCGCTCAAGTTCTATCTCAACGGTCGGCGCGCGCGCGACCTGCACGGCCTGACCGATCTGGCCGGCGGCTTGCTGGATGCCTATGACATCTCCGTGGTCCGCGCGACCACGGGTCTGGTGCGCCGTGCCGAACCGGCCGCCAAGCGCAACATCCGCGCGGTCTACAACGTGCGCGCCGGCACCTTGTCCGGCAAGTTCCGAATCGACGAAGGCGCCAAGGGCCGCGCGGGCGATCGCGACGACCTGATCTCCATCTGGGCCAGCACCCGCGACCTGCCGCTGATGGAGTTCGGCGGGCGTTGGCGTGGCCCCGCGCGGCGCAAGAGCGGCGCACTCGCGCCAGGCGCCACGGCGGAGATCGTCCGCGGCCAGCGCAAGGTCTACGACTCCGCGTTCGTCGCCACCATCCAAGGGCGACGCGCCATCCGCGTGCGCAGCTACGACAGCGGCCGCGGTCGCCGCCACGGGCGCGGCCCGGTGCGCATGCTCCGCGGCCCCAGCCCGTTCGGCATGTTGTCCGGCATCGATTACGAGCCCGCGCGCCAGGTGCGCGACGCCACGCTGAGCGAACTCACCACCTTCTACTTCGCCGAGCTGAAGCGTCAGTTCCGCATGAATCGGAGTGCCTGACGCATGGCGACCCGCGGCAACGCGACGATGGAGGAAGCGATCCGGCTGGTGCTGGAGACGCAGGGGCGCGAAGGCGTCGACGCGCTGCGCGATGCCCTGTCGCAGGTGGGCGACGTCTCCGTCGAGACGCAGCAGGAAACCGCCGGCCTCATCGACAACCTGGTGGAGCTCAACGAGACCGCCGCCAAGGCCGCGCGCTACGGCGAGCTGACCGCCGAGCTCGAACGCAGCCAGATCGCGCTGGACCAGGCCAGCCAGTCCGCCTACCAGCTGACGCTGGAACTGGGCAACGCGGAGAAGCCCAGCCGCGAGCTGGTGCGTGCGCAGAAGGCCGCGCGGGACGAAGTGGACCGCCTCGAAGGCGCGGTCACCAAGCAATGGCAGGCGTTGGAACGCGCCGATACCGAACTCGGCAGCCTGGGCGTCAACACCGCCGACTACGCCCGCGCGCAGGAAGATCTGCGCAACAACATCGGCCGCACCACCGCCGCCGTGGCGGACCAGGTCGCCGTGGTGCAGAAGCAATCCACGGCGCAGCGGCAGTTGCGCGAGCGCCTGGAAGAGGGCGACGACAAGTTCCGCCGCTTCGCCCAGTCCGGCACGGCCGCCGCGGAATCACTGGACGCGTATCGCGCCCGCGCCGCCGCGGCGAAGGACGAGACCGCCAACGTCGCGCGGGAGGCCGACGGCGCCAGCGGCGTGTTCGGGCGACTGCGTGGCGTGGTGGCCGGCGTGTTCGGGTTCTTCTCGGCGCGCTCGCTGATCGGCGGCCTGCGCAGCATCATCACCGAGGGCAGCAATGCTGAGCAGGAACTGGGCCAGCTCAATGCCGTGCTGGAGTCCACCGGCCGCCAGTCGGAGTTCGCCGCCGGCGAGCTGCAGACCATGGCCGACAATCTGGCGCGCGCCAGCCAGTTCGCGGCCGGCGACATCATCAACGCGCAGACGCGGCTGCTGTCGTACACCAACATCCTGCGCGGTGAGTTCCCCGATGCGATGCAGATCGTCATCGACCAGTCGGCCCGCCTGGGCATCTCCCTGGAGCAGAGCGCCGAGATCGTCGGCCGCTCGCTGCAGGAACCGACCAAGGCCATGCAGGCGCTCGGCCGGCAGGGCTTCGTCCTCGAGGAAAGCCAGAAGACCCTGCTCGCGCAGCTGGAGGCCACCGGCAAGACCGCTGACGCCCAGCGGATCATCATGGACCTGCTGGTCGAGTCCTACGGTGGGGCCGCCGCGGCCGCGAAGGTCGGCACCATGGCCGGCCTGTGGAAGACCATCAGCGAGAACTTCAAGGATTTCCAGCAGGACATTGCCGACCGCGGCGTGCTGGATTACTTCAAGGCGCAGCTCACCGATCTGCTGAACACCACGGCGCGCCTGCAGCGTGATGGCACGCTGGGCCGTTGGGCGCAGCAGATCGCCGACGGCATCGTCCGCGTTGCCTCGGCGTCGCGGGATGCGGTGGTGCAGCTGCTGCCGCTGGTGAAGGTGGTAGGCGATGCAGCGACGGTCTTCGCCCGCAACGCGGAGGCCGTGTTCCTGCTGGCGAAGGCCTACGTGGGCCTGAAGCTGGTGCAGCTGGTCACGCAGTACGCCGCGCTGACCAATGCCAAGATCGCGAACCTCGCCGCCACGCGCGCTCTGACGGCGGCCACGGCTGCGCAGGGCGCCGCCACGTTGAGCCTCGGTGACCGTCTGCGCAGCCTGCCGTCGCAGTTGCGCATCGGCGTCGCGTTGCTGGGCGTGGACTGGGCTCTCCAGCAAGTGGTGCAGCTGAAAGCCACAATCGACGACATGGCGGATGCGGAGGCGCAGACCGAGGCGTGGGGCCGCGCGCAGCGGTCGCTCCAGCAGGAGAACCTGCGCCTCGGTCGCCAGCTGCAGGCGCTGTATCAGGCAAACGCCGATGTCGCGATCCAGAGCGCCGAGCAGATCAACGCGCTGGGCATGGAAGAGGCGCAGGGCTACCGGTACCGGCTGCAGGAAGCGGCGAAGTACTACGAGGGGGTGATCCGCGAGGCGCGTGCCACCGGCGATGCCATGCGCGCCGCCGCGGCGCAGGACCAGTGGCGGCAGGTGCTGCTCACGCTGGAGCAGGTCCAGGCGCGCATCAGCAACAACGGCATCTCTGCCGGTGCCCGCGCGATCGCCAACGAGCTGGCCGGCATCGACCGGTCCGCGAAGACCGCCCGCGAAGAACTCGGCAAGCTCTTCGACAACCTCGACTTCAACGACGGCCAGGCGCTGCGTGACACCGCGGTCGCCATCTCGGATATCGGCGCACGCAGCGCCACCGCTGCACGAAACGTCACCGAAGGCCTCGAAGCCGCGCTCGCGCGCCTGAGCGGCGAAGAGCTGCTGAAGCTGCAGGCCAACGCGCAGACCGCCTTCGCCGAGTTCGAGACCGCGCCGCGCGGTGCCGCGGTCGTGCTCGACACCGTGCTGCTCACGGCGATGAAGCGGCTGGGCGTTGCCTCGGCCCAGTGGGGCGTCGACATCACGTCGTCGGGGCGCGATGCGATCGCCAGCTTCACCACGGTGGCCCAGGCGGCGAACGCGACCAGCGCCCAGATCGAAGCGGCGTTCAAATCGGCCCTCGGCCTGGCCGCGACCGAGGCGGAAGCGAAGGCCCTCGGTGATGTGATGAAGACCGCGGGCGAGCAGGGCAAGCTCGGGTTCGACGGCACTGAGCGCTCGCTGGTCGCGCTGCGTGCACGCATTGGCGAGATCCAGGGCGCGCTCAATCCGCTGAACGATTCCTTCCGCCGCCTCGGCATCACGTCGAAGGCGGAGCTGGACCGGGCAGCCGCTGCCGCGAAGGACGCCTTCCACGAGATCCGCCAGGCGGCGGCCACAGGCGAAGCCGCGATCGAAGACGTGCGCGCCGCCGCGCAGCGCTACGGCGAGGCCATGCGTGCCGCCGCCGCCAACAGCGACGCCGCCACGCAGAAGCGTGTCGAGAACGAGATCCGGTTGATGGAAGAGATCTTCCGCGTCAACGATGGTCTCGACACGATGGCCGAGCGCGGCACGCGCGCCGGCGACGCGGTCGCCAGTGGCGCCCAGAAGGCCGCCGGCGCGTTGCAAGTCACCGGCAGCGCGGCAGACGAAGCGGCCAGCAGTCTGGAAGGCGTCGCCGGCGCCGCCTCGAATGTCGCAAGTGGCAACCAGGCGGCGGGAGAGAGCGCGCAGCGCGCATCGGTGGGTTTCGGCGCCATGTCCGCGGAAGCCGGCAAGCTGCTGTCGTCGATGAACCGCTACGCGGCGTCGCCGAAGCTCTGGGTCGACAACATCAACCGTGCGCTCGGCGCCATCTCCGAGCAGAACAAGGCCGTGCGCGAGCTGACCGCCAGCATGGACGCGCAGCTGGCGCAGTACGACCCGCTGACCGAGAAGGTCAACCAACTGCGCGCCGCGCACCAGTACGCGAACGACGAAGAGCTGCGCGCCCTGGCACAGCGGTCCGTCGCGCTAGACCAGCAGCGCCAGCAAGTGCGCGATGCCGCGCGTGAGGCGCGCGAGACGCGACGGGCGGAAGGCGAGGCCATGCGCCAAGCGGCCGGCGGCACCGGCGCGGCCGCCGGCACGCGCGCGCTCCCCGGGCTCGGCCGCATCGAGATCGTGCTGCCGGACGGCACACAGGGCGACCTGGTCACCAACGCCGAAGGCGCGGACCTCGTGCAGCAGATGATCGGACAGCTCACCCGCGATCGCAGCGTCTCCCAGCTCCGGAGGCGTCCCTGATGGCCTGCCGCCTCGGCACGATCGATCTGCCCGACGACGTCGAGTGGATGGACGAATTCAAGTGGGTGCCCACCGCGCAGCAGGTGGAAGTCACCTGCGGTGGCGCGCTGATCGTCGAGGAAGACGCGCAGCTGGCCGGTCGGCCCATCACCCTGCGCGGCGTGTTCGACGGCCGCATCGGCTGGGCACTGCCCACGCGCGCCGTCATCAAGCAGCTGCACGCGCTGGCCAGCACGCCGCTGGCCGCGCCGCTGGAGCTGCTGCTGGAGGACGGCCGCACGTTCAACGTGCGCTTCCGACACGACGATGGCGTACCGCTCGAGGCGGATCCGCTGCGCCACATCGCGCCGCACATCGACGACGACTACTACGCCTTCACCCTTCGCCTCATGGAAGCCTGATCGATGTCCGACATCAAGCTGTTCCGCCCCGAACGCGTCACCGATAACCCGGATGGCGGCGGACTGGCCACCCACACCGAGATCGTCGACGGCGAGGTCAACAACCTCTTCGACGACATCAGCCGCATCGATCGGGTCAACGGCGATCTGTCGCTGCGCGCGGCCTTCGCCGTGGCCGATACGGAAGATACCGAGCTGTTCTCAGGCCTGCACATGATCATCGCGGCGCCGCCGCTGGATCCGCGCGTGGACGCGGTGCTGTTCCGCACGCGCCGCGGCACACAATACGCCTGGGGCGACGAGCGCGCCGACGCGCAGGCGGCCGTGGAGCGCTACCTGGACGAGTCGGTCATCACCCGGCTGATTCCCTACGATCGCCAGCTGGAGGGCCAGCGCACGGTGCTGGTCTACACGCGGCCGGAGCTGGCCCTGCCGGAGATCGGCGAGGTCTACGCGCTGAAGAACGAGCTGGACGCCGCGACGGAGTTCATCCGCGTCGAGGACATTGACCACCAGGTCGAGACCTTCACCGATATCAACGGCGACTACAAGGCGCGCGTCATCACCCTGACGATCACGCAGCCGCTGTCGCGCGAGTTCTCGGGCAGCCAGCCCAACCGGTTCTTCACCGTCGACACCGGCCGCTCAGTGCTGCGCAAGACCATCGCCAGCGACGCCGCGCGCTACAAGGGTGTCGTGCGCCTGGCCGAGGATGCTCAGCCGGGCGACCTCATCATCAAGGTAGAAAGTGTCTACAGCCAGCTGGTGCCGGCGGCGACCAGCGAGGTGGGGGTGACGGATGCGGGGCCGGGTGGTTCTGTCATTGACGAGCCGAGTGGCCTCGTGCTGCTCTCGATTTCCACTCCGATCTCATCTGCAAACCGGAAGTTCTCGATTCCTGTCGGAGCCGTTCCGGGCACGGTACGTATCAGGCAGACAGACGCAGTAGGCGCGGGAGCGGTCATTTGGCAGCAGCGTGTCGATGGGTCGTTCTATCTTGTGTCCGGTTCGTCTGTCCCCAGCGGCGATTGGTCCACCACCTCTGAGACCACCTTCGAGTTCAGCCAGAATCTCGGCACGGGCTTCGTCATCCATATTGAATGGCTACCCGCGACGCGGCTCGCGAAGCCAGGGCAGTCGTGGCAGATGCCTGTAGAGATTCAGAATCGCGGCTACGTTTACACAGGCACCCTACGACCGGTGCCGGCGCCCGGTGCGACGAGTCTGGTGTTCCGGGCGCTCGGTCAGTGGTACACCCTTCAGGATGACGGGACCGGCGCCTTGCGTGGTGAACCGGGAGTGGGCAGTGGCCTGATCAACTTCCAGACCGGCAGCTTCAGCGCGTCGTTGGGTGCGCTACCGGACATCGGCAGCAGCGTGATCGTCAGCTTCGCCGGCGGGAGCGAGTATCAGATCCTCGTCGGCGACCTCGACATCAAGGTGCCGGCGGTCCAGCTCACGCTGGAGGCGGGAAACGTCGAACCCAGCTCGCTCAGCCTGAGCTGGCTGGCCGGCGGTACGTTGCGCACCGCGACGGACAACGGCGCCGGTCAGCTGACTGGCGACGGCACCGGTCGCGTGCTCTACGGCACCGGCGAGGTCGAGCTGGTGCCCAACCTCCTGCCGGACAGCAACGCCACCCTCACCGCCGGCTACGAGGCGGGCGTCACCACGCAGGAGATTTTCACGCCCGCGCTGACCGGCGCCAACCTGGTGCTTACGCTGGCGGCGCCGCCGCGGCCTGGGTCCATCCGCATTGCCTACCTGGGCTATGCGGTGGACGAGCGCGACGCCGCCTACGAGGCGCAGCGCGTCCTGCGGGACAACGGCACCGGCGCGCTGGTCGACGACCAGGGCACGCTGGTGGCCGGCAGCACGATCAATTACGCCACCGGTCAGATCACCTTCCCGGCGGACTTCCTCGCGCGGGTGGGTCAGGCGCAGCGTTCGTCGTTCGGTCAGGTGATGCCGGCGCGCGAGATCGACCCGCTCAACCGGTCCGAATCCATCACCAGCAACTGGGTGACGGGCATGACCAACGCGCAGATGCCGGCGCAGTTCGAGAACGGCAGCGCGGTCGATGTGACCTACAAGTCCGCCGCCGCCAGCGACGTGCCGCGAAGCGAGGAATACGACCTCCCGCCGCTGCGCGTGGACCTCACGCCGCGCGTGCGCAATGCCATCGTGCCGCGCTCCCTGCTGTTCCGCCTGGGGGGGCGCACCTATTACGAGCGCGGCGGCACGCTGTACTACGGCATGAACTCGCTGACAGGTGCAGGCACCGCTGCTGGAACCCTCGACTTTCAGACCGGCGTCGCTACGATCACGAACTGGGCCGGCGGGATCGCGCCTGCATTTGCGATCGATTCGCTGCTGAGCGAGGTGTCGCCGATGCCGATTGCGGTCGTGCACGGCCGTACGCCAGGCAGCCCGCTTCGTCCTTCGACGTTCTACATCCAGGCCAACCAGTGGCGCGGCGGCGACGTGGTCAGCGCCACCGCGGACAACAACGGCATCCTGCAGGCGCCTGGCATTCGCGGCTGGGTAGACGTGACCAACGGCGTCTACAGCGTGGCCTTCGGCGATGACGTGCTGGACAGCACGCTCAGCGCGGACGACAAGGCCGAGGGCTGGTACAACGCGGCCAACGTCGACGAGGACGGCTACATCTGGCGCCCGCAGGAGGCGATGCCCGGCACCATCAGCTTCAACTGCGTGGTGCAGGTGGCGGCCACGCTGGATCCCGAGATCATCGGCGTGAACCCGGTGCGCCTGCCCATGGATGGCCGCGTCGCCGTGATCCGCCGCGGCGACACCCTGGTGGTGCACGATCCGCAGCCCTTCGTGCTGCCGGGGGGGCTGGTGGCCGGGCAGGTGACGGCGCTGCCCCGCGACGCGCTGGACACGGTGGCGGTCTACGACCAGCAGGGCCTCGGCGTCCCGACAGCGCTCTATGCGCTGGACAAGGCGGCCGGCGAACTGACCTGGGCCACGCCGCTCGACGTGTCCGCGTATGAGCAGCCTTTCGTTGCCATCCACAGCGTGGAAGAAATGGCGCTGTGTCTCGATGCGCAGATCACCGGCGAAGTCTCGCTGGGCCAGCCGCTGACGCGCAGCTACAGCGCGGGCAATGCGCTGTGCAGCAGCGCCCAGGTCATCGGCGACGTGCAGGCGCGCTACCAGGGCCTGTTCGCCCAGAACACCTGGACGTCCGTCTGGTCCGACACGCTGATCGGCAGCCCGCCCGTCGGCGGTGCGCAGTACAACGATTCCACGTTCCCGCTCGTCGTCGTCAACCGGCACACGATCACCCAGCGCTGGCGCCTGCAGTTCACCAGCAGCACCGCCTTCAACGTGATCGGTGAGGAACTGGGCGTTATCGGCACGGGCACCACGAGCGCCGGCGCCAGCCCCGTGAATCCCGCGACTGGTGAGCCGTACTTCACCATCCTGCCCGGCGGCTTCGGCAGCGGCTGGGCGACTGGCAACAACATCCGCTTCAACACCGTGGCGGCCGGCGGCAAGGTCTGGATTGCCCGCACGGTGCGCAGCGGCCCGGCCACCGCGACCGATGACCGTATCCGCCTGCAGGCGCGCTGGGACAAGGACTGACCATGGCAGATCCCGCAGACGGCACTACCTATCCCACGACGGTCGATCTGCTGCCGACGATCGGTGCGAACGACCCGATGAACGCGGCTGGCCTCGAGCACGATCAGATGCACGAGCGTGCGCACGCCATCCTCAACGTGCTGCAGCAATTCGTCGGGACCTTGGCCGATACGAGCGAGGCGGCAACGATTCTCGGGCGGCTGCTTGCACTTGAAGCTGGCGGCGGGGCCGGCGGCTCTCCTCGCAATGAACTCGTTGCCGTCGAGATCGCCAGTGGCGTCGCTACGGTCGACGTGAGCGCGAGCGACTACTTCAGCTTGGCGGGTACCGCGAATGCAGCGCTTGCCTTTTCGGGCCTGCCAGGGACTGGGAAGGGTGCCTCAATCCGCATCCGATACACACAAGACGCAACCGGCGCGCGGACGTTCGCACTGCCAGCGAGCTGCAAACTCACCGAGGGCAGCGATACAGCAGTGAAATCCGCGGCGAATAGCGTGACCCTGATTCACGCGACGACCGACAACAACGGTGGCACCTGGGACGTCACAATCAAGGGGCGTGGCGCATGATGCTGGCTGCACACGGAGCCATCTTGGCCTCGCAGGCGCCCCCTGGGCCCGCGCAGTACGTGGGCGGAAGCGCGGTGCCATTTGCAACTGCAACCTCGCTGAATCTGGTAACGCCCGGCGCATCGACACCTGACGATCTGCTGCTTGCCTTAGTGATGCATCGATCCAATCTGACGCCGCCAGCAGGATGGAGTTTCCATGGTGAAGCTTTGTGCTCGAACTCGGCTGTACCGAGGCACTCCCTTAGCGTTTTCTCGCGCTCAGGCCTCGCGGGTGGGACGAATGTTGCGTTTGCTCTTGGGGCAGTGGGGCGAGTAGCGGGACAGATTCTGGCTTTCCGCCGCCAAGGTGGGTTGACCGTCAAGAACTTCGCGCAATCGGCAGCGAATTCCACCTCTGCAGGCAGTCATCAGACGCCTCCAGCCATCATGGCGGCAGGCGACGCAGCGTTTGCGGCGGCGACGACGATTCTGGCCGCGCCTACGGCTCCTAACACGATGGCGGTTTCATCGGGCTGGACATTGACCTCTCCGTCGACGTCGAACAACACCACAGAACAGATTCGGTTAGGCGTTGCCATGCATCCAGGCGTGACCGCGCCGGTCACCAATGCAGCCATATTCACGGCCAATAACAGTGCTGCAGATGGTGGTTGGTGCGGCATCTCGGCGGTGGTCGGGTGACCGCGTATCGCACCAGCCGCACTTACGGAAGTGATTTGCGCTATCGCGCCGGGTGGCGGCCTTCGATGAGCTATCGAGGCGGGCTGCCGTATCGGAATCCGCAGCTCTACCGGAGTAGCGACACGGCCGTTGCGACATCCCGACCCTCATTTGGTAGCGGCGGGCAGCTGGCCTGGCGGATTCCAAGCGTCAACACGCAAGCGGTTGCCGTGGCGCTCGAAGACGCCGATGCCGTTGGGAAGTTCGTGTCCGCCGTTATGAGCGACGTGCTTCTTGCGCGCAGGAGCGCGACATCGGTCCCACTGGCCAGCGCCAGTGCCGCCCACACTGGCGAAGCGCTTCGCTGGTCGGACGCGCCAGCGCTATGGACACATGCCACCGAGGTGCCCTATTCAAATCCTGAAAGCGCATGGCAGGCGGCAGCGCTGCCTTGGTCGGAAACCGCGACACGCGCTGCGGCCGCAAGCACGGCGCCGTGGCGCCGTATTTCGCCGATCGCACGCGACGCTTCCCTGCCGTGGGGCCAGTACGCCCAGCACGCGCTATCCGCCTCGCTGCTCTGGCGGGCGATCGTCGCGCGGGGCGGCTTCATCTCGCTGCCGTGGTCTCGAACCCGGTGAGCCGGGCGGCACGATCACCATCCCCATCCTTCCGGTCTACGTCATGCTCCCCACAATGACCGCGGTTCGCCTGCCGGACCGCACACCGCTCCCGATGCTCAGCGCCTCCATCACCGGCGAGCTGGGCAACTGGGCCTGGTCGTTCACCGGGCCGATGTCGCGGCAGGGCCTTGCGCTGATCGACGATGGCACCGGCACGCCAACCGAGATCGAAATCACGATCAATGGGCACGTCTGGACGTTCCTGGTCGACGGCTTCGACGACATGCGCAAGTTCGGCAGCAACACCTGCCAGCTGCGTGGCCGGTCGCGCAGCGCGGCGCTGGCCGAGCCGTATGCCGCCACCCGCACCTACAGCGAGCCGGCCGCGCGCACCGCGGCGCAGCTGGCCGCGCAGGAGATCGACGGTAGCGGCTGGACGCTGGTGTGGGATGCCGTGGACTGGCTGCTGCCGGGCGGTACGTTCGGCTACCAGGACTTGGCGCCGATCGACGCGATTGCGCAGCTGGCCAACAGCGTGGGCGCTGCCGTGCTCAGCGACGCCGAGGACCGCACCCTGCGCGTCGCGCCGACGCACGGTGAGAGCCCGTGGAACTGGCCGGAGGCCACGCCCTACGCCGTCATCCCCGCGGCCGTGCTGACCGAGGGCAGCAGCAACTGGGTGGGCGGGGTGAACGCCAACGGCATCTACGTCTACGGGGAGAACAGCGGGACCGGCGCCCTGGTCAAGATCACCGGCACGGACGGCGCGCAGCAGCTGCCGATGGTGGTCGATCGCCTGGCGGTGACCGCCGACGCGCAGCGTGAGCGCGGGCGCGAGGCGCTGGCCAGCGCCGGCATCAAGCGCACCATGCAGCGCACGGTGCCGCTGTTCCCGCCGCCGGCGGGCGAGGGCGACCCGGCCTTGGGCGCGGTGCCGCTGGGTGCGCTGGTGGAGATCGACGACACCGACGACACCTGGCGTGGCCAGGTGATGGCCGTCCGTATCGACGCCCAGCGCAGCGGCCGCGCGATGACCGTCCGCCAGCACCTCACCATCGAGCGGCAGTACCGATGATCTGGCGCGACTTCGACCAGCTGCTGCCGCACGACCCGCTGCTGGTCGCGGTGGTGCTCGAGCACAACGCCGACGGCACCAGCACCGTGCAGTTCCCCAACGGCAGCACCCTGCGCGTGCGGGGGCAGGGCGTGCCGGAAGGGGGCCACGCCTTCATCCGCGCCGGCGAGATCCGCGGCCCCGCGCCGGCGGTGACGCCGGTGGAGCTGGAGGTCTGAGGGCTGACCGCCCGCAAAAAACAGGGCGCCGTGCCGACGCTGCAACGCCGGCACGACACCGCAACACACGCGATCAGCCGCGTGCAATTGGCCGAGGCCCTGCCACCCCGCGCGGGAGTGGTGGGAGCTTGGTCGAACCAATTCGCAAAGGCTGAGAAACCGTGTCCCAACCCATCATTCCATGGCCGGGCGGCAAGCGCCGGCTCCTGAAACACCTGTATCCGCACTTCCCGGCGCACGAGACTTACGTCGAGGCGTTCGCGGGCGGGGCGGCCGCTCTGATGATGCGGCCGCACCCTGCGCCTCTTGAGGTGCTCAACGACATCGACGGCGATCTGGTGCGGCTGTACCGCTGCGTGCGGCACCACCTGGACGAGTTCGTGCGCAGCTTTCGCTGGTCCCTTGTCTCGCGGCAGATGTTCGAGTGGGCGAAGCTCGAGCACCCCGACACGTTGACCGATATCCAGCGGGCAGCGCGCTTCTATTACCTGCAGAAGCTGTCGTTTGGCGCCAAGGTCGAGGGGCGCAGCTTCGGCGTCGTCGCCACCGGCGCCGGGCCCAGACTCAATCTGCTGCGTATCGAGGAAGAGCTGAGCGCTGCGCATCTGCGCCTGGCGAACGTGGTGATCGAGCATCTCCCGTGGCACGAGTGCGTCGCCCGGTACGACCGTCCCGGCACGCTCTTCTATCTGGACCCACCCTACTGGGAGACCGAAGGGTACGGCGTCGACTTCCCGTTCTCGGAGTACGTGCGGATGGCCGACCTCATGCGATCGATGAAGGGCAAGGCCGTGGTCTCGATCAACGACCACCCCGCGATCCGTGAAGTCTTCGAGGGCTTCGAGCTGGTGCCGCTGCAGATCCGCTACACGATCGGCGGCGCAGCGAGTCGCGGCGAACCCGCGGGCGAGCTGATCGTCAAATCGTGGGACGACCAGCAGGTAAAGCTCATCTGAGGCACACGGGCGAGGTAGGGCAATCCTGACGGTCGCGTGCGCGCAGACCCTATGGGATACGCGCCCACGCGGGCAGACGATGGATGCGCGGCCACGTGCGCGCGTTCGTCAC
The DNA here is from genome assembly GCF_002849595.1 of Luteimonas rhizosphaerae. Taxonomy (GTDB): domain Bacteria; phylum Pseudomonadota; class Gammaproteobacteria; order Xanthomonadales; family Xanthomonadaceae; genus Luteimonas; species Luteimonas cellulosilyticus. The sequence goes on from NZ_NRQR01000025.1 coordinate 75,394, forward strand.
ACCCTCCGCCGGCGGCATCTGTTCCCCGGATGCCTGCCTGACCAGTGTCGATCGCCGGTCTGCGCCCAGCGCACGTGGCTGCTCTATCTCAGATCGAAGTGTTTGCCGATCCGTCGAAGCTCACCGTCGATCCAGGCGCGGTCGTCGACGTCGAGCCGCAGCTCGGCGATCGCGCGACACCCTTCGTCGTAGGGCGCGCGCAGCTCATCCTCAGGTGCGCCAAGACAGGCGTGCACCAGGTTTTCCACGAGCGCGAGCAGCTCCACGCTCGGCAGCGAAATCGCAGTCATCGCGCTGCCGCCGGATCGAAAATGAGGTCGTCAAGTGACCGGGGCGGTATCAGACGTACCGGATCGAGCTCCATATCGAGGGGGGTCTCTCGTACGCCCTCGGCGTGCTCCCGGACCGACGCGGACAGGTCGACCCGCGCGAGCAGCGCATCCAGCTCGTGCGCCGCGGCCGTGAACTCGTCCCAGAATTCCCGGTAGGTCTTACCTCGGTGGTTGAAGCGCTCCAGCCACTCGGCGAGTTCGTCGGCCACCCGCCGCACTTCGGCGGGCAACTCGACGGGCGTCAACGCCCGCGCCGGTGACGTCTTGGCGTACCGCCTCTCGAGGTAGGTCTGCTGATCCGCCCACGTGTGGTCTGGCGTCAGATCCTCGACGTGCAGATGCAGGCCGTCGGCATCGGCACCCGCGCACGCGAAGCTGAAGCCCTCCGACGCCAGCTTGGCGTGCTCGCCACCGCTGTCCCGGTAGTCGAGCAGCGGTTTGGCGATCAGCATCTGCTCGCGCGTGAACTCCCGGAACGTGCCCCGCTTGCGATCGAACTGGCGCGCGTGCGCGTCCATCCGGTCCACGACCGCGTGAATCTCGTCGGGCGTCATGCGGCCTCCCGGTGCTCGTAGTAGGGGTGCCGCTTGTCGTCGAAGATCGCGTAGAGCGCGGCGAGGTCGGCCGGGTCGGGGTTGAGCCAGGCGTCGAGGTGTTCGGGCCGGATGTTGATGATGGTGCGGTCGTGGCCGGCGGCGGCCACCTCAGGTTCCGGCTCGTCGGTGATCGCGGCGAACGACAGCAGATCCGGCTCGACGCCCTTCGGGTCCGTCCAGTGCGACCACAGGCAGGCGATCAGCATCGGCTCGCCCGTGCTCGGCACGAATTCGAGCACGCGGTTCTTCCCGTCCGCACCCTCGACGTTCTCGTAGAACCGGTCCGCGACCATTATGCCGTGCGTGTGGCCGAACTGGCCTCGCCAGAACCCCTCGAGGTTGTCGCGCCGGGCGTTGTATGTGCCCGAGTAGTCCCGGTCATACGACGACGGCTTGCCGGCAGGGCGGCACTGGTAGCGCATCGGCTTGACCACGCGCTGGCCGTCCTCCCAGACCATCACCGGCGCGTAGATACCCGGGAATACGCGCGAGTCCGATGGCTTCGCCTCGGTGCGCTTCAGGCCGGCCAGGCGCGCCTTTGCGGCCTCGACCTTATTGGTGCCGATGCGCACGTCGTCCTGGGCCTTCTTCGTGACCTTGGTCTGCAGCTTCCGCTCGGCATCGGCCACGCGCTTGCGCTGGGCGAACATCTCCTGCTCGAGCATCGCGATTGCTTCAGCGTCCGCGGCGCGTAGGCTCTCCTGCAGGTCCGGCGGCCCGATCTGCTGCAGCTCCCGGATCATCGCCCGCGGCGCCTTGGCGATCGGGTTCAAACCCTGCTTCCACCAGAACGTCTTCACGTAGGCCTTGAGGTCCATCACCGCGCCGAATTGGCGCTGGAACTGCTTGAACTCGGCGTGGACCTGGGCGGAATAGCACATAGCGGGCACCGGGGCAGGGCGGAGAGGGGACGGTAATCCTGGCCGTTGGGATTCGCAGTGAATGAGACTGGCGGGCGTACCCTGCCGGCATGCTCTGGACGACCCCGCTCCCCGGTGTGGAAAAGGTGCCGACGGTCCTCGAGGTCGACGGCGTCGGCGTCGCGCGCATGATGCAGCGGGTCGACGGCAGCTGGTTCGTGCTACTGGACTACCACTACGGGTTCGACCGGCAGCGGCGCCGGGACTGTTCCAGCTACGAGACGGGCGTGCAGGGCACAGAGACGTGGGCGCGCCGGCACATCGTCAGGCTGTTGCAGGAGTCAGCGGAGCGGCGGGCGCAGCTCGCCCTGGCGCGCTCGGCGCTGCGCCAGCCCTAAGCGCGCTTGCTCGCCAGGCCCGAAAGCGTCCGGTATCAATCACACGCCCCGTCCCTTATGGGTTCCATTCATATGTGGCAATGTGTCTCGCAGGGGAACGTGGGGGATAGATCATGGATGTTGTAGGGCCGCGCAAACAGCGAGCGCGAGCGCGCTTTAGCACTCGTGCACGACTGTCGCTCATTGCAGCGTTTTTTTTGGTCATGTTCGCTGTCGTCTTCGCACGCTCCGCAGTTCTCGCTTTCGGTGACAACAGCGATCGAGCCAGTCTATTTGTCATGAGTCGCGAGGCTCGTAGCCTGCGTCAGTTGACGGAACATGCTGATGACCTGCGTCGGATGGCGCAGGACATCGACTCCGTTTCGCTGCGCGAAATCCGTTCCACGACGGAGCGAACGGTATCGCTTGTTGATCGAGCAAATGCCGAGATCTCCGCTCAGATCGAAGCGTGGGAACGGACGCGCGGGAAGATTAAGCAAGACGAGCACGCTTACACTACGTTGCGTGCCCAGATCGCCGCGACGGAGAAGCTTCAGGCGCAGGAAATTGCTCGACTTCAGCAAGCGTTGGAGGGCGCAACGTCAACGAGGCAGCGGATGCTTGAGATCCTGGTCAGCTTGATCACGGGCGTCCTTGGTTCGATCATCGCGGCGGCACTTTTTCCGAAACTGAGCATCCGCGGCCTGAAGAAGCTTGTTCGCTGGGGCTGGTCGCCGAAGCATTAGTTCCCTTGCAAGCGGTCGCACGATTGTGCAGAATTCGCACCTCGCTTGGCTCGCAGGCGGATTGGTTGGCGGTTCTTCAGTAACGCATTGATTTCACGAGTGCGTTTCGGATTGCAAATCCGCGTACGCCGGTTCGATTCCGACCCAGGCCTCCATCCGGACGCGGTACGGTTCAGGATGGAATGTGTTTTGCGGGAATAGCTCAGTTGGTAGAGCGCAACCTTGCCAAGGTTGAGGTCGAGGGTTCGAGCCCCTTTTCCCGCTCCAGACGTCACGAGAAGGCTCCGGTACCCCCGGGGTCTTTTTCGTTGCGCGCGTGTCGGCGTGGCGTGCGTCCGTCCATCCGTCCCGCAGCGGATATCCGCGCGTCCGGGCGCGCGTGGCCGGGTCGGCGATGCCATCCCGCGTAGGGCGACGCGTGCGTGCACGGCGACGTCGATACGGCGGGTCGGCGTGCCACGCCGCTGTACCGGAATTCAGCCGACGGTTCCATTCGAAGGGGCGCTCAGGCAGGCTTACGCGCTGGCCCGGATGGCGAAACTGGTAGACGCATCGGACTTAAAATCCGCCGGCCGCGAGGCCATGCCGGTTCGATTCCGGCTCCGGGCACCATTTCTTTCGAGCTGAGGAACGCGATGCTTCGCTACCTGGCATATGTGGTGTGCGTCGTCATGGCGCTGGTGAGTGTGGCGACCGCGGTCGTGGAACGCTCGGGTGCGTGGGCGACGGTGGCGGTGGTCTTCGTCGCACTGGCCTGGCTGGGCACGATGGATCTGCTGCAGCGGCGCTCGACGCTGCGCCGCAACTATCCGTTGACCGCGCATTTCCGGTTCCTGCTGGAAACCTTCCGACCGGAGATCCGCCAGTACTTCATCGAGGACGACCAGGACGAGGTGCCGTTCTCGCGCCAGCAGCGCGACCTGGTCTATCGCCGCGCCAAGAACGTCAGCGATGTCGTGCCCTTCGGCAGCGAGTTGCCGATGTACGGCTCAAGCTACGAGTGGGTCAACCACTCGATGGTGCCGGCGCACGCGGAATCGCACGATTTCCGCGTGCCGGTCGGCGAGGAGCGCGCGCGTCCCTATGCGGCCAGCGTGCTGAACATCTCGGCGATGAGTTTCGGTTCGCTGTCGGCGAATGCGATCCGCGCGCTCAACCGCGGCGCGAAGCGCGGCAATTTCTATCACGACACCGGCGAGGGCGCGATCTCGCGCTATCACCTCGAAGCGGGTGGCGATCTGGTCTGGGAGATCGGCTCCGGCTACTTCGGGTGTCGCGACGCCGCCGGGCGGTTCGACGAGGCGCGCTTCGTCGAGAATGCCGGCCACGCCCAGGTGCGCATGATCGAGATCAAGTTGTCGCAGGGCGCCAAGCCGGGTCACGGCGGGCTGCTGCCCGGGCCCAAGGTCACGGCCGAGATCGCGCAGACGCGCGGCATTCCGCAGGGCGTCGACTGCGAATCGCCGGCCGCGCACAGCGCGTTCTCCACGCCGATCGGCCTGCTCGAATTCGTCCAGCGCCTGCGCGACCTGTCGGGCGATCGACCGGTCGGCTTCAAGCTGGCGGTCGGCCATCCCTGGGAGTGGTTCGGCATCGCCAAGGCGATGCAGGAGACCGGGATCCTGCCGGACTTCATCGTCGTCGACGGCGCCGAAGGCGGCACCGGCGCGGCGCCGTCGGAATTCATCAACCACGTCGGCCTGCCGCTGCAGGAAGGCTTGATGCTGGTGCACAACACCCTGGTCGGCATCGGTCTGCGCGATCGCGTGCGGATCGGCGCCGCGGGCAAGATCACCAGCGGCTTCGACATGGCGCGCGCGCTGGCGATGGGCGCCGACTGGTGCAACGCGGGACGCGGCTTCATGTTCGCGCTCGGCTGCATCCAGTCCCGCAGTTGCCACACCGACAAATGTCCGACCGGCGTCGCCACCCAGGACCCCGCACGCTGGAGCCGGCTCGATGTCGAGGACAAGGCCGACCGCGTGTTCCATTTCCAGCAGAACACCCTGAAGGCGCTGCGCGACATGATCGGGGCGTCCGGTCTCGAGCATCCGATGCAACTCGGGCCGGAGCACATCCTGCGCCGGACGTCGCCGACCGAAGTCCGGTCGCTGGCGGCGCTGTACCGGTTCCTCGAACCCGGCGAACTTCTCGACAGCGTGCCGTCGCACGCGGTGTTCCGCACGTTCTGGCCGATGGCGCGGGCCGACAGTTTCGCGCCGCCGGCACGCGCGCGGGCGATGGAAGCGACGAAGTCGCACTGACGGCACGCGTGCTGTCGATCGACTCGGCTGCGGTACGTGCGCCGGGGCCCGTCGTTCCAGGCGGAGATGAGTTCAGTGCAACGCCGCGTCGTGGCACTACTCGTCGGATCCGGGTGACACGAGCGGGCTGCCACAGCGGCAGGCCGGTGTCGGCGCGCTTCTCTCAATACGCCTTACGCTGACGTCGCTATCTTGCGACGCTGTCCACGCAGCGCAGGCGCATGACGCGCGCCTGGCAGCGCGACGCGTCAGGTCGGCGCGTCGGGTTCTACCTCGGCAGGTGTGCCATGCCGCGCCACGACACTGGTTGCCGCGACATGGCCGGTCGTGTTGGCGACGGTCGCGAACATGTCGGGAATCGTATCCACGGCGAGCAGCACGCCGAGCGGCTCGACCGGCAGGCCCATCGCCTGGGTCACCGGCAGATTGTTGGTCATGAAGCTGACCTGGCCGGGCAGGCCGACCGAGCCCATGCTGATGACGACGCTCAGACCCACCGCGACCGCCAGCTGCGCCGCGCCGAGCTCGGTGCCGTACATCCAGGCGATGAAGACGACGACGCTGAGGTACTGCACGGGACTGGCGATGCGGAACAACGACACCGCCATCGGCAGCACCAGCGACGTCACCGCCAGCGGATAGCCGAGCCGCTGGCGCGCGCTGTCGACCATGACCGGCAGCGAGGCCAGCGACGACTGCGTACTGGCCGCGATGGCCTGTACCGGGATCAGGGCCGCCGCGAACCGCTGCACGCCTTCGCCGGCGACGAGGCGGGCGACGACGTACATCAGCAGCGTGATCGCGATGTACAGCGTGCACTGCAGCACGATGTAGTAGCCGAGCGCCGCCAGCACGCTCAGGCCGACATGGGCGCACACCGCGAGCACCAGCGCGAACACGCCCAGCGGTGCGGCCCACAGCACCCAGCGCACGATGACGAGCATCGTGTCGCCGATGCTGCGCACCAGTTCGAGCATGCGTTCGCGCCGCGCCGGTTCGAGCCGGGTCAATGCAAAGCCGAAGAACATCGAGAACACGACCAGCGGCAGCATCGCGCTCGCGGCCGCCGCGGCGATCGCATTGCTCGGGATCACGCTGGTGATCCACAGACCGAACGCCGGCGCTTCGGGCAACACGTCCGGCGCCTGGATCGCGGCGCGGAACAGCGCGGCCTGCGTCTCGTCGCGCGGCAGCAGGCCGAGGATCGCCGGGGACGCGACCGCGGCGAACGCGCCGCAGAGCAGCAGCAGGATCACGAAGACGGCCATCGCCACGCGGGCATTGCGTCCCGAGGCCGCGGCGTCGGCGGCAGCGTTGATGCCGACGATGACCAGGGCCGCGACTAACGGGACGACGGTCATCTGCAACGCGTTGAGCCAGAGGCGGCCGATGGGCTGTACGGCATCGGCGACGCGCGTGGCCACGGCAGCGTCCCATGCCGCGAGCGACAGGCCGAGGATCGCGCCGGCCAGCAGCGCGAGCAGCACGCGGGCGGGCATCGACAGGTGGAAGCGACGGGCAGGGACGGAATCGGTCATCGAAGGCAGTGGTTGGGAACGCGTTGCGAGCATGCCACGGACGCGGCATCGATCGCGGCTCCTCCCGCGCAACGACGGGGGTGCGACATCAGGACGACGCGGCGAGGTCCAGCGACAGCATGTCGCGATGGTCGTCGACGAACCCCAGCCGCGCGTACAGGGCCTTCGCGCGCGGATTGTGGTGATGCACCTCGAGCCGCAGCGAAGCGACCTGCCAGCCGCGGGCGAGCGCGATCGCCGCGCGCAGGGCCTCGCCGCCCCAGCCGCGACCGCGCGCCGCGTCCGCGAGATACAGCTCGTCGAGCAGCGCGAACCGGCCGCCGTGTTCCAGGCTGAAGCCGCGGGTCACCGCGAGATAGCCGTGCACCGCATCGCCATCGCCGAGCAGCAGCACCGCGCCGCAGTCGGGATCGGCGAGCAGGGTGCGCAATGCCGCGGTCACGCGGACCGGCTCGAACACGATCCGGTCCTCGGCATAGAAGGCGCGCATCAGCGTCAGCAGCATGGCCTCGTCCTGCGGACCCGCGGGCCGCACCTGCAGCGCGGCGCTCAACGCGTCGCGCCCGCATGCAGCGGCGGCAATCCCCATGCGCGCTGGTACGCCTGATAGACGTCGGCGGGCAACAGCACGAAGCGCGGCGTCCTCGCCGGATCGAGCCACCCCAGCAGGGTCTCCATCGCCTCCGCGTCCATCGCCGTGCATCCCGCCGTCGTCTCGTCTGGGCGCCGCAGCAGGTGCGCGAAGATGCAGCTGCCCTGGCCGGGCACGCCCTGCGCGTTGTGCTCGACGACGAAGCCCAGCCGGTAGCGGCTGTCGCCGTCGTTGTGCAGATCGAGCCGCATGTGCTCGCTGGCGCCCTCGACGGCGGCCTCGCCGACGTCGCGCGTGTCGACGATGCGGTTGTAGAGCGGCGACGCCGGCACGTCGACGCAATAGTGCGAGACCTGCATCGGCGCATACGGCAGCGCGCCGATGCCGGCATCGGCATATCCGAAGGCCTGGCCGATCGCGAACACGCCAGCGGGCGCGCGGCCATCGCCTTCGCGCTTCTGTGGTCCCTCGGCCTGCGCCGGGTGCAGGCCGAGCCCCCATCCGCTGCCGCTGCGTCCGAGCATCGCCGGAACCGCCGCGCCGACTTCGCGCCACGGCCCGGTGCCATCGCGCTCGAAGCGCTGGAGCGTCGCGCCGGTCGCATCCCAGCCGGCACTGGTGACGACGACCAGTTGCTGCGACTCGGCGACGCCGGTCGGTGCGTCGGCAATGGGTCCGGAACTCGCGCAAGCTGCGAGCAGCCACAGGCCGAGCGCGACGACGGCAGTGCGGGCGGCGGGGATTCGGATCGAGGGCATCGGATTCTCCAGATGGGGCAGTGCGACAGAGCGCGTGTCTCGGATCGGAGGACGGACACGTGCGCGACGCCAGCCCACATTCTGCCGGCATGTGGGCCGCATGGGACGCTGGTTGCGGAACGCACCCGCATTCCGCATGTCGTCTGCGTGCGCGCTCATCATCAAGGGACAGGCGCACGCGTACAGATCGCCTTGCGACGGCAGGTCCGTCTATCGCCCCACGCGCTGGATGTGGGTGAGGTGCTGGATCGTCGACGTCGTGGCATCGGCCAGCATCGGCGTGAGCGGCGTGACGACGACGCCGTTGAGCGGGAGACGTTCGACGGCGCCCGACGCCGTGCGCAGCGACACGCCGGCGGTGTCGTGGATGACGTACGGCTCGCCGTCGACATGGCCGATGACCAGCATCACGTGGCCCGGCATGTAGAGCAGGTCGCCGACCTCGGTCTCGCGCAGCAGTTCGAGTCGTTCGGCAACAGGCATGCCGGGCTCGAGCACCCGCGTGTCCAGCGCCGGGGTCGTCGCCTGCGCCTCGGTGTTGCGCGGCATCAGGATGCCGAAGCTGCGATAGATCTCGGAGACGAACCCGCTGCAATCGCGTGCGTTGTAGGCGTGGCCCCAACCGTAGCGTTCCCCGAGGAACTTGAAGGCCTGCCGCAGCACGTTGGCGCGGGTATGGGGCAGGTAGCCGGTCGCGACATCGGCCGAGCGTGGCACCATCGCCGGCGCGAACGACAGGCTGCCGTCTGCATGACGCACCGGCAGTTCGACGACGTGGCCGTAGTAGGGGACCTGTCCGTTGAGCGGCCGGTCCGCCGGCCAGTCGGCGACCAGCGGCACGCGCACGCCCATTTCCAGCTGCACGTCCGACACCGCGGGATTTTCCGGCGTGTAGACCGTCCGTGCCGTCGCCCCGGTGACCACGAGTGCGTTGCCGCGACGCGCGTAGTCGAGCACCGCTTCGCGATCGCCGATCGCGACCTTGTCGCGTTCGATCCACGCCGCGTAGCGCTCGCTGACGACGAACAGCCAGCGGTCGTCGCGGCTCTCGTGGACGACGGCGACCGCGGTGCCGGGGAACAGCGCATCTTCCTGGAAGCGGTCGATGTCGGTATCGCCCGGTGCGCGGAACACGCGCAGATGGGTCGGGAACGTCCGCAGATCCGCGCGCCGCACGACGAGGCCGAAGCGCAGCACCTGGGTCTGCGGCAGGTCGTCGAGGTTCAGACCCCTGACCAGATTGTCGACCGCGCGGGTCGTGCCTGCCTGGCCGTCCGCATCGCACCTGGTCCGCTTCGATCAGCACCGGCAGCGCCGCGATGTCGTGGATCGACGGATCGCGCTCGCGCATCACCGCGTTCTGGGTGGCGATCGCATCCGCATCGAGCACTACGCGGTCGGCCTGGCGCGTGCGCTCGATCCAGTAGTCCGCATCGAGCTGCGCCGGAGCGACGCCGGGAATCGCGCCATCGGTCAACACATCGCGCGCCAGCGCCTGGACATGCAGCGCAGACGCCAGCGTCAGCACGAGGACGGTCGCGACGCGACGCCAGCGCCGGCGTGGCTGCCCACGAGACGGAGCGGGAACAGCGATGGATGCGGCAGGCGTCATGGCGGTCCTCGTTTGCGCGCCGGGCGATTTCGCACGGTCGTCCGCAGGGTAGGGGGTTTCACCCGACTGGCAACTGAGGCGGCGTGGAAGCCGGACGTCGCGATGCAGGCGCGACGTCGCACGTACAGTTCGCGCCAGGCGGTGCACATCGGTTCGGGCGCGGCGCGACGATCGAACGCGGGCGGCGAAGCACGTGGTCCCGGAACGAAAAAACCCCGCATTTCTGCAGGGTTTTTTCGAGCACTTGGCGGAGCGGACGGGACTCGAACCCGCGACCTCCGGCGTGACAGGCCAGCATTCTAACCAACTGAACTACCGCTCCAAGGCGCGAGATTCTACAGGATTCGATCGCGATTGGAATAGCCCGGACGCAGATTTATTTCAGTGCGTCGTCGCGTGCTCCGGTGCACGCCGCGCGGGCTGACATCGCACATCGGCGCCTCGTGATCGGTGCGCGACAACGCACGCGCTGCGCCCGGTTTCCGACGCGAAGAGGCCCGTCGACGGTTTTCGATCGCCCAAAGAAAAACCCCGCCAGTGGCGGGGTCTTCTCGATCTCTGGCGGAGCGGACGGGACTCGAACCCGCGACCTCCGGCGTGACAGGCCAGCATTCTAACCAACTGAACTACCGCTCCACTTTTGAAACCTGAAACGTGGTGGGTGCTGAGGGTTTCGAACCCCCGACCCTCTCCGTGTAAAGGAGACGCTCTACCGCTGAGCTAAGCACCCATGCGGGACAACCAAGCCGATTACTTTACGGCATCCTTCAGCGCCTTGCCAGCCTTGAATGCAGGCACGGTCGTGGCGGGGATCTGGATCTGTTCCTTAGTCTGCGGGTTCAGACCGGTGCGTGCCGCGCGCGGGCGGGCCACGAACGAACCGAAACCGACGAAGTTCACGGTCTCGCCGTTCTTCAGCGCCGCGGTGATCGTGTCGAGAAGCGCATCGACAGCGCGACCGGCGTCGGCCTTCGACAGGCCTGCCTGTTCGGCGACGGCGGCGGTGATGTCACTCTTGCTGTGGCTGGTGCTTGCCATTCGGTAATTCCTCTTCTTATGTGACGACGTACGTGTCGGGATCGTCCCTGGTCGACAGGCGGGCCTGTGGTGCCACGGACGGGCGATTCCGGAACAGGCGCGCATGGTACGCGATCCCCCGGTCGAATTCGACTTGCAACGCCGTCGGGGCTGAATGGCGCGATGGCGGTCCGTGGCGCCTCGCAGAAGGAACGGCGGGTGCATGCGCCGGCGCCGCGCAACGCCGATGCCGCCGGACTGCGGCCAGCGACGCTTGCGGGTAAACTGCCTGGCTCGCCCATCCAGTTGACCGGACACATGCTGCAAGCTCTTCGTGACAAGACCAGTGGTTGGATCGCCATCGCCATCGTCGCGGTGCTTGCCGTGCCGTTCGCCTTCTTCGGCATGGAGCAGTACCTGTTCCAGAACAACGCCGACTACGCGGCCAAGGTCGAAGCGCCGCCGACGTGGTGGAAGTCGGCGCCCGATGTCTGGCTGGTGCGCAAGCTGGCCTGGACCTCGACCGAGGTCAGCAACGAGGAATTCCGCCAGACCTTCGACGGCATGCGCGAGCAGCGCCGTCAGGCCGAAGGCGAGAATTTCGATGCGCGTGCGTTCGAGACGATGGAGAGCAAGCGCGAGATCCTCGAGCAGCTGATCGATCGCGCGGTGCTTGCGCTCGCCGCCGAGCGCGGCAACATCGTCGTCGGCGACGCCCAGGTCCAGGAACTGATCATGTCGATCCCGGCCTTCCAGGTCGACGGCCGGTTCGACACCCAGCGCTACCAGATGGCGCTGCAGTCGGCCCAGCCGCCGCGCACGCCGCGCGAATTCCAGGAGAGCGTGCGCCTGGATCTGCAGCGCACGCTGCTGCCGCAGCGGATCGCCGAAACCGCCTTCATCACCGATGGCGAAAGCACGCGCCTGATGCGTCTGCTCGGCGAGCGTCGCGACGTGTCGTTCGTCGTCGTGCCGCCGCCGGCCGTCGAGACCGCGCCGGTCGATGCCGCCGAACAGCAGCAGTGGTACGAAGCGCACGCGAACCGCTATCGCGAGCCGGAGAAGGTGGCGCTCGAATATCTCGAGATCCGGGTCGATCCCGACGCGACGGCCGGCGATGTCGACGAAGCGGAACTGCGCGCGCATTTCGAGCAGGTCAAATCGCGCTTCGTCGGCAGCGAGCGCCGCCTGGCGTCGCACATCCTGATCGAAGTGCCGGCGGATGCCGACGCGGCGACCCAGCAGGCGGCGCAGGAAAAGGCCACCGCACTCGCCGCGCAGGCCCGCGCGCCCGGCGCCGATTTCGCGACGCTCGCACGCGAGAATTCGAACGATCCCGGCTCCAGCGGCAGCGGCGGCGACCTGGGCTGGGTCGAGAAAGGCATGATGACCGGCCCGTTCGAAGACGCGCTGTTCGGCATGGAGGCGGGGCAGGTCAGCGCACCGGTCAAGACCGATTTCGGCTGGCACGTGCTGCAGCTGCGCGAGGTGGACGCCGGTCGTCAGGTCGCGTTCGAGGACGTCCGCGACGAGCTGGCGAGCGAGATGCGCGAGAACGCCGGCTCGCGCGCGTACAACGACCTGGTCGGCACCGTCGTCGACGAGATCAACAAGCATCCGATGTCGCTGGAATCGGCGGCGGCGCTCGCCAAGCAGCCGATCCAGGCGATGGCGCCGTTCGCGCGTGGTGCGGGCAGCGGCATCGCGGCGAACAATGCGGTCGTGCAGGCGGCGTTCTCGGACGCGCTGAAGCAGGACGGCACCGTCAGCGATCCGATCGAGATCGCGCCGAACCACACGGTGTTCATCCGCGTCACCAGCCATACGCCCGAGCGTGCACTGCCGCTCGACCAGGTCGTCGACCGGGTGACCGCCGAAGTGCGCGCCGACCGCGCACTCAAGCAGGCCGAAGCGGATGCCGACGCGATGGTCGCCGCCATCGCGGGTGGCCAGACGCTCGCCGCGCTGGCGGAAGCGCGTTCGCTGACCCCGCAGCAGGTGCCGGGCATTCCGCGCGGCGCGCCGGTGCCCGATGCCGCGGCCGCCGAGGCCTACTTCCGTGCGGCGCCGCCGGCGGAAGGTGCGGTCACGCCGGGTCGCACGATGCTGGCCGATGGCAGCGCCGTCGTCTTCACTGTCGACAAAGTGATCCCGGGCGATCCGGCGGACGCCAGCGAGGAAGAGCGGACCACGCTGCGCCAGCAGCTCAGTGCACTGCTCGGCAACGAGGACGCCGAGGTGCTGCAGCGCGCATTGCGCAGCCAGATGAAAGTGACGGTGGTGGAAGCGCAGTTGTAAGGCGCGGCGACCGGTTCGACCCGAGCGGGTCCGGCAGTGCCGGGCCCGTTCTGGTGTCAGGTCTGGGGGAGGGCGCGTCGGCCTGCGACTGACGCGGCGACGGCGGCGTGTCCAGCGATGCACGGGTGGCACGTTCGATCCCGGCGTCCGTGCGTCGGGAACGTGCGCATCGCGAGCAGGTTGCGCGACCAGCGCGTCCCACGGCTTCACATCACGTCATGACCACCCTGGCGGGGCGAAGGCGCAGCGTTCGCGCTGCGCGCCGCTCCAAACACACAGACAGTTTCTTTCTGGCCTGTAGCGGTCACACGACACAGAGGACGATGCCGTCCTGCAGCCTTGACCTGTCGCGGGCCTCGACGCTCAGGGCGCCGAGGCGTCGATCCGCAGGGTCGCGCCTGGCTGGAGCAGGCTGTCGGCGCCGAGTCCGTTGCGCGCGCGCAGCGCGTCGCGCGTGACGCCGTAGCGCTTGGCGATGGTCCAGATCGACTCGCCGCGGGCGACGACGTGCAGGCGGGGCGCGCCGTCCGACCCGGACGATGGAACGCCGGCCTCGGCCGCCACATCGGTGGTCACCGCGTCTTCGGGAGGCGCCTCGGCCAGGAAGACCGGTGCGCTCGCGGCTTCCTGCGGCACCAGCACCGGCACCGCCTGGCCGATGCGCGGCACTCGGCCGTCGGCATGCGAGGGATTGAGACGGCGCAGCAGCGCGGCATCGGTCTCGTGCCGGGACGCCAGCGTATCCAGATCGGCGATGCCGTCGGGCATCTCGATCGCGCGCAACACCGGCACCTGGCGGTCGATCGCGGCCATGAAGGTCTCGCGCTGTTCGGCTTCCTTGATGACACAGGACAGCGCGTGCAACTTGCGCACGTAGGCGTGGGTGATCGCCGGCATCGCCAGGGTTTCAGGCTGCGCGGTCATCGGCTGTTGGCCAGCGCGTTTGAGCGCGCCGAACACCCGGTATTCGCCGGCGTTGTAGGCCATGACCGCCAGTCGCCAGTCGCCGGCGAACATGCCGTGCAGGGTCTTGAGGTAGCGGACGGCCGCGCGGGTCGATTCGACCGGCGACAGGCGACCGTCGTAGCCGGGACGGATCGGGATCTCGTGGTTGCGCGCGGTGACCGCGATGAACTGCCACAGGCCCGCGGGGCCGGACGCGCTGCGGGCGCCGGGGCGGTAACCGCTCTCGACGAACGGGATCAGCGCGTACTCGGTCGGCAGGTGCGCCTCACGGAGCGCATCGACGACGTAGCCGAACAGCGGCATGACGTCGGTGCCGCCGGCCGCCAGCTGGCGCGGCACGTGGGCGAAATGCGCGCGCCATCGGGCGCTGACGTCGTCCGGCCCACAGGCCTTGTCGGCCAGGCCATCGCGGAAGCTGGTGTAGATCTCGCGGCCGCTGCGGGTGGGGCGCTGCTTGCTGGCGCGGTGGGCGGCCGGTGCGGCGGCGGTCTGGACCGACGCGGCGTCGAGGGCCAGCGCGGCGGCGGGCGCGCCAGCGGCGCGTTCGGCCGAGGCGGTGTCGCCCGGGTCCGCCGCAGCCGGCAGGGCCAGCACCAGCAGCAGCGCGGCGGCGAGCGCACCGCATCGAACGCGCCTCATGCGCGGAAACCATCCTTCCAGTGCCGCAGGGCGGCGAATCGCGCGGTGCGGTCGAGAGTCGCGTCGCCTGTCCTCGCCGCGAGCGCGGCGCGCACGGCCGGCGCGTCGATCCGCAGGAAGGGGTTGCAGTCCAGTTCGTCCTGCAGGGTGGCAGGCAACGTGGGCCTGTCGGCGTCGCGCATCGCGATGATCTCCAGTTGGCGGCGTCGCAATGCCGCGTTGTCCGGATCCACCGCACACGCGAACGCGGCATTGGACCGGGTGTACTCGTGCCCGCAGCAGACGCTGGTGTCGGGGGGCAGGGCGGCCAGTCGATCCAGCGAGGCCAGCATCTGCGCGGGCGTACCTTCGAACATGCGCCCACAGCCCAGGCTGAACAGGGTATCCCCGCTGAACAGCAGGCCGTGCCCGTGGAAGGCCACGTGGCTTCGGGTATGGCCGGGCACCGCCAGCACGTCGAAGGTCCAGGGGCCGATGGTGATCCGGTCGCCATCCGCCACCCGATGGGTCGCGTCCGGGATCCGCGGGTCGTCCGGCGCATGCACGGGCAGCGCCGGCCAGCGCGCACGCAGCGCGGCGACGCCGCCGATGTGATCGTCGTGGTGATGGGTCAGCAGGATCGCCAGCGGCCGCAGGCCGGCATCGGCCGCGGCCAGTACCGGTGCCGCGTCGCCCGGATCGACCAGCAGCGTGCCGCCGTCCGCGCCGGTCAGCGCCCAGATGTAGTTGTCGTCGAACGCGGGGATCGGCTGCAGTCGCATCGGTCGGGTCGGTGGCGGCTGGCGGAGCCTTTACAATGCCGACCATGCCCGTGACTTCCCCGGCCGGTCAACCCGGCACCCCCAACGCATGGTTCGCGTCGCACGCCGGACGCGCGATCACCGACAGCGAACAGGCGCTCGTGGCCGAGGCCCTGGGCGGCCATCCCGGCCTGCCGTGGCTGTGGCTCGCCCCCGCCGAGCCGGCCGCCGGCGTTGCAGGGCGGGGCCTGTGCCTGGTCCGCCGTGGCGCCGCGCTCGACGGCCCGGTCCGCTGCGGGTGCCCGCTGCCGCTGCCGAGCGAGGCCTTCGGCACCGTCGTGCTGCAGCACGTGCTCGGAAGTTCGGCGGACGACCAGGCCCTGCTGGAAGAAGCAGGCCGGGTGCTGGCGCCGGGTGGCTACCTCTGGCTGCTGGTGCTCAATCCGCTGACGCCTTACCGCTGGCGCTGGCGCGGGCAGGGCATGGGCGCGTCCGAGCCGCTGGCGTGGCGGCGGCGCATGCGCGCGGCCGGCCTGTCGCCGGATGCGGTGTCGCGCGGACTCGGGCCACGCTGGCGCGAAGCGCCGGTCGACGCCGTGCAGGACGGCCCGGGCCTGTGCGCCGCCTACGCCCTGCGCGGACAGAAGCGGCAACTGCCCCTGACGCCGGTCCGTCCGCGCAGTGCGCTCCGCGTGCCGGGCGCGGTGCCCGCGGCATGAAGGCGATCGAGATCTATACCGACGGCGCCTGCCTCGGCAATCCCGGCCCCGGTGGCTGGGGCGCGTTGCTGCGCTACGGCCGGATCGAGCGCGAACTCAGCGGCGGCGAACCTGCGACGACCAACAACCGCATGGAGCTGATGGGCGCGATCGCCGCGCTCGAGGCGCTGACCGAGCCCTGCGAGGTGATCCTGCACACCGATTCGCAATACGTGCGCCAGGGCATCACCGAGTGGATGCAGAACTGGGTACGTCGCGGCTGGAAGACCGCCGGCGGCGCCGCGGTCAAGAACCAGGACCTGTGGCAGCGGCTGCAGGCGGCCTGCACGCGGCACCGGATCGACTGGCGCTGGGTCAAGGGCCATTCGGGCCATCCCGAGAACGAGCGCGTCGATGCCCTGGCCAGCGCCGCTGCGCGCGCGCAACGCACCGCCGTCGCCTGACCCGTCCTTCGCCTCCAGGAACCCGACCCCACGCATGCGCCAGATCATCCTCGACACCGAAACCACCGGCCTGGAATGGAAGAAGGGCAATCGCGTGGTCGAAATCGGGTGCGTGGAGCTGGTCGAGCGGCGGCCGAGCGGGCGCACCTATCACCAGTACATCCGCCCCGACTGCGACTTCGAGCAGGGCGCGGCCGAGGTCACCGGCCTGAGCCTGGAATTCCTCGCCGACAAGCCGCCGTTCGAGGACATCGCCGACGCGTTCCTGGCCTTCATCGACGGTGCCGAACTGATCATCCACAACGCCGCGTTCGACGTGGGCTTTCTGGATGCCGAACTCGCGCGGCTCGGGCCGGGCACGCCCGACATCCGCAGCCGCGTCCGGGTCGAGGACTCGCTGCTGCTCGCGCGCCAGCGGTTCCCCGGCCAGCGCAATTCGCTCGACGCGCTGTGCAAGCGGCTCGGCGTCGACAACGCCCACCGCCAGCTGCACGGCGCGCTGCTCGATGCCCAGCTGCTCGCCGAGGTCTACCTCGCGTTGACGGCCGGCCAGCACGAGATCGGATTCGGCGCCGCGGCGGAGGACGCCCCGTCCGCCTACGACGCGATCCGGTTCCAGCCCACGGGCGAACGCCCGCGCCTGACCGTCGACGCGACCGATCTGGCCCTGCACGCGGCACGGGTCGAGGCGATCCGCCAGAAGGCGGGCGTGTGTCTGTGGGATGTCGCCTGACCACGGTGAGGTGCAGCGCCTGCGGGCAACGCGGCTCGTGCCGTGGATCGGTGGGGACGAGGTCGGAGCGGATGTGATTGCGACGAGACGGGTCCAGGCGAACGCGCCTGACACCGTTGTGTCGGTTGGCGTTCGCCCGCCTGCGTTCCGGTCCTCCGTTTCCGCGTGCGCTTTCGGGTGCCGGGGCACACTCTCGTCCCACGATCGATCTGTCCGGACGGCACGGACGCTCGCGTCGCCGGCTGGCGGATGACGCGGTAACCGATCGGGACTGCCTGCGCCGTGACGCCGCGTCGAGGCGGCGGGCACCCGTGTCCGCGAACGGTCCCGGCCGCCCGCAACGCAGTGATGACGGCCGGTAGGCGCATCGCTTCTCGAACAGGCATGCCGACCCGCGTCGGGCCGCGGCCTTGCGACCGTCGAAGGAACAGGTGCGAGCCAGCGGCCCCGGGGGCCAGCCTTCAGTGCCGGCGGATCAGGATCACCGTGACGTTGTCCGAACCGCCGCCGTCGAGCGCGGCAGCGACGAGGCCGTCGACGCATTCCTGGGCGCTGCATTCGGTGTGCGCCAGCACGCGCGAGATCGCGCTGTCGTCGACTTCCTCGGTCAGCCCGTCGCTGCACAGCAGCAGCTGCGTGCCCGGCTGCAGTTCGCCCGACAGCGTCTCGACGTTCAGGACCTGCGGGTCGGTGACGCCCAGCGCCTGGGTCACCACGTTGCGGTGCGGATGGCTGCGGGCCTGGTCGACGCTGATCGCGCCCTGGGCGATGAGCTCCTGCACGTAGCTGTGGTCCTGCGACAACTGTGCGAGTTTGCTGTCGCGCCACAAATAGACGCGGCTGTCGCCGACCCAGGCGACCTCGAACCGGTTGCCCGCCACGCGCGCGGCGACGACGGTCGTGCCCATCGGCAGGCTGTCGTTGCGCTTGCGCGACGCGCGGATGATCTCTTCGTCGGCGATCCGGATCGCCTGCGGCAGCGCGGTGCCCTGGCGGATCTCGCGGACGATGGTCTCGCGGGCGAGCGCGCTGGCGACTTCACCGTATTCGTGGCCGCCCATGCCATCGGCGACGAGCCACAGGCCGAGTTCGCTGTCGCCGTAATAGGTGTCCTCGTTGAGGTCGCGGCGCAGGCCCACGTGGGTCAGGTGGCCGAACTCGATCACGCGACCTCCCCGACGCCACGGCGCGCAGTCTGCTGGTGGTCCCAACGGGGCGGGAACGTACGGCCGGCCAGCGCGGCATCGGGCCGGCGGCGAAGCGAGGCGGGCATCCGGGCGACGGAAAAGGGGGGCATGCAACTGTCGGCAGCGAACTCGGCGCCCAGCATATGGCAAGAACTCCCGGCGCGGCGCAGGGAGGGAAGACACGACAGTGTTGAGGGGCGATGCATCGGCAGGACCTGACGGGAGGCGCACGCGGGACGTGCGTACGGCTGCCGTTCCAGAGGCAAGTTCCATGCCGCGGCTCGGTTTCGGCCTCGTGGTGTGCTCAGGCTGCTGCCTGTCGGCCGGCCTACAGGCCGCAGCAGGTGCGTCACTGGATCGACGTCGTCCAAAACGCAAAACGCCCCTTGCGGGGCGTCGTACGTTTCTGGCGGAGAGGGGGTCCGCCCAACTCTCGTCCGCTCGGATACGATCACGTCCGAATCGGCGCGCTCCTACCTCTTTTATAGGCCGCTTAAACGAAATTGTTGTCCATTCTTGTCCATTGACGTCCAGCCAAATCCCTGCCTTTATGTAGGTAACAGGGGAGGGAACAATGGCAAGAGCGGTCAACAAGCTGACGGCCTTGAAGATCCGGAAGCTCAAGGAGCCCGGCCGATACAGTGATGGTGACGGTCTGTACTTCTACGTCTCCCAGTCGGGCAGCCGGTCCTGGGTGTTCCGCTATCGCGACAGGTCAACCCAGAAGCATCGGGACAAGGGCCTGGGCCCAGAACGCGACGTCACACTCGAGCAGGCACGCGAAGCCGCTAGGCGCGCACGAGCGTCGATTCGCGAGGGGCTGGATCCTATCGACTCAGAGATCCAGGCGAGGGCGCTAGCGGCTGCTGAGCGGACGCGGGGTGTCTCGTTGGGTCACTGTATCGATCAGTACATCCGCGCTCACAAAGCCTCATGGCGGAATGCCAAACACGCGAGTCAGTGGGAGAACACGCTGCGAACCTACGCTGGCGATCTTTGGGACCACCCCGTCGCTGTGATCGACACGCCTGAGGTCCTGTCCGTGTTGGAGCCAATCTGGGCTGACAAGACCGAAACCGCCACCCGCGTTCGCCAGCGCATCGAGGCTGTGCTGGATTGGGCAGCAGCTCGGAAGCTGCGATCAGAAATCAACCCCGCACGCTGGCGAGGCCATCTAGACAAGATCCTGCCTAAGCCGGCAAAGCTCAAAGACGTGAAGCCGCGGCCAGCACTTCCCTATGTCGAGGTCGGACCTTTCATGGCGGAGCTCCGCGAGAAGGACAGTCTGGCTGCCCGTGCGCTAGAGCTGATCGTGCTGACGGCCAGTCGGCCCAGCGAAGTAGTGGGCGCGCGTTGGGACGAGATCGACTTCGCTAATGCGTCTTGGACGATCCCAGGCGAACGGATGAAGGCCGGCAAAGCGCATCGGGTCCCACTTTCTGCCCAGGCCATGACCTTGTTGAGGGAGCTACCCCGACTTGATGAAGAGTTCGTCTTCCCTGGCGCGGGCAAGAATCCATCACTGTCGACAGCCGCGGCGCTGAAGCTGCTCAAGGAGTTGCGCGCTGGCATCGTGCCCCACGGCTTTCGGAGCACCTTCCGCGACTGGGCCGCAGACATGACAGCGTTCCCGCGTGAGGTTGCGGAGCAAGCGTTGGCGCATGCGATACCGGACAAGACCGAGGCCGCATACCGTCGCACTGATCTGTTCCTCAAGCGCGCGAAGCTGATGAGCGCATGGGCTGATTACTGCGATCTGATCCAGACCGGCGGCGAGAACGTCGCGCCGATCAAGAGGGCAATCTGAGAATCGGGCGGTCGCCTTTGCGATTGCCCAACACACCGGCGATTGCCGGCAAAAGCGGCGAGACCGGGTGCGTCAACACCCGGTCCGCCTTCCAAAACCGTTCGATAGGAGAACGATCATGGCAACGAATATTGTAAAGCCCCACGACCGGGATGTAGCACCTTTGTCGTCTGCGGAAGGGGGCGACCGAACAGCGACAGGACCTGCAGCCGATCCACTTCTGCAGTTCCTCGCCGCCGACGTCCCCCTGCGCGTCCTGCTGCAGCACGGTGCCGAGAGTCTGGATTGGCTCGCGAGCTTGGGCGATGTGCCCGTATGGATGTCCTACCCGGACGGCGTCGGCGGAATCGCATTAGAAGAGGTCAGCAAGATCCGCCTTCTTGAGCGTTCGCACGAACTTGGATGGAGGGTGGTAACCGACCCAGGTGCCTTCCTTGAGTTCGAGGACGCGATCTGTTGGCAAGACGATGCGGAGGGGGACGACCGCGTGCCGGGCGTTTGGTATGCACACACGGAATGCGTCGAGTGGGAGACGGTGAAGTGCGGTGTTCCGCTTGCCATTCCAGGCTATCGACTCAAGCAGATCAGGGCTGAGTACGCCTCTTTCACCGAGCAGGCGCGCATTGCTCGAGAGCGGGACGCAGCAGAAGCCAAGGCAAAGCGCGATGAAGATGCGAGGCAGGGCCACGAGATTCTTGTTGCTGGCCGTATTGCCCTGCATCGCCGAAATGGGCGAGAGATCACGCGCGAGCAGGCTGAGCGTGAGATTGAGGACATGGTCGCCGGCTTTCGCGGAATCAGAGAGCTTGCCGTCGGCCTAGCGGAGGAAACAGCACCGCCTTGCCTGGCGAAGCGAAGCCAAGATAGAAGATAGGGATGGCGTGCATTGCGGTCTGGATATGGAGTCGCGTGAATCGCGATCGGTGAAGGAATGCAAGTGGAGGTGTGCTCCATCTTGCTTTGCCCAAGTTGCTTAGTAGGCCGCTCCGGCGGCCTCAAGATCAAAGGAGAAAAATCTTGGTCAGCGCTCTACACAAGCTTAGGTCTTGGATGACGGTCGAAGAGGTGGCCGAGCGACTCACCATGCTCGCCGATGAGCCTATCAAGGTCGCAGACATCCTGGCCTTGGCGCTAGATGGGCATGTTGTCTTGACTGTAAACATCGTCAACGGGCAGAGCGCAAAGCTCGGGAAACTTGTGCCTAAGGAGAGCGCTACTTTTCGGCTCGTTCCTTTGCCCGGCCAAGATGGATCGAAGAAAATTCCCGACCTCGCTGGCTTCCCAGTAGACGGAGATCGGCAGCAGCAGGACGCCTGGTGCAAGACAAATGAGAAGCTCCTCGACGGCCTGGCGCTGATCCCGAATGCTCAGTTCATAGGCGAGGGCGGCTGGTACGAGTTTCCTCCTGTGATCAGCGTTATTCGAGGTCTGTGGGATCTGACGATGGAAGGTGGAGAGCGCCTTGATGTGATTCACTCACTCCAGTTCGAAGCCGGTGGAGGGTCCGTTACGGACGTCAATCTTGAGGGCGTCCTCCTCAAGGATCCTAATAGCGACACGGTCGCGTGGCTGCATACCCATTTTTCAGAGAACGAGTTCTGCAAAGATGGCAATGACCGAAACAAATATCCCTATGGGACGGAGTCTAGTTACTTCCCCTCAGGCGGCCTTTCCGAGGATATGCCGCTCGTCATTAGATCGGCGGAGTTCAGCAAACTTTGCAAGCTGGTGGGCACCGATCCTGGAGACTCCGATGGTCGCAAGATCGAAGCTCTTAGGTCTGACGCCAGAGAGAACTACGAGCTCGTCATCGCAGCTCTATGGAAGAAAGCGCACGGCGATGGTGGCGCGGGCGCGATTTCGGCGAGTCCTTACACAGCGGCTGCATCGATCGTTGCCGTATTCGACCTCGATGGGGTGCGAGGCCCCTCCGCGGATAGTGTAGGTAGGATTCTTAAGAAGGCGAAAGGGCATTTGAAGATCGGAACTTCTTAGCTTCCTAGGAAGTTCCGAAGCTGCGGCTTCCGTAACTCGGAGTCTGTCTGCACCGCCGCACGTCAGCGGCCACACGGTGCAGATGATGGACGCAAACGGATACCGAGAATTCCGCCCCTTTGTTGCCGAGTGCACGAAGGTTGGTATCGGCCGATCGAAGGCGTACGAGCTCGCCTCGGACGGGTTGCTCGAGACGGTAACGATCGGCAAGAAGCGGTTCGTTTACCTGGATAGCCTCTACTCGCTGCCGGCCCGCATAGGGGTCGCCAGTGGTCGCGGCAAGACGCACCCAAGCGCCTCTGCGTCTGGAGGTGTCCAGTGAGCGACGTCTCGCTTCTCCGCGCCTTATACCGGCCTGAAAAGGTCGTCCCCGACCCCAGTCTCATTGACTTGGGCGATGCCTTGCAGGCGCAGTTCCTCCGGTTGGCTGAGGATCCGACGCCCGAGCGGTATCAGGCTGTCCTCGCAAACCTCGAGGGCGTTCGACGTGCTGTCGTTCGCATGTGTGCGGAGGCAAGTACCCAGGACGGTGCCGCGTGAGCTCGCCGGTCCCATGTCCGACGGTCGACCTGTTCGGAGCGGATAGCTCTAGAGATAACTGGGCCGAAGAAGCTGCCGCGCTGCTCGATCGCTACGCTCTAACCGAAGCCAAGCCTTGGACTTGTGAGCGCTTTCGCGCATGGGCTGCGCAACAAGGGCTGCACCTGCCCGCGGAACAGCGCCGCTTTGGCGCGGTCATCCTTTCCGGTCTCAGGCTGGGCTGGTTTGTTCGCGTTGGTTACGCGCCCGCGCGATCCAGCAACAGCGCGCCGAAGCCGCTCTACCTGGGCGTTAGCCAATGAGTGCCGCTCCGTTAGACCACCTGCTTTCCAAGCTGGAAGGGGTGCAGTCGTCAGGTCGCGGCTACCGCGCATGCTGCCCTGCGTGTGGCGGGCGCAGCCGCAAGCTCAGCATTACGCAAGCGGAGGAAGGGCGACTGCTGGTTCACTGCTTCGGCGGCTGCGTGACTAGCGATGTCCTGGGATCCATCGGTCTCGGAATCGCAGACCTGTTCCCAGAGCGCCTGCCGGCTGACTCGCCTGCAGCTCGCCATCAAGCGCGGACGGCAGCTCGCGAGTCTCAGTGGGGCGCTGCGCTTGAAGCTCTAGAGCACGAGGCGCTGGTCATTCACATCGCTGGACAGCAGCTTGCCAAATGGCACCTGCTGAGCGCCGAAGACGACGAGCGTCTCTCGTTGGCTGTCCGCCGGGTGGAAGAGGCGAGGATGATTTTGCGGCCCTTCAGGCAGAACTGGCGGCCCAGGGCGGTGGCCTCGTGATGGCCGTATCGCTCGACGCGCGGGCAGAGCGTGCAGCTAGCTTCGAACGAGACTGTGACCCCCGCGATGAGGTGCTTGCCGGCGCCTACGGCACTCCGGCTCGAACGCGTGGTGGAACCAGTGATGCACGCGCACAGGGCGTCCCTCTATCCGACGCCATCCGAGGCCAGCTCGTGCCTTGGAGCGAAGAAGAGCTGCTCGCCGCTTTAGACCCATGGCCTCACGCTTTTCGCGAGGGCAACACGGGCCTCTTTCCGGAAAGACGACGGTCAAGATTGGTATCGCGGTAGCGATGGTGACCGGTCATAGCCTCGCGGGAGGCCTTCTGCCCGAGTCAGACCGAAGCGTGGTCGTGTATTCGGCCGAGGACGATCGGGCGCAGTACGCGCGCAAGGTAGCTGCTCAGATCTCCTGCCTGGGCGAGCGTGACGGGGCGTGCGTGCGGGAGCGCCTATTGGTGCCCAGCCTTGATGACGCCGGACTGGTAGCGGCTAAGACGCTTGTCATGGTTCTGGACGGGCAGCCCCTCCCTACGGGCACCGTAGACGCCATCATCGAAGCGCTGGGGCCGCTGACGAATGCTCCGGCACCACTCGGTCTGTTGATCTTCGAGACCGCTAGCACGCTGTCTGACGCCGAGGAATCGAACCCGGGATTCCGGACTCTCGTGCTGGCCTTGAAGCGGATCGCCAGGGAGCTCAAGGTCCCAGTGGTGTTGTCCCACCATGTTTCGCAGGCCTCGCTCGCGAACCTGGCCGACCTCAACGTGTCGACGACCGATATCCGCGGCGGCACTGCGCTGGTCAACAACGCACGTCAGACAGGGCTGCTGGTCAATCTGGGCAGTGAGGACGACCCGTTCCCAGAGAACGATGCACGAACGGTGCTGCGGCAGATGGCGGCACCTGGCCGACCCGAGCGGGTGACGGCGCTCATTTCGCTGGATAGCTCAAAGGGCATCACACCTCCGCCGATCTTCTTCCGCTGGGTATCCACGGAATGGGGTCCGGCTGCAGTCGAGTTGGACGCCCCACGGGACCTCGCTGAGCGGTCATGGCGGAAAGTCCACGAGATGGTGCGCGCCCGGCGCTCTGAGCAGAAGGGCCAGGCGAAGGAAGAGAAGGCAGAGGCAACAACCGCGGAGCGAGTCCGCCGTGTTGTCGAGGCTGTGCAGGCCTTGGAGGCTCGCGGGACTGATGAGCCGGTGACGCTGCGGCGCATTCGTGAGCTGGCCGGCATGTCGTCCGACGTCGCCACCAAGGCGATCGAAAAGGCTGCGGCCGAGCACCTGATCAAAGGCAGTGCAACAACCGTTCGTGGCAAGGCCACCACGGTCTACGCCCTGACCGCCAGCGGGGAGTCCCGCCAGTGATAAAAAATCATCAGAAAACGGCGTCGCGACTAGAGATCTCGCGGGACAAGTCGCGGGAGTCCCGCCAGTCCCGCCATAGCTACGAGGAAGCGGGCGTTAGCCATGGCGCGCGCCGCAAGGGGCGCATGGCGTCGCCCTCTCCGCTGGTCGGTCCTGCCGATTTGGCGGGACTGGGACAGCTCTATAGGGGTGTGGGGTTGTCCCGTCCCGCCAGATTTGAGGAGGCCTCGGTCTCAAGCGGGGGCACGAGAGAGGGGAGCGGTGCTCGACTTCCCACATCGCGCCCATGTGCGCGCGTGCGAGACGGTTTGCCCGCAGCTCCGGAATTTCGTCAGTCCCTAAAGGCAGTTTCGGAGCGTTCCGTGCGCGCGAGGGAGGTGCCCGCATGACCCGGCATCCGTCAGCCAACCGAACGCAAAGAGAGCGGCGTGCTCGGCACCCGCGTATCGACTACTACCCCTCGACGGAAGCTCTAGCCGCGATCGAAGGTGTTCGTGGGTTCGCCCGAACGGGCACCAACAGCGCAGTGCTGAACGCAATCGTTGAGGCCTGGGCCGAAACGCAGGGCGCGCAGACCGGAATTTTTCGACGCAAATGCGCGCGCGCGAACAACTCTGCACCCCGGATCGAGGCTTTGGGCAAACAGGCTCGGCTCGCTAACGAACTGAAGTCCCCTCCGATTCGAGTCACCTGCGGCGCTGCAAGGCGAAGAGACGGCCAGCCCTGCGAGGCTCTCAGCGTTCCTGGCAAGCGCCGTTGCCGGTTCCACGGAGGCATGAGCACTGGGCCGCGAACGGAAGAGGGCAAGCAACGGGTAACGCGAAATCTGCCTCACCGCCGGGGGCCAAACGATGCTAATTGAAGAGCATCAGGAGTTCGAACTGCGCCAGGCGATCGCGGAGCAAGCGCTGGGAGAGCCGGCGCGGGGGTGGTGGCTGGAACATGAGGTGTGGTGCCAGGTGGTTGCGACCGGCAAGTGCTCCTGCGGCACGATGCTCTGGTTCTCTGCATCTCGCCAAGTCGCAAGCGTGAGCTTTGAGCTCGCGCCTGCCGTGTTCCCTCTCAACTGACGGGGGCGGCCAGTGCAAGCATCTGAGCTAACACGATGGTCTCGCAGGCACCTTCCCGAGCAGGCCGCGGCGCTTTCCTTCATGCGAGAAAGCGTCCACGACATCCGGCCTGCGCTCCTCCTGCTCTTTCATGGAGGCGACGCGACGCAGGTCCAAAGGGTGGCGGAGCACGGATTCCGTTACGTGGCCTGAAGAAGCCTTATGGATCGCCGCCGTGGACGCGTTATCTGTCTGTTGGAGACGGCGGGCACCCGAGCCGGTATCGGTCAGATCCCGCCAGCTCCGGATGAGAAACGGAACGTTCTTCGAACTGCGGACGGCGGCGGACAACATGTACCGCGCTCGCCTCCACGAGGCACGCGTGCGCTTCGCATCGGGAACGATTTACACCCACAGATCGCTATTCTTAAAGAGAGGATTGGGAGTTTCCGCGCAGGCGGAAAGCCCACCATCTTCCGGCCTCAGCGAAGCTGCTTGATGGTCCGGCACTCGTGATTGGTCGCCCCGGGGAAGGAGTCGTGTCCCTCCCCGGGGCAGGGGAACGAACTTGCTTCTAGTGATCGACAGCTTCTTGCCGGCTTCAGTCCGGCAAGCGGGGCTGCGCGCACAGTTCGTTGACTGGCCCGGGCCAGATGGCGAGGTCTACAAGCGCGTCGCGCTCGTCGAGGTGCCTGGCCTGTACGCGGCGATCGAGGCGGCCTGCGGGCCGTTCGACATGCACGGCATGGGCTATCGGCTGAACTTCGGCGGCGAGTTGCCGAATCACTCGATTCACTCCGACATGGGCTGGGGCACGCATGCCTGCGTCGTCTACCTGAGCGAAGGAATGGGCGGCACGGCGTTCTGGCGGCACAAGGCCACGGGCGCCGAGCGCATCGACCCGGGCGACGTCGATCTCTACGACCAGATCAAGGACGACTGGAACGACGAGTCGAAGTGGGAAATGACCGAACTCGTCGAGATGAAGCAAGGCCGCGGGCTGGTCTACGAAAGCGCGCGATTCCACTCGCGCTACCCATTCGCAGCGTTCGGCACCGGCCCAACCGATGGCCGACTAATCGCTATCGCCTTTTTTTCCACGAGGTAGGCATGAAAGTCTGGCAAGCCACCGAGCACGACGTCGACGACATCGTGAGGATGAGTCGCGACTTCTACTCGACGACGACTTATCGCGGCTACGCGGAATTCGACGAGGACACGGTGCGCCGCCTGGCGGAAACACTGGCGTCCGACCACGTGATGCTGATTGCGGAGCTCGACGGCCGCGTGGTCGGGATGGTTGGGCTCTTCGTGGTCCCATTTCTCTTCAACAGCGCGCGACGTATGGCCCACGAGGTCGTCTGGTACGTCGATCCAGATGCCCAGGGCGTGGGCGCAGGCAAGGCGCTGCTGGCCGCGATCGAGCCGGCCTGCCGGGCCAAGGGCGCCACCGGCATTTTCATGATCCACCTGTCGAACAGCCCGCCCCAGGCGGCCGAGATCTACCAGCGCATGGGCTACACCCACGGCAGCAGTCACCGCCGCAGTAGTTACCGGCGCCGCCGCCCTTGGCGCGGCGAAGATGCAGTCCGATGCCGCGGGCGATGCCGCCGACGCGCAGACGGCTGCAGGCAATGCCGGCATCCTCGAGCAGCGCAATTCGCGCGAGCAGTTCCAGCAGAACATCACGCCGTACCTCAATGCCGGTCAGGACGCTCTGGGCGGGCTCAACGCCTTGAACTCTGGCGACTACTCGGGCTTTCAGGACAGCCCTGACTACCTGTGGGCGCAGCAACAGGGCGGGCAGGCTCGAGACCGTAGTGCTGCAGCCCGGGGCAGCCTGTATTCCGGCGGACATCAAGCTGACCTGATGCAGTTTGGCCAGGGCCTCGCATCGCAGCAGCTCGGCAGCTATCGGAGTTCCCTGTTTGATATGGCGCGCTTGGGGCAGAGCTCGGCAGTAGGTGCCGGCGCCGCTGGCCAATCGAACGCAAATGCGCTGAGCGGGATTTTGGCGGGACAGGGGCAGGCGCAGGCAGATGGCGCGCTCAATCAGGCGAATGCATGGGGCGGCGCACTCAATGGGCTTGCCGGCCTGGCTGGGCAGTACGGCAACCGCCAGAGCAGCTACCAGACGCCATACGCGTCGGGTGTTCTCTCGAACAACAACGTGCAGGTGGGGGGCGCCAATGCGTGGTCAAACGCCACCGCGTTCGGCAACAACCGCTACCCGGGAGGCAAATGAAATGGCTGAGCTGAAGAACTTCGATATCGTCGGGTCGTTCCAGCGCGGACAGCAGATCGGCACGCAGCAGCGCCTGGTCAAGGACGGCGAGCAGCGTCGCAACATGCTGGCTGAGCTCGCTGGGCAAGCCTACGGTGCTCCCGCCGAGCAGCGGCAGGGCCTTGTGCAGAAGGCAATCGCAACAGATCCCGAGGCCGGCTTCGCACTCAACAAGGGACTCGAGTACGACGACGACCGTCGGAGCCGCACGATGGTCAACATGTCCAAGATGCTGATCTCCGTGCCGGAGCAGGCCCGGCCCATGCTGTATCAGCGTATGGCGGCGCAGTTCCCTGCGATGGGCATGCAGGGATTCCCCACCGAGTACACGCCGGAAACGAAGCAGCTCATCGACGGGACGGCGCAGTCGATAGTGCAGGCGTATTCCGGAGCGAATGGAGAGGCCCCCTCGCAGCAGCGTTATGCGGAGTGGCTACTCAGTCAGGTGCCTGAGGGCGATCGCGAACAAGCGCTAGGTGTGCTCGCGGGCACTCGAGCGCGTCCTGCCACCGGAGGTTACGGCTTCGATGAAATCGAAGGTGCTGACGGACGCAAGCGTCTGCGACGCACTAATCCTCGGTCTGGCGTACTTGAGATCTACGACGAGCAGACGGGAGAATTCGTGCCATTCGGTGGCGCTCCGGGTGCTGCAGCAGCTCCGAGCAGCCAGGCGCCCGCTCCTGGGCTGTACAACACGCCGAATGGTCCCGCGCGTATTGGCGAAAACCTCTCGCCAGGTGACTGGGAGCTCATCCAGGCGGACATGGCTAACAACGGTGCAGCCGATGCTTACGAGTTGCCAACGCGCAATCTCACGCCTGCCCAGTTCAGAGGGGTGAATCCAGCTCTCGGCGTGAGTCGGGCACCTGAAGAGCAGGCGGCCGCCACGGAGGCAGCCAAGCTGGGCACGCAAATCGGCTTCATGCCGCGGCAGCAGGAGATCGAGACGCAGGGCGCGGTGGAGCGAGCCCGCCAAGAGGCTGCGGTTAAAGGCGATGCGGAAACCGCCGCTCTCGACGCAACCCGCTCGCGCGATGCAACTGGAACGCTCGACCTTCTTGACGCGGCTGAGAAGTTGCTCGGCGGCGCCACTGGCAGCGGGGCAGGTGCTGCGACGGATAGAGCGGCGGGATTCTTCGGTGTGTCCACGCCAGGCGCTCAGAACACCGCCGGGCTTCGAACCATTGCAGGGCAACTGACATCCAAGATGCCTCGAATGCAGGGGCCGCAGTCCGATAAGGACGTGCAGCTCTACAAGGAAATGGCAGGCGATCTGGCTAACGATCAGCTCCCGGTGCCAACGCGTCTGGCGTCGTTGAGGACTATTCGCGAACTGAATGAGAAATACGCAGATCAGCAGGCGGGGGTGGCGGGACAGGCTCAGGACGCGCCGCCTGTCCGCCCTGTTCATCGCACCTGATGGATCGCGTCGGAGGAAGCGCTGATGGCCAACCCCTGGGATAACGACCCGATCGTCAGCGCGGCTGGTACGGCGCCAGACCAGGCTGCACTGCAATCTTTCAGCGGGCGATCCGCCACGCCTTGGGAAGACGATCCCCTCGAGATCGATATCGAGGGGGGAACGCGCGAGTCAGCGTTCGACCAACTGATCGACCCGCTGCGAGAAGGTGGTGCCGAGCGGCGCGGCTACGGGCTGGGTGCGCGGTCGGTCGTCCAGGGGGCGGGATCACTCTTGGGGGCCCTCGGCGGCGACGCCTTCAACGCCTATATCGCGACACCCATCGAGCGCGCGATCACTGGCCGTGATGTACAGCCGCAGTCCTACCGGGATGCCGGCGCGCGTGTTGCGGACCAGATCGGCCTTCCGACCCCGCAGAACGCCCGTGAGCGCGTCCTGGGCGATGTCGGCGAGGCGCTGACTGGAACCGGCCTATCCCTCGGTGTCGGTGGCGGTCTGAATGCTTTGGTGGGGATGGGGCGCTCTGCGTCGGCCACGGCGACCACTAACCAGCTCGCTCGCTTGGCAGAGACCCCCAAAGCGCCGGTCAATCGCTTGGCGGAGCTACTGAGCGCTCAGCCAGGCCTCCAAGTGGCCGGCACTGCAACTGGATCGGCTGCATCCT
This sequence comes from Luteimonas rhizosphaerae, assembly GCF_002849595.1. Classification (GTDB taxonomy): domain Bacteria; phylum Pseudomonadota; class Gammaproteobacteria; order Xanthomonadales; family Xanthomonadaceae; genus Luteimonas; species Luteimonas cellulosilyticus. The sequence goes on from NZ_NRQR01000025.1 coordinate 105,720, forward strand.
CGATCACACGGGAGCAGGGCGGCACACAGGGCCAGCAGCTCGCCGCGGGCCTTGCTGGTGCGCTAGGTCCGTCCATGGTGCGCGTCGGCGCGCCTGCGGCTGCCTCAGGTGCCTTGAGCGGCAGCGTCCCTGCCCAACGCAAGGAGCTGGCTCGTCAGGCGTCTGATATGGGGATCAATCTAACTCCGGCGCAACTCAGCGATAGCCGGTTCCTCAAGTGGACTCAGTCGATGCTCCGCAGCGTTCCCTTCACAGGCGCGCAGGGTCGCTACGAGGGTCAGGTTCGCCAGTTCAACCGACAACTCGCGCGAGAGATCGGGGAAGACGCGGACAACATCGGGCCGGATGTCTACGCTCAGGCTCGCGATCGACAGTCCGCGCTCTTCGACGCGCTGACCGAGCGGAATGCCATGAAGGTCGATGACCAGCTCGTTCGCAGCCTTGGCAACATCGGCACGAACTCCAAGATGGCCGGCGCTCAGATCCAGAGCGAAGTCGATGCAGCGATTGACGCGCTCTACTCCCAGGCAACGACCGGTCCGAATGGTGTGGTCGTTCCCGGACGCGCGTATCAGGCCTTCGATGCGCAACTGAACAACATCATCAAGAACGGTGGCACTTCCGCCCACTTCCTGGGCAACGTGCAGTCCGCTGTGCGAAAGGCGATGGACCAGTCGATCTCGCCCGAAGACGCATTGCTTTGGCGCGAACTGCGACGCGAGTACGGCAGCCGAAAATCATTGACGCCTCTGGTCGCCAAGGCGTCCGAGGGGCAGATCCCGCCCGCTCAGGTTCTGGGTGCGGTCTCGTCGACAAGGGCAGGCAAAGAGGCAATGGCATCTGGACGGCGGGGCAACATCGGAGACTTGGCACGCATCGGCCAATTGATGAAGGAGCCGCCAACCTCAGGCTCTGCAGAACGCGGGCTGGTGGGCACGATGATGGGTGCAGGCGCCTACATCGATCCCGTCACAGGCACGCTGACGGCTGGTGCGCTGAACCTGCTAAGCAGAGGTGTCGACAGCCAGTCTCTCGGGCGGTTGATGATCCAGGAGAACCCCGGCCTGACGCCCGGGGTAGTCGAGCAAATCATTGCGCGCTCGATCGTCCCCGCGGCTGTGTCTGTCCAAGGCCGCTAACCAGTTCGCTACTGGTGCCCCCACGAGTGACCGTTAGCACCGCAGTTGCGCTCCAAAGAGCTGACCACTTCATCTGCCGTGTATTGGCCTGACCGGTAGCCGTCGAAGTTCGCTTGAACGATGGCTCGGCAGTTCTTGGGAAGACCCGAAGACTCTCCGTACTCAGCCTTCGCGTTCGGGTCGCCGAGCTCGCAGCCTGCTAAAAGCCAGGCGAGCAGAACGACAACGACGATACGATTTGGACTGTTCATCTCTCCCCCTGGGTTAAAACTGATCGTGACGCCGCTGTTGGGTGTCTCACCGCATCGTCGAAGCTACCTCAGACGTCCCGCCGCTGGCAGCAAGGATCGCCTGGCCCGATCAATAGAGCTGATGCTACGCGAGTCGATCACCGATCTTGGACAAGTCCATGCCTCGGGGTTCACCAGACCGCAAGCCTCTTTGTGCGGCTTCCTCGCGTATGCAATGTACCGCCTTCGTTAAGGCGTCAACGGTGTTACCGCTCAATTTTGCTTGGCGAAAATGTCGGGCATGCAGCTCAAGCTCTTCCTCTGTCGGAGGATCGATTAGCAGCCGCTCTGCACTCGCCAGCAGGAATTCTGAAACGTCGGACGCCTCGTCGTGAGGGGAGTGCCATCCTGTGGTTTGGTAGCAATCGGCATAGAGCCCGAGTTGCTTGATGTTCTCGAAGTTCGTCGACGCAGTCCCCGGATTGAGCAGGCGCGCGACGAACCTGTCGACATCTACTTCCTCACTCGCAAGCAGATCTGCGAAATGCAGGTTCTTGTTCTTCAGCGTATGGGTTCTGAAGCCCTTCCAGAGATCTTTGAACTCCCTCGCGTTGTCTGCAATCAGCATTTTTCGCAGAAAGAAGCTCTTTCCAGACTCTTCGACAGATAGGATGGAGAGTGCTATAGCGCTGGAATATGCCGAACTCGCATGGAGAGATCTAGCATCGCGAAGTAGCCTGCGTGCATTGGAAGCGATAGACGCCATTCCAATTGCGATTTCGCTGACGCTCATCTCGCCCCAGTAACGCGTAATTGCCATTCCTATTTCCTTCTAGCGAAAGCCCCGCTCATCAAGACTCCCCGGTGAACACGGCACAGACGGCTACGGCCACAGCCTGACGCCGCAGGCTTCCGCCGTCGCGGACGGTCAGCTACGCCTGAGTATCAGCAATTGCGTGGTCCGCTTTGTAGAGGCTCCATTCCAACGGAACACCTGTCGAACGAGCTGGCCTCAAGGTCTGCTCTCGCTATGTGCGAGTGAACTGGTCATACCGCTTTGCAGAGTTGAATTACCTCATGAAAGCTTGAGCCACTCTCTTCGGTCACGTGAATCGGAAGCCCACCTTGGGCCCTGATCTTCGTGAGAACAGGATAGGTGGGGTGTCCATGCTTGTTAGTCGTTCCAGGACCACTGACGGGGCCCGCACCGTGATGTGGGACAACTATCGTGCTCAACTCAGGCAGCTCGAAGCTGAAGTGAGCCTCAAAATCGTCCCAAATATCCGCCTCACCCAGAGGCGCATCGCCGGTCCCCAGCCATCCAACTCGTTCTGACCAAGTGCTTGACGAGCTGAGGAAGCGGGGGAAAAGAACATCCCTCAAGGAAAGATCGGGATGGTTCCAAGAAACGTGCGGCATCTTGGCTTCGAATGCAGGCCCAGAGTACATCGCAAGCGATATGAAGTTAGCCACATGCGCGTCCCCAGCGTGGCTCTTGAGGCCTGGAACGGCGGATTCAATCGCTTGCTTGTATGCCTCCAGAGCCTTCTCTCGGTTCTTTACTTCGCTAAGCCAATTGACGAGAACGTCAAGCTCTACCGGCGAGGCGTCATCGCCAAGCGGGAAGGAACAGGCCTCTAGCTTCTCGCGAATATCATCGATCAGCTCTTGAGAAGATCCAGCATTCCAAAACCGAAGTCGCCAAACTGACGTCGAACCAGGCAAAGAAGCCAGAACGTCTTCATCGTCCGGCAACTTCGCCGGGAGCGGAATCTGATTACCCTTAGCATCTTTGCTCGTTAGAACCATGCCTCTTGGAAATCGGTCGTCAGGTTCGCTTCGCAGATCAGGAGTCGGGGGATCGCCGGGCACTTCACGTTGAGCCCTATCGCGTCTAGGTCTACTGCCTCTTTCGATCAGGGTGACTGGGATTCCGCCGAACGTGGTTCCCAGGCCGTGCGCCAAGTCGTACAAATCCTTTGCGACATCCGGAGTCAAGAGACTGCCAAGTTCCGCTAGAACGATAACTAGTTCGACAGGGCTGATGTACGGCAGCACGACGCGCTCGACTTTGAATTCTTTGATCAGCGCCAATGCCCCGCTGATGTGGTCCATGTCGTAGTGAGACAGGACTAGGAGGTCGAGAACTCCTTTCTTGCGGCTGCTGGAGCGGCGCGAAAACCCTAGTCTCTTAAGAGATGACGTTATCAATTTTGGCACGGCGCCATTTCCGCCAGCGCCGCAGTCGTAAACGTAGTTGAGCTCGTAATCGGTGGACTTGTTCCGAATCGTTTGCACCGAGGCGCTGTGGAAAGATCCTTGGCCTACTCCGTGTTGTACGCGACTGTGAAGCACTTCCATGTTTGATCCCCTGGCGTCCGTGAAAGGTGTCTGGGCAACGATATCCGGACCAGTGGCCATGAGCCAGTACCCTTAAGCACCAATGGCGCGTGGGGCGGGCGGCGATGGCAAGTACTTCGATGAGTCGGTCGGACCTCTTCGACCTGGTGTGGTCAGAGGCGCTGGGCAAGGTCGGGGCAAGGTTTGAAGTCTCCGCAGCGTGCCGATCTTTGACCAGGCTATCAACGGCCCTTGCGGAAAGTCCTCAGTGCCAATAAGTGTGCGTCACTTCGGGACACCGTCTGAGTTAAGCCGGGTGCGCCACGGCTCTTTTGAGCTGATCTAGCTGACGAGTCAGCGTTACCGTCGGTGTGCGCAGGGGCGCGGCATTGTTGCAAGTACTCTTCGATGATCTCGTCTGTGTAGCGGATGATGCGTGTCCCAATCCTGATCGGGCGGATACGGCCAGCAATACGCTCACGGGCAAGGGTTGCCTTGCTGATGTTTAAACGCTCTGCTGCTTCGGTCTCGCTAAAGAGAGGCGACGTCATCTTGAAAGCCTTCTATGCTAAGTGCGACGGCTAGCTGATCTCAGTCGAGCGTTCTAGGTTTCTGTCGTCTTCTTGCGCGGTTTGTACGGCCTCAGGCGCTCTGGACGCAGGTTGGCGAGAAGAGGGTTCGCCATTACTCGGGGCCGCCCATTGTGCGCAGTCTCGAGCAGGGGGTTCCAAGCGGGGCTATTCGAAATTGCCGAACGCAGTTCCTCACGGGCGTAGAGCTTCCTACCAAAAGCACGTCGTGCAACGACGCCGAGCTGCTCATAGCCGGCCCTGAATGTGGTCAGGGACACCCTGCAATACGAGGCAGCCTCGGCCTCGGTTAGCCAGTCGGACGGTCGTTGGGCCGAAGACGTTAGCGATTCAAGGGCATCGGTCATCCGCTGCAAGAGAGCGGCCGGAACGTGCACATCCGCAATGTCATTCGGAATGGCTGGGCTGATCGCAGCCTCAGCGGGGGTACGATCACCAGGCGGACGCGTTTGTCGGCTCCCGTCGCCGATTGACTCGTTCGGTAGTCCTGGACGATTTTCGGGGGTCATGTTGCTGGCCGACCTGCCTGCCTGTACGCACGAATCTGATCGCGCACCCAAGCATCGAGCTCGGACAGCACCCATAACGACCGCCGGCCGATCTTGATCGGAGCCGGGAACGCGCCGGTCTTGATCTGCTCGTAGATCCACGTCGAGCCCATGCCCGTCATGCCCTGCACCTCGTCGAGGGTGCGGAGCTCTTCGATTCGCTCAGCGGCTACTAAGATGCCCCCTGCGCGCCTTTCGGATGCGCCTATGGTCTATCAGCCAATCCGCGGCTACAACGCATAGCAGCAGCGGCCATGCCCAGGAGAGAGCGCCGATCATCGTGTAGCTTCTCCGGTCCCAACATTCCGCGGTGCATACGCCATACAGGCCGTAGGCAAGCGTCACGAGGACACCCGCGAAATAAAGATACGCGGCATATCCCAAAATTTCAGCCATCGGCAGCCTCCGGCTCCAGGCGCACGCGCTGGGAAAACAGGCGCACTCGCGTAGCGCCGCCCCTTGCTCGTGAAACTCTGCCTCAGTCCTGTGGCGAGGCTCGGCCACAGTTATAGCAGCGCCGGAAGTCGGAGAGTCGGTCTCCGCGAATCACACGCCCCGTCTGAAGAAGACCGGTCGGGCCGCCGCATCGCACGCACCCTTGCTCTCCTTGCGAGCGCTCCCAGCGGAACAAACGGTAGATGAAGTAGCCGTAGGCCACTGAGGCGACCGCCAGCACCGCCAGACTCCCCCAACGGAAGGGTTCGAAGAACGCAGCTCCTGTCGGTGTGCCCCGCATGTCGCCGGCCGCCCACATGATCACCAGCGCAACGAATACCCCCAGCGCCGGCAGCCGTGCCCCTCTCAGCAGAACCATGTTCCAGTTCATCCCCGTCTCCCCTTAGGTGAGCCTTGGAGGCTGCCGGCCGATCGTCGCACCGGCTGCGACTCCAGTGCTCGACATCGGGGCGGCGCAACGCCGACTGATGCGTCGAAGATCGCCGTATGTCACAGTCCTTCCAGAATCAGGCTGGCATGCGACTGCACATCGGCCTTAAAGATCATGGGCCGCGTGCGCTGGATGGGGAGTTGGGAGGAGTAACAGCATGGGGTCGCCAGGGAACGCCTTTATTGCAGCCGTGGATGAATTCATGGCTGCGCCGAAAGAGCTAAGAGGGAAGTTCAATCCGCGGTGGCAGGCTGCGCGGGACAGCTATGGGCTTCGACTAAAGCTCCCGATTGAGATTGATGGCGAGCTGCCTGGCCAGACACTAGCCATTGACGCTTACCCGGGGCGAGACCTTCTCCTTTTCAACATCAGTTTGATCGTAGAAAACCGCTGCGTTTGTCGTCTCGACTATGACCTCGAGGCCATCCACGACAACCGCTGGGCGTCGCATGTCCCCGGCGCAGTGATGGGGCCCCATTGGCATTCGTGGGAGGTGAACCGCGAGAACTTCCGTAAGCTCTCGTCCTACCCGGTGCGACTCCACCATGCGATACCCTACGACGAAGCAAGGGCCTTCGATGCATCCTTGCGGTGGTACTGCCAGGAGAGGAACATCGATCTTGGCGCTCACTCCATCATTTTTCCGGCCAGCGATACCCTCCAGCTATGATCACTGCCGACGCCCTAATCAACGCCATGTCGTCTGTGTTTCGCGCAACACAGCAGCATGATGGCGTGTGCGTCACCACTCATTGCCTATACCCTTCTGGCGAGTACGTCAGGGTCAAGGTCTATGGAGGGGAATCGTCTTTCGTTGTCTCCGACGAGGGGCGCAGCGTCCGTGAGGTTGAGGCTGCCGGCGCCTCAATCGACCGGCCTGACAAAGCGATCAGGACGGTGGTTGAGTCCTACGGCCTGTCCTCACAACACGGAGTGATTCGCAGCCGTCACATCGGCATAGACATGCTGCCTATCGCTATTGCCTCTGTTGCGAACGCTTCTAAGGAGTCGGCTGAATGGCTTTTTGAGCGAACCAAACTTTCTCCCACTCGCGACTTCAAAGCGCTGCTGAGAGGGATGCTGGAGGTGAAATTTCCAGCTAACGTTCGTCCCGGTCAGTTCGTCGGCAACAGCAACAAGCCTCACAAGTTTGAGTCAGTCGTTTCTCTCGGCCATAGGCAGATCATTGTTGACCCTGTAGTGAGAGACGCCTCAGCTATCAATTCGCGAGTGGTGGCAAACATGGATGTAAGGAACGCGAACATCCCTGACCTGGTGCAGCGCATCGTCTACGACGACCTTGATCAAGGCTGGGGTGCTGAAGAGCTGAATCTATTGCAGCTCGGCGCAACTGCTGTCCCTTACTCCCGCCTTCACTCAGTTCTCCCGCGGCTTGCGCAATCTGCCGATCTCACTCATTGATTGATTGAGAGCGCAGGCTCTCGCACGGCAATCGATCCCGCTCCGGCGGGGTTTTTGCTGTCTAGGCCGCGCCCGGGGCAAACACCGCCCAGCCCGCGGCCAGCTCAAACGCGGCCTTCGGATCCGCCACCTGAGCGAACGCCGCGCCGGACCGGACAGCGAACACGCCGTCTGCCTGCCGGATGTCAGCCAGCACCCTCGAGCTCCCCGGCACCAGCAGATATAGCTCCCACAAGGTGCGTTCGTAGCTCTCCCCGACGACTGGATTGCGCCAGCCCATTGATCGATCAGGGAGCATGGGAAGCTCCACCAGGCCGGCAGGGGGGATCACGCTGGGCTCGCTAATCCGCTTCAGAGCGGCGCGGTGGGATTGTCTGGTTGCCATGCCAGCGAGCATCCGGGGTGGGGTCGCACGGGCTGCGACCAGCTCTGCGCCGCGTTACGATGGCGTCTCCGCCCCCGGGCGAAAGAGGGGACCTGATGTCGACGGAAGCACAAGCGTCGTCGGTCCCGTGGGAGCTGCAGGCGATTGACGCCGAGGCGGTGGGGCTTCTGCTGGGCTTGGCCGCGCGCACGGTTCTTGAGGCAGTCGCGTGTCGCCCTGACTTCCCCGTTCGCGTGTCCAAGAAGCCGGCCACTTGGGTGGCTGGCGAAGTGCTCGTATGGCGCGACGCAAACCGAGCTGGCCGAATGGGTACATCGAACGACGGTTCGCGCTGACGACGGTGTGCAACGCTGCCGACAAGCTGATGACCTTGGCCGAGGCCGCGGAACGTTGTGCGTGCAGCCCGAAGACCGTCCGCCGCGCTATCGACCTGGGCGATCTAGTGGCGGTGCGCCTGGGCTCTAGCTCTAAGTCTGACAGGATCCACCCCGCAGACCTTGAGAGGTACTGGCAGCTACGACGCACTGCGGGCGCTCCTGTGATACCGACTCCGGCTGTCGCGCTCAAGATCGGCACCAGCACCGCTGAAGAGCGTTTAGAGAAGCTGCTTGGGCTCGAAAAGCGGATGGCTAGCCGCACGAGGAAGTCATGACCGACACCTGGCTCACCCCTGATGAGGTAGTCGAGCTGACTGCCCGTCAGCGCTATTCCGCGCAGTGCCGCATGCTCGCGCGTATGGGCATCCCGTTCCTCCCGAACGCAATCGGTCGCCCGTTGATCGAGCGTAGGGTTGTCCTCAAGGGTGGGGTAACAGCGCCTGCTCTAAAGAAAACTGAACCGAATTGGGATGCCATACCCAAGCGGCGATCCCGCGTAGGTGGTCGCATTGACTGAGACTCATCGTCGGCAGGCTTAGGATCCCAGGATCATCGTCCGGAGCGAATTCCATGTGCTACTCCGCCCAGGTCCACGCCGAGTTCAAGCAGTTCCAGCGCCAATTCGGCGCGGTGATGGATCTCAAGACCTACGTGAAGACGTTCTGGTGGAAGCAGGGCCTTAACCCAATCGCCAAGGCGCCGCGGGCGATGATCCGCGAGCTGCAGCAGATCGGGCCACCGGACCTGCAGGAGAGCCTGCGCGCGGCGGACACCGAAGCGATCGTGATGCTCGAGCAGGAGATGTTCGCCCAGCGCAAGCGCGTGGCCGATGCCGAGCGGAAGCTGCAGACCAAGGTCACGAAGAAAGCCCAGGACGACGTGCGCATCGGCACGAACAAGATCGAGGCCGCGAAGGCGCGCCTGGCCGGGCTGAAGGGCGCCGAGGCCAAGCCGTCCGACTCGCGCGTGTTCCCCGGGATCTACGCGCCGGTGATGGTCTGGGAGGGCGGACAGCGCGTGGTCAAGCCGATGCGCTACCAGTGCCGCCCCGCCGGCAAGCCGGCCGAGTACGACAGGAAATTTCCGGGCACCTACAACGCGCGGCGCGACAATCTCGAGGGGTTCTGGCGAGGCCAGTTCGGCCACACGCACGGCGTCATGGTCGCGGACCGTTTCTACGAGAACGTCGAGGGATCAGACGGCAAGAACCGCGTGCTCGAATTCGTGCCGCGCACCGGCGAGCCGATGCTGATCGCTTGCCTCTGGTCGCACTGGACGGACGCAGAGGGCGTGGAGCCGGACCTGCTGTCCTTCGCCGCGATCACCGACGAGCCGGAACCCGAGGTCGCCGCCGCCGGCCATGACCGAACGATCATCAACATCCGGCCCGAGCACCTCGACGCCTGGCTCAATCCGGACCCGGCTAACCTTGCCGCGCTGTACGCGATCTTCGACGACAAGCGCCATCCGTACTATGAGCACCGAGCCGCGGCGTAACGCGCGGCCAGGACAATAGGGATCTCATGAGCGCACAGGTGCCTCCGGCTGAAATTGTGGCGATCGCTTATGGCGAGGTCGAGGTCAAACTGGGCTGCGTGTTGACGCAGATCTGGGTGCGAGTCCGGGAGCCAGATGGAAACGTGGTCATCGGCGCACGTGACCCGGTGCTGGTGCACTTCGACATCCTCGCGGGACTTGCCAAGTTCGAACCGGAGCTGCTCGCCATGTTTGCGGAGCGCCAGGCGACGCGCGACGCGTTGCGCCCAGTGTCGGCGCCCTTGGCCGACTGGGATTCGGGTCCCGCACTGTCCGCGCCGAACGCCTACCAGTACTTCTGCTCGGGCTGGGGCTATGTCGATGTCGACGCGGCGCTTGGTGCGCTCCGCCTCTGGTTTGAAGCAAAGCCCATCGCGATGCTGGTCGAACAGAGCCCGGGCGAGGCGCAAGGCGCTGAGTACCTCATGGCGCATCGGACCCTGGCCTCTTATCACCGAGGGCTTCGGAACGTCATTCGCAAGATGGAGCAGGCCGGCGTGAACACAGCGCCGAATCCCCATTGAGGTCGCTCGGCCAAAACATTCGCTAGCCCCAGCGGGAGGCGCCGACGAACTGCGCTTGCCGACTCCCGACCTACGCGAAGCCGCTTCAGCGCACAGACAATCGGCACCTTGGCGGCGTATAACCACGAACCCCAAGCTTGGATACCCGAGACGATTTCAGATGGGCGTGTTGACTGCGCCCGAGACTACGGATTTCCTTCTGACCCGCAATCAATAAGAGGAGATCAGCATGGTTGCATCACCGTCGCTAGGCGTCGTTCTACTGGTGGAAGACAACATTGAATTGTCCGAGCCGGTCGGCGAATTCCTGGAGCAACACGGCTTTGAAGTCGACTACGCCAGGACAGGAATGGAGGCATATCAGCATGCCCTCGACAATCCATACGACGCCATCGTATTGGACGTGACGTTGCCTCGGATGAGCGGGCTCGACGTGTGTTCCAAGCTTCGTTCCGACCCCTCGAGGACGACCCCTGTACTAATGATCAGCGGTCTCGCCACACTGGAAGACAAGCTGGCAGGACTCGACGCGGGCGCCGACGATTACCTCACGAAGCCGTTCTCGCCTGCAGAGCTCGTAGCACGTCTCAGCGCCCTGATTCGTAGGGATAGGCGGGAGCTTGGCGCGGAGACGATCTGGAACAGGTCTGGCGCGGCTCGGATGAGCTGGTGCTCACGCCAATCGGCTTCAAGGTTCTCAAAGTCCTGATGCGAGCGTCTCCCCGGGTCATTGGACGGCGGGAGATCGAGCAGGAGATTTGGGGTTCTTCGTTGCCAGATTCCGATACGTTGCGGAGCCACATCTACAACCTGCGCAAGCAGATCGACAAGCCATATGATCGGCCTCTTTTGCACACGATGCAGTCGGCCGGTTACCAGATTGCCGACCTTGCTGAGCACGCTGCTTTGTCCTAGAACTCAGCTCAAAGCCCTTTTGGACAAGAATCCATTGCTACTGCGTCCTGGACCCTATGCCAATCACGTATCTCACTAACCTATTCGCCGGCTGGGAACAGGAACTCAAGATGCTACTTGAGACGCGCCCAAGCGAGGAAGAGTTCTGGAGCTACTGGGCCGAGCGTGAGGACGCGGTCGTTAAACTAGCCCTCTCCACTGACCAACCTGTCGTCGATGCAGGTTTTGAACGACTGTTCGCGATCGCGGAATCAAAAGGCTATGCCCGCCTTCCGCGGGACACTGCTCAAGAATATGCAGCTCGTTTCAAGCTGGAGTCCAAACGTCGCATGGGCGATATATCGAGCTAAGAGATGCGCAGCCGCGTTCGCTGGGCGCAGAACGGGGTCGACAGTGGCCAAGCGGACCACCAGGTAACCGGATGTGGTGCCTGCGGAGGGTGTGCAGTCGTTCGCAAGTGACTGCTGACCCAGCCCTCGTATCTCCCACGCGGGCGAGTGAGCAATTCCGGTGTGTCAACGTGGACGACCTCACCTCCAATGGACGGTGTCACCGCCTGCGCACGGTCCGTCTGGATGAGCACGGTGCGCCGAGCGCGCACATGGTGCACAGGTAGCGAACACAGAGCCGCACGCATCACTGATCGAAGGCGCAGCGAGGCTCATGGGAGGCAAACAGATTATTCTCTCCGGACACGCCATCTCCGAAGATCGAGCCATGCCCATCAGAAATCTTGCGAACTTGTTCGCTGGCTGGGAGCGGGAACTTCAGTTTTTGCTCGAGACGGGACCGACCCACAACGAGTTATGGGACTACTGGCGCGAACGGGAAGAAGCCGTTGAACGACTGGCACTTTCCGAAGAGCAGGCCACTATCGATGCGGCTTTCGAGCGCCTGTTCTCAATCGCCGAGTCGCACGGTTACGTGCGTATTCCAGATCTCAGCCGGCCCTCGCGCAGAGGGAGCGAGGGCGATCCATCGGCTTAGAGCGAACGGCAGCCACGTGCGCTGGCCTCGGGCCGGCGACCGTCGATCCCGAGCCACCCAATGACACCGGAGCGAGGGACGCACGCACGTGCTGCGGAATCGAGATTGCGGCGTGCCGGTCCTGCCGGGAAGCAGATATCAACGAGTTGTGGCGTCGGGGAACTCTGAGGGGCCCTGATGAAACTCGGCTTGTTGCCGTATAGAAATGGACTGCAGTCGATCCTGGGTCACCGAATGCCGACTGTTGGAAGCACTGAACTCAGATCGCGATCAGCTCGGCGTAAGACCTCGGTTTTTGGAATGGACGAGCGTCCGCGAACATGTTCAACCAGTACGAACTGCAGCAGAGTCCGTCCGCCTCGGTCCACCCACCCGAAGGCGACCCACGTCTTGCCTTCCAAGAAGATCTGCGAACCGTCTTCGATATCTGAAACGAGGATCGACGCATTGGGGTCGGTACTCTTCGAGGCGGTCGTATGCACAAGCCCGATGGAACTCTCCACGATCACTAGATCGCGATGGCCGTTGGGGTTCTGGTGCCCTGTCACAATTTGAGCCTGATGCCCGAGGGATTGCAGGCGATCTGCTACTAGCTCAGCAAGCTGTTGCTTTCGACGCGCCTTCGACGCAGTTAGGTCAAGAAGAGACATAGCGCACGCCCAAAGTCTTCAGGTTTCCGCGGACCAGCGAAACACCTTAGACCGGTGATAGGCCATATAGGTCTCCTGTGCATCGGCTAACGCCCGGGGAGCAACCGCGGACTTGGGTGGAATCAGGCGTTCCCTGATCGCTGCGGGAAGTGCATCGCTCACCATGAGTTCTCCTGTCTTGCTGAAGGAGACATAGCCCTTGTCGAACAAAAAATCGACGTGTGGTGCGAGCGCCAAACCGTTATTTCCATCAAGCCGCTCGCGGTTATCGCTTGCGAACCAAGGCTTGATGTGACTGGCAACTAGGAAGCTCTTCTCTTCGATTCCTGTGACTCGGCAACGAGCTTCAATCGCGAGAACCCGACTTCGGAACCGGCCTTGGCCAATGCGCGCATGAATGAGTAGGCTACACGTCGTCACAGGTGTTGAACCCGCGAGCATTTGCTCAAGTGCGGGAGCATCCAGACGGTACGATCGGACGAACGGGTCTGAGTTTTTCTTGCGGCTGATATGGCACAGACTGCAGGAGGGATCCGTCTGCTTGTGCTCGAAATGGGCAGGGTTCCAGCTTCCAGAGCCGGGCCTGCTGGCAGCATGCACACGCAGTTCGCCATTGCACTCCGGGCAGAGCAGATGTGCGGCAACACCTTGTTGACGAAGCCGTAAAGCTTCGTCAACTGAGACCTGCTGATCGTCTTGAAGAGCGTGAGCGATGGTAGGCATTACGGGAGGCTATCCCGGCCGACGTGGACCGATACCACGTCAGAGGCCACGCGGCTTCCAACGCATCTGACCACTTTCCTGTGGCTGAGGTTGAGGTGTGGATTGAGCCGGGGGTGCGCCTGGCTGAGCAGCCTCCGTTGAAGGCGTCGAAGGCTGATCCATCGCCGCTGATTCGTTAGTTTCGATGTCGCCGCGCGTCACTGCTGGCGGGAGCGGGGAGGGAACCGTTTCGGATCCCGGGTAGACGTAGATCGCCATGCCCGCGCCAGCCTGGTTGTACATTGCCGCGCTGGATCCCAGACCCCAAGCGGAACCGCGGCTGCCCCATGCATACCCGGACCCAATGCTGCCGGCGTATTCCTTTCCAACGCCTTGCAGAAGAATGCCGTTCGCACCCAGATCGGCTGCTTCCTGCTTCATCCGATCGATCGTCTTGTTGCTCTTCTGCTGCTGGGTCAGCGCGAATGACGCTTCGCTGCTGGCCTGGAGAAGTGCCACGTTCTCAAAGTGCGGCGGTGGCTCGACATAGAGACGTACCTGCTCTGGGTCAATCGGAGCTCTAACGGTTCCGACGACCACGCTCGATGAGGCACAACCGCTGAGCACGGCTGCGACAACGCAGCCAATCAAAAGACGCTTCATATGTTCCCCTGCCATTTTTGGAGCTGAGTCCAAAGGCCGGAATCCGCTCCGTGCCTTCCCCGAAGTGATCATAAATCGCCGTGAGGCTTTCGGGAGGTGCGCGTTCGATGAAAGCGATTTCAAACGCATATCACCTCTGTGAGGGCAGCCGCTCTCACGATGCGGCCGTCGCCGCACTTGGAGATATCGAGTGTTCAAACCGAAAGGCGTCTTCCACTTGGAGCAACTGATTGCCAGCCTGGCAGTGTTAGCCGTCCGTCTGATCATCAGCCGAACGCGAAGAACACGAACTCCCTTCTGAGCTGTACCTGGCCGAGCCCGTCAATCCCTGGCGGGCTTTTTAGTTCCTCCTCGTCGAAAAATTAGCTCCTCCCCCTGCGAGTATCGAGCAGGTAGGGAAGTCCATTGGCGCGACTCGCCGCTGTAAAAAAATACAGCGGCTCCCGCTCCTGGCAGCCCGAACGATCGCCGAATAGCGTGTTCTCCAAGCGCTGCTCACTTGGAGAAAAACGTGGAAGTTAGCTTCGATCGGCGGATTCAGATGCTCACCGAGCAGGAGGTCCGTCGCCGCATGGGCGGCATCGGGCGGTCGACGTTGCACGAGTTCCTGAACAGCCGATCGCCGCGGTATCAACCTAATTTGCCGCGGCCTGTCCACATTGGAAGGTCGACTCGCTTCTACGAGCACGAGATCGACGCCTACCTGCTCGACTTGGGGCAGGAGAGGGGAGCGCCGCGACGTTAACTCGCGGGCCCTTTCCGGCCCAAAAAGGTGCTTTCGGCTGCTCACACTTCAAGGCAGCCAGGCAATTTGGCCCAGCAACTGTCGCTGCGGCCGTAGGAATGAACGTTGTTACTAGAGAGAAGGGATAGACGATGAGTGAGAGCATCACCCCACTGATGGATTGGTCGATAGCAACTGTCGAAGACTGGACACAATGAGTGCGATGCTCCGCTCGAAGGGCCCACTCTGGACGATTGTTCAAGAAAGAGGGCGGTGCTACGTAGACGAGACCCGATTGGGCTCGCAATTTTTCCTCTGTACTAAGGCAGACTTCGCTGAGATCGACCGACGCTTCAAGAACCATCGCTGCAGTCCGCTCTACGCAGTGTTTCGTAGATATGCAAGGAGGCTTTGGAGTGGCGAAGATAGGGTCTCCTTAAGGGCCGTCGATTCATTCAATCGAGCGGTGGAAAAGATCCGGGCCCTAGGGCGTGGCCCCGCGGTGAAGAAGAGGCTCGACAACCTTCGGCGGTGCGAACGATCGAGCGCGAAAAGTGCTGTCGAACTGCTTCAAGGTCTCAGGAATAGGTACTCGAAGGTCCTGGCTATACGTCTCGATCTCGAGTACTACTCGTTGTACAGCGCTCGCGAAAGACTGCTCCCCCAGTCGATCACCTTGCGAGAGGCGCAAGCCCATCGGGACGCATTCCTCAAGTACTTGAGAAGTGGTCCTTTCTCTGAGCACTTGATTGGCTACATCTGGAAGATGGAGTTCGGGTGCGAGAAAGGATTCCACTTCCATTTCGCAATCTTCCTGGACGGTCAGCGAGTCCGCCAGGACATCGTAATAGCGGACACCCTTGGTGTGCGGTGGAAGAACGTGATCACCCGACGCAAAGGAATCTTCTTCAATTGCAACAAGCGCAAGGAAACCTACGTTCGCTGCGGCATAGGAACACTGGATCGCAGCAACGATCAGATGTGGGGCCATCTTCATGAGGCGGTCCGCTACATGACGAAGGTTGATCACCTGTTGCGGTTTCAGACCCTCGGCAGAGTCAGGGCCTTTGCAGTTGGCAGGCGTCAAAAGATCAGGAGGATTTCCGACGTCGGGTAGCAGGCTCTGGTCGGTGCGGCATCCCCCCCACCTCTCTGAGGTGTTCGAAGATTGGCGAGAGTGCCGGCTGTCCTGCAACTAGCTCCTTCACCCCTGCGGTCATAACCAAGCCTTTGCTACGGCCCATGTCGTGCAGGAAATTGTTGAGTTCGACCAAGTTCTCAAACGGTGAGGCTGCATGGCGTTTCAGAGCAGCTTTAGCCGTGGCGGCCCTCTTGCGCTGCTCCTGGGCTATTTTTGCGGCAGCTCCCTTCTTGCCGTTCTCAACTGAGTGCTCTTTAAGCGTCTTGGTTGCCGCCTCATGAAGCCCTTGGCGGACACCTCTCAAGTGCGCTTGATAACACCTCGCTCGATCCAAGAAGTACCAGCCAGCTTCTACGCGCCCCTGCTTCCACTCGCTCTCGGCACGATCGAGTGACGCTTGAAAGTCTTTATAGACCTCCCGAGCCACTTGTGGGGGAAACGGAGGGGTCTCGGGCATGTCATCAGGGGTCAGCAGAGACCTAGTGTTAAGAAGAGTGACTTCAAAGGAATCCGGCACGTCGACTGCGCGCCACTGACCGGCTAGAACACCTAAGGGGTCGGGATGCTTTGGCCTGGTAGCGATCGTCTTAGCCTCCTCTGGGGGACTCTGATAAGGCCACTTCCGCGACATGGGGTCAATCCAAAAATCTGAGGCGACCGTAGGGTTCTAAGTAGGGAACGAAAAAAGCCACCCCTAGGGATGGCTTATATTTCAAACACTTACGTAATTTTCTGGCGGAGAGGGGGGGATTCGAACCCCCGAGGCGCTATTAACGCCTGCCTGATTTCGAGTCAGGTACATTCAACCGCTCTGCCACCTCTCCAGAAAACCGGCCGGCGCGCGGTGGCTGCGGCCGGGGGCGCAATCATACGGGCGCCACGGGCGGGCGACAAGCACTCGACGGTACACTGGCAGGCCCGTCGCCTTGAACGCCTTGCCATGTCCGAAATCTCCGTGCCCGTGTCCTTCGGCGAACTGCTCGACAAGATTGCGATCCTGCAGATCAAGTCCGAGCGCATGACCGACGAGGCCAAACTGGCCAACGTCCGTCGCGAACTCACGGCGCTGGAAACTGCCTGGATGGCCCATCCGGCCGCGGGGCACGACATCGTCCGGCTGCGGGCGGAGCTCAAGGCGGTCAACGAGCGCCTGTGGGACATCGAGGACGAGATCCGCGTGCAGGAGAAGGCGACCGCGTTCGGCGACGCGTTTGTCCAGCTGGCGCGCAGCGTCTATCTCGAGAATGACGAGCGCGCGCGGATCAAGAAAGAGATCAACCTGGCGCTGGGCTCGGCCTATGTCGAGGAAAAGTCGTATGCCTTGTCGGGAATCCCGTCCACATGCGTGAGGCGGGCCTGCGATGGCCGAGTCACTGTCGCGCGCGAGCGCGCTCTTACAGCGCGCTCAAAAAAGAGGGCCGTCCTCTAGGCGCGGAGTGCGCGGCGCAGCAGATGCGTCTCGAGTCGCTAGGTGGTCTCGCTTCGGGACACGTGAGGCCCGTCCTCAGTCGCCTGCCGCCGCCCGCGTCTTGTGGTCGATGTACTCGTCCATGCGGCTGAGCAGCCGCCACCACTCCGAGCCGTCGTCGCGGTAGGTGCGCACCGCGCCGGCGCGGACGAGGATGCGCCGCAGCTCGTCGTCCTCGAAGCCGCCGAGGTGCTTGCGCAGCACCTCGAACGAGCGGTCGGTGTAGCCCTTGTGGCCGAGGAAGTGGCGTGCGGTGTCCTCGGCCATGAATTCGGTCTTGTATTGCTCGCGCAGTCGCAGCAGTTGCTGGGCGTGCAACTGCCGGTTCAGGACATAGCTGATCCCGCCGCCGACCAGCGCGCCGAGCAGTGACGCCAGTGCGCCGGCGATCAGGGCGTCCATGCGGGCGCTGCCTGCAGATCCGCGCGACGGCGCTCGAACGCGGCGACGGCATCGTCGACGGTGACCAGGCGCATGACGTCGTCGAACTCGATCTTGGTGCCCCAGGGCAGCTCGGACGCCGGCTTGCCCAGGTACTTGCGCGCGGCGTCGTCGTAGCGGTCGACGCAGAAACGCCGGTCGGAGTACGGGCCGCTGCGTGCCGGATTGCTGGCGGCATGCAGGCCGAGGACCTTGGTGCCCATGGCGTTGGCGATGTGCATAGGCCCGGAATCGGGCGTCATCAGCAGTTGCGCGCGCGCCAGCAGGGCGGGCAGCTGCTTGAGCGTGTCCTTGCCCACCAGATCCAGCGCCGGCGCCTGCATCGCGCCGAGAATCGCGTCGGTTGTCGCGCGCTCCGGCGCGCTGCGACCGCCGCACAGCACGATGCGCCAGCCGGCCGCGGCGGCATGATCGGCCACTGCCGCGTAGCGCTCGGGCAGCCAGTTGCGACGCACATGGCTGGAACAGGGCGAGAGCATCAGGGTCGGCGTGGCGTCGTCGGGCCACTGCGCCGCGGCCCAGGCATGCGCGTCGGCGGGCACCGGCATCGCATCCCAGACGACCTCGGTCTGGCGCAGGCCCAGCGGTTCGCAGAAGCTGCCGAGCGCATCGAGTACGTGGATGCCGGGACGGTCGGGAATCCGCTCGTTGATGAAGAGCCCATGCAGGTCCTTGGACCGGGCGCGGTCGTAGCCGATGCGGCGGCGCGCGGGCAGGAATGCCGACAGCAGGTTCGCGCGGGCCGCGACCTGCATCTGCAGCAGCGCGTCGAAGCGGCGGCCGGCGAGTGTGCGGCGCAGCGCACGCATGCCGGCGAGGCCGGTCTTCTTGTCGTAGACGAGGAACTCGACCCCGGGCAGACCGTCGAGCAGGCGCTGCTCGCCCTTGCCGATGACCCAGGTCAGCGCGACATCGGGCCAGGCCGTGCGCAGCGTGTGGATCAGCGGCAGCACATGGGTCACGTCGCCCAGCGCGGACAGCCGCAGCAGGCACAGGGAACGGGGCGCGGACGGACGCGATGCTGACAGGGCGTTGGGCACGGGCTTGATAGACTCGCGGGATGACCAGATTCGATCCCAGCGAGAGCCTGACGCCGATTCCGGCGAACGGCCGCGCGGGAGAGTACGGGGCCATTCTGTTCGACGGCACGCAGCTGCGGCAAGCCGATCCCCGCTGGTTCGAGCCCGAACGCTGGGGCGATCGCGCGCAACGCGTCGACGGCAGCGGGCGCGGCGGCGCCTGGTTCATCGAGGCGTCGTACGGCGACTGCGTGCTGCGGCAATACCTGCGCGGCGGCTGGGTCGGGCGCTTCAACCGCGACCTGCACCTGTGGCGCGGCGCGACGCGGGTGCGCAGCTTCGTCGAATTCCGCCTGCTGCGCGAACTGCTGCGCCGTGATCTGCCGGTGCCGCAGCCGATCGCCGCGAGCTATCTGCGGCGCGGCCTGCAATACAAGGCCTGGATCCTGGTCGAGCGCCTGCCGGACGTGCAGTCGCTGGCCGACCTCATCGCCGTCTCGCCCGCGTCCGCGCCGCTCGAGCAGACCGGCCGGCTGATCGCGCGCTTCCACCGCGCGGGTCTCGATCACGCCGATCTCAACGCCCACAACATCCTGTTCGACGGCGTTGGCAAGGGCTGGTTCATCGATCTGGACCGGAGCCAGCTGCGGATTCCCGCCACCCGCTGGCGCGAAGCCAAT
Organism: Luteimonas rhizosphaerae; assembly: GCF_002849595.1. Lineage (GTDB taxonomy): Bacteria > Pseudomonadota > Gammaproteobacteria > Xanthomonadales > Xanthomonadaceae > Luteimonas > Luteimonas cellulosilyticus. The sequence continues at coordinate 125,087 of NZ_NRQR01000025.1, forward strand.
CTCGCGCGGCTCAAGCGCTCGCTGCTGAAGCTGCGTGGCGCCCGCAGCGTCGAGGACGTGGAAGGCGATTTCGCCCGGTTGCGGCGCTCCTACGACACGCTGTGGAGCCGCGGCACATGACGGGCTGGGCCTTGCGTTTCCAGGGCGTCGGCAATGCGGCGGCGACCGCGCTCGGGTCGCCGATGGCGACGATCGAACGCGACGGCCAGCCGTGGTTGACCATCGACTGTGGCAGCGAGGGGCTGACCGCGTACCTCGCGCACTACGGCGCCACGCCACGCGCCCTGTTCGTCACCCATACGCATCTCGATCACGTCGGCGGTTTCGAGCGTCTGTTCGGCGCCGCGTACTTCGATCCGGACCTCCGTGGCCGCACCACGCTGTACGTGCCGGCGACCGTGGTTCCGCTGCTGCACCGGCGTGTCGGCGATTATCCGAACGTGCTGGCCGAGGGCGGGGCGAACTTCTGGGACGCGTTCCGGCTGGTGCCGGTCGGCGACGCGTTCTGGCACGACGGCGTCCGTCTCGAGGTTTTTCCGGTCCGCCATCACTGGCCCGAGACCGCCTACGGCCTGCGCCTGCCGGGCAGCCTGGTCTGGAGCGGCGACACCCGCCCCGTGCCGGAGATGCTCGCGCGTTTCGCCGATCGCGATGAACTGGTCGCCCACGACTGCGGCCTGCAGGGCAATCCCTCGCACAGCGGCGTCGAGGATCTCGAGCGCGACTACGCCCCCGCGCTGCTCGCCCGTTGCGTGCTCTACCACTATGCATCCACGGCCGACGGCGATGCGCTGGCCGCGCGTGGGCATCGGGTCGCGCGTCCCGGCGATGCGCTGGCGCTGGCGGCACCGACGCCGGGCCTGCCCGCATGAACGCCCTGCTCGCGCCGACCGGCACGCCGCTCGATCGCCTGGGTCGCCCGCTGCGCGACCTGCGGCTGTCGGTCATCGAGGCCTGCAATTTCCGCTGCGGCTACTGCATGCCGGCCGATCGGGTGCCCGACGACTACGGCTTCGACCAGGCCGGCCGCCTGTCCTTCGACGAGATCGAAACCCTGGTCCGCGGCTTCGCGCGCGTCGGCATGCACAAGCTGCGCCTGACCGGCGGCGAGCCGCTGCTGCGCAAGGGCCTGCCGGATCTGGTCGCGCGCCTCGCCCGCATTCCCGGCATCGACGATCTGGCGATGACGACCAATGCCTCGCTGCTCGCCCGCCATGCGCAGGCCCTGCGCGACGCCGGCCTGCAGCGGCTGACCATCAGCCTCGACGCGCTCGATCCCGCGCTGTTCCGGCAGCTGTCGGGCGGCCGCGGCGAGATCGACGACGTGCTGGCCGGTATCGACGCCGCCGAGCGTGCGGGCTTCGGGTCGATCAAGTTCAACTGCGTCGTCCAGCGCGGCATCAACGACCACGAAGTCGAACGCATGGCCGCGCATTTCCGCGGCAGCGGGCATGTCGTGCGCTTCATCGAGTTCATGGACGTCGGCACCTGCAACGGCTGGGATCGCGAACGCGTGGTGCCGTCGCGCGAGCTGCGCGACCGCGTGCATGCACGCTGGCCCTTGCACGCGCTGGACGCGCAGTACCGGGGCGAAGTCGCCGAGCGCCACGCGTTCGACGACGGCGCCGGGGAGATCGGCTTCATCAGCTCGGTCACCGCGCCGTTCTGCGGCGACTGCCAGCGCGCCCGCGTCGCCGCCGACGGCACCCTCTACACCTGCCTGTTCGCCGCGGGCGGCCAGGCGCTGCGGCCCTGGCTCGCGGAGGGCGAGGCGGCGTTTTCCGAACGCCTCGCGACGCTGTGGACCCGGCGCGCGGATCGCTACAGCGAACTGCGCGGCAGCCCGCGCGCGCCGCGCCGCCACGTCGAGATGTTCCTGATCGGCGGTTGAGCGAGGACGGTGCGCTACGGAGCGTGAGCGGCCTGCGTTTCGGCCCTGCAGACGGCCGCAGCCGATCCCGGACGTCGACGACCACGACGCGACTCCGGTCTGCCGCGCGACAGGATCTGCCGCATTCCAGCCGGAAGCGGCGTCCGCAACGCACTGCGTTCCGCCGCGTCGAGGCAGCGGCCACACCGGTGCCGGTACCATCCGGGTTTTCCGCTGGTCCGCTGCAATGTCCCCATCTCCCCGTTCCAAGGTGTTGACCCACCTCGATGCCACCGGCCGTCCGACGATGGTCGACGTGTCCGGCAAGGCCGTCACCGCGCGCGCCGCGACGGCCGAGTGCAGGGTGCGGTTTCCGGTCGATGTCGCCGCGCAGCTGCATCGCAGCGGGCTGAAGAGCGCGAAGGGCGGCATCGTCGATACCGCGGTGATCGCCGGCACGATGGCGGTCAAGCGCACCCACGAGCTGATTCCATTCTGCCATCCGCTGCCGATCGACGGCATCCACCTCGCCATCGACTGGCACGACACGCGCACGCTGCGGATCGACTGCACCGTCAAGACGGTGCACCGCACCGGTGTCGAGATGGAAGCGCTGACCGGCGCCACCGTGGCCGCGCTGACGGTCTACGACATGTGCAAGGCGCTGTCGCACGCGATCGTGCTGGGGCCGGCGAAGCTCGTCGGCAAACGCGGCGGCAAGCGCGATGTCGGCGCGATCGCCGCCAAGCCTGCCAGGGAGACCCTGCGATGACCGATGTCCGCCTGCTGTATTTCGCCAGCCTGCGCGACCGCGCCGGCAGCGCCGGGGAGACGCGCCAGACCACCGCGACCGATCTGCGCACGCTGTATGCCGAACTGCAGACCCTGCACGGTTTCACGCTGCCGGTCGAGCGGCTGCGCGTCGCCGTCGACGGCGCGTTCGCGCGCTGGGACGATCCGGTCCGCGAGGGCAGCGAGATCGCCTTCATTCCACCCGTCAGCGGAGGCTGAGATGACGACATCCGCATGCGATACCCGCGCCTTCCGGCTCGCCGATGCGCCGTTCGAGATCGCGCCGCTGCGGCGGCGTCTGCTGGACGACAGCGCTGGCGCCTATGCCAGTTTCGAGGGCTGGGTGCGCGACCACAACGACGGCCGTCCGGTGCACGGGCTGCGCTACGAATCCTACGTCGCGCTGGCGGAGACCGAAGGCGCCGCCGTGATCGAGGAAGCGCGCACGAAGTTCGCGCTCACCGGTGCGGCCTGCGTGCACCGCGTCGGCGATCTCGCGATCGGCGACCTCGCGGTCTGGGTCGGCGTGTCGGCCGCGCATCGCGGCGCCGCGTTCGACGCCTGCCGCTACATCATCGACGAGATCAAGGCACGCGTGCCGATCTGGAAGCACGAGCGCTACGCGGACGGCGATACGACGTGGCTGCATCCGGACACCACGCCGGAGCGCGAAGCGTGAGCGGCGGCCGACGTTTCCGCGCACCTAGCGCGCTGCTGCTCGCCGCGGCCCTGCTCACCGCCTGCGCGCACGCGCCGGTCACGCCGGAGTCTGCCACCGGTCGCGCGTCCATGGGCGACACGCTGCTGGTCGGCAACAAGTCCGCCGACACCGTCTGGCGGCTCGATCTCGCCACCGGCGCGCGCTTGGCCGAGATTCCGAGCGGCGCCGGGCCGCACGAGATCGCCGTATCCGCCGACGGTCGCACCGCTTTCGTCACCGATTACGGGCGCGACACGCCGGGCGCGAGCCTGACCGCGATCGACCTCGTGGATCATTCGACGCGGACGCTGTCGCTGGGCGTCCATCGCAGTCCGCACGGCATCCGCCTGCTGCCCGACGATGCCGGCGCGCTGGTGACGACCGAGCGCAGCGAGTCGCTGGTGCGCGTGGATCCGGCTGCGGGCACCGTCACCGATGCGATCGCGGTGGGCGCCGGCACCGGCCACATGGTCGCGCTGTCGCGCGACGGCCGCGTGGCCTACGTCAGCAAGATCGCCGCCGGCACCGTGGCGCGCATCGATCTGGCGACGGGCACGAAGACCCGGGAGCGGCCCGCGGGGCAGGGCGCCGAAGGCATCGAGGTCGCACCCGACGGCACCGTCTGGGTAACCAACCGCGCCGACGACACGGTGACCGTGCACGCGCCCGACACGCTCGACATCGTCGCGACCCTGCCGAGCACCGGCTTCCCGATCCGCGTCGTGTTCACGCCGGATGGCCGCCACGCCCTGGTGACGAATGCGACCGCGGCGACCCTCGCGGTGTTCGATGCCGCGACGCGCGCGCCGATCGCCACGGTCGATCTGATGCCGCCGGATGCCGAGTTGCGCGAGACGATGCTCGGGCGCGGTGCGCTGCCGATCGGCGCGATCGCGGATCCGGCGCGACCGCGCGTCTACGTCGCGATCAGCGGCGCCGACCGGATCGCGGTCGTCGACACCGGCAGCTGGACCGTGCAGGACTACTGGGCGACGGGGCGCGAGCCGGATGCGTTGGGCCTCGTGCCTGCGGGGGTGGAATGAGGCCGACGCCGCGCAAGGTCGCGGTGCTGCTGGTCGCCACGCTGCTCGGCGCCTGCAGGACGACGCCGGCGCCCGCGCCGGCGCTGCCGAACCTGGGCGAGGTGGGCAGCGAGCTGATGCAGCCTGCCGCCGGTGCCACGCGCATGGCGCTCGATCCCCGGCAACGCTTCGTGTTCCCGAACCTGATCCCGCCCGTCGGACTGCCGACCTACCCGGACGCGCTGTTGCCACTGCGGCTGGCGCCGGTGACGGTCTGCGTCGACGCGGTCATCGGCAGCGACGGCCTCGTCGCCGATGCGCAGCCGCGCGTCGAGGACTGCGACGATGCGTCGCTGCCGCAACGCGCGGCGTTCGAAGCGGCATCGCTCGCCGCGGTCCGGGGCTGGACGTACGCCCCGGCCCTGATCTGCCGCGCGCCTGAGGATTTCGATGGCGACGATGCGTGCCTCGCGGAGGGCGTCGTGGAAACGCCGACCGCGGTGCGGCTGTCGTACCGGTTCCATTTCAGCCAGCGCGACGGCGTGCCGCGGGTGGAGCGTGGGGAATAGGACGCGGACGGCGCGTGGATGGAGGACCGAGGTCTCCGCCGCGCGGGAATGACGGGTTGCTGGGGCGGGGACTGAGCCAGCGCGGCCGCCGGCATTGCGGCGGCATTGCGGCGGCTCCGGTCCGGACCCGCACGGGACCCGATTGCAGCGCGTGTGCCCGCGCGCCGTCGTCCCTGCGAAGGCGGGGACGGCAACTCACTTTGCAGACTGGTCAGCGGCCTTTCGCGGCATTGCCGGCGTCGCGTCACCGGGCAACGCCTGACGCGCACCGGCGGCGCAAGAGGTTCGCGACTGCATCGCATGTTCGGGGCGTCCGCGCCCATCGACCTCACACCGGATCGCGGATCACCAGCAGCCGTTCCTCGGTCATGTCCTGGATCGCGTAGCGCACGCCCTCGCGGCCGATGCCCGAATCCTTGATGCCGCCATAGGGCATGTTGTCGACGCGGAAGCTCGGCACGTCGCCGACGATCACGCCGCCGGCTTCGATCCGGTCCCAGGCGCGCATCGCGTGCGCGAGGTTGCCGGTGAACACGCCCGCCTGCAGGCCGAAATCGCTGTCGTTGACGCGGGCGATCGCGGCATCGAAATCCTCGACCGGTTCCAGCAGCGCGACCGGCCCGAACACTTCCTTGCGGTAGAGGTCGGCGTCGCGCGGCACCTTCTCCAGCAGCGTCGCGGGGATGATGTTGCCGTCGCGCGCGCCGCCGGCCAGCACCCTGGCGCCGCCCTTGCGGGCCTCGGCGATCCAGCCTTCGATGCGATCGGCGGCGTCGCTGTCGATGACCGGGCCGACGAACGTCTTCTCGTCGCGCGGATCGCCGGTGCGCAGGGCGGCGACCGCTTTCTTCAGCTTGCGGCGCAGCGCATCGTGGATGTCGACGTGCGCGTAGATGCGCTGCACGCCGATGCAGCTCTGGCCGGACTGGTAGTAGGCGCCGAACACTAGGCGCTCGACGACATGGTCCAGGCTCGCGCCCGGATCGGCGTCGACGATGCAGGCCGCGTTGCCGCCGAGTTCCAGCGTGACCTTCTTCTTGCCGGCGCGGGCCTTGAGGTCCCAGCCGATCAGGCCGCCGGTGAAGCTCAGCAGCGCGATGCGCTCGTCCTCGGTCAGTGCGGCGGCATCGTCGTTGCTGCAGGGGATCACCGAGAACGCGCCCTTGGGCAGGTCGGTCTCGGCCAAGATCTCGCCGATGATGATCGCGCCGATCGGCGTCTTCGCCGCCGGCTTCAACACGAAGGGGCAACCGGCCGCGATCGCCGGCGCGACCTTGTGCGCGACGAGGTTCAAGGGGAAGTTGAACGGCGTGATGAAACTGCAGGCGCCGATCGGCACGCGCTTGACCATGCCGCGGTAGCCGCGGGTGCGCTCGGAGATCTGCATCTCGACCGTTTCGCCCTCGATGCGCGTGGCCTCGCCGGCGGCGATGCGGAAGGTGTCGATCAGCCGCGTGACTTCGCCGCGCGCGTCCTTGATCGGCTTGCCCGCCTCGATGCACAACGCGAGCGCGAGTTCCTCGAAGCGCTCCTGGAAGCGGCGCACGCAGTGGTCGAGCACGTCGCGGCGCTTGTCCGGCGGGAAGTCCGCCATCGCGCCGCGGGCCTTGTGCGCGGCGACGATCGCCTTGCGGATCGCCGCGGCGTCGCCCATCGCCACGCGCGTGGCGACCTTGCCGGTGTACTTGTCGAGCACGTCGAGATCGGTGTTCGCGGCGACGGCGACGTTGGCGAGGTAGTACGGATAGCTGCGCGCGAGGCGTGGGCCTGTGGCCGCGCGCTTGCCGGTCTTGGAGGTCTGCTTGGCCATGAGGGACTCCGGTCGAGAGGAAGGGGGAGGCGAGGCCTCAGTCGACGGCCGCGCTGCGGCGCGGAATCTCGTCGTTGAGCAGCGCGTCGTCGCGGCTGTAGTCGATCGCGAGATCGATCAGGTCGACGCCGGGCGTGTCGAGCGCGGTGCGCAGCATCGTGCGGAATTCATCAGGTGTGGACGGCCGGTGTCCGCGCGCGCCGTAGCTCTCGGCATAGCGCACGAAGTCGGGGTTGCCGTAGTCCATGCCGAAGTTCGGATAGTCCTCGTGCGCCTGCTTCCACTTGATCATGCCGTAGGCATCGTCGCGCAGCACCAGCACGGTGATGTCGATGCCAAGGCGCACGGCGGTTTCCAGCTCCTGCGAATTCATCATGAAGCCGCCGTCGCCGCAGACCGCGAGCACCTTGCGGTCGGGGTGCACCATGCGCGCGGCGATCGCCGACGACAGGCCGGCGCCCATCGTCGCCAGCGCGTTGTCCAGAAGCAGAGTGTTCGGCGCGTGGCAACGGTAGTTGCGCGCGAACCACAGTTTGTACAGGCCGTTGTCGAGGCAGACGATGTCCTCCGGCGCGAGCGCCTCGCGCACGCTGGCGACCAGATGCGGGATGCGCACCGGGAAATGCGCATCGGCCGCGAGTTCGCGGATGTCGGCGCACAGCGCTTCGCGCACGCGGTCGAAGAAGGCGAAGTCCCAGTGCGGCTGCGGCTCCAGCGCTTCGGTGATCTGCCAGACGGCGTTGGCGATGTCGCCGATGACCTCGATCTGCGGGAAATAGACCTGGTCGACATCGGCGCTGGAGTGGTTGACGTGGATCACCGTGCGCGCGCCGTCGCGCATGAAGAACGGCGGCTTCTCGATGACGTCGTGGCCGATGTTGATGATGCAGTCGGCCGCGTCGATCGCGCGGTGGACGAAATCCTTGTCCGACAGCGCGGCATTGCCCAGCCACAGCGGCCCGGTCTCGTCGAGCACGCCCTTGCCCATCTGGGTGCTGAAGAACGGGATGCCCAGCTTGTCGACGAAGGCGCGCAGCATCTTCGCGGTCGTCTTGCGGTTGGCACCGGCGCCGACCATCAGCAGCGGATGACGGGCGTCGCGGATCGCAGCGACCGCGTGGGCCACCGCCTTGTGCTCGGCCAGCGGGCGACGCGCGTAGGAGCGCGGCAGCAGCCGCGCGTCGGTGTCGTCGCCGGCGATGTCCTGCGGCAGTTCCAGATGGGTCGCGCCGGGGCGCTCCTCCTCAGCCAGCCGCACGGCTTCTCGGACCCGTGCGGGAATGCTGTCGGCGGAGACCAGCTGGCGCGTGTACTTGGTCAGCGGCCGCATCATGTCGACCGCGTCGATGATCTGGAAATGGCCCTGCTTGCTGGTGCGGATCGGCTTCTGGCCGGTGATCATCAGCATCGGCATCGCGCCCAGCTGCGCATAGGCCGCCGGTGTCACCAGGTTGGTCGCGCCGGGACCGAGCGTCGACAGGCACACGCCGACGCGCCCGGTCAGGCGCCCGTAGGTCGCGGCCATGAAACCGGCGCCCTGTTCGTGGCGGGTGAGGACGAGGCGGATCTCGGACGTGCGCAGCGACTCGAGCAGGTCGAGGTTTTCCTCGCCGGGGATGCCGAAGACGTACTCGACGCCTTCTGCTTCGAGGGCGGAGACGAACAGGTCGGAGGCCTTGGTCATCGTGCGGATGCTCCCGTGACGTGACGGCCAAGCATGCCAGCCCGGTCGTGAGCGACAGGCGAGGGGACGCGGAACGCAGCGTCGCGCGGATGCTGCCCGGATCAGGTGGGCCGGTCGCCCGCGTCGGCGTCGACCCGCAGCCGCAACGTGCCGTCGGCGAGCCGCGCGTCGACGCGGTCGCCGGGCGCGACATCGCCGACGCGGCGGACCACGCGGCCATCGTCGCGCTGCAGGATGCTGTAGCCGCGGGCGATCGTCGCCAGCGGGCTGACCGCTTCCAGCGAGCGGGCGAGGCCGCGCAGATGCAGGGCATCGCGCTGCAGGCGACGCGCCAGCGCGGCCTGCGGGCGCGGGCGCAATGCCTCGAGCCTTGCGCGCAGCTGCTGCAGGCGACGCCCCGGCGCGGTCGCGCGCAGCACGGCGTCCGCATGCCGCACGCGCGCCTGGCGTTGCTGGAGCTGGGCGGCGAGCGCCGCGCCGAGCCGGCGCAGCGCATCGTGCTGGCGCAGCCGCAGTGCATCGAGGCGCGCCTGCGGGCGCAGCGCCTGCAGACGCAGGCCGGCGCGGTCGAGCCGCTGCATGCGCGCCTGCAGGCTGCGCAGCTGCTGACTTTCGAGCTGGCGCTGCAGCTGGCGCACGCGACCGCGCAGATCGATCCGGTCGGGTGTCAGCAGCTCCGCCGCGGCCGACGGCGTCGGCGCGCGCAGATCGGCGGCGAAATCCGCCAGGCTGAAGTCGGTCTCGTGGCCCACCGCCGAGACGACGGGCACCGGCGACGCGGCGATCGCACGCGCCAGCGCTTCGTCGTTGAAGGCCCAGAGGTCTTCCAGCGAGCCGCCACCGCGGGTCAGCAGGATGGCGTCGTAGCGGCCGCTGTCGCCGGCGCGCTGCAGCATCGCCGTGATCTGCGCCGCGGCGCCGCTGCCCTGGACCGGCACCGGCAGGATGTCGACATCCAGCAGCGGGAAACGCCGCCCGAGCACGCTGACGACGTCGCGAACCGCGGCGCCCGAGGGCGACGTGATCACCGCGAGCCGGCGCGGGAACAGCGGCAGTTCGCGCTTGCGCGCCGGATCGAACAGGCCTTCGGCCTGCAGCCGCGCCTTGAGCTGGTCGAACGCGCGGCGCAGGGCGCCTTCGCCGGCTTCCTCCAGCGTGTCGAGGATCAGCTGGTAGTCGCCGCGCGCCTCGTACAGCGTGACCCGGCCCCGCGCCAGCACCTGCATGCCGTCGCGCGGCTGGAACTGCAGCCACTGGCTCTTGGGCTTGAACAGCGCGCAGCGCACCTGGGCACGCGCGTCCTTGAGGGTGAAATACAGATGCCCCGATGCCGGGCGCGAGACGTTGCCGAGCTCGCCTTCGACGAACACCAGCGGGAACGTGTCCTCGAGCAGCCCGCGGGCCAGGGTGTTGAGCTGGGAGGGCGTGAGGACTTCGCCGGTGACCGCTGCATTCATGGGCACAGCATAACGCGGGGCCTGTTGATGGCCGTCGGCGATGGCGGCGGGAACGGCGCCTCGCGCTGGCGCATGCTGCGGCGCTGCGGCGACGGGCCGTCGTCGCTGACGCCGCGCCGGTGCGAGGCGACGCGGATCCTTCGCCGCGTCCGGGATGAGCGCCTGGTGGCGAGCGTCCCCGACCCTGGCGCGGCACGGGTTGAGGACGCTCGGCGAGCCATGCACGGGCGGCGCTCGCCCACGCCTTCCGCAAATTGCGACATTCCGTCGCATTCCGGCCATGCGGTGGCGGTGCTTGAATCTGCGGCCATTCCCGACCGCCCCCGCCGATGTCGCCACACCGCCTGTCCCTGGCCTGCGCCGCCCTGCTGTCGATGGGTGCGGGTCCCGCATTCGCCGCGCAGGCGGAGTCCGCCACGGCCGATTCCGAAGGCGACCGTCCCGTAGCGGTGACCCTCGACCGCGTCGACGTGCGTGGACAGCGCCATGCTCAGGTCGCGCGTCCCGGCGCCGGCTCGCGCTTCGCGCTCGATCCGCTGCAGACACCGGCCTCGGTCTTCGACATCGGGCGCGCGACCCTCGACGCGCGCGGCGTGCGCGACACCCAGGACGCGCTGTTCGGCATTCCCGGACTCGTCGTCGCATCGCCGCCCGGCCACGGCAACGCGGTGACCTGGCGCGGATTTTCCGGCGCGCAGATCACCCAGCTCTACAACGGGATCGACGTGCAGTACGCGTCGATCGCGGCGCGTCCGGTCGATGCCTGGATCGTCGACCGGGTCGAGGCCATCGGCGGACCGTCCAGCTTCCTCTACGGTGCCGGCGCGGTCGGGGGTTCGATCGACGTGATCACCCGCACCGCGTCGCTGGCGGGCAACCGCGGCGGCGGCATGCTCGGGGTCGGATCGCACGGCCGCCGCATCGCGGCCGGCGGCTTCAATCGCGTGCTCGGCGACCACGCGCAGCACGCGGTGCAGGTCGATGCGGGCGTCACCACGGGCGACGGCTGGGCCGAACGCAACCGCCGCGATGCCTGGACGGTCGCCGCGTCTTGGCGCAGCGAACTCGCCCCGGGCCTGACCCACCTGCTGGCCGTGGAAGCGCAGGACGAAGACAGCCGTCGGCCCTACTGGGGCACGCCGGCGGTGCAGGGCGACGAGGGGCGCCTGCGGATCCTGCCCGGCACCGGTACGCGCAACTACAACGTCGACGACGGCGTCTACCGGCAGGACGTGACCTGGGCGCGGTCGGTGCTGGAATGGCAGGCATCGGCGCGCGGCACGCTGCGCCAGACGCTGTACCGCTACGACGCGCAGCGCGACTACCGCAACGTCGAGAGCTACCGGCTGACGCCCGGCGCGGACGCCGTGATCCGCTCGGGCGTCCTGCAGCAGCGACACGTGCACGACGTCGTCGGCAACCGGCTCGACTGGACCTGGGACGGGGCGCTCGGCGCGCTGCCGTCGCAATCGAACGTCGGCGCGGAACTCGCCTACAACCGGCAGACGCGGTATCCGCAGTCGATCGGCGGTGATGTCGATACGGTGCCGCTGGCTGCGTCCGCGCCGGGCCGCTTCTTCGACATTCCCGGCACCAGTGGCGTCTACACCCCCGATCGCACGAACCGTCTGCGCACGCGCGCGCTGACGCTGGAGAACCGCACGGCCTTCACGCCGCGGCTGTCGCTGCTGACGGCGCTGCGGCACGAGCGCATCGACGTCGATGTCGAGAACCATCGCGCGGTGACGCCGGCCAATCCGCTGCGCTACCGCACCGGCTACGCGCCGACGACCGGACGCGTGGGCCTGAACGTCGCGCTGCGCGACGACGCGAGCGTCTATGCGCAGCTCAGCACCGCGGCCGATCCGCCGGCCGGCATCCTGTCGACGGCCAACGCCGGCACGCTGCGCGATTTCGACCTCAGTCGCGGTCGCCAGGTCGAAGTGGGCGGCAAACGGCGCTTCCTCGACGGACGCGGCAGCGCGACGCTGGCGGCGTACCGCATCGTGCGCGACGACCTGGCGATCGCCGATCCGGGGAATCCGGGGCAGACGCTGCCCGTCGGCCGGCAATCCGCGCGCGGCGTCGAGGCGACGCTCGCGTTCGCGCCGACGACAGCCTGGTCGATCGAGGGGAATCTCGGCTGGGTCGATGCCACCCTGGACGATTTCGTCGAGACGGTCGACGGCATCGCGGTGTCGCGCGCGGGCAACCGGCCGACGAACACGCCGGCGCGGGTCGGCAACCTGTGGCTGCGCGCTGCGCTGTCCGAGTCGTGGTCGGCCGGTATCGACGTGCGCGCGGTCTCGTCGCGGCAGGCGAATGCGGCCAATACGTTCTCGACCGCGGGTTATGGCCTGCTCGGCGCGCACCTGCAGTGGACGCCGGTCGCAGGCACCGCGCTCATCCTGCGTGGCCGCAATCTGGCGGACCGCCGGTACGTCGCCCACGCGATCGGGACCGACATGGTCTACCTCGGCGCGCCGCGCAGCGTCGAACTGGAACTGCGTACCGGCTTCTAGCACGGAGCGGCAAACGCAGCGTCCGCACGATGCGGGCCCCTGCACACAGGAGCGCCCCCCGGGCGCGACGGACCAGCCTCGGCCAGTAAGTCGCTTGCAATCCGAGGGCGTGTCCGCCCCTCGACCGTCGTTGCAACGGGCCCGGCACCACGCGTCTCCGCGACGGCGCTCCGCCTCAATCGACCGGCTTGCGCTCCGGTCCCGGCCGCTTGGCGAGCTTGCGCTGCAGTGAGCGGCGGTGCATGCCGAGCAGGCGCGCCGCGGCGGAGATGTTGCCGTCGGTCTCGCCGAGCGCCTGCTGGATGTGCTCCCACTCCAAGCGGTGCAGCGGAATCATCGTCGGGTTGTCGGCGCCCGGCGCCTCGTCGGCGTCGCCGCCGGCCTCGTCTCTGGCATCGGACTGCAGCAGTCGCACGATGGCGTCGGCCGACACCGGCTTGGGCAGGTAGTCGTCGGCGCCGCGCTTGATCGCCTCGACCGCGGTCGCGATGCTGGCGTAGCCGGTGACCAGCACGATGCGCATGTCGCTGCGGATCGCGCGCAAGGGTGCGACCAGATCGAGACCGGAGTCGCCGCCCAGTTTCAGGTCGACCAGCGCGAACGCGGGCAGCAGGGTGCGCGCGGCCACCAGCGCCGAGGCGGGGTCGGTCGCGGTCTCGCAGTCGATGCCGCGGCGCTGCAGGGCGCGGCGCAGTGCGTCGAGGTACAGCGGGTCGTCGTCGATCAGAAGACCGGTCATCGGCGCGTGGCTCCATCGGTGGGGGCGGTGACGCTGATCGGCACGCGGAAGCGCACGCGCGCGCCGCCGCCTTCCGCGTCCTCGATGTGCAGGTCGCCGCCGAGCTGTTCGATCGCCGCATGCGACAGCGCCAGGCCCACGCCCAGCCCGTCGGGCTTGGTGCTGCGGAACAGCACCGGCAGGAACGAGGCCTCGCCGTCGAAGGCGGGACCGTAGTCGCGGATCTCGCCGACCAGCATGCCGTTGCGCTGCTGCAGGTCCAGGTCGACCTGGACGCGCCCGTTCTGTTCGCTGGCATCGGCAGCGTTGTTGAGCAGGGCGAGCAGCAGATGCCCGATCGAGCGGTCGATGCGGCGGTCGCCATCGACGTCGCCGCTGCGGTGCAGGCTGATCGCGGGCCGCACCAGCTGCCAGTGTTCGAGCACCCGGCCGAGGTCGACCGTGGTCGGCGCCGAGGGATCGGCGGGATCGGCCAGCGAGCGCACGCGGTCGCGGCAGGTGTCGACGAGCCGGCGCAGGGTGCGCGCATCGTCCGCGGCATCGTCGGGACGCCCGCGCGGATCGAAATCGTCGAGCAGCAGGGTCATCGTGCCGAGCGGGGTGTTGAGTTCGTGCGCCACCGAGGCGGCGTGGGTGGCCAGCGCGAGGATGCCCTCGTTGCGGGCGAAACGCTCGCGCAGCGCCGAGAGCTCGTGCTCGCGCTGGTCGCGCGCCGCGGCCAGTCGCGTCAGGAAATAGACTACCAGCGCGACCGACACCAGGAAGTTCACCGCCATGCCCAGCAGGTGCAGGTCGAAGTTGCCGCGATGCACGTGCGGCAGCGCCTGGCCGAAGGCGACGGCGAGCAGATACCCGGCGACGCACGACAGCGCGGCGGCGATCGCCCAGCGCAGCGGCAGCGCCAGCGCGGTCAGCGCGATCGGCAGCAGGAACAGCGACGCGAACGGATTAGCGATGCCGCCGGTCCAGGCGATGAGCCAGGCCAGCACCGCGGTATCGACGAGGCTGTGGGCGAAGGCCTCCGCGGGGCGGGCATCGCGACCCCGCGCCAGGCGCAGGTGCACGACCAGGTTGAACACCGCCAGCAGGGCCACGCCGGCCCACAGCGGCCAGCCGGGCAGGGCCATGTCGAGCACGTGGCGCGCCAGCAGGATCGTCGTCGTCTGCGCACCGACGGCGACCCAGCGGAGCGTGTAGAGCGTCCTGACGAGGGTCGTGGCGGGTGGCTGCATCGTGCGTGCATCCTAGTGCACCGTGCTGTGGGCCGCCTGCGACGCTGTGTCGCAGGCCGTCGCCGGCGTGTCGCCAGTCCAGTCATGCGGGCATGGATCGCGGATGAAGGCGGACGGCCGTGCACGCGGCCGGCACCGCCAATGCGGGCTAAAATGCGGGGATGTCCGCCCAGCCCCAGCCCTGTCTGTCCGAACCGGTCGCGCTGCCCGACTTCGGCCCCGCGTCGCGTCGCGCCACCCGCCAGGTCCGTGTCGGCGGCGTCGCGCTCGGCGGCGACGCGCCGGTCGTCGTGCAGTCGATGACCAACACCGACACCGCCGACATCGCCGGCACCGCGAAGCAGGTCGGCGAGCTGTGGCGCGCCGGCTCCGAGCTGGTGCGCATCACCGTCAACACGCCGGAGGCCGCGGCCGCCGTACCGCGGATCGTCGAGCGGCTGGCAATGCAGGGCATCGAGGTCCCGATCATCGGCGACTTCCACTACAACGGACACCAGCTGCTGGCGGGCGAGCCGGCCTGCGCCGAAGCGCTGGCGAAGTACCGGATCAACCCGGGCAACGTCGGCTTCGGCAAGAAACGCGACACCCAGTTCGCCCAGCTCATCGAGTTCGCGATGCGCTACGGCAAGCCGGTGCGCATCGGCGCCAACTGGGGCTCGCTGGACCAGTCGCTGGCCGCCACGCTGATGGACGAGAACGCCCAGCGCGCGGTGCCCTGGGATGCCGGCCGGGTGCTGCGCGAGGCGCTGATCCGCTCGGCCGTCGATTCCGCCGAACGCGCCGTCGAGCTCGGTCTCGGCCGCGACCGCATCGTGCTGTCGGCCAAGGTCAGCGGCGTGCAGGAACTGGTCGCGGTCTATCGCGACCTGTCGGCGCGCTGCGATTTCGCGCTGCATCTGGGCCTGACGGAAGCCGGCATCGGCAGCAAGGGCATGGTCGCGTCCAGCGCCGCGCTGGCGATCCTGATGCAGGAAGGCATCGGCGACACGATCCGCATTTCGCTGACGCCCGAGCCCGGCGCGTCGCGCACCAAGGAAGTCGTCGTCGCCCAGGAACTGCTGCAGACGATGGGCCTGCGCGCGTTCACGCCGATGGTCACCGCCTGCCCCGGCTGCGGCCGCACGACGTCGGAGTTCTTCCAGGAACTGGCCGGCGTGGTCCAGGACCACGTGCGCGAGAAGATGCCCGAGTGGAAGGTCACCCACCCGGGCGCGGAGAACATGACGCTCGCGGTGATGGGCTGCGTGGTCAACGGCCCGGGCGAATCGCGCCACGCCAATATCGGCATTTCGCTGCCGGGTACCGGCGAAGCACCCTCGGCGCCGGTCTTCATCGACGGCGAGAAGGCGATGACGCTGCGCGGGGAGAACATCGCGCACGAGTTCGTCGCCCTCGTCGACGAGTACGTCCACCGCCATTACGGACGCGCCGCGGATGGCCGTTGAGGAATCGCGGCCGGTCGAGGCCGCGCACGAGACGCAGAGCTTCCTGCAGGTCCACGGCTTCTGGCTGGCGCTGTTGTTCGTCGGCGTGCTGCTGCCGATGTGGGGCTTCCTGGAGCTGGCCGACGAGGTCCACGAGTCCGAGGCCTTCGCCTTCGACGAGCCGGTGCTGCGTTTCGCCCAGGACGTGGCCCACGATGGCTTCGACCGGGTGTTCCTGTTCTTCTCGGAAATCGGCTACGCCTGGGGCGTGGTCCCGGGCGGCATCCTGCTGGTCGTCGGCCTGCTGATCGCGCGGCGGTATCGCAAGGGCCTGTTCGCCGCCGTCGCGCTGGGCGGGTCGGGCCTGCTGAACATGGGCACCAAGCAGCTGTTCGCGCGCGAGCGGCCCAGCCTGTGGGACTCGATCGCGCCGGAGCCGACCTACAGCTTTCCCAGCGGCCACGCGATGGGTTCGATGTCGCTGGCGCTGGCGCTGGTGCTGCTGGTCTGGCCGACGCGCTGGCGCTGGCCGACGGTCGCCGCGATGGCCGTGTTCGTGCCGATGGTCGGGCTGTCGCGGATCTATCTGGGCGTGCATTACCCGTCCGACATCATCGCCGGCTGGCTGGCGGCGTCGGTCTGGGTCATCGGCGTGTATCTGGTGGTGTTCCGCCGGCGGAGGTGAGTCGCGGCGGGGCTGATCCCGATGCCCTGTCGGTGCGCGCTCGCGCGCGACCGGTCCGTGGGAACGCCACATCGCGCGCACACGCGCGCCGACAGGGGGCTGGACACGCGCCTGTGCCGCCTGGCGGCTGCCGCGGCCTAGACCGGCAATCTGATATCCGACAGCTTCCACTGGATCCCCGAACGCGTCAGCACGAAGACGATCGGGCGGTCGCGGTCGTCACGCACGGTCGCGGTGAAGCGCGAAGGCGAGTGGTAACGGAAATGCGCGTCCTCCAGCGGGTCGGTGCGGGTCGCGGCCTCGTCGGCCGTCGACAGGGGCGCGCCGCCGGCCAGGCTCCAGACCCGCCGGCCGCGCATCAGTGCGCTCAGGCCGACCGGCGTCACCATCATGTCCACGCCTGTGCCGACCGCGCTGCCGGCCAGGCGCAGGCCGATGGCGCCGAGCAGGCTGGACTGCAGGTCCGGTCCCACTTCGCGCACCATGGCGTCGTTGAGCTGCAGGCGCAGGCTGCTGCGCAGCGCCGGGAAGTCGACCTGCCGCGACAGGGCGCGCGAGTCGTCGGCCTGCACCGCGGTGCGGATCGCGTGGATGGTCAGGAACGGACCGGCGGCCGTGTAGGCCAGCAGCAGCACCAGGGCGATGGCGGAGAGCCAGGCGTATTTCTTCATGGCGCCGGAACCGGGCAGACGGGAGAGCGCTGATTGTCCGATGGCCGCTGCGCCGACGGATGAACGGCGCGCGCCGGGCGGACCTGCACCCGACGCCCGCGTACATGCGTGCGCGAGCTCAGAATTCCAGGTCCAGCGCCGCGCACAGGTAGTCGACGAACGGCCCCAGCGTCGCCAGGTCGCCGGCAATCGTCTGCCGCAGTTTCGGGCCGGTCATCGTGTCGTCGTCGAGCGTGCGCCAGAACACCCAGTTCTTGTGCTTGAGATCGTCGATGAACTCGAAGTCCGCCGGGAATCCCCGCGGCGGCCGCACCAGCATCTCGCTGGTCTCGAACTCGAAGCGGCGGCGCAGCTTCGGTTCGTGCGCGGCGGCCTTCCAGCTGCCCGGGTTGTCGACGATGAACTGCCGCAGCTTGCGCTGGGTCGGCGGCTCGGGGTGCCACATCCCGGCGCCGACGAAACTCTGGCCCGGCTGCAGGTGGATGTAGAACGACGGCGCGGGCACTTCCCGGCGGCGCGCGTGGAACAGCCGCGCGCCCTGCCAGTTCTTGTACGGCGACTTGTCGTTGGAGAAGCGCGCGTCGCGGTAGATGCGGAACAGCGAGCCGCCCTGGGTGCGCGGATCGGCGCGGAACTGGTCGCTGACCGCGGCAAGGTCCGGCTGCAGGTCGGTGATCAGCTGCAGGAACGGCTGCCGCACGTGCGTTTCGTACTCGGCCTTGTGCGCGGCGAACCAGGTCTTGTCGTTGTTGCGGGCCAGCCCGCGCAGGAACTTGAAGCTCTTGTCGCTGAAATACGTCGTCATGCGGGAACCGGGTCGGTCAGCTGCGCCTGCAGATCGCGGCCCCAGTCGCCGAGGGCATCGAGCAGCGCGTGCGTGTGGAGGTCGCCGGGATTGTCGAGGCGCAGCGCGTCGATCTGCGTGAAGTAGGCCTCGAAATCCTGCTCGGCCTGCGTCGAGCCGGGCGCATGCCGCGCGCGGCGGTAGTTGTTCCAGCGCAGGCGCTCGTTCGGCGTCAGTGTGTCGGGCCAGTTGCGCGCGCGGTACCGGAACAGCAGCTCGGGCAGGCGCGGATCGCTGAACCCGAACTCGCGCGAGCCCAGCTGGGCCGGCGCGGTCGCGCGGACCTCGGTGATGCGGCGGCGGTCGCCATCGCCGATGAAGCCGTCGTACAACGAGCCGTCGACGTCGGACGGCGCGTAGTCGCGCTCGATCGCGTAGACGCGGCGGATCTTCTCGGCCAGCGCCGGCCCGGCGGCGCGCAGGCGCGCGGCACGCGTCTCGATCAACGCCGCGTCGATCGCCAGGCGCTCCAGGTCCGGGACACGCAGGTGGTCCCAGGCGACGAGCGCCGGGCAGCGGTTGCTGTGCACTTCCTTCAGCGGCACGCGGCGCACGCCCTCGGGCAGATCCTGGCTGCGCACGAACAAACGCGCGGCAATGGTGTCCGCGTCGAGGTCGAGCAGCGCGTCGGGGTCTTCGTCGAGATCGAACACGATGATCCGGCTGTCGATCTTCGGATGCCGCGCCAGCGGCAGCACCGGCGCCGCACACAGGCGCGACGCCGGATAGCGCTGCGAGACGTGCAGCACCGGCGTCATCGCGATGGTGTCGAGCAGGCTCGCGGCGAAGCGCTTGTCGCGCAGCCTCAACGCGTAGTCCCACAACCGGGGCTGCGCGTCGCGGAACCTGCGCGCGATGCCGATCAGCGCGCGCACGTCCGACAACGCCTCGTGCGCGTCGCCCTGGCGCACGCCGTTGGCGTCGGCCAGATGCTCGAGCTTGAACGAGGTCGCGCCGTCCTCGCGCTTCGGCCAGACCAGGCCCTCGGGGCGCAACGCATGCGCGAGCCGCATCACGTCGAGCAGGTCCCAGCGCGAATTGCCGCCGCGCCATTCGCGCTCGTAGGCATCGTGGAAATTGCGGAACAGGCCGAAGCGCACGAACTCGTCGTCGAAGCGCAGCGAGTTGTACCCCAGCGTGCAGGTCTTCGGTCGCGCCATTTCCTCGAAGATGCGCGAGAACGCGTCGGCTTCGGTCACGCCGTCGCGCAGCGCGCGTTGCGGCGTGATGCCGGTGATCAGCGTCGCGATCGGCGACGGCAGCAGGTCGTCGGCGGGCCGCACGAACAGATCGATCGGCGCCTCGATCTCGTTGAGCGCGGCGTCGGTGCGGATCGCCGCGAACTGGGCGATGCGCGTGCGGCGCGGATCGGCGCCGAAGGTTTCGAGATCGTAGAAGAGAAAACTGTCAGTCATAAGCGGTGCTGATGGCGTGTCATTGCAGCAAGCCGTTGCGACGGCCTCATCGCTGGCGCGAACGGCAGCGTGTCGAGGCGCGATCGTAGAACAGAAAACTGTCGGTCATGAGCGGTGCTGCTGGCGTGTCGTCGGGGCGAGCGGTTGCGCCGGCCGCGGCCCGGGCGCGACGGCGCGCGCCGCGGTCGCGCGGTCGACGGCGGGCCGCATCACGCCGGATCGTCCTGCAACGGCGTCAGCCTGGCGACGACGTCGGCGTCCACCGCGGCCCAGTCGATCGTGTCGAGACCGCCATGCCCCGCGGTCGCGCGCGCGAGGATGCCGCGCTGGATCTCGGTCCGCGCCAGGGCGACGGAATAGGGGATGCGCATGAAGGTGACCATCGCGTAGTGCGGGATGAACCGGCCCGGATGCCGGTCCTGCAGTTGCAGTTCCAGCGCGCGCTGCAGCAGGTAGTCGGCGTCGTCGACGCGGTCTCGCATCTCCAGATAGTTGTCGAGCGCCATCTGCTGGATCGCGGCGGCATCGGGCTTGCGCTGCGCTTCGAATGCGGCGAACGCGACGGCGAGCTCGTCGTGCGCGTCGAGCTGGTCGGCCAGCGCCACGCAGTCCTCGAACGCGCAGTTCATGCCCTGGCCGTGGAAGGGCACCATCGCGTGCGCGGCGTCCCCGAGCAGCACCGCGCGGCCGTCGAGATGCCAGCGGTCGAGGTACAGCGTGCCCAGCTGGCCGACCGGATTGGCCGTCCAGTCGGCATCGAATCCGGGAATCAGCGCCAGCGCCGACGGGAAGTCGCGTGCGAACAGCGTGCGCGCTGCAGCGGCATCCTGCAGCTGGTCGAACGCCGGGCCGCCCTCGGCCGCGTCCGCGGTGTGCGGCAGGAACAGCGTGACGGTGAAGGTGCGTTCGTCGTTGGGCAGCGCGATGCACATGTAGTGGCCGCGCGGCCAGATGTGCAGCGCGTTGGGCTCGATCCGGAACCCACCATCCGCGGTCGGCGGAATCTCCAGCTCCTTGTAGCCATGGTCGAGGAAGGCGCTGCGTTCGCCGAGATCGGTCTCGCGGCCCATCGCCGCGCGCAATGCGGATCCGGCGCCGTCCGCGCCGACCAGCGCGTCGAACGAGGCGACGTGGCGGCTGCCGTCACGCGGATCGACGAAGCAGGCCCGGCCCGCGTCGAAGTCGACGTCGGCCAGGCCGCGGTCGAAATGCAGCCGCGCGCCGGCGGCGTCGGCCAGGTCCAGCAGCACCAGGTTGAGATCGCCGCGGTGCACCGACCAGATGACCTCGCTGTCGTCGCGGCCGTAGCGCTGCAGGACCGGCGGCGCATCGCCGACGTGCACCATGCGGCCGCGCATCATGATCGCGTGGTGCATCACCGCGTCATCGGCATCGGCCTGGCGCAGCGCATGGCGACCGCGCTCGGCCAGTGCGAGGTTGATCGAGCGGCCGCCGGCGTAGCCGGCCACGCGCGGATCGCCGCGCTTCTCGAACAGATCGACGTCCCAGCCGCGCTGGCGCAGCAGGATGCCGAGCAGGGCGCCGGCGAGGCCCGCGCCGATGATCGTCAGATGGCGCCTGGCGGTCACTGCGGCCCGCCGTCGCGCCACGCGGCGACCGCGCGCGCGAAGCGCAGCACGTCGGCGTGGGTGTTGTAGAGCGGCACCGGCGAGATGCGTGGTCCGAGAGGAATTCGAACAGTGCGCGGCCCTGCGCGCGTCCACCGCGCACGCGCAGCGAGAGCTGGGCGCCGCGACGCGCCGGCAGGGCCGGCGTGACGATCGCGAGCACGTCGTCGAGTTGCGCGCGGATCAGCGCCTCCAGGTAGCCGGTCAGGAGTTCGGACTTGCGGCGCAGCGCGGGCATGCCGGCGCGCGTGAACAGGTCCAGCGAGGCGCGCAGCGGCGCCAGGCCCAGGATCGGCGGGTTACTGAGCTGCCAGCCGTCGGCGCCGGGCGTGGGCTCGAAATCCGGGCCCATCTGGAACCGCGTCGCCTGGTCGTGGCCCCACCAGCCGGCAAAACGCGGCCGGTCGGTCCGCGCATGGCGCGCGTGCACGAAGGCGCCGGCGACCGCGCCCGGTCCCGCGTTGAGATATTTGTAGTGGCACCAGACTGCGAAATCGGCGCCGCTGTCGTGCAGCTGCAGCGGCAGGTTGCCGACCGCATGCGCGAGATCGAACCCGACGACCGCGCCGGCGGCGTGACCCAGTCGAGTGATCTCGGCGAGGTCGAAGGCCTCGCCGGTGCGGTACTGCACGCCGGGCCACAGCACCAGCGCGAGCCGGTGGCCGTGTTCGGCGATCGCGGCGCCAATCGCGTCCGCGCCGAACAGCCCGTCTTCGCCGGGCGCCACCTCGATCAGATCGGTCGCCGGATCGAAGCCGTGGAAGCGCACCTGCGATTCCAGCGCGTAGCGGTCCGACGGAAACGCGCCGGCCTCCATCAGGATCGCCGGGCGCTCGGCGGTCGGGCGGTAGAAGCCGACCAGCAGGAAATGCAGGTTCGCGGTCAGCGAATTCATCGCCACCACTTCTTCTGGTTGCGCGCCGACGACCTCGGCCAGCTGCGCGCCGAGCAGCGTGTGGTAGGTCATCCACTGCGAATTGCCGCGGAAGTGGCCTTCGACGGCTTCCATCGCCCACTTGTCGAGCACGTCCTCGACCTCGGCGCGGGCGCCACGCGGTTGCAGCCCCAGCGAATTGCCGACGAAATAGGCCTGCTCGACGTGGCCGAACTTCGGAATCAGGAAGTCCGCGCGCAGGGCGTGCAGCGGATCGGCGGCGTCGGCGTGCGCGGCGTAAGCGTCGGAGAACAGCTCGGAAACGGTCATCGGTCAATCCGGAAACGGAGGGAGGCGCGGCATCGGCGCGAGGCGCCTGCGCACGTTGAAACGACACGCGGCGGCATCACGCGAACCGCGACGCCGGCAGGCCCAGCCAGTCGAGCGCGGTGCCGTGGTAGAGCCGGGCGCGTGCGGCGTCGTCGAGGGGGATCTCCTCGATGCCGGCGCCCGGCACCTGCTCGCCGAGCGGGAAAGGATAGTCGGTGCCCAGCATCACCCGGTCGACGCCGCAGGTGTCGAGCAGGTACTGCAGCGCGCGCGGATCCGCGACCCAGGAATCGAAATACAGCTGGCGCAGGTAATCGCGCGGATTGTGCGGATTGTCGGTCGCGACCAGGTCCGGCCGCATGTTGAAGCCGTGCTCGATGCGTCCGATCGTGTACGGAAAACTGCCGCCGCCGTGGGCCATGCAGATCTTCAGCTTCGGCAACCGCTGCAGCACGCCGCCGAACACCAGGCAGCAGGCGGCGCGCGACTGTTCGGCCGGCATGCCGACCAGCCAGGGCAGCCAGTATTTGGGCATCGAATCGGTGCCCATCATGTCCCAGGGGTGCACCAGCACCGCGGCGCCGAGATCCGCCGCCGCCTCGAAGAACGGAAACAGCTCGGGCGCATCGAGGTTCCAGTCGCCGACATGGCTGCCGATCTGCACGCCCTGCAGACCCAGCTGGTCGACGCAGCGTTCCAGTTCCTGGACCGCGAGCCGCGGCGACTGCAACGGCACCGTGCCGATGCCGGCGTAGTGGCGCGGATGCGCGGCGACGGTTGCGGCCATGTGGTCGTTGAGCGCCTGGTGCAGCTCCAGCGCGTGCTGCGGCTTCGCCCAGTAACTGAACATCACCGGCACGGTGCTGATGACCTGCACCTGCACGCCGAAGCGCGCGTAGTCGTCGATGCGCTCCTGCGCGTCCCAGGTCTTGGACCAGATCTCGCGGAAGAAACGCCCGTCCTTGTAGATCCGGTGGCGTCCGTCCTCGGTGTGATGGATCACCGGAAAGCGGGTCTCGCCGTACCGCGTCGCCAGGTCCGGCCAGTCGCGCGGCAGATAATGGGCGTGGATGTCGATCTTCAGCATGCCGGTCATCGTAGTCGACCGGACCGCAGCGATCACGCCGCGGGTGCACAGCGCGGTTCAGGGCGTGGCGGGCGACGCGCGTCGCGCCTGGCGCAACTGTTCGATCGTCGGCGGGTCCGGATGCACGGATTGGCCCATCGATGCGGCCATCTCCGCGACGCGGGCCTGTGTCTCGGCGAGTGGCGGCACGCCCATGCGCGCGCGCTCGGCATCGTCCACGGCGTCTTCCGCGACCGGGAACAGGAAGAAGCCGACCGCATCGCCCTTGAACTGGGTGCCGTACCACTGCGGCTGCAACTGCGTGGTCAGGATCCGGTCCCAGGAGGCGGCGACCAGCCAGCGATACCGCATCTCGTCGGGCACCCGCGTGGACGCGACCGTCGCCAGCGCGTGCGCGATCCGGATGTCCTCGAGGCCCTGGCCGTGCTGGAACACCATCGCCGCGTGGTAGTGGTCCGGCGCGGTGCGCAGCGCGCCGTCACGCATCAGCGTGAGCACGCGTTCGCGGCGGCCGGCGTCCTCGCGCGACACGATCGACCAGTCGATGTCCGCCACCTTGCGGGCGTCCTGGTCCTCGCGGTACAGCGTCGCGAGTTCGGCGTTGTCCGCGTTGCCCGCGTCGGCGCTGTCCACGTCCCGGGCCTGCAGCGGCGCGCGCGTGGCGATCAGGCAGCACAGCAGAAACAGCAGCAGGGGTCGATGCATGCGTACGCTCCAGTCCCTTGGATCGTCGGGTCTCAGGTGATGTCCGCCTGCGAGTCCGCCTGCAGCTCGTAGCGGCTGGGGCGGGGATTGAGATGGCCGCAGGCCTGGCAGGTACGCAGCGCGTCGTCGCGGTAGAAGCGTTCGAACACCCGGAAGAAATCCTGCTCGATGTCGTCGAGATGGAAATACTCCTCGTAGACCTTGGCGTTGCAGCGCTCGCAGAACCACAGCAGGCCATCGTCCTCGTGCGGCAGGCGCCGGCGTTCGATGACCAGGCCGATCGAGCCCGGCCCGCGCTGCGGCGAGTGCGGCACCCGCGGCGGCAGCAGGAAGGTCTCGCCGGCGCGGATGGGGATGTCGCGGACGCGGCCGTCTTCCTGGATCCGCAGCGTCATCTCGCCTTCCAGCTGGTGGAAGAATTCCGGGCCTTCCTCGAAGTGGTAGTCGGTGCGCGCGTTGGGGCCGCCGACGACCATGACGATGAAGTCGCCGTCGTAGATGCACTTGTTGCCGACCGGCGGCTCGAGCAGGTGGCGGTGCTCGTCGATCCACTTCTGGAAATTCAGCGGGGCGGGAATCATGGGCGCTTCTCCCCCTCTCCCGCCTGCGGAAGAGGGCCGGGGTGAGGGTTCGTGGATAGAACGGCATTGGTATGCACGTTGGGCTGCGCCCTCACCCCACCGTCGGCGTCGCCGACGGTCCCCCCCTCTCCCGCGGTGCGGGCGAGGGACGTCGGTTCGCGGCCTGCGGCCGCGATGCATTTGAGCTCGATAGCGATCGGTGTCGGCAGGGCGGTGATACCGAGCGTCGTCCGGCACGGCGCGCTGGCCGGGTCGGGGAAGTAGTCGGCCCACACGGCGTTGTAGGCGGCGAAATCGCCGGCCATGTCGGTCAGGTAGACGGTGACGTCCACCAGGTCCTCCCAGCGCGCGCCGCTGGCGTGCAGTACGGCGCGGACATTGGCGAACACCGCATGTGTCTGCGCGGCGATGTCGTGCGCGCGCAGAGCGCCGTCGGCATCGACGACGTTGCCCGGCACGGCATCGGTCGCCGGATCGCGCGGGCCGATGCCCGACAGCAGCAGCAGATCGCCGACGCGGCGCGCATGCGGATACGCGCCGACGGGCGTCGGCGCCTGCGACGCGTGGATGGCGTCAGCCATCGCGCCGGCCCCGCGCGGCCACCGTCGCGACTTCGGCCACCGCCGCCTCGTAGGCCGGGCCGATGGCGTCATACGACCCCACCTGCATGCCGAGTTCGCGCACGCGGCCGTCGCCCACGGCGTAGACCCAGCCGTGCACCGTCAGCGTCTGCCCACGCGCCCAGGCGTCGCGGACCACGGTGGTCTGGCAGACGTTGAGCGCCTGCTCGATCGCATTGAGTTCGCACAGCCGCGCGTGGCGCAGCGCGGGATCCTCGACCGACGCCAGCAGGCCGGCATGCTTGTGCGCGATGTCGGAGACATGCCGCAGCCAGTTGTCGACCAGCCCGACGCGGGCCCCGGTCATCGCCGCGTGCACGCCGCCGCAGCCGTAGTGGCCGACCAGCAGGATGTGCTCGATCTGCAGCACGTCGACGGCGAACTGGATCACCGACAGTGCGTTGAGATCGCCGTGCGACAGCACGTTGGCGATGTTGCGGTGGACGAACACTTCGCCCGGATCGAGACCGAGGATCTGGTTGGCGGGCACGCGCGAATCCGAACAGCCGATCCACAGGTATTTCGGCGCCTGCTGGTTCTCCAGCCGGTGGAAGAAATCCGGGTCCTCGGTGACGGCGCGCTCGGCCCAGTCGCGATTGCGTTGCAGGAGGTTGTCGAGTTCACCCATGGTGCGATTATTCCAGAGACGGGCCGGGGGGCTCCGGCCGGGAGGCATGCGCGTCGCAACGGAGCGTGTCGGCGACGGCGATGGATCGGACCGGGGACCGGTCGCGACGGGGTGTCAGCTTAACCGAGGCGGTCGCCGGATCAGTGCTGGCAGCCGGGGCACCAGTACAGGCGCCGCGCGGCGATCCGCTCGTTGACGACGGTGCCGTCGCAGCGCGGGCACGGCAGGCCTTCGCGCTCGAACACGCGCAGCTTGAAGATCGCTTTCGTGTGTTCGAGGTAGTCCTTGTCCGGCGGCACCTGGGCGCGGTGCTTGGCGCGATAGCTGCGGCGCGGCACGTCGAGCAGGGCATTGGCAAGGCGGCGCCGCTCGCCGGCGGCGAGGTCGCCCGCCGTGCGGTGCGGCGACATCTTCGCCTGGTAGAGCACCTCCGAGCGGAGGTAGTTGCCCATGCCGGCGGCGAAGGCCTGGTCGAGCAGCAGCACCGCCAGCGCCCGCCGCGCGAACGCCGGGGCCTGCATGTGCGCGACCAGGGCCGCGGCGTCGACGGCCGGGTCCAGCACGTCCGGGCCGAGCTTGGCGAGATAGGGCTGGGTGTCGAGCGCGTCGGTCTTCCACAGCGACACCGACGGCGCCGCGTACAGCGCGGCCGCGCCGCGCGCCGTCACCAGCAGCACCCGCGGCTGGGCCTCCGAGGTGAGGGCATCGACATCGTCGACGATCCGCCAGAACCCCAGCAGATGGTTGTGCGAGTACAGCGTCCAGCCGCCGTCGACCGCGGTCAGCATCGCCTTGCCGCGCGCCTGCACGGCGAGCACGCGCTTGCCGCGCAGCACACGTCGGCGCCGCTGCAGCGCGGGATCCTTGAAGCGCACGTCGACGAGGAGCTCGCCCGCCAGTGCGGCGGCGAGCTGGTCGGCGGCGTAGTGGATTTCGGGGCCTTCGGGCATCGCGGCATCAGAGCAGCGCCCTCGTGGCGGCGACGTGAGGCGTGCAGCCGGGGAGCCCGGGCTGCGATTTCAGATCGACGCCATGCGCCCGCCGTCGACGGCCAGACTCACGCCGTTGATGTAGGCCGCCGCCGGCGCGCACAGGAACGCGATCACGCCGCCGGTTTCGGCAGGCGTGGCGAACCGGCCCGCCGGCACGTTCGCGCGCATGGTCGCGAGGATCTCGTCGGCGCTCTTGCCGGTCGCCGCGACGCGGTCCCGCACGATCTGGTCGATGCGGCCGGTCTCGGTGTAGCCGGGCAGCACGTTGTTGACGGTGATGCCGTCGGGCCCGAGTTCGCGCGACAGGGTCTTGGCCCAGCCCGCGACCGCGCCGCGGATGGTGTTCGACACGCCGAGGCCCGCGATGGGCTCGCGCACCGAGGTCGAGACCACGTTGACGATGCGGCCCCAGCGCGCCGCGCGCATCGCCGGCAGCACCGCCTGCACCAGCACCTGCCCAGCGAGCAGATGCCGCTGGAAGGCGTCGGTGTACGCAGCGAGCGGCGCGGTGTGCGCGGGGCCGCCCGGCGGCCCGCCGGTGTTGTGGATCAGGATCTGCACCGGCTGCGCGGTCACATGCGCGGCGACCGCGGCCTGCAACGCCGCCGCATCGGCCATGTCGACGGCGAGGACATGGTGCGGCTGGCCGCGCGGACGGGGCAGCGCATCGGCCACGGTCTGCAGCGCCGCGTCGCGCCGCGCGAGCACGGTGACCGACGCGCCGAGCAGCGCGAGTTCGTGCGCGGTCGCGCGTCCGATGCCGTCGGACGCACCGCAGACCAGAGCGTGGCGGCCTTCGAGATCGAGATCCATGTCAGGACTCCGGTGGGAATGACGGTGCCAGCCCGGCGCGCATCAGCGCGGCGATGGCGCGGGCGTCGTCGTCGGCCTGCGCATCGAGGGCGGCGACGACCGACGCGCGGTTCGCGTCGGGATGGTTCTGGCTCAGCTTGCGGGTCAGCTCGGCGGCGTGCACGCGCAGGCGGAACCCGACGATGCCGCGCAGCTGGCGACGCTCGCGCGGATCGGTGTGGTCGTAGCGCCAGGTGCCGCCGACGGTCGGCTCGAAGCGCTCCGCGGTGCGGGCGACGAGCGCGCCCAGCGCCTCTTCGTCGTCGACGCGTTCGATGTGCACCCGCAGGTGCGCGACGACGTAGTTCCAGGTCGGCACCCGCGCGTGTTCGTGCTTGTCGGGATACCAGTCCGCCGACAGATACGCGTGCGGGCCGTGGACCAGCACCAGCGCCTCGTCGCCGTCGCGCGCCTGCGGGTTCGCGCGTGCCCAGTGGCCTTCGAGCAGCAGCGCAGCGCCGTCGCGCCGGGCCAGCACCGGCAGGTGGCTGGCATCGGGCACGCCGTCGCGCACCGTCACCAGGGTCACGAACGGGTGGGCCACCAGCAGCGCATCGAGCAGCGCCGGATCCGGCTCGACGAAGGCGCGCGGCGTGGCCAAAGGCGCGCTGGCGTCAGGCGCGTGCGCCGAGCGACTGCACCATCCGCTCGCGCAGCTGGGCGTCGTCGTCGGCGTCGGGCGGCGCCAGCTCCTCGAGCGTGAAGCCGCGCTCCAGCGCATCCTCGGCATCGAGGCCGTCGAACGAGACGAAATCCGCGTCGAGCAGCATGCCGCGCGCGGTGTCCTCGCTGTCGTAGACCAGGGTATTGCCGTCGCTGTCGAACACCTGGGCGATGCCGGTGTCGAGCACACGCAGACGGGCCCAGATCACGGTGCGGCCGAGCATCGCCAGCCACCATTCGTCATGCGTCATGGATCGCTCCTTGGGATCAGGGCGCCAGTGACCACAGCCACAGCACGCCACAGGCGGTGAGGGCGGCGAGGATCACGATCAGCGAGATCCGCGCCGGGGTCGCGAGGCCGGTGAACTGGCGATCGGGCACCTCGCGGTAGCCGCCCGCCAGCAGCCAGCGCAGGGCGGCCGGCTTGAGGAAGGGACTGTCGCCGAAGTGTGCGTGCACCTCGGGATGGCGGTCGCGCAGGTGCACCAGCGACAGCGGCCAGAAGATCACGAACGCGGTGAATCCACCGATCGCGACACCGAAGAAACACAGGGCGAGGAACAGGATCATGGGACGTCGGGACCGGCCGCGGTGGGGGCACCGGTCCACGCGAAGGCGCGCGGACGAAAGGTGCGTCGACGCAATACGTGCACCGAGGCATCAGAAGGGAGCGATGAACCCGTCATCCGAGGGTCAGTACTCGGCCTGGCCCGGCGCGCGCGGGTAGGGGATCGCGTCGCGGATGTTCGACAGGCCGCAGACGTAGACGATCAGGCGTTCGAAACCGAGCCCGAAGCCGGCGTGCGGCACCGTGCCGTAGCGGCGGAAATCGCGGTACCAGCCGTAGTGCTCGCGATCGAGACCGAACTGGTCCATGCGCGCATCCAGCACGTCGAGCCGTTCCTCGCGCTGCGCGCCGCCGATGATCTCGCCGATGCCCGGCGCCAGCACGTCCATCGCCGCGACGGTCCTGCCGTCGTCGTTGAGGCGCATGTAGAACGCCTTGATGTGCTCGGGATAGTTGGTCACCACGACCGGGCGGCCGACGTGCTGCTCGGTCAGCCAGCGCTCGTGCTCGGTCTGCAGGTCCAGGCCCCATTCGACCGGGAACTCGAACTTGTGGCCGGACTTGCGCAGCAGCTCGACCGCATCGGTGTATTCGATGCGCTCGAACGGCGCATTGACGAACCCTTCCAGGCGCGTGACCGCGTCCTTCTGCACGCGCTCGGCAATGAAGGCCATGTCGTCGGCGCGCTCGTCGAGCACTGCGCGGAACAGGTACTTGAGGAATTCCTCGGAAATGCGCGCGTTCTCGGCGAGATCGGCGAACGCGATCTCCGGCTCGATCATCCAGAACTCGGCCAGGTGGCGCGTGGTATGGCTGTTCTCGGCGCGGAAGGTCGGGCCGAAGGTGTAGACCTTGCTCATCGACAGGCAGAAGGCTTCGACGTTGAGCTGGCCCGACACCGTCAGGAACGCTTCCTTGCCGAAGAAATCGCGCGTGAAGTCGACCTTGCCGTCCTTGCCGATCGGCAGGTTCGCCAGGTCCAGCGTGGAGATGCGGAACATCTGGCCCGCGCCTTCGGCATCCGACGTGGTCACGATCGGCGTGTTGATCCAGAAATAGCCGTTCTCGTGGAAGTACCGGTGCGCGGCCTGGGCCAGGCAGTGGCGGATGCGGGTGACCGCGCCGAACAGATTGGTCCGCGGGCGCAGGTGCGCGACCTCGCGCAGGAATTCCAGCGAATGCGCCTTGGGCTGGATCGGATAGGTCTCCGGATCCTCGACCCAGCCCACGACCTCGACCGTGTGCGCCTGGATCTCGAAGCTCTGGCCCTGGCCCTGCGACTTCACCAGCGTGCCCGACGCGACGACCGAGCAGCCGGCCGTCAGCCGCTTCACTTCGGCCTCGTAGTTGTCCAGCGTGTCCGGTGCGACGACCTGGATCGGCGCGAAACACGAGCCGTCGCTGACATTGACGAAGCTCAGCCCCGCCTTCGAGTCGCGACGGGTACGCACCCAGCCGCGGACGGTGACTTCGCCGCCTTCGGGGATGTGCCCGGCGAGGGCCTGTTGGACGCTGATCGTGGTCATGCCTTGAATCCTGGAAATCCGAACCGATACACGGGACGCCACAGTCTACCGGACCGGATCGCCGGTCCATCGTCGGCGGATCACCGGTCCTTTGCCGGTCGCGGTCAGCTGCCGGTCCGCGACCCGGGAGTACACTTGCGCCATGTCCATCGCACTCGCACCTGCCGCCCTCGAACGTGCCCGCCGCTTCCTCGCCGCCAGTCCCGGCGCGCTCGGCCTGCGTTTCGGCGTGACCAAGACCGGCT
The DNA here is from genome assembly GCF_002849595.1 of Luteimonas rhizosphaerae. Lineage (GTDB taxonomy): Bacteria > Pseudomonadota > Gammaproteobacteria > Xanthomonadales > Xanthomonadaceae > Luteimonas > Luteimonas cellulosilyticus. The sequence goes on from NZ_NRQR01000025.1 coordinate 155,822, forward strand.
GTTCCGGCTGGGGTTACATCGTCGACCTGGCGCATGCCGAAGAACCCGGCGACAGCATCAGTGAGCAGGACGGCGTGCGCATCTACGTCGACGCCAAGAGCCAGCCGATCGTCGACGGGACCGAGATCGACTTCGCGCAGAAGGGCCTGAACCAGGAGTTCGTGTTCCGCAACCCGAACGCCGCGGCGGCCTGCGGCTGCGGCGAGAGCTTCACGACGGACGCCACCAAGGCGTTCTGAGCGCGACCGCCGGCAAGCGCACCAGCGCGCCGGAAGCATTCGAGACACGCCCTGACGATCACGTGCCACGCCGCTGGCATGCGTCGAGACGTGCGATGCCGGCTCAGTGGCGGCCGCGGCCCCGGACGGGTGCGCGGTCGTGTGGATCCGCCCCGCCACCGCCGCGTGTGCGCGATCGCAGGAATTCGCTGCGGACCACCAGCACGATCGCCAGCAGGGCCAGCAGCGCCATGCCGAACCAGGTCAGCGCGTAGCCGAGATGGTGGTTGCGGAACTGCACCACGGTCATGCCGGGCACCGGCCAGTTGCCGGTGTCGAGACGGTCCTGCGCATCGACGAAGAACGGGGCCACCGGACCGGGCACGTCGCGCGCGGCGCTCAGCTCGCCCGGCGCGCGGACGTACCAGCGATCCTCGGCTGGCACGTTGTCGCGCAGGAACAGGCCGGCCCGTTCGGGCAGCCGCAGCAGGCCGGTGACGGTGACCGTGTCGCGCGCATCGACCCGGGCGCGGGACCCGGCATCGCGATGCGCGTTGTCGACGAAGCCGCGGTTGATCCAGACGGTGCCGTCCGCCGTCACCAGCGGCGTCATGATCCAGTAGCCGGGGCCGCGCGCGGTCGCGGCGTAGACCGCGACTTCCTGGGCGTGCAGCAGCCGTCCCGCGAGCGCCACGCGGCGGTATTCGTCCGCGGCCTCGGTGATGCGGTGCCAGTCCGCGCGTGCGGGCGGCGCGACGGGAGGCGCCTGCACGCGCGCGTCGACGCGTGCGATCAGATCGCGCTTCCAGCCCAGCCGTTCGACCTGCCACACGCCGAGCGAGACGAACCCGGCCAGCGCCGCGACCAGGAACGCCAGCAGCGCCCAGCGGCGGGCCGGACGTGCGGTCGGGCGGGGCGTGGTGGCCATCGCGTCGAAAAAACGGTCGGCGCCGTCAGGGCGCCGAGCGCATCTGCTCGGGCGAGACCGGCATCATGTTGGTGTCGAGGTGGTGCATGACCCACAGCGAACCCACCAGGGCGATCAGGATGACGATGCCGGTGAAGAGCAGCGACATGAGGATCCAGCCGCCTTCCGATTTCCGGTTCATGTGCAGGAAATAGACCATGTGCACGACGATCTGCACGGCGCCGAAGCCCATGATCAGCGCCACGGTCCAGACGCGGCTCTCCAGCACCTCGCCCATGACCAGCCAGAACGGGATCACCGTCAGGATCACCGACAGCACGAAGCCGATGACGTAGTCGCGCATCGAGCCGTGGCCGTGCGCGTCGTGCGCGGGCTCGTGGGCGGGGTGGTGCGCGCGGTTGTTGACGTCGGTGCTCATCCCACGACTCCCATCAGGTACACATACGAGAACACGCCGATCCAGATCACGTCGAGGAAGTGCCAGAACATCGACAGGCACATCAGGCGACGGTTGTTGGCAGCCGTGAGGCCGTGCTTCTTCAGCTGGAACACCAGCGTCACCAGCCAGATCAGGCCGAAGGTCACGTGCAGGCCGTGGGTGCCGACCAGGGTGAAGAACGACGACAGGAACGCGCTGCGTTGCGGCGTCGCGCCCAGGTGTGCCAGGTGCTGGAACTCGTAGATCTCGATGCCGAGGAACGCGAGGCCGAACAGGCCGGTGACCAGCAGCCAGCCGATGGTGCCCTTCACGTTGTGCTTGTACGAGTTCAGCATCGCGAACCCGTAGGTGATCGACGAGAACAGCAGCATGAAGGTGGCGACGAGGATCAGCTTGAGGTCGAACAGGTCGGCCGGCGACGGACCCGCCGCATAGTTGCGGCCGATCACGGCGTGGGTGGCGAACAGGATCGCGAAGATCAGGCAGTCGCTCATCAGGTACATCCAGAACCCGAGATTGGTGCCGGTTTCGGGATGGTGCTCGTGCCCGTCGTCGTGCGCGTGCGGGTCCTCGATCACGTGGTAGACGCGTTCGGTGGTGCCGGTGGTGGTGGGGATCGTCTGTGCCATGGTCAGAGCGCCTGCTGCGCGAGATCGCGCGTGCGTTGTTCCTCGGTTGCCGTCACTTCTTCGGCCGGGATGTAGTACTCGCGGTCGTAGTTGAAGGTGTGCTTGATCGATGCGGCGATCAGGCCGACGAACGACACCGCCACCAGCCACCAGATGTGCCAGATCAGGGCGAACGCCAGCACCGTGCTGATCGCCGACAGGACCACGCCCGCGCCAGTGTTCTTGGGCATGTGGATCGGCACGAAGCCCGATGTCGGCCGCACGTAGCCGTGCCGCTTCATGTCGTCGTAGGCGTCGATGCCGTGCACGACGGGCGTGAACGCGAAGTTGTAGGCCGGCGGCGGCGACGACGTCGCCCATTCCAGCGTGCGCCCGTTCCACGGATCGCCCGTCGTATCGCGCAGCGCCTTGCGGTTCCGCACGGCGACGACGATCGACAGGATGAAGGCGGCGATGCCGATGGCCACCAGTGCCGCGCCGATCGCCGCGATGACGAAGAACCAGTGCAGCGAGGTGTCCTCGAACTGGCTCAGGCGACGGGTCACGCCCATCAGGCCCATGATGTAGAGCGGGGTGAACGCGACCCAGAAGCCGCTCAGCCAGCACCAGAACGAGACCTTGCCCCAGAACTCGTCGAGCTTGAAGCCGAACGCCTTGGGGAACCAGTACACCATGCCCGCGAACAGGCCGAACACGACGCCACCGATGATGGTGTTGTGGAAGTGCGCGACCAGGAACAGGCTGTTGTGCAGCACGAAGTCCGCCGGCGGCACGGCCAGCAGCACGCCGGTCATGCCACCGATGACGAAGGTGAACATGAAGCCGATCGTCCACAGCATCGGCACGTCGAAGCGGATGCGGCCTTTGTACATGGTGAAGAGCCAATTGAAGATCTTCGCGCCCGTCGGGATCGAGATGATCATCGTCGTGATGCCGAAGAAGGCGTTGACGCTGGCGCCCGAGCCCATCGTGAAGAAGTGGTGCAGCCACACCACGTACGACAGGATCGTGATCACCGCGGTCGCGTACACCATCGACGTATAGCCGAACAGGCGCTTGCCCGAATAGGTCGCGACGATCTCGGAGAAAATGCCGAAGGCCGGCAGCACCAGGATATAGACTTCCGGGTGGCCCCAGATCCAGATCAGGTTCACGTACATCATCGGATTGCCGCCGAGATCGTTCGTGAAGAAGTTGGTTCCCACGTAACGGTCCATCGTCAGCAACGCGAGCGTCGCCGTCAGGATCGGGAACGAGGCGACGATCAGGATGTTGGTGCAGAGCGAGGTCCAGGTGAAGATCGGCATGCGCATCAGCGCCATGCCCGGCGCGCGCATCTTGACGATCGTCACGATCAGGTTGATGCCCGACAGCGTGGTGCCCACGCCCGCCACCTGCAGCCCCCACAGGTAGTAGTCCATGCCGACGCCCGGACTGTAGTCCGCGCCCGATAGCGGCGGGTACGCCAGCCAGCCGGTGCGTGCGAACTCGCCGACGAACAGCGACAGCATGATCAGCACCGCGCCGGCGGTGGTCATCCAGAAGCTGAAGTTGTTGAGGAACGGGAACGCCACGTCGCGCGCGCCGATCTGCAGCGGCACGATGTAGTTCATCAGGCCGGTGACCAGCGGCATCGCCACGAAGAAGATCATGATCACGCCGTGCGCGGTGAAGATCTGATCGTAGTGGTGGGCGTTGAGATAGCCCTCGCCGCCGCCCGAGGCCATCGCCTGGTGCAGCCGCATCATCACCGCGTCCGCGAAGCCGCGCAGCAGCATCACCAGCGCGAGGATGCAGTACATGATCCCGATCTTCTTGTGATCGATGCTGGTGAACCACTCCTTCCAGAGATAGCCCCACAGCCGGTACTTGAACAGCAGCGCCAGCAGGCCGAGGCCGCCTAGGACGGTGCCGACGAAGGTCGCGCCGACGATCGGGTCGTGGAAGAAGGCCAGCGCATCGAGCGAAAGTCGCCCGAACACCGGTGAATCGAGTTGGCCCTGGGAGGCTACGGACATGGGGGGTCTGCCTGGTACTGGATGTCGGTCTTGCGTCTGCGAAGGATCAGCGGCGGGTGCCGCCGTCCTCGTCCGGCTCGGCAGGTGCGCCCTGCGAAGTCGGTGCCTGTTCCGGGGTGCGCGGCTGCGCGCCCTCGTTGTCGAGTCCGCCGGCCGGCGTCGGCGCCGGGGCCGCTTCGCCCGGTTCCGCGGCGCGCGGCTGGTGGCCCTGCGGTTCGTCGTCGCTGCGCGCCTCGCGGCCGCTGTTCGGGAACGTCGCGCCGGGCGCTTCGATCGCCTCGTCCGCATGGCGGTTGTCGTAGCGCAGGCGGTCGAAGTTGTCGCGGCTGTCGACGCCGCCACCGCCGGCCATGTCGATGTGCATCATCTCGTGCATGCACATGGCATCGGGCGCGACGCACATGTTGAGGATGGCGTCGTAGAGATCCGCGTCCACGTTCGCGAAGTAGCGCACCGGCTCGCGCTCGGACGGCTTCTCGATCTGCATGTAGCCCTCGCGATCGAGGGAATCCTCGGACGCCTGCGCCTTGGCGACCCACGCATCGAAGCCGGCCTGGTCGAGGCCGAGGAAATCGAAGCGCATGTGCGAAAAACCGTCGCCGCTGTAGTTCGCGGAGAAGCCCTTGTAGGTGCCTTCCTCGTTGATCACCGCGTGCAGCTTGGTCTGCATGCCGGCCATCGCGTAGATCTGGCCCGCGAGCGCCGGCACGAAGAACGAATTCATCATCGACGCCGAGGTGATCCGGAATTCGATCGGCGTATCCACCGGCGCGGCGAGTTCGTTGATCGTCGCGATGCCCTGCTCGGGATAGAGGAACAGCCACTTCCAGTCGAGCGCCACCACTTCGACCACCAGCGGCTGCACGTCGGCGGGCACGTCGCGGTTGGCGTCGATGCGGTCGAGCGGGCGGTAGGGATCGAGCTTGTGGGTCGCGATCCAGGTGATCGTGCCCAGCACCAGGATGATCGCCAGCGGCGCCGACCAGATCACCAGTTCGAGACGGGTCGAGTGGTGCCAGTCGGGCGCGTACTCGGCGTCCTTGTTCGACGCGCGGTATTTCCACGCGAAGAAGAACGTCAGGAAGATCACCGGCACGATGATCAGCAGCATCAGCCCGGTCGAGACCAGAATCAGGTCGCGCTGCTGCATGGCGATGTCGCCGGAAGGTCGCATGACGACCCAGTCGCAGCCCGACAGCAGCAGGGCGACCGAGAGCAGCGCGATGGCACGGAGGATGGGGATCATGGGGAAGTCGACAACGGAGAAGAAGAACTTGACGGGGAGGACACGGAAAGGGCGGTAGCGTGCGCGCGCCGCGGCCATGAACGGCCTGCTGCTGCGCGCCTTGCCTGCGGTACCGGTTTCGGGCGCACAATGCGGCGCATATTATCCATCCAAACGACACCGGAGAGCGCGCGCAGATGAGTGGAACCGCACAAGAAGGCACCACCGGACTGGACGAGGCCCCGGAGAACGACAGCACCGAGATTTCGCCGGGCAGGATCGCATTGCCGGTGGTGATGGGCCGGACGTCGGAATTCTTCGACTTCTTCGTCTACGGCATCGCCTCGGTGCTGGTGTTCCCGTATCTGTTCTTCCCCGACAGTGACCCGGTCCAGGCGACGATGAAGTCGTTCGCGATCTTCTCGCTGGCATTCATCGCCCGTCCGATCGGCTCGATCGTGTTCATGGCGGTGGACCGCAACTTCAGTCGCGCTGCCAAGCTGATCGGTGCGCTGTTCCTGCTGTGCGGCTCGACGATGGCGATCGCCTTCCTGCCGAGCTACGCGCAGGTCGGCATGCTCGCACCGGTACTGCTGGCGGTGTTCCGCTTCGGTCAGGGTCTCGGCTGGGGCGGCGCCTGGGACGGTCTGCCGTCGCTGCTGTCGCTGAGCGCGCCGGCCAACCGCCGCGGCTGGTACGCGATGGTGCCGCAGCTCGGCGCGGCGCTCGGCTTCATGCTCGCCAGCGGCCTGTTCCTGGTCTTCACCCGCTGGCTGACGCCCGAGGATTTCCTCGCCTGGGGCTGGCGCTTCCCGTTCTTCGTCGCGCTGGCGTTGAACGTCGTGGCTCTTTTCGCGCGCCTGCGTCTGGTGATCACGCCCGAGTTCGCGCAGCTGTTCCAGGCCAAGGAACTGCAGCCGCGCCGCATCATCGAGACCGTGCGCACGCATCCGCGGCAGGTCTTCGTCGGCGCGCTGATCCCGCTGGCCAGCTACGCGATGTTCCACCTGGTGACGATCTTCCCGCTGAGCTGGGCGACGCTGTTCAGCGACCACGACGCGTCCGATTACCTGGGCAGCCTGTTCCTCGGCGCGGTCATCGGCGGGCTGGGCATCATGCTGTCGGGCCTGCTGGCCGACCGCATCGGCCGTCGCGGGCAGCTGGCGATCGCGGCGATCCTGATCGCGATCTTCAGCTTCTTCGCCGCGCCGCTGCTGGGCAGCGAGACCACCGGTGGCCGTACTGCCTACGTGGTCATCGGCTTCGCGCTGCTGGGCCTGTCGCTGGGCCAGGCGAGCAACGCGATCGCCTCGCGTTTCGAAAGCATCTACCGCTACACGGGCGCCGCGGTGACCTCGGACATCGCGTGGCTGCTCGGTGCCGGCTTCGCACCGCTGGTCGCGCTGGGTCTGTGCAGCAAGTTCGGACTGGAATACGTCGGCTACTACCTGCTGTCGGGTGCCGTCGTGACGCTGGCCGCACTCGCCTTCAGCCGCACGCTCGAGACCGTGCGCTGACGGCACGGCCCGTCCCGGACGGGCGACACGGTATGAGGGCAGGCAGGCGTGCACGGTCTGGCGGATTCCTGTCCGCCGGTCGCCGGCGGCACTGAGGGCGTCTCGTCTCGAAGGAGGCGCGGCGTGCTGCCGGAGCGGGGCAGGGCGTCGTCGCCGGGACGTCGTCGGCACCGGGCCGCACGGACGGGCGCCCATCCGGCGCCTGCGACATTGAAGCATTCGCTTGATGTGGTGAGACTGCGACCGAATGTCGCACGGCTCCCGCCGGCACGCGCCGGAGCGGGCCGCCTTGTCCGGCCGTGCAGGATCTGTGACAATAGCCGGCTCCCTCGCGCCCGTCGCCTGGGAGCCCTTGCTCCACCGCATCGCCGATGCCGGGGAGCTATCCGGGCCGCCGCCGCGTTCGCGGCGCGGTCGATACCCGAAAGGAAACCAACATGCGTCATTACGAAGTCGTGTTCCTGGTCCATCCGGACCAGAGCGAGCAGGTGCCTGCGATGATCGAGCGCTACAAGTCGCTGATCGAAGGCGCCGAAGGCACCATCCACCGCCTGGAGGACTGGGGTCGTCGCCAGCTGGCCTACCCGATCAACAATCTGGTCAAGGCCCACTACGTCATGTTCAACATCGAAGTCGGCCAGACCGCCCTCGACGAGCTCGTCGAAGCGTTCCGCTTCAACGATGCCGTGCTGCGCCACCTCGTGGTCCGCCGCGACGAGGCCGACACCGAGCAGTCGCTGATCATGAAGAACAAGGACGACAAGGGCGACAAGCCCGACCGCCCCGAGCGTCGCCGCCGCGACGAAGACGGTGACAGCACCGGCAGCGACAACGATGCCGACGGCGACACCGACAAGTCCGACAACAACGCCGAAGCCGCCTGAGGATCACGCACATGTCCAAGTTCTTCCGCCGCCGCAAGTTCTGCAAGTTCACCGCCGAGGGCGTCAAGGAGATCGATTACAAGGATCTCAACACCCTGCGCCAGAACCTCACCGAGAACGGCAAGATCGTCCCGAGCCGCATCACCGGTACGAAGTCGCGTTACCAGCGCCAGCTGGCCACGGCCGTCAAGCGCGCGCGTTTCCTCGCGCTGATTCCGTACACCGACAACCACAACGTCTGACGCGACGCCGCGTCCGCGTGGCACGCGCTCCGGCGCGGGTCGTGCGGACAGTGGCGCGGTCGGGTCGATCACCGTCCATTCGGACAGCAAACCGGTTGTGTCGCGCGCGTCCGCGTCGCGGCACTAACGAATACGGAGCAACACCATGCAACTGATTCTTCTGCAGAAGGTCACCAATCTCGGCAACCTCGGCGACAAGGTCAACGTGAAGCCGGGCTACGGCCGTAACTTCCTGGTGCCGCAGGGCAAGGCCGTGCCGGCGACCCCGAAGAGCATCGCCGAGTTCGAAGCGCGCCGCGCCGAGTACGAAGCCAAGGCCCAGTCGCAGCTCGACGAGGCGCAGCAGCGCCTGGCCAAGCTGGAAGGCGCCAGCGTCACGATCTACGCGAACGCGTCGACCGAAGGCAAGCTCTATGGCTCGGTCGGTCCGCGCGAGATCGCGCAGGCGCTGACCAAGGCCGTCGCGCCGGTCGAGAAGTCGGAAGTCGTGCTGGGTGAAGGCGCGTTCCGCAACACCGGCGAATTCGATGTCGTCGTGCACCTGCACGCCGATGCCGAGACCACCGTCAAGGTCGTCATCGAAGCCGAACCCGCCTGATCCCACCGGATCCTGGCGGTTCACGACGGGCGCCGCGAGGCGCCCGTCGTCGTTTGCGGGCCGTGCCCGTCGCGCCCGGCGAGACGCCGGCGCGCTAGAAGTTACCCACCGCTGGCCGCGGCTTATCCACAGCTTGTGGGGTCGCGTGTCCACAGGCGCCGGGTCTAGCATCGACCGCCGTTGCGCCATCACAGCGGCGCGCCACCCGCCGGGTCAGGCGCGCCTCGCGAGGAACCGTTCCACCATGTCCGCACGCCCCGAATACCGTCCCGAGCACCGCACCGACGCACGCGTCGAACAGCTGCGCATTCCGCCGCAGTCGGTCGATGCGGAGCAGGCGGTGCTCGGCGGCCTGATGCTGGTCCCCGATTCCTACGACCGCATCGCCGACATGCTGGTGCCGGACGACTTCTACCGCCGAGACCACCAGAAGATCTACGCCGCGATCCAGGAACTGGCCGAGAAGAACAAGCCCTTCGACGCGGTGACCCTCGGCGAATGGTTCGAATCCAACAACCTGTCGGAACTGGTCGCCGGCGGCGCCTATCTCGGCGAGCTGGCCAGCACCACGCCGTCGGCCGCCAACATCCGTGCCTATGCGGAGATCGTCCGCGACAAGGCGATCCTGCGGCAGCTGATCGAGGTCGGCACCGAGAACGTCAACGACGGCTTCCAGCCCGATGGCCGCGACAGCAGCGAGATCCTCGCCAAGGCCGAGCAGCAGGTCTTCAAGATCGCCGAAGCCGGCTCGGCGGGCCGCACCGACTTCACCGCGATCAACAAGGCGATGGCCGACGCCTTCGACGTGCTGCAGACGCGCTACAACAACGGCGGCGGCGTGACCGGCCTGCCGACCGGCTACACCGAGTTCGACGAGATGACCGCCGGCCTGCAGCCGACCGACCTGCTGATCCTCGCCGCGCGTCCGGCCATGGGCAAGACGACCTTCGCGCTCAACATCGCCGAATACGCCGCGATCAAGACCAAGAAGGCGGTCGGCGTGTTCTCGATGGAAATGTCGGCCAGCCAGCTCGCGCTGCGCCTGATCTCGTCGAACGGCCGCATCAATGCGACCCGCCTGCGCACCGGCCAGCTCGAGGACGAGGACTGGAGCCGGGTCAGCGGCGCGATCCGCATGCTGAAGGAAACCAAGATCTTCATCGACGACACGCCCGGCCTGTCGCCGGACGTGCTGCGCGCCAAGTGCCGCCGCCTCAAGCGCGAGCACGACCTCGGCCTGATCGTCATCGACTACCTGCAGCTGATGGCGGTGCCGGGCAACAGCGAGAACCGCGCGACCGAGATCCTCAACGTGCCGGTGATGGCCCTGTCGCAGCTCAACCGCTCGCTGGAAACGCGCGCCGACAAGCGCCCGGTGATGGCCGACCTGCGCGAATCGGGCGCGATCGAGCAGGACGCCGACGTCATCGTCTTCATCTACCGCGACGACTACTACAACAAGGAAAACTCGCCCGACCAGGGCCTGGCCGAGATCATCATCGGCAAGCAGCGTAGCGGCCCGACGGGCTCGCTGAAGCTGAAGTTCTTCGGCGAGTACACCCGCTTCGACAACCTGTCGCACGATTCGATCGGCAGCTTCGAGTAAGGCGCGCGCCTGCGCTTGCAGGCAAAATGGCGGGCCCTCCTGCGCGTCCCGCCCGCATGTCCCGCCCGATCACCGCGACGATCCACACCGATGCGCTGCGCCACAACCTGCTGGCGATGCGCGCGCGTGCGCCCGGCCGGCGGCTGATGGCGATGGTCAAGGCAGACGGCTACGGCCACGGCCTGGAGACCGCGGCGCTGGCGCTGCGCGGTGCCGACGCGTTCGGCGTCGCGGCGATCGAGGACGCGGCGCGGATCCGCGCGGTCGGGCTCGAACAGCCGATCCTGGTGCTGTCGGGCTTCGACAATGCCGGCGACCTCGACCAGCTGCGCCGCCTGCGCGCCGAGGCGATCGTCCACCACGCCGCGCAGCTCGACATGCTCGAGCAGACCGACGGCGCGCCGATCCGGGTGTGGCTGAAGATCGACACCGGCATGCACCGGCTCGGCTTCGCGCCGGCTGCGGTGGCCGAGGCGCACACGCGGCTGCGCCAGGCGCGCGGCGTGACCGGCGACATCGTGCTGATGACGCATTTCGCCAGCTCAGACGAGTTCGACCCGGGGGCGCCCAACGCGCTGCAGACGCCGGCGCAGCTGCGCGCGTTCGCCGCGGCGACCGCGGGCCTGGCCGGGCCGCGGTCGCTGGCGAATTCGGCGGCGGTGCTCGGCTGGAGCGATGCGCACGGCGACTGGATCCGGCCCGGTGGTGCGCTGTACGGCATGTCGGTCGTGGCGGGCCGTACCGGCGCGGATTTCGGCCTGCGCGCGGCGATGACGTTCGAGACCCGGCTGCTGGCCGTGAACCGCGTGGCGCGGGGCGAACGCATCGGCTATTCCGCCACCTGGGAAGCGCCCGAAGACATGCCGGTCGGCATCGCCGCGGTGGGCTATGGCGACGGGTATCCGCGACTGGCGCCCGCCGGCACGCCGGTGCTGGTCAACGGACGGGCGGCGCGCGTTGTCGGGCGCGTGTCGATGGACCTGATGACGATCGACCTGCGCGGACAGCCCGATGCCCGCGCCGGCGATCCGGTGACGCTGTGGGGCGATGCGCTGCCCGTGGAGCAGGTCGCCGACGCCGCCGGCACGATTTCCTATGCGCTGACCTGCGGCATCACCCGGCGCGTGGCCTTCCGCACCGACTGAGCCGTGCTGCGCCCGCGCTCAGTCGCGCGGCTGCACGTGCACCAGGCGGAACTCGACGATGCCCGACTGGCCGGGCTGCACCGGCACGCGGGTGTCGGTGACGAAGCGCAGGCTGCCGTCGGGCATCGACACCGACGCGTGCAGGCCGTACATCCCGTTCTCGCGCAGCTTCGCGCGTTCGACCGGCAGGGTGAAATCGTAGGGCCCGGCGCCGACTTCGATCTCGCGCGACGCGATCACCGCGTCGGGCGTATCCGCCAGCTGGTCGTCGATCAGCTGCACGCGCAGCGTCGACCCCTCCGGCATCAGGATCTTCTCGAGGTACATCGCGCGTCCGCGCACCATCAACGTGCCGCTGTCGGCGGGCATCAGGGTGTCTCCAGTGGAGGGTGCCGCCGGGCCGGCGACGGGCGACTGGCAGGCGGCCAGCAGGGACGCGGCGCACAGCAGCAGCATCAGGCGGATCGCGGACATCGGAGGCTCCGGTTGCGGACGGGCGGGGCGACCATCCTACGCGCGGGACGGCGCGCGGCCCTCAATCCGGCGGCGTGCGGCGCGGCACCAGCTCGACATGGACGCCGAAATGATCCGACGGCCAGGTGCCGTCGGCGCCGGGCGTGTCCAGCACGAGGCGCGCATCGCGCACGTCGAACCGGCCCGGCTGCACGAACACCAGATCGATGCGCGAGCCGATCTCGAAGTAGTGCGGGTTGAGCGTGGTGACAGCTGTTGCGTCCGCGTCGGGGTGGACGACGCCGTAGGCATCGACATAGCGCCCTGCAAGTGGCGCCAGCTCGGGCGTCGTCACCGCCGCATTGAAATCGCCGAGCAGCACGACCGGCGCGGCGTCAGCGGTGCGGTCGATCACGGCGAGCACGTCCTGCACCTGGCGTGCGCGCGTGTCGCCACCGAACTGGCCGGCGTGCAGGTGGGTGAAGTAGACGTTCAAGGGCTGTCCGCGGATCTCGAGCCGGGCGTGTCCCATGCTGCGCGAGTCGGCGGCCGGCTCCAGGCGCGACTGCGACATCGACTGAGGAGCCTCCCGTGTCAGCAGCGCGTTGCCGTAGCGGTGCGCCTGGCCCTCCGGATCGAGCGAGACGAAGTGCACGTGGTAGCCGAGCGCCGCGCCGATGGTCTCGGCCTGGTTCGGCAGGGTTCCGGTCTGCAGCACTTCCTGCAGGGCGATGACGTCGGGGTCGAGCGCGCGCAGCCCGGCGAGGATCAACGGCAGGCGCTGCGGCCAGCGGTCGCGGTCGTGGTAGAGGTTGAGGGTGACGAACGACACGGGCGTCTCGGTCGTCGCTGCCGCCGTGTCGCGATGCGGCGCGCGTCCCGCGCACGCCGCGAGGACCAGGCCGAGCAGCAACGCGACCAGCGTGCGGGAAGCGGTCAGGCGCGTCATTCGGGCGCGGCCTCGACACGCAGCACGGGATAGAGGTTGTAGCGCGTGTCCCAGGCGCTGTGACGCCGGTAGAAGAAGTCGAGCCGGGCCGCGGGATCGGCCGCGAAGGCCGGGTCGTCGCGCAATCGCGTCTCGAACGCGCTGCGCACCGCGGGATCGCCGGCGAGCATCTCGCGCGCGACGGCTTCGGCCACGTAGTCCTCCATGTACTCCTTGCGCTCGAAGTGGACGTTGAACCGGCCCCAGGCCGCGAGCGAATCGGGCGCCTGCGGTTCCAGCAGGGCGGCGACGAGACGCGCCTTCGGCTGCGCGATCGGCACGTACAGCGCGCCGGCGGCGACGTCCTGCGTGTCCTCGTGCCAGGCGCCGTCGAGCGCCAGGCGCTGGTGGCCTTCCATCGAGCCTGCCCCCAGGCGGGTGCTGTCGGCGCGGAACGCGCGCACGTCCAGTGCCGCATGCGCGGTGGCGAGCGTGCGGACGTCGATGCCGTGCTGGCGCAGCTTCTCGCCGACCCAGGCCGCATGCGCGGCCGGCACCAGATAGCCGCCGCGTGGCAAATCGGTGGTCAGCGACGGCGTGATGGTGTCGCGCAGCGGCACCCGCCAGACCTGCGGTGTGGTTTCGTCGTAGCGCGTCATCGACGCGCCCGACACGTCCGACGGCGTGCGCGTGTAGGCATAGCCGCGGAAATCGATCATGCGCGCGTGATCCGTCGCCTGCCAGGCGAGCGGCACGGTGCTGCCGCCGAGCGCCGCGGCGCGCGTGTCGGCTGCGCGCGCGATGGCCAGCCAGTCGCGGCCGTGCGCGGCGATCTGTTCCAGCACCGACACCACGGTATTGCGGGTGATGCGCACGCGGACCGGATATTCCTTCCACGAGTGGGTTTCGACCAGCATCGCCAGGCGGTTGCGCAGCGGGATGTAACCGGTCGAGAACCGAGGCGGCGAGACCCCGTCCTCGAAACCCGACGCCGGGTTGTCGGATTCGAGGAAGGACGGATAGAACGGCAGCGGCAGCGAGCCCTGCGCGGCGAGATCCTCGATAACCGCGTCGCGGAAGCGGCGACCGACGCTGCGCAAGGCATCGTCGCCGGCGTGCAGGGGCTCGACCTGGATCGCGATGTCGTGCTCGAACTGGGCGCCATTGGTTGCGTGCAGGTCGATGTAGGCCAGCGGGTCCCAGGCCTCGACCAGGGCCAGCATCGCCTGCATCTCGGGCGCATCGGCCTTGGCGTAATCGCGGTTGAGATTGAGGTTCTGCGCGGTCGTGCGCCAGCCCATCTCGCGCGGCCCGCGCTGGTTGGGCCGGTTCCAGGCCGCGAAGCGCTCGTGGCCGTCGACGCTGAAGACCGGCACGAACACCCACACCAGATCGTCGAGCACGCCGGGCGCGGCGGTGCCGTCGAGCACCTCGCGCAGCGCGAGGAAGCCCGCGTCCTTGCCGTCGACTTCGCCGGCGTGGATGCCGCCCTGCACGAGGACGACCGGCAGGCCTCGGCGGCGCGCCTCGCCGGGGTCCATCGCGCCGGTACGGGTCACGATCAACGCCTGCATCGGCCGGCCTTCCGGACTGGTGCCGAAGCGGGTGCAGCGCACGGCATCGGGATGGCGCCGGGCGAAGGTGTCGCACAGCGCGACGACCTCGTCGTAGCGGCCGGTCTCGACGAAGCCACTGCGCTCGGCCACGGTCACGCGCGGATCGTCGTCGGCGCTGGCGGGCAGGGCGGCGGCCAGCGCGCAGGCGGCCAGCAGGGAGGCGAAGCGTCGGGATACGGTCACGGCGTGTCCGGGGGCGGGCAGGGCGGCCATGATGCCTGCCCGGCGGGACGCAACCCAAGCCACAGCGCGTGCGGTGGCGGCGAGCCGCCGGGTCGGCCGGCACTTGCCGCGTCCGACGCGCTGCGCTAGCCGTCGGCGCGCTCGCGCGATCGGGTACGCTTCGCCGCTTCGCACCCTGTCCGGACCGCCGATGACGACTGCGCCGACCCCCGTGGGCAAGATGCCCCGCCAGATCTCCTACATCATCGGCAACGAAGCCTGCGAGCGCTTCAGCTTCTACGGGATGCGCAACATCCTGGTGCCGTTCCTGATCAGCTCGGTATTGCTGGGCTACCTGCCGGCGGGGCCGGACCGCGACGGCGCCGCGAAGGACATCTTCCACACGTTCGTGATCGGCGTGTACTTCTTCCCGCTGCTCGGCGGCTGGCTGGCGGACCGCTACTTCGGCAAGTACCACACCATCCTGTGGTTCTCGCTGATCTATTGCGCCGGCCATGCGTGCCTGGCGGCGTTCGAGAACAACGCGACCGGCTTCTACACCGGCCTGTTCCTGATCGCACTGGGGTCCGGCGGCATCAAGCCGCTGGTGGTCTCGTTCTGCGGCGACCAGTTCGACCAGACCAACAAGAGCAAGGCGAAGGTGGTGTTCGACGCCTTCTACTGGATCATCAATTTCGGTTCGTTCTTCGCGTCGTTGCTGGCGCCGCTGTTCCTGCGCCACTACGGGCCGGCGGTCGCGTTCGGCATTCCCGGCATCCTGATGTTCATCGCGACCTTCGTGTTCTGGCTGGGCCGCAAGCAGTACGTCAACGTGCCGCCGTCGCGACACGATCCCCACGCGTTCTTCGAGGTCGTCAAGACCGCGCTGCGCACCGGCCGACAGGGCGAGGGCAGGCCCGGCCTGGTGATCGCGGTGCTGGGCGTCGTGGTCGCGACGCTGATGCTGGCGCTGTGGGCCCTGTCGGCGACGGTATCGCTGCCGTGGTGGCCGACCGATTTCGGTTTCGTCATCACCGCCTGTCTGGCGCTCGGCGTGATCATCGGCCTCGGCGGCTGGGGCGCGTCGGTGCAGCTCGAGCGCGCGCGCGGCGCGCATCCGGACCTCGCCGTCGACGGCGTGCGCGCGGTGCTGCGGATCCTCATCGTGTTCGCGCTGGTCACGCCGTTCTGGTCGCTGTTCGACCAGAAGGCGTCGACGTGGATCATCCAGGGCCGGGAGATGGTGATCCCGCATGGCGCGGCGTGGTGGCCCAGCTGGCTGATCCAGGACGCGGCGCAGATGCAGGCGCTGAATCCGCTGCTGGTGATGCTGCTGATTCCGTTCAACAACCTGGTGCTGTATCCGGCGCTGCGCCGGCTGGGCTTCGAGCCGACCGCGCTGCGGCGCATGGGCTGGGGCATCGCGACTTCCGGCGTGTCGTGGATCGTCGCCGGTGCGCTGCAACTGTGGATCGACGGCGGCGAGCAGGTCTCGATCGCCTGGCAGTCGTTGCCGTATCTGCTGCTGACCTTCGGCGAGGTGCTGGTGTCGGCGACCGCGCTCGAGTTCGCGTACAGCCAGGCGCCGCACGCGATGAAGGGCGTGATCATGGCGTTCTGGTATCTGACCAGCACCTTCGGCAGCCTCTGGGTGCTGTTGACCAACGCCGGCGTGCGCAACGACACGGTGACCGGCTGGATCGCCGTCAGCGGGCTCAGCGAGAACGCGTTCCTGATGTTCTTCTTCGCTGCATTCGCCTTCGTCGCCGCCGCCGCGTTCGCCGCCTACGCGCGGCGGTACCCGATGCAGGACAATTACCGCGTCGCCTGACCGGCCACGTTCCCGAGGATGCAAGCGCGATGAATTTCGGACCCATGACCCTGCTGCTGATCGCCGTGACCGTGCTGGTCTCGTGGCAGGCGTTCCAGAAGCCCAAGCTGCTCGGCCGGCTGATCCTGTGGCCGCCGGCGATCGACCGGCACCGCCAGTACGACCGCCTGCTGACGCACGGCTTCATCCATGCGGACTGGCAGCACCTGCTGTTCAACATGATCACGCTGTTCTTCTTCGGCGCCGGGATCGAGCGTGCGTTCGCGCCCTACATCGGGCCGGTCGGCTTCGTGCTGTTCTATCTGTCGGCGATCCTCGTCGCGATCCTGCCGACCTACCTGCGGCACCGGCACGATCCCAACTACCGCAGCCTCGGCGCGTCCGGCGCGGTCTCGGCCGTGCTGTTCGCGTCGATCCTGATCAATCCCTGGTCGCTGCTGCTGGTGTTCTTCATCCCGATGCCGGCGATCGTGTTCGGCGTGCTCTACATCGGCTACAGCATCTGGATGGACAAGCGCGGCGGCGACAATGTCAACCACAGCGCGCATCTGTGGGGCGCCGGCTACGGCATCCTCTTCACCGTGATGATGGAGCCGCGCGCACTCGGCGCCTTCCTCGAACGCCTGTCGTCGCCTTCGTTCTGAGGCGTGGCGGTCGAGCGTGCAGCGCCGATCACCGGGCGTGCATGGAATGCGTGATAAGCCTTGGGGCACATCCCACCGATGGAGTGCATCCATGGCCGTGACCCGCGCGAAAGCGACCTCCCTGCTCAACGCCACCGAAATGGGGCTCTACGACGCCAGCCGCGCCAACGCGCTGCGCGGACATTCCGAAGCGCAGCTGGCCCGACTGGTCATCCGTGCACGCACTGCACGCGATCGCGCCCGCGATCTCGAGAAGCGCCAGAAGCTGGCGCTGCGCAAGCAGACCGGCAGCAAGACCGGGCGTAGCGGACAGGCGAACGCACGCTCGGGCGAGAAGGCGGAACTGCTCGGCGACATCCTTCAGCGCCTCGACGCGCAGCACAAGGAAACGGCCAAGGCGGCGCGCACGGAGCGCCGGACAGCGGGCGCTGCGAACGCCTCGAAGGTGAGCGCGAAGAAGCCGGCGGCGAAGAAGGCCCCGGCCAAGAAGGCGACCACGAAAAAGGCCGCTCCGAAGAAGGCGACGAAGAAGACCACGACGACAACGTCAGCGACGCCTGGGTCGACTTCGAAGAAGGCCATCGCGAAGAATGTCCCGGCAAAGAAAGCCGCCGCCAAGAAGGCACCAGCGAAGAACGCCGTCTCGACGTCCGCCACGAAGCGGGGCGCGAGCAGCAAGACCGCGGCGACCAAGAGGCCCGCAAGAAAGGCGACGGCAAGCAAGACGGGCGACGGGACCAGCGCAACACGCCAGGCGACCAAGCCTGCGGCGCCGGTGTCCCGGGTAGCGACAACCGCGAGTGCCCGCAAGGCGGCCACCGGCAAGACGGGCGGCATTTCCCCCAAGAAGGCGCTGGCCAATACCCGCAAGCTGCTCGATCAGCACAATGCCGAAGCGCGCGCGCCCAAGCCGTGGCAACAGATCGATGAGGGCAGCACGAGCATGCCGGCACCTGGCTACCAGTCCACGCAGGCGGCGCAGAAGGCGCAGGAACTCCATGCGGCCGAAAGTCGCCTGGCCTCGATCCAGGGCAGCGTCAGTACGCGAGACCGCAAGAACCAGGGCAAACGCGATCACCGCAACGAGAGCTGAGGCGGGCGGTCGCCCCACCGTCGGAGCGCCGGCACGCGCCGGCGGTCCCACTCAGTGCGGGGCGTCGCCGGAACCCGCGTAGGCCTGCCGCAGGCGCTCGTGGATCAGATGATCGAGCTGGGCACATTCGGTGCTGTCGCTTTCGCCCAGACGCACGAGTTCGCACAGGCGTTCGAGCGCGTCCTGCGAATCGGTGGACCGCCTGTCTCCGTCACCCATGGCACGCTCCCGCGCTGGTTCTGCATCAGGTCGATGCACATGAACGCCGCAGGTTCCGTGCCAGAGCAGGGGCGCCGCCGCGCCGAGCGGGGTGCCGGAGCGCGTCCGCGATCTGCCGCATTCCGGCGCCTCGACGTGACGCGGTGCGTCAAGATTCCCGACCCGGTCGCGGCGTGGCAGCCGCCATCGCGTCCCGGTTTTCTCTCCCGATCCATTTGAAGGAATCCACCCGATGCCAGATCCCGAGATCCGCCACGACGCCTCCCATCACCTCTTCGAACTCGAGGACGACGGCCATCGTGGGCACCTGGAATACCGCGTCGGAGGCGGTGCACTGGACATCCTGCACACGATCGTCGAACCCGCGATCGGCGGCCGCGGCCTGGCCGGCCGGCTGGTCGAAGCCGCTCGTGCGCACGCGACTGCGGCAGGATTGCAGCTCACCTCGAGCTGCACCTACGCCTCCGATTACCTGGACCGGCACCCGGACGCTTCGCCCTGAGGAACTGCACACAACCACGGATCGTGCCAGCCTCGCGTATTCACAATTTTTTCCTGAATTACGGTATTGTTCGCGAACTGTTCAAGGCCGGGATCACGGTACATCGTGGCTCCGATGCGGTAGATCCAACCGCTGTACGGCCGGTTTCCGGTCGGGACGATCCGCTCCATCGCTTTCGCGTTACCCCTTGCTCGACAGTCGCGGCACCACGTCACCCAAAACAGACGGTGGCTGCCGTGTTCCCATGACCAAACTGCTTCAAGGAGTAACACCATGAGTGATCGTCAGAGCGGCACCGTCAAGTGGTTCAACGATGCCAAGGGCTTCGGCTTCATCACCCCGGAAAGCGGCCAGGACCTGTTTGTCCACTTCCGCTCGATCCAGGGCACCGGCTTCAAGTCGCTGCAGGAAGGCCAGAAGGTCACCTTCAAGGTCGTCCAGGGCCAGAAGGGCCTGCAGGCTGACGAAGTGCAGCCCGAGTAAGTCGCCGCACACGTTGCACGGAAGGCCCCGGACGGAAACGTCCGGGGCCTTTTCTATGGCGGGGTGCCGCGCTTGCTCGGGAAATAACAGGCGCGAGTTTGGCCCGGGCGGGGGGCGGGACTGCTGTCCATGCCGCTGCGCACGGGGCCCGAACGTAGACCTGTGGTCGGCACGCGCATGCCATCGATTCCTCGCCGCAATCCGCGTCCGAGCGTGCGGCCCTCCGCTCCGATCGGTCCAGCGGCGCTTGCCGGGTCCGTCCTAGACCGTTGGCTTCGAGCGAACCGGTTTCAACAGCTGCGACAGGCCTGCGCTCGTCACGGAAGCGGCACAGCCGCATCGTTATTTTTTCATTCGAATTCGCGTTGGACGCCGCACCGCGGCAAGGATCCCTGTCATGAAACGGATGTTGTTGTGCCTGCTGTCGCTCGCGCTCGTCGCGTGCCAGCGGGACGTCCCGCCGGCGCCCGCGCAGGCGCCGGTCGCCGATACGTCGCCCGACCCGTCGGACATCGCGCCGCTGCCGGACGCCGTGCCCGAGCTGAAGGACGTCGTGGAGATGGACGCGCGCTACATCATCGGCATCACCTATCCGCCGGAGTCGAACCGCTATCCGGGCCTCGCCGAGGCGCTGCACCGCTACGCCCAGTCGGCGCGCGACGAGTTGATGGAAGCGGTGTCGGGCGCCGAGCTGCAGCCCGGCGCGATGTACGACCTGTCGCTGAGTTTCAGCGTCGTCGCCGACACGCCCGAGGTGCTGGCGATCGCGGCGGACGGCAGCACCTACACCGGCGGCGCGCACGACAATCCGCTGATCGAACGCTTCTTCTGGCTGATCGACGACGAGACCCTGCTGCGGGCCGACGACCTGGTCGGCGACACCGGCGACTGGTCGGCGATTTCGGGCTACGTGCGCGAGCAACTGCACGCGGCGTTGTCGCAGCGGATCGACGCCGACGAGATGGCGCCCGAGGAGCGGAGCCGGCTGATGCGATCCGCCGGCAAGATGATCGACGAGGGCTCGGAGCCCGATGTCGAGAACTTCCAGCAGTTCGAACCGATGCTCGGCGCCGGGGGCAAGCTGGCCGGCCTGCGCTTCGTGTTCCCGCCCTACCAGGTGGGCCCGTATTCGGACGGCATCCAGACCGTCGAGGTCCCGGCGGCGGTGCTGCTGCCGCACATCGCCGAGCGCTATCGCGGCCTGTTCGTCGGCGGCTGAGCGCCCGGGAATGCCTCAGCGTTCCGGGGCAAGCGCGTCGCTCAGTGTGTCGCCGGTGTCCGCATCGAGCTTCAGCGTGGCGATCGCGTCCGCACGGGTGACGCCGCGCGTGAGGATGGCGAGCGGGAGGCCCGCCTCGGCTGCCATCCGGGCGAAGCGGTAGCCCGAATACACCATCAGCGACGAGCCGACGACGAGCACCGCATCGCTGGCCTGCAGCGCCTGCTGCGCCTGCAGGAAGCGCTCGCGCGGCACGTTCTCGCCGAAGAACACGACGTCGGGCTTCAACAGCCCGCCGCAACGCGGGCAGTGCGGCGGGCGGTACTGCGCTTCGGCTGCGGCCGCGATGTCGGCGTCGCCATCCGGCGCGTGGAGCGCGGCGCCCGGCGTCCAGTCGGGATTGGCGTCGCGCATCCGCGGCTGCAGCGCGTCGCGGTGCTCGCGATGCGCGCAGGACAGGCAGCCGACCCGGTCCAGCCGGCCGTGCAGATCGATGACGGCCTGGCTGCCGGCCGCCTGGTGCAGCCCGTCGACGTTCTGGGTCAGCAGGGTGCGGACGATGCCCTGGCGCTCCAGAGCGGCGAGCGCGAGATGCGCGGCATTCGGGCAGGCGGCCGAGAACCGCGGCCAGCCGACATGGCTGCGCGCCCAGTAGCGCCGGTACACCGTGGGATCGGACACGAATGCCTGCCAGGTCACCGGTGCCGGTCGCTTCCATGCACCGGCTGCGTCGCGATAATCGGGAATCCCGGAACCGGTACTGACGCCGGCCCCGGTCAAGGCGAACACGCGACGATGCGCACCGAGCCAATCGCGCAGGTGGGCGGCCGCGCCGCTGCCGGTATCTGCGGTGGAGACGGGTTCGACGGAGGCGGTCAGCATCCGGCCATGCTACGCGCGCCCCAACGAAAACGCCCGGTCGAAACCGGGCGTCGTCTTCGTCACTGCGCGGTGCGGTTTACTGCGTCGCGTCCGCCGGATCCGGCGCGAGACCGCGCTTGATCAGCAGCGGCTCGATCTTCGGCTCGTGGCCGGTGAAATCGACGAACAGCTGCTTGGCATCCTTGCTGCCGCCCTGCGACAGCAGCGTGCTGCGGAAGCGGTCGCCGTTCTCGCGCGTCAGGCCGCCGTTCTGCTCGATCCACTGGACGGTGTTCGCGTCCAGCACTTCCGACCAGATGTAGGCGTAGTAGCCGGCCGCGTAGCCACCGTTGATGTGGCTGAAGTACGGCGTGCGGTAGCGCGGCGGCACCGGCGCGTAGTCGAGGCCGGCGGCCTTGAGCGCGGCGGCTTCGGTGGCCATGACCTCGGATCCCGAGGGCAGCTGGTCGGCCGGCAGCTGGTGCAGGTACTGGTCGAGCATCGCCGAGCCCAGGTATTCCGTGGTCGCGAAGCCCTGGTTGAACTTGGCGGACGCCTGCACCTTCTCCAGCAGCTCGGCCGGCATCGGCGCGCCGGTGCGGTAATCCTTGGCGTAGTTCGCCAGCACTTCCGGCCAGTCGGCCCACATCTCGTTGACCTGCGACGGGAACTCGACGAAGTCACGCGGCACGCTGGTGCCGCTGAAGAACGGGTACTTCACGTCCGAGAACATGCCGTGCAGCGAGTGGCCGAACTCGTGGAACATCGTCGTCACTTCGTCCCAGGTCAGCAGCGTCGGCTGGCCGGCCTGCGGCTTGGGGATGTTCTGGTGGTTGGCCGTGACCGTCAGCGTGCCTTCCAGCTCCGACTGCGACACGTACGAGTTCATCCACGCGCCGCCACGCTTGGAAGCGCGCGCGTAGGGATCGTAGATGAAGATCGCCAGCTGGCTGCCGTCTTCGTTGAAGACGTCGTAGGTCCAGGTGTCGGGGTGGTACTTCGGCAGGTCGGTCCGCTCGGGGAAGGTCAGGCCGTAGAGCTTGGTCGCAGCGAAGAACACGCCATTCTCGAGCACGTTCTTCATCTCGAAGTAGGGCTTGAGCTGCGCGTCGTCGAAGCTGTACTTGTCCTGGCGGACTTTCTCGGTGTAGTAGGCCCAGTCCCACGGCTCGAGCTGGAACGTCGGCTCGCCCTTGGCCGCCTGTTCTCGGTCGATCATGGCCTGCAGTTCGGCGGCTTCGAGCTTGGCATTGGCGACGGCGGCCGGTGCCAGCTGGCCCAGCATGTCGTTGACGGCCTCGACGGTGCCGGCGGTCGAATCCTCGAGGATGAAGGTCGCCTGGTTCGGGTAGCCCATCAGGTTCGCGCGTTCGGCGCGGAGCTTGAGGATCTCGGCGATGACCTCGGTGTTGTCGTACTGGTTGCCACGGCTGCCGCGGGCGACGGAGGCCTTGTGGATGCGCTCGCGCAGCTCGCGGTTGTGGATCTGCGGCAGGGGCGGCTGGCCGGTGGTGTTGAGCAGGGTGATGACGTACTTGCCCTCGAGGCCGCGCGACGTCGCTTCTTCGGCGGCGGCGGCGATCTGGCCTTCGCTCATGCCATCGAGCTCTTCGACGGTGTCGACGACGACGGCCGAATCGTTGACTTCGTTGAGCACGTTCTGGCTGAAGGTCGTGCCGAGCTTCGCCGACTCGGCGTTGATGCGGCGCATCTCGTCCTTCTGCGCTTCGGTCAGGTTGGCACCGGCGCGGACGAACATGGTGTGGTAGCGCTCGACGAGGCGCTGGCCCTCGGCGTCGAGGCCCAGGTCACCGACGTTCTTGTAGAGCGTGTCGACGCGGGCGAACAGCGCCGGGTTGAGCATGATCGCGTCGCGGTGCGCGGCGAACTTGGGCGCGTAGTCGGCGTCGATCTTCTTGCGGGCGTCGTTGGTGTCGGTGCCGTTGAGGGCGCCGAAGATGCGACGGGCACGCGACAGGACTTCACCGGACGTCTCCAGCGCGATGATCGTGTTGTCGAAGGTCGGCGCTTCGGGATTGTTGGCGATCGCCTCGATCTCTCGCAGGTTTTCGGCCATGCCCGCATCGAACGCCGGCGCGAAGTGCGCGTCCTGGATCTGGTCGAAATGGGGATAGCGGAGGTCCAGCGTGCTCTCGACGAACAGCGGATTGTCGGAAGGCTGGCGGTCCGACATCGACGTGCTGGCGGCGGGCGCCGGGGTGCCGGTGGACTGGGCGAAGGCGGGCAGCGCGGAGACGGCGAGGGCGGCGCACAGGGCGGCGGCGAGCGGGTGCTTCAGCAAGAGGACTCTCCAGTGGACTTGACTCCCTAGGCTAGCCGATCGGGCGTGAGCACGACCCATGCCAGAAGGCCCGTACGCAAATCGCGTTCGAGATCATGGATTTGAGCCGATGTATTCAAGTGGATTGTGACGCTGCGATCGCTTCCGGGCCGGGAAGCGGCACAATCGCGGCTCCCCGCTCGAGGCCCGGCCGATGACCACGCTCCACGATTTCAGCATCACCACGCTCGATGGCGCGCCGCTGCCGCTCGCGGGGTACCGGGGCCAGGTCGTGCTGATCGTCAACGTCGCCTCCCGCTGTGGTTTCACGCCCCAGTACGCAGGCCTGCAGCAGCTGTGGCAGGACTACCGGGAGCGTGGTCTGGTCGTGCTGGGCTTCCCCTGCGACCAGTTCGGCCACCAGGAACCCGGCGACGCGGCCGAGATCCGCGCGTTCTGCTCGCTGCGATACGCCGTCGACTTCCCGATGTCCGCCAAGATCGACGTCAACGGCGCCGGCGCCGATCCGCTGTGGGCCTGGCTGAAGGCCGAGAAGGGCGGCTTCCTCGGTCTCGACGCGATCAAATGGAACTTCAGCAAGTTCCTCGTCGGCCGCGATGGCCGGGTGCGCCGGCGCTATGCGCCGACGGTCGCGCCCGACGCCCTGCGGGCCGACATCGAGGCGGCGCTCGCCGACTGACGGGCGGGCGGGCAATGCCGCTGCGCAGCGCTCAGCGGACGATCGTCACCGGGATCGAGGTCTGGGCGATGACCTTGCTCGACACCGAGCCCAGCAGCACGCCCTTGACCGCGCCGCGGCCGTGCGAGCCCATCACCAGGAGGTCGACCTTGCGCTTGGCTGCGACCGCCAGGATGGTCTCGGCGATCTCGCCTTCGGCGCGGACTTCCTCGACCGGCACCTGGGTGCGGCCCAGCGCCTTGCGCGCGATCTTCAACGCGTGCTCGTGGTTGTCGGCGTGGTAGCTCTGCACCGCTTCCTTGCCGATACGGCGCTCCACGCCGGGGAAGATCGGCGGATCCACGTGCAACACGGCGACGCTGGACGCCGTGGCGGATTGCTTGGCGAGCTTCAGGGCGAACTTGAGGGCCCGCGAACTGATGTCGCTGCCGTCGACGGTGACGAGGATCTTCATGGGCCGCTCCGGTGGAAGTCGCATCGAGTGTACGGCCTGCGTCGGCTATTTCTCGACGAACGCCCGCTCGAACACGTAGTGCCCCGGCGTGCCGATGCGGGGCGCGGCCTCGAAGCCGCGGCGATCGAGCAGCTGGCGGAAATCGGCCAGCATCTGCGGGCTGCCGCAGATCATCGCGCGGTCGTGGGCGGGGTCGAGCGGGGGCAGGCCGAGGTCGGCGGCCATGCGGCCGCTGTCGAGCATCTCGGTCAGGCGGCCGCGATGGTCGCGCCCGGCGAACGCGAAGGGCTCGCGGGTGACCGCCGGGTAATACAGCAGCTTCTCGGCGATCTGCTCGCCAAGGAACTCGTGCTGCGGCAGTTCGTTGACGATGTAGTCGCGGTAGGCGAGATCCCGGGCCGTGCGCACGCCGTGGGTCACGACAATGCGTTCGAAACGCTCGTAGGTCTCGGGATCCTTGATCAGCGACAGCCACGGCGCGAAGCCGGTCCCGGTGCCGAGCAGGTACAGGGTCCGGCCCGGCAGCAGGTCGTGCAGCAGCAGCGTGCCGGTCGGCTTGCGGCCGATCAGCACCTCGTCACCGGGACGGATGCGCTGCAGGCGCGAGGTCAGCGGCCCGTTGTCGACCTTAATGCTGAAGAACTCCAGCTGCTCCTCCCAGTTCGCGCTCGCGATCGAATACGCGCGCAGGATCGGCTTGGCCTCGGTCTGCAGGCCGATCATCACGAACTGGCCGTTGTCGAAGCGGAAGCCGTCGTCGCGGGTCGTGGTGAAGCTGAAGTAATCGTCCGTCCAGTGACGGACATCCAGCACCGTTTCGGTGCCAAAGGCAGCGGACATAAGGGGAGGGTGTCGAACAGAAGGCGCCATCATACCAGAGCGATGAGAGCGGTTCTCATCTCGATGGGTTCCGGTGCCCCCGGTCGCGCAGCGCGCTCGTGCGCGATGGGGTAGCGGGACGGATCACGCCGGCGCGCACATGCGCACCGACGCGATCCCGCGATCAATGCGGACCGCGCTCCTCGTCCGGCTTCGCCCGCTTGTCCCCGAGCAGGGCACTGAGCACGATCGCGATGCCGAGCCCGGCGCCCGTCACGAACAGCAGCAGCGCGATCGCCGGGTACCCGAGCAGGCGCGGACCGCCCTCGTTGTCCATCATCAGCGCCGACGCGAGGATCAGCGCGGCGGTGACGATGCCGGCCGCGATGCGGTTGGCGATCTTGTGCATGCTTTCGAACAGGTGCGATTCCTCGAGCCCGGTCAGGCGGACCCGCAGCCGGTTCTCCGACAGCAGCGACAGCACGTTCGACACCTTGCGCGGCGCGTCGCGCACCAGCTCCTGCATGTCCATCATCTCGCTGGCGAGATTGGCCGGCGACAGCGACTTGCGCAGGCGCTGGCGCATCATGTTCTGCAGGTGGTCCTCGACGACCCGCTTCATGTCGAGCTCGGGGTCGAGCACCTCGACCACCGCAGGCTCATCTCCGGCGCCGTGCGCAGGCCGCAGGCCGTCGCCATGCGCACCAGGTCGAGCATCAGCCGGCCTTCCGACTGGCCGGTGACGCCTGAGCGCGCGGCGTAACGGGCGACCATCTGGCCGACATCGCGGTAGTAGCGCTCCTCGTCGAAATCCTCCAGGCGCGTGCCCAGGGCGATGCCCTCGGCGGCGACCTGCTCGCCACGGCCGTCGACGGCGGCGAACAGCAGTTTCAGCAGTCGCTCGCGGGTGCGCGGCGGCACGTGCGCCACCATGCCCAGATCGAGCAGCGCCAGGCGACCGTCGCGGGTGTAGAGCAGGTTGCCCGGGTGCGGGTCGGCGTGGATCTCGCCGTGGACGAACACCTGGTCCAGATAGCCGTGCAGCAGCGCCGTCGCGACCGGCACCATGTCGTGCTCGGTGCGCTGCAGGCCGGTGATGTCGGTGACCTTGGTGCCCTTGACCAGCTCCATCGTCAGCAGACGCGGCCGGGTCAGGTCCCAGATCGGCTTGGGCACGAACAGCATCGGGTAGTCGGCGAAATGGGCGTCGAACCGGTCCAGGTTCTCGGCCTCGATGCGATAGTCCAGCTCGGCCAGCAGGGTGCGGCGGAACTCGTGCACCCAGTCGGCGAAGCGGATGCGCCGGCCGATGTCGGTGACGCGATCGACGCCCCCGGCCAGGCGCGCCAGCGAGTCGAGATCGTCGCGGATCTGATCGATGATGCCCGGCCGCTGCACCTTGACCGCGACCTCGCGTCCGTCGCGCAGCGTCGCCCGGTGCACCTGCGCCAGCGACGCGCTGCCCAGCGGGGTCTCGTCGAAGGTGTCGAAGACCTTGCTGATGCGGACCGCGACGTCGTCCTGCATCCGCTCCAGCGCGGCGAGGTAGGCCGGCGGCACCATGTCGGGCCGGGTCGACAGCGCCTGGCCGATCTTGATGAAGGTGGGGCCCAGCGCTTCGAGATCGTCGACGAAGGCCTCCGGCTTGCCGTCCTCGGTGGTGTCCGCATCGCCTATGGCGGCGGCATCCGCGTCGAAGCCGCTGAGGACGCCCGCCTGGCGGTACTTGATGAGGAAGCGCAGGATCTGGGCATTGCGCGCGATCGCGCGGCTGGTCTCGGTCATCGATGGCACTCCGTTCGTGGCCGCCAGCCTACGCAGGCAGGCGTCAACGGCGACTCACGGGATCGCAGGTGGTGGGCGTCGCAACGGATCGACGTTGCACGAAGGGAGTCGCGCACACTCCTATAGGCGACGATCGCCTTCGTCTTCAGCACCGCGATTGTAAGAGCGCGCTCGCGCGACATGCCTCAGCTCAAACGCGCGTGCGCGTGACGTCATCCGATCGGACACCCGCGCAAGCCCGTCAGCGATATCCTGCCGCCTGCAGCTCGAACAGCTCGGCGTAGCGGCCGCCCTGGGCCATCAGTTCGGCATGCGTGCCGCTGGCCTCGATGCGCCCCTGCTCCAGCACCAGGATGCGGTCGGCCATGCGCACGCTGGAGAAGCGGTGCGAGATCAGGATCGCCGTGCGCTCTTCCGCGGTGGGTTCGTCGAGGATCATCACCTGTGCCTCGCGCATGTAGGCGCGGGCGATGGCGATCTTCTGCCACTGGCCGCCGGACAGGTCGACGCCGGTCTTGAAGCGGCGGCCGATCAGCTGGTGGTAGCCGTCGGGCAGGCCGGCGATGAGGTCGTCGGCCATCGAGCGCCGGGCGGCGTCCTGGATGCGCGACGCATCGCCCATGGCCTCGATGCGGCCGACGCCGATGTTCTCGCCCGCGGTCAGGTGGTAGCGCACGAAGTCCTGGAAGATCACGCCGGTGTTCGCGCGCAGCGCGTCGAGGTCGTACTCGCGCAGGTCGCGGCCGTCGAGCAGGATCCGGCCCTCGTCGGGGTCGTACAGCCGCGCCAGCAGCTTCACCAGCGTGGTCTTGCCGGCGCCGTTCTCGCCGACCAGGGCCAGCACTTCGCCGGCCTGCAGGGTGAAATCGAGATGCCGCACCGCCCAGCGCTCCGCGCCGGGATAACGGAAACCCACGTTCTCGAACACGAAGCCGGTGCGGATCGGTTGCGGGAACGGCACCGAATCGGCGGGTGACGTGATCTCGGGTTCGATCGCAAAGAACGAGAACAGATCATCGAGATACAGCGCCTGGCCGGCGACCTGCGAGAACCCGACCAGCAGACTTTCCAGCAACTGGCGCAGTCGGCGGAAGCTGCCGGCGAGGAAGGTCAGATCGCCGATCGTGAAATCGCCGCGCACCGTGCGCCAGGCGATGTAGGCGTAAGCGACGTAGTAGCCCAGGGTGCCGAGCGCGGCCAGCAGCGTGCCCCAGATCGCGCGCCGTCGTGCCAGCGAGCGGTTGGCCAGGAAAAAGCCGTCGGCGAGCGTGCGGTATCGGTCGATCAGGAACCGGTGCAGGCCGAAGATCTTGACCTCTTTCGCCGTCTCCAGACTGGCGCCGGTCTGGCGCACGTATTCCAGCTGGCGGCGCTCGGGCGTCCACTGGAAGTTGAGCGTGTAGCCGAGCGCGTTGAAATGCGATTCGCCGATGAAGGCCGGGATCAGCGCGATCGCCAGCAGCAGGATCAGCCACGGCGCGTAGACCATCAGGCCGATGGCGAAACTCACCACCGTGATCGCATCCTGCACCTGGCCGAACAGCTGGCCCATCAGGTTCATGCGACCCATCGTCTGCCGGCGCGCGCGGTCGAGCTTGTCCTGCAGCTCGGGATCCTCGAAATCCTCGAGGTCGAGCGTCGCCGCGTGTTCCATCAGACGCACGCTGGTCGCGTTGGTGAACAGCTCCGACAGCAGATTGTCGGCGTAGCTGACCATGCGCCCGAGCAGATCGGAGCCGATCGCCAGGCCGAATTCCAGCGCGAGCAGCCAGGCCAGATGATCGAGCGCGCCGCCGTTCCACGCGGTGGCGAGATCGTCGAAGGCGATGCCCGCGCCGACCAGGCGGATCGCCTCGTCGATGATCAGCTTGCCGATGTAGAGCATCACCACCGGCAGGAACGCGCGGACCAGGCGCAGGCCGAGACTCAACAGGGTGAGGCCACGACTGGTGTGCCAGATCATGCGCAGGAACGGGCGCAGGTTGCGCAACGCGTCCAGTCGTTCGCGGAAGCTCGGCGTGGCGGATGCAGTCCTGTGCGCAGGGGTCATCCGGAGATTGTGCGCGATCCGGGGCCACGGGTGATGTCGACGGTGCCGTGGACCGGAGTCACGGCGGTGCGCCAGCCTGTGCGCGGCGCGCAGGTCTCACAGCTGGCGGCCGATACGCAGTGTCCTTGCGGCCCAGAACTGCCGGGGACGCACCGGCGGCGTGGTCACGCCAACGGCGTGGGTCTCGCCAGCGCGTAGCCCTGCGCGTAATCGACCCCGATCTCGCGCAGCCGGGCCACGATCTGCTCGTCCTCGGCGAACTCGGCGATGGTGCGCAAGCCCATCACGTGGCCGATGTGGTTGATCGCCTCGACCATGGCCTGGTCGATCGGGTCGACCAGGATGTCGCGCACGAAGGCGCCGTCGATCTTGAGGAAGTCGACCGGCAGATGTTTCAGATAGGCGAAGGACGACATGCCGCTGCCGAAATCGTCGAGGGCGAAGGCGCAGCCCATCCCTTTCAGTTCCGCCATCAGGACCGATGCCTGCGCCAGGTTCCCGATGGCGGCGGTTTCGGTAACTTCGAAACAGATCCGGGCCGCGTCCACCCCGCTGCACTCGAACGCGGCGCGGACGTCGTCCGCCATCGCCTCGTCGGCCAGGGAGGCGCCGGACAGGTTGATCGCGAACACGCTGTCCGTGTCGTCGCCGTCCCGGGCCAGGCGCGTGAGAACGGTCCGGATCACCCAGCGGTCGAGCGTGGGCATCAGGCCGTAGCGCTCGGCGGCCGGGATGAAGGCCATCGGCATCACGATGCTGCCATCGGTATCGCGGAGCCGCAGCAGGACCTCCCGATGCAGGATCCGGCCGTCCTGCAGGGAATAGATCGGCTGCGCATGCAGCAGCAGGCGGTCGTCTTCGAGTGCGCGGTTGATGCGGCCGATCCACTCCATCTCGCCGTGCCGGCGCGCGAGTGCCTCGTCCTGCTGCCGGTACGTGTACACCCGGTTGCGTCCACGGTCCTTGGCGACGTAGCAGGCGGCGTCGGCTGCACTGAGAATCTCCATCGGCGTCATGCTGGCGTCGCTGAAATCGACCTGGCCGATGCTGACCGCGACAGGAAAGCGCTTGTCTTGCCAGCTGAAAACGAGGTCGGACGCCGCGCGGCGCAGTGCATCGGCCGTTGCACTCGAGTCGTCGGGCGCGCTGTCTTCGAGCAGCACGCCGAATTCATCGCCGCCCAGCCGCGCCAGCACGTCGGTCCTGCGCAACGAGGCCTTGAGCACCGTCGACACCTGGCGCAACAGCTCGTCCCCGGCCGTGTGGCCGCAGGTGTCGTTCACCACCTTGAACTGGTCCAGGTCCAGATACAGCAGCGAGTGTCGCGAGCCGTGCTGGCACGCGCTCTGCAGTGCCGCACGAAGCCGCTGGTCGAATTCGTTGCGGTTGACGAGTCCGGTCAGCGGATCGTGCAGCGCCTGGTAGCGGATCTCCGCCGCCATGCGTCGTGACGGCGACACGTCCCGGAACGCGATCACTGCGCCGCCCGGCCGCGCGCCGCGATCGGCGAGCGGCGCGACCGATCCTTCGATGGAGAACACCTCGCCGTCGCGCCGGACGAGCAGGGTGCGGTCACCGAGCTGGCGCGCGACATCGCTGCCGACGGCGCTCGCGATCAGCTCGCGCACGTCCGTGGCGGCGTCTTCGTCGACGAACTGCAGCACATCGCTGCAGGGGCGTCCCAGCGCTTCCTCGTGCCGCCAGCCCGACAGCTGCTCGGCCGCCTCGTTGAGAAAGGTGATGGCGCCATCGGCGTCGGTCGTGGCGACGCCATCGGCGATCGATCGCAGGGTGGTCTGCGCCCATTCCCGCTCGTTCGACAACGCGTCTTCGGCGCGCTTGCGCGGACTGATGTCGCGGAAGAAGCCGACGAACAGGCGCCGACCTTCGATCTCGATGTCCGCGAACGAGATATCGACCGGAACGTCCCGGCCATCGGCGCGGATCGCGACGATCTCGGTCGCCCGCCAATCCAGGGTGCGGAGGCCGCTGTCCAGATACCGGCGCACGCCGAGACGATGCGCCTCGCGATGATGCGGATGCTGGAGGATCTCGAGGTTCTGGCCGACCAGCGCGTCCGGCTCGTAACCCAGGACCTCGCGCACGGCTGGATTGGCCGAGACGATGGTGCTGTCGACGTCGAGGATCAGCACGGCATCCGTCGTCGTTTCCCACAACGTGCCGTACAGCTGCTCGACCTGCCGCCTGAGCGGACGGAACGGAGGCGACGCCAGTGGCGTGGTGGTCATCGGATGTCGCTCCTGACAGCCCGGAAGGTCGCGTCGAACGCGTGCTCCCGTGCCGTCGGCCGAAGCCGCCCGGACCGGGAGTGGAGCGGTACCTGAAGTTACACTATCGGCCCCCAGCCAGAGGCCTTGAGCGCCGTGACCCAGATCCGCCAGGAAGACCTGATCCAGTCCGTCGCCGACGCGCTGCAGTACATCAGCTACTACCACCCGGTCGACTACATCAGGAACCTCGCCGCCGCCTACGAGCGCGAGGCCTCGCCGGCCGCGAAGGACGCGATCGCGCAGATCCTGATCAACTCGCGCATGTGCGCCGAAGGCCACCGGCCGATCTGCCAGGACACCGGCATCGTCTCCGTGTTCCTCGAGATCGGCATGTCGGTGCGCTGGGACGACGCGACGATGGGCGTCGAGGACATGGTCAACGAAGGCGTCCGCCGCGCCTACGCGCATCCGGACAACAAGCTGCGCGCCTCGGTGCTGGCCGACCCGGCCGGCAAGCGCATCAACACCAAGGACAACACGCCGGGCGTGGTCAACGTCAGGATCGTGCCGGGCAACACGGTCGATGTGATCGTCGCGGCCAAGGGCGGCGGCTCGGAAGCGAAGTCGAAGTTCGCGATGCTCAACCCGTCCGATTCGATCGTCGACTGGGTGCTCAAGACCGTGCCGACGATGGGCGCCGGCTGGTGCCCGCCGGGCATGCTTGGCATCGGCATCGGCGGCACCGCCGAGAAGGCGATGCTGCTGGCCAAGGAAGCGCTGATGGAGCCGATCGACATCGTCGAGCTGCAGGCCCGCGGCGCGTCGAACCGCGCCGAAGAACTGCGGCTGGAGCTCTACGACAAGGTCAACGCGCTCGGCATCGGCGCGCAGGGCCTGGGCGGGCTGACCACGGTGCTCGACATCAAGGTCAAGGATTTTCCGACCCACGCGGCGAACCTGCCGGTCGCGCTGATCCCGAACTGCGCGGCCACGCGCCACGCGCATTTCACGCTGGATGGCAGCGGCCCGGTGATGCTCGATCCGCCGTCGCTCGCCGACTGGCCGGAGCTGACCTACAACCCGACCGGCGCGCGCCGCGTCGACCTCGACACGATCACCCCGGACGAGGTCACGACCTTCAAGCCGGGTGAGGTGCTGCTGCTGAGCGGCAAGCTGCTGACCGGCCGCGACGCCGCGCACAAGCGCATGGTCGAGATGCTCAACCGCGGCGAGACGCTGCCGGTCGACCTCAAGGGCCGCTTCATCTACTACGTCGGCCCGGTCGATCCGGTGCGCGACGAAGTCGTCGGCCCCGCGGGCCCGACCACCGCGACGCGCATGGACAAGTTCACCGACCAGATCCTTGAACAGACCGGCCTGCTGGGCATGGTCGGCAAGGCCGAGCGTGGCCCGGCCGCGATCGAGGCGATCAGGAAGCACAAGTCGGTCTACCTGATGGCGGTCGGTGGCTCGGCGTATCTGGTGTCGAAGGCGATCAAGGCGGCGAAGGTGCTCGCGTTCGAGGACCTCGGCATGGAAGCGATCTACGAGTTCGAAGTGCAGGACATGCCGGTGACCGTCGCCGTCGATTCGGCCGGCACCTCGGTGCACGAGACCGGTCCACGCGAGTGGAAGGCGCGCATCGGCGGCATTCCGGTGGTCGAGATCGCGTGACCCACACCCACCGCCGGCGACGTGGCCGGCGGTGCATTCCGGACCGGAGACCGTCATGTCCGTCGTGCTTTACGGTGCCCCGGGCACCGCGTCGCTGGTGGTGCACTGGCTGCTGATCGAGCTGGGCATCGAACACGAGCTCCATCCGCTGGATTTCTCGGTGCAGGCGCAGAAGTCGCCGGCGTACCTGGCGCTCAACCCGGCTGGCCGGGTCCCGACGCTGGTCCTCGACGGCCAGGTGCTGACCGAGTCTGCGGCGATCGCGATGCATCTCGCCGATCTGCATCCGCGGGCGGGTCTGGCGCCGCCGCCGGGCTCGCCCGCGCGGGGCGCCTACTACCGCTGGCTGTGCATCTGCGTCTACACGCTGATGCCGGCCTACCGCAGCTGGTTCTATCCGCACGAACCCGCGGGCGAGCCGCATGCCGCGGCGGTCGCCGCGCGTGCCCGCACGCAGATCGAAGCGGTCTGGCAGCAGGTCGCCGACCATCTCGACGCGACCGGCCCCTATCTGCTCGGCGACACCGTGTCGGCAGCGGATTTCGTGTTGACGATGCTGATGCGCTGGTCGCGCGCGATGCCGCGCCCCAGCGACGACTGGCCGGCGCTCGCCGCGCATGCGCGCCGGATGAAGGCGCGCCCGTCGTTCGTGGAGGTCTACCGGCGCGAGGGCCTGACCGACTGGACCTGACGCGCCGCGGCCCGGCCGCGACGCGCCGCCGGGTTCAGAACCATTCGAGCAGCGAGATCCCCAGGCCGACGTACGTCGCCTTGTGGTTGTAGTCGATCAGGCTTTCGCCGTAACCGCTGAACACCTGCAGGTGGCCGCGGAACGCGCGGTGGATCGGAAATCCCCAGTCGAACTGCAGCGCGCCGCGCGAGCGGTCGCCGCCACGCAGCGAGTGCCGCGCCATCAGCGAATATTCGTGGCCGTCGCGGACGTGGGTCAGCGTGACGTCGCCGCGGCCCATGTAGTCCTCGATGTCGGGATTGTTGTCGTCGTCGCCCTCGGAGATCCGTATCCACGGCCGGGCCGTCAGCGCCCAGTTGTCGCGGTCAAGGCCGACGTTGAACATCACCCGGTTCCAGCTGCGCGACAGCGGATCGCTGCGCCCGTTGGACTGGTGATTGATGCCGATGGCCGCCATGCGTCCGTTCCAGCCGGCGATGCTGTAGCCGTTGCGGAACACCAGCAGCACTTCGGGCTCGTAGTTGGTCTCGCGGAACGGCCGCGAATCCTCGCTGTTGTAGGTCTGCCAGCGCGAGCTCTGGGTGTAGCCCATCCAGATGTCGCCGTTGTTGCCGAACAGGTCTTCCCAGGCCTTGGTCTTGAAGCTCAGCTGGAACTTCGTCTCCACGCTGTCGAGCACCTGCGGCGTGGTCACGGTGTTGTCGGGATTCGGCGAGGAGGGCGTGTCGTTGACCTTGCTGGTCCAGAACGCCGGCAACAGGTAGACGGGCTTATAGGCCCGCATGTTGAAGATGCCGAGCTTGGAGTCCTTCGCGAGTTCCCAGCGGCTGTCGAGCAGCGAGCCTTTGCCCGCGTTGGCGATCGCGCTGTCGACCGGATCCATCGCGTCGTAGCCGTAGAGGTTCGGGTTGCGGCCGCTGTCGTCGCGCGTGATCGCGTCGAGCGTCGCCGGATCGGCCTCGCCGTCGCGCACTTCGCGCGCCTGCTCGGCGACCAGGTCGGCGAATTCGGGCAGCGGCGCGGCGCGCCGGGTCACGGCGTCGAAGCAGGCCAGGCGCTGCGCGTCCTGCTCCAGCGGAATGCAGGCGTCGATGCTGGCCGGGGCATCGGGGCCGGTCTGGGCGGCGGCGATCGGCGACGCGCCGGCGATCGCGAGGAATATCAAAGAGTGCCGCAGGGTCATGGAAGCGTGGTCCTTGGGGTCAGCAGGTTCTGGTAATCCCCGGTGTTCTGCGCTTCGGCGACCTGCTTGTCAATGTCGCGGTTGACCGAGGTGTCGACGCCGGCACTGTGCGCGGGCTCCGATCCGGCGTCGGGCGCCGGCGCCGCGGCCGGGTCGTCCTCGCGTGCGAGCACCACGTGGGAGACCGCTTTCGGTCCCTGGATGCCGGCGCGCGCGTAGGCGCCCTTGACCAGGCGGATCGCTTCGCTGCGGATCTTGCCGAGGTCGCTCTGGCGCTGGTCGACCCAGCCGAAGAAGCGCAGCACGATGCCCGACGCGCCGTATTCGACCACCATCCAGGACGGCGCCGGCTCGGCCAGCACACCGTCGATGCCCGCGATCTCGGCCAGGGCGATCGCCTGCGCATCGCTGATCGACTGGCTGCCGTCGATGTGGAACGTGAAGTCGAAACGGCGTTGCGGATTGCTGCTGAAATTGAGGATCACCGCCTTGAACACCAGCGCGTTGGGCAGGCGCAGCTCGTTGCCTTCCAGTGTGACCAGGACCATCGCCCGCGCGCTGAGCGCCGCGACCTTGCCCTCGTAGGTGTCGATGCGGACCAGGTCGCCGGGACCGAACGGGCGTCGCAGGCTCAGCAGGATGCCGGCGATGTAGTTCTCGGCGATGTCCTTGAACGCGAAGCCGAGCGCGATGCCGAGCACGCCGGCCGAGCCCAGCAGCGCCCCCACCAGCGCGGTCGCGTTGAGCAGGTCGAGCGCGACGACGATGCCCAGCAGCAGGATCACCGTGTAGACCACGCGGCGGATCAGGCCGTCGAGATACGGGTTGTGCTTCTTCAGCCGCAGCCAGTGCAGGCGCGTGGAGACGAAGCGGCCCAGCCACGACGCCAGCAGCACGATGACGATCGCGGCCAGCAGCAGGGGCAGGTTCGCCGCCAGCCGCATCAGCTTGGCCTGGGCCTGTGCGTAGACCGCATCGAAACGGCCTCGGACGTCGATGTCCTCGACCGTCGGCGGCGGGGCGGTCGCCGGCGTCGCGGCGGCCGCAGGCGCGTCGACTGCGGTGGGTGCCGTTGCCGGCGTGACGGGCGCCTGCGCGAACGCGGGCGTGGCAACAACGGCCAGCAGCAGCGACAGCAGCCCGCAGTGCCCCCGTCGTCGCGACGCTTGCGCCCGGGCGGGACGGGAAGGGGGCGGAGCGTCGGGACGGTGCGCGTCGGGCGCGAACGGAAACCACGTCATGCGGCGGAACATCCTCATGCGAACCAGGCCAGGGTGAAGATGCCGAGCATCAGCACGGCGAGCGACAGCTTGAGCGCCACGCCGATCGCGATGCCGACCCAGGTGCCGATACCGACGCGCGTCGCCTGACCGAGACCGTCGGCGCGCAGGTTGCGGCGGCTCGCCAGCTCGCCGGCGACGGCGCCGATGAAGGGCCCGGCGAACAGACCCGGGATCCCGAAGAACAGGCCGACGAACGTGCCCACGACCGCGCCGACCAGCGCGAGCCGGCTCGCGCCGACACGCTTGGCGCCGATCGCCGTCGCCCAGAAGTCGACGATGAAGGACACCGCGGTCAGCACGCCGAGCACCCCGAGCGTGATCCAGCCGACCCGTTCGAAGCCGTCGGCCCAGGCCGCGAGCAGCATGCCGGCGAACACCAGCGGCATGCCGGGCAAGGCCGGCAGCACGACGCCCGCGAGTCCGATCAGGACCAGCAGGATCGCAAGAATGGTCCACAACACCTGCAGGTCCATTGACGCTCCGATGGGGGCCGTCGGCGCGCGGAATGCGGGGCCTGGAACGGCGATTGCAATTTGAGAAATGCCGGGGTAGTTTGCAGGCGCTGTGTTTGTCAAGGTCACCGTGAATCGTGGCCTGGATGCAGTTGATTGCGTCGGCATCGTCCCACCGGTCCGCTACATCGTCGCACCTCGTTTCCTCCTTGCAACCAGCCGCCGTCAGGCGTTCCATCGATCAGCTTCAATCGACCAGTTACAGGGAGAGTGGCAACAATGGCAAATCGCGAGACCGGCACCGTGAAGTGGTTCAACGACGCGAAGGGCTTCGGCTTCATCAGCCGCGAGACCGGCGAAGACGTCTTCGTGCATTTCCGCGCCATCCAGGGTCAGGGCTTCAAGAGCCTGCAGGAAGGCCAGAAGGTCAGCTTCGAAGTCGTGCAGGGTCAGAAGGGCCTGCAGGCGGACGCCGTCCAGGCGGAGTGATCGCCAGGCGGTCCGATGCAACGAAAAACCCGGCCGATGGCCGGGTTTTTCGTTTGCGTGATCCACAGCGCCTCAAGCGCTGCGGCGACTGAAGTCAGTAGACGTAGGCCTGTCCGTTCTGCACGCGGACGTAGGAGCCTTCCTGGATCCCGTTGAGATCGCTCTGGCTCAGCACGGTGGTGCGGCCGTCCTGCATGCGCACGTGCACGTTGTACTGGCCACGGCCTTCGGTCCGGTTCTGGATCGCGTTGCCGGCCAGGGCACCGCCGACCGCGCCGGCGCCGATGGCGACGTTGCGACGGCCTTCGCTGTCGGTGTTGCGACGCGCCAGTTCCTTGCCCGCCACGGCGCCGACGATGCCGCCGATGACCGGGCCGGCAATGTTCGGGCTGTTGTTGCCGCCGACGCTTTCGATCCGGGTCACGGTGCCGCAGTCGTAGCAGTTGGCCGGACGGTTGTTGTTGCCGTAGCCGCTTCCATAGCCACTGTTGCCGTAGCCGCCCGACGGCGACGTGGCGCAGCCGGCCAATGCGATCGAGGCGGCGAGTACGGCGGTTCCGATCAGTCGGTTGTTCATGAGGCGATCCTCCCGTGTCACGAGACTGTGGTTGACGCGGGCAGGGATGCCCGACGCGCCCAAGCTAGGCGGCGGCACGTGAATGCGAAGGCAATTCGCCGCCGGGGCACGCGTCGAGATGCCTGGCATGCAGTCCTGATTCAGACGCCCGCCCCGTCACCGGGGGGAATCCTCAGCCGCGGAAATCCTGATGGCAGGCGCTGCAGGTCTCGCCGATCTGCTGGACCGTCGCGCCGAGACTGCCGCAGTCCGACGGCGGCGCCGCGAGCGCGGCGTCCAGCGTGCGGCGCAGGTGCGCGCCATGTGCGACGAAGCCGCGGTGGGCGCGCAGATCGGGAAAGGCGGGATCGAGATCGTTGCCCAGTGCCCGCATGGCCTGCAGGTGCACCAGGTTGTCCGTCGGCGCGCAGCGGTTGGCGTCGACGTTGCCCGACAGCTGCGCCATCTGCGCCTGGTAGAGCTGCATCACCGCGCCGGGATACCGGTCTTCCCAGGTCCTGCGGCTGTCGATGACGCGCAGCAGCATCACGACCGCCACGACGCCAACAACCAGGCCGACGACGAAGACCACGAAGTAGCGGGCGGCCGCGGAGGGCGGCGTCGACGGGGCGCGGGCAGGCGGGGACAGATCGGACATCGCGGGCTCCAGGGCTGGCATGCGGTCGCCGCGGACGGTAGCACGCAGTCCGGCACCGGGCCGGCGGCCGGTAGAATGACGCGATGCACCAGACTCCATTATCCGACAACGCGCGCGCCCGGTTCGCCGGGATCGACCGCCTGTACGGGCAGGGCAGCGTCGCGCACCTGCAGCGTTGCCACGTCGCCGTGATCGGCATGGGGGGCGTCGGCTCCTGGGTGGTCGAGGCGCTGGTGCGCACGGGTGTGGGCCGGCTGACCCTGATCGATGCCGACGACCTCTGCGTGTCGAACACGAATCGCCAGCTGCCCGCACTCGCAGGCCAGTACGGGCGCAACAAGGCCGAGGCGATGGCCGAGCGTTGCCTGGCCATCAACCCCGAGGTCGCGGTGGAGGCGGTGCCCGCGTTCGTCACGCCGGCCAACCTGGGCACGGTGCTCGATCGCGGGTTCGATCTCGTCGTCGATGCCTGCGACAGCTTCCGCAGCAAGGTCGAGCTGATCGCCTGGTGCCGGCGGCGCAAACTGCCGGTGATCACCGTCGGCGCGGCCGGCGGGCGCATCGATCCGACCCTGGTGCGGGTCCGCGACCTGTCGCGCACCGAGCACGACGCGATGCTGGCGCTGATCCGCAAGAAGCTGCGCGCGGAGTTCAACTTTCCCAAGAGCCCCAAGCGCTATTTCGGCGTCTCGGCGATCTATTCGCTGGAGAACGTGCGCTATCCGCAGGCCGACGGCAGCGTCTGTGGCCTGCGGCCGCAGCTCGGCGCCGATGCCGCGCTGGGTCTCGATTGCGGCGGCGGACTCGGCGCCGCCACGCACATCACCGGCGCCTTTGCGTTCGCGGCCGCTGGCCGGGCGATCGAGCTGCTGCTGAAGCCGGTTGCGGTGCAGCCGGGGGAGCTGGCCGCAGACGCGGCAGTGGTCGATGTCGCCGCGGGGGATTAAGTCGCGTCCGCCCAGCCGAACAGACGCGCGGCGTTCCGTGACGTCGTCGCTGCCAGTGATCCGGTGCTGACGCCGCGCAACTCCGCCACGACTTCGAGGATCCGACGCAGGCGCGCGGGTTCGTTGCGCTGCCCTCGGATCGCATCGTCGGGCTGGTCGGGCGCATCGGTTTCCAGCAGCAGCTGGTCGTCGGGCAGCGCGGTGACGGTGCGGCGCAGACGCTGGGCGCGCGCATAGGTCACGGGTCCGCCGATGCCGACCAGAAAGCCGAGCGCGTGCAGTTGCGCCGCCTGCTGCTCGCTGCCGGGAAAACTGTGGACCACGCCGCGGACCCCCGGATACCGCCGGATCGCGCTGATCACTGCATCGACCGCGCGGCGCGCATGCACGATCACCGGCAGGTCGAAGTCGCGCGCCAGGGCGAGCTGCGCGTCGAAATAGTGGGTCTGACGGTCCCGGTCGAGGCCGTCGACGTAGTAATCGAGTCCGCATTCGCCGACCGCCACCGGCGCTTCGCGTGCCAGCCATTCGCGCAATGTCTGCAGATCGCCGGGCGTGTGGTCGTCGAGAAACACCGGGTGCAGGCCATAGGCGGCGTGCAGGCCGGGCGCCGATGCGCAGACCGCCCGCAGCGTCGTCCAGTCTCGAGCCCGGATCGCCGGCACCACCTGATGGGTGACGCCCGCCGCTCGTGCACGTGCCAGCACCTCGGCGCGATCCGCGGCGAACTCGTCGACATCGAGATGGCAGTGGCTGTCGACCAGCATCGCGGTGGCGCCGCTCAGCGGCGGCGCGCGTCGCCGTCGAGCGGCGCCTTCGATTTGGGATCGGTCTCCGACCTGCCGCGTTTCCATTTCGCCAGCGTGATCGTCGCCAGGCCGAGCAGCAGCTCGTCGATGAGGATGATCGGGTCGGGAATGAAGAGATTGATGAAGAACAGGGCGCCGACCACCATGAACATGCGTGGATAGCTGAGCCGGCTGAGCCACGCGATCAGCGGGGCGGTCAAGGGACTGGGCATCGGACTCCTCCGCCGAACGGGACGCCGGCACGCTAGCACGTGGCTGCGGCAGCACGGTTTATCAAGCCGTCAGTCTGGCCGACGACATCGCGGTCCTGTTCAGCTTGCGGGTGGTGCAATGCGACCCGTGCACTGCAACCGGGCCGACGAGGCCGAAGGAGACGTCGATGAAAGGCAATACCCTCGCGATCGCACTGGCATCGCTTCTGGTCGGCGGCGTCGCCGTCGGCGCCTATCACAACAGCCGCGATGCGGTGTCGCCCGATCCCACCGTGGCGACGGCGGTCGACGCGCAGACCGGCGAGCTCCTGACCGATGCCGACGACACCCTCGACTATGCGGACGTCGTCGCCGTGCAGCCGGTCACCGAGAACGAAACCCTCTACGCGACCGTTCTCGGCACGGACCCCGTGCGCGAAACCATGACCAGCACCTCGCCGCGCGAGGTCTGCGAAGACGTCGTCGTGCAGGAGCGTCTGCCCGAGCGTGACGGCAACGTCGGCGGCACGGTCGCGGGTGCGCTGATCGGTGGCCTGGTCGGCAACCAGATCGGCAGCGGCAGCGGCCGCAAGGTCGCGACGGCCGCGGGCGCGGCGACCGGTGGCTTTATCGGCAATCGTGTCGATCGCAATCACGTCGGTGGTCGCGTGACCGAACGCGGCGACCGCCAGTGCCGCACCGTGCAGGATCCGTCCGAGGCGTCGCGCGTGGTCGCCTACAACGTGACCTACCGCAATCCGGATGGCACCACGGGCACGATGCGCACCGACAGCAAGCCGGGAAACCGCATCGAACTGGGCGACGAAGCGCGCACCATCGGCTACGACGTGACCTACCGCTACGACGGCGCCGAGCGCACGATCCGCATGGAAGAAGACCCGGGCGAGCGCCTGCCGGTCCTCAACGGCAAGATCATGACCGCGGCGCTCGAGGTCCCTGCCGAGCGCGGTTGATCTGCGGCGGTGTCCTGAAGAGGGCCGGCAATCGCCGGCTCTTTTTTTTGCGCGCGAGGCGGACGCGCGCTTGCGGATGCGGTGGATCGCGCGACCCTCCGGAATCCAGTGCCGATGCCCGTGACGGCGCGAGTCGCGTTCGAGCGCCGCAGGCGGATGCTCGTCGGTCGGCACCGGCGGCAGCGGGGCGCAGCGTCCCGCCGCGCATCGCATGTTGCAGGACGGCGGGCCAGCGCGAGGGCCCGCTCGCTACAATGCGATCTTTCCGCCGGATCGCGTCCCATGGCCCTGCATCCCTACGATCTCTACGACGTCCGTTCCCTGCTCAGCGACGAAGAGCGTGCGGTGCAGGATGCCGTCGCCCGGTTCACCGACGAGCGCGTGCTGCCGATCATCGGCGACTGCTTCGACCAGGCCCGCTTCCCGGCGGAACTGATCCCGGACATGGCGGGTCTCGGACTGCTCGGCGCGACGCTGCCGGAGGAATACGGCTGCGCGGGTCTGAACTCGGTCAGCTACGGGCTCATCTGCCAGGAACTCGAGCGGGGCGATTCCGGCCTGCGCAGTTTCGCCAGCGTGCAGTCGTCGCTGTGCATGTATCCGATCTACGCCTACGGCAGCGAGGACCAGCGGCGTCGCTGGCTGCCCGACATGGCCGCGGGCACGGTCATCGGCTGCTTCGGCCTGACCGAGGCGCACGGCGGTTCGGACCCGGCGAACATGAAGACGCACGCCAGGCGCGACGGCGACGACTGGGTGCTCAACGGCGCCAAGATGTGGATCACCAACGGCAACCTCGCGCATGTCGCGATCGTCTGGGCGCAGACCGACGACGGGATCCAGGGTTTCCTGGTCGAACGCGGGTTCGCCGGTTTCAGCGCGCAGGAGATCAAGCACAAGATGAGCCTGCGCGCGTCGGTGACCAGCGCCCTGTACTTCGATGACGTGCGCGTGCCCGAGGCCAACCGGTTGCCGAACGTCAAAGGCCTCAAGGGCCCGCTTGGTTGCCTCACGCAGGCGCGTTACGGCATCACCTGGGGGCCGATCGGCGCGGCGGTCGCGTGCCTGGACGAAGCGCTCGGCTATTCGAAGGAACGCATCCTGTTCGACCGGCCGGTGGCCGCGACGCAGAGCGCGCAGCTGAAGATGGCCGACTGGGCGCGTCGCATCACCGGTGCACAGCTGCTGTCGCTGCAACTCGGCCGCCTGAAGGACGCCGGCACCATGCAGCCCACGCAGGTCAGTCTGGCGAAGTGGAACAACTGCCGCATGGCGATCGACATCGCCCGCGAGGCGCGCGACCTGCTCGGCGGCGCCGGCATCACGACCGAGCACTGCCCGATCCGCCACGCGCTCAATCTGGAATCGGTGATCACCTACGAAGGCACGGAAACCGTGCACCAGCTGGTGGTCGGCCGCGAGCTGACGGGCATCAACGCGTTCTGAGTGGACCGGGGCCGGCAACGGCGCCGGCCCGGCGTTTTCCGGAGGATCTGGCATGTCGCAGGACGTGGAAAGGGGACCGGTGCTGCACACCGCGCGGCTGACGTTGCGGGTGCCGCGGATCGAGGATTTCGAACGCTACGCCGAGGTCATCGGCGATCCCGACGCGGCGCGCTACATCGGCGGTCATCTGCCGCGCGGCGCGGCGTGGCGTCGCTTCCTGCAGATGCCCGGCGCGTGGGTCGTGCAGGGCTTCGCGATGTTCTCGGTGATCGAGACCGCGACCGGCCGCTGGCTGGGCCAGACCGGCCCATGGCAGCCCGAGGGCTGGCCGGGCACCGAGGTGGGATTCGTGTTCCACCCGGATGCCTGGGGCAAGGGTTTCGCGCGCGAAGCCGCGACCGCTGCGACGGACTGGGCGGTGGACACGCTGGGCTGGGACGAGATCATCCATTGCATCGATCCCGACAACCATGCCTCGCAACAGCTGGCACGGCGACTGGGCGCGGAGAACAGCGGGCCGGGCGTGCTGCCACCGCCGTCCGAGGAGGCACGCGTCGACGTCTGGCGCCAGAGCGCGGCGCAGTGGCGCGCGCGCCGGGCCGTCGAGACCGCCGCCTGATGCGGGCCGGGCGGTGGGCGAGGGCGCATCGCCTGCCGGGCGACGGCGACATCGGCCCGCCGTGCCGCTCTCGCGTCGTCGGGGTGCGCGACGCGTGCCGCGCGGCCGCGCGCATGACGAAGACGGGCCGGACGCACGCGCCGTGATCACGCTCTACGGCAATTCGTGGTCGGGCAACTGCCACAAGGTCCGCCTGCTGCTCGCGCAGCTGGGGCAGGACTGTCGCTGGATCGAGGTCGACAGTCCCGGCGGCGCGACCCGGACGCCGGCATTCCTCGCGTTGAATCCCAACGGCAGGGTGCCGGTGCTGGTCCGCGAGGATGGCGACGTGCTGGTCGAATCCAACGCGATGCTGGTCTGGCTCGCCGACAACGCGCCATCGTCGGGCCTCATGCCGCAGGCGCCCTGGCCACGCGCGCAGGCCCTGTCCTGGATGTTCTTCGAGCAGTACAGCCACGAGCCCTGCATCGCGGTCGCCCGCTTCATCCGCGGCTGGACGTCGCACGCGTCCCCACGCCGCGCCGAACTGCCGGCGCTGCACGCGCGCGGGCACGAGGCCCTGCGGGTCATGGCGCGGCATCTGCAGTCGCAGGCCTGGTTCACCGGCCCGGCCTACGGAATCGCCGATATCGCCCTCGCCGCCTACACCGCGGTCGCCGCTGACGGCGGTTTCGATCTCACGCCGTATCCCGCGGTGCGCGACTGGCTGGCGCGCGTGGCCGCGACGCCCGGCTATGTGCCGATGCCGGCGCCGCCTTCCGACATCGCCGCGCGCTTCGCGCAGGCCGACTGACATCGATCCCACACCGGACGAGCCGATGACCTTCCAGCGTGTCCCCGATCCGATCCCGGCGCGCATGCGCGGCCTCAATCGCGCCGAGATCTGCGACGTCAACTTCCAGGAATTCGTGCAGGGCTGGGACGGCACGCGGCGTC
Organism: Luteimonas rhizosphaerae; assembly: GCF_002849595.1. Taxonomy (GTDB): domain Bacteria; phylum Pseudomonadota; class Gammaproteobacteria; order Xanthomonadales; family Xanthomonadaceae; genus Luteimonas; species Luteimonas cellulosilyticus. The sequence goes on from NZ_NRQR01000025.1 coordinate 200,510, forward strand.
CTGCGCCTGGCGACGACGCGCCGGTGCTCGAGGGCAGCGCGCTCGATGCACGCGGCTTCCGGGCGTTGTTCGAATCACAGATCGTCAGCCGCCACCTCGACCTGATGGCGCGGGTGCTGCGGGTCCAGAACAAGGTCTTCTACACGATCGGCTCCAGCGGCCACGAAGGCAACGCGATGGTCGCGCGCGCGACCCGCCACACCGATCCCGCATTCCTGCATTACCGCAGCGGCGCCTTCATGGCCGAGCGGTTCCGCAAGCTGCCGGGCCTGGATCCGGTGATGGACTCGGCGCTGTCGTTCGCTGCCAGCCGCGACGATCCCGCCAGCGGCGGCCGCCACAAGGTCTGGGGCAGCAAGCCGCTCTGGGTGCTGCCGCAGACCTCGACGATCGCCTCGCATCTGCCGAAAGCCTTCGGCACGGCGATCGCGATCGAGCAGGGGCGCCGCATCGGCCATGCGCTGCCGGTGCCCGACGACAGCATCGTGATCTGCTCGTTCGGCGATGCGTCGAGCAACCACGCGACCGCGCAGACCGCCTTCAACGCGGCGGGGTTGACGGCCTACCAGAAGCTGCCGGCGCCGGTGCTGTTCGTCTGCGAGGACAATGGCATCGGCATCTCGGTCAAGACGCCAGACGGCTGGATCGCGCGCAATTTCGCGCACCGCCCGGACCTCGACTACATCGCCGCCGACGGCCTCGATCTCGCCGGCGGCTACGCCGACGTGCAGCGTGCGGTGGCGCACTGCCGCAGGACCCGACGTCCGACCTTTCTGCACCTGCGCACGACCCGGCTCATGGGGCATGCCGGTACCGACTTCGAGATCGAATGGCGGCCGCTCGAGGAACTGTGCGCGGTCGAGGCCAGCGATCCGCTGTTGCGTTCGGCGGCCATCGCGCTGGAGTCGGGACTGCTGTCGAAGGACGAGGTGCTGGCGCTCTACGAATCGACGCGTGCCGCCTGTTTCGCCGCGGCCGAGGCCGCCGACCGGCGGCCCAGGCTGACGACGCTGGCGGAGGTGATCGCACCGCTCGCGCCGTATTCGCCGGCGAAGGTGCAGGCCGAGGCGACGCGCGTCGACCATGCGCCCGCGCGCGCGGCCGTGTTCGGCGGGGAGGACCGACTGCCCGAGGCCCAGCCGCCGCGGCATCTGGCGATCCAGCTCAACCAGGCGCTGCACGACCTGTTCGCGAAGTATCCCGAAACGGTGCTGTTCGGCGAGGACGTCGCGCGCAAGGGCGGCGTCTACACGGTGACCAAGGGCCTGCAGAAAGCCTTCGGCGCACGCCGCGTGTTCAATACTCTGCTCGACGAGACGGTGATTCTCGGCCTGGCCCAGGGCTACGCGAACATGGGGATGCTGCCGCTGCCAGAAATCCAGTACCTGGCGTATTTCCACAATGCCGGCGACCAGATCCGCGGCGAAGCGGCGAGCCTGCAGTTCTTCAGCAACGGCCAGTACCGCAATCCGATGGTGCTGCGGATCGCGTCGCTCGGATACCAGCGTGGCTTCGGTGGGCATTTCCACAACGACAATTCGATCACCGCGCTGCGCGACATCCCCGGGCTGGTCGTCGGCTGTCCCAGCCGCGGCGACGACGCGGCGATGATGCTGCGCACCCTGGCCGCACTGGCGAAGATCGACGGCCGCGTCTGCGCGCTGCTCGAACCGATCGCGCTGTACATGACCAAGGATCTCCACGCGCCCGGCGACGGCGGCTGGCTGACCACGTATCCGCCGCCCGACCGCGCGCTCGTATTCGGCGAGGCGCGGGTCTACGCGCCGGAGGCCACGGATTGCGTGGTGTTCACCTTCGGCAACGGCGTGCCGATGAGCCTGCGCGCGGCGCGGGCGATCGAGGCGGCACGCGGCTGGCGGCTGCGGGTCGTCGACCTGCGCTGGCTGCTGCCCTTGAACGAGGCAGCGATCGCCCGGCATGCCGCCGAGTGTGCGCGGATTCTCGTCGTCGACGAGGGGCGTCGCAGCGCCGGGGTCGGGGAGGGCGTCATCACCGCGATCGCCGAGGCCGGACTCGGCGAGAAGCCGATGCGGCGGGTCGTTGGGGCCGACACGTTCACGCCACTGGCGGGCGCGGCGTTCCTGGTGATTCCGTCGGAGGCGGACATCGTTGCCGCGGCGATGGCCTTGGCCTGAGTGCCGTTGCAAAAGACGAAGCGCGGCCGGAACCGCGCTTCGTCGTCACGCACGGCAGCGATGACCTCAGTCCGCGAACCGGACCCGCACCTCGACCCTGCGGTTCGGCGCCAGGCAGGCGACCAGGGCCTCGCCACGTTCACTGGTGCATTCGATGACCGGCTCGACATCGCCGCGACCAACGGCGGTGATCCGGTCCGCCGGCACGCCCTGCTCGACGAGGTAGTCCCGCACCGCGTCGGCGCGCCGGTTGGACAGCCGCAGGTTGGCCTGCGCGGTGCCGATCCGGTCGCTGTGGCCGATGACGTGGACGATCTCCAGCGGGCGGTTGCCCGTCAGGCGCGCGGCCAGCGCATCGAGTTCGGCGCGGCCTTCAGGGCCGATATCGCGCACGCTGGCCTTGCCGAAGGCGAACAGGCCGTCGGCGCCGAGCTTCTCGACGAACGCGCTCGGTGGCGCCGGTGGCGGCGGCTCCGGGGCCGGAGGCGGTGCAGTGGTGGTGCAGGCGGCGAGCAACAGGCCGGAGGCCAATGCCGCGGCGAGCGCGGCAGGTGCGGTCTTCTTCATGATGTCCCTTTCAACGTCGGTTGAACCCCCAGGAACACAGGCATCCTGGTGCCCGCGTCGACATCCCCTGACACGCATGCGCGCGCTGTCGAGCCCCGAGCATAGCAGCGCGAATCGACGCGGAACGGGTCGCCCGAGTGGGCCGGCGCGCTGCGGTCAGCGGGCCAGGCCGTCGCGCATCGGAATGGGCTGCACCGTCCGGCCACCTGTCGTGAGCGGGGAGTGCGACGCGGCATCGGGCGGCATCACGGCCAGGTGCAGATCGCCTGCGCTGGCGATGCGCTTGCCGATCACCGTATCGGCGGCGAGCACGTCATCCAGCTCGGGATCGACGGCGTCCGACGCCTGCAGGACCTGCAGCCCACGTTTGGCCTGCCCGAGAAAATGGGTACGCGCGACGATTTCCTGGCCGGGATAGCACCCCTTGCTGACGCTGTAGGCGCGCAGCCGGTCGAGCGACAGCTGCTGCGGCGTCCATTGGGACTGCTGCTCTTCGGCGAGCCGCGGGAGGCCGAGTGCGAGGTCGGTCCGCCGCCAGCGGGCGAGGGCCTCGGGATCGTCACGCGCGTGGTCTGCGCCGGGGGCGATGCGCAAGGTCCGCGGTATCGAAGCCGTGCCGACATCCAGTTCGATCGCGTCGCCGATTGCCGCCCACCGGCTCCCGACTGCGCTCTCCGGCGCCTGCAGGGCGCCGACGAGCCGCATGCCGGGCCGTGTCAACGTCACCTTGCTGCGGAAGACGTAGCGTTGCAGCTGTGCGACGAATGCGGCGGGTTCGACGTCCAGCAGCACCAGGTCGAGACGGGTCGCGCTGACCCGCAGCAGCGCGAAGATCGCGATCACACGGCCTTTCGGTGTCAGCCATGCGCTCCAGTGCCAGTGGCCGTCGGGCAGCGCGGCGACATCGCTGGTGACCTGCGCCTGCACGAATGCGCTCGCATCCGCGCCCTCGATACGCACGTAATGCAGGTCTGGCAACGCGAAACACGCGTCGCTGCGGAATTCCAGCTTGTCGGACATGGGTGCGGGACTTAAACTTGAACGGATGATCAACCCCGACATCATAGGCGACGACGCCGCGATGCCGAGCCCGGAACCGGCGGAGACGCCGGCGACGACGCCGGCCTCCGACGCCGAGGTCGGTGGCCGCGACGGTCTCGATCCCACGCGTTATGGCGACTGGGAAAAGAACGGTCGTTGTATCGATTTTTGATTTCACGGTCGCGTCGCGCACCGCGATCGGCCCCTTCCAGCCACGCGGCGTGATGCCGCCAGCGAGGAGAGCAGCACAGCGATGGCTAACCGTAACCGCCCGTTGTCACCGTTCATGCTGGGCACGCTGTATCGCCTGCAGATCACATCGGTGATGTCCCTGATGCACCGGGTGACCGGCATCGTCGCCTCCGTCGGCGCCTTCGGGCTCGCATGGTGGCTGCTGGCGGTCGCGGCAGGCGGCGACGCCTACGTCTCCGCGTCCGCGGTGCTGACCTCGCCGCTCGGCATGCTGGTGCTGGCCGCGTTCTCCTATGCGCTGGTCTACCACCTGCTCAACGGCATCCGCCACCTGATGTGGGATGCGGGCATGGGCTTCGAGATCCCGGAGGTCTACCGCTCCGGCTACGTCGTGATCGCGCTGTCGGTCGTGCTGACCGCGGCGATCTGGTTCATTGCATTGCGGGGTGGCGCATGAGCGAGTCCAAGACGCCGGTCGAGCCGGCGCGTCCGCGCGATTTCCGCACGCCCGTCGGCCGCGCCCGCGGTCTGGGTTCGGGCAAGACCGGCACGGGACATTTCTGGTGGCAGCGGGTCACCGCCGTCGCCCTGGTGCCACTGGTGGCCTGGTTCATTGGCACGCTGGTGTCGCTGGCCGGCGCCGATCTGGCGACCGTGCAGCTCGTCCTCGCCCGTCCGTTCAACGCGATCGCGTTCGCGCTGTTCGCGATCGCGATGTTCTGGCACGCCAAGCTGGGCCTGCAGGTGGTGATCGAGGATTACATCCACGAGCGCGGCCTCGAGATCACGCTGCAGCTCCTCGTCACATTCGCCTGTGCGATCGGCGCGCTTGCATCGCTGTATGCGATCGCGCGCATCGCACTGCTGGGCTGAGAACCACATGACCAACGCTTACAAGATCACCGAACACAAGTACGACATGATCGTCGTCGGCGCCGGTGGCGCCGGCTTGCGCGCGACCTTCGGCCTTGCCCACAAGGGCCTCCAGACGGCGTGCCTGACGAAGGTCTTCCCGACGCGCTCGCACACCGTGGCGGCGCAGGGCGGCATCTCCGCCGCGCTCGGCAACATGGGCGAGGACGACTGGCGCTTCCACTTCTACGACACGATCAAGGGCTCGGACTGGCTGGGCGACCAGGACGCCATCCAGTACATGTGCCGCGAGGCGATCCCCGCGATCATCGAGCTCGAGCACCAGGGCGTGCCGTTCTCGCGCACCGAGGAAGGCAAGATCTACCAGCGCCCGTTCGGCGGCATGACGACGCATTACGGCAAGGGCATCGCCCAGCGCACCTGCGCCGCGGCCGACCGCACCGGCCACGCGATCCTGCACACCCTTTACCAGCAGTCGCTGGCGCACGACGCGCGCTTCTTCATCGAGTACTTCGCGCTCGACCTGATCATGGACGAGGACGGCGCCTGCCGCGGCGTGCTCGCACTCGACATGGCCGAGGGCTCGCTGCACCTGTTCCGCGCCCAGGGCGTGGTGCTGGCGACCGGTGGCTACGGACGCGCCTACTTCTCGGCGACGTCGGCGCATACCTGCACCGGCGACGGCGGCGGCATGGCGCTGCGCGCCGGCCTCGGCCTGCAGGACATGGAATTCGTGCAGTTCCATCCGACCGGCATCTACGGCGCCGGCTGCCTGATCACCGAGGGCGTGCGCGGCGAAGGCGGCATCCTGCGCAACGCCGACGGCGAGCGTTTCATGGAGCGCTACGCGCCCAACGCCAAGGACCTCGCCTCGCGTGACGTCGTGTCGCGCTCGATGACGATGGAGATCCGCGAAGGCCGCGGCGTCGGCGAGCACAAGGACCACATCCATCTGGACCTGACCCATCTCGACCCGAAGGAAATCCACGAGAAGCTGCCCGGCATCGCCGAGAGCGCGCGGATCTTCGCCGGTGTCGACGTCGAGAAGCAGCCGATTCCGGTGATTCCGACCGTTCACTACAACATGGGTGGCATTCCGACCAACTACCACGGCGAAGTCGTGCAGTTGAAGGACGGCAATCCGGATGCGGTGGTCCCGGGCCTGTACGCGATCGGCGAGGCCGCCTGCGTGTCGGTGCACGGCGCCAACCGCCTGGGCTCGAACTCGCTGCTGGACCTGGTCGTGTTCGGCCGCGCGGTCGCGAACCGCTGCGCCGAGACGATCACCCCGAATGCGCGCCACAAGCCGCTGCCGGCCGACGCCTGCGACAAGTCGCTGGCCAACCTCGACAAGCTGCGCCACGCGACCGGCGGCACGCCGACCTCGGTGATCCGCGACAACATGCAGCGCACGATGCAGAACGACGCCGCCGTGTTCCGTACCAGCAAGACGCTGGCCGAGGGCGTCGACAAGATCCGCGAGATCCACGCCTCGTTCGCCGACGTCAAGGTCAGCGACCGTTCGATGGTCTGGAACTCCGATCTGATCGAGACGATGGAACTGCAGAACCTCCTGGGCCAGGCGCTCGTGACCATCGTGTCGGCCGAGAACCGCAAGGAATCCCGCGGCGCGCATGCGCACGAGGACTTCCCGGATCGCGACGACGACAACTGGCACAAGCACACGCTGTGCTGGGCCGACGATGCCGGCACGACGAAGATCGACTACCGCCCGGTGCACATGTACACGCTCGACGATGAAGTCGAAGTCGTGCCGCCGAAAGCACGCGTTTACTGAGCCGGGAGACCCCAGATGGCAGAATTTTCGCTCCCGAAGAATTCCAAGGTGCAGCAGGGCCGGCATTTCCCGGCAGTGCAGGGCGCCAAGCGCACCCGCACCTTCAAGGTGTACCGCTGGAATCCCGACGATGGCCGTAACCCGTCGACCGACACCTACGAGCTCGATCTCGACAAGTGCGGCCCGATGGTTCTCGACGCGCTGATCAAGATCAAGAACGAGATCGATCCGACGCTGACCTTCCGCCGGTCGTGCCGCGAGGGCATCTGCGGTTCGTGTGCGATGAACATCGACGGCACCAACACCCTGGCCTGCACCCGCGCGATCGAGGACTGCACCAAGGCCGAAGTGCCGATCTATCCGCTGCCGCACATGGAAGTCGTCAAGGATCTGGTCCCGGACCTGACCCATTTCTACGCGCAGTACGCCTCGATCCAGCCGTGGCTGCGGACGCAGACGCCGGCGCCGCCGGACCGCGAGCGCCTGCAGTCGAAGGAAGACCGCGCCAAGCTCGACGGCCTGTACGAATGCATCCTGTGCGCCTGCTGCACCACCAGCTGCCCGAGCTACTGGTGGAACGGCGATCGTTACCTCGGTCCGGCCGTGCTGCTGCAGGCCTACCGCTGGATCATCGACAGCCGTGACGAGGACACCGGCAAGCGCCTGGACGATCTCGAAGACCCGTTCAAGCTCTACCGTTGCCACACGATCATGAACTGCGCGCGGACCTGCCCCAAGGGCCTCAATCCGGCGAAGGCGATCGGCGAGATCAAGCAGCTGATGCTGGCCCGCCAGGGCTGACGGACGCCCGCGCGCATGAGCGGGGACGACGCCGAGTACCGGCGGCTGCGCTGGCGCAGCCGTCGCGGCATGCGCGAACTCGACCAGTTGTTCGAGCGCTGGCTGGACCGGCGCTGGGCGACGGCGCCCGAAGACGAGCGCGGCACTTTCCGACGGCTGCTCGATTGCGAGGACGATAAGTTGTGGCTCTGGTTCCTCGGCCACGAACGTCCCGCAGATGACGACCTCGACGCGCTCGTCCAGTACATCCGCTCGCTGCCGCCTTGAGTGGCGACCGTCGCGCCTGCTCGGCGCGGCCCTGTTGTTCCTGACCTTCGCTGCGGCGTTGTCGCTGCTCGCCTCCGAACTGCCGCGTGTGCTCGCGTGGCCGGTCGTGGCGCTGGTCGTCATCGGTGGACTGAGACAACGGGCTTGCGAGGCGGGACGCCCGTGTCGCGACGTGGTGGTCGATGCCGAAGCGCCGTGCATCCTGCTCGACGGCGACACGCTCGACGATCCGCGTGTGCGCTGGCGCGGTCCGATCGCCTCGCTGAACTGGCGTGCGACCGACGGGCGCCGGAAGCGCTTGCTGTGGTGGCCGGACACCCTGCCACCTGCAAAACGACGTGAACTGCGACTGGCCGCGTCCGGATTCGCAAACCCACCGCGATTGGGAACGATGGCACCATAGCGGTCCCTCAGCTTCCGCCCTCCGGGGCTTTCGTGGCGCGGTATCACGACCGCCGGCGCGCCCGGTCCGGCAGGCCCGGACCGCAGCACCGGGGGCCGACGGCAGGCGTGTTCCGACGCGCCGCCAGCGCACACCCATCCCATGCTCAGACCCATTCCCGCGGCCATCGGCCTGCGTTACCTGCGCGCCAAGCGGCGCAACGGCTTCATCTCCTTCATCTCGCTGGCGTCGATCCTCGGCATCGCGATCGGCGTGACCGTGCTGATCACCACGCTGGCGGTGATGAGCGGGTTCCAGAAGGAAATCCGCGACCGCATGCTGGGCATGGTCGCGCACGCGACGATCAGCGGCGACGGCGACACGATGCAGAACTGGGCGCGCGCGGTCGACATCGCGCGCGAGGATCCCCGCATCGCCGGCGCCGCGCCGTACATCGACACCCAGGCGCTGCTGCGCGGTGCGCGCAACGAACCCGCGGCCATCCGCGCGGTATCGCCGGACGACGAAGGCAGCGTGTCCGACCTCGGCACGTCGATGGTGCAGGGCGAGCTGTCGGACCTGCAGCCCGGGCGCTTCAACATCGTGCTCGGCAAGGAACTGGCGCTGTGGCTGGGCGTGCGGGTCGGCGACAGCGTCATCGTCACGACCGATTTCCAGGTCACGCCGATGGGCGCGGTGCCGCAGCTCAAGCGCTTCACCGTCAGCGGCATCTTCGAGGCCGGTTACCAGGATTTCGACCGGCGGCTGGCGGTCGTCAACCTCAGCGACGCGCAACGCCTGTTGCGGGTCGGCGAGGGCGTCACCGGCGTGCGCCTGAAGCTGCACGACATGGATCGGGCCTGGGACGTCGCACGCGATCTCGCGGTGTCGCTGGGCGGCAGTTACCTGGTCAGCGACTGGAGCCGCGAGAACGCCAACATGTTCCGCGCGCTGAAGCTCGAGAAGACGATGATCGGCATCCTGCTGTCGCTGATCATCGTCATGGGCTCGTTCAACCTCGTCGCCTCGCAGGTCAGCCTGGTGACCGACAAGCAGGCCGATATCGCGATCCTGCGCACGCTGGGGCTGACGCCCGGCGGGGTCATGCAGGTGTTCATGGTGCAGGGCACGATGATCGGCGTCATCGGCACGCTTCTCGGCATCACCGGCGGCCTGCTGCTGACCTTCAACCTGGCCCACATTCTCGGCGCGATCGAGCGCCTGTTCGGCGTCGTGCTGATGCCCGAAGACGTCTACTACGTGACCGGCCTGCCGATCGACCTGCAGGTCAGCGACGTGGTGATGATCGCCAGCGTCGCGCTGGTGATGGCCTTCCTCGCGACGATCTATCCCGCGTGGCGCGCCGCGCGCACCGCACCGGCGGAGGCCCTGCGCTATGAATGACGCCATGACGGCAACGGCGCTGCCCGATGCCGATTCGATCGTGCTGGCCGCCGAAGGCCTGGGCAAGACCTACGCCGAAGGCACGCTGCACACGCCGGTGTTCGACGGGCTGGACTTCGCCGTCCGCGCCGGCGAGACCGTCGCGATCCTCGGTGCGTCCGGCGCCGGCAAGAGCACGCTGCTGCACCTGCTCGGTGGGCTGGACACGCCGACCTCGGGCGAAGTCTTCGTCTCGGGCCAGAAGATGAGCGCGCTGTCGAACGCGGCGCGCGGCACGCTGCGCAACCGCTCGCTGGGCTTCGTCTACCAGTTCCATCATCTGCTGCCCGAGTTCACCGCGCTGGAGAACGTCATGCTGCCGGCCGCGCTCAACGGCGCGTCCGATGCGGATGCGACGGCGCGCGCGCGGGCGCTGCTGGAAGCGGTCGGCCTGGGCCATCGCCTCGGCCACAAGCCGGGCGAGCTGTCGGGCGGCGAGCGGCAGCGCGCCGCGGTCGCGCGGGCGCTGGTCAACAAGCCGGCCTGCGTGCTCGGCGACGAGCCGACCGGCAATCTCGACGAACGCACGGCGGCGACCGTGTTCGACCTGATGCTCGACCTCAACCACGCCCAGCGCACGAGCCTGGTGCTGGTGACCCACGACCGCCGGCTGGCGCGCAAGCTCGACCGGGTCATGGAGCTGCACCAGGGCAAGCTGCGCGAGGTCGCGAAGGACGACGTCTGAGGCACGACCCGTAGGCGCGTGCGGGCGGGTGAAGAGGCGTCGCCGGTCAAGCCCGTCGCGCCAGCCCGACCCTGCAGGCGCGGCTATTCGCTCGGCTTCGCCGCTTCGGCCGGCCGTTGCGTCGCGGCCCGGCGCGACAGCACCGCTTCGCGGTGCGCGATGTAACCGTTGGCGCCGAACACGATCGCGGCGCCGATCGCGGTCCACATGTCGATGACCTCGCCGAACAGCAGCCAGCCGAACAGCACGACGATCGGCAGCTGCACGAAGCTGATCGGCTGCAGCGCCGACACTTCGCCCAGGCGCAGCGCCCGCGTCCACAGCCACTGGCCCAGCGTGCCGAGCACGCCGGTCGCGATCAGCCACAGCCACACGACCGGGTCTGGCCAGACCCACTGGAACAGCGCCGGCACCAGCGACAGCGGCACCCACAACAGATACGTGTAGAACACGATCGTGTCGGGTGGATCCAGCCGGGAGAGCTGCTTCATCTGGATCGCGACCAGGGCGGCGAGCAGCGCACCGAACACGGGCACCAGCATCGCCGCCGTGAACGCCACGCCCGGCCGCAGGATCACCACCACGCCGAGGAAGCCCGCGGACACCGCCATCCAGCGCCGGAGGCGCACGATCTCGCCGAGCCAGATCACCGCCGCGATCGTCGCGAACAGCGGCGCCGCATACGACAGCGAGATCGCCTGCGACAGCGGCAGATGGCCGATCGCCCAGAACGCGCACAGCATCGAGCCGAGGCCGATCACGGTCCGGGTCGCGTACCGGCCGAGATTGCGCGTACGCGGCAGGCCGGTCCCGTGCCGCAGCAGGATCGGCAGCAGCGCGAGCAGGCCGAAGAAGTTGCGGAAGAACGCGACCTCGGTGGTCGGGATGGTCGCCGAGGCGTAGCGGATAGCGATGGCCATCAGCGCGAACGCCGACGTGCTGCCGAGCATCAGCAGCGCGGCCTGTCCCTGCACGGTCGCGGGTCGCCAGCGGAGCAGGGCGCGCGCGTTCACCACGCCGCCCCGACGATCCTCGGTTCGGGCTCCAGCATCACGCCGAAGCGCGCCTGCACCGATGCCGCGATGCGACGGGCCAGCGCCAGCAGGTCGGCGCCGCTGGCCCGTCCGTGGTTGACCAGCACCAGCGCATGGCCGGCCGACACGCCGGCGTCGCCGTCGCGATGGCCCTTCCAGCCGCACTGGTCGATCAGCCATGCGGCCGACAGTTTGCGCAGGCCGGGGCCGGCGTCGAACACGGGCAGGGTGGGGGAAGCCGCGTGCAGGGCGTCGGCGACGGCCTGCGGCACGATCGGATTCTTGAAGAAGCTGCCGGCGTTGCCGATGACCGCGGGGTCGGGCAGCTTGCTGCGCCGGATGGCGATGACCGCATCGGCGACGTCGCGCGGTGTCGGTTCGGTGCGGCCACGCGCGAGCAGCGCATCGCGCAGCCCGGCGTAGTCGAGCACCGGCGCGGCGTCGCGCGACAGGGCGAATTCCACGGCCGTCACCAGATACCGGTCGGGCGTCTGCTTGAAGACGCTGTCGCGATAGCCGAAGCGGCAGGCGGCGGCATCGAGGCGCACGGAGACGCCATGCGCGCGATCGATCGCGTCGACGGCGGCGATGCGTTCGCCGACCTCGACGCCATAGGCGCCGATGTTCTGGATCGGCGCGGCGCCGGTCGTGCCCGGAATCAGCGCGAGATTCTCGAGTCCGCCGAGGCCGTGGCCGAGCGTGTACAGCACCACGTCGTGCCAGCCGGCACCGGCCGCGGCGCGGACATGGGTGCTCGCGCCGTGGTCGCCGAGCAGGTCGATCGTCGTGTCGACGAGGGCCAGCACGTCGCCTGGCGGATCGTCGGCGAACAGCAGGTTGCTGCCGCCGCCGAGCACGAGCGGTGTCGCATCGGCAGGCAGGGCATCGAGCACGGCCGGCAGCGACGCGACCGAATCGACCTCGAGCAGGCGACGCGCGGTGGCGTGGACGCCGAAGGTGTTGCGGGCGCGCAGATCGGCCCGGTCGGTGACGCGGCAGGGAAACGGCATCGTCGTCGGATCAGGTCGCCGGCACGTTGCCGCGGCTGGGGGCTTCCTTGCGCCGGCGGATCGCCTCGACGCATTCGCCGATCAGCGGGGGGCCGCGGTAGACCAGGCCGGAATACAGCTGCACCAGACTCGCGCCCGCGGCGACCTTCTTGACCGCATCGGCGCCCGACAGCACGCCGCCGACGCCGATCAGCGGGATGTCGTCGTCGAGCCGGGTGCGCATCATCCGCAGCACCGTCGTCGCCTTGTTCATCAGCGGCTCGCCGGACAGGCCGCCGGCTTCGTCCGCGCGGCGGTCGCCCTGCACGCTGATGCGCGAGACCGTCGTGTTCGTCGCGATGACGCCGTCGACCCGCAGGTCCGACAGCACGCGCGCGGCGGCCTCGATGTCGTCGTCGCTGAGATCGGGCGCCACCTTGACCAGCACCGGCACGCGCTTGCCGTGTTGGGCGGCCAACCGCTCCTGGGCCTCGCGCAGCGTGCCGATCAGGCGCCGCAGCGACTGTTCTTCCTGCAGCTCGCGCAGGCCGGCCGTGTTCGGCGAGGAAATGTTGACGGTGATGTAGTCGGCCAGCGGATACACCCGCTCCAGGCAGAACAGGTAGTCGTCCGCCGCGTCCTCGTTCGGCGTGTCCTTGTTCTTGCCGATGTTGATGCCGAGCACGCCGTCGCGCCGGGCGCGACCGACGTTGGCGACCAGCGCATCGACGCCCGCGTTGTTGAAGCCCAGCCGGTTGATCAGCGCGCGGTGGCGCGGCAGCCGGAACATCCGCGGTTTCGGATTGCCGGCCTGCGGCTTCGGCGTGACCGTGCCGATCTCGACGAAGCCGAAGCCGAGCGCGAACAGCGCATCGATGTGCGCGCCGTTCTTGTCGAGCCCGGCGGCGAGCCCCACCGGATTGGGAAAGCGCAGGCCGAAGGCCTCGGTCGGCAGCGGCGTGGGCCGGTGCGCGAGCGTCGACATCAGGCCGGCGCGATGCAGCAGGTCCAGCGTCGCCAGCGTGACGCCGTGCGCACGCTCGGGATCGAGCCGGAAGACCAACGCGATCATGGCGAACAGGCCGCCGAAGAACAGGAACGCGATGGCGACGGTGACGACCGCGAGCGCGACGGCGACATAGCCCAGCACCAGGCCGGCGATCGCGAGACCGTCGCCCTCCAGGCGATCCGGTGCGCGCTGGATCTCGCTGCGGGCCAGGTGCCCGGTGACGATCGCCACGATGCTGCCCAGCACGGGCAGCAGGCTCCAGCCGAGCAGCCCGGCGATCAGACTGACGACCGCGAGCACGCTGGTCTGGCGTGGAGGCGTACTCATGGGCAGACGGGATTCGACGGAAGCGGAGGAGACGGCGCGGCGGAACGGATGCGGTCCCCGATGCGGCCCGTCCACCGGTCGGCGGCGGACAGCGCACACGGGCAGGGCGACAGGGCCATGCGGGACGACCTGCGGTCGACGAGGGGAGCGTCGATTATTCCAGAAGATGCGGCCTGCTGCTGGCCGAGGGCGACGCGCGGCGATTGCCACGCGTCGCCGGTGCCGGGTTTAAAGGTCGAACTTGATGCCCTGCGCCAGCGGCATGGCATCGGAGTAGTTGATCGTATTGGTCTGGCGGCGCATGTAGGCGCGCCACGCATCCGAACCCGATTCACGGCCACCGCCGGTTTCCTTCTCGCCGCCGAACGCACCGCCGATTTCCGCGCCGCTGGTGCCGATGTTGACGTTGGCGATGCCGCAATCCGAACCCCAGGCCGAGAGGAACTGCTCGGACGCGCGCAGATCGGTCGTGAACAGCGACGACGACAGGCCCTGCGGCACGTCGTTCTGCAGGTCGATCGCTTCTTCCAGATCGCGGTACTTCATGACGTAGAGGATCGGGGCGAAGGTCTCGGTCTGCACGACCTCGGCATCGTTGGTCAGGCCACTGACAAGGGCGGGCAGCACGAAGTTACCCTTGCGATCATCCAGTGCGCGACCGCCGCTCTCGATCGTGCCGCCGCTGGCCTTGGCCTTTTCGATCGCGGCGAGGTATGCCTGCACGCCGTCGCGGCTGTTGAGCGGGCCCATCAGGTTGGCGGCGTCGGTCGGATCGCCGATCTTCTTCTCGACCTGGCCGTAGGCGGTCTTCAGCTTGCCCAGCACGTCATCAAAGATCGACTCGTGCACGAACAGGCGGCGCGTCGTCGTGCAGCGCTGGCCGGCGGTGCCGACAGCGCCGAACACGATCGCCGGAATCGCCATCTTCAGGTCGGCGGTCGGGTCGACGATGATCGCGTTGTTGCCGCCCAGTTCCAGCAGCGAGCGGCCCATGCGCTTGGCAACGCGCTCACCGACGTGGCGGCCGACCTTGGTCGAACCGGTGAAGCTGACCAGCGCGATGCGCTTGTCGTCGACGAAGGCCTGCGCGAGATCGCTGCCGGCATCGTTGAACAGGAAGAAGATGTCCGGGAAGCCGGCCTTGTTCAGCGCTTCGTTGCAGATCTTCATCGACGCGATCGCCGACAGCGGTGTCTTCGGCGACGGCTTCCAGATCGAGATGTTGCCGCAGACCGCCGCGACCAGCGCATTCCACGCCCACACCGCGACCGGGAAATTGAACGCGCTGATGATGCCGACCACGCCCATCGGGTGCCACTGCTCGTACATGCGGTGGCCCGGGCGCTCGGAGTGCATCGTCAGGCCGTAGAGCTGGCGCGACAGGCCGACGGCGAACTCGCCGATGTCGATCATTTCCTGCACTTCGCCGTCGCCTTCCGGCTTCGACTTGCCCATCTCCA
Source organism: Luteimonas rhizosphaerae (assembly GCF_002849595.1). Lineage (GTDB taxonomy): Bacteria > Pseudomonadota > Gammaproteobacteria > Xanthomonadales > Xanthomonadaceae > Luteimonas > Luteimonas cellulosilyticus. The sequence continues at coordinate 215,534 of NZ_NRQR01000025.1, forward strand.
GCGCGACCAGCGAACCCAGCGCGTCCTTGTGCGTGCGCAGCGCGTCGGCGCACAGGCGCACGGCTTCGCCGCGGCGCGGGGCGGGGGTCTTGCGCCAGACCTTGAACGCCGCCTGGGCGCGCTCGACGATCAGGTCGTAGTCGGCCTGCGAGCTGGCCTGCACGCGGGCGAGCACTTCGCCATCGGTCGGGTTGACGGGCTCGATGACGCCGGCGTCGCGGGTCTTCGACCACTCGCCGTTGCCCAGGTAGGTGCCCGATTCGGTGGCCGACAGGCCGAGCGCGGTGAGGACGGAATGGGTCATGCGGAAAACTCCTTGTGAACGGACGCCGCCGGTCCGGGACCGGCGACATGCGGAAAAGCGGGCGCGACGCGGCGCAGGGCCGGCAGGGGAAGTCGCGGACTGGTGACCCCGGCCCGATTCGAACGGGCGACCTGTCCCTTAGGAGGGGACCGCTCTATCCAGCTGAGCTACGGGGCCATGCGGTGCGCGATTTTCGCATGCCGCGGCGGTTTACCCAACCGCGGACCCGGCCGATGCCCGCGCCCGCCGGTCGACTGGACGGTCAGGACGCTCAGCGTGCCGGTTCGCCGCGCCGCGCCACGCGCCAGGCGCGGGTCGACAGGGCGGTGACGCCGTCGGCGACGAAGCCGGGTTCGCGGTCGAGGATGTCGCGGGTCTCCAGCAGCGCGAGCTGCCAGTCGGCATCGAACAGGGCGTGGACCTCGTCCGGGCCCACGGCGAACGGCGGCCCCTGCTTCTCGCGCTGGGGATAGTCCAGCGTGATCAGCAGGCCGCGGGCCTCGGCCGGCATGCGCCGCCAGCTGGTGTCGGCGTAGACCCGGCGCAGCGCAGGCGGCAGTGCGATCAGGGCGGCGCGATCGAAGAGGCCGGCGCAGTCGGCCAGCACGTCGGCCTCGAGCGCGAAGGCATCGCCGCAGATCAGTTCGTACGGGCCCGCGCTGAAATGCACGCCCGCCGCGGTCGTGCGGCGCGACGGCGTCAGCCCAAGTTCGTCGAAGAACTGGCGGATGGCGATCTCGGCGAGTTCGACGCCGAGGATCCGGTGGCCGCGCTCGGCCAGCCACACCATGTCCAGCGACTTGCCGCACAGCGGGACGAAGACCCGGGCATCGGCGGCGAGGGCGAGCGCGGCCCAGTGCTCGACCAGCAGCGGCGACGGCCGGTCCTGGTGGAAGCCGATGCGATCGCTCGACCAGCGCTGGTGCCAGAAGTCGGGTTGCATGGGGATGGCTCCGGTCGGTTGTGGCGGTGTCTGGCAGGTACGCGCTGGCGCGCGACCTGGACGGACGACGTCGGGCCGCGCGCCAGTGCGCGCCGACAGCAGCATCCTCGGCGCAGCTGAGGCGCTGTCGCCGCGCCGCATCACGCGATCGCGAGGTCGTCCACCTTCTGCCAGCCACGCGGCAGCAGACCGCCGCGCGAGCCGCGTGCGCCGAGATACGGGTCGAGCTCCTTGAACGACAGCGTCATCGTCCGTGCGCCCGACAGCACCAGCAGCGCGCTGCCCGGCGGCACGGCCGCGACCGCGATGACGTGCTCGGTGCCGCGCTTGGCCTTCGGGATCTCGATGATCTTGTTGCCCTTGCCCTTGTCGAGTTCCGGCAGGTCGGCGACCGGGAACACCAGCAGGTGGCCGGCGCTGGTGACGATGACCAGGCGGTCGAGCGCCGCATCGCGCACCGGTGCGGGTTGCAGCACCGTGGCGCCCGGCGACAGCGACAGCATCGCCTTGCCGGCCTTCTGACGGCCGGTCAGGTTCTCGAACCGGGTCACGAAGCCGTAGCCGTGCGAGGAGGCGAGCACGAAGCGGGTGTCGTTGTCGCCACTGGCGACCGCCTGGAACGCGGCGCCGGCGGCTGGCGAGAAGCGCCCGGTCAGCGGCTCGCCGTTGCCGCGCGCCGACGGCAGCGAATGCGCGATCGTCGAGTAGCTGCGGCCGTTGGCGTCGAGGAACGCGACCTGCTGCGTGGTGCGTCCGCGCGCGAACGCCAGCAGGCGGTCGCCGTCGCGATACGACATCGCCGTCGGGTCCATGTCGTGGCCTTTCGCCGCGCGCACCCAGCCCTTTTCGCTGACGACGATCGTCACCGGCTCGCTCGGCACCAGGTCGGTCTCGGCCAGCGCCTGCGCGCTGCCACGGACCACCAGCGGCGAACGCCGCGGGTCGCCGAACTTCTTCGCATCGGCCAGCAGTTCGTCCTTGATCAGCTTCTTCAGCTTGGCGCCGCTGCCGAGCGTCGCGGTCAGGCGGTCGCGTTCGCTTTCCAGCTCCGCCTGCTCGCCGCGGATCTTCATCTCTTCCAGGCGCGCGAGCTGGCGCAGACGCGTCTCGAGGATGTAGTCGACCTGTTCGTCGCTGAGTCCGAAGCGCGCCTGCAGCACGCCGCGCGGCTCGTCCTCGGTGCGGATGATGCGGATCACCTCGTCGAGGTTGAGGAACGCGACCAGCAGGCCGTCGAGCAGGTGCAGGCGACGCTCGACCTTCTCCAGGCGGTGGGTCAGGCGACGGGTCACGGTGGTGGTGCGGAACTGCAGCCACTCCGACAGCAGCATCTTCAGGTTCTTGACCTGCGGCCGGCCGTCGAGCCCGATGATGTTGAGGTTGACCCGGTAGCTCTTCTCCAGGTCCGTCGTCGCGAACAGATGCCCCATCAGCTGCTCGGCATCGACACGGTTCGAGCGCGGGATCAGCACCACGCGCACCGGATTGGCATGGTCGGATTCGTCGCGGATGTCTTCCAGCCACGGCAGCTTCTTGGCGCGCATCTGGGCTGCGATCTGCTCGATCACCTTGCTCGGGCTGACCTGGTAGGGCAGCGCGGTGATGACGATGTTGGCGTTTTCCTTCTGGAACGTGGCGCGCGCGCGCACGCTGCCGTGGCCGGTCTCGTACATCGCCAGCAGGTCGGAGGCGGGCGTGATGATCTCGGCGGTGGTCGGATAGTCCGGGCCGCGCACGTGCTCGCAGAGGTCGCGCACGCTGGCGTCGGGCGCGTCGAGCAGGCGCACGCAGGCACTGACGATCTCGCCGACGTTGTGTGGCGGCACGTCGGTCGCCATGCCGACCGCGATGCCGGTGGTGCCGTTGAGCAGCAGGTGCGGCAACCGCGCCGGCAGCCACGACGGCTCTTCCATCGTGCCGTCGAAGTTGTCGGTCCAGTCGACGGTGCCGTGGCCGAGCTCGGCCAGCAGCATTTCGGCGATCGGCGTCATCTTCGATTCGGTGTAGCGCATCGCCGCGAAGGACTTGGGATCGTCGCTGGACCCGAAATTGCCCTGGCCGTCGATCAGCGGATAGCGGTACGAGAACGGCTGCGCCATCAGCACCAAGGCCTCGTAGCAGGCGCTGTCGCCGTGCGGGTGGTACTTGCCGATCACGTCGCCGACGGTGCGCGCGGATTTCTTCGGTTTCGCCGCGGCGCTGAGGCCGAGCTCGCTCATCGCGTAGATGATGCGGCGCTGCACCGGCTTGAGGCCATCGCCGATGAAGGGCAGGGCGCGGTCGAGCACGACGTACATCGAATAGTCGAGGTAGGCACGCTCGGCGAACTCGCGCAGCGGCAGCTGCTCGAAACCATGGAAGGCGGGACGGACGGACTCGGTCATCGGGACAGCATCTGCGGTGGATCGCCGATTTTAGCGGGTGCGCGTCCCGGGCGTGACGTCGTCTCGGGCGATCGACGCGGCGGGCGGCGCCAACGGGCGGCGCGGCGCGGTGGGCACCGGCCTCACGCGCAGGGATCGCGCCACCCCGCGTCCGGCCTGCGGCACGGCGCGCGCTATCATCGCGGCGTCATGGCCCCCAAACCGCACCCGCGTCCGCCTGCCGAGTCCGTTTCCGGCGCGCGGCACGCCGTGTCGGGCAGCGCGCGCCGCGCGCCGCATCCGGGCTGCGCGGACTGCCTGACCCGGCATCTGGCGGTCTGCGCGGCATTGCCGGCGTCGGAGACGCAGGCGCTTGAGGCTGCGGCCGGTGAGCTGCTGCTGCCGCCGGGCGCCACGCTGGCCCACGAGGGCGATCCACGGCGCGAGGTCTACACCGTGACCCGCGGCATGCTGCGTCGGGTGCGGCTGTTGCCGGACGGTCGCCGCCTGGTCGCCGGGTTCCTGCTGCCGGGCGACTTCATCGGTTTCAGCGGCGCGCCGCGCTACCGGCACACGATCGAAGCGATCACCGACAGCGTGCTGTGCACGTTTCCGTTCGGCGAGAGGCGGCAGTTGCGCACGCGGTACCCGGCACTCGAATCGGGTCTGCTCACCCAGGCGTGCAGCGAACTCGATGCCACCCGCGGCAGCCTGATGCTGCTGGCCCGGCTGGGGCCAAGCGAGCGCCTGGCGGGTTTTCTCGTCGAACTGGCCGGACGCCAGCAACAGCGCGGCGGCAGCATCGATCATGTCGAGCTGCCGATGACCCGCACCGACATCGCCGACCACCTGGGACTGACCATCGAGACCGTCAGCCGCAGCTTCACGAAGCTGCGCCAGAGCGGGGCGATCGCGTTCGAGGATCCGCACCGGATCGACCTGGTCGACCTGCGGACGCTGCGGAGCGCCGCCGGCCTCTGAGTCCGCCGCGGGCTCGCTGCCCGCGTGCCGTGATCGCGTGATCGCCCGCAGGTCCACGGCGTGCAGCCAGCCGGGCCGCTGGGACATACGCCCGCATGTTCTTGGCGGCCGGCGATGCCGCCACGCCTGCCGATCGGCACATGGAATACCGCGCGCGACGCCGGTCCGCGGTCCTGCGGCCTGTCCAGGGACGCCCTCGTCGCCAGCCCGGTGGCCCGTTCCGGCGGATCGCCGCGCCGGCAACCTCCCTGGTCCCGACGCCGCGCACGGCACCGCGCCCTTGTCGCATCTGCGCGCGTGGACTGCATTGATCAGGATCAATGCGCGATCCGGGGCCGGAGCCGAGCATGCCGGCATGCCCCGTTCCGGTTGAAACCCATGATCGACATGACCGTCGTCGAGCTGTCCCGGCTCCAGTTCGCGCTCACCGCGATGTACCACTTCCTGTTCGTGCCGCTGACCCTGGGGCTGTCTTTCATGATGGCGATCATGGAGAGCGTCTATGTCATGACCGGACGCGATGTCTGGAGGCGGATGACGCTCTTCTGGGGCGTGCTGTTCGGCATCAACTTCGCCGTCGGCGTCGCCACCGGCATCGTCATGGAATTCCAGTTCGGCATGAACTGGGCCTACTACAGCCAGTACGTCGGCGACATCTTCGGCGCGCCACTGGCGATCGAAGGGCTGATGGCGTTCTTCCTCGAAGCGACCTTCATCGGCCTGTTCTTCTTCGGCTGGAAGCGGCTGTCCAAGATCCAGCACCTGGTGGTGACCTGGCTGGTCGCGCTGGGCGCCAACTTCTCGGCGCTGTGGATCCTGGTCGCCAACGGCTGGATGCAGAATCCGGTCGGCGCGGTGTTCAATCCCGACACCATGCGCATGGAGATCACCGACTTCGTCGCGGTGATCTTCAACCCGGTCGCCCAGGCCAAGTTCGTGCACACGGTCAGCGCGGGCTACGTGACCGGCGCGATCTTCGTGATGTCGGTCAGCGCGTTCTATCTGCTGCGCGGCAAGCACAAGGACATCGCGCGGCGCTCGATCGCGGTCGCCGCGAGCTTCGGCCTGGCGTCGGCGCTGAGCGTGGTGGTGCTCGGCGACGAGAGCGGCTACGCCGCCACCGAGCACCAGAAGATGAAGCTCGCCGCAATCGAGGCGATGTGGCACACCGAGCCCGCGCCGGCCGGTTTCACCGTGATCGGGCTGCCGGACCAGTCCGGCCAGCACAACCGCTTCGAGATCAAGATTCCGTGGCTGATGGGCCTGATCGCGACGCGTTCGCTCGACGGCGAGATCCCCGGCATCCTCGAGCTGGTCGAGCGTGCCGAGCACCGCATCCGCGGCGGGCAGCGGGCCTATGCCGCACTGGAGCGACTGCGCGAGAACGGCGACGACGTGGCCGCGCGTGCCGCCTTCGACCAGCACTGGACCGACCTCGGCCATGGCCTGCTGCTCAAGCGCTACCGCGACGACATCGTCAACGCCACCGAGCAGGAAGTGTCCCGCGCCGCACTCGACACCGTGCCGCGTGTCGCGCCGCTGTTCTGGACGTTCCGGATCATGGCCGGCATCGGCTTCTACCTGATCGGGTTCTTCACGTTCGCGTTCTGGACGGTCACGCGCGGCCGCGTCGAGGAGAGCCGGCGGTTCCTGTGGATCGCGCTCTGGAGCCTACCGCTGCCGTGGATCGCGATCGAATGCGGGTGGTTCGTCGCCGAATACGGCCGCCAGCCCTGGGCGGTGGAGGGCGTGCTGCCGACCTTCTATGCCGCGTCCGGCATCGCACTGAAGGACATCCTGATTTCGCTGGCGGGCTTCGTGATCATCTACACAGGACTGGCCATCGTCGCCGCGAAGCTGATGCTCAACGCCATCCGCAAGGGGCCCGACGTGCTCGCACCGCCGACGCAGGACGATGCACCGGCCGCCGTCGACGACGTGGCCCCGGACATCGACCAACTCGGGCTCGACGTGCTTGTTCTGTCGCCTCGCACGAACGTCTGACGCACACTTTTCCCCGAGGAACTCACCATGGACTTCATTCCCCTCGATTACGCGACGCTGCGGCTGGTCTGGTGGCTGCTGCTGGGCGTCCTGCTGATCGGCTTCGCGGTCATGGACGGTTTCGATCTCGGTGTGGGTACGCTGCTGCCGTTCGTGGCCAGGACCGAGACGGAGCGGCGCATCGTCGTCAACACCATCGGCCCGGTCTGGGAGGGCAACCAGGTCTGGCTGATCCTCGGCGGTGGCGCGATCTTCGCGGCGTTCCCGCCGCTGTATGCGGTCAGCTTCTCCGGGTTCTACCTGGCGATGTTCCTCATCCTCTTCGCGCTGATCCTGCGTCCGGTCGGTTTCAAGTTCCGCGGCAAGGTGGAGCACACGGCATGGAAGCAGACCTGGGACTGGGCGTTGTTCGTCGGCGGTGCGGTGCCGGCGCTGATCTTCGGCGTCGCGGTGGGCAATGTGCTGCTGGGCGTGCCATTCGGCTTCACGCCCGAGCTGCGTCCGCTCTATACCGGCGGTTTCTTCGCCCTGCTGACCCCGTTCGCGCTGCTGGCTGGGCTGGTCAGCGTGAGCCTGCTGGTCGCCCACGGCGCGGCGATACTGGTGCTCAAGACCTCCGGTCCAATCGCAGAGCGCGCCGCGCGCTACGGCAGCGTGGCGGCCTCGCTTGGCGCGGTGCTGTTCGTGCTGGCCGGCGTGTGGGTGGCGATCGGGATCGACGGGTTCCGTATCGAATCGGCGGTCGACGGTGCGGTGGCGTCGAACCCGCTGCGCAAGACCGTGGTCCGCGAGACGGGCCTGTGGCTGGCCAACTACACGTTGATGCCGTGGACGGCGGTCGCGCCCTTGCTGGGGGTAGTGGGCGCGCTCGCGTCAGCGCTGCTGCTGTGGTTGCGCCGCGGCGGCCTGGCGTTCATCGCGTCGGGCGTGTCGCTGGCCGGCGTGATCCTGACGGTCGGCTTCGCGGCGTTTCCGTTCCTGCTGCCGTCCTCGACGATGCCCGACGCCAGCCTGACCCTGTGGGACGCGTCGAGCAGCCATCTGACGCTGTGGATCATGCTGCTGGCGACCGTCGTGTTCCTGCCGCTGGTGCTGGTCTACACGGCCTGGGTCTACCGCGTGATGCGCGGCGAAGTGACCGAAGCCAGCGTCGCCGACACCCCCAACGCCTACTGACCCCCGCGGCACCGTCCGCGCAACGGAGACGACACCATGTGGTATTTCGCCTGGATCCTCGGCATCGGCCTGGCTGCGACGTTCGCGATCCTCAACGGCATGTGGTTCGAGGTGCGCGAGCAGCGACGCGAGGCGGCGCGCGGCGAGGGCAGCGAGGGCGGCAAGTGAGGTAACGACGCGGCGACGCGTGGCGAGAGCTGCATGTGGGAAGTGACGGTCGGTGCAGGGCGAGGACGGATCGCGCACCGGGGCGCCGCGGGGAAGGCAGGCAGCGCGCGCGGGCGTCTGCCCAGAGCCATGCGGCTGGTGGCATCGAGCGTCGACGTTCGTGACCCCTGGTTCGTGATGCGGTCCGTGCAGTGATGCACGGGCGTCTCGTTACTGAGGGTGCTGGCTCTCCGGGTACGCGCGCAGACTCCCGCCGCCAGGTTCCCGCGCGCCTGCATCGGGAGCGCGAATTGCAGGCGAGCGATCGCCGCATTTCTCCACAGTCCGGCGGGGGGCGTCGCTCAGCGGCCGTGCTCCACATCGCGGGCAGGCGCGCTCGTCAGCGGGCGATCTTTCGCGCGTTCCGCACTACCTGCGGAGGCGTCGTGCCGGTGCGGAGCCGGCGCTCGGCGCCGGTCACCGAGGGCGCGGCGCAGGGACGCGCGCCACGGCGCGCCGCGAGCACGGCCCACGTCCCCACCGCCGGACCGCAACCGCCAAATCCCGGGCACAAAAAAACCCGCGTTGGCGGGTTTGATGTTCACGGCTGGTAAGGCTGTGATGACCT
>NZ_NRQR01000018.1 GCF_002849595.1 Luteimonas rhizosphaerae
GCGCAGGCAGCGGCGGCGGCCCCAGCGTCGGCGGCAGACCGTTGCCCGGCAATGGCGATGCCGGCCGGGGCTGCCCGGCTCCGGTCGGCGCCTGGCCCTGTGGCGTGGGCGCACCGCTGGTCGGCGTCGACGGCGCGGCCGGCGTGTCCGCGGGCCGGCCGGGGTTGGCGAGCACCTGGGGCCACATGCGGAAGGGCGCGTTCTGCATGAGATCGCCGAAGCTGGTCCGCAGGGCGCTCAAGGGGTTCCCCGGCCCCCCCAGGCCGGGCAGCGGCGGCAGCGGCAGCCTGCCTAGAATTCCTGGCAACGACACGGGAGGCCTCCGGGGGAACGAGCCGGCCTGACCAGCTGTGTGGGGCGGTGGGGGACATCCCGAGGGTAGGCGCGTGTCGTCGGCGCCGCACCCTGGGGTCGACCCTAGGCAGGATCGTTCCGCGATCGGCGCCCGGCTGGCGTGTGACGCAGGTCGGGTGGTGGCGGCATCCGCGGCCGCGCGACGGTGGCGCGGTCGGCAGCCTGACGCCCCGGTCGCCAGTACGAAGCGGACGCCGACGTGTTCCAAAGCGGGAAGTCCGGCGGCATGAACCAGGCCGTCTCGCGCGCGCGGCCGCGTCGGCAGGGGAGCATTTCGAGCTCCGGCGCCCCGGCGCCCCGGCGTCGCAGGCGCTGGATCTCCGGACGGCGGACAAAAAAAGGGAGACTTTCGTCTCCCTGCAAGCCGGCAGAGCCGGAGGACTGTGTTGTGGCGCCCGCAGGGTACCGCGGGCGAGGATCTGATTCAATACTTTAAGTTTGTATCGATAAGTGATTGATCGATCTAGTCCGCCAGTTGCAAGGCCTCGCGCTTGAGGGTCCGGCGCGCGTCGCGCGGCTGGTCCCAGGCATTGTTGAACTGGGCCGGTTCCCACCCGCCGTAGGTCGGATTGGCCAGCATCCACCAGCGTTCGCCGAACCAGTCGCCGTACTCCTCGAGCAGGCCGGTGCGGGCATCGCTCGTGTTCGCGATCACCTCGACGAAATCGCCCAGCTGGTCGCCGAACTGCATCAGCACGCGGTAGTCGCGACCCGCCAGGCGGCGGCGGCAGGTCTTCTCCGAGCCGTTCTGCTCGCATCCGTCGACATGGGTGCCCAGGCCGAGGAACACGCTGTCGTCCTTCACCGGCAGCCCTTCGGCGCGCAGGTTGGCGAGCGTCGCCTCCTGCAGGTGCTGGGCGCGGTTGGACAGGTAGAGGATCGTCACGCCCTTCTGTTCGGCCGCCCGCGCGAAATCGACCACGCCGGGGACGGGCTTGGCCTTCTTCTCGGCGACCCAGGCGGCCCACGTCACTTCGTCGTACTCCAGCCCGTTGCGGACCAGGCGCGCCTGGTAGGGCGAGTTGTCGAGCACGGTCTCGTCGATGTCCATGATCACCGCGGGCGGCAGCGCACGCGCGTCGCCGGCGAGCTCGCGCTCCTCGGGCACCAGGGCGTCCCAGTTCGGCTCGGCGAGCGCGGCGTCGAGATGATCGGCGGCCGCGCGGAAGATCGACAGGCTGTTGGCGCGGTATTCCTCCGAGCGCTGCACCCAGAGCACCGCATTGAGGTTGTCGTTGCCGGCGTCCGACGCGGGCGCCGGAGCGGCGGTCGCGGGAGCCGGCGCCGATGCGCCCGGCGCCACCGCGTCGTCCGTCGGCGGCGCGGGTTTGCACGCGGCGAGCAGCAGGGCGGCGGCGAGCAGGGAAACAGCGGGCGGCGTCAGGCGCATGGCGGGTCCGTCTTCGAAGTGGCCCCGGAGTCTAACGAAGGCGTCCGCTGCGGACATGACAGCGCGGCGCCGCGCGGCCATGCTGTCGGCCCCCACGCCGTTCGAGCCGCGCATGACCGATTCCCCCGACTGGCCCGTGCTGACGGCCGCCGAAGCCCGCGTGCTGGGTTGCCTGATCGAGAAGCAGGCGACGACGCCCGACGTGTATCCGCTGACCGTGAACGCCGCGCAGTCCGCGGCGAACCAGAAGACCGCGCGCGAGCCGGTGATGGCGCTGTCGCCAGGCGATGTCGCCCACGCGCTGCGCCAGCTCGAAGGCCACCGCCTGGCGCGGCAGTCGTTCTCGTCGCGCGCCGAGCGCTACGAGCACGTCACCGCGACCGCGCTCGACCTGCCGTCGCCGCAGGTCGCCCTGCTCGGCCTGTTGCTGCTGCGCGGCGCGCAGACGGTGCACGAGCTGCTGGCCCGCAGCGAGCGGCTGCACGCGTTCGCCGACGGCGACGACGTGCGCCACCACCTGTCGCGGCTGGAAACGGGCAAGGCGCTGGTCGTGCGGATCCCGCGTGGCCCCGGCCAGCGCGAGGACCGGTATGCGCATCTGCTGTCGGGGGCGGTGGACATTGCGGCGATCGCGGCGAAGGCGGGCGCGTCGTCCGGTCCGGCGACCGCGGATCCCGCGCTCGAGGCCCGGGTCGAGGCGCTGGAGGCCGAACTCGCCGCCCTGCGCGAAACCGTCGAGACGCTCGCGGCGCGACTGGCGTAACCCGGGTCGCGATCCGCGCGGCGCACCCGCACGTCGCCGCTCGGCACGTGTCCGTGCCGGCGCATCTTCCGTGTCCGCACGCCGCCATCCCGACATGCTTCGTCGTGCCTGCAGGAGCGCGCTGGCGCGCGAGGGCGGTCCCAGCGAGCCTGTCGCGCACAATGCGCTCCTGCAGGGGACCCCGTGTTCGGCAGGCAGTTGTAAGCGTGAACGCAGACGCGATCGAGGCGCCCTCAGCTGTCCAGCAGCGCCCGGATCGACGCGAAGCCGTGGTCCGCGCGCTCGCGCTTGCGCGCCGCATCGGCGACTGGGTCGGCGCCGTCGCGCTGGATCTCCGCCTGCGGCAGTTCGTCGAAGAAGCGGCTCGGCTTCAGCCGCAAGCGCTCGCCCCAGCGCTGGGTCTCGCGCGCGTAGCTCAGCCACAGCTGCTCCTTCGCGCGGGTGATGCCGACGTACAGCAGCCGGCGCTCCTCGTCGATGCGGCCCTCGTCGATGCTGGCCTCGTGCGGCAACGTCGCGTCGTCCATGCCGATGATGAAGACGTAGCGGAATTCCAGCCCCTTGGCCGCATGCATGCTCATCAGCCGCACCTGGTTGCCGGCGTCGCCCTTGTCGGCATGGGTCAGCAGCGCCAGTTGGGCGGCGAGCTCGCCCGGCCCCGCGCCTCGGGCCTGGCCCTGGCCGGTGTGCTCGAACCACGAAGCGAGTTCGTCGAGGTTGCCGCGCCGGATCCGGAACATGTCCTCGGTCTTGCACTGCGCGCGCACCGCGGCCAGCAGGCCGGAGCGCTCGTTGAGCCGGCGTACCAGATCGCCCGGCGCGAGCTGTCGCGATTCGCCGCGCAGGTCGCGCAGGATGTCGCCGAACTCGCCGAGTGCATTGGCCGCGCGCGGATGCAGCTGCTTCAGCAGGCCCATCGACTCGATCGCACGCGACATCGGCATGCCGGCGGCGCGCGACAGCTCGGCGAGCTTGGCGAGCGTGGTCGCGCCGACGCCGCGGCTCGGCGATTGCACCGCGCGCAGGAACGCCGAATCGTCCTCGGGATTGACGATCACCCGCAGCCACGACAGCGCGTCCTTGACCTCGCCGCGCTCCAGGAACGCCGTGCCGCCGCTGAGGTGATAGGGCACGCGCAGCAGCTGCAGCGCCTTCTCAAGCGGTCGCGACAGATGATTGCTGCGGAACAGGATGCAGAACTCGCTCCATTCGACCTTGCGCGAGGACTGCAGGAAATGGATCTCGCCGGCGACGCGTTCGGCCTCGTGCGCGCTGTCCTTGCACTCCCACACGCGCAGGCGTTCGCCATCGGCCTGCGCGCTCCACAGCGTCTTGGGATGCTCGTGCGGATTGTTGGCGATCAGCGCGTTCGCCGCGCGCAGCACGCGGTTGCTGCAGCGGTAGTTCTGTTCGAGTTTGACGATGCGCAGGGCCGGATAGTCCTGGCCCAGTTGGCTCAGGTTCTCGGGATTCGCCCCGCGCCAGGCGTAGATGCTCTGGTCGTCGTCGCCCACGCAGGTGAAGTTGCCAGCCGGCCCGGCGATCGCCTTGAGCAGCCGGTACTGCGCATCGTTGGTGTCCTGGCACTCGTCGACCAGCAGATAGCCGATGCGCTCGCGCCAGCCCAGCACCGCGTCCGGATCGGATTCGAGCAGCTGCACCGGCAGCCGGATCAGGTCGTCGAAATCGACCGCGTTGAACGCCGCCAGCCGCGCCTGGTACTTCGCATACAGCGCCGCGGCTTCGAACTCGCGCGCGGTCACCGCCAGCCCGTGCGCCTCCTCCGGCGACAGTCCCGAGTTCTTGGCCCGAGACACCAGCCCCTGCATCTGCTGGATCACGTCCGGCTTCGCGCCGGGCAGCAGGTCCTTGATCTGCGCGGTCGCATCGTCGGCGTCGAAGATCGAGAAGCCGCGTCGCAGCCCCAGCCGTTCGTGCTCGATCTGCAGGATCTTCAGCCCCAGGGCATGGAAGGTGCAGATCGTCAGGCCCTCGGCCGCATCGCCGCGGATGCGCTTGGCGACGCGTTCGCGCATCTCCTTGGCCGACTTGTTGGTGAACGTGATCGCCGCGATCCGCTTGGCCGGATACCGGCCGGTCTGGATCAGGTGGGCGATCTTCTCGACGATCACCCGCGTCTTGCCGCTGCCCGCACCGGCGAGCACCAGCATCGGGCCGTCGACATGCGCGAGCGCGGCGGCTTGTTGGGGGTTGAGACCGTGCATCGGAAGACCTGCGACTGGCCGGACAGTCTACCGGGGCGGTCAAGCGCGCCCGATGGCCCGTGCGGCGCGCCATCACGCCAGGGCAGGCGAGACGCGCCATGGCAGGGGCGGGGCCGCCGATGGAAGGCCGCCGGCGCTGCGGCTCGCGCGTCCCGATGCCGGTGCGTCCGGGACGATGGACACGGACGCACCGCGAGGACGCCGCCGGCCGGCCGTTAGACTTCCCCGATGGCCAAGCTCTACTTCTACTACTCGGCGATGAATGCCGGAAAGACCACGACGCTGCTGCAGAGCGCGCACAACTACCGCGAGCGCGGGATGCGGGTGGCGATCCTGACGCCGCGGCTCGATCATCGCGCCGGCACCGGGCGGGTCGCGTCGCGGATCGGGCTGTCGTCGGACGCGATCGCGTTCGACCAGGCCGACGACCTGCATGCGCGCATCGATGCGCTCGTCGCCGGTGACGGGCCGTTGCACTGCGTGCTCGTCGACGAGGCGCAGTTCCTGACGCGCGCGCAGGTCTGGCAGCTCGGCGACGTGGTCGACGCGTTGCGCGTGCCAGTGTTGTGCTACGGGCTGCGCACCGATTTCCGCGGCGAGCTGTTCGAGGGCAGCCAGTACCTGCTGGCGTGGGCCGACGAGCTCACCGAGAGCAAGACGATCTGCCACACCGGCAAGAAGGCGACGATGACGGTGCGCGTCGACGCGCAGGGCGATGCGGTGCAGGACGGTCCCCAGGTCGAGATCGGCGGCAACGAACGCTACGTCTCGGTCAGCCGCGCGGAGTTCAAGCGCATCGTCAGCGGCCACGGTCGACTCGATCCCCAGCAGGCCAGCCTGCCGCTCGACTGACCTCGCTCAGCGGCGCGCCAGCATCGTCCGGCAGTCGCGCCGGATCGCGTCGACCTCGCGCACGATCGCGCCGCCCTCCGGCTGCGCCTGGCGCATCTGCGTTTCGAGCGCGTCGAGGCTCGCCTGCGCCTGGCGCCGCGCCTCGCCGTCGCAGCGCGCCTCGCCGGCATAGGCGCGCGCCAGCCAGGCGAGCTTGCGCAGCTCGGCGTCGGTCTCCGGACCCGTGCCCATGCGGTCGAGCTGCGCCAGCGCAGCGGCGTTGCCGCGCCCGGCATCGAAACGCGCCAGCGACAGCTGCGCGCGCAGGGTGTGCGAATGGTCGGGACCGTAGTCGGCAGTCGTCAGTGCAACCGCGCGCGCCAGCGCGCCACGCGCCGTATCGACTTGCCCCAGCGCCGCGTCCACTTCACCGAGCAACCGCCAGGTGTCGCCGATCAGGCCGTGGTCGGCGCCGAAGCGGTCGCGCCGCAGCGCGAGCGCGCGCTGCAGCAGTGGACGTGCGCGCGCCGCGCGGCCGGCATCGTGCAGCACCAGCGCCTGGTTGAAGAGCCCGTCGGCATGCAGGCTGCCGGGGCCGGTGCGTGCCCAGATCGCCGTCGCGCGCTCCAGGTCGCGCAGCGCGCCGTCGATGTCGCCGCGCTCCCACGCGATGATGCCCAGGCTGTTGTGGATGCGCGCGACATCCGCATGCTCGGTGCCGAGTCGCGTCACCGCCCAGCCGAGCGCCTCGCGGAACTCGGTGTCGGCCTCGGCAAACCGGCCCTGGTCGACGTGGATCGCCGCCAGCTGCCGCCGCGCATCGAGCGTGCCCGGGTGGCGCGGGCCATGCAGCTCGAACGCGAGCGCGACGGCATCGCCGCAGGTGCGCTCGGCGGCGCGCATGTCGCTCTGCGCGCGCTCCAGCGCGCACTGCGTGCGCAGCAGGTCGATCGCCAGCGGGTGGCGTGGGCCAAGCGTCGCGTCCAGTGTGGCGCCCGCGGCGCGAATCTCGGCGAGTGCTTCGGCGTTGTCACCGGCCGCGCTGCGCAGCGAGGCGAGATCGGCCAGGGTCTCGACGGTGCCGGCATCGTCCTGCAGGTCGCGGCGCAGCGTCAGCGCGCGCTGGAACAGCACCTGCGCCGTCTGCAGGTCGCCGCCGTCGCGGTGGCAGCGGCCCAGCTGCGTGTAGAACTCGGACGCCTGCCGCGGCAGCACCTGTTCGCGCTGCAGCGCCAGCGTGCGCTCGCGCTGCATCCGGTCGAGACAGTCGTCGTGGCGGCCCATCATGCGCAGCGTGCGGCCGAAATCAGTCGCCGCCTGCAGCTGCAGGCCGGGCGGTGGCGCGTCGAGCGAGCGCAGGATCGAATCCTGCCGTTGCAGCAGTGCCAGCGACTGGTCGTAATCGCCCAGCCCGAGCCGCAGCCGTGCGATCACGCCGTAGAGTTCCGCGCGCGCCGCCGGTTGCCGCGCCAGTTCGGAATCGCCGCGCTGCACGCCGGCGCTCAGCAGCTGGCGCACGTCGAGCGACGCGCCGCCGTGCGCGGCGCCGGCATGTTCGAACAGGCCGATGACGAAATCCTGCATCGCTTGGGCGCGCGCCGATTCGCGGATCGCCTGGCGCGCCTGCCACGTCACGGCGACCATCGACGCCGCGACCATCAGCACGACCAGCGTGCCGCTGGCGACGGCCCAGCGATGCCGGCGCAGGAACTTGCGCGCGCGGTAGGCCACGCCCTGGGCGCGCGCCTGCACCGGCTTGCCGTCCAGCCACCGGCGCAGGTCGAGCGCGAGCGCCTCGACCGAGGGATAGCGCTGTTCCGGACGCTTGGCCAGCGTGCGCAGCACGATGTTGTCGAGATCGCCGGCGATCGCCCGTACCTCGCGGCGGCGGACGCTGCCCGATGGCGACTCGCCGCGCTGCAGGGCCTGCGAGGGGCGTACGGGATCGGCATCGAGGATCGCCTCTTCCCACTGCGCATCGCTCGGCCGCTTCAGCTGGTAGGGCTTGCAGCCGGCCAGCAGTTCGTAGAGCACCATGCCGAGCGAATACACGTCGGTCATCGTCGTGACCGGCTCGCCGCGGATCTGCTCGGGCGCGGCGTAGTGCAGGGTGAACGCGCGCACGCCGGTGCGCGTCTGCTCGAGCGACTGTTCGGGCGTGTCGAGCAGCTTGGCGATGCCGAAATCGAGCAGGCGCACGTCGTCGAGCGCGGTGACGAGGATGTTGGACGGCTTGAGGTCGCGGTGCACGATCAGGTTCGTATGCGCATGGCTGACCGCGGCGCAGACCTGCAGGAACAGCGTGATACGCGCATGGACCGATGGCTGGCGCGCCGCGCACCAGTCGGTGATCGGCTCGCCGTCGATGTAGTCCAGCGCGAGATACGGCTGCTGGTCGATGCTGATGCCGGCGTCGAGCAGGCGCGCGATGTGCGGATGTTCGAGCCGCGCGAGGATCTGGCGCTCGCGGGTGAAGCGCAGCCGCAGGTTGGGATCGGCGAGGCCCGGGCGCAGCAGCTTCAGCGCGACGCGACGCTCGTAGAGTCCGTCGGCGCGGCGCGCGAGCCAGACCTGGCCCATGCCGCCTTCGCCGAGCAGGCGTTCGAGTTCGTAGGGGCCGACGTGGTGCCCAGGCAGCACGCCGGCCAGTGCGGCGACGATGGACTCGGCGAGGAAATCGTCGCGGTCCGCTTCGAGCGCCAGCAGCCGCGCCAGTTCGTCGGCGAGCGCCGCATCGTCGGCGCGGATCGATGCCAGCAGCGCGTCGCGCGGGGCCGGCTCGAGTTCCAGCAGCGCATCGAGCGCGGGGGACAGCCGCTGCCAGCGCTCGGCGTCCATCGCGCGTGCGGTCAGTCGCTCTTGAGCGAGGCCAGCAGGTACATCCGCGCCTTCTGCCAGTCGCGGCGGATGCTGCGTTCCGACCGTTCGAGGAGTGCGGCGATCTCGACTTCCGACAGGCCGGCGAAATAGCGCAGCTCGACGATATGGGCGAGGCGCGCATCGACATCCGCCAGCCGGGTCAGCGCCGCATCGAGCGCCAGCGTGTCGTCGTCGAGCCGCAGGCCGCTTTCGATGTTGTCCGGCAGTTCGCTCACGCGGTGCAGGTTGCCGCCGCGTTTCTGCGCGAGCCGCTGGCGCGCGTAGTCGACGACGACGCTGCGCATCGCGGATGCCGCGTAGGCGAAGAAATGCGCGCGGTCGTCGAAGCGCGCCTCGTGGCGGCCGATGAGCTTCAGATAGGCTTCGTGGACCAGCGCCGTCGCATCGAGCGTCTGCCCGTGCTGGCCGGCGAGCTGCCGGCGCGCCATCTGGTGCAGTTCCTGGTAGAGCGTCGCGAGCACGCGATCGAGCGCTTCGCGATCACCGCCGCGCGCGGCATCCAGCCATTGGGTGATCTCGGCGCCGTCGCTCATTCCCGCTCCCCGCCCCTGCGCCGCGACTATAGCGCGATCGCCTGCGCGGCGCGGCGGGCGCTGCAGCATGGTCGCGGCCGACCTCAACGCTGGCAGCGCGGGCACCAGACCGTCGTGCGCTGGCCGATCGACGCCTGCTTCAACGCACCGCCGCAGCGCGGGCACGGTTGGCCCCCACGTCCGTAGGCCGCGAGCTCCTGCTCGAAGTAGCCGGGCGCGCCATCGGGGCTGATGAAGTCGCGCAGCGTGGTGCCGCCACGACCGATCGCATAGGCGAGGATCCGCTTCACCTCGTCGGCGAGGCGCGCATACCGCGCGCGCGACACCTTGCCCGCATCGCGCAGCGGCGAGATGCCGGCGGCGTGCAGCGCTTCGGCGGCGTAGATGTTGCCGACGCCGACGACGATGCGCTGGTCCATCAGGAAGGTCTTGACCGGCGCGCGGCGTCCGCGGCTGGCGAAGAACAGATGGTCGCCATCGAAGGTATCGTCGAGCGGCTCCGGGCCGAGCGCGCGCAGCAGGGCGTGGGTCTCGCCGGATGTTTGCCACAGCAGGCAGCCGAAGCGGCGCGGGTCGTTGAAGCGCAGCACCTGGCCGGAATCGAGGGCGAGATCGACGTGGTCGTGCGGGCCGACCGCGGTCTGCGGCGGCAGTACGCGCAGGCTGCCCGACATGCCCAGGTGCAGCAGCGCGCTGCCGGCCCCGGTGTCGAGCAACAGGTATTTCGCGCGGCGGCGGATGGCGTCGATCCGCTGGCCCGGCAGCTGCGTCGCGATCTCCGGCGGAATCGGCCAGCGCAGGTCGGGGCGGCGCAGCACGACGCCCGTGACCGTGCGCCCGAGGACGTGCGGCATCAGGCCAGCGCGGGTGGTTTCGACTTCGGGCAGTTCGGGCATCGGGTGGGGGCAGGGCGGCGTGGGTCTCCATGATCGGGGTCCGCGACGCCGAAACCAACGCGGCCCGCGCGGGACGGACGCGGCGCCGGCGACGCATTCAGCGGGCGCGCCGACGAACGGTCGGGTCGCGTCCGCAGCGGGGTTCAGGCCCGATCGCGGCCGGCCGCCGATGCAATGCTGCGGCCCCGCGGGGACTGAACCGGGCGGCCACGTGCGCGCGTGGGCAGGGATGGCAAACGTCCGGAAGTGCCTCCATCATGGGTCGTGTCCTGCCTACCGTTGATGCCGCCATGCCTGCTTCGCTGCTCGATTTCCTGTCCTCCGGCCTGCTGCAGTTCGGCTGGGTCGCGATGCTCGTCTATCTGCTGGTCGCCACCCAGCTGACGATCTTCGCCGTCACCCTGTATCTGCATCGCAGCCAGGCGCATCGCGGCGTCGATTTCCACCCGGTGATCGCGCACTTCTTCCGGTTCTGGACGTGGCTCACCACGTCGATGATCACGCGCGAGTGGGTGGCGATCCACCGCAAGCACCACGCCAAGTGCGAGACCGAGGACGATCCGCACAGCCCGCGCTTCAAGGGCATCAAGACCGTGTTCTGGCAGGGCGTCGAGCTGTATCGCGAAGCACGCGGCATGCGCGCGGACATCGAGCAGTACGGCAAGGGCGCGCCCAACGACTGGATCGAACGCAAGCTCTATACGCCGTGGGCGACGTTCGGCCCGACCCTGCTGCTGTTCATCAGCTTCGCGCTGTTCGGCTTCAAGGGCATCGCCGTGTGGGCGATCCAGATGGCGTGGATTCCGTTCTGGGCGGCAGGCGTTGTCAACGGTCTCGGCCACTGGTGGGGCTACCGCAACTTCGAGACCACCGACACCGCGACCAACCTCACGCCGTGGGGCGTGTGGATCGGCGGCGAGGAACTGCACAACAATCACCATGCGTTCCCCAGCTCGGCGAAGTTCGCGCTGCGCAAGTGGGAATTCGACATCGGTTGGATGGTGATCCGGGGCCTCGAGTCCGTCGGACTGGCCAAGGTGCTGCGCGTCGCGCCGTCGCTCGACGTGCGGCCGAACATCCATGTGCCTGACACGGACACGATGAAGGCGCTGCTCGCGCATCGCTTCCAGGCGATGACCGACTACCAGCGCAACGTGCTCAAGCCGGCATTGCGCGAAGAAGCGCAGGCCGCGGGCGCGCGGCTGCGTCAGCTGCTGCCGCGCAAGCTGCGCAAGGGCCTGGTCGACGACGGCCGCTGGTTGCAGCCCGACGCGCGCCAGCAGTTGCAGCAGTGGGTCGAGCAGCGGCCGCGGATCCGCACCCTGGTCGAGCACCGCGCACGTCTGGCCGCACTGCTCGAGGCGCGTTCGCAGAACGCCAGCGAAGCGCTGCAGGCGCTGCAGGCCTGGTGCCGCGAGGCCGAGGCCAGCGGCAATCGCGCGTTGCAGGAGTATTCGGCGCGCCTGAAGGGCTATTCGCTGCAGAGCGTACGCGCCTGAACCGGCGCGCGCCGATGCGCACCACGCCTCGGCGGCCGATCCGGCGACGGATCGGCCGCTGTGTGTCTGCGCTGCTGATCTATGGCGTCGGCTTCGGCGCGTCCGCGCAGGTCACGCGCACCAGCGAATATCTCGCGCACATGGACAGCGACGGCGACGGTCGCGTCGCGCTGGCCGAATACCAGGCGTGGATGCGCTACGCCTTCGACCGCATGGACGGCAATGGCGACGGCGTGCTAACGCCCGACGAATTGCCGGGCGGCAAGGGCAAGCCGATCACGGTCGCCGAACACCTGGCCAAGCTCGCCGCGACGTTCAACCGCCAGGACACGAACCGCGACGGCTTTCTCGACGCACGCGAGCTGTCGGCGCCGCCGCAGCGCTGAGCGCACAGGCGCTGCGATGCCCCGTCGACGGACAGGGCATGACGTGCGCTGCCGTCCCGACATCCAGCCGTCGGCGCCTGCGTTGTGCTCCTCCGAGTCGCACCGCCTGCGATCCGCGTGACGCACCGCCGGTTGCGGTGCGCGCCGGATCAGTTGCTGCAGGC
This sequence comes from Luteimonas rhizosphaerae, assembly GCF_002849595.1. GTDB lineage: Bacteria > Pseudomonadota > Gammaproteobacteria > Xanthomonadales > Xanthomonadaceae > Luteimonas > Luteimonas cellulosilyticus. Next base: position 11,922 of record NZ_NRQR01000018.1, read on the forward strand.
CGCGCGCAGCACCGGGTCGTCGGCCTCGAGCTGATTCCACTTGGCGTTCGCAAGCGCGCCATCGTCCTCGAACACCACCTGGTCGAGCAGGTCGGCGCGGCGGTGCCCGGCGCAGTCGAACATCGCGCCGAACTGCCGCGTGGGTTCCCAGCGACCGGCCAGCAGCACGTTGGTGAGCACCATGTCCGGATGGGCGGGATTGCGCTTGTCGAAGCGCTGGTCGATCGCGATCAGGCGATTGGTCAGCGGGACGACATAGGTCCAGGGGCGGTACCAGGAGCGGGTCTGGTTGGTCGACGCGATCACGATCCCGTCGGGATACGCCGAGGTCGTGCGTTCGAGCCACGAGTACTCGAGCCAGATCGCCATCGCCAGCATGCCCGCGCCGGCAGCGGCGGGCACCGTCCAGCCCGGCAGGCGTTTGCCGACGAGGAAGTTGAGCATCATGGCGAGGCCGGCGAGCCCGAGGCCCCCGGAGATGATGGCAATGAATTCGAGCAGCATGGAAGACGGTTCCGGCAACGGGCGAAGGCGCCCTCGATTATCGAACAGTCCCGGGCTGGGCATGCATCGGCGCAGGCCCGGAAACGAAACGGCCCGCCCCGGGAGGGGCGGGCCGCGTCACATCAGGATCGCATTGCGGTCAGTGATCGATCGCCGCGCCTGCGCCGCGCGGAACGCGGATGTCCTCGACCATGTGCTCGATGTGCGCCGGCACCGGTGCGGTCATCTTCATCGTGATGTAGGCGGCGAGGAAGTTCAGCAGTGCGCCGATCGCGCCGAAGCCCAGCGGCGAGATACCGAACAGCCAGTTCTCGGGCGCGTCGGCCAGCATGTTCGTCCCCGGGATGAAGAACCAGCCCTTGTAGGTGAACAGGTACACGCTGGTGGAGATCAGGCCGACCAGCATGCCCACGACCGCGCCGGTGGAGTTCATCTTCTTGGAGAAGATGCCCATCATGATCGCCGGGAACAGCGAGCTCGCCGCGAGGCCGAACGCGAACGCCACGGTCTGGGCCGCGAATCCGGGTGGATTCATGCCGAGCCAGGTGGCCACGACGATGGCCGCCGCCATCGACACGCGTGCCGCCAGAAGCTCGCCCTTGTCGGTGATGTCCGGCTTGAACGTGCGCTTGATCAGGTCATGACTCACCGCCGACGAGATCGCCAGCAGCAGGCCTGCCGCCGTCGACAGCGCCGCTGCCAGGCCACCGGCCGCGATCAGGGCGATCACCCAGCCGGGCAGACCTGCGATCTCCGGATTCGCCAGCACCAGGATGTCCTGGTTGAAGGTGATCATCTCGTTGCCCTGCCAGCCACGTTCGGCCGCCACCGCTGCAAACTCGGGGCTGGCTTCGTTGTAGGACTGGATCATGCCGTCGCCGTTCTTGTCCTCGAACGCCAGCAGGCCGGTCTTCTCCCAGTTGTGCATCCAGTCCGGGCGCGCCTCATAGGTGAGCGACGGTGCCTGGGTGCCTTCGGGGTAGATCGTCGTCATGATGTTCAGACGCGCCATCGCGCCCACGGCCGGGGCCACGGTGTAAAGCAGGGCGATGAACACCAGCGCCCAGCCCGCGGACTTGCGGGCATCGGACACCTTGGGCACGGTGAAGAAGCGGATGATCACGTGCGGCAGGCCCGCGGTGCCGACCATCAGCGACAGCGTGAACAGCGTCATGTTGAGGGTGGAATCGTGCAGCCCGGTGTAGTCGTTGAAGCCCAGGTCCACCAGGATCTGGTCGAGCCTGGCCAGCAGCGGCATGCCCGATTCGGTGTGGGTGGAGAACAGCCCCAGCGGCGCGATCGGATTACCCGTCAGCTGCATCGAGATGAACACTGCCGGGATGGTGTAGGCGATGATCAGCACGATGTACTGCGCCACCTGGGTGTAGGTGATGCCCTTCATGCCGCCCAGCACCGCGTACACGAACACCACGCCCGACGCGATCAGCAGGCCGGTATTGGTGTCGACCTCGAGGAAGCGCGAGAACGCCACGCCGGCGCCGGTCATCTGGCCGATCACGTAGGTGATCGAGATCATCAGCAGCGACGCCACCGCCACCAGGCGGGCCGTGCGGCTGTAGTAACGATCGCCGATGAAGTCGGGCACGGTGAAGCGGCCGAACTTGCGCAGGTACGGTGCGAGCAGCATCGCCAGCAGCACGTAGCCACCGGTCCAGCCCATCAGGTAGGCGGAGTTGCCGTAGCCGACGAAGGCGATCAGGCCCGCCATCGAAATGAACGAGGCGGCCGACATCCAGTCCGCGGCGATCGCCATGCCGTTGGTGACCGGGTGGACGCTGCGGCCGGCTGCGTAGAACTCGGAAGTGGACGCGGCGCGTGCCCAGATCGCGATGGCGATATAGACCAGGAACGAGCCGCCGACGAAGATGAGATTGAGCGTGAATTGATCCATGGCCGGCCCCTTATTTCTCGTCCACGTCGTACTCGCGATCGAGCCGGTTCATGTACCAGGTGTAGAAAACGATGATCGCGATGAAGGACAGGATCGAACCCTGCTGCGCGAACCAGAAGCCGAGATCCGTGCCGCCGATGCGGATGCCGCTGAGCAGCGGGCGCAGAAGGATGCCGAATCCGTAGGACACCAGCGCCCAGATCCCCATGCAGATGAAGATGATCTTGAGGTTGGCCTTCCAGTAGTTGCTTGCGGTCTTGTCTAACATGCGTCCCTCCTCGGAAGGTCTGTGTGGCGTTGGCCTGATGGCGGTCGTGGTGTCGCTGCTGCGGATCCGTGTCTGTCTCTGTTGGATGCACTGCGCTGGCGTCCTGCCCGGTGTGACGTCCGACGGGAACCGGCCTGCGCCGGCTCCCGCGGTCGGGATCAGAACGAGTAGCGGGCCATCGTGTGCAGGCGCATCAGCTCGCCGTCGGCGCCGGATTCGAGCGTGCGCTCGCCCCAGATCGCCTCGACGCCGAAGTCGAGCTTGGGCACCGGCGACCAGATCATGTTGGCGTGCAGCGAATGCACCTTCTGGGTCACGCCGAGGCCGGTCCATGCGGTGTCGTTGTCCCACTGCGAACGCGCGTAGAACAGGTTGCCGCGGACCTTCGGGCTGAACACCTGGCGCAGGCCGAAATAGCCGGCCCAGCCGCCGAGCGCGTCGAGGTTGCCGGACGCATCGACCATCGCGTCCTGCTGGATCGTGGCCAGGCCGATGTAGCGGCCGATGCCGTCGCCGCCGCTGACCTGGTAGCGGATGTCGGTGCTCTCGCCCAGCTTGACCAGGCCGCTGACGGTCGCGCCGTAGCCGGTGTCGGTGCTGTCGAGGCCCGGCGCGGGTTCGTACTTCAGCTGGCGCGCCATGCCGGCGAAGCTGACATGGCCCCAGTCGCCTTTGTGGGTATAGCGGGCGATGACGTCCGGGATCGCGCTGTTGTCGCCGGCGATGACGCGCGCTGGCGCAGGGCCACCCGCGCCGCCGAAGGGCTGCACCGTGGTCTCCGGGCTTTCGACCGAGATCGCCCACGGGCCGTTGGTGTAGCGCAGCTGCGGCTGGCGCACGAAGACCACCGCATCGGTCGGGCCGACGAAGTCGACCGCGTCCAGCAACGCGTTGGTGTCCATGAAGTTCGACCAGGTCTGGCCGACCAGCCAGTTGTTGTAGGTCAGGTAGGCGTGGCGCAGCGTCGCGCCGTAGGTGTTGGTCGCCGCCGAGTTGCCGAGCGCGCCGCCGAAGAAGTCGAGTTCGACGCGTGCGCCGAGCTTGTCGCCGGAATCAAGCACCGTGCTGGCGTCGAACCACAGGCGCGAGAACTTCAGGTGCGCGTCCGAATAGGTCTCCGGACCGTCGCCGCCGACCGGGATCGCGCCGGGCACGTAGAAATCGCGGCCCGCGGTGCCCTTGCCGATGTCGCCGTCGGTGGTCTTGGTGACCAGGCCGTCGGTGCGGATCATGCCGCCGACGGTGAACTTGGTGCCGGGGTTGGCGCCCGGGGTGATTGTCGTCGCCTGGATCGGCGCGGCGGCGCCGGTGCCCGCGGCCACCGCCGGTGCGGCCGGCTGCGCGGCCTGCGCGGTGCGCACTTCGGTCACGGCGGTTTCGGTCTGCTGCTGTTGCGAGACCAACTGCTGGACCATCTGCTCGAGCTGCGCGACGCGCGCTTCGAGTTCCCGTTCCTTGGCGGTCTGCGCGAATGCGGTACCCGGCAGCGCGAGTGCGGCGAGCACGGCGACGGCGAGCAGGCGTGGACGTGCCTTCACGGCGGATGGTTGCGTCATGGGTCCCCTCCCGAGGGATGAAATAAGCGGAGCACAATCGAACGGCGCGGGTCCGGACATCGGGACCCGTTCGCCCAGACTGCACCCATGGGACACCCACGCCCATTCGCCATTGGTCGATAGTCGTAGACACGGCGACGCTTAGACGAAGGTCTAGCCTGCCGTCCGGACGAATGCGTCACACTGGTGCGGCACGCTTTTCCGGAGGTCCCCCGACGTCATGAGCACGCCCACCCCCCTGTATCCCGTTCCCGCCGGTTTCGCCGGTCCCGACACCATTTCCGCCGACGATTACGCGCGCGATTACGCCGCCTCGGTGCGCGATCCCGACGCCTTCTGGGCCAAGGCCGCGACGCGTCTGGACTGGTACGTCGCACCCACCCAGATCCGCGACGTCAACTACGACCCGCAGGATTTCCGCATCCGCTGGTTCGCCGACGGCGAGCTCAACGTCAGCGTCAACTGCATCGACCGCCACCTGGCGACGAAGGGCGACAAGACCGCGCTGATCTGGGAAGCCGACGGCCCCGACACCGCATCGCTGCACGTCACCTACAACGACCTGCATGCGCGCGTCTGCAAGCTCGCCAACGCGCTGCGCAACCTCGGCGTGGGCAAGGGCGACCGGGTCACCATCTATCTGCCGATGATCGTCGAAGCGGCCGTGGCGATGCTGGCCTGCGCGCGCATCGGCGCAGTGCATTGCGTGGTCTTCGGCGGGTTCTCGCCGAACTCGATCGCCGACCGCGTCGCCGACTGCGGCAGCAAGCTGATCATCACCGCCGACGAAGGCCTGCGCGGCGGCAAGAAGGTGCCGCTCAAGGCGAACGTCGACGCAGCCCTGAAGCTGCCGGGCACCAACACCGTCGAGACCGTGCTGGTCGTGCGCCACACCGGTGGCGCGGTCGACATGCAGATGCCGCGCGACCGCTGGTACGACGCCGTCGTCGACGACCAGCCCGCGACCTGCGAACCCGAGCGCATGAACGCGGAAGATCCGCTGTTCATCCTCTACACCTCCGGTTCGACCGGCAAACCCAAGGGCGTGCTGCACACGACCGGCGGCTATCTGCTGTTCGCCAGCTATACGCACGAAGCGATTTTCGACCTGCGCGACAGCGACGTGTACTGGTGCACGGCCGATGTCGGCTGGGTGACCGGCCACAGCTACATCGTCTACGGTCCGCTGGCGAACGCCGCGACCTCGCTGATCTTCGAAGGCGTGCCGAACTACCCCGACGCCTCGCGCTTCTGGCAGGTCATCGACAAGCACCAGGTCACGATCTTCTACACCGCGCCCACCGCGATCCGCGCGCTGATGCGCGAGGGCGAGGCACTGGTCAAGTCGACATCGCGCCGCTCGCTGCGGCTGCTCGGCAGCGTCGGCGAGCCGATCAACCCCGAAGCCTGGCGCTGGTATTACGAAGTGGTCGGCGATTCGCGTTGCCCGATCGTCGACACCTGGTGGCAGACCGAGACCGGCGGCATCCTGATCTCGCCGCTGCCCGGCGCGATCGACGCCAAGCCGGGCTCGGCGACCAAGCCGTTCTTCGGCGTGCAGCCGGCCCTGGTCGATGCCAACGGCACCGTGCTCGAGGGCGCGGCCGAGGGCAATCTGGTCATTACCGATTCCTGGCCCGGCCAGATGCGCAGCGTCTACGGCGCCCACCAGCGCTTCATCGACACCTACTTCAAGGCGTATCCGGGCAGCTACTTCACCGGCGACGGCTGTCGCCGCGACGAGGACGGGTACTACTGGATCACCGGGCGCGTCGACGACGTCATCAACGTCAGCGGCCACCGCATCGGCACCGCGGAACTGGAAAGCGCGCTGGTGCTGCATCCCAAGGTCGCCGAGGCCGCGGTGGTCGGCTTCCCGCACGACATCAAGGGCCAGGGGATCTATGCCTACGTCACCCTCAAGGATGGCGTCGAGTACAGCGAAGAGCTGCGCAAGGAGCTCGTGAAGCACGTGCGCACCGAGATCGGTCCGACCGCGTCGCCCGACCACATCCAGTGGGCACCCGGCCTGCCGAAGACGCGCTCGGGCAAGATCATGCGCCGCATCCTGCGCAAGATCGCCGAGAACGCGCCCGACCAGCTCGGCGACACCAGCACGCTGGCCGACCCGGGCGTGGTCGACGCGCTGGTCAAGGACCGCTACATCCCGAAGGCCTGATCGTGGCGCGCGCGCTGTTGGTGGAGGTCCGTGCGGCGCGAGGCTCCGCCGTGCCGCCCGCACCGCGCGCGCTGCTCCGCCCGTCGGCCAGGGCGGCGACAGGCGAGCCGGGCCGCGCCGCACCGACGCTCCACGCCTTCCCTCTCCAAGGACAGCCCACGCGCCAATGACCACCCTGCTGATCGCCGACGACCACCCGCTGTTCCGTGAAGCGCTGCGGGGCGCCATCGCGCGCGCGGTGCCGAACGCACGGCTGCGCGAGGCCCACAACATCGATGCGCTGTACGCGATGGTCGAAGCCGAGCCCGATGCCGATCTGCTGACCCTCGACCTCAACATGCCCGGTGTGCACGGCTTCAGCGCGCTGGTGCACCTGCGTGCGCAGTACCCGCAGCTGCCGGTGTTGATGGTGTCCGCGCGCGAGGAACCCGCGGTGATGCGGCGGGCGCTCGATCACGGCGCCGCCGGTTTCGTGCCGAAGTCCGCCGATGCCGAAACCCTGGCCCGCGCGGTCGCACAGGTGCTCGACGGCGACCGCTGGATTCCCGAAGCCGCCGCGTCGGCGCCGGGCGTCTCGTCGAACGAACACGACGTCGCCTCGCGCCTGCGCGACCTCACGCCGCAGCAGTTCCGCGTGCTGCAGATGCTCGGCGACGGCATGCTCAACAAGCAGATCGCCTACGAGCTGGGCGTCTCCGAAGCGACCGTCAAGGCGCACATGACCGCGGTGCTGCGCAAGCTCGGCGCGTCCAATCGCACCCAGGCCGTGCTGATCGCCGGCAAGCTGTCGGTCGATCCGGACACGATGACCCTGCCGCCCGAGGACGCCGACGGCGGTTGAGCCCGAAGCCGCTTTAGGATCGCGTCTGCAGGAGCGCGCTCGCGCGCGACAAGCGACCGCAGCAGGCAGGGGCCAGGCGCACCGCGCGTCGCGGCAGGCGCGTCGGGGGGAAGCGTCCTGTCAGCACGCGACCCGCGCCGGCGTCAGCCGCTGACCCGCTGCCACAGCCCCGCGGCCAGATACCCGCCGCCGCCGATCAGCACGCCGAAGTACACGACCGTCGCGATCGTCGCGACATGGCCGAGCAGGATCGCCCCGCCGTCGCGCTGGATCAGGCCGATCGCATAGAACAGCAACGCGATTGCCGGGAAGGTGTTGCTGAAAGGCACGAAGCCGAACGGCGCCATCAGCAGCAGCGCGGCGAAGATGAAGGCGAGATTGTTGAACAGGTCCTGGGCGCGGCCCTCGGACAGCGCTGCCAGCCGTCCGGGCCGGCTGACGCGCTCGAGCCGGCGCACCCAGCCCAGGCCGCGGCCGAGTCCGGCGCGCAGCTTGTCGGCCGGCAGATGCCGGTCGCGCAACCGGCCCGGCAGCCACAGCGGTCGCCCGGTCAGGCGGCTCAGGCCGATCAGCACCAGTGCCGCGCCGAACACCGTGCTGACGCCGGGAATCGACACCGGGATCAGGAATACGATCGTCAGCAGCATCGACAGCATCAGCAGGCCGTCGTTGCCGATGCGCGCGACCATCTCGCCGAGCGTGAGCCGGCTGCCGTCGAGGGTGGCGATGATGCGTTCGAGGCGGTCGCCGAGCGCGTCGGGCGTGTCGTGGGCTGCAGTCATGGGCGGAAACCGGAATGGGAGCGGAGCGCCGGCCTGACCGCACCGGGCGCGCAGTCTAGCAGCGGGCCGTTCGGTGGCCGTGGTCGCAGGCCGGGGACTGCCTTCGCGCACGGGCGCGCTTCGGCACAAAAGCGGCCGGGCGTGCAGACCAAGGGGGCGAGACGGCTCCGTCTCGACAGCAACCCGAGCCACCGCACACCGCACGCATTACCGGGCCGTGCGCAACCGCTGCTGCGCGGCGAGGAAGGCACGCATCGAGGCCGGCTTCACCGGCTTGGTCAGCACGCGGTAGCCGCGGATGCGTGCGGTCTGCTTCAGCGCATCGCTGCCGTCGGCGGTGAGCAGCGCACCCGGCACGTCGGGCGCGATGCCACGCAGCGCATCGAGCGTGTCGAGTCCGTCGAGCCGGTCGTGCAGGTGGTAATCGACCAGCAGCACGTCGGGCTGGGCGTCCATGCAGGCGATCGCTTCGTCGATGGTCTTCGCGCACAAGGGCTCCACGCCCCAGCGTTGCAGCAGCGCGCGCATGCCGGCGAGGATGTCGTCGTCGTTGTCCACGCACAGCACGCGCAGGCCGCTCAGCGACGTATCCGGCACGGTGCTCGGCGCCGGGGTCGGCACCAGCGGCTGGGTGCTGCGCGGCACCGTGATCGAGAACATGCTGCCCTTGCCGACCGTCGCGCGCGCATCCAGCGTGTGGCCGAGCAGGCGCGAGATCCGCTGGCAGATCGACAGGCCCAGGCCGAGGCCGCGGCCGTCCCAGTCGAAGGGTTGCTCGTAGCGGTGGAACTCGTCGTAGATCTGCCGCATGTGGTGGTCGGGAATACCGGGGCCGGTGTCCCAGACCTGCAGTGCGATGGTGTCGCCGCGGCGCCGGCAGGCCAGCACGATGCGCCCGCTGCGGGTGTAGCGCAGCGCATTGGCGAGGAAGTTCTGCAGCACCCGGCGCAGCAGGCGGCGGTCGCTGCGCACCGGCGTCGGCGGCAGGTGCAGGCGGATCTCGAGATTGCGCGCCGCGGCCATCGGCGCGTACTGGCCGGCGAGCTGGCGCAGCAGGTCAGCGGCGTCGAAATCGACGATCTGCGGCTGCAGCGCGCCGGCGTCGAGGCGGGAAACGTCGAGCAGGCCGTCGAGCAGTTCCTCGGCCGCGCGCAACGAGGTGTCGACGCGTTCGGCCAGATGCTTCTGCTCCGCGCCGTCCTGGGTCTCGCGCAGCGCCGAGGTGAACAGCCGTGCGGCGTTCAGCGGCTGCAGCACGTCGTGGCTTACGGCGGTGAGGAAGCGCGAGCGCGATTCCTGGGCGACTTCCGCTTCGCGCGTGCGGTCGGCGACGCGCTGCTCCAGCGTCTCGTTGATCTCGCGCAGTTCGCGTTCGGCGCGCTTGTAGTCGGTGACGTCGCTGTAACTGGTCGCGTAGCCGCCGCCGGGCAGCGGCTGGCCGCGCAGCTCGACGACCTGGCCGTTGCCGAGCACGCGTTCGGACACGTGCGGCGAGCCTGCGCGCATGTAGGCGATGCGCTTGTCGATCTCGCGTTGTAGCGGATCAGGTCGGCGACCGGGCGGCCGACGTAGAGCATGTTGTCGGGATACCCGAACAGGCGCTGGTAGCTGCGGTTCCACGCGACCAGCCGCATCGTGCGGTCGACGACGCTGACGCCGTGGTCGATGTTCTCCAGCGTCGACGACAGCACCTCGCGGTTGAAGCGCAGCTCCTGGCCGGCCTCGTCGAGCATCGCGACGACCTCGTCGACCTCCATGCCCGAGCCTTTCAGCGCACTGGTCATCAGCAGGCGCGCCGACGAGGCGCCGACGGCCGCGGCGAGCTGGCGTTCGGTGAACTGCAGCCAGGTGCGATCGCCCGACACGTTGAGCGCCAGCGGGCGGCCCTGCAGCTGCGCCTGCTCGTCGAATGCGCGCTGCGCGTTGCGGTCGCCGATGATGCGGCCGGTCAGCGTCAGCAGGTCGCCGACGCGCACGTTGCCGTGCCAGTCCTCGGAGGCCAGCGTGCGGCGTTCCGCATAGGGATCGAGGAACGGCGCCGCGCGCAGGCGCTCGTCGAGCGTGGGCCGCCAGCGCGCAGACACCAGCAGCAACGCGCCGACATTCAGCAGCAGCGACCAGAACGTGCCGTGGGTCAGCGCGTCCCAGCCGTCGAGGCCGAACAGCTGCCGCGGCCGCAGCCAGCCGATGCCCAGCGGCCCGGTCGCCAGCCAGCCCGGATCGAGCCAGCCCGAATCCGTCAGCGTCGGCAGCAGCAGCGTGTAGATCCAGACGCCGAAGCCGATCAGCATGCCGACCTCGACCCCGGTCCGGCTGGCACCGCGCCAGTACAGGCCGCCGATCAGCGCCGGTGCGAACTGCGCGACCGCGACGAAGGCCAGCAGGCCGTAGGCGGCCAGCGTGGTGTCGGAACCGCTGACGCGGTAGTAGCCGTAGGCCAGCGCCGCCAGCCCGACGATCGCGACCCGGCGCACCCACAGCACGGCCGAGGCGACGTTGCCGCCGTGGCGCTCGGCGTAGCCGCGGCGCAGCAGCAGCGGCATCACCAGGTCGTTGCTGATCATCGTCGCCAGCGCGACGCTGGTGACGATGACCATGCCGGTCGCCGCCGAAAAGCCGCCGATGTAGGCGAACAGCGCCAGCGCGTTGGCGTTCTCGGCCATCGGCAGCGCCAGCACGAAACTGTCCGGCGCCACCGGACCGTCGCGGCCGAACAGCTCCACGCCGGCGCTGGCGATCGGCAGCACCATCAGGCAGATGACGATGAGATAGCCGCCGAACAGCCAGCGCGCGCGGCGGATGTCGCGCACGTCGCCGCATTCGACGATCGCCACGTGGAACTGCCGCGGCAGGCAGATCAGCGCGGCGAACGCGAGCAGGGTCTGGGCGACGAAACTCGTCGGCGGTGCCGATTCGATCAGCGTCCGCGTCGCCTCGACGACGCGCAGGTCGCGGTCGTCCAGCCACAGCACCGCGAACACGCCCACCGCGACCAGCGCCACCAGCTTGACCAGCGATTCCAGCGCGACCGCCAGCATCATGCCGGGACGATGCTCCGTCGCATCGACCGTGCGCGTGCCGAACAGGATCGCGAACAGCGCCATCAGCGCGGCGACGTAGAACGCGGGGTCGCCGAACGGCGTGACCGGATCGTCCGGCCCGCCGAGCACGCCCAGGCTCGTCGCCACCGCCTTGTACTGCAGCGCGAGGTAGGGCACCGCGGCCATCAGCGCGATGCCGGCGATCATGCCGGCCAGGCGCTGCGAGCGGCCGTAGCGGCTGGCGAGGAAGTCGGCGATCGAGACCGTGTTCTGCGACTGCGCGATCAGCGCCAGGCGTTCGAGGATGCGCCAGCCGAACAGCAGCAGCAGCAGCGGGCCGAGATAGATCGGTAGATAGCCGATGCCGTAGCGCGCCGCGGTGCCGACCGCGCCGTAGAACGTCCACGACGAGCAGTAGACCGCCAGCGCCAGGCTGTAGACCACCGGTCGCAGCCACGGGCGGTCCGGGTAGAGCGGGCGCCGGTCGCCATACCACGCGGCGCCGAACAGCAGCGCGGCGTAGCCCAGCGACACCAGCAACAACATCCAGCCCGGCAGCATGCCGTCCCCTCGCTACCACGATCGCCGGAGTTTACGTGGCGCGCCTGCCGCCGCCTAACCCGGTGGCACGATGCGACGGCTTACAGGAACGAATCGGCGAGCCGCGCGATGCCCTCCACGCTGCGCCGCCAGGTCGGGCGACGCTGCCAGGTCGCCGCGTCCAGCACGTCGGCATCGGCCAGGTAATCCGCTTCGATGGCGCGCAGCCGCGCGACCACCGCGCGGTCGTAGCACAGCAGGCCGGCCTCGGCGTTGAGCAGGAACGAACGGATGTCGAGATTGCAGGAGCCGACCAGTGCGATGTCGTCGTCGATGCTGACGTGCTTGGCATGCAGGAAGTGCGGCCTGTACAGCGCGATGCGCACGCCGGCCGCCAGCAGTTCCTCGTAGAACGCCGCCTGCGCCCACGCCGTGAGCCGCTGGTTGTTGCTCTGCGACAGCACCAGCTGCACCTCGACGCCCGACAGTGCGGCGATGCGCAGCGCGCCGAGCGTGGCCTCGTCGGGCACGAAGTAAGGCGTGACCAGCACCGCGCGCCGGCGCGCGCGCTGCAGCAGCGCGACGACGACGTTGCGCGCGTTCTCGAACGGATACGCCGGACCGCTCGGCAGCAGCTGCGCGACGACCATGCCACCCGGCGCCGCCGGCGCGCCGTCGACGGCCAGCACCTCGCCGGTCTCGATGTACCAGTCGCTGGCGAACAGCGCCTGCAGCTGGGCGACCACCGGGCCTTCGACGCGCGCGACGACCTCGCGGTTGGGCCGGCCGCGGACGAAGCCCGCGTCGGCCAGGTTCTGCGACCCGGTGTGGCCGATCCGGCCGTCGATCACCGCGATCTTGCGATGGTTGCGCAGGTCCAGCCGCGCGCTGCGGCGCAGGGCCAGGCCGCCGTTGGCGAGTGTCGGCTGCACAGTCACGCCGACCGCGCGCAGGCGACGCGTGTACGCGCGCAGGCCGCGTTTCGCGCCGACCGCGTCGAGCAGCACCCGGCAACGCACGCCGCGCGCGGCGGCGGCTTCCAGCGCGGTCGCGAACGCGGCGCCCACCGCGTCGTCGTACATCAGGTAGTAGAGCAGGTGGACCTCGCGCGTCGCCGCTGCGATGTCGTCGAGCAAATGCTGCAGCGACGCGTCGTAGTCGTCGAGCAGCGCGACGCGGTTGCCGGTCATCGGCATGAAATCGCCGAGCCGTTCGGTCAGTCGCGCGATGTCGACGGCATCGCTGCCGGGCTCCGCCGGCGCCCAGCGCAGGGCCGCCAGCGGCTGCTGGCCTTCGCGGATCAGCGCCGACGCCTGCTGCTGCCGCAAACGCCGCCGCGCCGACAGCCACGGATGGCCGAGCACCAGGTAGAGCGGCAGGCCGAGCAGCGGCACGAAGCCGATCAGCAGCAGCCAGCTGCGCGCCGCCGCCGGCCGCGTGCGCGACGGAATCCACAGCAGCGCCGCGATCCGGATCAGCCAGTCGGCGATCAGGATCCACAGCCCGGGATGGTCGGCGAAGAAGCGCATCCCGGGATCATGCGTGGCGGCGCGGCGCGCGCCAAATCGCCGGCGGAGGCGCTCCCGGCGCGCACCCAGGCAGGAGGCGTGCGCGGGCCGGCGGACGAAGCCGCGAGGCGGTCCCTCGCGGTCGTCAGCCGGGCGCAGCCATGCTCCGGTCCTTGCCTTCGCGCTTGGCGCTGTACATGGCCAGATCGGCACGCTTGAGCAGCGATTCGAAGGTCTCATTCGGGCGCCGCATCGCGACGCCCGCGCTGAAGGTCATCGCGATGCGTGCCGCGTCGTGCGCGACGGACCGGCGCGCCAGCACCGTACGCAGACGGGCGAGTGCGGCCAGCGCGTGCGGCATGCTGGTGGCCGGCATCAGGATCACGAATTCCTCGCCGCCGAAGCGCCCGATGACATCGCGGTCGCGCAGCGTCAGCCGGGCCACGTCCGCAAAGTGACGCAGCGCCGCGTCGCCACCCAGATGGCCGTGCACCGCGTTGAGCCGGCGGAAATCGTCGAGATCGGCGAGCGCCATGCACAGCGGGCGATCCTCGCCCATACGGGCCGCCTCGCGGTCGAAGGCCTCGTCGAAGCCGCGGCGATTGAGGCAGCCGGTCAGTTCGTCCTCGCGCGCCAGCCCGGACGCGGCGCTGAGTTTCTGCTCCAGCTGGAGGATGCGACGTTCGCTTTCCTCCAGCTCGTGACGCGCGGCCACCAGGTCGTCACGCGCGCGAATCGCGCTTGCCTGGATTCGGCCGGTATCGTCGAGCACGGTGTCGAGCAGGCCGTTGAGCTCGGCGATGCTACGTGCCTCGCGGATCTTGCTGGCGTGGCCGGCCAGCCGTTCCTGGTACTCGCCGGTATGCGTGGCCATGCCGTCGAGACGCTCGACGAACGTGCTCATCATCGAGCGCATCGCGGTGCGGGACTCGTCGATGCCCTTCTTCAGCAGCGCCTGCTGGTACAGCACCTGGCGCAGGCCGGCGCACGCCTCCCCGATCGTCGTCTTGTTCATTGGACCCGCGAGCAGGCCGCGGATCTGTACGACCTGGCCATGCAGCCAGCTCTTCTCCTCCAGCAGTTCGCCGACGTTGTCCAGCAGCACGTCGAACAGGCCGATCAGCAGCGAGATCTGTTCTTCGTTGTCCTGGGTGTGCATGCCGACGCTGTGGCACAGGTTGGTCAGCCGCCGTGACAGCGCAGACAGGTCCTGACCCGGTGTCCAGGTGCGGAACGCCGAGGCGAGCGATATCGCCTCGTCCGACAGCGCGGGATCGTTTCGGAGCAGCGCCGCCAGCGCCGCGCCGAGGGTGTGCCGCAGCAGGTCGCGCAGGCGTTCGGCGTCGGCGCTACCCGGCGCAGGCGTCTCCAGATCGACATGCCGGACGTATTTGTCGATCAGCTGGCGCATCGCGCGGCCGTAGGTCAGCCAGTCGCGGGATGCGCAGGCCGACTTCAGGTAGCGTCCCAGGTCGCCGAGTTCATCGTGCAGGCCGGCCATGCCGTCCGCGAAGGCCGCCAGCAACCCCTCCGGCTGATCGACGCCCTGGAACCGCGCGAGCAGCGATTCCGGGCTGATCGCGCCATCGACGCCATGCGCCCGCACCCGGGGGTCAGACGAGACGCTGGTCGGGGAGGCTTGCGACCTGGACATGGGGCTCACGGCGGGATGAGGGCGAGGACAGGCGCGGCAGCCGTCGGACAATAACGCACGACGCGTTAGCGGCTCAGCTGCGCACCACTTGAGTGCGGGGGCGCGGACGTGCCGGCGGGTTCGTCCCATGCATTCCCGGCGGGCGGTGTCCGGCCGCAGACGACTGCCGCAGGGGTGACCGGCGCGACACGGGGCGTGTTGTTTTTGGCGGGGCCCGCGTTACGCGACCGTCCTGGACATCAGCGTGCCGCGTTCGCATGCGGGTGGGGAGCCGCATGACGGAGGCCGCGCACGTGGCCCTTGGCGGCGATGACGCCGTCACAGGCGATTGCCGGCTGCCGCTTTCCGCGCATGACAAAGCCCGCCTTGCGCGGCGGGCTTCTGGAGGACCCGTTCTTCGGACTGTCGAGACGCACTCCCCGCCTGCGCGGGGATGACGCGTGGGCAGCCGCGCGTGTCTACGCGAGGGCCACAAAACAAAACCCGCCATGCGGCGGGTTCTGCGGAGGCAACGTCAACCGCGCTGACGCGCGGGTCGTGGCATCACTTGATCTTGCCTTCCTTGTAGATCACGTGCTTCCGGACGACGGGATCGTACTTCTTGATCTCCATCTTGCCGGGGGTGTTCTTCTTGTTCTTGTCCGTGGTGTAGAAATGCCCGGTGTTGGCCGAGGAAATCAGACGGATCTTGTCGCGCTTGCCTGCCATGTTCTAACTCCTCAGACCTTTTCGCCGCGGGCACGAAGCTCGGCGAGGACGACGTCGATGCCGTTCTTGTCGATGGTGCGCAGGGCCTTGGTGGAAACTCGCAGCTTGATCCAACGGTTCTCGCTGGCAACCCAGAAACGACGCTCATGCAGGTTGGGCATGAAGCGACGGCGGGTCTTGTTCATGGCGTGCGACACATTGTTGCCATGCGTCGTACGCTTGCCGGTGACTTGGCAGACTCGGGACATTGCGCACCTCGAAGTGTGTTTGGTATCGCCCTTAGCCAGGGAGATGGCGGCCCCGATGGCAAGGCCATCGCGCGGTACGGGAGGGGTGAACGCCTCGCTGCACACTGCCGGGAATCGCGCTTCCGGCGGGCAGGTCAGGCCATGTCGCCATGGCGCTGGACGCAGCGAGCCGGACATTCTGCTGATCTTCCCCTTGCGGCGCAAGGCCTTGGGCGATTTCGGCCAGTCCTGGATGCCGTCAGCGACCTGCGACCCGACCGGTTCCCCGCGCCTCAGCCGTGCAGGAGCGCGCACGCGCGCGACCGGGTATTCGCAGGGATTCCTGTCGCGCCCGAGGGCGCTCCTACACAGGCGGCGACTGGGTCCGGGCGGCCCGAATCTCTGCGGAATCAACGTGTTACGCCTAACTAGTGACCGATCGACGCTCGCCCCTTCGTCGTAGAAGCGCGCTTGCGCGCGACCGGGCGGTCATCGGGAATGCCCATCGCGCCCGAGGGCGCTCCTACAGAAGGCCGGGCTGGCCTCTGGCCATCGGCCGGAACGACGCGAGGCCGCCGGCGCTGCACGCTCCAGACCCCATCCCCGGCCGCAACCCGGCCGCAACGGCCACTCCGACCTCGACCGCCACGCATCCCGACGGTATCCCGACCCCGGAACGCACGCTTCCCGTTCCGCTACGCCTTGCGCTTCCTCGGCTTCGCCTTTGCCCGCGGTTTGCCGCTGGCGGTCGGGGTGGCCTCCTTGCCGGTCAGCACGCCGGCGTCCTGCAGCGTTTCCAGCCAGGACAGGGTGTCGGCGTAGGCCATGAACGCACGCAGGTAATCCGGCGACAGCGTGCGCATCAGGGTCAGGGCGCGGTGGGCCAGCGCTCCGGAATTCAGCGGCCCGGCGCCGGTCGGGACCCGGGCCAGCGACTGCCGGACCTGGCTGCCGGTGCGCAGCTGCGACCACAGCTGGCGGAACTCGTCGAGCGCAGGCAGTTCCGGGTACGCCGCTGCGGTCAGATCGTCGCTGCCCCGGTTCCGGGCGACCAGCGCGTCGGCCAGCTCGCCGAGCAACGAGCGCGCGTGCACGCCGGCAGGCGTCGCCGGGAGGTCGGAAGCCGTCGAGTCGTCAGCCTTGGTCAGGGACGCAGGAGCCGTCGAGCCGTCAGGCGTCGTAGAAACGCCGCGAGCCTCGGAACTGTCGCGTGCGGTGGGATCGTCAGAACGCGCTCGGCCGCGGCGCCGCGACCGGTCGCCCGTGTGGGCATGCGCGGCATCCGCATCCGCGCCACCCAATCTATTCCGCGCCGCGTCCAGCTGCGCCGCATACCCCGCGACCAGTCCGGCCAGGTGCGCTTCCAAGGCCTGCCGCACCGCGCCATCGCGTCCTGCCGCACGCCGCTGCAGGGCGGCGATGCGCTGGAACGCCAGCGTATCCACGCGGTCGGCGCCGGACCGGCGCCAGTCCGCCAGCACCGTGGCGATGTCGGTCGCGTCAGCGGCCATCGGGCTGGGCGGCGGCCTGCCGTCGCGGCACCGGCGCCATCTCGACGCGGCGGTTCTGCGCACGGCCTTCGGCGTCGTCGTTCGAGCCCACCGGCTGCTGCGCGCCGAAGGCGGCGGCGAAGACCGAGTCGGCCGGCACGCCGTCGCCGATCAGCGCCCGCGTCACGGTCAAGGCCCGCTGCGCCGAGAGCTCCCAGTTGTCGGAGAACCGGTTGCCGTCGCGCACCAGGCGGTCGTCGGTGAAGCCGCTGACCATCAGGATCTCGTCGCGCGCGCCGAGGTATTCGGCCAGCGGCCCGGCCAGGCTCTGCAGCAGGTCGCGGCCTTCCGGCTGCAACTGGTCGGACGCCTGCGCGAACAGCACGCTGCCGCGGATGCCGATGCGGCCGTCGACCAGGGTGATGCGGCCCGCGGCCAGCGGCGCGGCCAGCGCCTGCTCCAGCGTCTGCCGGCGCTGTTCTTCCGCTTCGCGCTGGGCAATTTCCGCGTCCAGCTTCATTTCCAGCTGCAGCTGCACGCCGATCACGCCGACCAGGATCAGCACGAACACACCCAGCAGCACCGACATCAGATCGCCGAACGCGGCCCAGACCGGCGCGGTCGAATCGTGGTCGCCGTCCAGTTCCACGCTCATGCGTCGCGCGCCTGCCGGCCGCCGAGCTGCTGCAGGTCCTCGAGAATCTGCTTCTGCGCCAGCACGCTGAGATCGACGACCTCACGCGCCTGCGCCACGTAGTACGCCAGCTGTTCGTCGCTGCGCGCCAGCGATTTTTCCAGCGCGTCCTCGATGCCCTGCAGGCGCTCGGCCAGCGCCTGGTTCGAGTCGCCGAACACCGCGACCGCGGCGCCGAAGGCCTCGCCGAGGCTGGCGACTTCGATCGCGCCGACGCTCAGATCGCTGGCGATCGTGCCGAGCTTGCCGGTCTCGGCTTCGATGTGATCGGTGAAGCGCGTGCCCACGCGTTCCAGCAGATCGGCCGAGGTCGCGACCAGCGCGTCGATGGCCGCGCGCTGTTCGGTCGACGCGTGGTTGACCGCGCTGAGCAGGGTGTCGAGCGTCGACAGCATCTGCGTGCGTTCTTCCAGCATCGCGGTGTCGCGCACCATGCTGTCCGACAGCGACTGGCGCAGTTCGGCGATGACCTCGGCCGCCGCGCGCGGCGCTTCCGATGCGGTATCGACCAGGCGCGAGATCTCGGCGATGGTCTCGCTGGCATGCGCCTGCGTCTGCGCGCCGATGGTGTCGGCGGTGCTCGCCAGCGTGTCGCAGATCGCCTGCTGCTGGCGCGTGGTCTCGGCGCCGGCCTGCGCCCAGTCCTCGCGCAGCGCGGCGCCCATCGCGGTGAGGCTGTCGGTCCACGCGGTGAGGCGCTGGGTGTCCTGCGCGGCGAGTGCGGTCTGCAGGTCGGCGTGCGACGCGTCGAGCTGCTGCAGCAACGCCGCCGAATGCGTCTCGAAGGTCGAAGCGGCCGCGGTCAATGCCTGCTGGTGCTGCGCGCTCATGGCCTCGTTGGTCGCGGCCTGGGTCGCCAGCGCTTCGCTCCATGCGGCGCTCACGCTGCCGGCCGTCGCATCGAGACGCGTGGCGACACCGTCGACCAGTGCGGTCGCGCGCTGCTCGAAGGTCGCGCCGATGCCGTCGAGCGTGCTGCGCAGATCGGCGGTCAGGCTGTCGTGCGACGCCTGCTGCGCGCTCAGCGCCTGCTGCCAGCGCTCGGCGACGCTGGCGGTCGAGGCGTCGAAGCCGGTCGTCAGTGCAGCCAGCTGGCGATCGACGGCGCCGGTCACGGTGTCGTGCAGCACGGTGGTCTGCGCGGTCGCCGCATCGAGGCGGCTGGCGACGTCGCCGAGCAGGCCGCTCGCGCGCTGCTCGAAGCTCGCATTGAAACCGTCGAGTGCGGCGCGCAGGTCCTGCGCGAGTGTTGCGTTCGCCGTCTGCTGGCCGTCCACGGCCTGCTGCCAGCGTTCGGCCACCGTGGCTGTCGAGGCTTCGAAGCCGGATGTCAGCGCCTGCAGCTGCCGCTCGACGGCCGTGCCGACCGTCGCCTGCAGTGCGGCGGTCTCGCGCGCCAGCGCGGCCATCGTCGTTTCGAACACCGGCTGCAGCGCGGCCGTCGCGGCGCGCGCGCTGTCGGCGACGCTGGTCTGCAGCGATCGCTCGACCGACGCGGCCAGCTGCGTGTAGACCGCTTCGGTCCGCACGTGGAAGGCGTCCTGGCTCGCGGCGTGGCGTTCGCCGGCAGCCGCGCTTTGCTGGCCCATCGTCGCCATCATCGTCTGCAGCGTATCGACCAGCGCCGGCATCACCTCGGTCTGCTGCTGCAGCAGGCGCAGGGTTTCTTCGCGCTGGTGCGCCTGCGAATGCGTGCGCAGCGTGGTCGCGGCGGCCACGTCCAGCAGCTGCACCGTGCGCGCGCGTTCGCGGCGCAGCAGGGCGGACGCCAGGCCCAGCATCGCCGACGTCGCGATGCCCGCGATCGACGTGCCGAACGCGACACCCAGACCCTGGATCGGCGCGGCCAGCGAATCGCGCATCGCCTGCAGGTCGGTCGCCGTTTCCAGCGCCATGCCGGTGCCGCGCAGCATCACCATCATGCCCAGCAGCGTGCCCAGCATGCCCAGCAGTACCAGCATGCCGACCAGATACGGCGTCAGCGCCGGCACCGGCAGCGCGACGCGCTCGCCTTCGACCCGCAGGCGCACGGCATTGCGCAGGCTCGTGTCCAGCCCGCCCAGCCACTCGCCCAGTGACGGCGGCGGTGCGGACAGCGTGTCCACGGCCTCGGACAAGGTGGTGGTGGCGCGCCGGTAGCGCAGCAGCTCGACACCGCCGGCGATGTAGCACGTGGCGATCAGCAGCGTGACGGCGAGCGCCAGCGTGTTCGAACTGATGTAGCCGATGGCGATCCAGCCGACGACGGCCAAGCCGAGGGCGAACACGATTGCGGGAAGGAGGGTGGTGCTGCGACTGCGTGAGGACATAAGGACTGCGTCAGTGGGTGCGAAGCGCTGCGAGCAGCCCCTCGACCGGTTGGAAACGGACATCCAGCTCGGCGATCAGCACGCCCTGCATGTCCCTGCGAAAACCATCGAGCCAGGCCGCGGACGGATCCGTGGCCGATGTACCTGCGGCGGCCCGCAGCCGCTCGAAGTGCGTCTCGAGCAGCGCCGGTACCGCGCCGAACAAGGCGTGCTCGCGCGGACTCAGCGCGCCTTCCATCACCGCGTCGACCTCGGCCAGCCGCGCCATGTCGGCCGAGCGCTGCGCCAGCCGATCGCGCAGATCGCCGCGCAGCCGACCCGTCGCCATCTGCATCGACCGCTGCAGCGCCAGGTGTCGTTGGCGGAACGGCGCGAAGTCGAACGCGGCTGCCGGCGCGGCGTCGGCTTCGGCATAGCCCGGTGTCCCGGCCGCAGGCGGTTGCGGAATCGCCAGCTCAGGCGCCTCGGCGATCGCCGCCAGCAGCGCCGCCCGCGCCCTCGCGCAGAAGGCGGCGTCATCACGATCAATCACTTGCGTCGCTGGTTCAGCCTCGGCGGGCTTCGCGTCCAGCACCTTCGACAGCACCACCGCCCGCGTCCAGTCGATCCACTGGCTCAAGCGGTCCGCCAGCGCCGGGCTGCCAGGCGGCAGCTCGGCATCGGTCAGACGGGCCAGCAACCGGACGAAGGTCGGGCCGCGGACAGCGGGGCGGGGCAGGGAATCCAAGGGTGCGGCGCGCAAAAGACGGCGATTTTACAGTGCCGGGCGGGGCGGTACCGCTCCGACCCTCGACGCCCGCTAACTCACCCATGGCGACGAGGCATGGACGGAGCGTCAGCAGCGTGAGTTCTTGCGTCCGTTGCCGCGACCCACCGGTTCCGCTTCCCGTGCATATTTCACTTTTCGAGCTGTTTCCGGTCAAACACCGCAATTTGTTCGATATGCAATATCACGCTGGCAATGCGCAAACGGAGGAGGCCAGCGATAAGCGGCTGATTTACAAAGTCTTGCTCGCTGTTGACACCCACCTTTGCGTTGTCGACCATCGACGCATATCGCGCTTTTCGGGCGCTACTTGGTGTTAGGCCCCTAATGCTCCCTCAGCACCTGCTGACAGAATCTACAGAGAGCCGTGTCACTTGCCTGGAGTCCGGCCAGACAGGGACACTCCGCGTCAGAGTCGTGTATCAGGCTCGTGGCCGTGAGCAGCAGAGATCGCCTCTGTACCTCGCGCTCTTCACCCCTGACGATGAATATCAGCAGTGGGATGAGGAGGATCAGGATTACAGCCGAACCAGCATCGCTGCCGAATTCAAAACGCGAGATGAGTTGGAAGCTTATGTGTCCGGTGGGTACAGTTCGGCTTAGGCATCCCTCGCCCGGTTGCAGCGAGGCACGTGGCCTAACAATTCATTCAAGCCGATGCCGCTTCGCGGCACGGCTTAACTCAAGCGTTAGAGGTCACAGGAGACGTTCATGCCAGATCAGGATGCTCCGGCCGACGATCTTAGGTCGTTCAATGAGCGCACCTTCTCGGAACTTAAGACTGAGCTGTTCAAGCGTCAAGTCTCGAACGCAGAAAACTTCGATAAAGCGATACTTACCTTCTCAAGCGGAGCACTCGCGCTTTCACTTGGCTTTCTTAAAGACTTTGTTTCTCTCGACACGGCGAGTTTGCCTTACTTCCTGTACGCATCATGGTTCTTGTTTGTTTTCTGCATAATTATCACAGTCGCATCCTTCCTTGTCAGTCAGATTGGGATCGAGAAACAGCTTAAGCTTGCCAAGCGTTACTACCTCGACTCTGATGAAAGCGCGCTGCAAGAGAAAAATGGTCCGTTGAAGTTAAGTAATGGCCTCAACTGGATTTCCGGAGCGCTTTTTGGACTGGCTGTTTTTTCAACTGCGGTTTTCGTAGCCACAAATGCTGAGGAGGCTTCAATGACAAGCTCACGGAACAATCCGTCCGACGAAGTTATTTCAAAGATCATTAGCGGCGAGACTAGGATCATAAAAGGAATCACTGCCGCTGAGATTACCCCAAGACCGGCGTCATCTAAACCTGTGCCGACACCTGAAACAACTCCAAGCGAAAAGCCGGGCGCACAAGACACCACAGGTAAGCCTCGATGATGACGGCTTGTGACCTCTAGCAATTCATTCAAGCCGAACTTGCTTCGCAAGTCGGCTTAATTCAGGTGTTAGCGCTCACTTCATGCCCACAGGAATTTGCCGTCTCTGCAAACGCGAAGCTGATCTGCAACTCAGCCACGTCGTGCCCGCCTTCGTCTTTCGATGGCTGCGGGAATCATCGGGCAACGGATACATGCGGAGCACGGCATCCCCGAACTTAAGGGTACAAGACGGGCCGCAGAAGCACTGGCTTTGCTCCGAGTGTGAGGCTCGGTTGGGGCGTTCCGAAACTGCATTTGCAAAAGAACTGTTCCATCCCTACCTAACGGAATCGGGGCGGAGATTCCGCTATGGTCCCTCGCTGCTGCGGTTCTGCGTATCGGTATCTTGGCGAAACCTGCTTATTCAGATTGAGCATCTAAACGATCAAGATTTCACAAAGAAAGAGCGAGGTTGGATCGCCAACGCCGAGTTGGCGTGGCGTCAATTCCTGCTAGATGAAGCGCCTCACCCGGGAGCATTCCGCCAATTTCTGTTGCCTCTGGACCGCATCGAGAGCGCTCGTAGCGATCTGCCCCCGAACATAAATCGATACTTGATGCGCGCCATTGATATCGACCTTTGTCACGGCGGCCAAGCGCTTTTTACCTATACAAAGCTCGGCAGATTCTTCATCCTCGGTTTTGTCAATGAGCCAAACCAAAGCCGCTGGATTGGCGGGAGAGTAAACGCAAACGAGGGAACGGTAGAGCCTCGGCATTACACACTTCCCGCGCCGTTCGGCACTTATCTAATGGAGAAAGCCGGGCGGGTTCGAGAAGCCATGCAGGGAATCTCACCCCGACAAACAGCAAGAATTGAACAAGCATTTCGAGCAAACGCAGATCAGATCGTGGGCAGCGACTTCTTCGAAGCCATGCAGGCTGACGTTGAAATGTTTGGTTCAGCGGCATTCACTCCGCAAGATGGCGGCGGTGAGCGCTAACAATTCATTCAAGCCGAAGCCGCTTCGCGGCACGGCTTAATTCAGGCGTTAGCCCCCCCTATGACCGTCCACGGAGACTCAGGCCATGGCGAGTGACGAGAAGCCCAAGGGTCCGGCTTCGTACTTCCCCTCCATCGAGAAGACGTACGGGAAGCCCGTAGCGCACTGGTTCAAGGTGATCGATTCTCTGAAGCACTTGAAGCACATGGAGCAGGTGGCGCATCTCAAGCAAGAGCATAAGATTGGCCATGGCCATGCCAACGCCCTTGTTGCGTATCGCCGTGCGCAGTCGGGGGCCTAACAGTTCATTCAAGCCGACGCCGCTCCGCGGCGCGGCTTAATTCAGGCGTTAGAGCGCACGTGAAGCTATTCGGTCGGCATTTAATCTACATCCAAGTCTTCCCTGACCACTTCACGGGGCGGGTGCTCGGTGAAAAGCGCACGATCCGGCGAGACTGCCACTCTCTTGATAATCGTCGTAATGAACTCAAAGATTTCTCCCGCGTCAGAGTGACCTTGAATGCCATGTTCACGGAGCTTTCGCCCGGCTTCTCGTTGCGGAGGCCTGTTGCTCTTATGCACTTTGTGCCAGAGCATTACGTCCCTACTCAGACGGAGCTCGAGCTGTTCAAGAAGACCGCGGAGCGTGCGGGCGTGTCCTTCTGCTGGATGTCAAAGTGGGAGACGCCACACAGGAACCGAGAGCTGGAGTTGGTCTGGAGTGCGCTCTAACAATTCATTCAAGCCGAATCCGCTTCGCGGATCGGCTTAATTCAGGCGTTGGGCGTCTATGTCCGAAGATTCCGTGACCATCGTGGTGCCAGATCCGCACTACACGCTCTTCAACGGCAGTCGCGACGGCCTGCCCGAAGTAGTTGTGGTAAACGATGCTCTGCTGACTTTCAAGCATACGGATATCTTCGCTTGGCACCTCGAGGTAACGCTGCATGCCGTCGATTTGGCTGACGAAGGCATGCCGGCCCCTGATGAGAGCAAACTTCTCTTCGAGGCTGGTGACAAGATCGAACAAGCCATAGTTGGATACAACGCGCTATTCCTAGCCCGGAGCACCTGGAACGGCCTCAGGCAGCTCACGTACCGTGTCTACGACCCCGACGTGGCGAATGAGGCGCTTCAAGAGTTGTTGAAGGGCGAGCAGCCACGCTTCTGGGAGTTCCGTATGGACCATGATCCGTCATGGGAGCGAGCCGGCTTTTACTTTCAGCTGTTTCCGTTGGCGTCAGGCAATGACGCCTAACAATTCGTTCAAGCCGATGCCGCTTCGCGGCACGGCTTAACTCAGGCGTTAGGCCCCATGTTGAGACTCACCGCAGCGTTGCTAGTGGTTCTCACGCTTGCAGGCTGCGGCGATGGCAGCACGGCGTTGGCTGTTGAGAACCGGTCTTCTTCCAAGATCGAGTCAGTCCAGGTACGCGGACCCGGATTCGCGGCATTCGTTGGGGACATTGAGCCAGACCAGCGGAAGAAGCTGAGGATCTATCCCCGTGGCGAAGCTGGCGTGGGCTTGACGTTCTCCGTATCCGGACAAGAGCACAGCTCTCCTGTGTCGGGATACTTCGAGCCTGGCTACGAGGTGCTAGCCGTGGTCGCAGCGGATATGACGGTCTCGGTAGACGCAGAGTTCTAGGTGGGGCCTAACGAGTCGTTGCAGCCGACGTTGCATCTGTCTGTGGCCCCGGGCGGCAGGTAAAGCTTGCCACCTGGTCCCCAGCCCGCTACAACGCGGCTGAATTCTGGTGTTAGGCCCTAATGAGGTTTTGCATATGACTCTTGGCTGGTCCCTGTTCCTTGTTGGCGTTCTGCAATTCCTCGCGGCTTGGCTATTCTTCCGTCACCCCGGCCAAAGGTTTTGGGTCATTGCGCCCATCTGGCGAGCTGGTCAGTTTTTGCTGCCTGCTGGGGTTGCGCTATGGGTCGGGGGAATGACGCTCATGGCCGTGGGCTTGGTGTCCAACGTTGCGGACCGCATCGCGTAGCAGTCAAAGAACTCGGCCCTTCAAGACTTAGTCCCAGGAAACTCCGGGGCGGGGCCTAACAATTCATTCAAGCCGCACCCGCTTTGCGGGTCGGCTTAATTCAGGCGTTAGCGCGCTATGGGAATTCCGGACCACTCGATAGTCTCATTCCGTATCTTCGGAGACGACCTCGTTCCATCAGAAGTCACAGGCCTGCTGGGCTGTGAGCCAACAGAGGCCTTCGCAAAGGGAGATGTCCGTGTCGGCTCCAAGACGGGGAACCGGTATGTCGAGAAAACGGGTCGGTGGAGCCTTGCAGCGGAAGACCGCCACCCCGAAGACATTTCCGCTCAGATCTTAGAGATCCTCAGCAAGCTGGCTGAGGATTCGGCGGCCTGGGACTCGTTGCGGTCGCGCTTCACGATGGACTTCTTCTGCGGGGTCTTCATGGGTTCTACCAACGATGGGTTGGAATTCTCCCCGGAGGTGCTTGGGCAGCTTTCGTCACGTGGCATCTCGCTTGGCCTAGACATCTACAACCCGAGCGAAGACTGAGATGCATGGCGCGCACGCTAACAATTCGTCCAAGCCGACGCCGTTTCGCGGCGCGGATTAATTCAGGTGTTAGGCCGCTATGTCGATCTTATGCAAGCTGTTAGGTTCTTCAACTGTTTTGCTGTTACTTGTTGCGTGTGCAACTCAGGCGCCGTCTGCTCTTGAAGCAAATGATTGCGATATGTCGTGGCTGGACGAGAGTGCTATTTCTTCACAAAAGGCGTGCGAGCTGCGTGTTCTGGCCAAGCGTTGCGCGGTTTCTGACCGCTGTTACATCAGGTGCGAGGCAAGAGGTGGCGCTCCGACTGTCGGTGGTGGCTGTGAGCACATATGCACGGGTGGTGGTGCAGCACAGACTGACGAGGAAATTGCAAGGAACGGTGGTTTGTATGCAACGGAGGAGTCAGTTGCTTGCTATAACCAAGCCCGGTAAGCGACTTAACAATTCATTCAAGCCGAGCCCGCTTCGGGGGTCGGCTTAATTCAGGCGTTAGGCGCCACAGACCACTTACTCGCGACTAAGCAAGGAAGCTAGTGAAGTCGGAACTCGCTTAGGAACAGCGCATTTAGCAGCGTGTCCGCCATCCTTGAGCAGAGAGATCATCGGCATGGCTCGACTGAAACGAGATCTCGCACGAACGGAGCGTCCCGCCGCACGCGCCACGCGCCTGAGTGGTGAATGTCATGCGTTATGCGCTTGCTGTGAGGCTTGGCAGCGTTGCAACCGCGTCGGTTACGATCGGTCACCGACGCGCGCCCGGGTAGAGCAGGCGCTGCCGCGGATCGGCCCCACTCGAACGCAGGTTTCATGCTCATTACCCATCGACGCGCAGTTCTCATCGGAATCGGGGCTATCGCCTGCGTGGTGGCGCTGCAGGCGTTCAACAGCTTCGCGTGCTACCAGCACGATCTGCTCGAGTTCCTTTCGGTCACGGGCATGTTCCTCGCGCTGCCGCTGCTGCCTGCGCTGGTGTCGCTGGTCACCGCCAACCCGCTGCGGGCGGTCGGTGCATGTCTCGGCGTCGCGCCGTGGCTGATGACCGCGTACTACATCGACTGCGTGCAGCCCTACTCCGGCGGCGGCGCGTCGATGATCTACGTCGCGGTGGTGCTGTGGGGCACGCCGTGCGCCATTCTCGGCGCCCTGGTCAGCGGTCCCGTGTTGCGGGCCTGCGGCGTCTCGGTGGGCAAGCGCTAGCGCGAGGTCACGCGGATCGCCGATTGCCGATTGCCGGAGTGGCGCATCGTCGCGACCGGGGTGGAGACGACCGCGCATTCCGGGCGATGCCGACCATGCGACGCCTGCACTGCATCGCGTCCGCGTTAGCATCGCCAGCTGGACGCGTCCTGCCCGGGTGCCGGATGCGCATGACCCACTGGAGTTGCCCGATGTTCCGTCTGCTGCTGTCGATCCTGCTGTTGCTGTGCGCTGCGCCCCTGCTGGCGCAGGAACGCATCCTGTCCTACGACAGCGATCTGCAACTCGATGCGGACGGCAGTCTCGATGTCACCGAGCGCATCCGCGTGCGGGCGGAGGGCGAGAACATCCGCCGCGGCATCTACCGCACGTTCCCGACGCGCTACAAGGACCGGCTCGGCAACCGCATCGCGGTCGATTTTGAGATGCTGGGCCTGCAGCGTGACGGGCAGCCGGAGCCGTTCTTCATCGAGAACCTGGCCAACGGCGTGCGCATCAACACCGGCAACGACGATGTCCTGCCGGTGCCGGCCGAGTTCACCTACACGCTGCGCTACCGCGTGACGCGGCAGATCGGGTTCTTCGACACCCACGACGAGCTGTACTGGAACGCGATCGGCACCGGCTGGGACTTCCCGATCGACACCGGCAGCGCGACGCTGCGCCTGCCCCGGGCCGTGCCCGCGGCCGACCTGCTGGCGGAATGCTGGACCGGTCCGCAGGGCTCGCGTGCGCAGGCCTGCCGTGCGGCGGTCACGGCGCCGGGCGAGGCGCGCTGGACGCTGACTGAACCGCTGCAACCGGGCGAAGGCCTCACGACGACGCTGGCGTTCCCCAAGGGGCTGATCCCCGAGCCGACGCGCAACCAGCGCCTGCTGTGGCTGCTCGACGACAATCGCGCGGCGTTGATCGCGCTGGCCGGGCTGCTCGCGATGTTGGTGTTCGGCGTGCTGCGCTGGCGCCAGGTGGGTCGCGACCCCAAGCCGGGCACGGTCGTCGTGACCTACGATCCGCCCGACGCGCTGCCGCCGGCGACGCTGCGCTACATCGAGAAGAATCACGTCGACACGCGCGCGTTCTCGGCGGACGTGCTGGCGCTGGCCGTGGCCGGACACGTGACCGTGCATCGCGAGGGCAAGTTGCTGGACGAGGACTGGCACGTCGCGCGTGCATCCGGTGGCGGCACGCTCGATGCCGGGCAGCAGGCGCTGCTCGCGGACCTGTTCAAGACCGGCGACACGCTGGCCTTCGACAAGAAGAACGCCAGCCGCATGCAGACGATCCTCGCGGCCCACCAGCGGCGCATCAAGCAGGCGATGGGCACGCGCTTCCGGCAGGGACTCTACAAGTACAACGCCGGCAGCATCGGCGCGATGGCGCTGATCGCACTGGCGTTCTCGGTCGCGGCGGTCGTGTTCGGCGTCGGCACGGGCACCGGCCTGGTCCTGGCGATTCCGGTGATCGGGGCGATGGTCGTGACGTTCATCGTGTTCGCGTTCCTGTTGCCGGCGATCACGCCGGAAGGCCGCGCAATGCGCGATCGCATCGAAGGCTTCCGCCGTTACCTCACCGTCGCCGACAAGCAGGACCTGCAGCGCCTGCAGGGCCCGGGCGACGCCGAACCCACATTGGACGCGGGACGCTTCGAATTCCTGTTGCCCTACGCGGTGGCGCTGGAGGTCGAAGATGCATGGACGCAGAAGTTCACCGCCGCCGTCGGCAGCGCCGCCGTCGCCGCCGCGACCTCGTCGATCGCCTGGTACCACGCGACCGGCCGCGGCGGCGGCACCGGCATCGGCGATATTGCCGGTTTCAGCAAGGCAATCGGCAGCGGCTTCGCCTCGCAGATCGCCTCGTCCGCGTCACCGCCCGGTAGCTCGTCGGGCAGTTCGTTCGGTGGCGGTGGTGGCGGGTCTTCGGGTGGCGGCGGTGGGGGCGGGGGTGGTGGCGGGCGCTGAAGACAGAAGCGTCGCGGGAAGTGCCCTCACGCATTTCTCCCATCGGGCGCGATCGCAGCACCAGGTGCCCGCGTGAGCGAGACCTTCGGGTTGCCGGGCCCGGTACCGGCCGTCGAGCCGGCGTTCTCCGGTAGCGCTCATACAGGCGCGTCCCGCCGATGCACCCACCGGTACAGCACCGGCAACACCAGCAGGGTCAACAGCGTCGACGAGATGATGCCGCCGATGACCACCGTCGCCAGCGGGCGCTGCACTTCCGCACCGGCGCCGACGTTGAACGCCATCGGCACGAAGCCGAGCGAGGCGACCAGTGCCGTCATCAGGACGGGGCGCAGGCGCCCGAGTGCGCCGTCGACGATCGCGGTGTGCAGGTCGAGACCGTCGTCGCGCAGCTTGCGGACGAAGGTCAGCATCACCAGGCCGTTGAGCACGGCGACGCCCGACAGTGCGATGAAGCCGACGCCGGCCGAGATCGACAGCGGAATGCCGCGCGCCGCCAGTGCGAGCACGCCGCCTGTGAGCGCGAGCGGCACGCCGCTGAAGACCACCAGCGCATCGCGCAGCGAGCCGAACGCCATGAACAGCAGCGCGAGGATCACCGCCAGTGTCAGCGGCACGACCAGCGACAGACGCTGGCTGGCCGAGGCCAGCTGTTCGAACGTGCCGCCGTAGTTGATCCAGTACCCGGTGGGCAGCGTGACCGAAGCGGCGACCGCGGTCTGCAGCTCGCCGACGAAGCCGCCCAGATCGCGCCCGCGCACGTTGGCGGTGACGACGATGCGGCGCTTGCCGTTCTCGCGGTTGATCTGGTTCGGCGCGAGTTGCGTGCCGATCGTCGCCACCTCGCGCAAAGGCGCGGTGCGTGGCGTGCCACTGGCCCAGCTGCCGCTGCGGTCGGATTCGTCGGCGCTGTCGGCTGCGGTGCCCGCGAGCGGAATCGGCAGGTCGGCGAGCGCTGCGGGATCACCGCGCAGCGATTCGGGCAGGCGCACGACGATGTCGAACCGCCGGTCGCCGTCGAACAGTTGCCCCGCCGTCTCCCCACCGATCGCCGCGGCGACCACGCGTTGCACATCGCCGGGATTGAGCCCGTAGCGCGCCATCGCACGCGGCTCGGGCGCGATCTCGAGCAGCGGCAGGCCGTCGACGGCTTCGATGCGCACGTCGGCGGCGCCGTCGATGCCCTGCAGCACACGTTCGGCCTCGGTCGCCACGGCCTGCAGGGTCTCGAGATCGTCGCCCTGGATCTTCACCGCCACGTCGCTGCGCACGCCGGAGATCAGTTCGTTGAAGCGCATCTGGATCGGCTGGGTGAACTCGTAATTGTTGCCGGGCATGGTCTCGGCGATCGCTTCGAGTTCGCCAACCAGCGTGGCGCGTGGCTTGCGCGGATCGGGCCAGTCGGCGCGTGGCGCGAGGATCAGGAAGGTATCGGCAACCGACGGCGGCATCGGATCGTTGGCGACTTCGGCGGTGCCGATCTTCGAAAACACGCGTGCGACTTCCGGCACCTGCAGCAGACGGCGTTCCAGTGCACGCTGCATCGCCACCGATTGTTCGATGCCGGTGCCGGGCACACGCATCGCATGCAGTGCGATGTCGCCCTCGTCGAGGCCCGGGATGAACTCGCTGCCCATTCTCGTGGCCAGCCAGCCGCAGGCCAGCACCAGCACCAGCGCGCCGCCGACGAGCCAGCGTCCGTGTCGCAGCGCCCAGTCGAGCGCGGGCGCATAGCCGCGACGTGCCGCGCGCATCACCCGGTTGTCGTGCTCGGCGACGCGGCCGCGCAGCAGCAACGCGATGGTCGCCGGCACGAAGGTCAGCGATAGAAGCATCGCGCCGGTCAATGCCAGCACGACGGTGATCGCCATCGGATGGAACATCTTGCCTTCCACGCCTTCGAGCGCGAACACCGGCAGATAGACCGCGGCGATGATGCCGAGCCCGAACAGACTGGGCCGGATCACCTCGGCGCTGGCCGAGGCCGCGACCGCGTGCCGCTCGCGCGTATCGAGCAGGCGGCCGAGCCGCTGCTGCGCTTCGCCGAAGCGGCGCAGGCAGTTCTCGACGATGATCACGGCGCCGTCGACGATCAGACCGAAGTCCAGCGCGCCCATGCTCATCAGATTCCCGGACACGCCGCCGTGGCGCATGCCGATGACGGTGAACAGCATCGTCAGCGGGATCACCAGCGCGGTCAGCAGCGCCGCGCGCACGTTGCCGAGCAGCAGGAACAGCACCACGATTACCAGCAGGGCGCCTTCGATGAGGTTTTTGGCGACGGTGCGGATGGTGCGGTCGACCAGCGCCGTGCGGTCGTAGACCGCGACTGCGCGCACGCCGTCGGGCAGGCTTGCATTCGTCGCCTCCAGCCGCTGCGCCGCAGCCTGCGCCACGGTGCGGCTGTTCTCGCCGAACAGCATCAACACCGTGCCGAGCACGACTTCCGCACCGTTCTGCGTGGCCGCGCCGGTGCGCAGTTCCCGGCCTTCGCCGACGCTCGCCACATCGTGCACGTGGATCGGCACGCCATCGCGGCGCGCCATCACGATGTTGCCGATCGCCTCGACATCGGCCACCTGGCCCGGCACACGCACCAGCAACTGCTGGCCGTTGCGTTCGATGTAGCCGGCGCCGACGTTGCGGTTGTTGTTGGCGACCGCGGTGACGACATCCTCGAACGTGAAATCGAGCGCGACCAGCAACGCCGGATCCGGCGTGATGTGCACCTGCCGCGCGAAGCCGCCAATGGTGTCGACCTCGGTCACGCCACGCACGTTGCGCATCTGCGGCCGCACGACCCAGTCCTGCAACGTGCGCAGATCGGTCGCCGTGAACGGCGTGCCGTCCGGCTTGCGTGCATCGGGTGCGGCCTCGACCGTGTACATGAAGATTTCGCCGAGTCCCGTCGCGACGGGGCCGAGCGTCGGGTCGACATCGTCCGGCAGTTGCCCCTTCACCTGCTGCACACGCTCGGCCACCTGCTGCCGCGCGAAATACAGATCGGTGCCGTCCTCGAACACGACGGTGACCTGCGACAGGCCGTACGCCGACAACGAACGCGTGTAGTCGAGACGCGGCAATCCCCCGAGCGCGGTCTCGATGGGAAAGGTGACGCGCTGTTCGGTTTCCAGCGGCGAGTAGCCCGGCGCCGAAGTGTTGATCTGTACCTGCACGTTGGTGATGTCGGGCGTCGCGTCGATCGGGAGTTTGGTGAAACTCCAGCCGCCGACGGCGATGAGCAGCAACGTCGCGGCGAGCACCAGCCAGCGGTGGCGGATGGAGGCGTGGATGAGGGGCTCAAGCATGGGGAGCTCCGATGCTTGGGTGTCTCGCGTCTGCAGTGAGCATTAGTGCAGCGCCCAGCCGCTGCACGGACATTTGCGATTTCCCGTTGTGTCGACAGCTTCCTTCACCGTCATTCCCGCGCAGGCGGGAATCCAGTGACTTCCGTGACGGCATTAGGTGGTCTGAGGCGAGAACGAAAAGCGAAGTCCCTGGATTCCCGCCTGCGCGGGAATGACGAGGCCCGAGTGGTCCGGGAAGCCTCAGGGCCCCGCACGATCTGAGCACCGCACCCTCAATGCGCATGACCCGCTCCCGCCTTCTCCAGATCCGCCTTGATCGTGTAGCTCTGTTCGATCACCACGTCCTCGCCCACCGCCATGCCCTCGACGATCTCGACCCGTCGCGCATCGCGCCTCCCGAGCGTCACCGTGCGTTTCTCGTAGCGATCGCCCTCGCGCACGAACACCACGTCGCGGCCGTCCATCTGTTGCAAAGCGGTCAGCGGCACGACGAGATCCGCCGGCTGCGTCGACACGGTGACCATCGCGCGCACGGCCGAGCCGGGGCGCCACTGGCCATCAGCGTTGTCGAGCGTGGCGCGGGCGATCGTGCTCTGGCTCGCGGTCGCGGTGCCGGGCAGGACGCGGTCGATGCGCGTGTCGGCAGTCGCGCCGTCGCCGAGGCGGCTGATCGTCACCGGCGAGCCGGCGGCGAGATGCTCGGCATCGCGGCCGAACACATGCAGGTCGACCCACAGCGTCGACAGGTCGGCGATCTCGTACAGCACCGCGCCCTCGCCGGCGCTCTGGCCAACGGACGCATTGCGCGCGAGCACCGTGCCGCTGATCGGCGCGGTGACCGTGTACGTCGACAGACTGAGGTTGCTCTCGATCGTCGCCAGCACTTGGCCGGCGCGCACGCGGTCGCCGACTTCGGCGTGCAGGCGGCGGATCGGGCCTGGGAAGCGTGCGGTCACGCGGGCGTTGCCGGTTTCCAGCGTGGTCAGCAGGCCTTGCACTTCGTGCTGGTCGGCGATCGTGCCGGCCGCGGCGGGTGCGACGCGGATGCCGACGTCGTCGGCGATATCAGCCGCGATGGTCGTGGCGTCGTCTGCATGCGCGTCGTCTTCGTGCCCGTCATCGGCATGGTCGTCCGTGGATACCTCGGCAGGCGCGCCGGTTGTGTCGGCGGCAGGCGTGGTCGACGGCGCGCTGCACGCGGGCAGTCCCAGCATCAGTGCGAGGGTGAGCGGCGCCGCGGCGACATGTTTGAACGTCCTCATCGGGCGTCTCCTTCGAACGGTGTGGGCGTCGCGGTCGCGACGACGAGGGACTGGCCGGTCAGGCGCTGCAGTTCGATCAGGGCGATCTGCGCGGCTTCGGCGGCGTCGAGTTGCTGGCGCTGCGCATCGCTGCGCGCGTCCTGCAGTTGCGACCATTCGAGAGACGACACGGCGCCCGCGCGCCACGCGTGTTCGGTGGCGCTGGCGGCACGGGTCAGACGCGGCAGGACATCGCGCGCGAGCAGCGAGACGGCCGTCTGCGCGACGCGATACCGGCCGTGTGCTTCGGCCAGGGTGGCCTGCAGCGCACGCTCCCCGGCGTCGCGTTCGATCGAGACGAGGGCCAGCTCCGCCGCCGCCGCGCGCATGCCGGGCTGCGCGCGCGTGCGACTGCCGAGCGGCACGACGAAGCCGCTGACCAGCGAGGTATCGCCATTCTCGCGCTGATGGCGGATGCCGGCCTGCCATCCGATGTCGGGCGTGGCGTCGCTGCGCGCGAGCTGCAGTCGTGCTTCTGCGATGCTTTCACGATCGTTGAACTGCAGCAGCTCGGGCGATCGCGCGAGCAGGGCGCGCAGCGCGTCGAGATCGGCGATGTCGGGCAGCGCCAGCGGGTCGCCTTCGACGATGTCGAAGGCACCCTCCGGATCACCCCACAGCATCGATAGGCTGCGCTGCGCGGTCTCGATCTCCTGTCGCGCATTGGCAGCCAGCAGTTCGGCCTGCGCCTGCGCCGCCTGTGCGGTCAGCACGACCGCTTCGGGGGATGCGCCTGCCGCGAAGCGCTGGCGCGCGGATGCAACGAAGCGCGTACGTTGCGCGACATCGGCCTGAGCGATGGCCAAGCGACGCGTCGCGATGACGATGGCGAGATGCCGACGCGCGGTTTCGGCCAGCAGATCGACGCGCGCGGTTTCGCGTTGCAGGGCGAGCGCATCGATGCGGGTCTGTGCGAGCGCGCGTCGTGCATCGGGTTTGCCGCCGCGTTCGAACACACCGGCGAGCGTCAGCGTGGTTTCGAGCGTGCGGGCAGGGGAAGCGAGGCCGAGGTTCTCGATCTCGATGCCGGCCTCCAGCGGCGGTCGTTGCGCAGCGACCTCGCGTTCGGCATCGAACACCGCGCGCTGGCCGTCGAACAGACGCAGATCCGGGTGGGCCTGCGCGACACGCGCGAACGCGTCATCGAGGGTCAGGCCCTGCGCGCTTTCGCGCACGGGCAGGGGCGCCGACTGCGCGGCCACAAGGCACGGCGCAGCGGCGAGGGCGGCCAGGGCCGCCAATCGCAACAACATGGGAATGCTCCAATTTCGGGATGACGAAAAGCCGGCTTCAGGCCGGCGCGGGCGTCATGCGGAAATCGGCGGGCGCAGCAGGGAATCGGGCCGGCGCGTCGGTGCGGTGTGGGCCACAGCCGCCTCGAAAGGCTGTGCAGACGCAGGGCCGATCATCGTCGGTGTGGCCGGCAGCGCCGAGGTGTGACCGCCGCAGGTCGCGCAATGCATCGCGGCATGCAGCAGGCCGGCGGCGCCGTCGTCTTCATCGCCCGCATCGGCATGTCCGATGTCGTGCGTGTGAGCGGTCCTTCCGGCGTCGTGGAACAGGTCGTGGGTGCTGCCGATCGCCGCCAGCACCGGCGCGCCGATCACGCCCAGCACCAGCAGCGCCAGCAACAGCAGGCGCGTCCAATGGGCGGGGGTGGGGCGACGGAACATCGGCGCAGGGTAGTGGCCGCATGCCGCGTTACACAATTCCAGCGATCGCCGCTGCAGGCCGCGTCGGGCGCGATGGTCGCGCGCCGCCGCGTTTCGCGTTGGGTCTGGAGACACCGGCGATTCCGCGCCGGGACCTCCGGGGATCGTCATGCGTCGTCTCGTCATCCGCGCGGCCTGCGGGCTCGCACTGCTGCCTGCATTCGCGCCATCGCTGTCGGCCGCGCCGCCGTTCAGTCCCGAACTGGTCGCGGCGTTCGCGGACTGGCAACCGCCCGACATCTCGCAGGTCACCCGCCTGTGTGCGCAGCCGTTCGAGAACAGCGGCAGCTTCGTGCTGCAGCCGCGGGTCACCGCCGGGGGCGCCGCCTCGGATTTCATTCCCGCAGACCGCCATCTGGAGATCCGCGAGGTCCGCGCGACGCTGCGCGGTCCCGGGCTGCGGGCCGGCGATCTGGCGGTGAGCGTGGATGGCGAGAGCGGCTGGTACGGCATGCGGCGCGAGGGGGCTGCGATCGTCTGGACCGCGGCGGCGGACGGGCCGCTGCATGCCGACCGCGGCAGCCGCATCAAGTTCGTCGCCTATCGCGACGCGGAGACGGATCGCGCGGTGAGCGGCGATTACCGGATGCGCGGCTGCCTCGTCGCACGCGTGCCGTCGCGGCTGACGCGGCCCGATCTCGACGTGCCGCGGTTGCCGGAGAAGCGGCTGACGCCGCTGGAGCCTGTGGAACGGGTGCCGCTGCGTCGCGAGGGGATGCGCGGCCGCTGACGCGCAGCGCATGGGCTGCGGCGTCCGCGAAACGGGCGATTCGATCAGCGCTGCGCGCGCAGCCGCTCCAGCACGCCGTCGAGGGTGTCGAGGCTGCTGTAGTGGATCACCAGCCGGCCCTTGTTGCCGCGGCCGTTGGCGATCGATACGCGGGTGCCGAGCGATTCCGACAGCTCGTTCTCGAGCGAGGCGATGTCGGCCTGCGGGCGCGCCTTGGCACGTGCGGCGGTGCGGGTGTTGCCGCCCGGCACCTTGCCGGCGGCGAACTGCTGCGCGCGGTGTTCGACTTCGCGCACCGACCAGCCGTGCTCGACGGCCTCGGACGCGAGCCGGCTGGCGAGCTCCGGCGACAGCGTCAGCAGCGCGCGGGCGTGGCCCATCTCGAGCTGCTTGGATTCGACCAGGATGCGGATCGCGGTGGGCAGTTCCAGCAGGCGCAGCAGGTTGGACACGGCGGCGCGGGAGCGGCCGACGGCCTCGGCGGCCTGCGCATGGGTCAGGTCGAATTCGTCGATCAGGCGCTGCAGCGCGGTGGCTTCTTCCAGCGGATTGAGGTCTTCGCGCTGGATGTTCTCGATCAGCGCCATCGCGACGACCGTGCGGTCCTCGACGTTGCGCACGACCACCGGAATCTCGGTCAGGCCCGCCTGCTTCGACGCGCGCCAGCGACGCTCGCCGGCGATGATCTCGAAGGTACGGTCGGGCAGCGGCCGCACGACGATCGGCTGGATCACGCCCTGCGCCTTGATCGACTCGGCCAGCTCGGTGAGCTTGTCGGCGTCCCAGTGCTTGCGCGGCTGGTACTTGCCGGCGATCAGCGCGTCGACCGGCAGCGTGCGCAGCGTGTCCTGCTCGGTGGCTTCCAGCACCGGCGCCTCGGCGGCGGCCTTGGGGCCGAGCAGGGCTTCGAGGCCGCGCCCGAGGCCGCGCTTCTTCGCCGGTGCCTTCGCCGGCGTCTTGGGCGTCGTCATGCCGCGGTCTCCGTCCCTGTGATGTCCGGCGTGGCCGCCGTCTGGTCGCGCTCGCGCTGGCGGCGCACGATCTCGCCGGCCAAGCCGAGATAGGCGATCGCGCCGCGCGAGGCCTTGTCGTAGCCGACGATGCTCTGGCCGTGGCTCGGCGCTTCGGCGAGACGCACGTTGCGCGGCACGATGGTGCGGAACACCTTGTCGCCGAAATGGTTGGTCAGCTCGGCCGAGACCGCGTTGGCGAGGTTGTTGCGCACGTCGAACATGGTGCGCAGCACGCCCTCGACCTCGAGGCCGGGATTGAGGTTCTGCTTGATCGCGTCGATGGTCTGCAGCAGCGCGGTCAGGCCTTCCAGCGCGTAGTACTCGCACTGCATCGGCACCAGCACCGAGTCGGCCGCGGTCAACGCGTTGAGCGTCAGCAGCGACAGCGCCGGCGGGCAGTCGATGAGGATGTAGTCGTACTGGCCGCGCAGCGGTTCGAGCGCGCGCTTGAGGCGCTGCTCGCGGCCTTCCTGGTCCATCAGCTCGAGCTCGGCCGCGGTCAGGTCGGTGTTGCCGGGAATCAGGTCGACGTCTTCCTCGGTCTGCACGATCGTGTCGATCGCCTCGACCTCGCCCAGCAGCACGTCGCAGGTCGACGCGTGCACGAGGGTCTTGTCGATGCCCACGCCCATCGTCGCGTTGCCCTGCGAATCGAGGTCCACCAGCAGCACGCGCTTGGGCGTGCGGGCCAGGGCCGCCGCCAGGTTCACGGCCGTCGTCGTCTTGCCGACGCCGCCTTTCTGGTTGGCAATGGCGATGATGCGGGCCATGGGCTCCGGGGGGGGTGAGGAAGGAAGTCCGGCTGGCGCGGGCGACGGCCGGACCGGGGATTATGCCCCCCACGGGTCGACGGGGGTAACCCGGGCCCGGCGGGTCGTGGCTGCGCGCTGCGGATGCGTGTGGGACCGGTCTCGGCGCGGGATCGGCCGTGCCGGACCGTTGCCGTCGTCGCCGGTGCGTCCGGCGCTCAGACGCGCGCGACGACCACCAGGTGCCGCTCGGCATCGAGGCCCGGCACCTGCAGCGGGTGCACCGCGGTCACGCTCCAGCCCGCCGGCAGCGCGGCGATCTCGTCGTCGGGGCGCACGCCCTTCATCGCCAGCAGGCGGCCGTCGGCGGCGAGCAGGTGACCGCCGGCGGCGAGGATGTCGGGCAGGGTCGCGAGCGCCCGCGCGGTGATCGCGGCGAACGCGCCCGGCCGGTCGACCGCTTCGATCCGCGCCTCGGCGACCTCGGCATTGGCGAGCGTCAGCGTGCGCACGGCCTCGCGCAGGAAGCGCGCCTTCTTGCCGTTGGATTCGACCAGGGTGACCCGCAGCGACGGCAGCGCGATCGCCAGTGGAATGCCCGGCAGGCCCGGACCGGTGCCGAGGTCGGCCAGCGTCGGCACGTCGGTCACGAAGGGCACCATCGCCAGCGAATCGAGCAGATGGCGCACGACCATGTCGTGCGGGTCGCGGATCGCGGTGAGGTTGTAGGTGCGGTTCCAGCGCGCCAGCAGCGCGAGATAGGCCAGCAGCGGCTCGGCGAGGGCGGGGTCGAGCTGCAGGGTGCGCAGCCCGGCCGTGAGGGTGTCGCGCAGCGCGGGATCGTCGGGTTCGCTCATGGCGCGCATTGTAGAAGGCCGCGGTGCGGTGACGGGCGCTCAGGGGGCGACGCGCGTCGCGCGCCACGCCAGCGTCGCCAGATAGCCGGGCGCCGGGACGAACGCGTGCAGGGCCCAGTCGGCCGGCGTGCCGAGGGCCGGATCGCAGTCGACCAGCCGCCAGCGGTCGCCCTCGGCGGCGAAGCAGAGACGATGCAGGCCGAACGACAGGCCGTGGCCGTGGGCCTTGAGCACGGCTTCCTTCGCGCACCACAGGCGTACGAACGCGGCCTCGGCCTCGGCCGGCGGCAAGCGTGCCAGCGCCGCCGCTTCCGACGGCGCGAAGAAGCGGTCCGCCAGCGCCATCGAGCGTGGCCGTGGCCGCAGCCATTCGATGTCGACGCCGACATCGACGCCGTCGCCGAGCGCGACCAGCAGATGCTCGCCGCTGTGGCTCCAGTTGGTGTCGAACCGGCCGCCGAGGTCCGCGCGACCGGCGACCGCGAGCTGCGGCCGGCCATAGGCATCGCGCTGCAGGCCGAGCGCATCGACCGGCACGCGCAGCGCGGCGGCGAGCCAGGGGCGGACCAGGGATTCGGCGCGCTGCCCGCGCCGGTAGTCGCGCCAGGCGCAGCGGACCGGGCCGGCCCGCAGGCTGTTGTGTTCGCTGAACATCCCGCGTTTGGCGTCGGACAGGGCGCCCAGCGTAAGCTAAAAGGCGGTTTCGACGCGCCGTTCCGGGCGCGCGGACGCGTCAGGAGCGAAGGATCGATGTCGGTAGTGATGTGCGCACAGACCCTGCAGGACCGTCGGCTGTTGCCGCTGGTCGCGGGCGATGCCGACCGGGTGGTCGCCTTCGATGCCGGCCACCGGGTGCCGCTGGCGACTTTCGTCGCGCACGTCCACGGCGTCGCCGCGCTGCTGCCCGACGTGCCGCAGGCGCTGAACCTGTGCGAGGACCGCTACCGCTTCCTGGTCGCGTTCTGCGCCGTGGCGCTGCGCGGCCAGACCACGCTGCTGCCGCCGTCGCGGACCCGCGGCGCGATCGACGACGTGCGCGCGCGGCATCCCGACAGTTACTGCATCGGCGATCGCGACCACTGCGGCTGCGACGCGATGCCCGGCGTCGTGCCCACGCCGCCGCATTACCTGCGCCTGCCCGACGTGCTGCCGCTGCGCGAAGGCGCGCCGCCCGCGCTCGATGCCGACGCGCTGGTCGCGATCGGCTTCACCTCCGGCAGCACCGGCACGCCGAGCGCGAATCCCAAGACCTGGGGCAGCTTCCACGCGAGCACGCGGCAGAACCTCGACGCGCTCGCCGATCTGTTCGGCGCGGGCACGACGCCGGTCGTCGCGACGGTGCCGCCGCAGCACATGTACGGGCTGGAGATGTCGATCCTGCTGCCGCTGCTCGGCGACGTGTCGGTGCATGGCGGGCGTCCGTTCTTCGCCGAGGACATCGCCTCGGCGCTGCGCGATGCGCCGGGGCCGGCGCTGCTCGTGACCACGCCGGTGCACCTGCGCGCGCTGGTCGAATCGGGCGTCGCGCTGCCGCCGCTGGCCGGCATCGCGACGGCGACCGCGCCGCTGCCGCAGGCGCTGGCCGCGTCCGCCGAGGCGCGCTTCGGTTGCGAGGTGCGCGAACTGTTCGGGTCCACGGAGACCTGCATCCTCGCGCGTCGCCGCACCGCGACCGACACCGCTTGGACGCCGTTCGCCGGCGTGCGCCTGCAGCCGGTGCCCGACGGCACCCTGGTCGGCGCGCCGCATCTGCCCGCGCCGGTGATGCTGGCCGATCTGGTCGAACTCGATGCCGACGGCCGCTTCGTGCTGCGCGGGCGCCAGGCCGACATGATC
The DNA here is from genome assembly GCF_002849595.1 of Luteimonas rhizosphaerae. GTDB lineage: Bacteria > Pseudomonadota > Gammaproteobacteria > Xanthomonadales > Xanthomonadaceae > Luteimonas > Luteimonas cellulosilyticus. The sequence goes on from NZ_NRQR01000018.1 coordinate 52,447, forward strand.
GAGATCGCCGGCAAGCGCGCCTCGCTGGCCGACCTCACGCGCCGACTGCTGGCGATCGACGGCGTGCGCGACGGCGTGATCTGCCAGTGCGAGACGCCGGGCAGGACCGGCGTGCGTCGCATCGTCTCGGCCGTCGTCGCCGACCCTGCGCTCGACGACGCCACGCTGCTCGACGCGCTGCGCGCCGGCATCGATCCGGTGTTCCTGCCGCGGCGCATCCGCCGCGTCGACGCGCTGCCGCGCAACGAAACCGGCAAGCTCACCCGCGCCGCGCTCGATGCGCTGTTCGGCGTCGAGCCAACCTGAATACTGACGCCTCCGTCACGGACCGGGGCAGATGCTGGCGCCGGCCTTCGGGCCAGCACGCGCCCGTTTCCCGATTTCCCGTGATCCGCAACAGGAGTACACGCATGAACTTCATCATCTACATCATCGTCGGCGGCATTGCCGGCTGGTTGGCCAGCATCCTGATGCGCACCAATGGTCAGCAGGGCATCCTGCTCAACATCGTCGTCGGCATCATCGGCGGCTTCATCGGTGGCTGGCTGCTGCCGATGGTGGGCCTGTCGATCGGTGGTGGCTGGGTCGGCTTCCTGATCACCGCGCTGATCGGCGCGATCATCCTGCTGGCGATCGTCAACCTGTTCCGGCGTGGGAGCGCGCGCTAACCGCGCACGCTCGACAGTTCGCCCGAGGGCCCGGCATTGCCGGGCCCTCTTTTTTTGGGGAATGCGCTGTGGCGTGCGGCGGCGACGCCGCGTGGCCCGCATCGTGTGCCGCAGGGCCGCGCTTACGCGCGATGCGGCGTTCCGCAACGCGACCCGATCGCGCGCGAGCGCGTTCCCACTGGTGCTGGGTCGATCGCGTCGTGCGGTGTCCGCACCCTGACGCCGCCACTCAGCGGGCGAGGGTCACCCACGCCGGCGCGTGATCGCTGGGGCGTTCCCAGGTCCGCGGTTCCCGGTCGATGCCGGACGCGATGGCGTCGGCGCGCAGCGCGTCCGACACCAGGGTCAGGTCGATGCGCAGGCCGAGGTCGCGGCGGAAGCCGGCCTGGCGGTAATCCCACCAGCTGAAGACGCCGGCCGTGTCGTGGTGCAGGCGGAACGCGTCGTGCAGACCCAGGCCGAGCAGGCCGCGCAGCGCGTCGCGTTCGGCGGTCGAGGTCAGGATGTGGGCCTCGTTCCACACCGCCGGATCGTGCACGTCGCGGTCGTCGGGAGCGATGTTGAAATCGCCGAGCACGACGAGCTTCGGATGCGCGGCAAGCTCGCGCGCGACCCAGTCGTGCACCGCCGCCAGCCAGCGCAGCTTGTAGGCGTACTTGTCGGTGCCGACGTCCTGGCCGTTGACGACGTAGAGATTGATCACGCGCACGCCGTCGACCGTCGCGGCGATGACGCGCTTCTGCTCGTCCTCGAATCCGGGAATGCCGATCTGCACGTCGTCGAGGGCACGCCCGCGCGCCAGCAGCGCGACGCCGTTGTAGGTTTTCTGGCCGGCGAACACGCTGCGGTAGCCGAGCGCGGCCAGCGCGCTGTCGGGGAACTTCGCGTCCTCGAGCTTGGTTTCCTGGATGCCGACGACGTCCGGCTGCGTGTCGCGCAGCCACTGGTCGAGATGCGGCAGCCGCACGTTGAGCGAATTGACGTTCCAGGAAGCGATGCGCATGGCGGGACACGGAAGAAAACCCGGCGTCATTCTAGGCCACGCCTGCGCGCGCGTCAGCGCTATGCTCGCCGCGTGGCGTCGGCGACCTGCGGCGGGCGATCGGGAGAAGGCGGATGGGCGTGACCGGCATCGGCGGTGTTTTCTTTCGCGCGCGCGATCCGGACGCCCTGGCGGCCTGGTACCGGCAGCATCTCGGGATCGGCCCTTCCGAGGACGCCTGGCTGTGGCCGCAGCAGGCCGGGCCCACGGTGTTCGCGCCGTTCCGGGAGGACAGCGACTACTTCGCCGCGGACCGGCGGTGGATGTTGAACCTGCGCGTACAGGGGCTGGACGCGCTGCTCGCGCAGCTGCGCGAGGCCGGCATCGACGTCGTCATCGACCCGGCGTGGGACACGCCGCAGACCGGACGCTTCGCGCGCATCCACGATCCCGAAGGCAATCCGCTGGAACTGTGGGAGCCACCCGAGGCCCCGTGACGCGCCACGCGTTCAGCGCACCAGCAGATCCAGCAGCCGCGAGATCCGCGCATACGGCGGTCGCAGCAGATCGCTGGCCGCGCGTCGCGACTGCCACAGGATCGGCAGCGCCTTGGTCATCGCGTCGAAGCCGGCGCGGCCGTGGTACGCGCCCATGCCGCTGGCGCCGATGCCGCCGAACGGCAGTCCGTTCGCGGCGAAGTGCAGCAGGGTGTCGTTGACGGTGATGCCGCCGGCCAGCGTGCCCTGCACGATGCGTTCGATGTCCGCGCGGGTGTGGCCGAAGGGGTACAGCGCCAGCGGCCGGTCGCGCGCGTTGACGAAGGCGATCGCGTCGTCGAGCGAGCGGTAGGACAGCACCGGCAGGATCGGCCCGAAGATCTCCTGCTGCATCACCGCGGCGTCGGCGCCGGGATCGACCACCAGCGTCGGCGCGAACAGGCGCTCGCCGTCGAGTTGCAGCAGCGGCAGCACGGTGAGCCCGCGCGTGCGCGCATCGTCGAGCAGCCCCTGCAGCCGCGTGTGCTGGGCCTCGTTGATGATGCGGGCGAGGTCCTGCGCGGCGTCGTCGCGGTAGCGGCGCTGGACCTCGAAGCGGAGTGCCTCGAGCAGCGCGTCGCGGCGCGCGGCGTCGATCAGCACGTAGTCCGGCGCGATGCAGGTCTGGCCGGCGTTGAACAGCTTGCCGGTAACGAGCCGCGCGGCGGCGCGGTCGAGCGGATAGTCCGGGCAGACGATCGCCGGCGACTTGCCGCCGAGCTCCAGCGTCAGCGGCGTCAGGTTAGGCGCGGCGGCGGCCATGACCTGGCGCCCGACCGCGGTCGAACCGGTGAACACCAGATGGTCGAACGGCAGCGCGGCGAACGCGGCGCCGACGTCGGCGTCGCCGAGCGCGACGGCGACGCGCTCCACCGGAAAGACTTCCGCCAGCAGCGAGCGCAGGAAGGCGCTGGTGCGCGGCGTGTGTTCCGACGGCTTGAGATAGACGTGGTTGCCGGCGGCGATCGCGGTCGCCAGCGGGATCAGCGCGAGGTTGACCGGGTAGTTCCACGGTGCGATGACGCCGACCACGCCGACCGGCACCCGCCGCAGCTCGGCGCGCGCGGGCCAGAGCCGCCAGCCGGCGCCGACACGCTGCGGCCGCATCCAGCCGCGCAGCTGCCGGCGCAGGCGGTCGAGTTCGCCGAGCACCGTCATGCCGTCGGCGATCAGGGTCTCGTGGCGCGGGCGGTGGCCGAAATCGGCCGAGACCGCGTCGACCATCTCGTCGAGGCGACGTTGCAGCACCGCACGCAGGCGGGCGAGATCGTCGCGCCGCTGGGCCGCATCCGGACGATGCGCCCGCCAGGCGCCGCGCAGCGTCGCGAGCGTGCGGGGCAGGGCGTCCAGTGCGGTCGGGCGTGCATCCATGCCGGCAGTGTAGCGGTGCGCGCCGCTGCATCGCGGTGGCGCCAGCAGGCATACTGCGCCGATGAATCTGCGTTCCTATCGCGGGGTGTCCCCGCAACTCGGCGCCCGGGTCTACGTCGATCCGGCCGCGACGGTCATCGGCGACGTGCAGCTCGACGACGACGTGTCGATCTGGCCGGCGACGGTGATCCGCGGCGACGTCAACCACGTGCGCATCGGCGCGCGTACCAGCGTGCAGGACGGCACGGTGATCCACGTCAGCCACGCCGGGCCGCACGCGAAGCTCGGCGGGTTCGCGACGTCGATCGGCAGCGACGTGACGATCGGCCACAAGGCCGTGATCCACGCCTGCACGATCGAGGACGCGGTGCTGGTCGGCATGGGCGCGATCGTGCTCGACGGCGCGGTCGTCAGGAAGCACGCATTCGTCGCGGCCGGCGCGCTGGTGGCGCCGGGCAAGGTCGTCGGCGAGCGCGAGCTGTGGGTCGGCAATCCCGCGCGCTGCGTGCGCACGCTGACCGACGCGCAGATCGAGGGCCTCTACTACAGCGCCGGGCATTACGTGCGGCTCAAGGACGAATATCTCGCCGATCCGGCGGGCTGACGACGGCGCCGGCCCGGCCGGCAGGGAATGCGACGCGCGATGCGCAATTCGACACGCGGCACGACAGGCAGGCTGGAGCGCGACGACGCGCGCGCCGGCGGCCGCGTCGACGGCGGACCGGTCGCCTGATGCTCGACACCGTCCGTGAAGTGCACACGCCCGAAGGCGTCGCGCTGCGCCTGCCCGCGGCCGGCCCGGTGCCGCGCGCGATCGCCTGGCTGATCGACCTGCTGCTGCGCGGCGCGATCGTGCTCGCCGGGGCGATGCTGCTCGGCCTGGTCGGGCGCTTCGGCCAGGGCCTGCACCTGATCCTGCTGTTCGTCGTCGTGTGGGCGTATCCGATCGTGTTCGAGGCGCTGTCGTCGGGACAGACGCCGGGCAAGCGCGCGATGGCGTTGCGCGTGGTCGCCGCCGACGGCGCGCCGATCGGCTGGATGGCCAGTGTCGTGCGCAACCTGATGCGCACCGTCGACATGTTGCCGTTCGGCTATGGCGCGGGCCTGGCGGCGAGCCTCGCCGACCCCTGGAGCCGGCGCCTCGGCGACATGGTCGCCGGCACCCTGGTGATCCACGCGCCACGCGAGCGGCCGCGCCCACAGGCGCTCGAAGTGGCGGCGCAGGCGCCGGCGATGCCGCTGCAGCCGCACGAGCAGGCCGCCGTGATCGCGTTCGCCGAGCGCGCGCACGCGCTGACGCCCGAGCGCCGCCAGGAACTGGGTGATCTGGTCACGCCGGTGACGGCCGCGCACGGCGAACGCGGCGTGCTGCGCCTGCTCGGCATCGCCAACTGGCTGCTGGGGCGCCGGCCGTGAGGCAGGAGACCTTCATCGCGCGACATGAGTCCGAATGGCAGGCGTTCGAGGCCTGGCTCGACGCGCGCGGTGGCAGCGCCCGTCGCGCACGGGCGACGCGGGGCTGGGACGGCATCCGCGACGAGGACGTGCCCGCACGCTACCGCCGCATCTGCCAGCAGCTCGCGCTCGCACGCCGGCGCGGCTACAGCCCGCTGGTGACCGCGCGCCTGCAGGCGCTGATGCAGGGCGGCCACAACGTGCTGTACCGGCCGCCGCCGCCGCCGTGGCGACGCGCGCTGTGGTTCCTGCTCGCCGGCTTCCCGCGCCTGGTGCGCGCGCAGCGCGGCTGCCTGTGGGCGTCGCTGGCGCTGTTCGCGCTGCCGCTGGTGACGCTGTACGCGGTGGTGCTGCAATGGCCCGAGGTCGTGCACGGCGTGTTCTCGCCGCAGCAGCTGGCGCAGTTCGAACGCATGTACGACCCCGACACCGCGGCCCAGGCCTTCGACCGCGACAGCCAGTCGGACATGGCGATGTTCGGCTACTACATCTGGAACAACGTCAGCATCGGCTTCCGCACCTTCGCCAGCGGCCTGCTGGCGGGCCTCGGCACGATCGTCGTGCTGGTGTCGAACGGGGTGATCTTCGGCGTCGTCGCCGGGCACCTGCAGGCGATCGGCCACGGTGGCCCGTTCTGGCGCTTCGTCGTCGGGCATTCCGCGCCGGAGCTGACCGCGATCGTCATCGCCGGCGCCGCCGGACTGCGGCTCGGACTGGCGCTGGTCGCGCCCGGCCGGTTGCGGCGACTCGATGCGCTGGTCGAAGCCGGGCGGGTCGGCGGCCAGCTGTGCCTCGGCATTCTGGCGATGCTGGTGTTCGCGGCGTTCGTCGAAGCGTTCTGGTCGTCGACCGGCTCGATTCCCGACCCGCTGAAGTTCGGTGTCGGCGGCGGCCTGTGGCTGCTGGTGCTGCTGTGGTTGTGGCGCGGCGGACGGGGGTCTGCGGATGCGCGTTGACACCGTCCAGGTGGAACTGCGCCCGCGCTCGCCGTGGGAGGCGATGGAACTCGGCAACGCGCTCGTGCGCCGCCACGCGGTGGCCATCTGGTGGCCGTGGCTGCTCGCCAGCCTGCCGGTGTTCGCCGCGATCAACGCCATCGGCTGGACCACCGACCGGCTGGGCTGGGCCGCGCTCGCATTGCTGTGGCTCAAGCCGGTGTTCGACCGCATTCCGCTGTTCGTGCTGTCGCGCGCGGTGTTCGGCACCGCGCCGGGCTGGCGCCAGACGCTGGCCGCGCAGTTGCGCTGGGGCTGGCGTCCGATGCTCGGTCATCTGACCTGGCGGCGGGCCAGTCCGTGGCGCGCGCTGACGCTGCCGGTCGATCTGCTCGAAGGCGGCCCGGCGACCCAGGTGCGCGCGCGGCGGCAGGTGCTGTCGGACGGCGTCGGTGGCCACGCGCTGCTGCTGACCGGCATCTGCGTGCTGTTCTCGCTGGTGCTGCTGCTGTCGCAGGGCCTGCTGGCGTTCCTGTTCGTGCCGACCGAACTGCTGTCGGAATCGGCGCGCGCGGCGTGGACGTTGGTGTCGCAGGATCCGCCGCGCTGGGCGCAGCTGCTGTTCAATCTCGCGCTGTGGCTCGCGGTCAGCATCGTCGAGCCGTTCTATGTCGCGGCCGGTTTCGGCCTTTATCTCAACCGGCGCACCCAGCTCGAGGCCTGGGATCTGGAGATCGCGTTCCGCCGCCTGCACGCGCGGGTCGCACCGGGCGCCGGGGTGCTCGCGGCGGTGCTCGCCTGCGGCCTGCTGTCGCCGCAGGCGCCCGCGCAGGACACCGCGCCGCAGACCACGCCGGTCACGCCGACCAAGACCTGGACGCCGCGCGACCGTGCCGCGCAGACGGACGCCGACACCGACACCGACGACGCAGCGCGGGCGCCGACCCTGCCGCAGGTGTTCGGCGACGCGCTGGCCGATCCCGGCCGTTTCGACGACGCGGTCGAGACCGCGTACGCGGACCCGCTGCTCGGCGGCAAGGCCACCCCGCCACCGCGTCCGCGCGATGCGCCCGACCTCGGCGGCCTCGCGTGGCTCGTCGGCCTGCTGTCGACGCTGGCCGAGTACGGGCTGTGGGCCGTGTTCGCGATCCTGGTACTGGCGCTGGCCTGGACCGCGCGCCGCTGGTGGCCGTGGCTGCGCGGCAGCCTGGCGACGCCGGTCGACGACGACGCGGCGCTCGATACCTCGCCCGCGCCGCCCGCGCCGGAGCCGTTGCCCGACGACCTGCTCACGGCGGTGCGCCGGCTGTGGCACGACGGTGCCCGCCGGCGCGCGCTGGCGCTGCTGTATCGCGGCAGCGTCGCCGCGATGGCGACACGCGCCGGCGCGACCCTCGTGCCCGGCGCCACCGAAGCCGAGTGCCTGCGCGTCTCGCGGCGCCTGCCCGACCCCGAGGACCGCGCGGCGTTCGCCGGGGTCGTGCGCGTCTGGCAGCGCGCCGCGTACGCGCAGCGCCTGCCCGACGACGCCGAATTCGACGCCCTGCTCGCCACGCTCGCACCGCGCTTCGGGTGGTCGGCATGACGCGCTGGCGCACGCGCATCGGCGTGGCGCTGCTGGTGGCCACGGTCCTCGGCCTGTTCGTCGCGTGGTGGCTGCACACCTACGAGCGCGTCGAGCGCGAGATCGCGCTGCCGCCGCGCGGCGAGGCGACCTACAACCCGCTCTACGCGCTGCGCCTGGCGCTGCGCGCCGACGGCGTCGATGCGGTGTCGCGGCAACGGCTGCGGCTGGAATCCGAGGCCCTGTCGCCCGGCGACACCGTGCTGCTGTTCGGCGATCCGCGCACGCTGCGGGCACGCGACGTCGACGCGCTGCTGGCCTGGGTCGACGGCGGCGGTCACCTGCTCGTGCGCACGCCGCCGCCGCGCGGTCGCGACGCGGTCGCACGACCGTGGGAGCTGCTGCCGCGCCTGGGCGTCACGCCGGTGCCCGACAGCGCCCGTTGCGAACGCCTGTTCGTCGACGCGCAGGAGCCGCATGTGGAGTTCTGCAACGGCCAGCGCTTCGTCGTTGCCACGCCGCTGCTGACCTGGGGCGATGACGCTGGCGACCTGGTCTTCGCACGCCTGCAACGCGGCGCGGGACGTGTCGACGTGCTCGCCGATTTCGATTTCCTCGCCGGCGACACCCTGCGCGAGCCGCCGCACGCGGCGCTGGCCCGCCAGCTGCTGGCGCCGAACTACCGCGAAGGCCGCGTGCACCTGATCTACGCCGCGAGCGTGCCGCCGCTGTGGCGCGTGCTGCTGACGCGCGGCTGGATGGCGTGGGGCCCGCTGCTGCTCGCGCTGCTGGCGTGGCTGTGGATGCGCACCCAGCGGCTGGGCCCGCTGCTGCCGTCGCCGTCGCCGACCCGGCGCGCGCTGCTCGAGCACGTACACGCCAGCGGCGAACACCTGCTGCGCTACCGGCGCAGCGCCCCCTTGCACGCCGCGGTCCGCGATGCGTTTCTCGACCGCCTGCGCCGGCGCGATCCGCTGGCCGCCGCGCTCACCGGCGATGCCCAGGCGGAGGCGATCGCCGCGCGCACCGGGCACACGCCGGCCGAGGTGCGCCACGCGCTGCAGACACCGTCTCCCGACGATCCCCGCGGCTTCCGCCAGCGCATCGCCCGTTTGATCCAGATGAGAACGCACCTATGAGAGCCCGACCATGACCGAACTGCCCCTCGCCCCACCCGAGCCGGTCACCGGCGAAGCGCTCGCGGCGCGCGTCGCTGCGGTCCGCGACGAAGTCTCCAAGGCCTTCATCGGCCAGCCCGAGGTGCTCGACGAGATCCTGGTTGCGCTGCTCGCGGGCGGCCATGTGCTGATCGAGGGCGTGCCCGGCCTCGGCAAGACGCTGCTGGTGCGCGCACTGTCGGCGGTCCTCGGCTGCAGCTTCGCGCGCGTGCAGTTCACGCCCGACCTGATGCCGAGCGACGTCAGCGGCCACGCGGTGTGGGACACCAAGAGCGAGACCTTCGTCGTGCGCCGCGGCCCGATCTTCACCAACCTGCTGCTGGCCGACGAGATCAACCGCGCGCCGGCCAAGACCCAGTCCGCGCTGCTCGAGGCGATGCAGGAGCAGCAGGTCACGATCGAAGGCCACAGCTTCGAACTGCCGCCGCCGTTCATGACCCTGGCGACGCAGAACCCGATCGAACAGGAGGGCACCTATCCGCTGCCCGAAGCGCAGCTTGACCGGTTCCTGCTGAAGGTGCTGATCGACTATCCCGGACATGCCGACGAGGTTGCGATGGTGACCGCGATCAGCAGCGGCAAGGTCGCGGCCGATTTCGATCTGTCGCAACTCGCGACCGTGCTGCAGCCGGGCGAGATCGTCGCGCTGCAGCAGGGCACCGCGGCGACGGTGGTCGATGCGGCGGTGATCGACTACGCGGTGCGCATCGCCGCGGCCACGCGCAAGTGGCCGGGCATCGCGCTCGGCGCCGGGCCGCGCGGCAGCCTCGCGCTGGTGCGCGCGGCGCGCGCGCAGGCGGTGCTGTCGGGGCGCGATTTCGTCACCCCCGACGACATCCGCGCGATCGCCAGGCCCGCGCTGCGCCACCGCATCGCGCTGGCGCCAGAGCTGCAGATCGAAGGCCAGAGCGCCGACCAGGTGCTGGACGCGCTGCTGGCCCGCGTCGAGGCGCCGCGTCGCTGATGCCGCGCTCGGGAGCCCATCCGCGATGAGGCCGTCGACACCGCTGCTCGCCGCGCTGGTGCTGTGGGCGCTGGTCGGCATCGCCGCGTCGATCTGGTCCGAGATGACCCTCGCGTGGCAGGCGGTCGGTGCGACCTTGTTGCTGCTCTCGGTCGCGGACCTGGTGGTGCTGGCGCGGCGCCCGACGCCGCGGGTCACGCGGACCATGGCTGAAGCGTGGCCGATCGGCCTGGTGCGCGAGGTCGTGCTGCACCTGGACGGCGGCGCGGCCGGCCAGCGCCTCGACGTGCACGACGGCCATCCGCCGCACTGGACGCTGCAGGGCCTGCCGCGGCGCGTGCGGCTGGCGGCCGACACCGTGACCCATGTGCCCTACACGCTGCAGCCGACGCTGCGCGGCGAAGCGGCGTTCGCGCCGGTGCAGCTGCGGCTGCTGTCGCCGCTGGGGCTGTGGCGACAGATGCGCGAGGCCGGCGGCGTGCAGCATGTGCGGGTGTTCCCGAACTTCGCGCCGCTGACGCGGCTGGCGCTGCTCGGCGCCGACCAGGCCTCGCGGCTGATCGGCGCGCACATCAAGCGGCGACGCGGCGAAGGCACCGATTTCCACCAGATGCGCGAATACCGCGTCGGCGACAGCCTGCGCCAGATCGACTGGAAGGCGAGTTCGCGCGCACGCAAGCTCATCTCGCGCGAATACCAGGACGAGAAGAACCAGCAGCTGGTCGTCGTGCTCGACACCGGCCGGCGGATGCGTGCCCAGGACGGCGCGCTGTCGCATTTCGACCATGCGCTCGATGCCGCGCTGGTGGTGTCGTATCTGGCGTTGCGGCAGGGCGATGCAGTGGGCCTGTTCGCGACCGGCGGCGCGTCGCGCTGGATGGCGCCGCAACGCGGCATGGGCGCGATCGACACCCTGCTGCGCATCAGCTACGACCTGCAGCCGGAGCCGGTCGCGACCGACTACCTCGCCGCGGCGACCGAGCTGTCGCTGCGCCAGCGCCGGCGCGGCCTGCTGATGCTGGTCACCAACCTCGGCGACGAAGATGTCGAGGACGTGCTCGCGGCGGTGCGCATGCTGCAGCGGCGGCACCTGGTGATCGTCGCCTCGCTGCGCGAACGCGCGCTCGACGCGGCGCTCGAGGCCGAGGTCCACGATCTCGACGACGCCGTGCGTGCCGGCGCGACCGCGCGTTATCTCGCCCAGCGCAAGGCCGCGCACGACGCCCTGCGCAACCATCGCGTGCTGGTGCTCGACGTCACCGGCGACGAGCTGCCCGGCGCGCTGGTGGAGCGCTACCTGGCGGTCAAACGCGACGGTCTGCTGTGACGGTGCATCCCGCCGCTGCCGCCGTGGCCGGGCGCGCGTTCCGCTATAACTGAACGGCAGCCGCGACCGCCGGGCGGCCGGCACGCGGCGCGACACCGGCGCGACGGCGCCCGGCGTAGCGTCGGCGGGCCTGCAACGGATCCACCGTTGCAACGCGATCGGGACAGGGGGGGCGTGACGACTCAAGAGACCAGTGCGGGGCCGCCGTCGGGCGGGCCTGACGGCGCCAGCGTGCGCCTGCCCGCGATGGCGCCGCCGCTGTCGGACATCCTGGCGCGCGTCTCGCGCGAGGCGCTCGAGAGCGACAACCTCGACGAGATGCTGCAGCGGATTGTCGACGTGCTCGCCGCCGAATTGCCGGTGACCATCGCCAGCATCCTGCTGCTCGACGAGGCCGGCGGCGTGTTCGTGCAGGAGATCAGCGCGGGCGGACTCGCGTTCGATCCGCCGCTCGCGTGGCCGTGGCCGGTGACCCAGGGGGTCGCGGGGCGCTGCGTCCGGCTCGGCACGCCACAGCTGATCACCGACGTCGCCGCGGATCCCGATTACGTCTCCGGCCACGGCGCGCTGCGCGCCGAGTACGTCGTGCCGATCCGGCATCGCAGCCGGCTGCACGGGGTGCTCAACGTCGAGAGCGTCGACGCCGGCTTCTTCGACGCGGCGATGTGCACGACCTTCGACGCGGTGGCGGCGCAGATCGCCGGGGCGATCCACCTCGCCCGCCGCGCGGCGTCACTGGAACGCGCGAACGTGCGCCTGCAGCGCATCTCGATGGTCGACGGCCTGACCGGCATCGCCAACCGGCGCGCGTTCGACAGCGCGCTCGACGCCCTGTGGCAACGCCAGCGCCGCGCGACGCAGCCGCTGACCCTGCTGCTGGTCGACGCCGATCATTTCAAGGCGCTCAACGATGCCCTCGGCCATCTGCGCGGCGACGAATGCCTGTGCGAGATCGCGGGTGTCTGCGCCAGTTCGGCCGCCGCCGCGGGTGGCACCGCCGCGCGTTTCGGCGGCGAGGAATTCGCGCTGCTGCTGCCGGGGTACGACGCGTCCGACGCCGTCGCCTCCGGCGAGGCCCTGCGGCAGGAAATCGAAGCGCTCGCGCTGCCGCATCCGGCGTCGCCCGTCGCGCCGGTCGTGACCGTCAGCCTCGGCGGCGGCACGCTGTCGCCGCATGCGGGCGACACCCCCCGCGACCTGCTGGATATCGCCGATCGCGCGCTGTACGCGGCCAAGGCCGCGGGGCGCAATCGCGTGCTCGTGGAGACCGGCCTCGCGGCCGCTCAGGCGCCGACGCGCTGACGCACCCGGCCGACGTCGCGCACCGGTCGCACCTCGATGCAGCCGGTCTTCGCCCAAGGCAGATCGCGCGCCATCCGCAGGGCCTCTTCCTCGCTGTCGGCCTCGATCAGGTTGAAGCCGGCCAGCATTTCCTTGGTTTCGGAAAACGGACCGTCGAGCACCTGGGTGCTGCCGTTGCGCGTGCGCACCGACTTCGCCGTCGCGGCCGGTTCCAGCTGCTGGAAATCCAGCAGCTTGCCGTCGGCGCGCAACGCGTCCGCGTGCAGCAGGCAGTCGCGCATCATGTGGTCGTACTCGCCGTCGGCGAGACCGTCGAGCAGGGCATCGTCGGTGTAGACGAGCAGCAGGTACTGCATGGCGGACTCCTGCGGTGGACGCGACTCAGGCGTCGAGATGGAAATACGGTTCGACGGTCCCCTGCAGCTTGACCGTCAGCGGTTGCCCGCGGCGATCCAGCGCGCGCCCCGCGGCGACCCGGATCCAGCCTTCGCTGACGCAGTATTCCTCGACGTCGCGGCGCTCGTTGCCGTTGAAGCGGATACCGATGCCGCGGCCCATGGCGGCTTCGTCGTAGTGCGGGCTGCGCGGGTCGTTGGACAGGCGGTCGGGCGGGGTGTCGGTCATGGGGGAATCGGCAGGCGAACGGGAAGCGGCAAGGATACCGCCGACCTCGCCACGCCCGCACGCGCAGCGTCGGTCAGGGCGCCTCGCCGCGGCCTTGGCGCTTGGCTTGGGCGATCACCGCGCGGACCCGGGCGCGGTCGGTATGGCGCGAGATGGCCACTGCGCCGAGCGCGATCGCACGCAGGCGCGTCGCCGCATCGACGTCGTAATGCGCGCCGCTGGTCTTGTTCTGGAAGGCGCGCCGCGGAATGCCCAGGCGGCCGGCGAAGGCGTGCAGTTCGTCCAGCGTGTCGGCGAGCAGGTGCGCCCAGCGGTCGCCGCGCCAGGGGTGGACCGCATCGTCGACATAGACCGCCATCGTAGGCTCCGCGCGCCGGCTCGATCGCCGCCCGACATGATAGGGGCGATGCCGTCGGCGCCGCGCGGATGCGCGCAATCGGCACGCGATCCGCGGGTCTGGAGAATCTCGCCAAAATGCGTCGGGAATCCCGGTGCGACGCGTCGAACGCCGGTTTTCGCCGGGGAAATCCGCGTGTTTGGAAACTCCCGATTTTGGGTCGGTGTTGGAATTCCGTTAGCATGGCCGGCTGAATTCAATAATCGAACCTGTTTCGGGGAGGGCTGACCGATCGTGAATGTGCGTGGTTTCCAGTGGGTGTTGGGAAGTGTGTTGCTGTGTCTGGCGCCGGTCGTGGCCGCGGACGACCCGTCGCAGGACGGCGGACCGCAGGACGACGCGCCGAGCTTCGATCTCGGCGGCGCGGTGCGCTTCAACTACGGCTGGCTCGATTACGGGCCCACCAGCGGCCTGCAACCGGAACTCGTGCGCATCGACGCGACCGGCAGCGCCGGACCGGCGTTCTTCTCGCTGCAATACCGCTGGTACGACGGTTTCGATGCCGTGCACCACGCCTGGGCCGGCTGGACGCTCGGCGACGAACGCGACGGTGTCGACAGCGACATCCGCGCGGGCATCCAGCAGGTGCCGTTCGGCCTGCTGCCCTACGCGTCGCACAGTTTCTGGTTCGGGTCCGGCTATTACCTCGGCATCGAGGACGATTACGACCTGGGCCTGGTCTGGCAGCGCGGCGACGACACGCACCAGTGGCATGCCGGCGTGTTCTTCGGCGACGAATACGGCACCGGTGCGAACTTCGACCGCTATTCGTTCGACGTGGCGACGACCGACGATCTGCCCTACCGCGAGCGCGAACGCGCGATCGTCCGCTACGAGCACAGCCGAGACTGGAACGGCGCGCAGGTCGCCGTCGGCGCGTCGGGCTTCACCGGTCGCGTCGAGAACCGCATCGACGGCCGCACCTTCGATCACACCGGCGCCGCGCTGCACGCGCAGTGGGCGCGAGGCCAGACCACGGTGCAGGCGCAGTGGGCCCGCTACCGCTACGACATCCCGGAATCGCGCATCGCGCTGTCGGCGTTCCAGTCGCCGTTCGAGATCGCCGCCGAAGCCGACGTGCCGACGCTCAACGTCGCCTACGAGCTGCCGCGCAGCGGCTGGTTCGACACGGTGACCTGCTACAACAATCTCAGCGCGACGCTGCCGGTCGGCGACGATCCGGGCCTGCGCGACTCGGTGCAGAACGTCACCGGCTGCAGCTTCGGCAAGGGCGCCATGCTGACCTATGTCGACTGGATCGCCGGCAAGAACATGTGGTTCGCGGGCGGGCCGGGCATCGGCGTCCGCGATCCGGACAACCAGGGCTGGCATTCGCGCCTGAACGTCAACATCGGCTTCTACTTCTGATCGCAGCGTCCGGGCGCGTGCGCCCGGACGTCGCCGTACGCCCGTACGATCCCGCGATCGTGGCGGCGTGCTTCACCCGGACGTGTCCGGCCCCGGCGCAGGCTCTGCGCTTGCGCCGCACGTCCCGACACGAGGAACCACCATGAACGAGCCTTCGTCGCGCCCGGCCGCGACTCCCGCGCCGGTGCCGCCCGAGACCTGGCATTCCCGCATCCTCGGACCGGTCTTCTATCCGTCGGCGCTGATCATCCTGGTGCTGGTGGCGCTGGCCTTCATCGCGCCGGCCGCGTCGGAATCCGCGTTCAATGCGGCCAAGCTGTGGGTCGCCAACGACGCGGGCTGGTTCACCATCCTCACCGTCGCCGGCTTCCTGGTGTTCATCGTCGGCATGGCGGTCAGCAGCTTCGGCCGGCTGAAACTCGGCCCCGACCACAGCACGCCCGACTACAGCTACCCGACCTGGTTCGCGATGCTGTTCGCGGCCGGCATGGGCATCGGCCTGATGTTCTTCGGCGTCGCCGAGCCGATCATGCACTTCTCGGATCCGCCGGTCGGCGACGCGGAAACCGTGACCGCCGCGCGCCAGGCGATGCGCATCACCTTCTTCCACTGGGGCGTGCACGCGTGGGCCATCTACGCGGTGGTCACGCTGTCGCTGGCGTACTTTTCGTACCGCCACGGCCTGCCGCTGCGCATCCGCTCGTCGCTGTATCCGCTGATCGGCGACCGCATCCACGGGCCGATCGGCCATGCCGTGGACACCTTCGCGGTACTCGGCACGATCTTCGGTCTGGCGACGTCGCTGGGCCTGGGCGTGATCCAGATCAATTCGGGGCTCAACTACCTGTTCGACGTCACCGTCAGCACGACGACGCAGGTGATCCTGATCGCGGCCATCACCCTGGTGGCGACGGGGTCGGTGTTCACCGGACTCGATCGCGGCGTGCGCCGGCTGTCGGAACTGAACATGGTGCTGGCGGTCGCGCTGTTGGCCTTCGTGCTGGTCATGGGCCCGACCGTCCACCTGCTGCAGGCGTTCGTGCAGAACACCGGCATGTACATCTCCAGCGTGTTCGCGATGACGTTCAACCTCTATGCCTACGAGCCGAGCGGCACGTGGCTGGGCGGCTGGACGCTGTTCTACTGGGGCTGGTGGATCGCGTGGTCGCCGATCCGCGAGTTCGTCGTCGGCGTGCTGCTGGTGCCGCTGGGCTTCACCTTCCTGTGGATGACGATCTACGGCAACAGCGCGCTGTACCAGGTCATGGTCGAAGGCTCGACCGGTCTGGTGGCCGCGGTGTCGGCCGACAGTTCGGTAGCGATCTTCCAGTTCCTCGAGGCGTATCCGCTGTCGACCATCACCTCGGCGATCGCGACGCTGCTGGTGGTCATCTTCTTCGTGACCTCGGCCGACTCCGGCGCGCTGGTCATCGACATGCTGTCCTCGAAGGGCGAGGAGGAGTCGCCGGTATGGCAGCGGATCTTCTGGGCGCTGCTGGTCGGTTCGATCGCGATCGCGCTGCTGATCGCGGGTGGGCTCGAAGCGCTGCAGGCGGGCACGATCGCCAGCGCCTTGCCGTTCACCGTCATCATGATCCTGATGTGCTGGGGCATGGTGCGGGCGATGCGGCTGGAAGTCGTCAAGCGCAACAGCATGCGCGACGCACGCATCGCGCCGGTGGGCATCGGCGGCGGCGACTGGAAGCTGCGCCTGCGTGCGCTCTCGCACAATCCGTCGCAGAAGGAAGTGCTGGCGTTCCTGTCGGGCCAAGTGAAGCCGGCGCTCGAGGATGTCGCCGCGGAGCTGCGCAAGCAGCACCTCGAGGTGCGCGTCGAATCGGGCGAGGACGGCCGGGTCTGGGTCGAAGTCGGCCACGGCGAGGAGATGGACTTCTTCTACTCGGTGCGCCCGATCCCGTACGAGCCGCCGACCTTCATGCTCGACGACCCGCGTCGCAAGCGTCGCGACGACGAACGTTACTTCCGCGCCGAGGTGCATCTGCGCGAAGGCGGGCAGGACTACGACGTCATGGGCTGGCGCCAGGACGAGCTGATCCACGACGTGCTCGACCAGTACCAGCGCCACATGCACTTCCTCAACGTGGTGCGCTGAGCGCCGCATTCCGGGATGGGACCGCACCAGGCCGCGCACTGCGCGGCCTGGTGCGTTGTGGGGGGGGCGGATGCCGGCCGCGCCAATTCAGGGCTAGTGACGGCATGCAGATAGCGACCGCGCTGGAGAGCACCATGAAAAAGGCCGCGCATCAGCGCGGCCTTTCTTCGAGGGGACGCGTCGCCCTCAGTTGCGGGCGACGGTCTCGCGCAGCTCGCGTCGCAGCCAGTCGTCGATCAACTGCTTCTCGAAGCGCAGTGCGTCGCTGCGCATCGCCGTGCCGCGACTCAGGAATCCCATGTCGCGCAGTTCGCGGCTGCCTTCGGCGACCACGGTGCCGTCCGCGTCGCGCAGCACGAAGTCCAGGTCGATACGCGGCGGGTAGTGGTCCTTGACGATCCGCACATGGTCGTAGCGCGCGCTGCGCCCCGGCTCGTACATGCCGGCGCGGCGGATGTCGCGGATGGTCACGTCCATCGTGCTGCCGGGCGGCAACTCGCGCTCGGCGCGCTCGCGCACGTGCTGCGCCAGCTGCTCGACCCAGTCGCCGCGCTGGGCTTCCCAGCGGTTGCCACTGAGGCGGATGTCGGAGAACGCGGCCGGATCGGTCCAGTGCACCAGCACCGGGCTGTCGTCGGACAGGCTGCGCGGCAGGCCGGGATCGGTGACGTCGTTGCCGGCAAGGGCGGGCATCGCGAGCGCACTGAGCGCAGCGGCAAGCAGCAGGGGCAGGGAACGGCGGTTCATTGCGGAAACTCCCTCGGTGCGGGCGACCCGCACTGGCGTTGGTGGACAGGCCTGCAGCATGCGCCCGGCGGGCTTAACCGGCCATCAAAATCTCGGAGCGGTTCAGGGCAGCAAGAAGGCGTGGGGGCGGTCGCGGTACCGGCGTAACGGGCTGCGCGCTGCCACGAGATACGCCGCCGTCAGCAGCGTCCAGATGAGCCCCCAGACGACCGCGTGTTGCGCCATGGGACCGCGGAGCAACGTCATGCCCAACGTAGCGCTGGTCGCGAGAATCAATGGCAGCATCATGAGGAACATGCGGGTCGAGGCGACGCTCCGGTCGGCCAGCGCGGATACGCACATCAGTACGCTCCCCGCACCCACGCCGGCCAGCATAGCCAGCAGGTGGGCGGCATAGGGCCAGGGCATCTGCCGCAGCCAGATCAGCAGGCCCAGCCCCGCGAGCGCGAACAGCATCAACTGGCCGAGCCGCACGGCGACGCGACGCAGCAGTCGCGTGGATGCCGTCGCGGCATCACCCAGGCCCGGCAGCAGCGCGAGCTCGGCGAATTCGGCGGACATCCGGTTGCGCTGCCGCTCCAGGCGCATCGCCAGCGTCCAGCCACCCCCGAGAAGTCCCACGACGCCGCCGAGCAGCAACGCGTCGCGCAACAACGGCGTCTCGCCCTGGAATGGAATCGCGATGACCGCGATGACGAGTGCCGCGACGATTGCCCACTGCTTGGCAGCGGCCCGGGGTGCGACATATCCCATCGACCCCGCCAGCAGCGCGTCGATCGCTTGGCCGGGGGCGTGGGGGCCGGCACGCGTCGGGCGCGGCATCGGCGCGAGCCAGCCTTCGTACATGCGGGGAAGCGCGGACGCCGCGCCGGCCTCGGAGTCGGTCCAGACGACGATACCCCCGGGCGCCTGCAGCATCACCGGGCGACGCCAGGCGGGAATCGCCTCCGTGTCCGGGCCTCGCAGCAGGCTGCGCCAGCACGCCGTCAGGACCAGGAGGCCGACCACAGCGCCAGCGAGCATTTCCGCAGAGCCCAGCGGAGGCAGGTACAGAGATGCCCACTGCCAGGCGCCGGGTGCCATCAGCAGAAGCACAGCCGCGGGCCACGGCAACAACGCGAACAGCAGTCCACCGAGCACGCCGAGCGCGGGTGCGCCGAGCGCGACAGGGACCGGCACTTCGAGCGTGAGCAAGACGAGGCCAGGCAGGAGCACGGTGAGGGCGAGACCACAGGCCAGCGCCTGCCGGACGGCGCTGGCGATGCCGGGCGCCTGCACGCCGGCAGCGTCGCGCTGCAGCAGTAACAGACGCGCCAGCCATCCGGCCCACAGCGAGAAGTTGGCGATCGCGGCAAAGAAGCCGAGCCCCAACGTTCGCGCACCGTCGCCCGGCACGAAGACGCCAAGCAGGGCGGCCGCGACCAGCAGCGTGAGATAGACCGCGAGCATCCAGTTCCGGTGCCGCCGCGTTGTCGCCACCCGCATCGCGGCGAACGCGGCATGCAGGCCGGCGTGTCGTTGGATCGGCATAACCGCGTTCATGCCGACACCTCGATGAAGAGATCCTCCAGTGGCAGCGCCTCGGCACGCACGCTGGGCACTTGCAACAGGTCGGGCCAGGGCGCGTCCTCGCCGCGCAGCACGGTGATCGACAGACCGCCATAGGGATGTGGACGGCGCGCGACCTCGCCGGGCACGTCCTCGCGCAACTGCGTGGCAACGGCTTCGGGCACGTGCAGTCGCAGGTTGCGTTCCTTGAGGCTGTCGAGCTCGCTGTGCAGCAGCAGTTGGCCTTCGTGCAGGAACGCGACGTGCGAGGCGACGCGTTCGAGGTCGGACACGATGTGAGTCGAGAACAGCACCGTGGTACCGGACTCGCCGGCGCGCGAGGCGATCTCGCGCAGCAGCTCGCGGCGGCCGACGGGATCGAGCGCCGAGGCGGGTTCGTCGAGCACCAGCAGTTCGGGTCGGGGCGCGAGCGCGCGCAGGATCGCGACGCGCTGACGCTCGCCGGGCGAGAGTTTCGCCAGCACGCGGTTGCGCGGCAGCTGCCAGCGTTCGAGCGTGGCGTCGACGTAGGCGGCGTCCCAGCTCGGGTAGAAACGCCCAATGAAGTCCAGCATCTCTCCGATCTGCAGCCACGCCATCGCCTCGGGCTGTTGCGGCACGTAGCCGAGCCGCTGCTTGATCGCGTCGCTCATGCGCAGCGCGGGCATACCCCAGACGGCGGCGTGGCCGGCATCGGGTTCGATCAGGCCGAGCATCGTGCGGATCAGCGTGCTCTTGCCGGCGCCGTTGCGCCCGATCAGGCCGAGCACGGCGCCCGGTTCGATCGCCAGCGACACGCCGCGCAACACGCTGCGGTGGTCGTACTGCTTGATCACGTCTTCGGCGGCCAGTGGCGCCGTCGTGTCGACGACGGGCAGGGGGCGATCGAGCATCGCGTTCATTGCGGATCCTCCGTGAGTCGGGTCTTGAGGCGGTCGAGCAACGTGCCGACCGGCAGTTCGAGTTCGCGCGCCTGGCGTGCGAGCGCGTCGAGTGCGGGATCGATCAGAATCCATCGCGCGGCGAGATCGGGCGGCGCGGTGAGATCGGCGACGACCATGCCCTTGCCGCGCAGCCGCAGCAGCACGCCCTCTGCTTCGAGCTGGCTATAGGCCTTGGACACCGTCATCGGATTGATCGCATGCAGCCCGGCCACATCGCGCACCGAGGGCAGAGCTTCGCCGGGTCGCAGCACGCCGCCCGCAACCAACCGCCGGATCTGGCCGGTGATCTGCCGGTACAGCGGCTCGACGGCGTTGGGCTGGATCGACAGCAGGCTTGCGTCCATGTGTATCAATACAACAATACACATAGGCGGGTGTCAAGCAGCGGAGTTGCGAAGTTTCAATGGCCCGGCTGATCCAGACGCTCGCATCGGCGGATGCGCGGCAAACGACGCGTCGAAGTGACGGCTAAGCTATGCGGCGCATGCACCACGTTCTCGCCTCACTGTTGCTGGTCCTCTCGATACTGGCGTCGTCGTCGCTGCAGGCGGACGACGTGCTCGAGCGTCTGTCGGCTGCGGCGCCCGCGCTCGACCGCAAGGTGCTGGCGCTCGCGCTCGACGCCCGGGCCTGCGCGGCGCGCCGGCATGACGTCGGGCGCCGGCTCGCGGTGATCGACTATTCGCAGCCGTCGACCGATGTCCGGCTGTGGGTGTTCGATGTGCCCGATACGCGGCTGCTGCACGCCGAGCACGTCGCCCACGGGCGAGGCAGTGGCGACAACGTGCCGACGGTATTTTCGGACACCGAGGGCAGTTACCAGTCGAGTCTCGGCCTGTTCCGCATGAGCGAGACTTATGTCGGCGGCAACGGTTATTCGCTGCGGATGGACGGGCTCGAGCCCGGCCTCAACGCGCGGGCACGGGAGCGGTTGATCGTCATGCACGGTGCCGATTACGTGGATCCGGCGCAGGGGCGTCGCCAGGGCCGCCTGGGCCGGAGCTGGGGCTGTCCGGCGGTGCGCAGCGAGGTGGCGCAGGCGGTCATCGACGATCTCAAGGACGGGCAGCTGCTGTTCGCCTACGCCGACGATCCGTCGCTGCGGCGCGAGTCCCGGTTCCTGCACTGTCCCGCCGACTGAACGCGCGCGGCGCGGCTTCACGCGTCGGGCGCAGCGCCAGCCGGCACGATGGCGCCCTCTCCGTTGCAGGAACGTCCATGCGCCAGACCCCGTCCGCCTCCGTGCGGCAACCCGCGTCCGTCCGTCCGCTGTCCTGGCTCGTCGCCGGCGCCCTGGCCGTGGCCTGCATGCCGTGGCAGCTGCACGCGCAGGAGGCCGAAGCCGCCGCAGACGCGGGGACCGACGCCGCCCTGTCCGCGGACCATGTCAACGACGCGGCCTTCGATGCCGGCGACGCCGCGCTGTTGCGCGCGCAGGTGCTGCTGGACCGGGCGCACTTCTCGCCGGGCGAGATCGATGCCGGCGCCGGCAGCAACACCACGCGCGCCATCGCCGGCTTCCAGCGCAGCCGCGACCTCGCGGCGAGCGGCGAACTCGACGCCGCCACCTGGGCCGCACTGACCGACGGCGCACCCGCGGCGCTGGTGACGCACACGCTGACGGCCGAAGACGTCGCCGGCCCGTACCGGGCGCTGCCCGCGGACATGATGGAAAAATCCGAACTCGACGCGCTCGGCTTCGAGACCCTCGAGGAGGCGCTGGGCGAGCGTTTCCACATGTCGCCCGCGCTGCTGGCGCGGCTCAATCCCGGTGTCGCGCTCGAGGCCGGTGTGCGCCTGGTGGTGCCGAACGTCGCCGACGTGCCGGCGCTGGCCAAGGCCGCGCAGGTCGTCGTCGACGAGAGCGATGCGGTGCTGCGCCTGCTCGACGACGCCGGCAAGGTCTACGCGCAGTTCCCGGCGTCCACCGGCAGCGAGCACGATCCCCTGCCGGTCGGCGACTGGACGATCGAAGGCGTCGCTACCGACCCGACTTTCCACTACAACCCCGAGCTGTTCTGGGACGCCGATCCGGACCACGCCAAGGCCGCACTGCCGGCCGGCCCGAACAACCCGGTCGGCGTGGTGTGGATCGATCTTTCGAAACCGCATTACGGCATCCATGGCACGCCCGAGCCGGCGAACGTCGGCAAGACCGAGTCGCACGGCTGCATCCGGCTGACCAACTGGAGCGCCCGCCGCGTGGCCGACGCCGTCGGTCCCGGCACCGTGGCGCTGCTGCAGGACTGACCGCGGATGCGTGCGCTGGCGTGGCTCGGCGGCGTGATCGTGCTGCTGGTGCTGGCGAACGTCGCCGGCTGGTGGTGGCGGAGCGGCCGGCTTGCCGAAGTGCCGGCGCCGGTGGTGTCCGCGCCGACGCCCGCGGCGGCCCCGGATGCGGGCGCGGCCCGGCCTGCATCCACACCGCCCGCGGCGGTCACGCTCCCCGAGCGTATCGAGCCGCCACCGCCGCCGGCGCTACCGACGCCGACGCCTGCGGTCATGTCGACGCCATCGTCCGCGCCGGCGGGCGCCCTGCTCGTGCCGGTCCAGGGCGTGCCGTTCGCCGCGCTCGCCGACACCTTCGATGACGCGCGTGGCAGCGAACGTCGGCACGAAGCGCTCGACATCATGGCCCCGGCCGGCACACCGGTCGTGGCGATCGCCGACGGCACGATCGAGAAACTCTTCGACAGCGAGCGCGGCGGCCTGACGATCTACCAGTTCGAACCGAGCGGACGCTTCGCCTACTACTACGCGCATCTGCAGGCGTATGCGCCGGGCCTCGCCGAGGGCGCGCAGGTGCGCCAGGGCGACGTGCTCGGCACCGTCGGCAGCACCGGCAACGCGGATCCGGCGGCGCCGCATCTGCATTTCGCCATCTTCCGGCTGACGCCGGAGAAGCAGTGGTGGACCGGCGAACCGGTCAATCCCTATCCGTTGCTGCGCGATGCGCAGCCGCCGGCGCGGTGATGTCCACGCGCTGACATCGTTGTGCGAGCGGGCGAGCGCGCGCGAGCGTGCGTGCAGTGCACGATGCGCCGCGTTGCAAGCGCAAAAAAAAGGAGGCGGCCCAGGGGCCGCCTCCCGCACGTGCGCGAACCAGACGAGGAGTCCGCGCGCGAATCGCCGCGACCGGCGCCGCCCGCAGGCGACGCCGGCGGTGCGGTTACGGCATCAGCACGGTGTCGATGACGTGGATCACGCCGTTGCTCTGGCGCACGTCGGCGGTGGTCACGGTCGCCACGCCACCCTTGGCGTCGGTCAGCGTCACGACGCCGCCGTCGGCCTTGGCCGTCAGCTGCGCGCCTTCGACCGTGGTCAGCATCGCGCTGCCGCCACCGGCTTCGATCTGCTGCGTCAGCGCCGCGGCGTCGACGTTGCCCGGGACCACGTGATAGGTCAGCACCTTGGTCAGGTCGTCCTTCATTTCCGGCTTGAGCAGGCCGTCGACGGTGCCCGCCGGCAGCTTCTCGAACGCGGCGTTGGTCGGCGCGAACACGGTGAACGGGCCCGGGCCCTTCAGCGTGTCGACGAGGCCGGCCGCTTCGACGGCGGCGACGAGCGTGGTGTGCTCGTTGGAGGTCGCGGCATTGGTGACGATGTCGCGGTCGGCGAACATCGGCGCGCCGCCGACCATCGGGTTGTCGGCCTGGGCGCTGGCGTCGGCTTCGGTGGACGTCGCGGCATCGGTCTCGACCGGCGCCAGCGGCGCGGTCGCCGGGGCATCGGCGGCCGGCGTCGTCATCGCGGTGTCGTCGGTCGTGTCGTTCTGGCAGGCGGTCAGTGCGAGCGAGGCCAGCAGCGTGGCGGTGAGCAGATTGAGCTTCATGTCGGATCCCTGTGTGCGTCCGGAGACGGTGGGTGAACCCCGACGCGGATGCGCCGGGCTACAGGGACTTACGCCGCGCGGCGCCGTGTGGATGCATCACGCGGAACTAACGAAATCGCTGCCGGCGCCGCGCGGCCCGTGCCGGCTCAGTCGAGCAGCGGCCGCAGCGCCGGCCACACGTGATCGAGGATCACGGGCTGCGCGGCGATCGTGGGATGCAAGTTGTCGTCCTGGAAGTTGGCCCGGTCCTCGGCGACCGGCTCCAGCAGGAACGGCAGCAGCGCCGTGTCGAACAGCGCCGACAGGTCGCGGTAATTGCGCTCGAAGCCCGCGGTGTATTCGGCCCCGAGGTTCGGCGGCATGCGCATGCCGACCAGCAGCACCTTCGCGCCGACGTGCTGCGACGCGCCGATCATCCGCGCCAGGTTGCGGCGGGCATCGGCCAGCGGCAGGCCGCGCAGACCGTCGTTGGCGCCGAGGGCGATGACCACGACCTCGGGCCGTTCGCGCACCACGGCCTCGGCGATCCGCGACGCCCCGCCGGCACTGGTTTCGCCGGAGATGCTCGCATTGACCACGCGCCAGCCCGGCGCCTCGCCCTGCAAGCGTTGCTGCAGCAGCGCGACCCAGCCCTGGCTGGCGGCCATGCCGTAGCCCGCCGACAGCGAGTCGCCCATGACCAGCACCGTCCGCGCGTCGGCGCCTGCGGACGCGGATGGCGTCTGCGCCTGCGCGGCGAACGCACACAGCAGCAGCACCGAACCGATGGCACATTGCATGGCGGCGCCGAAGGCCCCATACCGGACGCGCTTAATCATCATTTAAACCCTGTCTTCGAAGATGGCTGCCATCAGCGCAGGCGCACAAAGGAACATCATGGCCGATTCAAACCCAGCGCAGGCTGAAACCCGCCACGCGCTTCTCGTGGACGGGCTGGGCAAGCGCGTGGCGCTGCCGTCGGGCGATCTGACGATCCTGCAGGACGTCGCCTTCCACATCGGCCACGGCGATACGGTCGCGATCGTCGGCGCATCGGGCTCGGGCAAGAGCACGCTGCTGTCGCTGCTCGCCGGTCTGGACACGCCGAGTGCCGGCAGCGTGGTGCTCGACGGCGCGCCGATCTCGACGCTCGACGAGGACGGTCGCGCCAGGGTGCGCGGCGAGAAGGTCGGCTTCGTGTTCCAGAGCTTCCAGCTGCTGCCGTCACTCAACGCGCTGGAGAACGTGATGCTGCCGCTGGAGCTGCGCGGCGATGCCGACGTCGAAGGCCCGGCGCGCGAGGTCCTGGCCCGCGTGGGCCTCGGCGAGCGCCTGCACCATTACCCGCGGCAGCTGTCGGGTGGCGAGCAGCAGCGCGTCGCGCTGGCGCGCGCGTTCGTGACCCGGCCGTCGCTGCTGTTCGCCGACGAGCCGACCGGCAACCTCGACACCGCGACCGGGCAGGCGATCATCGAGCTGCTGTTCGCACTCAATGCCGACGCGGGCACCACGCTGGTGCTGGTGACCCATGACGATCACCTGGCCGCGCGTTGCCAGCGTCGCCTGCGCATCGACAGCGGCCGCCTGGTCGCCGACGAGGCGATGACCGCATGACGCTGCCCGGCTCCAAGGTCGCGGCGATGGCGTGGCGCCAGTTGCGCCGCGATTTCGCCGCCGGCGACATCCGCATCCTGTTCGCCGCGCTGGTGCTGGCCGTGGTCGCGGTGACCGCGGTCGGCTTCGTCACCGACCGCGCCGAGCGCGCGCTGGCGATCGAAGCCAACCGCTTGCTCGGCGGCGACGCGGTCGTGCGCGGCGACGCACCGATCGAGGGCGTGATCCGCGAGGCGGCCGCGTCGCCGGGCCTGCAGCAGGCCGACACCGTCGAACTCGACAGCATGATCCGCGTCGGCACCGGCGACACCGCGAACCTGCGCCTCGGCGACGTGCGCGCGCTGGGCGACGGCTTCCCGTTGCGCGGCACCTTCCGCATCGTCGGCGCCGATGGTGTGGAGCGTGACGCCGCCGCCGTGCCGGAGACCGGCACGCTGTGGATGAGCCGCGCCGGCGCCGACACGCTCGGCGCGTCGATCGGCGACGAGGTCGGCATCGGCAGCCGCACGTTCCGCCTGACCGCGCTGGTGGTGACCGAGCCCGATGCGTCGATCGATTACTTCAATGTCGCGCCGAAGGTGTTCCTGCCGCTGTCCGAACTCGAATCGACCGGCCTGGTGCAGCTCGGCAGCCGCATCCGCTACCGCCTGGTCATCGCCGGCGACGCGACCGCGGTCGACGCGTTCGCCGGCACCGCGCGCGCGAACCTCGGCCGCGGCCAGCGGATCGAAACCATCACCGATGCGCGGCCGGAAGTGCGCTCGTCGCTCGACCGCGCCGGCCGGTTCCTCGGCCTCGCCGCGCTGGTGTCGGTAATCCTCGCCGCGGTCGCGGTCGCGATGGCGGCGCGCCAGCACAGCGAACGGCATCTGTCTTCGGTCGCGGTGATGCGCTGTCTCGGCGCGCAGCAGCGCACGCTGGTCGGCATCCATGTCGGCGAGCTGCTGCTGCTCGGCCTGATCGCGTGCACGCTGGGCGTGGCGCTCGCGTTCGGCCTGCAGTGGGGCGTCGGTGCATGGCTGGAGGCCGAACTCGGCCTGTCGATCCCGTCGGCCGGCTGGTTGCCGGCGCTGCAGGGGTACGGCGTCGGCCTCGTCGTGCTGATGGCCTTCGGTGCGCCGCCGGTGCTCGCGCTGCGGCGCGTGCCGGCGCTGCGCGTGCTGCGCCGCGACCTCGATGGCAGCGAACCCAGTGCGTGGCTGGTCGGCCTGACCGGCCTCGCGGGGCTGGCGGGTCTGCTGTGGTGGAAGGCCGGCTCGGCGACGCTCGGCGGCGCGATGCTGCTCGGCATCCTCGCCACGTTCCTGGTGCTGGCACTCCTGGCCTGGGGGCTGATCCTGCTGGTGCGCGCGCTGCGCACGAAACTGCGCGGCAGCCTGCGCTACGGACTGGCCAACGTCAGCCGGCGCGCGTCGACGAGCATCGCCCAGATCAGCGCGCTCGGCCTCGGCCTGATGGCGCTGCTGCTGCTGACCTTCGTGCGGACCGATCTGCTCGACCGCTGGCAGCTGGCGCTCGGCCAGGAAGCGCCGAACCGCTTCATCATCAACGTGCAGCCCGAGCAGCTGGATCCGGTACGCGCCTTCATCGCCGATCAGGGCGTTGATGCGCCGGTGCTGTTCCCGATGATCCGCGCGCGTCTGATCGAGCGCAACGGCGAGCCGGTGCGCGGCGACGACTACGTCGGCCAGTCCGGCGACGAGGACCAGGACCGGCAGTCGCAGCGCCGCGCCGAGCGCGAGTTCAACCTGTCGATGCAGACCGATCTGCGCGACGACAACCAGGTCACCGCGGGCACCTTCTGGGGCGACCCGGTCGAAGGCGGCCGCGCCGATCGGATCGAGGCCCGCCGTGGGCTCGTCGAGGAACAGCAGCGACATCGCCGGGCAGCGCTTCGAGGCGCCGATCACCAGCCTGCGCAGCATCGAATGGGAGAGCTTCCGGCCGAATTTCTTCGTCGTCGCGTCGCCCGGGGCGCTGGACGCGTATCCCGCCAGCCACATCACCGCGGTGCGGGTGCCGCCCGAGCGGCCGCGCTTCACCGCCGAGCTGGTGCAGCAGTTCCCGAACCTGTCGGTCGTCGACATCGACGCGGTGCTGCAGCAGGTCCGCAGCACCGCCGACCAGGTGTCGACGGTGGTGCAGGTCGTGTTCTGGTTCTCGCTGGTCGCCGGCGTGCTGGTGCTGCTGGCGGCGGTCAGCGCCAGCCAGGACGAGCGCCTGCTCGAAGGCGGGGTGATGCGCGTGCTCGGCGGCAAACGCGCGCAGTTGCGTCTGGCGCAGGCGTCGGAGTTCGCGGCGATCGGCCTGCTCGCGGGCCTGGTCGCGGCGATCGCGGCCTCGGTGCTGGCGGGCGTGGTCGCGGTGCAGGTGTTCGATCTGCCGTGGCAGCCGAACTGGGCGCTGGCCGTGGCCGGCGGCGCGACCGGCGTGGTGATGACGCTGTTCGCCGGGTTGTGGGCAACGCGCAAGGTGCTGGATGCGCCGCCGTCGGTGACCCTGCGCGAACTGCAGCAGTAGCGCGTCGGCCCGCATCGCGGTCGTACGCGGCCGGACGTCGCGGCAGCGCGACTCCGGTTGTGCAGGCGTCACGTGGAGGCGCCGGTAGCGCCGGTCCTATGCGTGCGTTGCCGGGGCTTCGTCAGGCGGGGTGACCGGCGACCTGGTGCGTCATGAAGGCCGTATCGCGGGACGGCGCGCAGATCGCGCGAGATGAAGCTGCAACGCCGCGTCTCTGCCTGATCGCATGATCAGGACAGCCCGGACAGGAGCGGCGGCCGCAGAAGGCCGCCGCCCGGAGACGCCTCAGGTCACCGCCTGCTCGTCGGTCGCATCGAAACGACGCGCGTAATCGCGCTCGTTGCTGACGCGCAGCACCTCGTCGGTCGCTACATCGGGCGCGCCGTAGATCGCGTAGACCACCGTGTCGTCCTGCTTGCCGACCGCGTGCAGCCGATAACGCGGCTGGCCGCTGCCGGTTTCCGGCGGGTAATGCTTCGGCGGCTCGGGGCCGTCGAGGTCGAGTTCGTTGTTGTCCACCACGCCGCCGACAAACAGTGCGCGCATCGGGTTCTCCTCAGGTTGCGGAAGTGCGGCTCCATCGTGCGCAAGTGGATGTTCGCGAATCATCAATATCGCGTTGGTGCCGGGTTGGCACCGTTCACCGGGCGACGCCGCCCGTGCCCGGTCCGGCGTGCCGGCCGTCGCGGAGGGGCGGATCGGGCGGACGGGTAGAATCCGCATCCCGATCCGTTCCTGGTGTGCCCCGCCCTTGTCGCAGTCCGATCCCGCCCTCGACGCCCTGTTCCTGCCGCTCGAACACCGCCAGATGGCCTGGCCCGATGACGGCGCGCTGTTCCTGCGGGCGCGTCCCGGCATCCCCACGACCGGGGGCCGCTGGCCGGGCCTGGTCTGCGAGCAGAGCTTCAAGCCGTTGCACGCCGCGCTGCAGCGCGCCGGGCTCGACGTGCTGCCGGCCGACGGCGATGCCGCCCTGCCGGGCAAGCCGCTGGTCCTGGTGCTGCCGCCGCGCCAGCGCGACGAATCGCGCGCGGTGCTGGCGCGCGCGCTGCAGACGGTGACGCCGGGTGGCTGGGTGCTGGCGAGCGTCGCCAACGACGAGGGCGCGAAGTCCGCCCAGGACGATCTCGCGCGGCTGGCCGGCAACATCGGCGCGCTGTCCAAGCACAAGTGCCGCGTGTTCTGGGCGCAGGCCGGCGCCACCGTCGACGCCGCCCTGGTCGCCGAGTGGGCCGCGCTCGACCGCCCGCGCGCGGTGCTCGACGGGCGCTTCCAGAGCCGGCCCGGCGTGTTCGCCTGGGACCGCATCGATCCCGCGTCCGCGCTGCTGGCCTCGCACCTGCCGACGACGCTGGCCGGCCGCGGCGCGGATCTCGGGGCCGGCTACGGTTTCCTGTCCGCGGAGCTGCTGCAGCGCTGCCCCGGCGTGACGTCGCTCGACGTGCACGAGGCCGAAGCGCGCGCGCTGGCGCTGGCGCGTCGCAACCTCGACGCGCTCGGCGCGCCGGCGACGCTGCACTACCACTGGAGCGACGTCACCACCGGCCTGCCGGAGGTCTACGACTTCATCGTCAGCAATCCGCCGTTCCATGCCCACGGCCGCGAGGGCCGGCCGGACATCGGACGCGCCTTCATCGCCGTCGCGGCCGCGGCGCTCAAGCCCGGCGGCGCGCTGTGGCTGGTCGCCAACCGGCACCTGCCCTACGAGGAGGTGCTCGACGCGCGCTTCGGCGAGGTGCGCGAGGTCGCCGCCAGCGGCGCGTTCAAGGTGATCCACGCGGTGCGCGCGCGTCCCGTGCCGAAGCGGCTGCGCGCGTGAAGCTGGTCAAGCTGCTGGCGAACCTCGGCTACGGCAGCCGCAAGCAGGTCACGTGGCTGTTCCGCGAAGGCCGCATCACCGATGCCGACGGCGAGGTGCTGTATGCCGACGACCAGGTCGAACACGCGGCGATCCGTGTCGACGGCATGCCGCTCGATCCGCCGCAGGGGCTGACGCTGCTGCTGCACAAGCCGGCCGGCTACACCTGCTCGACCAAGGACACCGGGCGGCTCGTCTACGAGCTGCTGCCGCCGCGGTTCCGGCTGCGCGCGCCGGCGCTGTCGAGCGTCGGCCGGCTCGACCGCGAGACCAGCGGGCTGCTGCTGTTCACCGACGACGGCCAGCTGCTGCACCGGATCATCTCGCCCAAAGCCGAGCTGCCGAAGGTCTACGAGGCCACGCTGGCCGAGCCGCTGCGCGGCAACGAGGTCGCCCTGTTCGCCAGCGGCGCGCTGCTGCTGGAATCGGAACAGACCCCGCTGAAGCCGGCGGTACTCGAGGTGCTGGCGCCGACCCGGGCGCGATTGACCATCACCGAGGGCCGCTACCACCAGGTGCGGCGGATGTTCGCCGCCGTCGGCAACCACGTGGTGGCGCTGCATCGCAGCCATGTCGGCGGGCTCGGCCTCGGGGCGCTGCCCGAAGGCCAGTGGCGCCCGCTCGACGCCGCCGATCTCGACACCCTGCTGGGTCCCCACGCCGCGTGAGCGCGGCGCCGCCGTTGCCGCAGCGCCCGGCCGCGGTGCTGTTCGACATGGACGGCCTGCTGCTCGACAGCGAACGGGTCATCCTCGAGTGCCTGCAGACCGCAGCGACGGGGCAGGGCATCGACATCGCGCCCGACTGGTGGCTGCAGATGATCGGCCAAACCGATGCGGTCTGCCGCGCGCTGCTGGGCGCGCGCATCGGGCCGGCCGCGGCCGACGCCCTGCTCGACGACGGCCATGCGCGCTACATCGCGATCGCGGAAGCCGGCGTGCCGCACCGGCCGGGCGTCGTCGCGCTGCTGGCGCTGCTCGCACGCCACGACGTGCCACGCGCGGTCGCGACCTCGACGCGCACGCCGCTGGCGCAGCGCAAGCTCGGGGCCGCGGGCCTGTTGCCGTATTTCGACGTCGTCTGCACCAGCAGCGATGTCGCCCGGCCCAAGCCGGCGCCGGACGTGTACCTGCTGGCGGCCGCGCGCCTCGGCATCGCGCCCGCGCAGTGCCTGGTGCTGGAGGATTCCCCGACCGGCGTGCGCGCGGCGCTGGCGGCGGGCATGACGGTCATCCAGGTCCCGGACCTCGTGGAGCCCGACGATGGGGTGCGCGCGCTCGGGCACCGGATCGTCGGGTCGCTGGACGAGGCGCGGGCGTTGCTGGCGCCGTGGTGGGAGGCGGGCGGGGACCGGACCCTCCTGTAGGCGCTCGCGCGCGCGACGGCCCGTCGGAACGCGCGCCAACCGTCGGTGTGCCCCTCGCGCGCTCCTGCAAGCGCCCTCAGGTCTGCGGGCGCAGGCGGGCCAGTTCGCTGGCGCGCTCGGTCGTCATCGTGCGCACGCAATCGGCGGATGCCACCGACGCCAGCGTGCCGCCGTCGAGATCCACGCGGAACCGGCAGTTCGCGTCGCGGTACTGCAGCCACGCCCGTTGCGCCGCACGCAGGCGGACCTGCTGGCCTGTCGACACCGCGCTCATCGTGTCGCGGTATTCGGTGTTGAGACGCGCATCCTGCAGCCGCGTTTCATCGCCGATGCAGTCCAGCATGTCGGCGGTGACACCGCCGGCGCCCTGCATGCAGCGGCCGAAGCCGGCCGAGGCATCGTCCGCGGCGCGGGCGGACGTGCAGGCCAATGCACCGGCGCCGAGCACGGCGGCGAGAGCGACGAGGCGGATCGACATGGCAGGCTCCTGTTCGTTGACGAGGCGCCCAGTGTCGACATCGACGCCTGCCAGGGTGTGAACGCCGCGAGCGCGGCCCGCGGTCTCAGGCGTCTTCGGCCGCGTGGGCCAGCATGTCCAGCAGCATGTCGCGCACGTGGGCGTCGTCGGCCTCGTAGAGCACCTGGCGCTGCTGGCGTTCGCCACGCACCAGCCGCGCGGCGCGCAACAGACGCAGGTGGTGGCTGACCAGCGGCTGCGACGCGCCGGTGCGGCGCGCGATCTCGCTGACCGCGACCGGGCCGTCGACGCAGGTCAGCAGCACGCGCAGGCGCGTGGGATCGCCGAGTAGCTTGAAGGTTTCGGCGAGGATCGCGACGCCGGCGTCGTCCGTCGCGCTCATCGTGGCGTGTCCCGGCCCGCCTGCACGGCGTCGTCGGCGCCGTCAGGGCCGTGCGCGTGATCGCCGTGGTGCGCCTGGGCGTCATGCGTGTGCGGAACATGGCGTGCGGCTGTCGCGGATCCGCCGGCGCCACGCGCCAGCGCGCACTGCGCCTGCGGGCTGTGCACGACCTCGACCGTCGAATGGCCGATCGCGAACGTGTCGGCGAGCGTCCGCTTCACCGCGGGCACCACGCGCGCCGGGTCGGCGCCTTCGGCCAGCGCGAGTTCCAGCGTGGCCAGCACCCGGCCGGACGTGATCGACCACACGTGCACGTGCGCCACGCCTTCGACGCCCGGCACCGTGTCGAGCAGATGCGACCGCAACGCGGCGATGTCGAGATCGGGCGGCGTGCCCTCCATCAGGATGTGGAACGAGCCGCGCAGCAGCGACCAGGCGCTGCGCAGGATCAGCAGGCAGACCAGCACCGACAGGATCGGATCGATCGGCATCCAGCCGGTGAAGTGGATGACCAGCGCCGCGATGATCGCCGCGACCGAACCGAGCAGGTCGCCGAGCACGTGCAGCGTCGCGCCCTTGATGTTGACGTGCGACTGGTCGCCGCGGTGCAGGATCCAGAACACGAGGCAGTTGACCAGCAGGCCGACGACGGCGACCGCGAGCATCGGCCCGGCCAGCACCTCGCCAGGCGCGCGCAGGCGTTGCACCGCCTCCCAGACGATCCACAGCACCAGCGCGAACAGGGTGATCGCGTTGATCAACCCGGCCAGCACCTCGACCCGCATGTAACCGAAGGTGCGTCGCGTATCCGACGCGCGCCGGCCGATGCGAAAACCCACCCACGCCAGCGCCAGCGCCGCGGCGTCGGTCAGCATGTGGCCGGCATCGGCGATCAGCGCCAGCGAGCCCGACAGCACACCACCGATCAGCTCGACGACCATGAAGCTGGCCGTCAGCAGGAAGCCGGTCAGCACGACACGTTCGTTGGTGGCCGACACGGACGGAGCGTGGTTGTGGTTGTGGTTGTGGTCGTGCGGGTGGTCGTGGTGGTGCGACATGGGGCGCAACGGGCAGGAGGGCCTGCGATTATATAAACATATGTTTATGTTTCAACATGCGGGGCGGGCATCGTCGAGCCCGGGCGGCATCGTCGAGCGGGTCCGGTGTTCCGAGGCGCCGGCGTGCCCGAATCCCAAGCGCCGCCGTTGGCACTGACGCCGATGCTGGGCCTGCCGGGTTCCGTCACGTGCTGCCGGAGAGGCCGGGAATGGGGCGTTGTCGTGGAGGCGCCGCGATGCCGCTGTGGAGGGAAGCCTGGGGCGTGGCAGGCCATCCGAAGCCGGCCCCGGAGACACGGTCTGCCTCCGTCCCGAGCCGCCAGCGCCTTGGATCGGTAACGCGCATTGCCCGTCATGCCCGCACAGGCGGGCATCCAGTGACTTCAACCAGGCCCTCCCGCGAATCATGCAGTTTGCGTTGAACTCTGCTTCGGCTTTGGCTTTGGCTGTTGCTCTACCGAGCCGTAAAGCGAGCCGAGCACCGCAGCCTGGCGCGGCCGCAGAGGCGCCCATGTCTGAGCGTAGCGAGTTTGGGCGCCGTGCCGCGGCAGGCGAGGACGCGCAGGGGACCGATGCGGCTTCACCGCATCGGCGAGTGTCCGGCGAAAGGACTTTTTGGTTCCTTTTTGGTCCTTCAAAAAGGAACTCGCACGCGCAAGCGGGCGAAAGCCCTGCAATTGATTTGGCTTGTTTTTCCCCTGCTAAAGGGCGAGTCCAACTGACTTGCCAAGAACAGAGCTTCCGCGCTGTTCGCGCGGCTTACTTTTGTCTTGTCAAAAGTAAGCAAAACCGCCGTCGCCGGACACGAGCCGATGCGATGGAGCCGCATCGGTCCCCTGCGCTCCTCGCCCGATCCGGCACGCTGCCCAAACTCGCTGCGCTCAGACATGGGCAGCTCTGCGGCCGGATCGGCCTCCGGTGCTCGGCTCGCTTTACGGCTCGGTAGATCAAATGCTTGAAGCCAAAGCCAAAGCCAAAGCCAAAGCCGGACCCGCCAGAGCAAGCGCAGTAGCTGCACCAGCCCCAGCAAGCGCCAAGCACGGCCAACTCAGAATCGGAAGCACCAGCGAACGTACGCCAGCTCCACACCCCGATGTCAGGCCACATGCGCCCCCGCCGACGGCAACCCCTTCCTCAACTCCGCGGCGAAAACAACCGTGACCAGCCCTCATGCCCCAGCTCGTCGAGCGTCCGCAGGTTGCGGTCGATGATCGCGTCGGGCTCGGGATACGCCGCGACCGCGCGTTCCACGCTGTCTTCGCGCAGCAGGTGCAGCGTCGGAAACGGCGCGCGGTTGGAATAGTTGCCGATGTCGTCGGGCTCGGTGCCGGCGAACTGGTACTGAGGATGGAAACTCGCGACCTGCAGTTCGCCGTCGAGGTCGAGCGCTTCGACCAGCGCATCGGCATCGCCGAGGAAATCATTGTAGTCGAGGAAGTCCTGCAGCACCCAGGGATGCACGATCAGCGTGGTGTCGACCAGCTCGGCCGGGGTGTCGCGCAGCCGCGCCATTTCCTCGCCGAGGTCCTGCAGCAGGGCTTCGGGCGTGGTCGCTTCGCTGAGGACGAAGCGGACCTGGTCCTTGACCGTCACCGCCTTGGCGAACGGGCACAGGTTGAGGCCGATCACCGCGCGCTCCAGCCACAGCCGGGTGGCGGCGATCGGATCGCCCGGGTCGACGGACGGCGTCGTCATCGCGGCGCGCTCAGTCGCGGAAGTTGTCGAACTGCAGCGGCAGCTCGAAGTCGGTGCTGCGCAGCAGCGCCATCGCCGCCTGCAGGTCGTCGCGCTTCTTGCCGGTCACGCGCAGCTTGTCGCCGTTGATCTGGCTGTCGACCTTCAGCTTCGCGGTCTTCAATGTGGTCTGGATCTTCTTGGCCAGCTCGCGCTCGATGCCCTGCTTGACCGTGACCTTCTGGCGCGCGCCGGCGAGATTGGTCTCGATGTCGCCAAACTCCAGGCACTTGATGTCGATCTTGCGCGCGGCCAGGCGGGCGCGGAGGATCTCGGTCATCTGCTGCACCTGGAACTCGCTGGGCGCCGACTGCTTGATATCGGCCTCGTCGAGCTCGAACGACGCCTCGACGCCCTTGAAGTCGAAACGGGTGGTGAGTTCCCGGTTCGCCTGGTCGACGGCATTGGTCAGTTCGTGGGTGTCGACTTCGGAGACGATGTCGAAGGACGGCATGGCGGGCCCTCTGCGGATCTGCGGAAAGCGCGCAGGGTACCGCAGCGGCGGCATGGTCTGTTCCCGCGGCCGAGGCCGGTCGCGACGTTGCGCTGCCCCGCGCAGGTCCACACTGCGCCGTCCCTCGAGAGGATTCCGCCATGTTGTCCACATCCGCCTACGCCGCCTTCGACGCGGCGTCCCCGCTCGCGCCGCACACCATCGAGCGGCGCCCGCCCGGTCCGGGCGAGGTGTTGATCGACATCCTGTTCTGCGGGGTCTGCCACACCGACCTCCACCAGGTCCGCGACGAATGGGGCGGGTCGCTGTTTCCGATGGTGCCCGGGCACGAGATCGTCGGGCGCATCGCCGAGGCCGGCGCGGGCGTCACCCGGTTCCAGGTCGGCGATGCGGTCGGGGTCGGCTGTTTCGTCGATTCGTGCCGGATCTGCACACAGTGCGAGTCGGGCGAGGAGCAGTTCTGCGAGCAGGGCATGACCAGCACCTACAACGCGATGGAACGCGACGGCAGCGCGCCGACCTACGGTGGCTATTCGACGCGCATCACCGTGCACCAGGAGTACGTGCTGCGCGTCCCCGAGTCGTTGCCGCTCGACGCCGCGGCGCCGCTGCTGTGCGCTGGCATCACCACGTACTCGCCGCTGCGCCACTTCGGGGTCGAGGCGGGCGATGCGGTCGCCGTCGTCGGCCTCGGCGGCCTGGGCCACATGGCGGTGAAGTTCGCCGTGGCGATGGGCGCACGCGTGACGGTGCTCAGCACGTCCGAATCCAAGCGCGACGACGCGATGAAGCTCGGCGCGCACGCGTTCGCCGCGACGCGTGAAGAGGCCACGTTCAAGACGCTGGCCAGGACGTTCGACTTCATCGTCGACAGCGTCTCCGCGCCGCACGACTACAACGCCTACCTGTCGCTGCTGAAGGTCGACGGCACGATGATCCTGCTCGGCGTGCCCGACCAGCCCGCGCCGGTCGCCGCCGGCTCGCTGATCATGCAGCGCCGTCGCTTGACGGGTTCGCTGATCGGTGGCATCCGCGAAACCCAGGAGATGCTGGACTTCTGCGCCGAGCACGGCATCGTCTCGGACATCGAGCTGATCGACATCGACCGGATCAACGAGGCGTACGAGCGCATGCTCAAGGGCGACGTGCGCTACCGCTTCGTCATCGATACGGCCAGCCTGAGCCGCTGATTCCCGGGCCGCGCGCCGGGTGCCCGGCGCGCGTGTCCATGCGAGGATGCGCGACCCGTCCGTCGAGTCGTCCGCATGCCCCGCCACGCCGCCGCACCCCGGACCGACACCCGCGCCGCGGCGCTGTGGATGCTGTTCGCGGTGCTCGCGTTCGCCGGCATGGATGCGGGCATGAAGTGGATCGCCAACGACTACTCCGCGTTCCAGGTCGCGACTTTCCGCAGCCTGGCGACGCTGCCGCTGATCGTCGGCTGGCTGCTGCTGCGCGGGCGCGCGGGCAGTCTGCTGCGCATCCACTGGCCGCTGCACCTGCTGCGCGGGCTCCTGGGCGTCGGCATGATCGCCGGCTTCGTCTATGGCCTGGCGCGGATGCCGCTGTCGACGGCCTACGCGATCGTGTTCGTATCGCCGCTGATGGTCACCGCGCTGGCGGTGCCCCTGCTCGGCGAGAAGGTCGGCCCGCGGCGCTGGACCGCGATCGCGCTCGGCGTCGTCGGCGTGCTGGTCGTGCTGCGGCCGACCGGCGAGGGCATGGCGACGCTGGCGGGGCTGGCCGTGGTCGGTGGCGCGCTGTGCTATGCGATCGCGTCGATCACCGTGCGCAAGCTCGCGCAGCGCGACAGTCCCGAAGCGCTGGTGTTCTGGTTCCTGGTGCTGATGGCGGTGTTCGCCGGCGCGCTGGCGTGGCCGGACTGGCAGCCGCTGCAGCGCGAACACGGGTGGGTGCTGGCGCTGATCGGGGTGACCGGTGCGCTGGGCCAGGTGGGCCTGACGCACGCGTTCCGGCTCGGCGAAGCCAGCCAGGTCGCGCCGCTGGAATACACCGCGCTGCTGTGGGTCGTGCTGCTGGACCTGTTCGTCTGGCAGGTGCTGCCCGACGGCATGACGTGGATCGGCGCGGGCATCATCGTCGCCAGTGGTCTCTACATGTTCCGCCGCGAAAAGGTGTTGTCGGAGACCGTCACGGTCGATGCCGGCGTCAAGCGGCTCGACGGCACGCCGCCGCCCTGAGCCGGCACCGTGACCCGCATCCGATCGGAGGCAATCCGGTCCGATGACCGGGATACGGACCCGGGACACGTTCGCCTGCCTCGCCATCTGCACGCCGCAACCGGCATGCTGCGCGGATGCCGATCCTCCTGCTGCTCCTCGTCCTGCTGCTCCTCGTCTTCGCCGCGGTGCTGCTCTGGCCCCTGGCCCTGTGGAACCGCTATCGCGTCGGCAGCTCGCGGCGGCGTCCGCCGTATTTCCTGACGCGCCTCAACGCGTTCCTGATCCCCGCGTCGGCCGGCGTGTTCCTGCTGGCGATGGCGGCGACGAACCTGTTCGTCACCCATGCCTTCGTCTACGGCGCGGCGGGTCTGCTGGCGGGACTGCTGCTCGGCGGGCTGGGCTGGGTGCTGACGCGTGTGGAGCACCGGCCCGGGCAGGTCTGGTACACGCCGAACCGCTGGCTGGTGCTGGGCCTGACGCTGGTCGTCGTCGCCCGTCTCGGCGTCGCGATCTGGCAGACCTGGGAGCGGATGCGCGGGCACCACGATGCGCTGGCGCACTGGGGCCTGCTCGGCGAGCACGCCAGTCTGTTCGCGGTCGCCGGCCTGGTGCTCGGCTACCACGCGGCCTACGCGTGGCTGCTGTACCGGCGCCTGGGGCGCTGGCTGCGCTGACTCGCTGCCGACGCACGGTAGGAGCGCGCTCGCGCGCGAGCACCTTTGGCACGATCCGTTTTCGAGCAGGGCCTTAGCGAACAGGACGTTGGCGAAGCGATCCTGCGTGCCGCATTGGCTCGCAATAGGGTCAAGTGCGGAAAATCGAAAGCTCGCGCGCGAGCGCGCTCCTACAAGGTTCCGATTTCTCCGGATCCACCCAAAGAAAAAGACCCGCCGAAGCGGGTCTTTTCCTGGGCACGCCTCTGGAGAGAGGGTCAGAAGCGCGCGCCGATACCGAAGCCCACGGTCCACGGGTCGAGCTGCAGCTCCTGACCGGTGCCGGCGCCTGCCTGCTGGACGTCCGCACGGCTGCGCAGGTAACGCGCATCGGCGCGGGCGAACCAGGTCGGGGTGATGTTCATGTCGACGCCGACAGTGCCGATCGCGCCCTTCGGCGTGGTCAGGCTGACGTGCTCGCCGCCCGGGTTGAGGTCTTCACCGCTGATGTTCGAGTGGTGATAACCCAGGCCCACGAACGGACGGAAGGTGTTGTCCGCCTGGCCGAAGTGGTACTGGCCGCTGAGCGCGATGGGCTGCTGCTCGACGGTGCCCAGCTTGCCGGTGTTCGTCGTCACGCGATGGTCGAACTTGTCGAGCGCGCCCCACAGTTCGGCACTGATGTTGTCGGTGAAGTTGTACGAGACCGAGGCCGTCGGGGCCGGGCCGCCGTCGACTTCGATGCCGTCGTTGCTGCTGCTCTTGGTCGGCTGCAGCAGGGTGGCGCCGCCGACGACCGAGAAGCGCTTGCCGGACGCAGTATCGCTGGCGTCCTGGGCGAAGGCGACCGAGGAGACGGCCAGGCTGGCAAGAGTGGCGAGAGCGAGTACGCGCTTGTTCATGGGGGACTTCCTCTTCTTTCAATGAGTCGACAGCCCAGGCCGGCGCCGTCAGCAATGGATCCATCTGTGGCGGCCGATCCGGCTGGCCGTCCTTCCTTCTGCGGGAAGGCGCGGCCATGCTGGCGATCGCTGCCTGAATCGACGCTATTCAGTTTCTGAAGGCTTCCGAACTCTTCACTGCGCCTTCTGGAATCTGCGCAGAGCGTTCAGCGCAATGCCGCCTGCTACGCGGAGTGGCGCAGATGTCCCACGCATCCGGCCGCTGTACGGAACACGAATGCGGGCGATACGACGCTGCGTTCCAGTACGGATCAGGCAGTCGCCAGCGCCGGATCGCGCGCATCGCGAGCGGATGGTTTCGTCTGCATCGTTCGCGCACGCAGGCGCTGTCGCGCGGCAGCGCCAAGCCGACGCGCAAACCGGTTGGCGCATCGCGGGGCGGGGCGCCACAATAGAAGGTCACGACATGGCCGGAGGGCCGCATGGCCGACCTGAAAGAAGCGCGCGTTCCCGACATTGGCGGGTATGACGATGTCCCGGTGATCGAAGTGCTGGTCGCCGTCGGCGATACCGTCGCCGTCGACCAGGGCTTGGTCACGCTGGAATCCGACAAGGCGACGATGGAAGTCCCGGCGCCGTTCGCGGGCGTGGTCAAGGAACTGAAGGTCAAGGTGGGCGACACACTGTCGGAGGGCGGTGTGGTCGCGATCATCGAGGCCGAAGGTGCGGCAGCCAGCGAGGCCAAGCCGGCTGCGCCCGCCAAGGCGGCGGACGCGCCTGCCGCCGACGCCGGCAAGCCCGCCAAGGCCGACGCGCCGGCGAAGGCCGAGGCTCCCCCGCCTGCGAAGACCCAGGGCGGCGGCGCGCAGGAAGCCCGCGTGCCGGATATCGGCGGCTACGACGACGTGCCGGTGATCGAGGTGCTGGTCGCCGTCGGTGACACCGTCGCCAAGGACCAGGGGCTGGTCACGCTGGAGTCGGACAAGGCGACGATGGAAGTGCCCGCGCCGTTCGCGGGCGTGGTCAAGGAACTCAACGTCAAGGTCGGCGACACGCTGTCGGAAGGCGGCGTGGTCGCGATCATCGAAGCGGAAGGCGAGGCCGGTCCGGACACTGCGGCGACTGCAGACATCACGCCCGCCGCTGCCGCCGTCAAGTCGACCGACGATCCCGAGGCCGAGCCCGTCGCGGCGCAGGCCAAGCCCGACAGGATCGCGCAGGCGTCGATGGACCACCGGCCGGCCGGCAACAGCGCGCCGCCGGTGCGCTTCGACGCCGATGCGGTCCTGCCCGACAAGGTGCCGTATGCGAGTCCCGCGGTGCGCCTGTTCGCGCGCGAGCTCGGTGTCGACCTGCTGCAGCTCAAGGGCAGCGCCCGCGGCGGTCGCATCGTCCGCGAGGACGTGCAGGCCTTCGTCAAGGGCGTGATGCAGGGCGGCGGCGCCAAGGCCGCAGCGGGGGCGCCGGCCGCGAGCGGCGGTGGCCTCAACCTGCTGCCGTGGCCGAAGGTCGACTTCACCAAGTTCGGCGAGATCGAGGTCCAGGAACTGGGCCGCATCCAGAAGATCTCGGCCGCGAACCTCGCACGCAACTGGGCGATGATCCCGCACGTCACCCAGCACGACGATGCCGACATCACCGATCTCGAAGCGCTGCGCGTGCAGCTCAACAAGGAGAACGAGAAGGCCGGCATCAAGCTGACCATGCTCGCCTTCCTGATCAAGGCCTCCGTCGCGGTACTCAAGCAGTACCCGCGCTTCAACAGCTCGCTCGACGCGGCCGGCGAGAACCTGACGCTCAAGAAGTACTTCCACATCGGTTTCGCCGCCGACACGCCCAACGGCCTGGTCGTCCCGGTGATCCGCGACGCCGACAAGAAGGGCGTGCTCGAGATCTCGCAGGAGATGTCGGCGCTGGCGAAGAAGGCGCGTGACGGCAAGCTCGGCCCGGCCGACATGCAGGGCGGCTGTTTCTCGATCAGCTCGCTCGGCGGCATCGGCGGCACCAGCTTCACGCCGATCGTCAACGCCCCGGAAGTCGCGATCCTCGGCGTGTCGAAGTCGGCGATGAAGCCGGTCTGGGACGGCAAGGCCTTCCAGCCGCGCCTGGTCCTGCCGCTGTCGCTGTCCTACGACCACCGCGTCATCGACGGCGCTGCCGCTGCCCGCTTCACCGCGACGCTGGCGCAGCTGCTCGGCGACATGCGCCGGGTGCTGCTGTAAACGTGCCGGTGCCCAGCGACACGGCGCGCGAAAAGGCGCGCCTCACCGTCCGTCACGCGACCATCGCCGACATCCCAGCGATCGTCTCGCTGTCGGACCAGGTCTATGGCGAAGAAGGCGGTTACACCGCCGAGATGCTGACCGGGCAGATCGCGCAGTTCCCACAGGGCGTGTTCGTCGCCTGCTACGAAGACGTCGCGGTCGGCTACTGCGCGACGTTCCGTATCGACGAAGCGAGCGCGATGGCGCCGCACCGCTGGACCGAGATCTCGGGCGGGGGGTATGGCGCGCGCCACCTGACCACCGGCGACTGGCTCTACGGCATGGAAGTCTGCGTGGATCCCGCGTATCGCGGGCTGCGCATCGGCCGCCGGTTGTACGAACTGCGCAAGCGCCTGTGCCAGGAGCTGGGGCTGAAGGGCATCGTGTTCGGCGGTCGCCTGCCCGGGTTCTCGCGGCGCGCGAAGGCCTACGGCAACGATGCCCACGCCTATGTCGCCGACGTGCGCGCGGGCCGGATCCGCGACCGCGCGCTGAGCTTCCAGCTCAGCAACGGCTTCGAGTTCATCGGCCTGCTGCGCAACTACCAGCCGGCCGATCGCGAATCCCGCGGGTATGCCGCGCATCTGGTCTGGCGCAATCCCAAGATCGACCCGAATGTGCGCACCACCGGCACCGCGCGCCCGCTGCCCGATTCGGTGCGCGTGGCGACCGTGCAGTACCAGCAGCGCCGGGTCGCGTCGTTCGAGGAATTCGCGACCCAGGTCGAGTACTTCGTCGACATTGCCGCCGACTACCGCGCCGATTTCGTGGTGTTCCCGGAACTCTTCACGCTGCAGCTGCTGTCGGTCGAGAACAAGCCGCTGTCGCCGCAGGATTCGCTGCTGGCGCTGACCGGCTACACCGAGCGTTTCTCGACGCTGCTCAGCGAACTCGCGGTGCGCCACAACATCAACATCATCGGCGGCTCGCATCCCACGCGGACCAGCGAGGGCGCGGACGCCAACGTGCGCAACATCTGTTACGTCGCCCTGCGCGACGGCTCGCTGCACACGCGCGACAAGCTGCATCCCACGCCCAACGAGCGCACCTGGTGGGGCATCGGCGGCGGCGACAGTGCGCGGGCGATCATGACCGACTGCGGACCGATCGGCGTCATGATCTGCTACGACAGCGAGTTCCCGGAACTCGGCCGGCATCTCGTCGACCAGGGCGCGATGATCCTGTTCGTGCCGTTCTGCACCGACACCCGCGAAGGCTATCTGCGCGTGCGCTACTGCTCGCAGGCGCGCGCTGTGGAGAACCAGTGTTACGTGGTGCTGTCGGGCAACGTCGGCAACCTGCCCGGCGTCAACAACTTCGACATCCAGTACGCGCAGAGCTGCATCCTGACGCCCTGCGATTTCCCGTTCGCGCGTGACGGCATCGCCGCCGACACCACACCGAACGTCGAGCAGGTCGCGTTCGCCGACCTGCGCCTCAACGATCTCGTCGTCGCCCGCAACGACGGCACCGTGCAGAACCTCAACGACCGCCGCCACGACCTGTATTCGCTGACCTGGGCGCGTCGCCCGGCGTCGCGCATCGCGGCGTCGGACCCCACGCAACAGACTCCGGAGAACCCGTGATGGCCCAGACCCTCGAAGTGAAAGTCCCCGACATCGGCGGCTACGACGACGTGCCGGTGATCGAGGTGCTGGTCGCGGTCGGCGACACCGTCGCCA
Organism: Luteimonas rhizosphaerae; assembly: GCF_002849595.1. Lineage (GTDB taxonomy): Bacteria > Pseudomonadota > Gammaproteobacteria > Xanthomonadales > Xanthomonadaceae > Luteimonas > Luteimonas cellulosilyticus. The sequence goes on from NZ_NRQR01000018.1 coordinate 95,429, forward strand.
AGGACCAGAGCCTGGTCACGCTGGAATCGGACAAGGCCACGATGGAAGTGCCGGCCTCGAGCGCGGGCGTCATCAAGGAACTGAAGGTCAAGGTCGGCGACACGCTGTCGGAAGGCAGCGTGGTCGCGGTGATCGAGGCTGAAGGTGAGGGCGATGCGACTCCCGCCGATGCCAAGGCAGCCGCGCCTGAGAAGAAAGAAGAAACCCCGGCGAAGAAGAGCGACGCGCCCGGCAGCAATCCGCCGGTCGCGCGTTCGCACGCGGCGCCGGCCGAGCCGGAGGCGGTCAAGGCCGCGCCCTCGTCCCGCCGCCAGGCCGACGTGGAATGTCGCATCGTCGTGCTGGGCTCCGGCCCGGGCGGTTACACCGCTGCGTTCCGCGCCGCCGATCTCGGTCTCGATACGGTCCTGATCGAGCGCTACGAGACGCTCGGCGGCGTCTGCCTCAACGTCGGCTGCATTCCGTCGAAGGCGCTGCTGCACGCGGCGGAGGTCATCGACCAGGCCAAGCACGCCAGCGATTACGGCGTCGACTTCGGCGCCCCGACGATCGCCCTCGACAAGCTGCGCGGCTACAAGGACAAGGTCGTCGGCCAGCTGACCAAGGGTCTCACCGGCATGGCCAAGCAGCGCAAGGTGCGCGTGGTCACCGGCGAAGGTCTGTTCGTGTCGCCGAACGAGATCGAGGTCACCGGCCGTGATGGCAAGACCCAGCTCGTGCGCTTCGAGCAGTGCATCATCGCCGCCGGTTCGCAGGCTCTGAAGTTGCCCGGGTTCCCGTGGGACGACCCGCGCGTGATGGATTCGACCGACGCGCTGGAACTGGCTGAAACGCCGAAGAAGCTGCTCGTCGTCGGCGGCGGCATCATCGGGCTCGAGATGGCGACGGTCTATCACGCGCTCGGCAGTGAGGTGACGGTCGTCGAGCTCGCCGACCAGCTGATGCCCGGCGCCGACAAGGATCTGGTCAAGCCGCTGGCCGACCGCCTGAAGAAGCAGGGCGTGTCCGCGCATCTGAAGACCAAGGTCGTCGAGGCCAAGGCCGCGAAGTCCGGCATCGACGTGGTCTTCGAGGGCGAAAGCATCCCGGACACGAAGACCTTCGACCGCGTGCTGGTGGCGGTGGGCCGCACCCCCAACGGCGGCAAGATCGCCGCCGACAAGGCCGGCGTGCGCGTATCGGAGCGCGGCTTCATCGCCGTCGACACGCAGATGCGGGCCAACGTCCCACACATCTTCGCGATCGGCGATCTCGTCGGTCAGCCGATGCTGGCGCACAAGGCCACGCACGAAGGCAAGCTCGCGGCCGAGGTCGCCGCCGGCGAGAAGAAGGAGTGGGTGGCGCGGGTGATTCCGTCGGTCGCCTACACCGATCCGGAAATCGCGTGGGTCGGCATCACCGAGACGGAGGCCAAGGCCAAGGGCCTGAAGGTCGGCGTGGGCAAGTTCCCGTGGGCGGCCAGCGGCCGCGCCATCGGCATCGGCCGCACCGAGGGCTTCACCAAGCTGATCTTCGACGAGGCCACGCACCGCATCGTCGGCGCCGGCATCGTCGGCGTGCATGCGGGCGATCTGATTGCAGAGGCAGGCCTGGCGATCGAGATGGGCGCCGAAGTCGCCGACATCGGCCACACCATCCATCCGCATCCCACGCTCAGCGAATCGGTGGCGATGGCGGCGGAAGTGTTCGACGGCACGATCACCGACCTCTACATCCCGAAGAAGAAATAAGCGCGGGGCAATCCGACCGCGCAACAAAAAAGCCCCGGCATGCCGGGGCTTTTTCGTGGCCACGCGCCCGTTTCCAGGCGCGTGGATCGGGGTGGCGCATCAGAAGCGGAAGGTCACACCCGCCATCGGACCGTGCACCTTCAGATCGCCGGTCACGTTGCCCGAATACGGGAACGGGCCCGCGTCGATGCCGTCCGGCGCGCGTGCGGTGCCGCGGTACTGGTCCGTCAGCTTCAGGCGGAACCAGTCGTAGCCGACATGCAGACCGACGCGCTCGCTGACCATGTACTCGACCAGCAGACCACCGCGTTCGAAGTGGCCGTCCTCGTCGACGATGTCGCCCCAGGTCGTGTCGAGATACTGCGCTTCGAGGCCGACGGTCCAGCGCTCGGCCGGCGTCCACACCAGGCGCGTGTGCAGGCCCGGCGAGAAGCCGTCGCGCTCCCAGCCCACGGTCTCGAACTGCGGGTCGACGAGATCGGTGCCGGTCGAGCTGCCGTTGGCCGTGGCTTCGAGCTTGGCGTAGGTCACGCCCAAGCCGAGGCCCCACTGGAAGCTGTCGTTCTTGACGACGGCATATTCGTAGTTGAGGTTGGCGAGGCGGAACGACAGGCGGCCGTCGATGCGCGCCGACGGCACTTCGATCGCCTCGCCGCCCGGGATGATGGTGCCGGTGTCGAGCACGTTGCCGCCGTACTCCCAGGTTTCATCGCGACGGTAATCGTAGAAATTGCCGACCAGTGCCTGGCGCTCGCTCAGCTGGAACCCCACGGCGCCACGCGGCCGCCACTCACGGCCGGTATCGAAGCTCTCGTCGAAGCCGAATGTCGCCGAGTCGGTGCCGTCGGTGACGACGCCGTCGCCCGAGAAACCCAGCTCGGCTTCGGGATTGAACGCGCTCAGGCGCAGTACGAAACGGTCGTCGCGGCTCTGGGCGTGGACGGGCTGGGCAAGCGTCGCGAGCGCGATCGCAGCGGGAATCGCGGCAAGCGAGAGGTGACGGACGAGGGATCGGGACATCGTGGGGGTGCCATGCGGTGGGGAATGGCGGACGATGTTGGGGACGCGCGGGTCGGCCCGATGTGAAATCCATGCACGCGCGCCGGCAAGGAATCGTTTCGCATTCATGCGCCAGCAAGGCGCGCGGCGCGCGCAAAAAGAAGCCCCGGCGGCGGGCCAGGGCTTCGGTGGCGATCTGCAGGCGGGACCGACGAGGAAGTGCGGGCAGATCGGACACGTCATCTATCGACCGGGGATCGCTGGCGAAGTTCCGGCGAATTCCGGAGAAAATTATGAATGGGCCGAGCCGGCCACTCGCCTCCGCCCCTCAACGCATCCCGGCGCGGCGCGGTCCGGCGCGGCCTGCGACCCACGACGTTCGCCGGTTGTGGGTCAAATGACGCGACTGCTATAATTCTGCGGCTCGACGGGGCGCGTTACGACGCTCCGGTTCGCTCAACGTCCAGGACTTCATGTGTTGACTTCCGTCGCAGCGGGTCGGCAGCTGGCACAGCGCGCAATCGTCTGGCAGGCGGTCGCAGTCGCGGTGACGGCGCTGGCCTTCCTCGCCAAAGGCGGGACCTGGGCGCTGGCCGCAGCACTGGGTGGCGCGGCGATCGCGGTCGGCGGCTGGTTGTCGAGCGTGATCGCGCTCGGTGGCGGGGTCAATCCATCGGCCGGCGCGCTTGCGCGGCTGCTGGCGGGGGTGGTGGTGAAGTGGGTCGTGGTGGTGGCCGTGTTGTTGCTGGGGGTCGGGGTGGGGCGCTTGCCGCCGGTTCCGATGCTCGCCGGGGTCATCGTCGCGTTGTTCGCGCAGTTGCTTGCGATGGCCCGGCCAGTGGCCAGGCATTGATACGTTAACCAGCAGGGTTTGATCTTATGGCGGGCGAAGCGGAACTCACCCCTACCAGCTACATCCAGCACCACCTCCAGAACCTGACGGCCTCCGTCGGCGACGGCGGTTTCTGGACGCTGCATGTCGATACGCTGATCACCGCGCTGCTGATGGGCGGCCTGATGGTCGTGATGTTCTGGATGGCGACGCGCAACGCCACCGCCGGCGTGCCGGGCAAGTGGCAGGCCTTCGTCGAGATCCTCCTGGAGTTCGTCGACAAGCAGGCGCGCGATACCTATCACGGGTCCAGCAAGCTGGTGACGCCGATCGCGATCACCCTGTTCTTCTGGATCCTGCTGATGAATCTGCTGAAGATGATTCCGGCGGACTTCATCGCCAAGCCGCTCGAGCTGCTCGGCGTGGGCTACTGGAAGCCGGTGCCGACCGCCGACGTCAACGCGACGCTGGGCCTGTCGATCAGCGTGTTCTTCCTGACCGTGTTCTTCGCGCTGCGCGCCAAGGGTCTCGGTGGCCTGACCAAGGAATTCCTGACCGCGCCGTTCGGCAAGTGGATGGTGCCGTTCAACCTGATCCTCAACATCGTCGAATGGCTGAGCAAGCCGATTTCGCTGGCGATGCGACTGTTCGGCAACATGTTCGGTGGCGAGATCGTGTTCCTGCTGATCTGGGTCCTCGGCGGCGCAGGCCTGCTGGGCGTGCTCGGCGGCGGCGTGCTGGGTCTGGGCTGGATGCTGTTCCACCTGCTGGTCATTCCGCTGCAGGCCTTCATTTTCATGATGCTGTCGATCGTCTACCTCAGCCTCGCCGAGGACGACCACTGATCGACCGCGTCGCGCGCCCCGGTTTCGTTCCACCCCTTCCGTCTCACCCTTACCAAAGCAATCCGCTCCGGAGAAAACAATGGAAATCGCACTGACCTCGTTCGCCCAGATCCAGGCTTCGACCGTTCTGGCCATCGGCATCATGATCGGCCTGGCCGCGCTGGGCGCAGGTCTGGGTCTGGCCATCATGGCCGGCAAGTTCCTCGAGTCGGCCGCGCGCCAGCCGGAGCTGATCCCGGTGCTGCAGGTCCGCATGTTCATCACCGCCGGTCTGATCGACGCCGCGTTCATCATCTCGGTCGCCGTCGGCCTGCTGTTCGCGTTCGCGTCGCCGTTCATCGGCCCGCTGGCTACGCAGCTCGCTGGCTGATCCAGCCGCCCGGCGTTCCGGCGCGGCCATGCCTTCGCGCATGACCGTGCCGGTGGATGACAGGGGGCGCGTGCGCGCGCCCAACCCTTCACGACAGGCAGTCACAAGCCCATGAATATCGGTCTGACCCTAATTGCCCAGGCTCTGGCGTTCGCCGGTCTGATCTGGATCATCGCCACCAAGATCTGGCCGCCGTTGCTGGCCGCGATCGAGGAGCGCCAGCAGAAGATCGCCGAAGGTCTGGCCGCGGCCGACAACAGCCAGCGTGCGCTGGCGCAGGCGCAGGAAACCGCCAACGAGGAACTCAAGGCCGCACGTGCGAAGGCCAACGAGATCATCGAGCAGGCCCATGCCCGCGCGAACCAGCTCGTCGAGGCCGCCAAGGCCGAGGCGGTGACCGAAGGTCTGCGCCAGAAGGCGCTGTTCGACGCCGAGATCGAAGCGTCGGCCACCCGCGCGCGCGAGGATCTGCGTCGCCACGTGTCCGCTCTGGCGGTCAGCGGCGCCGAGCGGCTGCTCAAGCGTGAGATCGACGCCAACGCCCACAAGGCGCTGCTCGACGAACTCGCCGCGGAGATCTGATCCATGTCGATCACCCTCGCACGCCCGTATGCCCGCGCCGCGTTCGCGATCGCCCGCGACGACGGCCGGTTCGCGCCGTGGTCGGACGCGCTCGCGTTCTCCGCGCGCGTCGCGGCCGATCCGCAGGCGGCGGCGCTGCTGGGCCATCCGGCCCTCGGCGACGAGGACGCGGTGAGCCTGCTGGCGCCCGAGGATGCCGACGGCAAGTTCGCGGAGTTTCTCGGCCTACTGGCCGGCAACGGCCGCTTGCCGCTGCTGCCCGAAATCGCCGGACTCTATGAAGAGCTGCGCGCCGAAGCCGAGCACGTGGTGCTGGCGACGGTGACGTCGGCGACCGAACTGCCCGATGCCGAAGTGGCCCACATCCGCGACGCGCTCAAGCGCCGGTTCGGCCGCGAGGTCCAGCTGGAGACCGCGGTCGATGCGTCGCTGATCGGCGGCGCGGTGATCGCGGCCGGCGACGTGGTGATCGACGGCTCGCTGAAGGGCAAGCTCGCCCGCCTGCAGACCGCGCTGGCGCACTGACACGATTTTCAATTGCAACGTCGGCGGCAACGCCGGCCCAAGGGAACTCCCGATGGCTACCACGCAACTCAATCCCTCCGAGATCAGCGAGCTGATCAAGAACCGCATCGACAAGGTCAAGCTGACCGCCGAGGCGCGCAACGAAGGCACCGTGACCTCGGTCGCCGACGGCATCGTGCGCATCCACGGCATCGCCGACGTGATGCAGGGTGAAATGATCGAGCTGCCCGAGAACACGTTCGCGCTGGCGCTGAACCTCGAGCGCGACTCGGTCGGCGCCGTGGTCCTGGGCGACTACGAGCACCTGCGCGAAGGCGACGTGGCCAAGACCACCGGCCGCATCCTCGAAGTGCCGGTCGGCCCGGAACTGCTGGGCCGCGTCGTCAACGCGCTCGGCGAGCCGATCGACGGCAAGGGCCCGATCGACGCCAAGCTCACCGCACCGGTCGAGCGCGTCGCGCCCGGCGTGATCTGGCGCAAGTCGGTCGACCAGCCGGTGCAGACCGGCTACAAGTCGGTCGACGCGATGATCCCGATCGGACGCGGCCAGCGCGAGCTGGTCATCGGCGACCGCCAGACCGGCAAGACCGCGCTCGCGATCGACGCCGTGATCAACCAGAAGACCACCGGCATCAAGTGCGTCTACGTCGCGATCGGCCAGAAGGCCTCGACCGTCGCCAACATCGTGCGCAAGCTAGAAGAGAACGGCGCGATGGCGCACACCGTCGTCGTCGCCGCCACGGCGTCCGAGTCGGCCGCGATGCAGTACATCAGCGCCTACTCGGGCTGCACGATGGGCGAGTACTTCATGGACCGCGGCGAAGACGCGCTGATCGTCTACGACGATCTGTCCAAGCAGGCCGTCGCCTACCGCCAGATCTCGCTGCTGCTCAAGCGTCCGCCGGGCCGCGAAGCCTATCCGGGCGACGTGTTCTACCTGCATTCCCGCCTGCTCGAGCGCGCCGCGCGCGTGTCCGAGGACTACGTCGAGAAGTTCACCAACGGCGCCGTGACCGGCAAGACCGGCTCGCTGACCGCGCTGCCGATCATCGAAACACAGGCCGGCGACGTCTCGGCGTTCGTGCCGACCAACGTGATCTCGATCACCGACGGCCAGATCTTCCTGGAAACCGACCTCTTCAACGCGGGCATCCGTCCGGCCGTGAACGCCGGTATCTCGGTGTCGCGCGTCGGTGGCTCGGCCCAGACCAAGATCATCAAGAAGCTGTCGGGCGGCATCCGCAAGTTCGCGTCCGATCTCGACGAAGCGACCCGCAAGCAGCTCGAGCGCGGCCAGCGCGTCACCGAGCTGATGAAGCAGAAGCAGTACGCGCCGATGTCGATCGCGCACCAGGCGCTGTCGATCTACGCCGTCAACGAGGGCTTCCTCGACGACGTGCCGGTCGGCAAGGTCCTCGCGTTCGAGGAAGGCCTGCACGCGCACTTCGACAACACCGCGGGCGAGCTGGTCGACAAGATCAACCAGACCGGCGGCTGGAACGACGAGATCGAAGGCGCGTTCAAGCAGGGCATCGCCGAGTTCAAGAAGACCGGCAGCTGGTAAGGGCCGGCAGGCGGGCTCCGGCCCGCCTGCGCACGAGACGATTCAGCCAGAGGCGGGTGTCCACCCGCCGCACGCAGGGATAAGAGATGGCCGGCGGCAGAGAAATCAAGACCAAGATCAAGAGCGTGCAGAACACCCGCAAGGTGACGCGCGCGCTCGAGATGGTATCGGCGTCGAAGATCCGCAAGGCGCAGGACCGGATGAAGGCGTCGCGCCCCTACGCGCGCGCGATGAAGCAGCTGATCGGCCACCTGGCGCAGGCGAACTCCGAGTTCCAGCATCCGTATCTGGTGGAGCGGGAGGTCAAGCGCGTCGGTTACATCATCGCCTCGTCGGACCGCGGCCTGGCCGGCGGCCTCAACAACAACCTGTTCCGCAAGCTGCTCGGCGAAATCCGCCAGTGGCAGGAAAAGGGCGTCGAGGTCGACGTGGTGACGATCGGCCAGAAGGCGACGGTATTCTTCCGCCGCCTCAAGGTCGACATGCTGGCCAGCGTGACCCACATCGGCGACACGCCGGAAGTCGAACAGCTGGTCGGCATCATCAAGGTGATGCTCGACGGCTACACCGACGGCCGCCTCGATCGCGTGTTCCTGGCCTACAACCACTTCGTCAATACGATGACCCAGAAGGGCAGCTTCGACCAGCTGCTGCCGCTGCCCGCGTCCGACACGCAGGTGGTCAAGCACGACTGGGACTACATCTACGAGCCGGACGCCGAATCGGTGCTCGCGCACGTGCTGACGCGCTACATCGAATCGCTGGTCTACCAGGCGGTGATGGAGAACGTGGCCTCCGAGCATGCCGCGCGCATGGTCGCGATGAAGGCCGCGAGCGACAACGCCACCAAGCTGATCGACACGCTGAACCTGGTCTACAACAAGGCCCGCCAGGCGGCGATCACGCAGGAAATCTCTGAGATCGTCGGCGGCGCGGCAGCGGTCTGAGGCGACTCGAACGGCCGCGCCCTACGCGCGGCATGATCCGGAACATCATCGGCGGCCCCGGTCGCAAGACAATCTTAAGAGTCTGAGGAAACCACAATGAGTCAGGGCAAGATCGTTCAGATCATCGGCGCAGTCGTCGACGTCGAGTTCCCGCGCGCGTCCGTGCCGAAGGTGTACGACGCATTGAAGGTCGACAACACCGAAATCACGCTCGAAGTGCAGCAGCAGCTCGGCGACGGCATCGTGCGCACCATCGCGCTCGGTTCGACCGACGGCCTGAAGCGCAACCTGGTCGCGACCAACACCGGCCTCGGCATCTCGGTGCCGGTCGGCGCGGGTACGCTGGGCCGCATCATGGACGTGCTGGGTCGCCCGATCGACGAAGCCGGCGACGTGCAGGCCACCGATCACTGGGAAATCCATCGCGCCGCGCCGAGCTACGAAGACCAGTCGTCGGCGACCGAGCTGCTGGAGACGGGCATCAAGGTCATCGACCTGATGTGCCCCTTCGCCAAGGGCGGCAAGGTCGGCCTGTTCGGCGGCGCCGGCGTCGGCAAGACCGTCAACATGATGGAACTGATCAACAACATCGCCAAGGCGCACAGCGGCCTGTCGGTGTTCGCCGGCGTGGGCGAGCGGACCCGCGAGGGCAACGACTTCTACCACGAGATGAAAGATTCCAATGTCCTCGACAAGGTGGCGATGGTCTACGGCCAGATGAACGAGCCGCCGGGCAACCGCCTGCGCGTCGCGTTGACCGGCCTGACGATGGCGGAGTACTTCCGCGACGAGAAGGACGCGTCCGGCAAGGGCAAGGACGTGCTGCTGTTCGTCGACAACATCTACCGCTACACGCTGGCCGGTACCGAAGTCTCGGCGCTGCTCGGCCGCATGCCGTCGGCGGTGGGTTACCAGCCCACGCTCGCCGAGGAAATGGGCGTGCTGCAGGAGCGCATCACCTCGACCAAGACCGGCTCGATCACCTCGATCCAGGCCGTCTACGTGCCCGCCGACGATTACACCGATCCGTCGCCCGCCACGACCTTCGCCCATCTCGACTCGACGGTCGCGCTGTCGCGCAGCATCGCCTCGCTGGGTATCTACCCGGCGGTCGATCCGCTCGACTCCACGTCGCGCATGATGGATCCGAACGTCATCGGCAACGAGCACTACGACACCGCGCGTCGCGTGCAGTCGACGCTGCAGAAGTACAAGGAGCTCAAGGACATCATCGCGATCCTGGGCATGGACGAGCTGTCGGAAGAGGACAAGCAGGCCGTGTCGCGCGCGCGCAAGATCGAGCGCTTCTTCTCGCAGCCGTTCCACGTCGCCGAGGTGTTCACCGGCTCGCCGGGCAAGTACGTCTCGCTGAAGGACACAATCCGCGGCTTCAAGGGCATCGTCGACGGCGAATACGACCACTTGCCCGAGCAGGCGTTCTACATGGTCGGCGGCATCGACGAAGCGGTCGAAAAGGCCAAGAAGCTCGCCGAGAAGGCCTGATCCCGTCGCCCTCGTCCGGCACCGGGCGGGGGCGTGGATGACGCCGGCGAGATCGCCACCGTGATTCCTGCCTGCTCCCGTCCGCGGGCGCGGGAGCACCCGAAGAGAAGCGCGTTATGAGCACCACCATCCGTTGCGACATCGTCAGTGCCGAGGCCGAGATCTTCCACGGCGAGGCGACCATGGTCGTCGCCACCGGCGAGCTCGGTGAACTCGGCATTGCGCCGCGCCATGCGCCGCTGATCACGCGGCTCAAGCCCGGCAAGGTCGTCGTGACCCAGCCCAACGGCGAGGTGCTGGACTTCGCGATCGGCGGCGGCATCCTCGAGGTGCAGCCGCAGGTCGTGACGATCCTCGCCGACACCGCGATCCGCGCCGACGACATCGACGAAGCCTCGGTCAAGGCCGCCAAGGAAGAAGCCGAGCGCGTGCTGGCCGGCCGTGGCGAGACGATGGACGTCGCCGAAGCCCAGCAGAAGCTCGCCGAGGCCGTCGTGCAGCTGCAGGCGCTGGAGCGCCTGCGCAAGACGCTCAAGCACTGACGGATCGCGCACTGCGCATCGCGTCGCCGAAGAGCCCCGCTATCCGCGGGGCTTTTTGTTGGATGACGGCCGGGATCGATGCTGCGCGGTGGACACGCTACTTGCGGTAGATCCAGTAGCGCGACAGCACGAAACCGAGCAGGCCGAGTGCGATCTCCAGCGCGGGTTTCGCCAGCCAGACCCACTTCAGCCCGAAGAAATCGTCGATGTGGGTCAGCGACCAGGTGCTGACCACCGTCGTGCTCACCCACATCACCAGGAAACGCTGGAGTTGCGGCGCGCCGACGGCGGTGTCGTCGCCAGCGAAGGTCCACTTGCCGTTGAGCCAGTACCCCAGCAGCGCGCCGGTGATGCGCCCGGCGATGTTGGCCGGCGCGACCGGCAGGCCCGCGTGGGTGAGCGCGACCATGACGCCCCAGTCGATGAGCCACTGCAGCGCGCCGATGACCAGGTAGCCGCGCCCCTGTTTCGCGAGGCTCATGCGGGCACCGCGCGGCGCGGCGGAACATCGGGACGGGCGGGCATCGGACGCATCGAACGCAGGGAGAGCGAAATCCAGCCGGCATCGTAAAGCCTGCGCCGTTAGAATTTCCCATCCGTCTGCCGCTGGAATCCGCCATGTCCACTCCGCTTCACGTCGTGATCCTCGCCGCAGGCGAAGGCAAGCGCATGAAATCCGCGGTGCCGAAGGTGCTGCAGAAGATCGCCGGGCGGCCGATGCTGTGGCACGCGATCGAAGCGGCACGCCAGCTCGATCCCGCCGGTCTGCACGTCGTCTACGGTCACGGTGGCGAGCAGGTGCAGGCCGCGTTCGCCGACCAGCCGGATCTGCAGTGGGCCGAGCAGGCCGAGCAGCTCGGCACCGGCCACGCGGTGCGCCAGGCCATGCCCGACATTCCCGATGGCGCCCAGGTGCTGGTGCTCTACGGCGACGTGCCGCTGATGCGTCCCGAGACCCTGCGCCGGCTCGTCGCGATCGACGGCCGCCTCGCGGTGCTCGCCGCCGCGCTCGAGGATCCGACCGGCTACGGCCGCATCGTGCGCGATTCCGAAGGGCACGTCGGCGCGATCGTCGAGCACAAGGACGCCAGCGACGAGCAGCGCCGCATCGCGATCGTCAACACCGGCATCCTGGTCGCCGAAGCCACCGCGCTGAAGGGCTGGCTGGAGCGCCTGTCGTCTGACAACGCCCAGGGCGAGTACTACCTGACCGACATCTTCGCGATGGCCGCCGACGAATACAGCGCGGCCGAGATCGTCATGGTCGGCGATCCGCTCGAAGCCGAAGGGGCCAACGATCCCTGGCAGCTCGCGCAGCTGGAACGCGCCTGGCAGCTGCGCGCCGTGCGTGGGCTGTGCGTCGACGGCGCGCGCTTCGCCGATCCCGCGCGCGTCGACATCCGCGGCACGGTGACGGTCGGCAGCGATGTCGAGATCGACGTCGACGTGGTGTTCGAAGGCCGTGTCGAACTCGGCGACGGCGTCCGCATCGGGCCGTTCTGCCGGCTGCGCGACGTGCGCCTGACCGCCGGCACCGAAGTCCGCGCGCATTGCGATCTCGAAGGCGCCGTGACCGAAGGCGCGGTGACGATCGGACCCTTCGCACGCCTGCGTCCGGGCACCGTGCTCGCCGACGGCGTGCACATCGGCAACTTCGTCGAGACCAAGAACGCGACGCTCGGCGTCGGCAGCAAGGCCAACCACCTGACCTATCTGGGCGATGCCGAGATCGGCGCCGGCAGCAACATCGGCGCCGGCACGATCACCTGCAACTACGACGGCGCCAACAAGTCGACGACGGTGATCGGTGACCGCGCCTTCATCGGCTCGAACGCGTCGCTGGTCGCGCCGGTACGCATCGGCCACGATGCGACGACCGCGGCGGGCTCGGTGATCGTCAACGATGTCCCCGACGGCAAGCTCGCCGTCGCGCGCGGCCGGCAGACCCTCGTCGAGGGCTGGGTGCGGCCGGCGAAGAAGTAACGCCGGCCGCGCGGACGGTGTGCAGTCGAAGGCCGCGGGTCGTAGTGCGCGCGACGTCTCAGGACGTCACGCCGCGCACCAGGCGTGCGCCGCGGGCCGCGCCACGGCGCCACGCCTGCGCACCGGTGCTCAGTCCGGCAGCGTCAGCGAGACGCACAGGCCGCCGCCTTCGCGGTTGAGCAGGGCGATCCGGCCGCCGTGCGCCTCGGCGATCTCGCGGGCGAGCGCGAGCCCCAGGCCGGTGCCGTTGCGCTTGGTCGAATAGAACGGCAGCAAGGCGTTCGACAGCACCGCCTCGTGCATGCCGGGGCCTCGGTCGAGCACGTCGATGCGCCAGCCCTTGCCGATGCGGCGCAGCGACAGCGCGACCTCGCCAGCCGGCGAGCCCGATTCGTGCGCATTGCGCAGCAGGTTCAACAGCGCCTGTTCGAGCTGCGCGGCATCGAAGCTGGCGCTGGCCTGCGCATCGACGCCCGCGTCCAGCGCGAAGGCCAGCTGCGCGTGCAGCTGGTCGAGGAACGTGCGCCATGCGACCGGTGTGCGCCGCGGCGTCGGCAGCTTGGCGAAATGCGCGTAACCGCGGATGAAACCTTCGAGGTGGCGCGCGCGTTCCTCGATCGTCGTCAGTGCGCCCGGCAGGCGTTCGAGCTGGCCGCGCCGCAGCAGCTCACCGCCCGAATGCGCGAGCGACGCGATCGGCGCCAGCGAATTGTTGAGCTCGTGGCTGATGACCCGGATGACCTTCTTCCAGGTCTGCACTTCCTGGCGGCGCAGTTCGGTGGTCATCAGCCGCAGCAGCACCAGCTGGTGCAGACGGCCGTTGAGCCGGAACGTGCGCCGCGACAGGTGGTAGATCTCTTCGTCCTCGCCGTCGCCGACGGTGAACATGCCGTCGCCGCCGCGCGCGAACGCTTCCGCGAGCGCGGGATCGGCCGCGTCCACCAGCGCGTCGAAGCCCAGGCCTTCGAGCCGGTGCCCGGTACCGAAGCTCTTGCGCGCCGCGAGGTTCGCGTGGACGACATGGCCGTTGGGATCGACCAGCAGCATCGCGACCGGCGTGTTCTGCACCATCGTGTCGAGCAGCAGCTCGCGCTGCACCAGCGACAGGCGCTGCTCGCGCAGGGTGTCGCCGAGCGCGTTGTGGCTGTCGACGAGATCGCGCAGCGCGCCGCGCCCCTGCCACGCGAGCCCGACGCTGTAGTCGCCGTCGCGGTAACTGGCGACCAGCCCGGCCAGCGCGCGGAACAGCGACTGCGCCGGTGCCAGCGCGCGGGCCAGCAGCCACAGCAGCGACGGTACGGCAGCGGCGCTCGCGGCCAGCACGGCCGCCCACGCCGGCCACCAGCGCAGCAGCCAGGTCGCGAGCGCCGCGGCGCCCACGACGTGCGCGAGCGCGATCGCGAACAGCACCGCGGTCAGCGGCAGGCGCTGGTGCCAGCGCATCTCAGTCGCGCCGGATGCCCAGCCGGTCGAGCCGGCGGTACAGCGCCTGGCGCGACAGGCCGAGATCGGCGGCGGCCTGCGCCAGCACGCCCGCGTGGCGCGCGAGCGCGGCTTCGATCGTGGCGCGGTCGGGTTCTTCGGCCGCGCTGGCGAGCGAGGCGGGTGGCGAGGCCGTCGGCAGGCTCAGGTCGGCCGCGGCGATGCGTTCACCGCGCGCCAGCAGCTGGGCGCGCTGCATGACATTGCGCAGCTCGCGGACATTGCCCGGCCACGGGTGCCGCAGCAGGGCGCGCCCGGCATCCTCCGACAGGCGCTTGCCGTCGCCGATGAAATGGCGCGCCAGCGGCAGGATGTCGCGCGGCCGCTGCGCCAGCGGCGGCAACCGCAGCTCGATGCCGTTGAGGCGGTAGTAGAGATCCTCGCGGAAGCGGCCTTCGGCGATCATCGCCGTCAGGTCCGCGTTGGTCGCGCTGACCACGCGCACGCGCACGTGCCGTTCGCGATTGCCGCCGAGGCGCTCGAACCGTCCGGTCTCGAGCACGCGCAGCAGCTTGACCTGGCCCGACGGCGGCAGCGTGCCGATCTCGTCGAGGAACAGGGTGCCGCCATCGGCGGCCTCGAACTTGCCCTCGCGCGCGCGGGTCGCGCCGGTGTAGGCGCCGGCCTCGGCGCCGAAGAGTTCCGCTTCGATCAGCTCCCCCGGCAGCGCCCCGCAGTTCAGCGCGACGAACGGGCCCGCACGCACCGCGGAATTCGCGTGCAGGATCTCGGCGTACTTCTCCTTGCCCGCGCCGTTCGGTCCGGTCACCAGCACCGGCAGGTCGGAGCGCGCGACCTGCAGCGCCAGCGACAGCGTCGTCTCGCTGGCCGGATCGTCCCAGACCAGGCCGCGCAGGTCGTGGCCTTCGGTCAGCGACGCGCGGCGTCGGCGGTCGTCTCGCGCGCGCGCATCGAGCTGCCGGCGCGCATCGACGAGCTCGAGCAGCGTGTGCACGGTCGCCATCAGCTTGGCGTCTTCCCAGGGCTTGGCCAGATAGTCGGCAGCGCCGGCGCGGATCAGGTCGACCGCGGTTTCCAGGCGCGTCCACGCGGTCAGCAGGATCACCGGCATGTCGGCGTCGAGCGCGCGGATCGCCTGGAACAGCGCCGCGCCCTCGTCGCCCGACGTGGTGTCGGCGTGGAAGTTCATGTCCTGGATCACCAGGTCGACGCCGCCGCCCTGCAACCGCGCGAGGCCGTCGGCCGGCGTTTCCGCACGCAGGGTGTCGATGTCGTGCAGGGAGAACAGCAGTTCGAGCGCGGTCGCGACCGCGGGATTGTCGTCGATGACGAGGATCGTGGGCATCAGGCGGGAACGGTCGAAGCATGCACGGCGGTGGCGCCTGCATGGTGGTCACCGCGCGCGGCGGACGCAAGCCGCGTCCGGGCACCGGCCGGGTGGGTCGCCTCAGACACTGCGCGTCGCCACGGCCGGTGGCACCCGGGCGGCACGCCGCGCCGGCCAGTACACGGCGAACTGGCCGAGCAGCCACAGCGAGACCGCGCCGATCGGCAGGTACAGCAGCGGCAGGCGATCGAGTTCGTAGCGCGCCATCAGCAGCTGGTTGAGGCCGAAGGCCAGCAGCATGCCGAGCGCGATGCCCATGGTCGCGAGCAGGAAGTTCTCGATCTGGAAGTAGCGCAGGATCTGCGCGCGTGTCGCGCCCAGCGCGCGGCGGATGCCGATCTGCTTGGTGCGCTGCTGCACCCAGAAGCTGGCCAGGCCGACGATGCCCAGGGCGGTGACGACCAGGAGCGAGACGCAGACGACGACCATCAGCAGCGCCATCGCACGGTCCTGCCGGTAATAGCGGTCTCGCAGGTCCGAGAGCAGATCGCTGTTGACCGGCACCCGGTTCGGATCGAGCTGCTTCAGCGCCGCGACGCCGGCGTCGAGCACCCGCTGCCGGTCCGCGGGGGCGGACCGCAGCAGGTAGTTGACGCTGCTGGCGTTCTCGCGGACCGGCAACAGCATCGTGGCATCGCCGTCGCCGCCGTGATCGTTCGGGCGCGCCAGCGTGTCGACGACGCCGACGATCGTGATCGGAGCGGTGCCCCAGCTGTAGACCCGTTTGCCGATCGCACTCTCGCCCGGGAACAGGCGTTCGGCCATCGCGCGGTTGACGATCATCGACGGCAGCTTGCCGGCCTCGCCCGCACGCGCGAGCACGTCCATGTCCTGGTACTCGTCGGCGTTGAACCGGCGTCCCTCAACCAGCTGCAGACCCAGTGTGTCGAGCAGGTCCTCGCTGCCGACGTAGGGGGACGACAGCAGGGTGTCGTGGGTCTGGTCGGGCGACAGCCGCACGCCGCTGGTGGAACTGCTGTTGCCGAACGGGATCTGCGACGCGGCGGCGACGTGGGTGACGCCGGGAATCGCACGCAGCGCCGCGAGATCGCGCTCGACCGCAGCCCGGCGATTGACGTCGCCGTCGTCGTCGATGCTCGGCATCTGGATCCGCACGAGCTCGGCTTCGACCGTTCCGCTGGGACGCGCCATGCGGTCGATGCGCCGGTCGATCAGATAGATCGCATTGCAGATGATCGCGCAGGCCAGCGCGATCTCGAGGACGATCAGCGCGGCGGCGGTCTTGTGGCGACGCAGCGTGGAGAGGATGGGGCGGATGTCCATGGTCGTGGTCCTTGGCAACACGGTGCTGTTCTCTTCTCCCGGCGGCGGGAGGAGGTGCCCGAAGGGGCGGATGCGGGCGACGGCGACGCATCGCCCTCTCCCGGACCCCTCTCCCGTACGGAAGAGGGGCGCTGGACGTCATTGCGACTTGAGCTGGATCGCCGGTGTCACCTGCATGGCGCGCCATGCGGGCAGTAGGCCCGCCAGCAGGCTGGCGACGATCGACAGCGCGAAGGTGAGCGACAGCATCGACACGTCCAGTTGCGCGAGCCCGGCGTAGGCGCTCGGGCTCTGGCGGACCGCCCACAGGCCGAGCAGGGCGAGCCCGAGGCCGACGACACCGCCGGCGACGCCGATCGCACCGGCTTCGACGAGGAACTGCGCGAAGATCGCACGTCGCGACGCCCCCAGCGCCCGGCGCACCCCGATCTCGGACGCGCGGCGCAGGCTCTTGGCCAGCAACAGCCCGACGGTGTTGATCAGGCAGACCAGCAGGAAGCCGAGCGCCAGCCAGACCTGCAGGCGCACGTCGTTGGGCACGACCTGGTTCTGGTCGAGCCACGCACGCACGTCGCGCAGCCGCACGTTGGTCGGCCGTTCGAAGCGCCCGGCCGCACGCTGCTTGTCCGAGTACGCTTCCAGATAATCGCGATAGGCGAGGGCGCTGGCCGGGGCGTCGAGTTCCACCCAGTACTGCAGCCACGTGCAAGGCGCGTTGCGCGTCGTGGAGTCGAGACCGGAATCCCCCCAGCAGGTCATGCTGCCCATGCGCGCCAGCTTGAGCTCGATCGCGGTCGAGAACGGCACGAAGACCGATTCCAGACTGCCGAAGGCATCGAGGCTGAGATCCCAGAAGCGCGGGGCCGGCGCCCAGGACGCGAGCACGCCGATCACCCGGAAATCGGCGTTGTTGATGCGCAGCGTGCGGCCGGTGCTGTCCTCGCCGCCGAACACGCTGCGGTTGGTCTCGTCCGACAGCACGACCACGCGTGCGCGATCGACGTCGTCGGACGCCGACCACGCGCGCCCGAACGCCATCGGTGGATCGAACATCGGGAAGAAATCCGCCGAGGTGTAGCGCGCATCCGTGAAGAACGGCACGCGCTCACCGCCGGGCTGCACCGCGACGAACCCACCGGTCATCACCGCCTGGCGGACGCCGCGCGCTTCTTCCAGCAGGGTCTCCGCATCGAGTCGCGTCATCTGCAGGTCGGGCTCTTCGCCAGCGGCGTAGCCGCGCATGCTGGAGGCGTCGAGCTGCACGTAGAACAGCCGGTCGCTCTTGTCGGGAATGGGGTCGCCCGAGAGGACGTGGAACACTGTCAGCGTGGTCATGCTGGCGCCGATGCCCAGCGCGATCGCCAGCACCATCAACGCGGTCAGCACCTTGCTGTTGCGGAAACTGCGCAGCGCGAGCTGCAGGTAGTAGGCGAACATCGCGCGTCTCCTCAGACCGTTTCGGGCGTGGCGACGGGGGCGCGCAGCGACGGCGCGCGTTCCACGTCGGTCGCCATGCCGTCGACGATGTGGACGTTGCGCTGCGCGCGCGCGGCGAGTTCCGGATCGTGGGTGACCATGACGATCGTCGTGCCCTGCTGGTTGATGTCCTCGAGCAGCTCGAGCACGCTGCGCGCCATCTGCGAATCGAGGTTGCCGGTCGGCTCGTCGGCCAGCAGCAGGCGCGGGCTGCCGGCGAGCGCGCGGGCGATCGCCACGCGCTGCTGCTGGCCGCCCGACAACTCGGCCGGAAAGTGCTTCATGCGTGAGGCGAGACCGACCATGCCAAGCGAATCCTCGATCCGCAGCTTGCGTTCGTTGGCCGGCATGCCGCGGTAGCGCAGCGGCACGTCGACGTTGTCGAACAGGTTGAGGTCCGGGATCAGGTTGAAGCCCTGGAAGATGAAGCCGATCTTCTCGTTGCGCAGCTTCGAGCGCGCGTTGTCGTCCAGGCCGCGGACCTCGACGCCGTCGAGCAGGTACTCGCCGCCGGTGAAGGTCTCCAGCAGGCCGGCGATGTTGAGGAAGGTCGTCTTGCCGGAACCGGACGGACCGGTGACGGCGACGAACTCGCCCTCGCGCACGTGCAGGTCGAGCGCACGCAGCGCATGGGTTTCGACGAGTTCGGTGCGGTAGACCTTGGCGACCTGGCGCATGTCGAGCATGGGAATGTCCTGGAATCGGAAGTGGGAAGAGGCGTGCGGGTCTCGGTCAGCGGACCTGGAACACGCCCGGCATGTCGCTGCGGACCGCGTAGCGCCGCGCGAGCGCGACGGCGGCGGGGACGTGGGGCGCGGGGACCGCAGTCGTGAAATCGACAGCGAACAGCGACGACAGCGGACGCGGTACGGCGTCGGCGAGTTCGTCGGCGGTCCACGGCGTGGGGAACGGGCTGTCGAGGGGCGTCTTCATGGTCAGAGTCCTGAAATGCGGATCCGCTCCGCGTTGTCGAACAGGTCGCTGCCGGCGACGACGACACGCTCGCCCGGCTGCAGGCCCGAGAGGATCTCGACCGACGACAGGCTGCTCGCACCGGCCTGGATCGGCCGGCGCACCGCCGTGTTGCCGTCGAGGACGTAGGCCGCGCGGCCGCCGTCCTGGTCGAGGAACGGGCCGCGCGCGACCATCAGCACGTCGTCGCGGGTATCGAGGACGATCCGCGCCGACAGCCGCTGGTTCTGGCGCAGGCCGGGCGGCTGATGGCCATCGTCGAAGCGCAGCCGGGCGACGACTTCGCCGGCGACGACCTCGGGCGACACCGCCGACACCTGCGCGGGAAACTGGGTGCCGGCGCTGCCGATCTGGGCCGGCATGCCGATCGCGAGATCGCGCGCGAAGCTCTCGGGCACCTTGATCTCGACCTCGAACACCGACAGGTCGACGACCGACAGCACCGGCGCGTTCGCCGCGACGTTGCTGCTCTGGATCGCCTGCACCTGGCCGACCTGACCGTCGAACGGGGCGCGCAGCGTCAGCAGGTCGACCTGGCGCCGCATCTCGACGACGACCGCGCGCTGGCGGTCGGCGAGCAGCTGCTTGTTGCGCGTGTCGAGCCCGGCGCCGCGGCCCTGCAGGCTGACGTCCTGGCGCGCCGAGGCGACGCCGATCTCGGTCTTCTGCAACGTGTCCTGCGCCTTGGCCAGATCGACCTGCGCCACCGCGCCGCCCTCGAAGGCGCGCTGGTAGCGCTGCAGGTCGCGCTCGGCCGCAGTGCGGTCGATCTCGGCCTGGTCGAGTTCCTTGCGCGCCGCGGCGCTGCTGAGCTGCGCGTCGAGCGCGGCGCGGCCGGCCTCGGCTTCCAGGCTCGCGAGCGTGGTCTCCTCCTGCGCCAGCTTGCTGCGCAGTTCGGGACTGTCGATCTCGGCCAGCGCCTGGCCGCGCGTCACCTGGTCGCCGGCGACCACCTTGAGGGTCACCGTGCCGGCGGAGATCGCGTAGAGCGTCGGGCTGTTCGCGGCGATGACCCGGCCCTCGGCCGCGATGTCGCGCACCAGATCGCCGCGGGTGACCTCGGCGAAGCGCAGCCGCGCCGCATCCACCGAACGGCCGCCGCCGGCCCAGCCGGAGACGACCCAGCCGGCGGCGAGCAGCAGCACGAGGCCGAGACCCCCGCCGAGCAGCCAGCGCGTCCGGCGCGACCGGCCCGGCCGGGCGTCGACACGCCGCGTGTCCTGCGCGACGGGTTCGCGGATGCCGGCGGGGCGGCGGAGGGGGGAATCGGGCGAGTCGGATGCCATGAGTGCGTGCGATGGAAGGTCGGGGAACACAACGCACGGAGCGTGCCAATCGCAAGGCATTGATCTACAAGGCGCAAGTAGCGGGTCGACGGTGTCCGCGTGGCGGGCGGACGTCCGCGCGGACGCGTCGGCGCGTCCGCGCACGCCACAGAGCGACCGATCCGCAGGCGCGCTGGATCGACGAATGGATGCGCGCGATCCACCAGTCGCTTCAGGGATCCTGTTCCTGGCATCCGTGGCAAGACCGTCGGTCGCCGGCCTTGAGTGCCGGCGACGGCTGAACGTCGGGCGCGATTGCGGATCGGGGCATGGCGCGTGGCCGCTAGAATGGCGGGCTGAACGCAATGGAGATGGCGGCATGTGTGGAATCGTCGGTGCGATCGCGGGACGGGACGTGGTGCCGGTCCTGATCGAGGGGCTGAAGCGGCTGGAATATCGCGGCTACGACTCGGCGGGCATCGCGGTCGCCGTCGACGGCGCGATGCGCCGGGTCCGGCGCACGGGGCGGGTGTCCGAAATGGAAGCCGCGGCGACGGACGAAGGATTCCAGGCCCCGCTCGGCATCGGTCACACGCGCTGGGCGACGCATGGCGGCGTGACCGAGGACAATGCCCATCCGCACATCAGCCACGACACGCTGGCGCTGGTGCACAACGGCATCATCGAGAACCACGAGGCGCAGCGTGAGCGGCTCACGGCACTCGGCTACGTCTTCGAGTCGCAGACCGACACCGAGGTCATCGCGCACCTGATCCACCACCACCAGGGGCAGGAACTGGATCTGCTCGCCGCGCTGCAGGCGGCGGCCGCGGAGCTCGAAGGCGCATACGCGCTCGCGGTCATCGACCGCCGCGAGCCCGACCGCATGGTCGTCGCGCGCATGGGCTGCCCGTTGCTGGTCGGCCTGGGCGAGGGCGAGAACTTCGTCGCCTCCGATGTTTCGGCGATCCTGCAGGCGACGCGGCGGGTGATCTTCCTCGAGGAAGGCGACACCGCCGTGCTCACGCGCGAATCGGTGCAGGTCTTCGGCGAGGACGGCCAGCCGATCACGCGCGACGTGCACCTGTCCGACGTCTCGCTGGCGTCGCTGGAACTCGGTCCCTACCGCCACTTCATGCAGAAGGAAATCCACGAGCAGCCGCGCGCGCTGGCCGACACCATCGAAGCGATCATCGATGCGGCCGCGTTCGAGTCGACGCTGTTCGGCGCGGACGCCGACGCGGTGTTCGACGGCGTCGAGGGCGTGCAGATCCTCGCCTGCGGCACCAGCTTCTATTCCGGCTCCGTCGCGCGCTACTGGATCGAAGCGATCAGCGGGTTGCCGTGCACGGTCGAGATCGCCAGCGAGTACCGCTATCGCAAGGCGGTCGCGAACCCGAAGCACCTCGTCGTCACGATCTCGCAGTCGGGCGAAACCCTCGACACGATGGAAGCGCTGAAGTACGCGAAGTCGCTCGGCCACGACAAGACATTGTCGATCTGCAACGTGCCCGAGAGCGCGATTCCGCGCGCCAGCCGGCTGGTGTTCTACACCCGCGCCGGCGCCGAGATCGGCGTCGCGTCGACCAAGGCCTTCACCACCCAGCTCGTCGGCCTGTTCGCGCTGGCCGCGACCCTGGCCAAGCGCAACGGCCGGCTCGCACCGGAGCAGGAGGCGGAGTACATCGAGGCGCTGCGCCATCTGCCGGGCAGCGTGCAGCACGCGTTGAACCTCGAACCGCAGATCGCCATGTGGGCCGAGAAGTTCACACCGAAGCACCACGCACTGTTCCTGGGCCGCGGCGTGCATTACCCGATCGCACTGGAGGGCGCGCTCAAGCTCAAGGAAATCTCCTACATCCACGCCGAGGCCTATCCCGCCGGCGAGCTCAAGCACGGCCCGCTCGCGCTGGTGGATGCCGACATGCCGGTGGTGGTCATCGCGCCGAAGGACGGGCTGCTGGAGAAGGTGAAGTCCAACATGCAGGAAGTGCGCGCGCGCGGCGGCGAACTGTTCGTGTTCACCGACGCCGACAGCAACTTCGAGGCATCCGAGGGCGTGCACGTGATCCGCACCCCACGCCACGTCGGCGTGCTGAGCCCGATCGTGCACACCATTCCGGTGCAGCTGCTCGCGTACCACACCGCGCTCGCGCGCGGCACCGACGTCGACAAGCCGCGCAACCTCGCCAAGTCGGTGACGGTGGAATGAGGCGCCTCGCGCGCCGCGGCGGCTGACGCCCGGCGCGCGTTCTTTACGCGGAATTTGCGCGCACGGCACGTGCGCGGCATGGAGACTTTACGGGGCGCGGATCGACACTGCGCGGCATCGACGGCAGGTCGCCGTCGCGGATCCTTGCCATGTCCCGTGTCCCGTTCCTTCCTTCGGCGCGCCTGCCCGGCGCGCCCGTTCTGGTCGCCCTGCTGCTCGGGAGCGTCGCCCTGCCGGCGGCCGCCGCCGACGTCTCGGGCACCGCCGCACTCACCAGCGATTACGTCTGGCGCGGCACGTCGCAGAGCAACGAAGATCCCGCTGTGCAGGCCGGCGTCAAGGTCGCCGGCGCCTCGGGCGTCTATGCCCAGGTCTGGGGATCGAGCGTCGAATTCGCGCCGGAGACCCGCGCTTCCAGCGAGTTCGATCTCGTCGCCGGCTGGGCGGGCGCGCTGTCGGACGCGTGGGCGCTCGACGTCAATCTGACCCACTACGTCTATCCGTCGACCACCGTCGATCTCGACTGGACCGAAGCCAACGCCACGGTGACCTTGCACGAACGCTACTGGCTGCAGGTCGGGCATTCGCGCGACGCGCTCGCCAGCGACACCGCCGGCACCTACGCCCAGCTCGGCGCGCGCTGGCCGCTGACGGACACGGTCCGCATCGAAGCCGCGGCGGGGCATTACTGGCTGGCGCGCGACAGCGGCTACGACGACTACACGCACGCGCAGCTGGGCGCGGTGTGGGCGTTCGCAACGCCGGTCGAACTGCGTGTCACCCTGCACGACACCGGTTCGAGCGCCGAGCGCGGGTTCCCAGGCCTTGCCGGCTCGCGCATCGAAGCCGCGCTGCAGGCCTCGTTCTGAGCGCCGCGGCGCTTCTTCCTTCCCGCTGACGGATCACCGCCATGATCGAATTCATCACCGTCCTCGGCCTTGCGCTCGCGCTCGGCTGGCCGCTGGGCCGCTATCTCGCCGCCGTGATGCGCGGCGGCGCCCTGCCGGGCGACCGGTTGTTCGGGCTGATCGAACGTCCGATCTATCGCCTGCTCGGCGTCGACCCCGCACGCGGCATGGACTGGAAACACTACGCGCTGGCGTTCATCGCCAGCAACGCGGTGCTCGGCGCGCTGGTCTGGGCCCTGCTGATGACCCAGGCCTGGCTGCCGCTGAATCCCAACGCAGCGCCGAACATGTCGTGGGACCTCGCGCTGCACACGGCGGTGTCGTTCCTGACCAACACCAACCAGCAGCACTATTCCGGCCAGGCGCAGCTGTCGTATCTCGCGCACATGGCCGGCATCGTCGGCCTCCAGGTGGTCACACCGATGATGGGCCTCGCGCTGGTCGCGGCGACGCTGCGCGCGTTCTTCGGCGGGCGCAATCGCGACGAACACGGCGTCGCGCGCGGCGGCGTGGCCGACGTCGGCAACTACTGGGCCGATGTCGTGCGGCCGTCGGTGCGCGTGCTGCTGCCGCTCGCCGTGCTGTGGAGCGTGCTGCTGACCGGTCAGGGCGTGCCGGCGACGCTATCGGGCGGGCCCGAGGCGACGCCGGTCGATGCCAGCGCCGGCATGGAGACGCAGAAGATCCCGTTGGGTCCGGTCGCGGCGATGGTTGCGGTCAAGCAGCTCGGCACCAACGGTGGCGGCTGGTACGGCCCCAACAGCAGCGTGCCGCTGGAGAATCCGACGCCGTTCTCCAACTGGCTGGAGACGCTGGCGCTGATCCTGCTGCCGGTCGCGGTCGCCTGCATGATCGGGCCGTTCACCGCGCGTCGGCGACTGACGCCGCTGGTGCTCGGCACGATGCTGGCGATGTCGCTCGCATCCGCGGGTCTGGCGGTGTGGTCGGAGTCGGCGTCGCCGACGTCCACCGACGTCGCGCTGATGGAAGGCAAGGAAGTCCGCAACGGCGCCGCGCCTTCCGCGCTGTGGGCGGCGCTGACCACGCAGACCTCGAACGGCTCGGTCAATGCGATGCACGACTCGATGGCGCCGCTGACCGGCCTCGTCACGCTGTCGAACATGCTGATCAATGCGATCTGGGGCGGCATCGGCTGCGGACTGCAGCAGTTCCTGGTCTATCTGCTGCTGGCGGTCTTCGTCGCCGGACTGATGACCGGACGCACGCCGGAACTGTTCGGCCGCAAGATCGAGGCGCCCGAGGTGCGGCTGCTCGCCGCGCTGGTGCTGCTGCAGCCGGTGGTGCTGCTGGGCCTCACCGCGCTGACGCTGGCGGTGCCGGCGTGGACCGGCAACAGCAATCCCGGCTTCCACGGCATCAGCCAGGTGTTCTACGAATACGTGTCGGCCTTCGCCAACAACGGCTCCGGCTTCGAGGGCCTGGGCGACGCGACGCGATGGTGGAACCTGTCGACGAGCGCCGTGCTCGCACTCGGCCGCTACCCCGCGCTGCTGCTGCCGCTGGCGATCGCCGCGATGCTCGGTGCCAAGCGCGCCGCGCCGGACAGCGCGGGCACGCTGCGGATCGAGACACCGACGTTCGCGCTGACGCTCATCGCCATCGTCGTGATCCTCACCCTTCTCCAGTTCATGCCGGTCCTGGTCCTCGGCCCCGTGGCCGACCACCTCGCGCTGGCCGCCATCGCCGGATGATCCCGATGCCTCCTCTCACTGAAACCGCCGCGCCGACGCGCGGCACCAATCCCCGCCTGTTCGACGCGGCCATCCTGCGCAGCGCCTCGGTCGACGCGTGCCGCAAGCTGTCGCCGCGCCACGCGCTGCGCAACCCGGTGATGGCCGTGGTCTGGCTGGGGACCGTGCTGACCGGCGCCCTGACCGTCCTCGGCCATGCCGCACCTGCCCTGGGCGGCAGCATCACCGCGGTCCTCGCGCTGACCGTGCTGTTCGCGAACTTCGCCGAGGCCATGGCCGAGGCCCGCGGTCGCGGCCAGGCCGCATCGCTGCGGCGTGCGCGCCAGGACCTCGTCGCGCGTCGCCTGGCCGGCGAGGCCGAGGGCGCCGCGGAAACGCAGGTGCCCGCTGCGGAACTGAAGCCGGGCGACCTCGTGGCCGTGTCGGCTGGCGAACTGATCCCCGCCGACGGCGAGATCCTGCGCGGCGTCGCCACGATCAACGAGGCCGCCGTCACCGGCGAGTCCGCGCCGGTGCTGCGCGAGGCCGGCACCGACCGCTCCGGCGTGATCGGCGGCACCAAGGTGCTGTCGGATGCGATCGTCGTGCGGGTGACCGTGGAAGCCGGGCACAGCTTCCTCGACCGCATGATCGCGCTGGTCGAAGGTGCCAACCGGCAGAAGACCCCGAACGAGATCGCGCTCGGCCTGCTGCTGACCACGATGACGCTGACCTTCCTCGTCGTCGTGCTGACGCTGCCGGCGATCGCGGGCTTCGTCGGCGTGCGCCTGGACCCGGTGCTGCTGGTCGCGCTGCTGGTGTGCCTGATTCCGACGACGATCGGCGCACTGCTGCCGGCGATCGGCATCGCCGGCATGAACCGCGCGCTGTCGGCGAACGTGCTGGCCAAGTCCGGCAAGGCGGTCGAGCTGGCCGGCGACGTCGACGTGCTGCTGCTCGACAAGACCGGCACCATCACCTACGGCGATCGGCAGGCGACCGCCTTCCATGCACTGGCCGGCATCGATCCCGATGCGTTGCGCGAGGCAGCGCTGCTGTCGTCGCTGGCAGACCCGACGCCGGAGGGCAAGTCGATCGTCGCGCTGGCGCGTCGGCCCGGCGAGGCAATCGAGGTGCCGGCGGACGCACGCTTCGTCGCGTTCACCGCGCAGACGCGCATGTCCGGTGTCGATCTCGGCAATGCGGGCGCGCCGCGGCGGATCCGCAAGGGCGCGCTCGACGCGATCCTTGCGCACGTCGTGGCGCTCGGCGGCCAGCAGTCGCATGAATTGCGCGCGCGGGTCGAGCAGGTCGCGCGCGGCGGCGCCACGCCGCTGGTCGTCGCCGACGGCGCGCACGTGCTCGGCGTCGTGGAACTGTCGGACGTGGTCAAGACCGGCATCCGCGAGAAGTTCGCGCAGCTGCGGGCGATGGGCATCCGCACGGTGATGATCACCGGCGACAACCCGCTGACCGCGGCGGCGATCGCGGCCGAGGCCGGCGTCGACGACTACATCGCCGAGGCGCGGCCCGAGGACAAGCTCGCGCGCATCCGCAGCGAGCAGGCTGCCGGCCGGCTGGTGGCGATGGTCGGCGACGGCACCAACGACGCGCCCGCGCTCGCGCAGGCCGATGTCGGCCTGGCGATGAACTCCGGCACCCAGGCGGCGAAGGAGGCCGGCAACATGGTCGACCTCGATTCCGACCCGGCCAAGCTGCTGCGCGTCGTCGAGGTCGGCAAGCAGCAGCTGATCACCCGCGGTGCGCTGACGACGTTCTCGCTGGCGAACGACGTGTCGAAGTACTTCGCGATCCTGCCGGCGCTGTTCGCCGCGGCGATCCCGCAGATGGCCGTGCTCGATGTCATGCGGTTGTCGAGCCCGGCCAACGCGGTGCTCGCCGCGCTGGTCTTCAACGCGGTCGTGATCCCGATGCTGATTCCGCTGGCCCTGCGCGGCGTGCGTTTCCGCGCCGGCAGCGCGACCGCCCTGCTGCGCCGGAACATGCTGGTCTTCGGCCTCGGCGGCGTGCTGCTGCCGTTCGCCGCGATCAAGCTTATCGACCTCGCGCTTGCCGCCATCTTCGGTTCCTGAGGAATGTCCATGTCCACTGTTCCCGCGTCCTCCCTGTCGACATCACGTCCGCGTGGCCTGCTGCGCGCAGCCTGCGGTCTCGCCGCGGTCACCCTGCTCGGCTTCGGCCTGCTGTATTCGCTGGCGGCCACCACGCTCGGCGGGGTGCTGTTCCCCGCGCAGGCGCAGGGCAGCCTGATCGAGCGCGACGGCCGCATCGTCGGCTCGGCGCTGGTCGCGCAGCCGTTCGTCGACGCCCGCTATTTCATGCCGCGGCCGTCGGCCGCCGGGTACGACCCGATGGCACTCGCCGGCAGCAACCAGGCGCGCACGAATCCGGACCTGCGCACGGCGATGACAACGGCCGTCGACGATATCGCCGCCCGCGAGGGCATTGAAGCGCGCGACGTGCCCGGTGATCTCGTGACCCGCTCGGGCAGCGGCATCGATCCGCACATCAGCCCGGAGGCCGCACGGGTGCAGATCGCGCGCGTCGCGCGGACACGCGGTCTCGCGGTCGCCGACGTCGAGCGCCTGGTCGAGGCGCATACCGCCGGCCCGCAGTTCGGGCTGCTCGGCGCGCCGCGTGTCGATGTGCTGGCGCTGAACCTCGCGCTCGATGCGCAGGCCGGCGGGCGCGGCGCAGAATAGGCCGATGGTCGACAACCGCGACGCCCGGGCCGATGCCCTGCTGGCCGACACCCGACGCCGCGAGGCGGGCGGGCGGTTGACGGTGTTCCTCGGCGCGGCGCCCGGCGTCGGCAAGACCTACGCGATG
This sequence comes from Luteimonas rhizosphaerae, assembly GCF_002849595.1. Taxonomy (GTDB): domain Bacteria; phylum Pseudomonadota; class Gammaproteobacteria; order Xanthomonadales; family Xanthomonadaceae; genus Luteimonas; species Luteimonas cellulosilyticus. The sequence continues at coordinate 123,339 of NZ_NRQR01000018.1, forward strand.
CTGTCGCGCGCACGGGAACTGCACGCGACCGGCGTCGACGTCGTCGTCGGCCTGGTGGAAACCCACGGACGCGCGGACACCGCGGCGCTGCTCGACGGGCTCCAACAGCTGCCGCGGCGCCAGATCACCTACCAGGGCCGCACGCTGGACGATCTGGATGTCGATGCCGTGCTCGCGCGTCGCCCGGCGCTGGTGCTGGTCGACGAACTCGCGCATCGCAACGTGCCCGGCAGCCGCCACGAGCGCCGCTGGCAGGACGTCGTCGACCTGCTCGATGCCGGCATCGACGTCTGCACCACGGTCAACATCCAGCACCTGGAAAGCCTCAACGATGTCGTCCACCGCATCACCGGCGTGCGCGTCACCGAAACCGTGCCGGACGCGCTGTTCGACCGGCTGCGCGACATCCGGCTGGTCGACCTGCCGCCGGCGGAGCTGATCGAGCGGCTCAAGGCCGGCAAGGTCTACCTGCCCGACCAGGCGACGCGCGCACTGCAGGCGTTCTTCTCGCCATCGAACCTCGCCGCGCTGCGCGAACTGGCGATGCAGACCGCGGCCGATCGCGTCGATGCCGATCTGCGGGGCAGCCAGGCGGCGCGCGGACTGCCGGGGTTCGCGCTGCGGCGCACGGTGCTGGTCGCGATCGATGGCCTCGGCACTTCCGACTACCTCGTGCGCGCCGGCCGCCGGATCGCCGAGCGGCGCGATGCGCCGTGGCGCGTGGTCACCGTCGATGCCGGCGGTCGCAGCGATGCGCCGCGCCAGCTCGAACTCGACCAGGCCTTCGCACTCGCGCGCAGCCTCGGCGCCGAGACCGACGTGCTGCACGGCAGCCGCATCGCCGATGCGCTGCTCGAACACGCCGAGCGGATCGGTGCGTCGACGATCGTCGTGGGCCGCACGCGTGAGCGACCGTTCGCGCGCATGGTCAACCGCACGCTGACCCAGCGCCTGCTGCAGCAGGGCGCGCGCCACGAGCTGGTGATCATCGGCACGCCGGACGCGCGGGCGAAGGCGCGTCGACGCCGGCGCATCGGCGAGGCGGCCTTCGGCGCGCGCGACATCGGCCTGCCGGTGGTCGCAACCGCGCTGGCCATCGGCTTCGGCTGGCTGGCGCAACGCGTCGCCGGCCTGGACGATCTGTCGATGGTGTTCATCGTCGCCGTCGTCGTCGTCGCCGCGCAGGCGCGCATGGCCGCGGCGATGACCACCGCGGTGCTGTGCTTCGTCAGCTACAACTTCTTCTTCATCGAACCCCGCTTCACCTTCCAGATCGGCGCGCATCGCGGCGTGGTCACCGTCGTGCTGTTCCTCGCCGCGGCGCTGGTCGCCGGGCGGCTCGCCGCGCGATTGCGCGAACAGGTGCTGGCATTGCGCGCGGCCAACACGCACGCGACCGGCCTGCAGGCGCTGGGGCGGCAGCTCGCGGGCGCGGCCGATCTCGGGGAAGTGGTGGCGGCCGGACGCAACGCGCTCGCGCGGGCGCTCGATGCGGAGGCATGGCTGCGCATCGGCGACGTGGACGCAGCGGCCCAATGGCCTGACGGTCTCGACCCGGCCGCGGTCGACTGGACCCGGCGACACGGCCAGCCGGCCGGCCGCTTCACCGACACGCTGTCGGCGTCGCGCTGGTGGCTGCTGCCGCTGCGCGCGGGCAGCGAGACGCTCGGTGTCGCGGCGCTGCGCTTCCCGGAGTCGCGCACGCGACTCGGCCTGGAACAGCACCGGCTGGCCCAGGCGATGGCCGACGACATCGCCCAGGCCGCGCTGCGCACGCGGCTGGTCGCCGATCTCGAAGGCGCACGTGTCTCGAACGAAACCGAGCGCCTCCGGTCGGCGCTGCTGTCGTCGGTGTCGCACGATCTGCGCTCGCCGCTGGCGTCGATGATCGGCTCGGCCAGCAGCCTGGTCGGCTACGGCGACACGATGGACGCGACCGATCGCCGGGCCCTGCTCGACACCATCGTGCTCGAGGGCGAACGGCTCGATCGCTACATCCAGAACCTGCTCGACATGACCCGGCTCGGTCACGAGGGCCTGGTGCTCAATCGCGACTGGATCGGCGTCGACGAACTGGTCGGCGCGGCGGTCGGGCGCCTGCGCCGCTACCAGCCCGGGATCGTGGTGGACAGCGACGTGCCCGCCCGCCTCGCGCCGCTGTGGGTGCATCCGGCGCTGGTCGAACAGGCGCTGTTCAATGTGCTGGAGAACGCGGCGAAGTTCTCGCCGCCCGGCGCGCCGGTGCGACTGGTCGCACGCGAGGTCGACGATGCGCTGCGGATCGACATCAGCGACCGCGGCCCCGGTATCCCCGACGACGAGCGCGCCCGCATCTTCGACATGTTCTACAGCGTCGAACGCGGCGACCGCGGCCGCAAGGGGACCGGCCTCGGCCTGACGATCTGCCAGGGCATGATCGGCGCCCACGGCGGCGCGGTCGAAGCGCTGCGCGGGCCCGACGGCCACGGCACCCTGATCCGGATCACGCTGCCGCGGCAGCGGCCTCCGTCAGACTCGCCCGATGCCGACTGATCCTGCCGCCGCATCCACGCCGGTCCGCGTGCTCGTCGTCGACGACGAGCCGCAGATCCGCCGCTTCCTCGACATCAGCCTGCGCGCGCAGGGCTACGAGGTGCTGCTGGCGGCCGATGGCGAAACCGGACTCGCGATGCTGGCCGAGCGCGGCGCCGATCTCGTGGTGCTCGACATCGGCCTGCCCGGCCTCGACGGCCACGCGGTGCTGCGCGCGATCCGCAGCTGGTCGGCGGTGCCGGTGCTGATGCTCAGCGTGCGCGCGGGCGAGGGCGAGAAGGTCGCGGCGCTGGACGCCGGCGCCAACGACTACGTGACCAAGCCCTTCGGCACGCAGGAACTGGTCGCGCGCATCCGCGCCCTGCTGCGCGCGCAGGCGCCGGCGGCCGACACCGCGGCCGCGTTCGACGACGGTCACCTGCGCATCGATTTCGCGCGGCGCGACGTGCAGCTCGATGGCGCGCGGGTGACGTTGACGCGCAAGGAATACGCCCTGCTGGTGCTGCTCGCGCGCCATGCCGGCCGGGTGGTGACCCAGCCGCAGATCCTGCGCGAGGTCTGGGGCCAGTCGCACGTCGAGGACACGCACTACGTACGGATCCTCGTCGCGAAACTGCGGCAGAAACTCGGCGAGGACGCGACCTCCCCGCGCTACCTGGTCACCGAGCCGGGCGTGGGTCTCAGGCTCGTACTGGCGCCACCACCGGCGCCCTGAGGCTCAGCGTCGCCGCGGCGACGCGCGGTCGCGTCGCCACCAGCAGGCCCCGGCCACCAGCACCACGAGGCCCAGCGCCAGCCAGGACACGACGTCCCAGACGCCATCGCCGACCAGTGCGCTGACGAGGCCGATCGCGCTCGCCAGCGCGAGCAGGGCCGGCCAGCCGAAGACCCGGCGCAGCTCCGCGCCGGTCATGCGCCCGTCCCCGCGGCCTGCGCCGCTTCGAGCTCGCGCAGCCGGGTATCGGTCGAGCCGCGACGCTTCCACAGCACCAGGCCGCTGACCAGGATCACGATCGTCAGCAGGTCCAGCAGTGCCCAGACGATCTTCAGCGGCAGCCCGCCGTAGTCGCCGAAATGCAGCGGCTGCGACACCAGCAGCGCGGTGATGTAGGCCGGACGTCGTGGCATGCCGGCGAAGGCGCCGGTTTCCGCGTCGACCAGCACCGCCGAATACAGCCGGCTGGTCAGTGGCGTGTCGCCGAGCAGGAACACGCCGAAATGGTGGTCGCCGCTGTAGCCGGTGCCGGGAAAGCTGACGAAGGCCGGCGCCATGCCGGGCGCGTGCGCCCGCGCGAGCGCGACCGCGTCGGCCAGCGAGCCCAGTGCGGTGGGCCGCGGCCGCGCGCCGATGGCGTCGGTCAGGTCGGCCAGCGCGCTCGCCTGCCACAGCTGCGACAGCGGCGTCGCCAGGGTGTTGATCGCGCCGGTCAGGCCGACGACCAGCGCCCAGGCCAGGGTGACGATGCCCAGCATGTTGTGCAGGTCCAGCCAGGCCAGCCGGCGGCCGCGCCCGGTGCGCACGGTACCGAACGGCACCTTGCGCATGAAGGGCGCATACAGCACCACGCCGGAGACGATCGCGGCCGCGAACAGCAGCGTCATCAGGCCGAGGAACAGCGTGCCCGGCAGGCCGGCGAAGACATCGGTGTGCAGCCGGTAGATCAGCCACATGACGCCTTCGTTGAACTGCGGCACGTCGGCGATCGCGCCGGTGTACGCATGCATCACCACGGTGTGCATCCGGGCCGGCGGCGTGTCGGCGGTCGGGCCGGTGTTGACGTAGACCAGCGGCTCGTCCGGATACCAGCCGAGGAACAGCGGCTGTTCGCCGGGCTGCTGCGCCGTCGCGATGCGCAGCAGCGCATCGAGATCCATCGGCTGTGCGCCGGGCGCGGGCGCGTCGACCTCGGGCTCGGCGCCGGTGGCGTGCGCGATCTCGTGGGCGAAGATCAGCGGCAGGCCGGTCAGGCACAGCAGCAGCAGGAACACGGTGCACACCAGGCTCGTCCACTTGTGGACGAGGAACCAGGCCTTGAGCGCGCGTCGCTGCATGCTCAGAACCGGTAGCCGACGGTGGCGACGACGTAGCGGCCGTTGCCGATGAAGCAGTCGCCGAACACCCGGCACGGGGCGTAGTAGGTGCGGTCGGCGAGATTGGTCGCGTTGAGCAGGAACGACCAGGCGCCGGTGTCGTAGCCGACCATCGCATCGGCCAGCGTGTACGACGGCGTGCGCAGGCTGTAGTCGGCGGCGTGCGACTGGGTGTCGCCGACGTGGCGCACGCCGAGGCCCGCGCGCAGGCGGCCCGCGGTGCCGACGTCGAAGCTGCGCGTCGCCCAGAGCGACGCCAGCTGGCGCGGGATGTCGGCCAGCCGCTTGTCGAGCTCCGGCGCGAAGTTGCTTTCGGTCACGCGCGCATCGTTCCAGCTGTAGTTTGCGTTGACCGCGACGCCGGCGACCTCGAACGCGGCTTCCAGCTCGACGCCTTCGGCCTCGACCCGGCCGACCTGGACGATGTTGACCGGGTTCTCGGGATCGTTGGTCGAGCGGTTGGTCTCTTCGAGGCGGTAGACGTTCGCGGTCACCAGCGCGTTGCGCGTCGGCGCCCACTTCACGCCGACTTCGACCTGTTCGCCGCGCACCGGTTCGAACGCGACGCCGTAGACGTCCTGGCCCGGGGTCGGCAGGAAGGACTCGGCGTAGCTCGCGTATGGCGACCAGCCGGGCGCGACATCGGCGATCACGCCGACGCGCCAGGTCGTCGCGTGGTCGGACTGCGTCGGTGCGCCTTCGGTTTCCGACCGCGCGCGGTCCCGGCGCGCGCCGAGCACGACCGACACGCGGTCGGCCCAGCGCATCTGGTCCTGCACGTAGACGCCGAGCTGGGTGTTGCGCTGGTCGGGCTTGCGCACGTAGTCGGGCGCGACGAAGCCGGTCGACACCGGAGCATAGACGTCGATCGGCGACCCCAGGCCCGAGGCGGTCAGCGCGGATTCGCGGAAATCCGACCAGTCCACGCCCGCCAGCACGCGATGCTCGACGCGGCCGGTGGCGAAGCGCGTCTCGACCGCGGTGTCGGTGGTCAGCACGCCGATGTCGGGCTTCACCGCATAGGCGAAGCGGTTGACGATGCGGCCGTCGGGATCGAGGAAGGGATTGGCCGGATTCGAATACACGTCCGGGTAGAGCTCCTGGAACGTGGTCTGGATGTCGGCGTAGCGCAGGTTGCTGCGCACGGTGACGCGGTCGTTGACCCGGTGCTCGGCCAGCAGCGTCAGCGCGTCCTGGCGCGCGTCGAGGCGGTCGTAATCGCGGTCCCCGAGGAAGGCCGACGACGGCAGGCGACGCCCGGGCGGCGCCAGCAGCGTGGAGACCACTGGCAGGAACTGCTGGCTGGAGGCGCTGTCGTCGCGCTGGTGCAGGTAGATCGCCGTCAGCGTCGTCGCGTCGGTGGGCCGCCAGGTCAGCGACGGCGACAGCAGCACGCGGTCGTCCGACACCCAGTCGGTCTGCATGCCGCTGTCGCGGACCAGGCCGACCAGGCGTCCGGCCCAGGTCTCGCCGCTGCCGAGCGAGCCGGTGACGTCGACCATCAGCTGGCGCCGCTCGTGACTGCCGGCCTGCACGGCGATCTCGCCGGCCGCGTCGCCGAACACCGGGCGCTTGCTGGTCGCGTTGACCACGCCGCCGCTGCCGCCGGCGCCGTACAGCGTCGACGACGGCCCGCGCAGGATCTCGACGCGTTCGAAGGTGTAGACGTCGGGCCGCGGCACCGGGTCGTAGCCGAAGATCTGGCGCAGGCCGTCCTGGTACTGGGCCGAGGTCATGCCGCGGATGCCGAAGCCGTCGCCGCGCGTGTCGAGGCCGTAGGGCTCGGCGATGACACCGGCGGTGTAGCGCAGCGTCTCCTGCAGGTTCAGCGCGCCGCGCGCGGCGATCTGGGCATCGCTGACCACGCTCACGGCCTGTGGCGTCTCGGTCACCGCGGTATCGGTCTTGGTCGCGACCGAGGCGCGCTGGCCGACGACATGGATCGCGTCGAGCGTGGTGGCGGACTGGGCGAACACCGGGCCGGCGGCGAGCGTGGCGAGCAGGGCGAAGGACAGGCGTTGGGGCGGGTGGCGGGGGCGTGACATGAGGGAACCGGCAGGGCGCCGAGGCGCGGGACGGCGGAATTCTGTGCTTCGCCCGATCGGAATGCAAACGATTCGCATTCGCCGAGAGCGTCGGGGCCGGTGCCCGGGGGCGGGCGTGTGCGGAGCGCGGACATGGCACGCGCTAAGGTGGCGCGGCCTCCCGCCTCGCCGTTGCCGATGAGTACCTACGCGCTCCAGTCCGTGTTCCAGCCCGCGTCGGTCGCGATCGTCGGGGCCAGCCCCCGGCCCCGTTCCCTGGGCCGGCTGGTGCTGCAGCAGCTGCGCGGCGGCGGCTTCGCGGGTCCGGTCGGGGTGGTCAACACGCGCCATGGGGCGATCGACGGGCTCGCGACCGTCGCCCGGTTCGACATGCTGGGCTTCGTGCCGGAGCTGGTGATCCTGGCCGTGCCGCCGGAGGACGTCGCCGGCGTCGCGGCCGCGGCCGCCGAGGCGGGCGCCAAGGCGGCGATCGTACTGACCCGCGGCATGGGCCAGGGCGCCGGCTCGCACAACGCCGCGCTGGCCGAGGTCGCGCGCGCGCGCGGGCTGCGCATCGTCGGGCCGAACTGCCTCGGCGTCATCGCCCCGCACGCGAAACTCTTCGCCAGTTTCGCCGCGCATGCGCCGGTGCCGGGCGATCTGGCGCTGATCTCGCAATCGGGCGCGGTCGCGGCCGGGATGATCGAGTGGAGCCGTCCGCGTGGCATCGGGTTTTCCGCGGTCGCCTCGCTCGGCGATGCGCTCGACGTCGATTTCGCCGACCTGCTCGACTACTTCGCGACCGACCGCCACACCCGCGCGATCCTGCTGTACGTCGAGCAGATCCGCGATGCGCGCAAGTTCCTGTCGGCAGCGCGTGCCGCGGCACGAGCCAAGCCGGTCGTCGTCGTCAAACCGGGCCGCCATGCCCGCGCGCATGCGGACGCGGCGACCTACACCACCGCGCTCGCCAGTCCCGATGCCGTCTACGACGCCGCCTTCCGCCGCGCCGGCCTGCTGCGCGTGCATGCACTCGACGAACTGTTCGCCGCGGCCGAAACCCTGTCGCATCTGGGCTCGCTGCCGGGCCGACGGCTCGCGGCGATGACCAACGGCGTCGGCGTCGGCATGCTCGCGCTCGACCGCCTGGTCGATCTGGGCGGCGAACGCGCGACGCTGTCGGAGGACACCGTGGACACTCTGGACGCGGAGCTGCTGCGCGGCTGGTCGCGGCGCAACGCGGTCGACATGCTCGGCGACGCGGACGGCGCGCGCTACGCGGTGACGTTCGATGCGCTGATGCGCGACCGCGACAACGATGCGGTGCTGGTGATGCAGGTGCCGACGGTGCTGTCGGATGCGCGCGAAACCGCCGAGGCCGTCGTCGGTGCCCTGCGCGCGTTGCCGCGGGAGATCGCGCGCAAGCCGGTGTTCGCGGTCTGGCTCGGCAACGACGCCGATGCGGTCGCCACCCTCAGCGGCGCGGGCATTCCCACCTACGCCAGCGAGGCCGACGCGGTGCGCGGCTTCATGTACCTGGTGCGGCACCACGAGGCGCAGACCGCGCTGATGGAGACCCCGCCCAGCCTGCCTGCCGATTTCGTCGTCGATGCCGACGCGGGCCGCGCCATCGTCGACGCGGCGCTGGCGCGCGGACGCACCTGGCTCGAACCCGCCGACATCGCCGCCCTGTTCGCCGCCTACGGCATTCCGATCGCCGATGCCCGGCATGCCGACGATGTCGAGGCGGCGGTCGCGGCCGCCGCGCCGCTGCTCGCACGCGGCGAGGCGGTCGTGCTGAAGATCAGTTCCCCCGACATTCCCCACCGCTCCGACGTCGACGGCATCCGCCTGAATCTCGGCAGCGCGGAGGCGGTGCGCGACGCCGCGACGGCGCTGCTGCGCCGCACGCGCGAGGCGCGCCCCGATGCGCGCATCGACGGCCTGACCGTGCATCCGATGGTGGCACGCGCCAAGGCGCGCGAGCTGATCGCCGGCATCGCCGACGATCCGACCTTCGGCCCGGTCCTCGTGTTCGGCCGCGGCGGCAACGCGGTCGAGGTCATCGACGACAAGGCGCTGGCGCTGCCGCCGCTGGACCTGCGCCTGGCCCACGAGCTGATCGGCCGCACCCGGGTCTCGCGCATCCTCAAGTCCTACCGCGACGTGCCCGCCGCCGACGAGCGCGCGGTCGCGCTGCTGCTGGTGAAACTGGCGCAGCTGGCGGCCGATATCCCGCAGGTCCGCACACTCGACGTCAATCCGCTGCTGGCCGACGCCGACGGTGTCATTGCACTCGATGCGCGTGTCGCGATCGCGCCGTCGCGGGCCCTGCACAAGGGCCGCGGCCATCCGCGGTTCGCGATCTTCCCGTATCCGACCGAATGGGAGCGCACGATCACGCTGGCGAGCGGCAAGACCGCGTTCGTCCGCCCGGTGCGGCCCGAGGACGAGGCGCTGTTCCGCACGTTCTTCGAGAAGGTCAGCACCGAGGATCTGCGGCTGCGTTTCTTCAGCGCGGTGCGGCACTTCAGCCACGAATTCATCGCGCGCCTGACCCAGCTCGACTACGCGCGCTCGATCGCCCTCGCGGCACTCGATCCCGAGACCGGCGAGATGCTCGGCGCGGTGCGGCTGCTGGCGGACGCCAACTACGACACCGGCGAGTACGGGATCATGGTGCGCTCCGACCTCAAGGGCGCGGGCCTGGGCTGGCGCCTGATGCGGATCATGCTCGAGTACGCGCGCTGGCAGGGCCTGAACACCGTCGAAGGCCAGGTGCTGCGCGAGAACACGACGATGCTGGCGATGTGCCGCCAGCTCGGGTTCTCGATCACGCCCGATCCCGACGACGGCACCGTCGCCATCGTGCGGCTGTCGGTCGGGGACGCGGCGCAGGCGTGACGCGCCACGCCGTGGCGTCGTGCACCGCGCGTGCATCGCCTGACGCAGGCACATGAACGTGCGCGGGGCGGTGTCGCCTGCGCTGCGACCGGGGCGGCGATAATGACGCCGGTGCGCAAGATCCTCCACATCGATATGGACGCGTTCTACGCCTCGGTCGAGCAGCGTGACGATCCGTCGCTGCGCGGACGACCGGTCGTCGTCGCGTGGCGCGGTGCGCGCTCGGTGGTGTGCGCGGCGTCCTACGAGGCGCGGCCGTTCGGCGTGCGCTCGGCGATGCCGGCGGTGACGGCGGAGCGGCTGTGTCCGGACGCGGTCTTCGTGCCGCCGGATTTCGCGCGCTACAAGGCGGTGTCGCGCCAGGTGCGCGAGATTTTCCTGCAGCACACCGACCTCGTGCAGCCGCTGTCGCTGGACGAGGCCTATCTCGACGTGACGACGCCGAAGATTCCATCGCCGAGCGCGACCGCGACGGCGGAGACGATCCGCGCGCAGATCCGCGAGGCGACCCGGCTGACGGCGTCGGCGGGTGTCGCGCCGAACAAGTTCCTCGCCAAGATCGCCTCCGACTGGAACAAGCCCGATGGCGTGTTCGTGGTCAAGCCGTCGCAGGTCGATGCATTCCTGATGCCCTTGAAGGTCGGTCTGATTCCGGGCGTCGGCAAGGTCATGGAAAAGAAGCTGGCCGACCTCGGCATCGCCACCGTCGGCGACCTGCGCGGCCTCGCGCGCGAGGAACTGGAGCTGCGCTTCGGCACCTTCGGCGCGCGCCTGTACCAGCGTGCGCGCGGCATCGACGAGCGCGCGGTCGAGCCGGACCAGCCGGTGCAGTCGATCTCCTCGGAAGACACGTTCGAAAGCGATCTGCCGCTGGAAGCGCTGGATCCGATGATCGAACGGCTCGCGGAGAAGACCTGGGCGGCGACGCGCAAGACCGAGCGCATCGGCCGCACCGTCGTGCTCAAACTCAAGACCTCGCAGTTCCGCATCCTCACGCGCAGCTTCACGCCGGACGCGCCGCCGTCGTCGCAGGACGAGCTGACGCGGATCGCACTGGCGTTGCGCGAGCGTGTCGCGTTGCCGGCATCGACGCGCTATCGGCTGGTGGGGGTCGGGATCGGGGGCTTCCGCGAGCGGGAAGAGTTGCCGATGCAGGTGGGGCTGTTTGGTGGGGAGTCGGGGGGCGGCTGAGGTGTTGGTCCGACGCGTGTCTGCACGAGGCTGCTCTCGGACAATCCTGGCGACTTCGGAACTTCTCGTGCCCGTGCCCATGCTCCCGCTTTGCTCTGGCTCTGGCTCTGGCTGTTGCGCTGCTCCTGGCTTTATCGAGCCGTAAAGCGAGCCGAGCATCGCAGGACGGCAGGGCCGAAGAGGCGCCCGTGTCTGAGCGCAGCGAGTTTGGGCGCCGTGCCCTGTCGTTCGAGAAGCGCAGGGAACCGGCGCGGCGCAGCCGCGTCGGCTCGTGTCCGGCGACGGCGGTTTTGCTTACTTTTGACAAGACAAAAGTAAGCCGCGCGAACAGCGCGGAAGCTCTGTTCTTCGCGAGTCAGTTGCACTCGCGCGTCGGCAGGGAAAGAACAGAGCGAAATCAATTGCAAGGCTTTCGCCCGCTTGCGCGTGCGAGTTCCTTTTTGAAGGACCAAAAAGGAACCAAAAAGTCCTGTCGCCGGACACTCGCCGATGCGATGAAGCCGCATCGGTCCCCTGCGCTCCTCGCCTGACGCGGCACGGCGCCCAAACTCGCTTCGCTCAGACAAGGGCGCGTCTTCGGCCGCGCCAGCCTCCGGTGCTCGGCTCGCTTTACGGCTCGGAAGATCAAATACCGAAGCCGGAGCCGGAGCCGGAGCCACAAGCTAAAAGCTAAAAGATGGAGCCAAGAGCTAAAGTTGGCGCTCAGCCCAGGCAAAGAGCGCCAAAGCCGGCATCCTCAGCCTGCCGTCCACTCGAACACCAGCGTCTCATCCCGCGCAAACCGCTGCAGATGGTTCTCGATGACCTGCTGGTAGCGCGCGCTGTCTTCCGCGTTCGGCTGCTGCAAGGTGATGCGCAGGGAGTCGCCGTCAACGTTGAAGTCCGCGCCTGCGGCGTCGCCGGCGAACGGGATGAACGCGTGCGTGTCGCTGTCGCGGCGGATCTCGAACTTGTGGCGCCAGTGGTTGCACAGCGTGCGCAGCAGGCGGGGCGCGTCGTTGGACACGGTCGACGTGTGGCGGGTGACGGGCATCGGAGCATTCCTGCACGGCGCGGACGCGGGCGTCCGCCGGGTCGACGAGGATAGAGGCCACGCCGCGTCGACGGAATACGCGCACCGCCAACGCTCTGTTGCACGCCGCCGCTGCGCAGGGCGTCGACACCGGATGCCGCACAATGCCGACCCGCTTCACCGGATGCCGCCCGATGCCCATCGCTTCTTCCGCCGCCGACTATCCTTGGCCCGTCGTCCTGTTCGATCTCGACGGGACGCTGGTCGACAGCGCGGCCGACATCGCCGAGGCGGTCAACCGCATGCTGGCCGAGCTCGATCTCGCGCGCGTCGACGAGGCGACGGTGCGCAGCTGGATCGGCGATGGCGCCGGGCAGCTGATCACGCAGGCGCTGCAGCATGCCGGCAGCAGCTTGACCTCGGATGCGGTCATGCCGCGTTTCATGGTGCATTACGCGGATTGCCTGCTGCTCGCGCCGCAGCTCTATCCCGGCGTCGCGGAGACCTTGCAGGCGCTGCAGGCGCGCGGGGTGCGCATGGCGGTGTGCACCAACAAGCCCGAGCGCTTCGTCGCGCCACTGCTCGCGGCGATGGGAATCGCCGGTCGTTTCGAGGCCGTGGTCGGCGCCGGCACGGTGGCCGAACGCAAGCCGCACCCGCTGCCGTTGACGCATCTGGCCGCGCATTTCCACGTGCCGGTGTCGCGCTGCCTGATGGTTGGCGATTCCGCGACCGATGCCGGCGCGGCGAATGCGGCGGGTGCGCCGCTGGTGCTGGTGTCGTACGGCTACCGGCGCAGCTTCGATCTGCACGGTTGCGGTGCGCTCGCGGTCATCGACCGCTTCGACGACCTGCTGGCCCTGGCCTGAGATCAGCGCGGCAGGTGGAGCCGGGTGCGCACGGCCTCGGCGACGCGCGTGGTCTCGCGCAGCGGGGTGACGGTCGTCGTGGCGATCGACATCCCCAGCACCGTGATGCGATCGCGGCCGAGCAGGGCGTCGACGAAGCGGCGCGGCGCGCCGTCGATGCGGTCCGGCGCGAACACCTGCACCGGTGCGCGGGTCGCGCAGGCTTCCGACAGCATGTTGACCGAGTCGGGCGAGCAGACGATGCGATCGGCCCAGCCGAGTACGCCGGCGTAGGGATTGGCCCCGTCGGCATCGCCGGCCCACACGTGGTCGGCGTCCGCGGGAAAGCGCGCCCGCAGCCGGGTGCGGATTGCGTCGGGCGTGCGCCGCGATGCGACCAGCAGCAGGCTGCCGCCGGTCTCCGCGCGCAGGGCGTCGAGCTGCGTGGCGAAGGCGTCGAACGCGCCGGCATCGAAACGCCCGTGGCGCGACGCGCCGCCCAGCAGCACGGCGGTGCGCGGGCCGGGGAGTCGCCCGAACGCCGGGAACGCCGCGCGTCCGGCGGCCAGCCAGGCGTCGTCGACCGGATGCAGGCTGCCGAGCAGGGTGATGACATTGGCGCCGCGCAGGGCGTCGTGCTCCGGCACGACGACGAGATCCCAATGGGACGGATCGAGCCGCGGATCCAGGATCTGCACCGTGCGTGCGCCGTGCGCGCCCGCGAGGCGCGTCGCCAGCGCGGCCTGGCGGCCGCAACCGATCGCCAGTGCGGGCGCCTCCGCGAGACGCCGCGCGAATGCGGGGCCGAAGGCCCGCGCGCTGCCCGGCAGCCGCCGCGGCGCGCACCAGCGCCATGGCGCGCGCGGCTGCAGATGCAGGGCCTCGACCGCGTCCGGCTGCAATGCCGCGGCCAGTGCTTCGGCCTGGCGGGCGTTGCCGGCGCGGCCGTCGCTGAGTGCCCAGATCCGCGACGCGGCCGGCCCCGGCGGGCGATCGTGTTCCACGTGTGTGACCCTCCGTTCCGGCACGACCCTGCGAGCCGGCGCCCGGGGACTCTACACTGCCGCTCTGTTCAGCCGATTCTGATCGAGGTGCCCCGATGTCCGAAGTCCTGTCCGATGCCGCGCTCGACCAGCTGTTCCGCACCGCGCGCACCTACAACGGGTTCAGCGGCGAGATCAGCGACGAGACCCTGCACCGGCTCTACGACCTGCTGAAGTTCGCGCCGACCTCGGCCAATTCGTCGCCCGCGCGTTTCGTGTTCGTGAAGTCGGCCGAGGCGAAAGCCAAGCTCGGTCCCGCGCTGAGCGAAGGCAACTACGAGAAGACGATGTCCGCGCCGGTGATCGTCATCGTCGGGTTCGACGAGGATTTCCACGAGAAGCTGCCGTTCCTGTTCCCGCACACCGATGCCAAGAGCTGGTTCGACGGCCCGCGCGAGGACCGACACGTGCCGGCATTCCGCAACGGCAGCCTGCAGGGCGCGTACCTGATCCTGGCCGCGCGCGCGCTGGGCCTCGACACCGGCGCGATGTCGGGCTTCGACAACGCCAAGGTCGACGCCGCGTTCTTCGCCGGTACCGCGATCAAGTCGAACTTCCTGGTCAACCTGGGCACGGGCGATCCGTCGACGATCTTCCCGCGCTCGCCGCGCCTGCCGTTCGACGAGGCCGCGCGCATCGAATAAGCGCCCCCGGGCGCGCCTGTCGCGCGTCGCCCGTGGCGCCGCACCACGTCGTTCCCTTCCCGCCGCCCCACGTTTCCGAGGATTCCAACATGCGCACCACCCAGTTCCTGCTGCTGCCCCTGGCCGCCGCGCTCGCGCTCGCCGCCTGCGCCGACCAGGACGCGCCCGCCACCGACACCGCGGCCGGTACCGCCGCCGTCGCCGCGCCGACCACCGCAGCGCCCGCCGACACCAGCGCCACCGCCGACAACGCCGAGACCGTCACCGGCATCTCCGGCACCTACGTCATCGATCCGCAGCACACCGACGTCATCGCGCAGTGGAGCCATTTCGGCTTCTCGCATCCGGTCGCGCATTTCGGCCAGGTCGACGGCCGGATCGTCTACAACGCCGAGGACGTCGCCGCCTCGTCGGTCGAGGTCACGCTGCCGCTGGCCGGCCTGAACTCGCACGTCGGCGATTTCGACGAGCATCTGCGCAGCGCCGACTTCTTCGATGCCGCGCAGTTCCCGAACGCGACGTTCAAGAGCACGGCGGTCGAAAGCGCCGGCGGCAACAAGCTCAAGGTGACCGGCGACCTGACGATCAAGGACATCACCAAGCCGGTCGTGCTGGACGTGACGATCAACAAGTTCGCCGAGCAGCCGATGGCCAAGCGCGCCGCGGCCGGCTTCGACGCGGTGGCCCAGATCAAGCGCAGCGACTTCGGCGTCGGTGCGTACGCGCCCAACGTCAGCGACGAGGTCGAGCTGCGGATCACGACCGAGGCGGTCGTCGCCGAGGACGCGGCGGCGCCGGCTGCGGCCCAGTAACATCGCGGCACCGCACGCGGCTTGCGTGCGGTTTTTTCGTCCGGCGCGCCAGCGATGGCGCGCCGGTGTCGTTTGGACCGGGCCCGGACCCGGCAGTTGTGAGGTTCACGATGCAGTTCCAGCGTCCCGGCGACCAGCGCGGTCGCACCACCGCCGACGGCCGCGACAGCCGCCATGCATTCTCGTTCGGCGACGCCTTCGATCCGGAGTGGACCGGCTTCGGCGCGTTGCGCGTCTGCAACGAGGATCGCCTGGCCGCGGGCGTGGCCCTGCCGCCGCAGCGTCGCGCCAACATGGAAATCCTGACCCTGGTGCTCGACGGCGCGCTGCGGCACGAGGACGACGTGGTCGGCGCGCAGACCCTGCCGGCGGGCTCCTGCCATCTGCTCGCCGCCGGCCATGGCGCCGACCAGCGCATCGCCAATGCGGCGTCGGATGCGCCGGTGCGCGTCCTGCAGCTGTGGCTGCAGCCGGCGCGGGTGAATCTCGCTCCGCAGTCGATGGCGGCGGCCATGTCGCCGGAGGCGGACGCCGGGGGCTGGCAGGTGCTGGCATCCCCGGACGGCAGCGAGGGCGGGCTGCCGCTGCGGTTGCCGGCGACGCTGCGGCGCGCCCGGCTCGCGCCGGGAACGGACGTCGGTGTCGACGGGCAGGTGGACCGCGACGGGTGGCTGCAGGTGCTCGACGGCGTCGTCGACATCGACGGCCGGACGTGTCGCGCCGGCGACGCGTTCGGCTGGCGCGACGTCGCCGGCCCGGGCCGCATCCGCGCGGCAGGTGCCGCCGCTGCCGATCTCCTGCTGCTGACGCTGGCGCGCTGAGCCCGTCCGGGCATCGCGCGCTAGAATGACGCGTCCCCACGATCGCCGATCCTGCCGTCATGACCGCAGCTACCGTCCCGCCGACGCAAGCCAATGCCCAGCAGCGCCATGACGTGCGCCGCGCCGAGCTGCCCCTGAGCTGCCCGCTGCCGTCGATGGGGCTGTGGAATTCGCATCCGCGCGTCTACCTGCCGATCGAGGCCGACGGCGGTGAGGCGGATTGCCCGTACTGCGGGACGCACTTCGTCCTCGTCGACTGACGATGGGCCGCGTGCCGGCGGAGGACGCATGCGCCGTCCGCTGACCGTCGTCCAGCTGCTGCCGGCGCTGTCGTCGGGCGGCGTCGAACGCTCCACGATCGAGATCGCCGGCGCCCTGGTCGCTGCCGGCCACCGGGCCATCGTCGTCTCCGCCGGCGGCCGCCTGCTGCCCGAGCTGAGCGCGACCGGCGCCGAGCACGTCACCTTCGACATCGGCCGCAAATCGCTGCGCACGCTGCGCCACGTGCGCACGCTGCGCGCGCTGTTCCAGGCGGCGCGCGTCGACATCGTGCATGCGCGCTCGCGGTTGCCGGCATGGCTGGGCTGGCTGGCCCTTCGCAGCCTGCCGGCCGCGCACCGGCCGCGCTTCGTCACGACGATGCACGGGCTCAATTCGCCGTCGCGCTACAGCGCGATTATGGCGCGCGGCGAGCGGGTGATCTGCGTGTCGCGCACGGTGCGCGACTACCTGCTGGCGCATTACCCGGCGACCGCGCCCGAGCGGTTGCGGGTGATCCCGCGCGGCATCGATCCCGCGCAGTTTCCGTCGACGATGCACCCCGACACCGCCGCGCGTGCCGCGGTCGCCGCGCGGCATCCGCAGCTCGCCGGCGACGGCCCGCTGCTGCTGCTGCCCGGCCGCGGCACGCGCCTGAAAGGCCACGGCGATGCGATCGCGCTGCTCGCGGCGCTGCGCCGCGACGGTCGCGATGCGCGACTGTGGATGCCCGGCGCGCGCGAGCCCGGCCGCGCGGCCTACATCGCCGAACTCGAACGCGACGCGGCGCAGGCCGGGGTCGCCGATGCGCTGGCGATCACGCCGGCCATCCGCGACATCGCCGGCGCCTACGCGGCCAGCGACCTGGTGCTGCAGCTCTCGCGCAAGCCCGAGGCCTTCGGGCGCACCGTCGTCGAGGCGCTGTCGAGCGGGCGGCGGGTGCTGGGCTGGGCGCATGGCGGGGTCGGCGAGCTGCTGGCCGAACTGCAGCCCGACGGCGCCGTGCCACCGTTCGACGCGACCGCGCTCGCCGATGCCGCGCGCCGCCTGCTCGCGTTCCCGCCCGGCACGGCGATGCCGGTTCCCTACACCCTGCGCGCAATGCAGGACGCTACGCTGGCGGTCTATGACGAACTCCACGACGACAACTGAGCGGCTCGCGCCGATCCGCCGGCCGGTGGGCTGGCGCTGGGCCCCGCACTGGGTTCTGGCCTTCGTGATCCTGTGGCCCGCGCCGGGGTACGCCGAAGGCGTGATGGTGCTCGGCGCGCTCGCGGCCATCGTGCACCTGCTGGTCGCGCGCTTCCGCGGCGGCGCGCAGCTGCTGAGCGCGCCGGCGTGGGCGCTGACCAGCGTGCTGTTCTTCGCCTACTGGCTGCCGCAGCTGATCTCCGCGATCGATGCGGTGGACACCGGACGCGCGCTGCGCGAGGCCCTGGTTGATCTGCGCTACCTGCCGTTCCTGTGGCTGGTCGCGTCGGCCGTCGCCGAGCCGCGCGGGCGGCGCATTACCCTCGGTGGGCTCGCGATCATCGTCTGCGTGTGGACGCTCGACGGCCTGGCCGAAGTGTTCTTCGGCACCAGCCCGCTGTTCTTCGGCATCGACCAGCTCAAGCAGCTGATCAGCGACCGGCCGATGTGCTCGCTGGAGCAACTGGCGCTGGCGGACCGGCTCGGCGGCGTGCTGGGGCCGTGCAACCTCAAGCTCGGCGTCGTGCTCGCCAGCCTGTCGCCGTTCGCGCTGTATGCGGCGGGTCGCCGCTTCGGCACGACCGGCTGGCTGGTCGTCGCCGCGGCCGTGGGCATCGTGCTGCTCTTCGCCGGCTCGCGCGCGTCGTGGCTGACCTACGGCCTGGTGCTGCTGTTCTCGGGCTGGCGCCTGCTGGGCTGGAAGAAGCTGCTCGCGGTCTTCGCCGTCGGCGTGGCGATCGCCATCGCGGCTGCGCTGCTGTCGCCGCAGGTGCGCGACCGTGTCGAGCGGACCGCGATGGGCCTGTCGGCCGACCAGGACGGGGTCGACAGTGCGCTGTCGGGCCGCACCCGGATCTGGGGCGCGGCGCTGTGCATGGCGCGCGAGCATCCGGTCAACGGCGTCGGCGCGCGCGGGTTCCGCGAGGCGTTTCCGGCCTGCGACCCGCACGCGGGCCGGGTGGCCGCCTGGGGCGACGGCCCGGCGTTCCACGCCCATCAGATCGTGCTCGAGGTGCTCAGCGAAACCGGCGTGATCGGGCTGCTGCTGTGGCTGTCCGGCGTCGCGCTGGCCTGGCGCGCGTGGCGCTTCGCCAGTCCGCTCGCACGCGAGCAGGCGCGACCGGCGATGCTGGCGCTGGCGGTCACGGTGTTCCCGCTCAACACGCACCTGGCGTTCTATTCGACGTTCTGGGGTGGTTTCACGCTGCTGCTGTCGGCCCTGTTCGCCGGCACCCTGCTGGCGCGTGCGACGCCCGACACGGAGCCCGGCTTGCAGGCGGGGACGCGGCCGCCGGGCGCTGTGGCGTCTTAGGGCCCTCGGACCGGTCGAGTCGCCGCATCACGTGTCGATCCCGCAAGCGCGATGCGGCGGTGATCCGCTGATCGCCTCGGGTTCGCGCGCAGGCGCGCTCTTGCAACCGGGCGATGTCTGCCGAATGGCGCACGTGCAGGAGCGCCACTCGCGCGAGACGCGCCGGATCTTCAACCGGTCATGTGGCTCAGGGCAGACGCGCTGACCGGGCACCCTCGAACACGCGGGTCCGTATTGCGGTCTCGCGGTATCGCGAACGACCCGCCTCCCACGTCTGCACCGCACGCCGCGCGTCCAACCACGCGTCAGTACAGCGACCCGCCTTCGGGCTGGCGCTTGAAGCGCCGGTGGATCCACAGGTACTGCGCGGGCGCGGCGCGGACCATGGTCTCGACGCCGGCCATGACGGCGGCGGTATCGGCGGTCGCATCGTCGCTGGGATACGGCGCCGGCGCGGGCCACAGCGTCAGCGTGTAGCCGCCGTCGTCGCGGCGGCGATGCTGGTACAGCACGACCGCGGCGCCGGACATCCGCGCCAGCTGGTGGGTCGAAGTCAGGCTGTGCGCGGGCCGGCCGAAGAACGGCACGTAGACCGCATCGCCGCCGCTCGGATCCTGGTCGGGCGCGTACCACAGCAGGCCGCCGCGCTTGAGATGGCGCACCACGCCGCGCACGTCGCGCTTGGGGAACATCGCAGCGGCATAACGCGCGCGACCGCGGCGCACCGCCCACTCCATCGCAGGCTGCGTGTGCGGCCGGTACATGCCGGCCAGGGGCACGTAGTCGCACATCAGCCGGCCACAGACCTCGAGCGTGGTGAAGTGGCCGGACACGACGATGACGCCGCGTCCGCTCTTCTGGACGGCTTCGATGTGCTCGACGCCCTCGACCACCAGCCCGCGCCGCAGCGGCGCGATCGAGCCCCACCAGGCGCGCGCGAACTCGAACAGGCCGATGCCGAGCGACGTGAAGTGCGCACGCAGCAGCGCCTCGCGCGCGGCGTCGTCGAGTTCCGGGAAACACAGCGCCAGGTTGCGCGCGGCGATGCGGCGCCGGCTGCCGAGCACGCGGCGCATGACGCCGCCGATGACGCGCCCCAGCGCGCGCTGCAGCGGCCACGGGATCCGCGCAGCCAGCGCCATCAGGCCGATGCCCAGCCAGGTCGGCCAGTGACGGGGGCCGAGCGGCGGGCGGGGCGATACGGGCGATGGCGTCGACATCGGGCCATTGTAGAAGGTGGTGCGTCGCGGTCCTTCCACGTGTGGGCTCGACGTGCGGCACAGCCGCCCGCCGACGACCCTTCCGCTATCCTGTGCGGATGGCTGCCGACCCCACAGAACGACTGCTGCGCGGCCTCTATTCGGCGCTGCTCTACGTGCTGGTGCCGATCACGGTCTACCACCTGATCTGGCGCGGTTTCCGCCAGCCGGCGTATTTCCAGCGCTGGAACGAGCGCTACGGCGTCTATCGCGCGGCGCCGTTGCCCGCTCCGGTGTGGGTGCACGCGGTCTCGGTCGGCGAGGTCAATGCCGCGGCGCCGCTGATCAACGCGCTGCTGGAACGCGATCCCGCGCGGCGCCTGCTGGTGACGACGATCACGCCGACCGGCTCGGCGCGCGTCGCCGCCCTGTGGGGCGAGCGCGTCGAACACGTGTATCTGCCCTACGACCTCAGCGGCGCGGTGCGACGGTTTCTCGCCCAGTACCGGCCGCAGGTCGGGTTGATCGTCGAGACCGAGCTGTGGCCGAACCTGTTGTTCTGCTGCCGCGATGCGGGCGTGCCGACCTACATCGTCAACGCGCGCCTGTCGGCGCGATCGCTGCGCGGCTACCGCGTGCTGCGGCCGCTGGTCGGACGCGCGCTGCGCACCGTGCGCCGGGTCGCGACCCAGTCGTCCGACGACGGCAAGCGCTTCGTGAAACTGGGCGCGCTGCGCGAGGCCGTGCTGCACACCGGCAATCTGAAGTACGACATCGCCGTCGACCAGGCCGCGGTCGACGCGCTGGTCGAGGCGTTCCGCGGCAACGCCGGCGTGCGGCCGACGTGGATCGCGGCGAGCACCCATCCCGACGAGGAAGCTGCGGTCGTCGACATCCACCGGCGCCTGCGCCAGCGCTGGCCGGACCTGCTGCTGTTGTGGGCGCCGCGGCATCCCGAGCGCTTCCGCGCCGTCGCCCAGCTCGGCGTCGATGCTGGCTGGCGCGTCGCCACGCGGGCGCTGACCCACTGGCCGGACGCGGGCGACGACGTCTTCGTGCTCGACACGCTCGGCGAGCTGGGCGCGTTCTACGCCTGCGCCGATGCCGCCTTCGTCGGCGGCAGCCTGCAGGACATCGGTGGCCACAACCTGCTGGAACCGGCCGCGGTCGGCACTGCGCCGGTGACCGGCCCGCATCTGCAGAACTTCACCGACATCGCGCGCCAGCTCAAGCAGGCCGGCGCGGTGCGCATCTGCGCCGACGCCGACGGCGTGCACGCCGCACTGGCCGAGCTGCTGGCCGATGACGACGCCCGACGCGCGATGGGGGAGGCCGGACGCGCGCTGGTGGCCGCCGGGCGCGGTGCTCTGGGACGCACGCTCGCGCTGGTCGAACCCGACCTGCCGGTACCGGATACGAAAACGGCGCGGATCCGATCCGCGCCGTTCGCTGTCTGACCTGCGGTTCCGGTTACTGCGGCGGGTTGGCCGCGCCGGTGCCGGTGGACGCGCCGACGCTGTTGACGTCGACCGTCAGCTGCCGGTTGATGTCCTGCAGGTTGGCGATGTCCAGCGTGCCCGCGGCCTGCTCGAGCAACAGCCGGCTCTGCAGGAAGTTGTACTTCGCGAACGCGTACTGCTGGCGCGCGGAGAACAGGTTCTGCTGGTTGATCAGCACGTCGATGACGGTGCGCGTGCCGACTTCCAGGCCGACCTGCGAGGCCTCGTAGGCGGCGTTCGCGGACACCAGCGCCAGACGGCGCGCTTCGACCTCGGTGATGCCGGCGACCAGGTTCTGGTAGGCGCTGCGCGTGTTGCGCTCGATCGCGCGGCGCTGCGCCTCGTACTGGTCGGCGGTGATGTCGCGCTGGGCGATCGACTGGCGCACGCGGGACTGGGTGATGCCGCCGCTGAAGATCGGCACGGTCAGCGTCAGGCCGATGCTGTTGGTTTCGCCCTCACGACCCAGCGAGCCCTGGTTGGTCTCGCCCCAGCTGTCGCTGCGGCCGTAGCTCGCGCCGAGGTCGAGGGTCGGCAGGTGCCCGGACTTCGCCGCGGTCACGTTGTAGCCGGCCGATTCGACCTGGTATTCCAGGGCCTTGAGCTGCGGATTCTGGTCCAGCGCGGTCGCGACCCAGGCTTCGGCGTCGCGGCCCTGCGGCAGCTCCGGGGTGAAGTCGTCGGGCAGGCCGCGCAGGTCGGTGATCGGCGCACCGGTGATCTCGGCCAGCGCCTGGTAGGAATCCTGCAGCGCGTTGCGCTGGACGATCGTGTTGGCGCGGGCGCTGTCGTACTGGGCGCGCGCTTCGTGCACGTCGGTGATCGGCGCCAGGCCGACTTCGAGGCGCTTGTCGGCGAAATCGAACTGGCGCTTGAACGCGGCTTCTGCGGCCTCGGCGGCGGCCAGCGTCTCGGTCGCGACCAGCACGTCGAAGTACGCCGCGGCGGTGCGGGTGATCAGCGTGTCGTTATCGGCGTCGAGCTGGAAGTCCGCCGCGGTGCTCAGCGCGCGCTGCGAGCGCAAGGTTGCGACCTGGCTCCAGTCGAACAGCACCTGGCCGGCGTTGATGCCGTAGCTGCGGGTGCGACTGCTGCCCGAAAAGCCGGCGACGCGGCTCTCGGTCAGCGAGGCGCTGCCGTTGATCTGCGGCAGCAGCGCGCCACGCGCCTGGACCGCGCCTTCGCGGGTCGCGAGGCGCTGCGACTCGGCGATCGACAGCGTCGGATCGTTGGTGCGGGCCAGCTCGTAGGTCTGGACGAGATCGGCGGCGAGCAGCGGGCTGGAGGTCAGCGCCAGTGCGAGCGACAGGAACAGGGGGCGGCGGAACATCGGGGAATCCTTCGATCGATCAGAGGGAGAACTGCGGCACGGGCGCGGCGCCGGCGAGATACGCCAGTCCGGTCTCGAACAACGATTCGACGCGCGGTGCGTTGACGTCGTCGCCGTCGCGGCGCACGCGCACCGCTTCCATCGCGGGCGCACGGCCACGGACGATGAACATGCGACCGCCGGGGCGGAG
Organism: Luteimonas rhizosphaerae; assembly: GCF_002849595.1. Taxonomy (GTDB): domain Bacteria; phylum Pseudomonadota; class Gammaproteobacteria; order Xanthomonadales; family Xanthomonadaceae; genus Luteimonas; species Luteimonas cellulosilyticus. The sequence continues at coordinate 146,240 of NZ_NRQR01000018.1, forward strand.
CCATTCGACGAACCGCGTGGGGATGACGTCGGCCGCGGCGCAGACGCAGATCGCGTCGAAGCGGCGGTCGGTGGTCCAGGCGAGCGCGTCGGCGGCGATGACCTGCACGTTGCCGATCGCCTGCGCCTGCAGCCGGTCGCGCGCGGCATCGGCGAGGTCGGCGTGGCGTTCGAGGGTGACGACGTCGCGCGCCAGGCTGGCGAGGCACGCGGCGAGATAACCGCTGCCGGTGCCGATCTGCAGCACCTCGTCGCCCGGGGTCAGCTCCAGCGCCTGCAGCGCGCGGCCTTCCACGACCGGCTTGAGCATGCTTTCGCCATGGCCGATCGGCAGCTCGATGTCGGTATACGCCAGCGCGCGCCGCGTCTCGGCAACAAAGGCCTCGCGCGGAATGCGCGCGATCGTGTCGAGCACGCGGATGTCCAGCACGTCCCACGGCCGGACCTGTTGTTCCACCATCGCCTCGCGGGCCTTGGCGTAATCGATCGTCATCTCGTCGGTTCCTGTCTACCAGCGCGCAATTCTAGCGGGCGCGGGCCTGGGGTCATCATCGCGGGGGTGGCGGGTGCGACGCAGTGCCGGAAGTCATCGAGACTGCTGGCACCACGCGGCAGGCGGTCATGCGGCGGCGGGCCGGCTCAGCGCTCGCGCCCGTAGGCGCGCAGGAACATGTCGACCGACGCCTCCAGGTGCGCGCGCCGGAGCTCGGCGCAGCGGTCCGCATCGGCGTCGCAGTCGAAGACCATGCGCTGGTGGAGGTCGCCCTTGACCAGCACGAAGAACTGGGCGGCGGCGACGGCGGGATCGTCGATGTCCAGGTCGCCATGCTCGATGCGCCGCTGCAGCAGTGCCGCGAACTCGGCCTGCACGCGCAACGGACCGCCTTCCCAGAAGCGCTGGGCGAGGCGCTTCTCGACCATCTGCGGCGTGCACAGCAGGCGGTGGCCGGCGACGGCCTCCGGCGCGCTGATCATCGTGAAGAACGCATCGGCGACTTCCAGCAGGCGCTGGCGCACCGGTGTGTCGGGCGCGGGCTCGAATACCGAGGCCGGCATCTGCTGCTCGCAGTACGCGGCGGCGGCGGCCGTGAACAGCGTGTCCTTGTCGCCGAAGTGGCTGTAGACCGTCAGCTTGGAGACGCCGGCCTCGGCCGCGATCTGGTCCATGCTGACGCCTTCATAGCCCTGCTGCAGGAACATCCGCTCGGCGGCTTCGAGGATTGCCGCGCGCTTGGCCAGGTCCTTGGGACGGCCAGGACCTGCCGCAGGACGGGGGTCGGAGGCGGAATCGTCGGTGGCGCGGGCAGGTGTGGACATCGCGGAATACTATACCAACGGGTTCTATAAATATACGATACGCGCCAGTACATTAATCCCCGACTTCCGGAATGCTGCGCGTGAACGCGATGCCCATGACCCATTCCTCTTCTTCTTTTGCCCCGGCGCGGCTGCGCGCGACCGCGGTGCTCGCTGCGCTCGTGCTCGCGGCCTGCGGCGACGGGGCGCCGGTGCCCGACACCGCACAGCCCGTGCTCGTCGTGCGGCCGGGCGACCTCGCCAACGACGGCGTCGGCGCCTACGCCGGTGAGATCCGCGCGCGCGAGGAAAGCCCGCTGTCGTTCCAGGTCGGCGGCCGCCTCGTACGCCGCCTGGTCGACGCGGGCGAGCACGTGACCCGCGGCCAGGTGCTGGCCGAGATCGATCCCGGCGACCTGCGGTTGCAGGCGCAGTCCGCGCAGGCCCAGCTGGCGTCGGCGGAAGCCGAGTACGCCCGCGCCCGCACCGATCGCGCGCGCTACGCGACGCTCGTCGACGAGCAGCTGGTCAGCCGCTCGCAGATGGACCAGCAGGACGCCGCCTACAAGGCCGCCGAGGCGCAGGTGCGCGCCGCGCGGGCGCAGACCGACGTCGCGCGCAACCAGGCCGGCTACACCCAGCTGCGCGCGCCGCGCGACGGGGTGATCGCCAATCGCCAGGCCGAAGCGGGCGAAGTCGTGGCCGCCGGCCAGCCGATCTTCACGCTCGCCGGCGATGCCGGACGCGAGGTCGCGATCGCGCTGCCGGAATCGCGGATCGCGGGCTTCCGGGTCGGCCAGACCGCGCGAGTCGAGCTGTGGAACCGGCCCGGCACGCAGTTCGAAGGCCGCATCAGCGAGATCGCGGCCGCCGCCGATCCGCAGGCGCGCACCTATGCCGCGCGGGTCGCCCTCGACCTGCCCGGCGACGCCGCGGTCGAACTCGGCCAGAGCGCTCGGGTGTATCTCGCCGGCGATGGCGCCGAGCCGATGTCGCTGCCGCTGTCGGCGATCCAGCCCGGCGCCGACGGCGGCAAGTCGGTGTGGGTCGTCGATCCGCAGCGCCGCGCCGTCGTGGCGACCCCGGTCTCGGTCGGCGCCTATGGCGCGCGGACAGTGCCGGTCCGCGAGGGCCTGACGGCCGATGCGCTGGTCGTCGCCGCGGGCGGGCATCTGCTGCGCGACGGCCAGGTCGTGACCCCGGTGGATCGCGACAATCGCCCGGTGCCGCTGGCGCCGCTGTCGGACACGGCGACGACGCCGTGACGTCGCGGGCCCCCTGTGTTCGCAGGTCCGCTGCGGCCTGCGCGTGCGCGTGGCTGCCTGGCCGTCGTCGCGCCGCCGCGATGCGCGGCATCATCGGTCCCGACCCGGTCCACCACGCCCCCGCGCGCCGCCACGGAACCGCCTGCCGATGAGCCGCTTCAACCTGTCCGAATGGGCGCTCGGCAACCGCACCCTGGTGCTGTACCTGATGCTGGTCGTCGCGATCGCCGGCATCTTTTCCTATTCGCGCCTCGGCCAATCCGAGGATCCGCCGTTCACCTTCAAGGCGATGGTGATCCAGACCCAATGGCCGGGTGCGACCGCCGAACAGGTGGCGCTGCAGGTCACCGAGCGCATCGAACGCAAACTGATGGAAACCGGCGACTACGAGTTCGTCCGCTCGTACTCGCGTCCGGGCGAATCGCAGGTGATCTTCTTCGCGCGCGACTCGATGCACTCCGACGAGATCCCGGACCTCTGGTACCAGGTCCGCAAGAAGGTCGGCGACCTGCGACCACAGTTGCCTCAGGACATCGTCGGCCCGTTCTTCAACGACGAGTTCGGCGACACCTTCGGCAACATCTACGCGCTGACGGGCGACGGCTTCGACTACGCGATCAAGAAGGACTATGCCGACCGCATCCAGCGCGAGCTGCAACGGGTCGACGATGTCGGCAAGGTCGAGCTGGTCGGCCTGCAGGACGAGAAGGTCTGGATCGAGGTCAGCAACACGCGTCTGGCGACGCTCGGCATTCCGATGGCCGCGGTGCAGCAGGCGCTGGCGGAGCAGAACGCGATCGTGCCCGCCGGCTTCTTCGAGACCGCCGATGCGCGCGTGCAGCTGCGCGTCGACGGCGCGTTCCGTTCGGTCGAGGGCATCCGCGCGTTCCCGATCCGCGCCGGCGACCGCACCGTGCGGCTCGGCGACATCGCGACCGTCGAGCGCGGCTTCGCCGATCCCGCCGCGCCGCGCATGCGCTTCATGGGCGAGGACGCGATCGGTCTCGCGGTGGCGATGCACGACGGCGGCGACATCCTGCGGCTGGGTCGCGCGCTGGAGACCGAGTTCGCGCGGCTGCAGGAGACGCTGCCCGCCGGTCTCGAGCTGCGCAAGGTCTCCGACCAGCCGCGCGCCGTGCGCGATTCGGTCGGCGAGTTCGTCACGGTGCTGGCCGAAGCCGTCGTCATCGTGCTGCTGGTGAGCTTCCTGTCGCTCGGCTTCCGCACCGGTCTCGTCGTCGCGGTGTCGATCCCGCTGGTGCTGGCCATGACCTTCATCGCGATGGACCAGTTCGGCATCGGCCTGCACAAGATCTCGCTCGGTGCGCTGGTGCTCGCGCTCGGGCTGATGGTCGACGACGCGATCATCGCCGTCGAGATGATGGCCATCCGCATGGAGCAGGGCGACAGCCGCCTGACCGCCGCCAGTTACGCGTGGACGCACACCGCGTTCCCGATGTTGACCGGCACCCTGGTCACCGCGGCCGGCTTCCTGCCGATCGCGACCGCGGCGTCGAGCACCGGCGAGTACACGCGCTCGCTGTTCCAGGTGGTGACGATCGCGCTGGTCGTGTCGTGGGTCGCGGCGGTGCTGTTCATTCCGTGGCTCGGTGAGAAGATGCTCCCCGATCTCGCCAATCCGCAGCCGCCGAAGCCGGGCTCGCTGGCCGCGCGGTGGCGCGGCGCACGCACGCGCGCAGCCGATCGCTGGCCGGCGTTCGCCTTTGCGCTGGCGCCGCGCGAGCCCCATGCGCACGACCACGATCCCTACCAGCGCCCGTTCTACCGCCGCTTCCGCAGCTGGCTGCACTGGTCGCTGCGCCATCGCTGGCTGGTGATCGGCGCGACCGCGGCGCTGTTCGTGCTGTCGCTGGCGTTGTTCCGCTTCGTGCCGCAGCAGTTCTTCCCCGATTCCACCCGGCTGGAGCTGATGGTCGACGTGGAACTCGCCGAAGGCAGTTCACTGCGCGCGACCGAGGCCGCGGCCGCGCGCCTGGATGCGCTGCTCGACGGGCATCCGGGCGTCGACAACCGCGTGGCCTACGTCGGTACCGGCTCGCCGCGCTTCTATCTGCCGCTCGACCAGCAGCTGCCGCAGGCGAACTTCGCCCAGTTCGTCGTCACCACTGCGGATGTCGACGCGCGCGAGCGCATCCGCGGCTGGCTCATCGACGAGGTCGCGCCGCAGTTCCCCGAGCTGCAGCTGCGCGTGACCCGGCTCGAGACCGGCCCGCCGGTCGGCTATCCGATCCAGCTGCGGGTGTCGGGCGAACACGTCGAGCGCGTGCGCGAGATCGCGAACGCCGTCGCCGGGCAGGTGCGCGCCAATCCGCACGTCGCCAACGTCAACCTGGACTGGGACGAACCCAGCAAGATCGTCCAGCTGGTCGTCGACCAGGAACGCGCGCGCGTGCTCGGCATCAGCTCCCAGCAGCTGGCGCAGTTCCTGTCCGGCTCGCTGTCGGGCCTGCAGGTCAGCACCTACCGCGAGGGCAACGAGCTGATCGGCATCCAGATGCGCGGCACCGGCGACGAGCGCGCGCAGCTGGAGATGCTCGACAGTCTCGCCGTGCCGACCGCGAACGGCCAGGCCGTGCCGCTGTCGCAGATCGCCCGCCTGGAGTCGACGTTCGAGGACGGCATCATCTGGCACCGCGACCGTCTCCCCACCGTCACCGTGCGCGCCGACATCCGCGATGCGGAAACGCCGGCGACCGTCGTCGCGCAACTGCTGCCGACGCTCGAGGACATCCGCGCATCGATGCCGGACGGCTACCGCCTCGAGACCGGTGGCACCGTCGAGGATTCCGGCAAGGGCCAGGATTCGATCGGCGCCGGCATGCCGCTGTTCCTGTTCGTCGTCGTGTCGCTGCTGATGCTGCAGTTGCGCAGTTTCTCGCGCAGTGCGCTGGTGCTGCTCACCGCGCCGCTGGGCATGATCGGCGTGACCCTGTTCCTGCTGGTCTTCCGCGTGCCGTTCGGCTTCGTCGCGATGCTCGGCACGATCGCGCTGGCCGGCATGATCATGCGCAACTCGATCATCCTGGTCGACCAGATCGAGCAGGACATCGCCGCGGGCCACGCGCGCTGGGACGCGGTCATCGACGCCACGGTGCGCCGCTTCCGGCCGATCGTGCTGACCGCGCTCGCCGCGATCCTCGCGATGATCCCGCTGTCGCGCAGCGTGTTCTTCGGCCCGATGGCGGTGGCGATCATGGGCGGCCTCACCGTCGCGACGCTGCTGACGCTGACGTTCCTGCCGGCGCTCTACGCCGCGTGGTTCAAGGTGCGCGAGGACGAGGCGCCGAGGGCGGGATGAGTCGGGCGCCGTGCGCCGCGTCTTGCGGCACGGCGTGAGCCGCTGCACGTCACGGCGCACGCTGTGATCGACGCGCGCGTCCGGCCCGTGCGGATCAGGACATACCGATCACGGCAGCCAGAGTTTCTCGAGGTCGCGCAGGCCGAAGTCGGCGGGCGATTCGGATTGCAGGATGCGGTCTCGGTCGCCGGCCGTCGCCAGGTCGAGGTCGTGCATCAGGATCCGCGCGCGCCGCCGCAGGCAGTGGAACACGCGCACCCGCGGTTTCAGCAGCGCGCCCGGCACCTGTTCGATCACCACCGCCAGCTGCTGCGACTGCAGACGCACCAGCGTGCCGACCGGATAGATGCCCAGGCTTTTGACGAAGGCCTGGAAGATCACCGGATCGAAATGGCCGGTCCACGAGGCCATCTGCCGCAGCGCATCGGCGGGGCACCAGCCGCGCTTGTAGGGGCGGTCCGAGGTGATCGCGTCGTAGACGTCGCAGACCGCCGCCATCCGCGCCAGGCGCGAGATGTCCTCGCCCGACAGGCGACCGGGATACCCGGTGCCGTCCATCTTCTCGTGATGGCGCAGCGCGATGTCGAGCGCCGCCGCGTCGTCGACGCCGCTGTCGACCAGCAGTCGATGGCCGTCCTCGGGGTGCCGGCGCATCGTGTCGAACTCGTCGTCGGTCAGGCGCCCCGGCTTGTTGAGCACGTGCAGCGGCGACATCGCCTTGCCCATGTCGTGCAGCAGCCCGCCGCGCGCCGCGGCCTGCACCTCGTCTTCGGGCATGCCCAGGCCGCGGGCCAGCGCCGCCATCAGGCCGGCGACGGCCATCGAGTGGAGATACGTGTAGTCGTCGGCGGTCTTGAGCCGCGCCACGCTGACCAGCGCGTGCGGGTTGCGCAGCACCGACGCGCAGACCGCGCGGACCAGCGGCGTGACCGCGGCGGTGTCGACGCTACGACCCAGGCGCGCCTCGCCGAACATCGCCTCGACCAGGGCGCGGCCTTCCTGTAGCAGGTTGCGCGCGTGCCGCACTTCGGATTCGAAACTGCCTTCCTGCCGGGCCGGTGATGGCGGACGCGGGACGCAGTCCTGCAGCAGGCCGGGGGCGTCGGGCACTGCGACGGGTCGTGGCGCGGCGCTTCCGGACGACACGTCGGTATCGAGGCCCTGCTCGGTGTCGATGACCAGCGCGTCGATACCGCTGTCGCGGATGCGCGCGACCGCGTCCGCATGCCACGCGCCGGACAGGCGCTGGACGTACATTCCCGGTCGAAGCTGGTCGGATCGGATCGTGCGGAGCATGCGTCGGCCGTCGGGCGGGCGGAGCGGGTGTCGGGCCGTCGCCATCCCACCCCACCGCCCGTCAGCGCGCACCGCGCTGACGCATCCGCACGGTCGGGAATGGACATGGAGACGCCCGTGTCCGTATCGGCCGATCGACGGAGGACTTGAGTCGGCGTGCGGAGGCGGGCTGCGCCAGAACAAGGTCGAGGAATCGCGACCCCGTTTCACGCGGGGCCGGTGTGCTCAGTCGGCCTTGCGATGCTGCCAGCGCTGGAGCAATTCGCTGCCCAGCACACCCACGCACGCGCCCGTCAGGCCGAACAGCGCGACGCGCTCGAACACGAACAGCCCGATGGCCATCCCGATCACGAAGCCAGCGATCAGGCAAGCCGCATGCCGCCATCGCGCGATGCCTTCACTCGCCGTACCGGTTCGAGACGCTGTTGGCTGCATGCCGGGTTCCAAGTGCTGCGTGGTCGTGACTGCGCCATCCGGTTGCGATCTGTCCATGCGTGACGTCCTTGTGGTGATAGCGCCGGCCCGAAGTGGAGCCGGATGTTCTTGCGGCCGCCTCGCTGTCAGCGGGCCGCCGCGTTGCGCCCCGCATCGAGCTCGGCCAGAAACCGCGCCCGATCGCGAGGCGAGATCATCACCGATCGTCCCGGTCCGTAATCGATGCGCAGCCGGTTCAGCGACAGCGCGGGACTGGAGAGCGGATTCGTGCTGGGCGTGACCGCCGTGATGTCGGCAAGCGGAATACGCCATGAGAAGGGTCCGGAACGGACCAGTAACCGGTCATGCACCACGGTGTAGTGCGTCGATTCCAACAACCAGAGCGGCAGCCCGGCACCGATGGCGGCCGTGAATACGGCGATCAGCGCACCTGCGATTGTGGGCGATCGGGACACCACCAGGACGGCGGCGGCCAGTGAGATCGCGGCCGCGCCGCCGAGCACTGCGAGCAGCCAGGGATCGATCCTGGAGCGGTACTCGTTGGCCATTGCGTCCTTGCCCTGGTTGAGCCGGGTGCCAGTTGAACCCACGCGGGCGTTAGGTTCAAGCCGGTCGCGTTGCGCGCGGCCCGGGCGTTTGCCGTGCGGGATGCCGGACGGCGAGGTGGTCGACCTGCCGGATTCAAGCAATAACGTGCGCCGCCGCCGGGCGTCGTCGTGTGCGACGTAGTTGGCGTTCGGAGGAGGTCTTCTTTCCACGCGCAGGCGTGCGTCGGGAACCGGGTGCGGTGCGCGCCTCCAGGCCAGGCGAGGAGGTCGGCTCGCTCAAAGCCGTGATGTCTCTCGCGACGCTACTCTGCGTCGGCCAACCGGACCGCCTCACGCTGGAGGCGGGCGCTGCGACGGACATGGACCACGCAGGTCAGAATCCAGACGCACAGCGACACCTCGATCACGCGTTGCGCGAGTCCCGGAAAGCCGGAATCCGGATCCATCGCGGGCAGCGCCGCGATTGCAACGACCCAGCAGAGAATGCCGAGCGGAAAGAGATGCGTTCCCCCAGGCCATCTACGTGCCTGGATCCCGAGAATGAGTAGCCCGGTGATTCCGGCCAGATAGCCTGTGATGGCCATGACATCGTGAATGACCTGGCTCGGTGTCGGATCGCGCGGGCGGCAGCCCGTATCACAGGGGAAGAACCCGGCCACGGTCAGGCCGAAGGCGCAGTAGGCGATCGCCGTGAAGCCGAGCCACGTCCAAGGGGCGCGCGGCAGCGCCAGCGGCGCAGTGAAGGCGAACACCATCAACAGAATTCCTGCGGGTACGAAACCCAGCCAGTTCAGGGTATGCGAGTCGGGCGCTCCAGCGGCGCCGAGCTCGCTCATGTACTGGCTGACATGACTGTATCCAGCGACGCTGGAGCCACCCCAGACCACGACGAGCAGCAGAAGCGCGTAGCTCAACACTGCAGACCAGAATGCCATCCTTGCCATGCTTCGATCCTCTCCTGTTGATCCGCTTGAGCCCGGTCACCGTGCCGGCGGCTTACCGGTGGGAGGTGCCCTCGTGGTACAGCATCTGCCATCCCGCCGCGTGTCTGCGCCAGGTGAAGTTGGGTAGCGAGCGAGCCTTGGCGTTCCCCACCCATCCTGTCGACGCATACGTAGCCAGTATTGCGTCTGTCCCAAGCGCAAAAGGACTTGCCTGACGTTGATCAGAGCCGAGCTGACCAGCCACGGTCACGGGGCTGACCTCGACTCCTGCGACGCGAGCCGGTTCCGGCTTGAACGAACTTTTGAGCCATGGCGGGACGAGCACGGAACCGGAGGAATCGCAGCACCTGGCGCTAGATGAGAATAGATCTCCACCCTGACCAGTCGCCACTTTCTGTCCAGGTTCTGGAAGACATAGCGGGCATCGGCGTGGCCCCCGGCGGGGCCGAGCATGACCGAGACCCGGTCCTCGGTCTCCGATTCCGGGGCGCGATACGTTGCGCCACTCTCCGTCAACCGACTGGAGCTGGGCAGGACGTGCCAGCCTGCTTCATACAGTTCCATAACCGTGCACTGGTTGGCCCGGGGCTTCCCGGTGTCATTCCCATCGCTTCGAAACTCTTCGACAATCACGAGACCCGGATCCGCTCGTGACGCAAGAAGCGCGGGGCTGGCCCGCATTCTCGCGAACGCAGAGGCGAAGTCTTCCTTGGACTTTTCAGTCGGTGACAGCGTGCAAGCGCTTAAGGCGCCAACTGCGACAACAATTGCTGCGGACGATCGCATTGTTAGAGCGCCTGTAAGAGCGACGCCGAGACGCAGCGTCGGCGTGCACGAACTATCAAGTCTCCATTGACTGCGTGTAGATACGCGCTTGGCAACGTAAAGAATGACGCCAGAAAGCAGCCAGAACCAGCAGATGGCGCCTAATATATATGCGGAATCGAGGCGCCTGTACTCTGAAGAGATCGCCCCGGTACGTGGTGTGCGAGCTACGGGTGCGAGGAGCTGATCCGGCGATATTTCAGTAGCACTAGGAAACCGCGCGCACGTGAATAATTGCTTTCCCGACCTAATCGACCGCCGGCTACGCTGCGGAATGTTGCAACTCGCGGCGAGCCCGTATTCTACGCTCGCCTATGACCACTCCAAGGAACTGTCGTGACCGCCTCTCGTAGCCATCTGGATATTACCCTCGCTTCGATCGAAATCTTCAATAACGATGGACTGCTGGATGGTGCCGAGCTGGACAAGCTGCTCCAGCTGGCTGAGCGGGACAGTGTTTTTGACGACGACGAAAAGCGGGTGCTTGGAAAGATCTTCGCCCAAGCCGAGCAGACCAGGCTGGACCCTCTTGTGGCCGATCGCATCACCACCATTCGCGCGCGCCACGCCATTACGTGAGGCTTCTAGGTCCTATCCGCTTACCTCAATTTGCAGTTGCACTCGACGGGAACAGCACCCGGGTGTCGCGGTGCCCCTCCTAAAACCTCAAGGCAAGTCGTGCCGAGGACGCCGGATTGCGTGAGTGAAAGCTGTCGAACAGTCTCGAAAACGGCTTTGTCATCAACTCTGTACGCCGGCGTCTTAGACGCTGGCGCGCCAAGCCTGAGTAATTCCTGTTTCAGGAATGGAGCGCCAGTCTCAGGCCGACCAACGTGACATCGATACCTACCCAGTCAACGCAGGCAGAGCCCTCAGGATTTGGGTTGCCGAGTTGGGTGCCTCCTCGGTCACCTCACCCAATCCCGCCTCATGCAGCGACGTGTACAAGGGATTCCCGCAGTCGCCGCCTCGAGCAAGCGGCATTATTGATTCTGGATCTTGACGAATACAGATGTCGTCGAAGGAGAAGCGGCTTCGAGGCCCACCTCAGTTTGAGTTGCGAACCATGCCAATGGAGCAGCTGCCGAACGCATCAGCGGAGTGGTACTTGCAGTATGTGTTTCCGGCCAAGCGCCGGAGCCTAGATCCCCGTGATGGCGTGGAGCGGCGTCATCATCTCGGCGATGGGGCGTTGACGCGGGGCCTGAAGACCTTCTGCAACCGCGCGGGTCTCATCAAGCGGGTGTCGGCACACACGCTGCGCCACTCTTTTGCCACGCACCTGATCGAGCGCGGCCACGACATCCGCACGGTGCAGGAGCTGCTGGGCCACAAGGATGTCGCGACGACGCAGATCTACGTGCATGTGCTGGGGCGCGGGGCGAATGCGGTTCTGAGCCCGTTAGACCGCTTGCCGACGCCAGGTCAGGCCGGATCCTGATCCGATTGGGCTCACCCGTCCAGCAGCGCGCGGTCACGCACCGCGCCCTTGTCGGCGCTGGTGGCGAGCAGCGCATAGGCCTTCAGCGCGGTGCTGATCCGACGCGGACGCGCGCGTTCGGGTTTCCAGCCGCGCGTTTGCTGCGCATCGCGGCGTGCGGCGAGTTCCGCGTCGTCGACCAGCAACCCGATCGCGCGCGCGGGAATGTCGATGCGGATGCGGTCGCCGTCGCGCACCAACGCAATCGCGCCGCCCGCCGCCGCTTCCGGCGACACATGCCCGATCGACAGGCCGGACGTGCCACCCGAGAACCGGCCATCGGTCAGCAGTGCGCACGTCGCGCCGAGTCCCTTCGATTTCAGGTAGCTCGTCGGATACAGCATCTCCTGCATGCCCGGGCCGCCCTTGGGGCCTTCATAGCGGATCACGACGACCTCGCCCGGCTGCACCACGTCGTCGAGGATGCCGGCGACGGCGTCCTCCTGGCTTTCGAAGACGCGCGCCGGGCCTTCGAACACGTGGATCGCCGCATCCACGCCGGCGGTCTTGACCACGCAGCCGTCGGCGGCGAGGTTGCCGGTGAGCACGGCGAGGCCGCCTTCGGCCGAATAGGCGTTCGCAACGTCGCGGATGCAGCCGCCCGCGCGATCGGCGTCGAGCGTGTCCCAGCGCGTCGCCTGGCTGAAGGCGGTCTGGGTGGGAATGCCGGCCGGGCCGGCGCGGAAGAAGGTGTGCACGCCCTCGTCTGCGTTGACGTCGATGTCCCAGGCGGCGATCGCGTCGGCCAGCGTGCGCGCGTGTACGGTCGCGACACCGGTGTGCAGCAGGCCGCCGCGGGCCAGCGCGCCGAGAATCGCGGGAATGCCGCCGGCGCGGTGCACGTCCTCGACGTGGTAGTCGGGCGAGTTCGGCGCCACCTTGCACAGCTGCGGCACGCGCCGGGAGAGACGGTCGATATCGGCCATCGTGAAGTCGACCTCCGCTTCCTGCGCGGCCGCCAGCAGGTGCAGGATCGTATTGGTCGAGCCGCCCATCGCGATGTCGAGCGTCATCGCATTCTCGAACGCCTCGAACGTCGCGATGCCGCGCGGCAGCGCGGATGGATCTTCGGCGCCGTACCAGCGGTGGCACAGCTCGACCACGGTGCGGCCGGCGCGCAGGAACAGCTGTTCGCGATCGGCATGCGTCGCCAGCAGCGTGCCGTTGCCCGGTAGCGATAGCCCCAGCGCTTCGGTCAGGCAGTTCATCGAATTCGCGGTGAACATGCCCGAGCACGAGCCGCAGGTCGGGCAGGCGCTGCGTTCGACCGCGGCGACCTGTTCGTCGCTCGCGGCCGGGTCCGCCGCCAGCACCATCGCGTCGACGAGATCGAGCTTGCGCCCCGCGTCGCCATTCGCGAGCCGGGTCTTGCCCGCTTCCATCGGCCCGCCGGAGACGAACACCACCGGCACGTTGAGCCGCAGCGCCGCCATCAGCATGCCGGGCGTGATCTTGTCGCAGTTGGAGATGCACACCAGCGCATCGGCGCAGTGCGCATTGACCATGTACTCCACGGCGTCGGCGATCAGCTCGCGGCTCGGTAGCGAATACAGCATGCCGTCGTGTCCCATCGCGATGCCGTCGTCGACGGCGATGGTATTGAACTCCTTGGCCACGCCGCCGACGCGTTCGATCTCCCGCGCCACCAGCTGGCCCATGTCCTTGAGGTGCACGTGACCGGGCACGAACTGGGTGAATGAATTGGCGACCGCGACGATGGGCTTGTGGAAATCGCCATCGGTCATGCCGGTCGCGCGCCAGAGCGCACGTGCGCCGGCCATGTTGCGACCGAAGGTGGAGGTTCTGGAGCGGTAGTCGGGCATTCGGACACTCGGGGCGGTGGGCACGGGTGATCGGTGACACGTTTAGCGGTGAGCGCAGTCTTGGCGTTTTGAACACGCCCGTGGTCTCCGCAAAGGCACGATTCCTGCGTTTTCAAGCGATTGAAGCAGAAGGCGCTGGATTGACCAGCCGTTCGGCGTTTGAAACAAAAGCATCCGCTTTCGCGGGAATGACGCGCAGGAGCGGACGTACTCAGACGTTCCCGAGAGCGAAGACGCGGGCAGACCCGTCTTCCGCACGGTCCGGACGCGCTGCCTGCGTCGGAGCGACGATGAGCCGGTGGTCCCGGCCGAACGCGACCTTCATTGAAGCGGTCAACGGAGCAGCGGAGCCCGGCGCGGTTACGGTCATGGCACTCAATCCCGCAGCTCGGCGACCTGGCAGGTCGTCTCGATCCGCTCCAGCACCGCGGCCGTGACCTCGCGTGTCGAGCGTGCGTCGCCGCCGGCCGCGAGGTCCGCACTGAACACGCCGTCCTCCAGCGCCGTGTCGACCGCCTGCTCGATGCACGCGGCCTCCATCGACAGCCCCAGCGAGTAGCGCAGCAGCAGCGCCGCACTGAGGATCGTGCCGTAGGGATTGGCGATGCCCTGGCCGGCGATGTCGGGCGCGGAGCCGTGGATCGGCTCGTACATTCCGACGCTGCCATCGCCCAGCGACGCCGACGGCAGCAGGCCCAGCGAACCGGCCAGCATCGAGGCCTCGTCGGTGAGGATGTCGCCGAACATGTTCTCGGTGACGATCACATCGAACGCGCGAGGCTTGGACAGCAGGTGCATCGCCATCGAGTCCACCAGCTGGTGTTCCAGGGTGATGTCGGGGAATTCGTCGCGGGCGATGCGCGTGGCGACGTCGCGCCACAGCCGCGAGGTTTCCAGCACGTTGGCCTTGTCGACCGAGGTCACGTGGCCGCGGCGGCCGCGCGCCAGCAGGCAGGCGCGGCGCACGACACGCTCGATCTCGGCGACGGTGTACGTACACAGGTCGCTGGCGGCATCGGCGGTGCGCGTGCGCGCGCCGAAGTAGATGCCACCGGTGAGCTCGCGCACGACCAGCAGGTCGACGCCGGCCAGCAGGTGCGGCTTGATCGGCGAGGCGCCGATGGCGGCATTGTGCGGGCGGGTCGGCCGCAGGTTGGCGTACAGGCCCAGCGCCTTGCGGATCGCCAGCAGGCCCTGTTCGGGCCGGACGGCAGCATTCGGATCCGACCATTTCGGGCCGCCCACGGCGCCCAGCAGCACCGCATCGGCGTCGCGCGCCGCGGCGAGCGTGGCATCGGGCAGGGGCGTGCTGGTGGCGTCGATTGCGGCGCCGCCGATCAGGTGCTCGTGCAGTGCGAAGCGATGGCCGTAGCGGCGCGCGACCGCCTGCAGCACCTCGACGGCGGCGGCGGTGACTTCGGGTCCGATGCCGTCGCCCGGCAGTACGACGATGTCAGCATGCATGGTTGCGCTCCTCATAGCGTTGGATGTCGGCGTCGCGCGCCAGCAGATAACCCATTTCGTCGACGCCTTCGAGCAGGCAGGTGCGCGCGAACGCGTCGAGCGGAAAGGCATGGACGGTGCCGCCCGGCGTGCGCAGCTCGCGGGCGACGATGTCGATCTCGAGCACGTCGTCGGGCCGCGCCATCAGCGCCTGCACGTCGGCCTCGGGCAGCACGATCGGCAGCAGCCCGTTCTTCAGCGCGTTGTTGCGGAAGATGTCGGCGATCTCGCTGCTGACGATCGCGCGCAGGCCCAGGTCGCGCAGCGCCCAGGGCGCATGTTCGCGCGAAGACCCGCAGCCGAAGTTGCGCCCGGCGATCAGGATCTCGCGACCGGTGTTGTGTGCCTGGTTGAACGCGAACGCCGGGTTCGGCGTGCCGTCCTCGCGCCAGCGCCAGTCGTTGAAGGCATGGCGGCCCAGGCCCTGGCGCTCGGTCGTCGACAGGAACCGCGCGGGGATGATCTGGTCGGTATCGACGTTGGTCTCGCGCAGCACGACGCTGGCGGACACGATGGCGCTGAAGGCGGTCATGGCTGGTGCGCCATGTGGGCGGCCGTCACGCAGTGGATCGGGTCAGCAGGGGCGCCGGTTGCCCGGCACCGTTGGCAGGACGGCGTCATGCGACCTCCCTGCGGTCGTCGGACAGCTCGCGTGGATCGGCGACGACACCGCGGACCGCAGCCCACGCCGCCGTCATCGGCGAGGCGAGGAGGGTGCGCGAGCCGGGTCCCTGGCGGCCCTCGAAATTGCGGTTGCTGGTGCTGACGGCGAGCTGGCCCGGCGCGACCAGGTCGCCGTTCATCGCGATGCACATCGAGCAGCCGGGCTCGCGCCATTCGGCGCCGGCGGCGCGCACGATGGCGTCGATGCCTTCGGCCTCGGCCGCGCGCTTGACGATCTCCGAGCCCGGCACGACGAGCATGCGCACATGCGGCGCGACGCGGCGGTCGCGCAGGACCTGCGCCACCTCGCGCATGTCGCCGAGCCGGCCGTTGGTGCACGAGCCGACGAAGACGACGTCGACGCGCGTGCCGGCCAGGGTGTCGCCGGCGCGCAGCTGCATGTAGTCGAGACCCTTCTGCGCGGCGACGTCGGCGGCCGCGGGAATCGGCACGTCGACGCCGATCGCGGTACCCGGATGGGTGCCCCAGGTCAGCGTGGGGCGGATGTCGGCCGCATCGATGTGGACCTCAACGTCGAAGCGCGCGCCGGCGTCGCTGCGCAGCGTGCGCCAGCGCGCAACGGCGGCGTCGAACTCGGCCCCCTTCGGGCCGCGCGGCGTGCGCGCGATCCAGTCGAATGTGGTGGCATCGGGCGCCACCATGCCCGCGCGCGCGCCGGCTTCGATCGACATGTTGCACAGGGTCATGCGCTGCTCCATGTCCATCGCGTCGATGGTCGAGCCGCGGTATTCGATGACGTGGCCGGTGCCGCCGTTGACGCCGATGACGCCGATCGCGTGCAGGATCACGTCCTTGGCGCCGACGCCCGGTGCCAGCACGCCGTCGACGGTGATCGCCATCGTCTTCGCCTTGCGCTGCAGCAGGCATTGCGTGGCCAGCACGTTGCCGACTTCGCTGGTGCCGATGCCGAAGGCCAGCGCGCCGAACGCGCCGTGGGTCGAGGTGTGGCTGTCGCCGCAGACGATGGTCATGCCGGGCAGGGTGAAGCCCTGTTCGGGCGCGATCACGTGGACGATGCCGCGGCTGTCGGACGCCATGTCGAAGAGTTCGATGCCGTGCTCGGCGCAGTTCGCGGCCAGCATCTCGACCTGCGCGCGCGCGGCGTCGTTCGCATACGGCAGGCGGCCGTTGGCATCGGCCGGCAGCGTGGGGGTGGAATGGTCCATCGTCGCCTTGGTGCGATCCGGGCGACGCGGCGCGAGGCCGCGTTCGCGCAGTGCGGTGAAGGCCTGCGGCGAGGTGACCTCGTGGATCAGGTGCAGGTCGATGTACAGCACCGCGGGCGCAGCCTCGCTTTCGGGCGTGACGACGTGGGCGTCCCACAGTTTGTCGAACAGGGTTTTCGGTGGACTGGCGGTCATCTGGATGCGTGTCTTGTGTAGGCGCACGTCGGCGCGCGATGTGGTGTGGCCTGTGAAGTGCGTTCGCGGGCGAGCGCGCGTCTCAGGGGACTGCGGTCCGGTGCCGGCGTCCTCGCGCGCCGACCGAAAGGCGATGCCGGTCAGGCATGCGCCGCCGCCCGCTGCGTGCCCGGCGCGGCGTCGGCGCGCCGTCGCAGGATGCGGTTGGCGACGTCGAGCCAGGCGAGCGCACTCGCTTCGATGATGTCGCGACTCGTACCGGTGCCGTCGTAGGCGGCGCTCGTGCCGGTGCCGTCGTCGTGGCGCACGCCCAGGTTGGCTTCGCCGCGTGCATCGCGGCCGATGCCGACGCTGTGGACCTGGTAGCTCTCCAGCGCCAGCTCGACCCCGGTGGCGGCGGCCAGCGCTGCGAACAGCGCATCGACCGGCCCGTCGCCCAGCGCGCTCTCGCTGACCGTGTTGCCGGCAGGATCCGACAGTTCGACCTGGGCGCTGGCGCGCTGGCCGCGGTCGCTGACGGTCATCGATGCGAGGCGCCAGCCCTGGCCGTCGACATCACCGTGCATCAGCGCTTCCAGATCCGCGTCGTCGACCACGCGCTGCTGTTCGCACAGCGCCTTGAACGCGACGAAGACCTGGTCGATCTGGTCGTCTTCCAGCGTGTAGCCCAGCGCGCGCAGCCGGTGCGAGACCGCCGCGCGGCCGCTGTGCCGGCCCAGCACCAGTTTGGAATCGGGCCAGCCGACGTCGGAGGGATTCATGATTTCGTAGGTGCCGCGATGCCGCAGCATGCCGTGCTGGTGGATGCCTGATTCGTGGGCGAACGCGTTCTCGCCGACGATCGCCTTGTTGCGCTGGACCGACATGCCGGTCAGGCGCCGCAGCA
Organism: Luteimonas rhizosphaerae; assembly: GCF_002849595.1. Taxonomy (GTDB): domain Bacteria; phylum Pseudomonadota; class Gammaproteobacteria; order Xanthomonadales; family Xanthomonadaceae; genus Luteimonas; species Luteimonas cellulosilyticus. The sequence continues at coordinate 163,904 of NZ_NRQR01000018.1, forward strand.
GCTGCGAGGTCGGCACGAGCAGGCGCGTGTCGAGCGCCGTGTCGAGCTGGTAGAAGGCCTGCCGGACCTTCAGCGCCATCGCCAGCTCCTCGACGGCGCAGTTGCCGGCGCGCTCGCCGATGCCGTTGACCGTGCACTCGACCTGGCGCGCACCGCCCTCGATCGCGGCCAGCGAGTTGGCGACGGCCAGGCCCAGGTCGTTGTGGCAGTGCGCGCTGAAGACCACGTCGCGCGCGCCGGGAATCGTCGCGATCAGACGCTGGAACAGCGCGCGCATCTCGTCGGGCGTGGTGTAGCCGAGCGTGTCGGGCACGTTGATCGTGGTCGCGCCATTGGCGATCGCCGCGGTGATCACCTCGACCAGGAAGTCCTCCTCGGTGCGGGTGCCGTCCTCGGTCGAGAACTCCACGTCGTCGACCAGCCGGCGCGCGTGGGCGACGCTGCTCGCGGCCATGTCCAGCACCTGCTGGCGGCTCATGCGCAGCTTGTGTTCGCGGTGCAGCGGGCTGGTGGAGACGAACACGTGCAGCCGCGGATTCGCCGTGCCTTCCAGCGCGCGTACCGACGCTTCGATGTCGGCCGGCAGGCAGCGCGACAGTACCGCCAGTGTGGGGCGGCGCACCTCGCGTGCGATCAGGCGTGCGGCTTCGCGGTCGGACTCGGAACTGGCGGGGAAGCCGGTCTCGATGATGTCGACGCCCAGCGCATCGAGCGCCCGGGCCAGCACGACCTTCTGCTGCGGCGACATGCTGCAGCCGGGCGATTGTTCGCCGTCGCGCAATGTGGTGTCGAAAATTCGGATGGTGTCGGCTGAAGTCATGCGGGAACGTCCTCGGGTATGCGGGTCGGCGTGCGGCCGGTGGGGCGGGGGCGCGGCGTCTCGCATCGAAGTCGTGGTTCACCGCCTGCCGTGCCGGCGGACGCACGTGGCGGCAGATCGTTGCGCCGCCGCGGCACCGCGACCGGCACGACGGCCGCCAGCACGCGCGCGGCCTCGGTCTCGCGCACGCGACGCCGCGGCTTGCGCGGCGGGCGCGGGCGCACGTCCGACAGCAGCCGCGCCAGCACGCCGGCGTCGACGTTGCCACCCGAGACCACCGCGACCTTGCGCTTGCCGGCGACGCGGCGGCCCGCCGCCAGCGCCAGCGCACCGGCGCCTTCGGCGATCACGTGTTCTTCCAGCGCCAGGCGCACCAGCGTCTCGCGCAGCTCGGCCTCGCGGACGATGACGATGTCGTCGAGCAGATCCGCCAGCAACACGCGGGTGATGTGGCCGGCCTCCTTGACCCGCACGCCGTCGGCCAGCGTGGTGACGGGATCGAACGGACTGTCGTCGCCACGCAGTACGCGCGCCATCGCGTCCACGCCCTCGACCTGTGCGCCGACGATGCGCACGCCCTGTGATTTCAGCGCCAGAGCGACGCCCGATGCCAGGCCGCCACCGCCGATCGGCACGATGACGACATCGGGCGTGAGGTGCGACGCGATCTCCAGCCCGACGGTGCCCTGGCCGGCGATCACGTCGGCATCGTCGAAGGCCGACAGCAGGCGGAAGCCGTTCTGCCCGGCCAGTTCGGCGGCGAAGGTCTTGGCCTCGTCGTAGGTGTCGCCGTGCAGGCGCACGGTCGCGCCCCAGTGGGCGACGCCCGCGATCTTGGTCTCGGGCGCGCTCCTGGGCATCACCGTGATCGCCGGCACGCCGAGACGGTAGGCCGCCCACGCCATGCCCTGCGCGTGGTTGCCGGCGGACGCGGTGATGACCATGCGGTCGTCGCCACGCTCGCGCGCCGCCAGCAGGGCGTTCAGCGCGCCGCGCACCTTGTAGGAGCCGGTGCGCTGCAGGTTCTCCAGCTTCAGCCAGCAGCCGAAGCGCTCGGCGTAGTGCATCGGCGTGACATCGAGATAGCGGCGCAGCCGCGCCTGCGCCGCCAGCACGTCGCTGGCGGTGACCCGGGGGGGGCGGCTTACGTCGGAATCCGTCATGGCACCTCAGACCGCCGTCAGCCAGCCGCGCTGCGTTTCAGCCTCGCCGCGCACCACGCTTGCGTACAGCGCGGCCAGCTCGCGGGTCACCGGGTTGTCGCCGTAGCGACGGTCCTCGATCGCCTGCACCGGCGCGACTTCGGCCGCGGTGCCGCAGGCGAAGACCTCGTCGGCGTCGCGCAGTTCCTCGACGCTGACCGCGCGCGATTCGGCGCCGCTCAACGTGATCAGGGTGTCGCGGGTGATGCCGGGCAGCGCGTCGCGATGCTGCACCGCGGTCACGCGCCCGGCCTTGACGAGGAAGACGTTGGCGCCGGTGCACTCGACGACGAAACCGTCGGCATCGGTGAACAGCGCTTCGTCGAAGCCGCGCGCCTTGCTCTCGCGCTTGGCCAGGATCGAGTTGATGTAGGCGCCGCACAGCTTCAGCGGCGGCAGCGAATCCGCCGGATTGCGCCGCCACGTGCTGACGCCCACGCGCGCACGGGCGCCGGCCAGATGCACCCGGGTCGCGGTGGTCGCGACCATCAGGTGCTCGGTGTGGCCGTCGACATCCAGGCCGAAGCTGCCCGCGCCGAACCAGGCCAGCGGGCGGATGTAGGCATCGCGGTGCCGGTTCGCGCGCAGCGTCGCCAGCACGGCATCGGTGGCGACGGCGGGATCGAATGCCATGCCCAGCAGCGCCGCACCCTGGCGCATGCGTTCCATGTGCTCGGGCAGGCGGAACACCGCGGCGCCATCGGCGGTGGCATAGGCACGGATGCCTTCGAACACCCCGCTGCCGTAGTGCATCGCATGTGTGGTCAGGCCGGCCTGCAGCGCGTCGATGTCGCACAGCGTGCCGTCGAACCAGGCTCGGGGCTGCGCGGGCGCAACGGCCTCCGCGATCGACGGCCCCTGCGCCGGCGCGGCCTCGGCCACGGCATTCAGCGACATGGCTGCACCTCCACCGCCAGGCAGTCGTAGAGCTTCGCCAGCTGGCCCTGCAAGGCGGCGGGCGCGCGGTCGCTCTCCACGGTCATGCGCAGCTGCCACTGGTCGCGGTCGGCGTGCGCGTCGCCCTCGAACGACAGCGGGCGAAAGCCGCGTCGTTCGGTGGTCCCCAGCACGCGCACCAGCGCGCCCTCGGCGCGGCGCAGGGTCATCTCACACTGGTAGCGCATGGCTCGGTTCCTTGGAGGCGGGGGCGGTGGGCGCAGCCGGCGCCGGGCCGACGTCGAGCGAGGCGACCTCGTCGGCATCGAGCATCTGCGCGTTGTTGTGATTCGGCGGCACCAGCGGCCAGACATTGGCGGCGGTGTCGATGGCGACGTGCAGCAGCGCCGGGCCCGGGGTGTCCAGCAGGGCCTGCAGCGCGGCTTCGACATCGGCGGCCTTGTCGACCGACAGCGCCGCGATGCCGAACGCACGCGCGACTTCGGCGAAGTCGGGGTTGTCGGACAGGTCGATCTCGGAATAGCGCCGCTCGAAGAACAGCTCCTGCCACTGGCGCACCATGCCCAACGCCTGGTTGTCGAGCAGCACGATCTTCACCGGCAGGCGGTAGCGACGCAGCGTCGCCAGCTCCTGCACGTTCATCAGGAACGAACCGTCGCCGCTGACGCAGACCACGCGCCGCGACGGATCTTCCAGCTGCGCGCCGATCGCCGCGGGCAGGCCGAAGCCCATCGCGCCCAGCGCGCCGCTGGTCAGATGTTTGCGCGGATGGTCGAAGCGCCAGTGCTGCGCGACCCACATCTGGTGCTGGCCGACATCGCAGGCGACCACGGGCGGGTGCGAACACCTTGTCGCCGGGCGCGTCATAGCGCGCGGCGAACTGCGACCGGCGCTGGTCGCACAGCTGCCGCCAGGCCTCGCGCGCGGCGGCATGGCGCCCGCCCATCTGCGCCGCGCACGGCGCCGCCAGCCGCGACAGGCTGGTCGCGACATCGCCGCAGACCGCGACATCGGTCGCGCGCAGCTTGCCGATCTCGCAGCCGTCGCCATCCAGATGCACGATCCGCGCGTGCGGCGCGAACTCGGCCAGCTTGCCGGTCGCGCGGTCGTCGAAGCGCGCGCCGACGACCAGCAGCAGATCCGATTCCTGCACCGCCAGGTTCGCCGCGCGCGTGCCGTGCATGCCCAGCATGCCCAGGTTCGCCGCATGCGCCGGCGACAGGGCACCGAGACCGCGCAGGGTCAGCACGGTCGGGATCCGGGTCAGGTCGGCGAATTCGCGAAACGCCTCCAGCGCCTCGCCCAGGATGATGCCGCCGCCGCCGTAGACCACCGGGCGCTCGGCCTGGGAGATCATCGCCGCGGCCTCGTGGATCGCATGGTCGGCGCAGCCCGGCATGGTGTCGGCCTGCGACGGCACGTGCGCGCCCAGATGCGCGGCATCGCCGATCTGCACGTCCTTCGGCAGGTCGATCAGCACCGGCCCGGGCCGGCCGGATCGCGCGATACGGAAGGCTTCGGCGACGACGTTCGGCAGCTCGTCGACGCTGCGCAGCAGGAAGCTGTGCTTGACGATCGGCAGGGTCATGCCGAACACGTCCAGCTCCTGGAACGCATCCGTGCCCAGCAACGGCGTCGCCACCTGGCCGGTGATGACGACCATCGGCACCGAGTCCAGCATCGCATCGGCGATGCCGGTGATCAGGTTCGACGCGCCGGGACCGGACGTCGCAACGCACACTCCGACGCGCCCGCTGGCCCGCGCAAACCCGTTCGCGGCGAAGGCCGCGCCCTGCTCGTGGCGGACGAGTACGTGCTTCAACGACGCGCCGTGCAGCGCGTCGTAGAACGGCATGATCGCGCCGCCCGGATACCCGAAGATCGTCTCGACGCCTTCGGCTTCCAGGGCCTGCACCAGCCAGCGCGCGCCGTTCATCAGGCGGCCTCTTTCCGCGCGTCGGGCTTGGCGGCACCGGCAGCCGCGTCGCCGTTGAGCCAGACCATCTTGGCGCGCAGTTCGCGGCCGACCTTCTCGATCGGATGATCGAAGTCGGCCTGCTTGAACTTCGTGTAGTTCGGCAGGCCCGCTTCGTACTCGGCGACCCAGTTCTTGGTGAAGGTGCCGTTCTGGATGTCGGTCAGCACGTCCTTCATGCGCGCCTTGACGCTGGCGTCGATGACCCGCGGGCCGCTGACGTAATCGCCGTACTGCGCGGTCTCGGACACGAATTCCAGCATGCGGGTGATGCCACCTTCGTAGAACAGGTCGACGATCAGCTTCAGCTCGTGCAGCACTTCGTAATACGCGATCTCCGGCTGGTAGCCGGCTTCGACCAGCGTCTCGAAGCCGGCCTGCACCAGCGACGACGCGCCGCCGCACAGCACGGCCTGCTCGCCGAACAGATCGGTCTCGGTTTCTTCCTTGAACGTGGTCCTGATGATGTTGGCGCGCGCGCCGCCGAGGCCCGCGGCATAGGCCAGCGCCAGCGCTTCGGCCTTTCCGGTCGGATCCTGGTGCACCGCATAGATGCACGGCACGCCGCGGCCGATCTCGTACTCGCGCCGCACCAGTGCCCCCGGGCCCTTGGGCGCGACCAGCACCACATCGAGATCGGCGCGCGGCGCGATCATGTCGAAATGCACGTTGAGTCCGTGCGCGAACAGCAGGCACGCGCCTTCTTTCATGTGCGGCGCCAGCACGTCGGCATACAGCTGCTTCTGGACCATGTCGGGCGTCAGCACCGCGACCAGATCGGCGTCGGCGACGGCTTCGGCGGGCGGCTTGGCGATGAAACCGTCGGCCTTGGCTTTCTGTTCGGTCGGGCCGCCTGGGCGAAGCCCGACGGTGACGTCGAAGCCGGAGTCGCGCAGGTTCAGCGCGTGCGCGCGCCCCTGGCTGCCGTAGCCGACGATGGCGATGGTGGGTCTGGACTGGGACATGGACGCGTTCCGGTTGGTGGGTGAAGGCGGGTCGGGGACTGCGGCGCGGACGAAAAAAAACCCCGCGCCTGGGGCGCGGGGTTTCGGTTCTTTCGACCTAGAGGTGATGCGTTTCTAGCTACGCACTCCCCATCCCCGCGCCTGGCTGGACGGTAATAAGGAGGCCTACGAGAAGGTTGGACGCGCGACGCGCTGCCGGGGCGCCGGAAACGGCGGCCTGCGGGATGCGGAAATGGATGGTGCGATGCGTCATGGGGACCGAGAGAACCACGCGGCAAAACACGTGTCAACAGTTACGTCGTGAACCATTGACGCGCGGGGTCACGGGCCGTCAGCGCCTGCCTGCGCTGCGATGCGCGCGTCGCAGCAGCTTGAGTGCGGCGTTTTCCCACTTGCGCGCGCCGCGTGCATCGCCGGCCGCGCGCTGCAGGCGGCCATCGCGCCACGCGGCATAGAGCACCGGATCGATATAGGCCTTGCGGCACACCGCGACGGTATTGCCGAGCGCATCGGCGACGTCGGCGACGACGATCTTCTCCTGCGTCGCGAGCGCGCGTTCGCTCGGTTCGCGACCCTGCTTGCCTTCGGGCAACGGCATCGCGGCGAAACGACGGAACGCCATCAGCGTGCCGCCCCAGGTGCGGAAATCCTTGGCCGTGAACGGCCCGCCCATCGCCTCGCGCAGGTAGTCGTTGACCATGCCGGAATCGATGCCGTGACGCTCGCCGTCGTCGTCGAGATACTGGAACAGCGCCTGGCCCGGCAACTGCTGCACCGTGCTGACGAGCTTCGCGAGCCTGGCGTCGTCGAGCGTGATCTCCTGCTCCTGCCCGCTCTTGCCGCGGAATTTCAGGCGCGCGCGTCCGGCGCGGGCCAGCTCGAAGTGCCGGTTGCGCAACGTCGTCAGGCCGAACGAGCCGTTGCTGCGCGTGTAGCTGTCGTTGCCGACGCGTACGAAGGTCTGCGCCATCAGCGAGACGACAATCGCGAGCACCTTGTCGCGCGGCAGGCCGGGCAGTTTGAGATCACGACGCAACGCGCGACGCAGGCGCGGCAATGCGGTCGCGAACGCGACGATGCGGTCGAACTTGCCGTCGCCGCGGACCTCGCTCCAGTCGGGGTGGTAGCGGTACTGCTTGCGCCCGCGTGCGTCGCGACCCGTCGCCTGCAGGTGGCCGTTGGGTCGTGCGCAGATCCAGACGTCGGTATACGCCGGCGGCACCGCGAGGCGGCGCGCGCGCGCCAGCGTGTCGGCGTCGCGCACGGCCTTGCCATCTGGGTCGCGATACGCGAATCCCTTGCCGGCGCGCACGCGCCGGATACCGGGTTCGGTGTCGCTGACCCATCGCAGGCCGGCGGCGCGTGCGATGCGTACGGGATCGTTCGAGGGGTCGGGGAGGATCGGGCGGGTGTCGGACATGCGCAGCTGGATAGCAGCGCGCCGATCAGCGTTTCGTGAACGGAATCGTCGCACTCCGGGCAGCGCTTCACCTCCCTGGCACGGGAGCGCGCGGAGACTCGGCGCCACACAACCTCTGGAGCACGACGATGAAGACCACCTTTGCCCGCAAGAGCCTGCTCGTGAGCGCGATTGCCGGTGCGCTGCTGTTCGCAGGCAGCGTGTCCGCGCAGGAAACGGCCGATCGCTCGGAGATGACCACCGCCGCGAACACCGAGTCCGCGCAGCCGATGTCCGACACCTGGATCACCACCAAGGTGAAGGCCGATCTGCTCGCCGAGAGCGACGTGTCGGGTCTCGACATCAGCGTGGAAACCGCCAACGGCACCGTCAGCCTGTCGGGCGACGTCGACAACCAGGCGCAGATCGATCGTGCGACCGCGATCGCCCGTGAGATCGAAGGCGTCAAGAGCGGCGATGCGAAGCAGTTGAAGGTCAAGCGCGGCATGTGATGCCGGCGCATGACGCCTCCCGGTCCATGAGGGTCGGGAGGCGTTTTTCATTTGTGGCACGCCAATTCGAAAAGAGGATTCCCCCATGTCATCGAACACGCCTCGAGCCGACACGTCCGCCGATGCCGCGCTGCGCGATGCGCGCCAGCAGGCCGAACGCGCGGCGGACGCGCAACGCAGGATCCAGTCCGATGCGACGGAACGCGCCCGGCAACGCGCCGATGCGGCGGAGGACGACGCACCCGTGCAGGCAGGCGCGCGCGAGCAGCCCGAGAATCCGATGCCGGCCCAGCATCTCGACAAGCCCGGCAACGAGCACGCGCTCGATCTCGCGCCGCGTTTCCTCGCGCCCGACTATCGCGGCAGCGGCAAGCTCGACGGCATGCGCGCGGTCGTGACCGGCGGCGACTCCGGCATCGGCCGCGCGGTCGCGGTGCTGTTCGCGCGCGAAGGCGCGGATGTCGCCATCGTCTATCTCGACGAACACGAGGACGCGGCGACGACCGTGTCGCACATCGAGGAGGAAGGCCGGCGCGGCCTGGCGATCTCCGGCGACGTCAAGGATCCCGCGTTCTGCCGCCAGGCCGTGCAGGCGACGGTCGATGCCTTCGGCGGCCTCGACATCCTCGTCAACAACGCGGCGTTCCAGCAGCACGTCGACCACATCGAGGATCTCGCCGATGCGCAGATCCTGGAGACGCTGCACACCAACATCGCCGGTTACATGTACATGGCGCGCGCCGCACTGCCGCACATGCGGCAGGGCGCGAGCATCATCAACTCCGGGTCGGAGACCGGCCTGTTCGGCAGCAGCGCGCTGCTCGACTATTCGGCGACCAAGGGCGCGATCCACGCGTTCACCAAGGCACTGGCGAGCCAGCTGCTGCCGCGCGGCATCCGCGTCAATGCGGTCGCGCCGGGGCCGGTGTGGACGCCGCTGAATCCGGCCGACCGCTCGGCGGACGAGATCACCGGGTTCGGCAAGAAGAGCGACATAGGCCGCCCCGCGCAGCCCGAGGAAGTCTCGCCGGCGTACGTGTTCCTCGCGTCGCCCGTGACCGCGTCCTACGTCAACGGCGTCGTGCTGCCGGTCATGGGCGGTCCGACCGGCTGATCCGCACATCCGCGCGGGCCTGTGCAACGCAGGCCCGCGTGTCGTCCGGGACCGTCTTGCAGTCGGTATCCAGTCGGTACGCAGGCGGACAGGCGGCCTGCGCGCCCGCCGGCAGCGATGCCTCTGGCGGCCACTGGACCTGCGGGACCCGCCGATCGCCGTTCCACGTCAGTTCCGAGGACGCCATCAGCCGCGTCGCGAATGGGACGTCAGCGGCGCAGCAGCGTCCCCACGCGTCCGCGCAGGCCGAGCGTCATCACCAGCAGGCACGGCAGGAACGTGAGCGTCACCACCGTGGAGCAGGCGAGGCCCGCGAGCACGATCACGCCCAGCCCCCGGTAGAGCTCGGTGCCCGCGCCCGGGATCAGCACCAGCGGCGCGAGGCCGAACAGCGTGGTGCACGTCGACATCAGGATCGGCCGCAGCCGGATGCGCACCGCGTCGGCGACCGCCTGCACCGCGTCGACGCCGTCCTCCTCGATCCGCGCGAACGCCTCCGACACCACCAGGATCGGGTTGTTGACCACGGTGCCCAGCAGCACCAGGAACCCGAGCAGGGTGATCATGTCGAACGGCTGCGACACGCCGCCCAGGCCCAGCATCCCCAGCACCCCGCCGACGCCGTTGAGCAGTGCCAGCCCCAGGATGCCGCCTGCGATGCCCAGCGGCACCGTCGCCATCACGTACAGCGGCCGGCCCCAGTGGCGGAAGATCGCGACCAGCAGCAGGTACGACAGCAGCAGCGCGATCGCGAAGTTGCCGGCCACCGCCTCGCGCGTCGCGGTGAGCTGGTCGCTGGCGCCGGAGATCTGCATGGTCACGTCGGGCGGCAGCTCGCCGTCGGCGGCCATCGCCTCGAGCAGGTCGCGGGTCACCGTGTCGACGCCGGTCTCCAGCGCGACCTCGCGCGGCGGCACGATGTTGAGCGTGACCGTGCGCCGGCCGTCGAGGCGGCGGATGCTGTCGGTGTTGGCGGACTCGCGGAAGTCGGCGAGCGCGGAGACCGGCAGCACCGCGCCCGACGGCGTCGCCACCGGCAGGTCGCGCAGCCGCTCCAGGCGCTGCTCGCTGCCGGCGCTGCTGAACAGGTACACGTCGACCTTGTCGTCGCCGAGGATCAGCTCGTCGACGAAGGCGCCGTCGCTGAGCGCGGCGACCGAGAACCCGAAGCTGTCGGCGTCCAGGCCGGTCTCCGCCAGCCGGTCCCAGCGCGGTTCCAGCTCGACCAGCGGCTGGTCGAGGCTCAGCGAGGTCGGGTCGGAGTTGATGCGCGCGCCCTCGAACAGGTCCTGCGCGCGCGCGTAGGCGACGCCCGCCACGGCATAGAGTTCGTCGAGGTCGACGCCGGAGATGTCGACGTTGATGCTGCGCGTGCCGCCGTCGTTGCTGGAGATGATCGAGCCGCGCGACGAGAACGCACGCATGCCGGGATACGCTTGGAAGCGCGCGTCGAGCGCGTCCATTACCGCATCGATGTCGGACGGTTCCTTGGGCTCGGTGATGATGCGCAGCCCCTGCGGATTCACCGACAGGTTGAAGTACGCCAGCGCCGGCATGTCGGTGTCGCCGTCGGCGAACTTGTCCGGCGATTCGTCGAGGTGTGGCAGCAGCCCGTCGCTGATCTCGCGCGCGATGCCGGCCATCTCGGTGAGGTTGTAGCCGGCCGGCGCGATCAGCTGCGAGAACGTCTTCGGCTCCTCGCCTTCGGGCAGGTACTCCGCGGGCGGGGTCAGCAGCCACAGCACGAGCGCCGCGGCGACGACGGTGCCGGCGACCAGCCGCCCAGCGGTCGAAGAACGCCGTGCCCGGCGCGTCGGCGTCGACATCACCCGTCGCCAGGCGCGCGCCCAGCGCCGGCACCACGGTCACCGCGATCAGCATCGAGGCGAAGATCGAGGCCGAGATCGCGATCGCGATGTCGGAGTACAGCTGGCCGGCCTCCTCCTCGATCAGCAGGATCGGCGCGAACACCAGGATCGTGGTCAGCGTCGACGCCAGCACCGCCTTCCACACGCGCTGCACGCCTTCGACCGCCGCCTCGAAGCGTTCCAGCCCGCGCCGCCGCGCCTGGTCGATGCTCTCCAGCACGACGATGGTGTTGTCGACGGTCATGCCGATCGCAAACGCGACGCCGGCCATCGAGATCACGTTGAGCGTGCGCCCGGCCAGCAGCAGGCCGACGAACGCGGCGATCGTGCAGATCGGAATCGCGATGACGCCGGTCAGCGTCGCCCGGCCCGAGCGCAGGAACGCGAACATCACCAGCGTCGCCAGCAGCGCGCCGAGCGCGAGGTTGGTCCAGACATTGGCCACCGAGTCCTCGACGTAGCGCACGTCGTCGCTGGACAGCGTCATCTCCAGCCCCAGCGGCGCCAGCAACTCGGCGTTGATGCGCTCGACCTCGGGCAGCGCCGCGTACTTGATGTCGATGACGTTGGACCCGGGCTCGCGACGGATCGACAGGCTCAGCGCCGGCTGGCCGTTGTTGAACGACAGGTCGCGGCGCTCGAAGTGGTCGAGCGAGACGGTGCCCACGTCGCGCAGCCGCACCAGCGCGCCGTCGCGCTCGGCGATCACCAGCTGGTCGACGGCGTCGACCTCGGTGAAGCGGCCGACGGTGCGCACCAGGTAGCGGCGCTTGCCGGCGTCGAGGTCGCCGGCGGAGCTGTCGACGTTGCGCAGCCGCATCGCGTCGCGCACGTCGGCCATCGACAGGCCGCGCGCCGCGAGCCGCGCGGGGTCTAGCTCGATCCGCACCTGGCGCTCGCTGCCGCCGCCGACCTCGACCAGGGCGACGCCGTCGACGCGCTCCATCCGGGGACGGACGTTGTCCTCGACGTAGTCGCGCATCATGTCGAGGTCGAGGTCGAGCGCGCTGTCGGCGCGGCGACCGATGCGGAAGTACATGAACGCGTTGTCGGAGAACGAGCTGGTGGTCAGCGCCGGGTCGTCGACGTTTTCCGGGTAGCCCGATACCTGGCTGAGCGCGTTGTTGGTGCGGACCAGCGCCTCGTTGATGTCGACGCCGAACGGGAACTCGAGTTCGATCGTCGCGCGCCCGGTGGTGGCCGTGGACACCATGCGTGCCAGGTTGGGCAGGGTGCGCAGCACCTGCTCCTGCTCGATCACGATCTCCTTCTCGACGTCCTGCGGCGTCGCGCCGGCCCAGCGGGTGTCGACCGAGATCGTGCGCACCTCGAGGTCGGGGATCATCTGCACCGGCACGCGCAGCGCCGACGCGATGCCCATCACGCAGACGATCAGCACCGCGACCGTGATCAGCGTGCCCTGGCGCAGGACCGGCGCGAAACCCATCCTCTAGCGCTCCGGCGCCACGCGCACCGGCTGGCCGTCGGACAGCGCCTCGTTGCCGCGCACCACCACGCGCTCGCCGGCCGCCAGCCCCTCGCCGACCGCGACCTCGTCGCCCTGGTCGCGCAGCACGCGCACGCTGCGCTGTCTCGCGACGAGAGTGCCGGGGGCGACGGCGGGCGGGGCGTCCGCGTCGGGATCGCCACCGTCGTCGTCGTTCGCAGCGGCTTGGCTATCGTTCGCCGCGCCGGCCGCCTCGACCACGAACAGGCTGTAGCTGCCGTCGGGCTGTCGCAGCAGCGCGTCGCGCGACACCGCCAGCGCGGGTTCGCGGGCGGGAAGTGCGATCTCCGCGCGCGCGGACGTGCCCGGCAGCAACCGGTCCTGCGGGTCGTCGACGAGCAGCCGCAGCAGGAAGGTGCGGGCGCCGGCGTCGGTGACGGGCACGCGTGCGCCGATCGTCGCGCGCAGCGCCTCGCCGCCGAGTGCGTCGGCGAACACGCGCACGTCGGCGTCGTCGCCGAGAGCGGTGTAGCGCTCCTGCGGCACCTGCACGTCGAGGCGCACCCGGTCGGTCGCGACCAGGCTCAGCACCGGCGTGCCGCGCTGGACCCACTCGCCTTCCTCGGCGAGCTTCTCGGCGACGACGCCGTCAAACGGGGCGGGCAGCGCGTGACGCTCGACGAGTTCGGCCTGCTCGCGTTCGCTGGCGCGCGCGGAATCGAGCGCGGCCCGCGCCAGCCGCAGCTCGGACTCGCGCGCATCGATCTGGCTGGCGGCGATGAACTGGCCTTCGCCCAGCCGGCGCGCTTCGGAGAACAGGCGGTCGGCCTCCTGCGCCGCCGCCTCCGCTTCGGCGGCCTGCGCGCGCACGCGGGCCAGGGCCTGCCGGCCCACGGCGGGGTCGAGTTCGACCAGCACCTGGCCGGCCGTGACCCGGTCGCCGGCATCGACGTGGACCCGCGCCACCAGCCCGTCGACCCGCGGGGACAGGCGGGCGTCGCGCTCCGCGGTCAGCGTGCCGGTCAGCGAGAAGCGCTCGCCGAACGTCGCCGGTTCCGCCACGGCCACGGCGACCTGGGGTGTGGCGTCGTCGCCCGATTCCTCCTCGGACGAGGTGTCGCAGGCGGTCAGCAGCAGGAAGGCGGCGGAGAGAATCCCGGTTCTGGCGGTCATGGCGTCCTGGCGGTGGCGATCGGGCGCGTGCGCGCAGCTGGCGCGGGATGCGCGTCGGCGCGCGACACGAGGTCAGCCCTCACCATACGTGGCTGCGCCGAATCCGGATGCGTTCGAGCGACACGCGGCGGACGCTGATGGGACCGCGATCATCCCGGATGGCGTGGGTGACGCGACGAGATGCCGCGGCCCGAGCGGCTGCGGCTGCGAACACATCGGACCACGATCGCGCGCGCTGATCCCCCTCTCGTGGGCGCCGTGTCCGCGGATACGCGACGCCGCGGCAGCGCCGGGGTCGCGCGGCCCCTCAGGCGTCGGGCGCCAGAAGGCGGTCGCGCAGCGCGGCGTCGTTCGCCGGCAAGGAGTCCCAGGCGGCCGGACGCGCGAGACACGCCGCCAGCGATGCGGGCACCGCGACGGGTCCGCCGATCAGCGGTTCGACGATGCTGTCGAACTTCGCCGGATGCGCGGTCGCCACGACCGCCCAGTCGCGGGTCTCGCCGGCGGCGCGTCGCGTCTCGAGCACGTGCAGCGCGGTCGCGGTGTGCGGGCAGGCGACGATGCCGTGGCGCGCGGGGGCCGCGGCGAGGGTGGCGCGGATCGTCGCATCGTCGACAGCGGTGGCCTGCAGCGCGGCGCGCAGCGCGGCATCGTCGTCGAACCAGTGCCGCAGGCGTTCGACGTTGCTCGGCGCGCCGACGTCCATCGCATTCGCCAGCGTCGCGCGCGTCGCCTGCGGCACGTACTCGGCGCCGCCGAGGAAGCGCGGCAGCGTGTCATTGGCGTTGCAGGCCAGGTGCAGGTCGCCGAGCGGCGCGCCCATGCGTCGGGCGACGAGCGCGGCACAGGCGTTGCCGAGATTGCCGGTCGGCACGATCACGTGCAGACGGCGGCCGGTCGCCGCGTGATGCCGCGCGGCGGCGTGCGCGTAGTACGCCGCCTGCGGCAGCAGGCGCCCGAGGCTGATGCTGTTGGCCGAGCCCAGCGGCCGCTGCGCACGCAGAGTCTGGTCGGACAGCGCCTGCTTGGCGAGGCGCTGGCAGTCGTCGAAGGTGCCGGCGACGCGGAAGGCGCGCACGTTGTCGCCCCAGCATTCGAGGCCGTGTGCCTGCCGCGGCGAGACCTTGCCGTCGGGATACAGGATCGCGACGCGGAAGCCCGGCCGCCGGTGGAAGGCGGCCGCGACCGCGGCGCCGGTATCGCCGGAGGTCGCGACGACGATCGTGGTGTCGGGCGCATCCGGTGCACGCAGCGCGCCGAGTGCGGCGGCGAGGAAGCGCGCTGCGTAATCCTTGAACGCCGCGGTCGGCCCATGGAACAGCTCGAGCACGTGGTCGCCGGTGCCGCGCAGGGGCCGCAGCGGCGCGTCGAACGCGAACGCATCGGCGCACAGCGCGGGCAGCCGCGCACGCAGCGCGGAGTCCGCGAGATACGGTGCCAGCACGGCCTCGGCGGTGGCCGCCAGCGTGGCGCGGGGCGTGACCAGATCGACCTGCGGAATCTCGACCGGGACGTACAGGCCGCCGTCCGGCGCGAGGCCTGCCACCAGGGCGGTATCGAACGGCGTCGGCGGCACGCCACCCCGGGTGCTGACGAACATCATGCGGCGGCTCCGGCGGGGGAAGGGCCGGGCTGCAGGGGGTCGATGACCTCGGCACGCGGCCCCGCGACCGGCGAGACGTAGGCGCGTGCGTCGACGCCGGCGTCGACGAAAGCCGCACGCATGTCGTTCGCCGCCGCGCCCGCCGCGGCCGCGCTCGCGAACCACGCGAACACGCTGGGACCGCCGCCGGAGATGCTGGCGCCGATCGCGTCGTGCGCGAACGCCGCCGCCTGCACCGCGCGGAAACCGGGAATGAGGTCTGCCCGCCGCGGTTCGACCAGCACGTCGCGCAGGCCGGCACGCAGCAGGTCGAGATCGCCGCGCTGCAGGCCGGTCAGGAACAGACCCAGATGCGTGCTGTGCGCGACCACCGTGTGCAGGTCGTACGGCGCGGCGCGCACGGCGCGCGAGCGTCGGGTCTCGAGCACCTGGTCGGGATGCACGACGACTGCGTACAGCCAGGCGGGCGCGTCGAGCCGGAGCGCGCGGTCGCTGGTCGCCAGGGCGACGCCGCCGAGCAGCATCGGCGCGACGTTGTCGCCGTGGCGGCTGCCGCTGGCGACCGCTTCGCCGTCGAGCGCGAACGGGTACAGCGCCTCGCGCGACAGCGGCACGTCGAGCAGCGCGTTCGCCGCGACCAGCGCCGCGACGCAGGACGCCGCCGAACCCCCGAGTCCCGACCCGAGCGGAATGCCCTTGTCGAGCGCGAGGTCGAAGCCGTGGTCGAGCTTCAACGCATGCTGCAACGACAGCAGCGCCTGGCCCGCGGTGTTGGCGGCCGCCGCGAGCGGCAGCCGGTCGACGCCCGCGACCGCGCCGCGGATCGCGGTGATGCGCACCTCGCGGGTCGTCGTGCGGGTCACGGTCGCGACGTCGCGCGGGCCGTCGATGACATGCCCCAGCAGGTCGAAGCCGACGCCGATGTTGCCGACGCTGGCCGGCGCGAATGCGGTGGCGCTGTGGCTCATGCGGCGCTCCGCGGGCCGGCGCCGAGCGACTGGGCGATGGTCAGCACGTCGCCGAACACGCCCGCGGCGGTGACCTGCGGTCCCGCGCCCGGGCCCTGCACGACCAGCGGATTCTCGGCGTAGCGGGTGGTGGTGAACTGCACCAGGTTGTCGGTCAGGCGGGTATGCATGCACGCATGATCGGCGGGAAGCGCCTGCACGCCAACCGTCGCGCGACCCTCGCGGTCGAGTTTGGCGATGTGGCGCAGGCCGCAGCCGGCGGCACGCGCGGCGTCGAGCCGGGCCTGCATCGGCGCATCGAGTTCGCCGGCGCGGGCGAGGAAGGTATCGACATCGACGTCGCGCAGCGCCGCCGGCACCAGGCTTTCGATCGCGACGTCGGCCAGCGACAGCGGGCGGCCGGCCTCGCGCGCCAGGATCACCAGCTTGCGGGCGACATCGAGGCCCGACAGGTCGTCGCGCGGGTCGGGCTCGGTGTAGCCCAGCGCCTGCGCCTCGCGCACCAGCGCCGAGAACGGCCGGCTGCCGTCGTAGCTGTTGAACAGCCAGGCCAGCGTGCCCGACAGCATGCCGTCGATGCCGTGCAGGGTGTCGCCGGTGTCGATGAGGTTGCGCAGCGTCAGCACGACCGGCAGGCCGGCGCCGACAGTGGCCTCGTACAGGAAGCGGCTGCTGCCGGCGCGCCCGGCGTCGACGATCGCGGCATAGCGCGCCCAGTCGCCGCTGCCGGCGTGCTTGTTCGGCGTGACCACATGGATGCCGGCGGCCAGCCAGCCGGCGTACTTCGCCGCGACCGCGTCGCTGGCGCTGCAGTCGACGATCATCGCGTGCGGCAGATGCCCGGCGCGGACGTGCGCGGCGAAGGCGTCGAGATCGCAGGGCACGGCCTCGTCGGTCTGCAGGTGCGTCGCCGCCGCGGCCGGGTCCATCGCCCGCGGCGCGAGCACCATGCGCCGGCTGGAGGCGACGCCGCGCACGCGCAGGTCGACGCCGGAGCGGGCACGCAGCCCCGGCAGCACCTCGGCCAGCTGGGCCAGCAGCGCCTTGCCGACATGGCCCGGCCCGATGACGCCGACCGACACCGTCTGCGGCGACAGCCAGAACGCCGCGTGGGCCGCCCGGAGTGCGCGCGTCGCCTGCTCCTGGGCGATGACGACCGAGATGTTGCGTTCGCTGGCGCCCTGGGCGATCGCACGG
Source organism: Luteimonas rhizosphaerae (assembly GCF_002849595.1). GTDB lineage: Bacteria > Pseudomonadota > Gammaproteobacteria > Xanthomonadales > Xanthomonadaceae > Luteimonas > Luteimonas cellulosilyticus. The sequence continues at coordinate 181,044 of NZ_NRQR01000018.1, forward strand.
ATGTTGACGTGGGCCTGCGCCAGGCCGGCGAACAGGCGTGCGGCCACGCCCTGGCTGCCGACCATGCCGTCACCGACGGCGGCCAGCACGCACAGATCCTGCTCGATGCGCACGCCTTCGACCTGGCCGCCGGCGATGGCATCGGCGAAGGCCGCCTCGATCGCCGCCCGGCCGCGCCCGGCCTCGTCGCGTCGCACGACGCAGCAGATGGAATGCTCCGACGAGCCCTGCGAGATCATCGTCACCGAGACGCCGGCGCCGTGCAGCGCGGCGAACAGGGTTTCGGCCACGCCCGGCACGCCGGCCATGCCGCTGCCGGTGAGCTCCAGTACCGCCATCGCGTCGACGATGCTCAGGCCCTTGACCGGCGAACGCGCCGGTTCGCCGTGGCGATCGATGCGCGTGCCCGTCGTCTCGGGCGCCAGTGCGTTGCGGATCCACAGCGGAATGCCGCGCGCCTGCAACGGGGCGATGGTCCGCGGATGCAGCACCTTGGCGCCGAAGTACGCCAGTTCGCAGGCCTCGGCGTACGACAGCGACGCCAGGCACACCGCATCGGGCACCAGCCGCGGGTCGGCCGACAGCACGCCGTCGACATCGGTCCAGATGGTCACTTCGGTCGCATCGAGCAGGTCGGCCAGCAGGGTCGCCGAGTGGTCGCTGCCGTTGCGGCCGAGCGTCGTCGCGTGCCCGTCGGGCGTGCGCGCGACGAAGCCGGTCGCGACGACATGCCGCTGCGGATGGCGCGCCTGCCAGGCGTGCAGGCGTTGCAGGCTGGCATCGCGGTCGACGTGCATGCCGATCTCGCCGGCGCGCACGACCAGCACGTCGCGCGCGTCCAGCCGTGCCCAGCCGGCGGCCTCGCCGCCCAGTGCGGCGTGCATCAGCCAGGCGCTGCACAGTTCGCCGTGGCCCCAGATGCGTTCGGACAACCGCGCGACCGCGTCGCCTTCGGCCTCGGCCAGCGCGGCGAGGTCGCGCCCGAGCGCGGCCGCTTCGTCATCGAGCCGCGCGCGCAGCGCATCCGTGCCGTCACCGCCCAGCGCGACGGCGGTCGCGCGGTGCCGGTCCTGCAGCGCCTGCAAGTCTGATCGCCAGCCGGCGCCGGCGCGGGCGGCGTCGACCAGGGCGACCAGCGCATCGGTGACGCCCCGCATCGCGGACACCACGACCACGCTGCGGTCGTGACCGGTCGCCGTCGCGAGGCGTGCGGCCGACGCGATGCGGGCGGCGTCGGCCAGGCTGGTGCCGCCGAACTTGTGCAGGTGCAGCCGGGCGGACGGAGAGGGCGGTGCGAGCGGGGAAGACGGGACGGCGGACATCGTGGGCTCCTTCGATCGAGAGGCCCCGCGGCGCGTTCCGGGTCAGGCGGCGTGCCCGCACCCGGTTCGGGTGCGGAGCGGCGTGCTGGTCAGTCGGACACGCCCGTCCACACCCGCTGGCGGGTGGTACCGGTCGTAATGGTCGTCGCGCGCGCGCCGGCATCGGCCGCCGGAGCGGCAGCGGAAGGCAGGCGGGTGGCGGTCGACATCATGACCCGAGCTTCCACCCCGATGGTGCGCCGCGTCAAGCGTCAGGCTCAACGTGGCCGGATCGCGGCCGATACCGGAAGCGGGATGGGCGCGGGATACGGGTGATGGCGGAGATGCAGGACACGACGCAAGCAACGGCGGACACGCCGGTCGCGACGCAGGCGCAGGCCTTGCCGGACGCGCCCGTGGGCCTCCTGCGGCTCGACGGCGAGGGTCGCCTGGTCGCGGCGAACCGGGTCGCGATCGACGTGCTGGGGCTGACGCCCGATGCACTCGACGGGCAGGCCTGCGGCGTGCCCTGGGGGCTGGCGGTCGAGGCGCTGGCCGAGGCCGACGGCGTGTGGATCGCGCCCGGCGACGACCCGGCGGCCCGCGTGTACTACCAGGCCGATCGCGACCAGGGCGGCTGGATGCTGTCGCTGCCGCATCCCGACACCGCGGCGCTGCTGCGCGAGACCGCGGCCCTGGTGCGTGGCGACGGCGGTGCCACCGTCACACTGTTGCAGCCGCTGGCGCGCGAGCTCGACGACGCGCGCACCGCGCGGCGACTGCTCGACGGCATCGGCGGCCTGCTGACGCGCTGCGATCTCGACCTCGCCGCGCTCTGCGATGCCGACGACGACGATCCGCAGATCCGCCGGATCTCGGCCGGCTTCGGCAACCTCGCCGAGGCGATCCGCCAGGCGGTGGCGCTGTCGGTGCAGATCGCCGACGAGGTGCCGCGCCTGGTCGGCGACAACGACGAGCTGGTGCGCCAGTCGCAGGCACAACTCGACGCCCTCGTGCCGGTACAGGACGCGAGCCGGCGGCTGCTCCAGGACCTGCAGGCGGTGTCGGGCGAATTGCAGGCGGTGCGCGACGTCGCCGGGCGCGCCGATGCCAGCGCCCGCGACGGCATCGAGGCTTCGCGTGCGCTGGCCGAGGCGATGGCGGCCGTGCAGCAGCGTTCGGCACGCGCCAACGAGGTCATCGAAGTCATCGACACGGTGGCCTTCCAGACCAACATCCTGTCGATCAACGCCAGCATCGAAGCGGCGCACGCCGGGGATGCAGGCCGCGGCTTCGCGGTCGTCGCGGCCGAGATCCGCCGTCTCGCCGACCAGGCCGCGAGCGCGGCGCGCGACGTGCGCGGCATCGTCGGCGAGACCATCACCGCCGCCGGCGAGGGCGCGGCGTCGGCGCAGCGCACCGGCCAGGTGCTCGACGGTATCGGCGATCTGCTCGGCGGCGCCGGCCGCGCGATGGCCTCGGTGGCCCAGCGTATCGACGCGCAGAGCGGCGAGATCGCCGCCATCGACCAGGCGGTCGAACAGGTGGTCGACCTCGGCCGCAGCAATCTCGATCACGCGGCGCACGTGGCCGAGCGCAGCGACGCGCTGGGCCGCAACGCGGCGACGCTGCACGACGGCGTCGGCCTGTTTCGCCTGCCGCCCGATCCGCTGGCGACCCCGCGGCATGCCTGCGTGCTGGATCTCGCGCAGGCCGCGGCATCGCGCATCGGCGACGCGCTGGGGCAGGCCGCGCGGCGCGGCGACATCGCGGCCGATGCGCTGTTCTCGCGCGACTACGTGGCGATCGAGGGCGTCGCGCCGGCCAAGTACCGGACCGCGTTCGATGCGCTGTGCGACGAGGTGCTGCCATCGCTGCAGGAGCCGGTGCTGGCGGCGCAGCCGTGGATCGTGTTCGCGATCTGCGCCAATCCCGACGGCTACGTGCCCACCCACAACCAGCGTTTCAGCCAGCCGCTGACCGGCGACCACGCGCGGGATCTCGTCGGCAACCGCACCAAGCGCATCTTCGACGACCGCGTCGGCCACAGCGTCGGCGCCCATACCGATCCCTGGCGCCTGCAGGTCTACCGGCGCGACACCGGCCAGATCATGTTCGACCTGTCGGTGCCGGTGTACGTGGCCGGTCGGCACTGGGGTGGCTTCCGGGTCGGCTACACCCTGGAGTGACGCGCACGCCGGCGCTGGCATCGCCCGGGGCTTCGCGGTCTAATGGCCGCGAAGCGGGGGTACCGGCAGTCGCCGGTTGAGACAGTCCCTTCGAACCTGATCCGGTTGATACCGGCGTAGGGAAGCTTCGCAGCACGTGATGCGTTGCCCGGGCGCCAGCCGACCTCCGCTGGCCTGCGACCGTCCCGTCTGCGCCTTCGCTTCGTTCGCGGCGCGCGAATCCCTCGCGGCCCAGCCACAGGACGAACGCCATGAATGCCGTGCCTTCCACGCTGCTGCAGCAGACCGACCAGCTGTCCGAATCGGTGACGCGCCCGATCCCGGGATCGCGCAAGATCCACGTCGAGGGCTCGCGCCCGGACCTGCGCGTGGCGATGCGCGAGATCGTGCAGACGCGCACGCCGACGCTGTTCGGCGGCGAGGAGAACCCACCGATCACGGTCTACGATCCGTCGGGTCCGTACACCGACCCGGACGTCACCATCGACCTCGCCGCGGGCCTCGCGCCGCTGCGCGCGCGCTGGATCGAGGAACGCGGCGACACCGAGGCGCTGTCGGCATTGAGTTCGGCATTCGGGCGCGGCCGCGAGCACGATCCGAAGCTCGCGCACGTGCGCTTTCCGTCGCGCACCTTGCCGCGCGTCGCGAAGGCCGGCGCCAACGTCACCCAGATGCACTACGCGCGCCGCGGCATCGTGACGCCGGAGATGGAATACGTCGCGATCCGCGAGAACCAGCGTCTTGAACTGGTGCGCGACGCACTGCTGCGGCAGCAGCATCCGGGCGAAGCGTTCGGCGCGCACATCCAGCAGGTGATCACGCCGGAATTCGTGCGCGACGAGATCGCCCGCGGCCGCGCGATCCTGCCCAACAACATCAACCACCCCGAAAGCGAGCCGATGATCATCGGCCGCAACTTCCTGACCAAGATCAACGCGAACATTGGCAACAGCGCGGTGTCGTCGGGCATCGCCGAGGAAGTGGAGAAGCTGGTCTGGTCGATCCGCTGGGGCGGCGACACGGTGATGGACCTGTCGACCGGCAAGCACATCCACGAGACGCGCGAGTGGATCATCCGCAACGCCCCGGTGCCGATCGGCACGGTCCCGATCTACCAGGCACTGGAGAAGGTCGACGGCCGCGCCGAGGAACTCACCTGGGAGATCTTCCGCGACACGCTGATCGAGCAGGCCGAGCAGGGCGTCGACTACTTCACGATCCACGCCGGCGTGCTGTTGCGCTACGTGCCGCTGACCGCGAAGCGCGTGACCGGCATCGTCTCGCGCGGCGGCTCGATCATGGCCAAGTGGTGCCTGGCGCATCATCGCGAGAGCTTCCTCTACACACACTTCGAGGACATCTGCGAGATCATGAAGGCCTACGACGTGGCGTTTTCGCTCGGCGACGGCCTGCGCCCGGGGTGCATCGCCGATGCCAATGACGCCGCGCAGTTCGGCGAGCTGGAGACACTGGGCGAGCTCACGAAGATCGCGTGGAAGCACGACATCCAGACCATGATCGAAGGCCCCGGCCACGTGCCGATGCAGCTGATCAAGGAGAACATGGACAAGCAGCTGGTCGAGTGCGGCGAGGCGCCGTTCTACACGCTCGGGCCGCTGACCACCGACATCGCGCCGGGCTACGACCACATCACCAGCGCGATCGGCGCCGCGATGATCGGTTGGTACGGCTGCGCGATGCTCTGCTACGTGACGCCGAAGGAGCATCTCGGCCTGCCGAACCGCGAGGACGTGCGCGACGGGATCATGGCCTACAAGATCGCCGCGCACGCCGCCGATCTCGCCAAGGGTCATCCCGGTGCGCAGGCGCGCGACAACGCGCTCAGCAAGGCGCGCTTCGAGTTCCGCTGGCAGGACCAGTTCCACCTCGGCCTCGATCCCGAGAAGGCCGAGGCCTTCCACGACGAGACCCTGCCGAAGGACGCGCACAAGGCCGCGCACTTCTGCTCGATGTGCGGCCCGCATTTCTGTTCGATGAAGATCACCCAGGACGTGCGCGAGTACGCCGACGCGCAGGATGTTGCCGCGGATGCGGAGGCGCTTGCGGCCGGCATGGCGGAAAAATCGGCCGAGTTCCGCGCGGCAGGCGCCGAGGTCTACCATCGCGAATGAGGGGGCTGAACCGTTCATCCTGCCGTCGCATCCGGTCGACGGAAGGCTGCGTATGTTCAGGACAGGTATCGGGCGCCACTGGCAGTGTCCGCCTACAACTGGGAGAACCGAAATGAGCAGCAATCTGAACAGGTCACGACGCCTCGCCGTCTGGCTTGCGGGCCTGTGCGCACTGGTGCTGCTGGCCGGCTGCGCGACCGGACCGCGCATCACCACCGAAGCCGATCCGCGCGCCGACTTTTCCGCCTACCGGACGTGGTCGTTCTACACGCCGCTGGCGATCGAGAAGGAAGGGTACGAAACGCAGACCAGCGAGGTCGCAAAGGCGGCGGTCCGCGCGGAAATGGAACGCCGCGGCTATCGCTACACCGAAGCGGACCCGGACCTGTGGGTCAACATCAATGCGTACATGGAACGTCGTACCGACGTCAGCAGCTACCCGACTGTCGACTACGCGTACTACTACAGCTATCGCGCCCGCGGTTACTTTGCGGTGCCGTACTGGAACGAGCGCACCAACGTGTACCGCTACACCGAGGGCACGATGAACGTCGACCTCGTCGATGCGGCGCAGAAGCGGCTGGTCTGGGAAGGCATCGCAGTCGGTCGCGTGTCGACCAACCGGACGCCGGAGGAACGCGCGGGACGGATCAACGGGACGATCGCCGAGATCTTCGCGAACTATCCGCACCAGGCGGGTGTGCGCGGGACGGCGATGTAATCGCGGTGGTGAGATTTAAAAAAAAAGACGGGCCATCGGCCCGTTTTTTTTTTTGGCCAGAGCAAGCGGCATGCTCAAGATCGGTTCGCGGGACAATTGCGGATTCCATCTGTCGAAGAACTCATGATCTTCTGGGGAAGGCCTGCTGCAGTCCGCAGGATAAAAAGGCGAAAATTTCGCTGCCAGCCGGGACGGGGCGGGTGCCGCAGACTCATTTGCGCGTGATTTCGGGATACGCAGCGCATCAGACGCTTCGCGCGAAGAAGGCCGGAGCGACCCCAGCAAGTCTGTCCGAGGCCAGGAATCGCATCGACCGTGTCTCAGCCGCCCACGCGGTGGGCTGTCTCGGGAGGGGGCAGTACAGAAGAAGGTGACGAACGCCACCGCTGGCAAGTGCCGAACGTGCCGAATGTGGCGGTTGCTTTCACGCGGTTCAGCGAACCGTTCTTACCATCGCGGACTGCATCACCACGAGAGCTTCCCCGTTGGACACACCCGCCACTGCGTTCGGTGAAGTCGACCGCTTGCAGATCGGCGATGCCATCGTGGACATCCCGACCCGGGAGATCTTCATGCCCGGCGCGCGTGGCACGCGTCGCGTGACACCCAAGGCGGTGGCGGTGCTGTGTCTGCTCGCCGAGGTTCCCGGGCGCGTCGTCAGCCGCACCGACCTGCTCGCCCAGGCCTGGCCCAACACCCTGCCGTCCGACGATGTGCTGACCCAGGCGGTCACCCAGCTGCGCAAGGCGTTCGGTGCCGGCGCCATCGGAACCGCGGAAGGCTGGGCATACATCGAGACCATTGCCAAGACGGGCTATCGGCTGACCGTGCCGGTCCGCGTGATGGACGCACCGGCGTTGCCGATACCGGATGCCGGGGTTGCGCCTAATGCCGACGCCGATTCCATGTCGCTCGCCGAAAGCCCTGCAGTGCCGTCCACGCCGGAAGCAGCGCTGGTTTCCGCGCCTCTGAGGCCGGCCAGACGCGTCCGCGAGCGCATCATGCTGGCGACGACATCGCTGCTGCTCGTCGCGGTGGTGCTCCTTGGCCTGATGCTGGTCAACATGCAGGCGCCGTCCCGAGCACCCGGGGCCTGGGAGGCGGGTGCCGGTCTCGAGAAACCTTATCGTCTGATCACCAACGCGGCCGGCTTCGAACTATCGCCGACGTTGTCTCCGGATGCATCGATGGTCGCGTACGCCGCGACCGGGAGCAGCAATGACGCCCGCTCGGGTGACGGTGCCAGCGCGATTCTCCTGCAGACGACAAGTAGCGCCCCCCCGCGGGCGCTGACGTTCCCGGGTCCTGGCGTCTCGGACGACCTTCCGGTCTGGTCACCGGACGGGCGCGATATCGCATTCGCACGCTGGTCGCCCGATGGCAGCTGCCACATCATGCTGGTGGCTGCGGTCGGCGGCGGCGACGAGCGCGAGATCGCCCGTTGCGATGGCAGTGAGCTGATGAGCTTCGACTGGACCCCGCGGGGGGACGCGTTGATCGTCGGTTCGATGACCGGCGATGCGGAGGGCGGTGGCATCAGGCTGCTTGATCCGGGCACGGGCCGCTGGGCGGCGCTCGCATACGAGGTATTCCCCCGACGGCGAATGGATCGTGTTCATCCGGAATCCGCAACTGGGCGATCTGTGGCGAATGCCTGCCGGCGGCGGTACTCCCGAGCGATTGACGCACGTGGAAGCCGAAATTCGCGGATGGAGCTGGATGGGAAGTGGGGATCGGCTCGTATTCGGAATGCGCGTCGCGAGCCAGTCCCGCCTTTACGTTCTCGACATTGCATCGGGCGCCATGGAGGACATCGGGATCGAGGATGCACAGGCACCGACGGTGTCACGGCGTGGCGAGATGATGGCCTTCGTTCATCGGAATCCCCAGTTCGGCATCTACCGCTCCGGCGCAGATGCCTCCGCTACCACACGGCAGTTGTTCGCGTCGTCCGGGCGCGATGGGCAACCGACGGTGTCCCCTGACGGGGCCCAGATCGTGTTCACGTCCAATCGTGCGGGGCGATTCGAGCTTTGGTGGGCGGATCTGGCGCGCCCGGATACCTTGCGGCCGATCGAGTCGCTGCGTCCCGACACCGGCAGAGGCCCTAGCTGGTCCGCTGACAGCCGCCACGTGCTGGTATCCGCGAGCCGAGCCGGGGGCCGTACCGCGATCTACGAGGTGTCGCCGGCGACAGGACTGGTCGAGGAATTGCCTGCGCCCACGCCGCGCCCGTTGCAGGCCCTTTATCTTCCCGATCCAACCCGGATGCTTCTGCTCGAAGGCGGGCAGGACGGCGGTACGCGCCTCGTGCTCTACGACCGCAGCGCGTCGCCTTGGCAAGCACTGGGTGCGATCGAGGGCGTCACGAATGCGCGGGTCGATGCGTCGCGCAACAGCATCCTGTTCACGCGGCTCGACAGTGACGGTCTGTGGGAAGCGGATCTCGCGCTGGACGCGGGAACGGTCCGGGCGGTGGCGGACATGCCCTCGCGCTGGCTCTATCGGAACTGGGCACCGGTCGAAGGCGGGGTCGTCTACCTGCACGCGGCCGAGGGCTGCCGGTCGCAACTGAGCTTCCTGGATCTGGCCACAGGCTCGGCCGCTGCCCTGCGCTGTGTCCATGCGGAAGCACGCAGCAGCAACAACGGAATCAGCGCAGACGCCGCCGGTCGCCAGTTCTTTGTCGCCCTGGCCGAGGAGGACGGCAGTGATATCGGCTTCATGGCGATCCCGAAAAAGAGCGATGGCCCTAGTACACTCGCGGCCAAGTGGTTGAATGGATTGAAAAATCCCGCCTCGCAGTTTTTTCGGAAGTCTCCCGTGACAATTTCGGCAAACTTCCGGCCAGACATCGGGTAACCCCACGCCACATTCCGCATAACGGTCGCCTGTTTCCTCCAGGCGATTCGTCATGCAGCACCACGTGTCCTGGGCCGATCGCGGCCAACTGCTCCAGCTCGATGGTCCCGGCGAGGGCGATGCGCCCGGCGCGCAGCCGACGCGCCATGTCGGCTGTGCCCATCTGGGTGTCGTCAAGGTGACGGCGCCCCAGTTCAACGTCTGGATGCAGATCCGGGGCGACGGCTGGATCGAATCGAGGGAAGGACGCTTCCGGATGCGTCGGGGCGACTGGATGGCGTTCGAGAAGGATTCGTCGCCTGTGATCCAGAGCGGCGCCCAGGGGATCTGTCTCGGCCTGCTGATCGATGCCGAGACCCTGCAGTCGCTCGAGTCGTTGAACGGCAATGCGCTTTACGCCGGTCGTGGTCGCCTGCCCCTCCGCGAACTGCGAACGGTCGTACGCGTCTGGCGCGAAGCCGCCACGACGAATGCCGTCGATGGCCTCGCCATCCGGCCCCTGCTGCTGCAGCTCGCCGGGATGCAGCGCGATCTCGCGGCCCGCGTGCGGCGCTGCCCGGGACGCTCGCGGATCCGCAAGCGCCAGGTCTTCGGGCGCATGCAGCGCGCGAAGCTCTATCTGGAAGGACACAACGATCGCGTCGTGCGGATCAGCGAGCTGGCCGACATGACCAGCTTCTCCAGCTGGTACTTCTCCAAGGCCTTCCACAGCCTTTATGACGAGAGCCCGCAGGCCCTGTCGGTCCGCCTGCGACTCGAGCGGGCTGCCGATCTCCTGAAGAACTCGTCGATGACGGTCGGTGAAGTCGCGGCCGCAAGCGGCTTCGACAACTGCTGCAGCTTCGCGCGTGCGTTCAAGGCCCGCTTCGGAGTGCCTGCGACGCGCTATCGGACGGCGGCCCTAACCGTTACGCGGAGCGGTGCGGACAACGCGTCTTCGACCCGGACTTAACATTCCCGCGTGACATTGATCGCGCTCCCGCCCCAATTCAGGCGATAACGCCAGATTCGGCAAAGCCATCTGGCGACCCCTGCAAAGCGGAATCATCCCCTCCGGCCTTACCGTGCTGATGGCGTCTTAACGCGTCACTAACGCAGCACACTCTGGAGAGAGATTTGATGAACCTTCGCACTCCCGCGATGCGCAAGGGCCTGTTGCCCGCCGCCATCGTGTTCGCACTCGCCCCGGTTGCCGCTCATGCGCAGGACCAGGCGCAGGGCCCCGCTACCACCGAACTCGACCGCATCCAGGTCACCGGCTCGCGCATCCGTGGCGTCGAGATCGAGAACTCGCAGCCGATCCTCACCGTGTCGCGTGAAGAGATCGCGCGTTCGGGCCAGGCGACGGTCGCCGACCTGCTGCAGAACATCTCCTCGGCGGGTTCGCCGGCCATCTCGCGTTCCGACGCCCTGGCGTCCGGCGAGAACGTCGGTGGCTACTACATCGACATCCGCAACCTGGGCGCGAACCGCACCCTGGTGCTGATCAATGGCGTTCGCCTCGGCGCGACCACCGGCGGCTTCCAGGACCTGAGCCAGATCCCGGTCTCGGCGATCGAGCGCATCGACATCCTCAAGGACGGCGCCTCGGCCCTGTACGGCTCCGACGCCATCGCGGCCGTCGTCAACGTGATCACGCGCTCGCGCTTCGATGGCGCGGAAGCCTCGGTCCAGTACGGTCAGTTCACCGACGGCGACGGCGGCGAGACGATCTACTCGGCGACGTTCGGCACCAGCAACGATCGCGGCGGCATCACGATCTCGGCCGAGTTCATGGAGAACGATCCGGTGTTCGCCAAGGACCGCGATTTCAGCGCGTTCGGCAATGCCGGCCCGGACTATCCGGGTTCGGGCTCCAGCCCGGTCAGCGAGAATGGCTCGTACTTCGACGAGGCCAGCGAGCAGTGGCTGACGCTGCGTCCGGGTGGCAACCCGGCCAACGCGGCTGACTTCGTGCCGCACGACGCCAGCTTCAACGCCAATCCGAACCAGCAGATGATGCTGCAGACGGGTCTCGAGCGTAAGTCGGTGTTCACGAACATCAACTACGATCTGACCGATCGCATCACGTTCAACAGCGACATCCTCTACAACAAGCGTTCGACCGACCAGCAGATTGCCGGCTACCCGTATCAGTCGGCGGCATTCGGCACGCTGCTGTCGGGTGACAGCGTGTTCAACCCGACCGGTGAAGATGTCCAGTTCCGCCGTCGCCTGTGGGAAGCGCCGCGCACCACGCGCAGCGAGCTGACGACGTTCCGCGTCGTTGCAGGCCTCAGTGGCTACTTCGAAGTCAACGAGCGTCCGTGGGACTGGGGCGTGAGCTACGCCAACAACCGCAATGAAGTGACGAAGACCGGTTTCGGCGACGCCAGCCTGCTGGCCACCGGGCCGGCGCTCGGCCCGTCGTACCTCGACGCCAACGGCGTCGCGCGCTGCGGCACGGCTGCAGACCCGATCGACGGCTGCACGCCGTGGAATCCGCTGCTGCCGTTCGGCGTTGCGGGTCAGGGCTCGCTGGCCAACGCTGATGTACGCGACTTCCTGTTCCCGACGTATACCGATACCGGCGAAACCAGCAGCAAGATCTACTCGGCCAACCTGAGCGGCGGCCTGTTCGAGCTGCCGGCCGGTGACCTGGGCTTCGCGGTTGGCGTCGAGCGTCGCGAAGAGACCGGTCGATTCGTGCCGGACGCGTTCAACCAGAGTGGCAACTCGACCGGCCTGCCGGCGACGACCACCCAGGGCGAGTACGAGGTCAACGAAGCCTACGCCGAGCTCAACATCCCGGTGCTGTCGGACATGGCGTTCGCGCAGGAGCTGACCTTCAATCTGGCGTCGCGTTACTCCGATTACAGCAACTTCGGTGACACGACCAACTCCAAGGCCAGCTTCATCTGGCGCCCGATCGAGTCGGTCGCGGTTCGTGCCACCTGGGCGCAGGGTTTCCGCGCCCCGTCGATCGACAACCTGTTCGGCGGCATCGGTGGCAGCTTCGAGGACTACACCGATCCGTGCTCGGTCGGTGTGTCGGGCAGCGTCGCCGGCAATGCGGCGTGTACGGCGGCCGGCGTCTCGCCGACCTACGTGCAGCTGGGCCAGGGTCTCGAGCCCTGCACGGCGTGGCCGTGCCAGACGCCGGACCAGTTCCTGTCGGGTTCCAACCCGGATCTCGGCCCGGAAGAGTCGATCAGCAAGACCGCCGGCATCGTCTGGAGCCCGGGCTTCGCTGAAGGCCTGACGCTGAGCCTGGACTGGTACAACTACAAGCTGTCCAACTTCATCATCTCCGACAGCGTCGACCGCATCCTGCGTGACTGCTACGTGCTGGGCAACGCCAGCCGTTGCGACGGCATCACCCGCGCGGCGGACGGTCACATCACCAACATGTTCTTCGGCCTGACCAACCTCGGTGAGCTCGAGACGGAAGGCTGGGACGTCGGTGCGCGCTACCGTCTTGCTGACACCGCGATCGGCGGCTTCAACTTCGACTGGCAGACCAGCTACCTCGCCCAGTACGACACGCTGGGTCAGAACGCGGACGGCGATGACATCTACATCGGCGGCGCGGGCGATCCGGGTTACTTCCGTATCCGTTCGACGTTGAGCACCAACTGGGAAATCAACGAAGAGTGGAACGTCACCTGGAACATGCGCTACTACTCCGGCATCAACGACGGCTGCGTCACCAACCGTCCTTGCTCGGATCCGGACCGCTTCCAGAACGGCGAGACCGCACCGCGTAACCGCCTGGGCTCCAACACGTTCCACAACCTGCAGGTGGCCTACAACGCGCCGTGGGATGGCACGGTGTCGGTTGGCGTGGACAACGTGTTCGATCGCGAGGCTGCGATCATGTTCAACGGCGGTGGCGTGAGCACGGCGTTCCCGTACTATCCCGAGTTCGACATCGGCCGCTTCATGTACATGCGCTACACCCAGCGTTTCTGATCGATTCTTCGATCTGAAGCACTAGAAGAGGCGGGCCGAAAGGCCCGCCTTTTTTTATCGGTCGGATGGAAGAGGCGGCCTCTGAACGAATCCGGGGCACGGATCGCGCGTCGATCACCGTCTGAGCGCAGTCGAAACAGACGGAGAGCAGGGCCCATGCCGTCTCGCGGCAGAGGGCTTATTCCGCAGCACAGCAGCTGCTGGGAAGACGGCCACACGGTAGATGCGGCCCGCCACGCATGGATGGCTCATACGGGAATCCGCACCCGTCGCATCGCGTTGCCCGGACTGGCGTGAGACGTCTGGCTGCATATGCTGCGCGGCTCAGCGCGCGGCATGCGGCTGTCACGCCGTGTGGGCCGCTGCAGGGGTCACCGAAGTCACGCCATCAAGCTGCGAGCCTGATCGCGCCGCGGACAATGACGAATGGATCTATCGCCCGGCGGCAGACGCGTCGCGTTCCAGCAGCCGCTCCGCATGCGACTGCCAGCCGTCGAGCTTGTCGAGCACGCCGGTGCGCTGCAGATATTCCGTCTGCACGGGATGGCCGGAGACCAGCGAGGTCGCCACGTGGACCGCGCCCGTGACCCAGAAGCTGCGGGTGCCGCTGCGCGCGGGGTCGCGCTGGAAGGCGACCGCTTCGATGATCGGCATCGGCAGGCCCCACAGACCGAGCAGGTAGGCGCCGGCCTCGGTGTGGCGGAGCGCGTCGGCGTTCGCCTCGCGGTCCGTTTCGGCATCCCCCAGTTCGTCGCGGACACCGGGCAGCAGCAGACCGATGTCGGCGAGCAGGGCCGCCGTCGCGCCGAGTTCTGCGCTGGATTCGGGCAGCATGCGCCGCGCGAGCTGGGATGCAAACAGGGCGCGGCGTTGCAGCGCCACATGGTCGATCGTGCGATCGTCGGGGCGCGAGAAGACCTCGCTGGCCAACACCAGGTCGCGCATCGTCGACAGGCCCAGGCGGGTCACCGCCGTGCGCAGGTCGGAGATCGTGCGGCCCGCGGAAAAATAGGCGGAATTGCACAGCTGCAGGACCTTGGCCGCGATCGCGGGATCGGCGGAGATCAGCTGCGCGATGTCGTTGGCGCTCGAGTCCGCATCCGATTCCAGCGCGTGCATCAGCGCCAGGTAGGTCTGCGGCGGCGACGGCAGCTGCTCGATACGGCCGATCCGCTCGCGCAGCTCCGGGTTGTCCAGCAGCTCGCGCAGCTCCTCGAGACTGCCGATGGCTTCCAGCAGCTCCGCTTCGCCGAGCGGCAGCGGCAGGAAGCGGTGGGCCAGCGACAGCACGCGCGCGGACGGCTGGGTGCCGATCAATGCGATACGCGAGGTCTCCGGACGCAGTGTCCGGATCTGGCCCAGCAGGGTCGCGGGCGTCATGTCGGGCAGCGTCGGTGCGACCACGACGACGTCCTGCGAGACGTCGGCAGCCAATGCGATCGCCGTCGTGCCGTCGCCGACGGACTGGACGTCCCAGTCGTCGTCCATGCCGGCGACGAGTTCGATGAGATCGGACGGGAGACTGTCCTCCCCCCCAATAAACAGAATGCGCAAGTCCAAGCCCCCTGAGACCGGCAGCATCAACGCTGCCGACGCATGATGTTAGCAACCGTCCGGCACCAGGCGACCGCCGTCGACGCGAAGCGCGACGGCGGGCACGCTACGGCCTCAATTTTCGCGCTTGTACTGCGCGATCGAATCGACCAGTACCTGCTTCGCCTCGGCGGCGTTGCCCCAGCCGTCGATCTTGACCCACTTGCCCTTCTCGAGATCCTTGTAGTGCTCGAAGAAGTGGCCGATGCGCTCGAGCCAGTGGGCGGACACCTGGTCGATGTCGCTGATGTGCGAATAGCCGGCGAACACCTTCTCGATCGGCACGGCGAGGATCTTCTCGTCGCTGCCCGCCTCGTCGCTCATCTTCAGCACGCCGACCGGACGGCAACGGATCACCGAGCCCGGGATCAGCGGCAGCGGCAGCACCACCAGCACGTCGGCCGGATCGCCATCGCCGCACACCGTCGACGGCACGTAGCCGTAGTTGCACGGGTAGCGCATCGGGGTCGACAGGATGCGGTCGACGAAGATCGCGCCGCTGGCCTTGTCGACCTCGTACTTGACCGGCTCGGCGTCCTTCGGGATCTCGATGATGACGTTGATTTCTTCCGGCGGGTTCTTGCCGGTGGGAACGGAGTCAAAGCCCATGCTGCAGCGCGTCCAGTGGTTCGAAGAGGCCACGAGTTTACGCGGATCGATGCTGCGACGCAGCGCGCCGCGGCGCGACGGCGCGCGGTCGTTTCGGTCGAAACCGCGGTGCGGCGCCCCGCCCTCGGGTACGCCCTAGTTGGTCGGCTCCATACGGAGGCGTACACATGGCACCTGACTTCACTCCCGCAGGCCGCGCCATGACCGTTTCCTTCGACAGCTCGACGTCTTCCGCCACCGCGAACGCCGCCGCCCAGCGCTATTGGGACAACCCGCTCGCCCCGCCGCACACCCATGGCCCCGACGGGCATGGCACCGGTACCGTCGGCACGGGGGAGGCGCCGGGTCTCGAGGGCGGTGTGGAGGTGTCGACCGCCGATGCACCGGACGTGAGCCGGCAGGGAGCGATCGAGATCGATGGCAACGCGACCAATCCGACCGAGCAGAGCACCCGCAGCACGCCGGACGGCAAGCCGATCCAGATCGACCCGCTGCATCGCGACGACCAGGTGTCGGTGGCGCGCGAGCGCACCAATGCCGGTGGTTACGTCAGCAGCGACCAGGTCGTCTTCACGACGGGCAGCGGCGACGACGCGGTCGGCGTCAGCCAGCGCGACGACGGCACGCTCGACGTCAGCGTCAACGGCGAAACCTACGAGGTGCGCCTGCAGCAGGGCCAGGAACTCACCCTGCGCACCGGCAGCGGCAACGACACCATCGAGGTCGCCTCGAACGTACAGGTCAACGTGGTGGTCGATGCCGGTGGCGACGACAACGACATCTTCGTGGAAGGCGATGGCGACAACCGCATCACCAGCGGCGACGGCGACGACGTCATCCGCCTGACCGGCAGCGGTCGCAACGATGTCCACACCACCGGCGGCACCAACGAGATCCACGGCGGCAGCGGCGTCAATGTGATCTACGGCGGCAACGGCGCCGACACGATCCACGCCGGCACCGGCACCAACTACATCGAGGGCGGCGCGGGCAACGACGTGCTGCGCGGTGGCGGCAGCTACGACATCCTGTCCGGCGGCACGGGCGACGATGCGATCGAGGTCGGCGACGGCCGCAGCACCGTGTATGCGGGCGGTGGCGCCGATACCGTCGACGGTGCCAACGCGTCGACCACGGTCTATTCCGAGGTGGCGGACGTGATCAACGCCGCGACCGGCGCGCGCCCGACCGTGATCAACGTCGAGATCGACAACACGCTGGGCGACCGCGGTGTCAGCGTCGAAGGCTCGGACGCCTTCGTCCAGCGGATGGAGTCGGAACTGAACTTCCTGCGCTCCTCGCCGGCCGGACAGCAGATGCTGGCCGAGTTCGACAAGGCCGCGGAAGCCAAGGGCAATGTCGTGACGATCAAGGAACTGTCGAACGAGCAGAACGGCTACGCCCAGACCTTCAGCAACGACGCCGACATCATCAATGGCCGGCCGGGTGCGGGTGGCGACGTGACGATCAGCTACAACCCGTCGTTCCACATGGACGAGTTCCCGGCGCCGTCGGTCGTGCTGTTCCATGAGATGTCGCACGCCTACAACGGCGTCAACGGCACCTTCCTGCCGGGCACGTATCGCGGTGAAGGTCCGGACAGCGGACGCGTGCCCAATGCCGAGCGACAGGCCGTGGGCCTGGAGACCAGTGCCACGCCCTATGACTTCGACGGTACCGGTCCGCTGACCCATAACCCGATCCCGCTGACCGAGAACGGCATCCGTCGCGAGCTGGGCATGCCCGATCGCCCGAGCTACGCGCTCTGATCGCCCGCACGGCGACGACGGCCTGACGTGGCACCCGACCGGCCTGCAGCGGATGCAGGCCGGTCGCGTGTGGCAGGTGTGATCGCCCCCCGCGGCGCGCCGGTACTCTTTCCTGCTGCCGCCGCGTGAGATCCCCATGGCTGAATCGACATCCTCCACGACGCGCATCGCAGAGGCACAGGCCAGCCTCGACGTGGATTTCGCCACGCCCGCGGCGGGCGTGCTGCAGGTGCGCTATCGGTTGCGCAATGGCGGCGCGGAGGCGATCGCGGTCTTCGATCGCGGCAACCGGCACGCGGTGCTGACCGGGCAGCAGGTTCGCGGCGCGGTCGGCATGCCGCTGCTGCGCGAGGACGCGGACGGCCGGATCATCCTGCAGCACGTGGCGATCCGCCTGCCGAATCCGGCGCCGACGCTGCCGCCGACTCCGCTCGCGACGCGCGTGGCGCCGGGCCACGCGCTGGAAGACGGCTTCACGTTTTCACGCTGGCTCGGCGATCCGCCGCGTCACGTGCGCTGGTGCCTGGGCGTGGCCCCGTTCGACGCCGCCGACTTCCACGCCCCCGACACGGTCGACGGCATCGAAATCTGGCAGGCATCGTTCGCACTGGCCGACCGCCAACGGCTACTCTGCACGCCGTGGTTCGACGTGGCGAACGGTGTCTTTCTCTCGCCGGGCTGACCGCGCACGGTTGCCGCGCGCTTCTGAAACCGGGGGTAAGTGACCGGCTGACAGGAAAGCCCAACGGCCGTCGCGCTGCTCGAGCTTCCGACGTGTCGCGCGTGTCGCGAGCTGGCGGCCGCATCTGCGACGACCGGGTCGGGCTGCCGAGCCGATTTCGCTCCGCACGCGGGAGCGGGCGCCGGTGCGCCGAACGGCGTGCGGCGCATCCGAGCTCGCGACCCGCAGCACCGCGACGCTGGCGACGCTGGTGATCCGCCGCTCGGATGCGCTCGGACCGTGCACCCCTCTCCCATTGCGGGAGAGGGGCGACGGTGCCGCGCGGGGTCGGCGCCGGTCAGAGCAGGGGAACGAGCAGCAGCGCGACGATGTTGATGATCTTGATCAGGGGATTGATCGCCGGGCCTGCGGTGTCCTTGTAGGGATCGCCGACGGTGTCGCCGGTCACCGCGGCCTTGTGGGCTTCGCTGCCCTTGCCGCCGTGGTGGCCGTCCTCGATGTACTTCTTGGCATTGTCCCAGGCGCCGCCGCCGGTGGTCATCGAGATCGCGACGAACAGGCCGGTGACGATCGTGCCGATCAGCAGGCCGCCGAGCGCGCGGATGCCGGCGCCTGGTCCCATCAGCGCGTTCATGCCGAGCGCGACGACGACCGGCACCAGCACCGGCAGCAGCGAGGGCACGATCATTTCCTTGATCGCGGACTTGGTCAGCATGTCGACCGCACGCGAATAATCGGGCTTCGCGGTGCCGGCCATGATCCCGGGGATCTCGCGGAACTGCCGGCGCACTTCCTCGACCACCGCGCCCGCCGCGCGGCCGACAGCTTCCATCGCCATCGCGCCGAACAGGTAGGGAATCAGGCCGCCGATGAAGAGGCCGATGATCACCGCCGGATCGGCCAGATCGAAGCGGAATTCGGTGCCCGGATACTTCGCCTCGAGGTTGTGGGTGAAGTCGGCGAACAGCACCAGTGCCGCGAGTGCGGCCGAGCCGATCGCATACCCCTTGGTGACCGCCTTGGTGGTGTTGCCGACGGCGTCGAGCGGATCGGTGATCGCGCGGATTTCCGGCGGCAGGTCGGCCATCTCGGCGATGCCGCCGGCGTTGTCGGTGATCGGCCCATAGGCATCGAGCGCGACGATCATGCCGGCCATCGACAGCATGGCCGTCGCCGCGATCGCGATGCCGTATAGCCCCGCGAACGAGAAGCACGCCCAGATCGCGAAGCACACCGCGATCACCGGCATCGCGGTCGACTTCATCGACACGCCGAGGCCCGCGATGATGTTGGTGCCGTGCCCGGTCGTCGACGCCTGCGCGATGTGCTTGACCGGCGCGTACTGCGTGCCGGTGTAGTACTCGGTGATCCAGACGATCGCGCCGGTCAGCACCAGGCCGATCAATGCGCACCAGTAGAGATTGGTCGCACCGTGCGTGTTGTCGGCCATCAGCTGCATCGTGATCGGCCAGAACAGCACGGCCGCGATGACGCCCGACACGATGACGCCCTTGTACAGCGCGCCCATGATCGAACCGCCCGCCTTCACCTTGACGAAGAACGTGCCGACGATCGATGCCAGGATCGACGCGCCGCCGAGCACCAGCGGATACAACACGCCGTTCGCACCGACCGTCGGTGCCATCAGGAAGCCGAGCAGCATTGTCGCGATGACGGTGACGGCGTAGGTCTCGAACAGATCCGCCGCCATGCCCGCGCAGTCACCGACGTTGTCACCCACGTTGTCGGCGATCACCGCCGGATTGCGCGGATCGTCCTCGGGAATACCGGCTTCGACCTTGCCCACCAGGTCCGCGCCGACATCGGCGCCCTTGGTGAAGATGCCGCCGCCGAGGCGCGCGAAGATCGAGATCAGCGAGCTGCCGAAGGCCAGGCCCACCAGCGCGTGCAGCGCGGCTTCGTCGACGATGCCGAAGCGCGGCAACAGCCACCAGTAGCCGGCCACGCCGAGCAGGCCGAGCCCGACGACGAGCATGCCGGTGATCGCGCCGCCGCGGAATGCGACGTCCATCGCCGGCCCGATGCCGCGGCGCGCGGCCTCGGCCGTGCGCACGTTGGCGTGAACCGACACGTTCATGCCGATGTAGCCGGCCGCGCCCGAGAGCACCGCGCCGAGCAGGAACCCGATGCCGGTGGCCCAGCCGAGGAACAGACCGATCAGCACGAACAGCACCGCGCCGGCGACCGAGATCGTCAGGTACTGCCGGTTGAGATAGGCGCGTGCGCCTTCCTGGATCGCGCCTGCGATCTCCTGCATCCGTTCGTTGCCGGCAGGTTGCCGGTGGATCCACGCGGCGGAAACCACGCCGTAGAGGATTGCGATGGCGGCACAGAGCAGTGCAAGCCATAAACCGTGTTGCTCGAGCATGAAACCCCTCCCAGAGTTGTGATGCCAAACAGGACAGCGGTGGTGCGCGCCGACTATCGCACAGGGGCGGGAGGCTGGATATCCGGGGTCGCCCGGGTGGAGTGGGCCGCGGGTCGGGGCCAGGCCCACGCGAAAACCGGGGCCGAGGCGACGATCGCCACCGGCCCCGACGACGCGTCATGCCCGCGCCGACGCGCACCCCGCTGTAGTCGGGTTCCGATGGACCTGGACGGCACCCCCGGGCTTTTGCCCGCGCCGGGATCGAAGGATTATTCGTCCCAGGCAGGCAGCTTCTTCGCCACCGCGACGTTCTTCAACGTCGCGTACGCCGGAATGCCGTCGCGTCCGTATGGCGGATAGGCCTCACCGCGGATCAGCGGTTCCAGATAACCCCGTGCGGCGGCGGTGATGCCGTAGCCGTCCTTGCGCAGGAAGCCCGCCGGCATCTTCTTCTCGTGGTTGGCGACCTTGTGCAGCGGCGCGCTGTCGATCTTCCAGCGGTACGGCGCCTCCGACGTGCGGACGATCACCGGCATCGTCGCGTTGCGCCCCTCGAGCGCGAACCGGACGGCGGCCTCGCCGACCGCCATGGCCTGGTCCAGATCGGTCTTCGACGCGATGTGGCGGGCGGAGCGCTGCAGATAGTCGGGCAGGGTCCAGTGCACCTTCATGCCCAGCTGGTCCTTGACCCGGCCGGCGAGATACGACGCCACGCCGCCCAGCTGGGTATGGCCGAACGAATCCGTGCCGCCGCCGGCATCGGCCACGAAACGGCCGTCGGCGGTCTGGATGCCTTCGCTGGCGACGACGACGCAGTAGCCCACCCGCGCGACGATGCGCTGCACGTTGGCGAGGAAATCGGCCTCGTCGTAGGCGCGCTCCGGAAAGAGGATCAGGTGCGGCGCCTCGTCCGGCCCGTTGCCGGCCAGGCCCGCGGCTGCGGCCAGCCAGCCCGCGTGCCGGCCCATGGCCTCGTAGACGAACACGCGGGTCGAGGTCTCCGCCATCGCGGCGACATCCAGCGCCGCCTCGCGGATCGACACCGCGGTGTATTTCGCCGCCGAACCGAAGCCGGGGCAGCAGTCGGTCACCGCGAGATCGTTGTCGATGGTCTTCGGCACGCCGATGCAGGTCAGCGGGTAATCGAACTCCGCGGCGAGCTGCGAGACCTTGAGCGCGGTGTCGGCGGAATCGTTGCCGCCGTTGTAGAGGAACCAGCGCACGTCGTGCGCGCGCAGCACCTCGATCAGGCGCGCGTACTTGGCGCGGTCCGCCTCGACCGACTTGAGCTTGTAACGGCAGGAGCCGAAGGCGCCGCCGGGCGTGTGCGCCAGCGCGCGGATCGCGGCGACCGGCTCCTTCGACGTGTCGATCAGGTCTTCGCGCAGCGCACCGAGAATCCCGTTGCGGGCCGCCAGCACCTTGATGCGCCGTGCGCGGCCTGCCTGCAGCACCGCCGAGGCGGTCGCGTTGATGACGGCGGTGACGCCGCCGGACTGGGCGTAGAGCAGGGTTCCAGAGGACATCGCAGGGCCTCGCGGGGTCGGCAGTGGCGGGATACGGTAAGCTGACGCGGTCGTTTACCGCGCGCCAGGCAGTGTACGCCGGGCGGCAGACGGCCCCCACACAAGGCAGGAGCGTTCGATGCGTTTGGTACTTCTCGGTGCGCCCGGTTCGGGCAAGGGCACGCAAGCGGCCCGGTTGAAGGAACACCTGCAGGTGCCACACATCTCGACCGGCGACCTGCTGCGCGCCGAAGTCGCCGCCGGCAGCCCGCTGGGCCTGCAGGCCAAGGAAGTGATGGCGCGTGGCGATCTGGTGTCCGACGACATCCTGCTCGGCATGCTCGAAGACCGCTTCTCGCGCGACGACACCCGCACCGGTTTCATCCTCGACGGCTACCCCCGCAACCTCGCACAGGCCGCCGCGCTCGATGCGCTGCTGGCGAAGCTCGGCCAGAAGTTCGACGCCGCCGTGCAGCTGGAGGTCGACAACGAGCAGATCATCGACCGCCTCGCCGGCCGCGCGCAGGCGGAAGGCCGCGCCGACGACAGCCCGGAATCGGTGCGCCACCGCCTCAACGTCTACGACCAGCAGACCGCGCCGGTCATCGCTTTCTACCGCGACCACGACCAGTTGACCGTCGTCGATGGCGTCGGCTCGCTGGACGAAGTGTTCCAGCGCATCCTCGCCGCGATCGGGCGGGACCAGGCGGCCGCCTGAGGCCGATGCGCCGCGCCGACGATGCGCATGCCGGACGGTTCCTGTTGTTTCAACGTGCGGTGACGCGTCGATGACGCGCCGTCACCCCAGTCATTCGTCCGCACGCCGGCGAAGGGCGTTGGTGCCAGGCGCGGACCGCGCCGTCGAGGGCACCCCCATGTTCGGGAATTCGCGATCTTGAAACTTCATATCCTGGGTATCGCCGGCACATTCATGGGCGGCGTCGCCGCACTCGCGCGCGAGCTGGGTCACAGCGTCGAGGGCAGCGACCAGGCGGTGTATCCGCCGATGTCCACCCAGCTCGAGCAGCTCGGCATCACGCTGCGGCAGGGCTATGCGCCCGGTCACATCGCCGACGATGCGCGCCAGGTCGTCATCGGCAATGCGCTGTCACGCGGCAACCCGGCGGTCGAAGCCGTGCTCGACAGTGGCCGCGCCTACACCTCGGGCGCGGAATGGCTGCGCGACCACGTGTTGCCGGGACGCGACGTGCTCGCCGTTGCCGGCACCCACGGCAAGACCACCACCAGCACCATCCTCGCGTTCCTGCTGGAGGCCGCGCAGCGTGCGCCCGGCTTCCTGATCGGCGGCGTCGCCGAGGATTTCGGCGTCTCCGCGCGCATCGGCGCGGGCCGCGAATTCGTCGTCGAGGCCGACGAGTACGACACCGCGTTCTTCGACAAGCGCAGCAAGTTCGTGCATTACCGGCCGCTGGTGGCGATCCTCAACAATCTCGAATACGACCACGCCGACATCTTTCCCGATGTCGCCGCGATCCAGCGCCAGTTCCACCACCTGGTGCGCACCGTGCCGGGACGCGGCCGGCTGATCGTCAACGGCCACGAGCCGCGCCTCGACGAGGTGCTGGCGATGGGCTGCTGGACGCCGGTCGAGCGCTTCGGCTTCGATCCCGCCTTCGACTGGAGCGCCGAGCGCCTCGCCGCCGACGGCAGCACCTTCCGCGTGCGCCGCGCCGGCGTCGAGGTCGGTACCGTCGACTGGCCGCTGGTCGGTGACCACAACGTGCTCAATGCGCTGGCCGCGCTCGCCGCCTGCGCGGCCGTGGGCGTCGACGTCGCGACTCTGCTGCCGGCGCTGGCCGGGTTCCGCAGCGTCAAGCGCCGGCTCGAAGTGCTGGGCACGGCGCGCGGCATCACCGTCTACGACGACTTCGCCCATCATCCGACCGCGATCGCGACCACGCTGGCCGGCCTGCGGGCCAAGGTCGGCGACGCGCGCATCGTCGTCGCGATGGAGCCGCGCAGCAATTCGATGCGTCTGGGCGCACACGCCGAGGCGCTGGCCCCGTCGCTGGCGCTCGCCGATGCGGTGGTGTTCCTGCACCGGCCGGAACTGGCCTGGGACGCTGGCAGCGTCGTCGATGCCGTGCGCGGCAACGCCCAAGCCGTGCCTGATGCCGACGCCCTGCTCGCTGCGCTCGCCGCCATCGCCGGCGCCGGCGACCATGTCGTCTTCATGTCCAACGGCGGCTTCGACGGTGCCCCGCGCCGGTTCCTCGCGCAGTTGGGCGACGCCTGACATCGCGCGGACGCGGCGCCGCCTAGACTGCGTGGCATGACCGACGCCGATGACGCCCTGCCCCTGTTCCCCCTGCGCACGGTACTGGTGCCCGGGGCGGCGCTGGGCCTGCGCGTCTTCGAGCCGCGCTACCTCGATCTGGTCCGCGACTGCGGGCGGCGGGGCGGTGGTTTCGGCATCTGCCTGATCCTCGAAGGCGGGGAGGTCGGCATGCCGGCAGTGCCGGCGCGGTTCGGCACCGAGGCGCGGATCGAGGATTTCGACACCGGGCCCGATGGCCTGTTGACGCTGCAGGTGCGCGGCGCGCGACGGTTCCACGTGCGGCGGACGCGGGTGCGCGACAACGGTCTGGTGATGGCCCAGGTCGACTGGTGCGCGCCGGATCCGGTGACCGACCTGCAGCCGCAGCACGCGCTGCTGGCGGTGGTGCTGGAGAAGATCCTCGAGCGCATCGACGGCGCCGACCTCGCGTTTCCGAAGCAGCATTTCGACGATGCCGCGTGGGTCGCGTGGCGGCTCGCGGAGCTGCTGCCGATCTCGCCGGAGCAGCGCCAGACGCTGTTGCAGCTCGACGATCCCGACGAGCGGCTCGAGACGCTACTGCACCTCGTCGACTGACGCGGGCGCGGTGCGCAGGCGCAGCACCGGCACGCCGGTCTGCGGATGCACCGCTTCGCGCGCGCCGAAGCCGTCCAGCAGGGTGCGCAGATCGACGTGCACGGTCTGCGTGTCGGGCTGCGGCTGCCACAGGCCGAACAGCCCGAAGGGCTGCGTGTAGCGCAGCGTCTGGCTGGTGCCCAGCCACAGCGCGGTGCCGTCGTCGAGCTGCGCAGGCGCCGGCCACAGGCGCAGCACCTCGACCCGGCCGTCGCCGCTGTCGCGCCGCATCAGCAGGGTTTCGGCGACGGTGTCGAGCGTGGCCGGCAGCACCGGCTGCTGCGCCTGCGGCACGTCGTCGTCGAGCAGGTGCAGCATCGCCGACCAGTCGGCCTGCGGTTGCGCGCGCCAGCCCTGCGCCTCGAGCCGCTGCTGCAACGGTGCGAGCGGGCCGGCGATCTGCAGGTCCAGCGGCCAGCGGTGCGCGGGGTCGCGCTCGCGCAACTGCCCGGGCAGCCGGGTCCAGTCGTCGCGCCACCAGCCTGCGGCCGTCAGCGTGACGTGCGCGGGTGGCGCGGCGAACTTCGCCAGCAGCGGATCCACCGCGCGCGGCGCATGCCACAGCGCAGCGACAACGAAGGTGACGTAGAAGATCAGCGCGACGGGGCGCATCCAGAACGAGCGCTCGACGTGGCGCCGGTAGGCGATGCCCAGCACCAGCAGCCAGACGATGCCCAGCAGCATCCCGCCGACGATGTCGCTGAGCCAGTGCCCGCCGAGATACAAGCGGGCGAAGCCGAGCACCGCGACGACGACGCCCGACACCAGGTACGGCCAGACGCGCGAGCGGCCCGGCAGTTCGCGCGCGATCAGCACGGCGAAGAAGCCGAAGGTGATCGTCGCCATCGTGATCTCGACCGACGGGAAGCCGAAGCCGCCGTGCGCGGTCGGCGGCCGCGGCATGTCGATCACCGCGCCCAGCAGCGCGGTCAGTGCCATGCCGAACGCCAGCGCCGCCAGCCAGTGCGCCGCGCCGAGCCAGCGCCGGCGCCACATCAGCCACAGCAGGGTCAGGCCGACCGCCGGCGCCAGTACGTGGACATCGCCGATCGACGCCAGCGCCGCCATCAGCCGGTCCGCCAGCGGGTTGCGCAGTTCGTACATGAACTGGAAGACGGTCTGGTCGATCAGCAGCGGCTCGCCGCGCATCAGCACCGTGGCCAGCAACGCAAAACAGGCCCAGCCGATCGCCAGCAGGCACACCGCGAGGATCGCCAGCGACGCGGATTCCGGCCGGTTCGGATCGATCAGTGCGGTGGCGTAGCGCCCCAGCAGCGGATGCGCGCGGGTCCAGCGCAGCGCCCGCGCCAGCAGGCTGTTGGCGTGCGCGTCGAACCAGCGGTAGCTGTAGACGACGCTCGCCCAGGCCAGCGCCAGCACCAGCAGCAGCGCTCCGAGCACGATCGCCAGCCGGTCCGCGACCGCGGCAACCGCA
This sequence comes from Luteimonas rhizosphaerae, assembly GCF_002849595.1. Lineage (GTDB taxonomy): Bacteria > Pseudomonadota > Gammaproteobacteria > Xanthomonadales > Xanthomonadaceae > Luteimonas > Luteimonas cellulosilyticus. The sequence goes on from NZ_NRQR01000018.1 coordinate 207,096, forward strand.
TCGTAGGACGCGCCGAACAGCCAGCCCGGCGCGAGGAACAGCGCCGCCCACGACACGCAGGCAGCGATGTTGACCGGCAGGTAGCGGCGCATCGGCATGTGCGCGATGCCGGCGATCGCGGGCACGAAAGGCCGGATCGGCCCGACGTATCGGGCGATGAGAATGCTCTTCACCGCGTTGCGCCGGAACAGCAGTTCGCCGCGGTCGAGCAGCTGCGGATACTTGCGGAACGGCCAGACCCCGCGCAGGCCGTTGCCCCAGCGATGGCCGATCCAGTAGCTGATGCCGTCGCCGGCCATCGCCCCGAGCGCGGCGCAGATCACCGCATAGGGGCCGGACACTTCGCCCAGGCCGATCAGCACGCCGATCGCGAACAGCAGCGGCAGCGCCGGCACGATCGCGCCGAGCACGATCACCGAATCGGCGAAGGCGATGAGAAAGATGACGATGCCGGCGGCGACGGGATGGTCGCCGATCCAGCCGACGACGCTGTTGAAGAAGTCGCTGAGCATCGCCGCATTATGGCAGCGCGGCCTGCGCCGATCGGTGTGCGGCGTGTCGCGGGTCGGGCGCGGGACAGGTCGCGGTCGCCGGCGTCGGGGCGGCCGCGCGACTTACAATCGGCCGATGTCCGAATCGTCTCCCGCCCCCGATCCCGCCGCCGCGACCGAAGTCCAGGCGCTGAAGTCCGACAGCTTCGGCCGGATCTCGCTGATGCGTGGCCGCGATGGCCTGTTCGTGCGGCGCGATCTGCGTCACGTGCCGCTGTGGCTGCGGTGGCCGGCCTGGGCGCTGGCGCGGCGCGAGGCACGCGGGCTGCGCCAGGTGGCCGGGCTCGCCGACACGCCCCAGCTGCTGGCCTGGGACGGACGTCGGCTCGACCGCAGCTACATGTCCGGCGCGGCGATGTACCAGCGACCGCCGCATGGCGATCTCGCGTACTTCCGCCGCGCGCGACGCCTGCTGCAGGCGCTGCACCGGCGGGGTCTCGCCCACAACGATCTGGCCAAGGAAGCGAACTGGCTGGTGCTCGACGACGGTCGCCCGGCGATCATCGATTTCCAGCTCGCCGTCGTCGGCCGGCCGCGCTCGCGCTGGATGCGGTTGCTGGCGCGCGAGGACCTGCGCCACCTGCTCAAGCACAAGCGCATGTACTGCCGCGCCGCGCTGACGCCGGTGGAAAAACGGGTGCTCAAGCGCACCTCGTGGCTGCGCGACGTCTGGTTCCGCACCGGCAAGCCGGTCTACCGCGTGGTGACGCGCAAGATCCTCAAGTGGGAAGACAACGAAGGCCAGGGGCCCAAACCCTGAGCGCCGATGCGGCTCACTCGATGCCGATGACCCGGCGCCCGCTGAAACGCCGCGCCTCGTCGAAGTCGTAACCCATCCGCAACGTGCCGACATCGGCGCATGCGCGGCAGGTCCGCATCGGCGTGACGAACAGCAGGCGCACGCCGCCGCCAGCCAGCGCTTCGCTGCCGTCAGGCTGGGCCGGCGCGACGGGACTCGCATCCGGATGCGCACGACGGAACGCGACGAGATCCTGGCGCCCGGTGTCGACATCGGCCAGCGGGTCGTCGTCGACGTCGATGACGCGCCCGGCGGCGTCGACCAGCCAGGTGCCCTGGTTGGTGTTGGCGCGGAAGGGATACTCGGGCGTCGCGATGCCGACGCCGTCCGACTCGCGCCACGCCGCGATGTAACCCGCATCGCCGCGATCGGCCACGCGCGCGTTCGCGGCCAGCGCGGCCGGCGTCGCCTCCGCATCGCGCATCGTGGTGCGCAGGCACTCTTCGACCGGCACGTCGCCGGTACGGCAGGCCGTGACGTCGCCGCGCCACACCGCATCGGGGCCGAGCGGCAGCGCGGTGTCGAACGCGCCCGCCGTCTCCGGCACGATCGCGGGCGGTGCATTGCAAGCGGTCAACGCGAGCAGCAGCAGGATGCAGGCAGCACGTGGCATCGGTCGATCCGGGCGGGACGGCCGTCCAGTATTGCCGCTGCGACTGAATCCCGCCTGCAGCGGCGGGCTGCGCGCCGCGCCGCATAATGCCCGGCCATCCGCAGACTCCGGAGCGATCGCATGTCGACCCTGGCCGGCAAGACCCTCTTCATCACTGGCGCCTCGCGTGGCATCGGCCTGGCGATCGCCGAACGCGCTGCGCGCGATGGCGCCAACGTCGCGATCGCCGCCAAATCCGAGGTCGCCAATCCCAAGCTCCCCGGCACGATCCACAGCGCCGCGCGCGCGGTCGACGCTGCGGGCGGCCGCGGTCTGGCGCTCCGGTGCGACATCCGCGAGGAAGACCAGGTGCACGCCGCGGTCACCGCGACCGTCGAGGCCTTCGGCGGCATCGACATCCTCGTCAACAACGCCAGCGCGATCTGGCTGCGCGGCACGCTCGACACGCCGATGAAGCGCTTCGACCTGATGCAGCAGGTCAACGCGCGTGGCAGCTTCCTGTGCGCGCAGGCCTGCCTGCCGCATCTGTTGAAGGCGCCGGACCCGCACATCCTCACCCTGTGCCCGCCGCCGTCGCTCGATCCCAAATGGTGGGCGCCGCACACCGGGTACACGCTGGCGAAGATGGGCATGAGCTTCGTCACGCTGGGGCTCGCGGCCGAGTTCGGACCGCAGGGCGTCGCGGTCAACGCACTGTGGCCGCGCACGCTGATCGGCACCGACGCACTGAACATGATTCCCGGCGTCGAGCGCGGCAATGGCCGCAACCCGACGATCATGGGCGACGCCGCGCATGCGGTCCTGGTCCGCGACGCCGCCGGCTTCCATGGCCGCTTCCTGATCGACGACGACGTGCTGGCCGAAGCCGGCATCACCGATCTCGACGCCTACGCGCTCGATCCCACGCAGCCGCTGCTGCCAGACCTGTTCCTGGACTGATCCGCGCGCAACGCGCGCATCAATGGGCCGGCCGGTGCCGCGCGCGCCGCGCAACCGGCAGCGCCAGCGCGGCGCCGACGAGTGCGCCGGCCAGATGTGCGGCATGGATCACCGGAAACGCGGACGCCTCCGCGGCCGGCGCCCAGTGCTCCCAGACGAGCTTGCCGGCCAGCAACAGGGCACCGATCGCCGCGACACGGCCGCCACGGCGCAACAGCAGCCAGGCTGCCCCGCCGTGCAGCAGCCCTGACAGACCGGCGTACCACTGCAGGTCGGGTATGGCGAGCAGCAGCCCGGCCGCAGTCAGCGGCATCATCGACAGCGACGCGACCAGCAGCGGGCGCAGCTGTCGCATGCGCGCGGCGATCAGCGTCATCAGCACCAGCGCGACCAGGTTGATCGCGGCGTGGCGCAGGTCCAGATGCATCCAGTGGCCACTCCACAGCCGCCACAGCTGGCCGGCGAGCACCGCGTCGCGGTCCAGCACCAGGGCGTCGAACACGCGCGCCTGCAGCATGGACGGCGACACGGCGTCAGGCCGGGCGATCAGCCCCGGCGCCGCGCCGCGAGCAGCAGCGCGAGCGCGCCGAGCAGCGCGCCCAGTTCCCACAATCCGAGGCTGCCGCCGCCACCGCGGCCGCGCCAGCTACTGCCCGAACGGCGGTCGACCAGCTTCACCTGGCCCTCTTCGCGTACGCGCGTGCTGAAATCGGCGATCGCCACGTCGAGGTTCGTGCTCATGTCGTCCATCGCGGCCTGGAAGCCCTCGCGTCCGAGACGCTCGCGGGTGTCCCCGACGCGGATCGCGGTGGAACCCGCGTCGCGCTGGTCCTGGCCGGGCGCGCGCAGCAGCAGCGTGCGCGAGGCCACGTCGAACACCGTCGTCTCGACGAAGGTGCTGACCTGGTTGCGCGTCGCCGGCACGGTGTACGCGCCGATGATGGTCCAGTAGAGAAACGAGGCGGCGGTCTCGCCGGTATCGGCAACCTGGTCGTAGGACACCAGCGCGACGATATCCACACCCTGCAGGCGGGCGATCTGCTCGAGGTTGTCGAAGCCACCCTTCGGGCGCAGGTAGGTGTCGGGGATGATCTCGATGCGGTCGATGAAGGGCTGGGCCTTGAACGTGTCCCGCACCTTCACCAGCAACTGCTGGCGATCGGCGGCGGTCAGGCCGGCCGGCTCGCGCGTCGACGGCACGAACATCAGGCCCACGCGGGCGGGCAGCCGCACTTCCGGCACGCCCTCCTGCGCCGGCTCGAACCGGGTGCCGGCGGGATACAGATAGTCGACCACGCTGCTTGAGACACCGGCGCGGTGGGTGGGGCCGTCGAAGAACGAGGCGCATCCGCCCAGCGCGGCGAGCGTAACAACGAAGGCGACGCAGCGGAGCGTGCGGCGGGCGGTGGCGGAGATCGGGTGCGTGTCCATACGGGTCCTTGGGTCGGGCGTCCGCCAACAGCGGACGCAGGACTATAGCGGGCCGGTCGCGGGATGCCGACGGGGCTGCCGCGCGCAGTGGCAGTCTTGCGGAGCGTTCGGCCGCACGCGCGCGGGCGTGCGGCGCGGCGCTATCGCAGGCAGTCCGCGCGCTGTCGTTGGCGGCACGGGCGGGTGGCCCGATAATGCGGACGCCGGCGACCGCCTGCGCTTCCGATGGACCCGACCCCATGACTGCCTCCCTGCCGCCAACCGGCCACGCCGCCGATCTCATCGCTCTCGCCCAGCGTCACGTGCTGCCGGTCTACCGGCCGCGCGAGCTCGTGCTCGAGCGCGGCGATGGCGCCCGCGTCTGGGACAGCGAAGGCCGCGAGTACGTCGATCTGTCGGCCGGCATCGCCGTTTGCGGCCTGGGCCACAACGATCCCGATCTCGTGGCTGCACTGGTCGAACAGGCCGGCAAGCTGTGGCACACCAGCAACGTGTTCTTCAGCGAACCGCCGCTGCGGCTGGCGGCCGAACTGGTCGCCGCCAGCGGTTTCGCCACGCGCACCTTCCTGTGCAATTCCGGCGCCGAAGCCAATGAGGCGGCGATCAAGCTCGTGCGCAAGTGGGCCACCGCGCAGGGCCGCAGCCCGGATCGCCGCGTCATCGTGACTGCGCGCGGCAGCTTCCACGGCCGCACGCTGGCCGCGGTCACCGCGACCGCGCAGCCCAAGTACCAGGCTGGCTACGAGCCGCTGCCCGGCGGCTTCCGCTACGTCGACTTCAACGACATCGCCCAGCTCGACGCCGCGATGGCCGACGGCGATGTTGCTGCGGTGATGCTTGAGCCCGTGCAGGGCGAAGGCGGCGTCATGCCGGCCGCCGATGGGTATCTCGCTGCGGTGCGCGCGCTGTGCGATCGCCATGACGCGCTGCTGGTGCTCGACGAGATCCAGTGCGGCATGGGCCGCACCGGCACGCTGTTCGCGCATCCCCAGGATGGTGTCGTGCCCGACATCGTCACGCTGGCCAAGGCGCTCGGCGGCGGCTTCCCGATCGGCGCGTTGCTGGCCGGCCCGAAGGTCGCCGAGGCGATGCAGTTCGGCGATCACGGCACCACCTTCGGCGGCAACCCGCTCGCCGCGGCGGTCGCGCGCGTCGCGCTGCGCAAGCTGGCCTCGCCGGAAATCGCTGCCAACGTGACGCGTCAGTCACGTGCGCTACGCGATGGTCTCGCCGCGCTCGATGCCGAGTTCGACCTGTTCTCCGAAGTCCGCGGCCGCGGCCTCATGCTCGGCGCCGTGCTGCGTCCCGAGCATGCCGGCAAGGCGGCGACGATCCTCGATCATGCCGCGCTTCATGGCCTGCTGATGCTGCAGGCCGGCCCCGACGTGCTGCGGTTCGTGCCGGCGCTGAACATCACCGACGCCGACATCGCCGACGGCCTGGCACGATTGCGCGCGGCGATCGTCGATGTCCTCGCCGCCGGCTGAGTCCGCCGCGGACGGCTGCGCGTTCTGCGCGATCCTCGCCGGCACGCTGCCCGCGAGCTTCGTCTACGAGGATGCGCAGGTGGTCGCCCCGCATCGCACGCGCGGCCGATGCGGTCTTCGCACCCGACGGCCTCAACCTGTGGCAATCCAACCGCGAGGCCGGCGGGCAGGAAGTGCCGCACGTGCATCTGCACGTGCAACCGCGCAAAACGGGTGACGGCCTGCTGCGGATCTATCCGGACGCGCCGCCAGCGCCACCGGCACGCGCCGTCCTCGACGCGCTCGCGACGACGTTGCGCGCCGCGCTCGACAGGCCTCAGGCCAGCCCGTAGCGACGCAACACCGTCCGCATCGAACGCGCATCGATCACCGTCTCGGCGTGCAGGCCGGCGGCACGCGCGCCCTGTACGTTGACGAACACGTCGTCGACGAACAACGTGTGCTGCGCGGGCACGTCGAAGTGTACGAGTGCCCGGTCGAAGGTCGCGCGTTCGGGCTTGCGTGCACCGAGCGCGCCGCTGCACAGCACGCGCCCCTCCAGCGCCGGGAACAGCGGCGCGACGATGCGCCGGATCGCGTCCGCCATCAGTGCGCCGTTGTTGGTCAGCACGCCGATCGGCAGACGCGCGGCGACGCCCGTGGCCAGCGCGAGGACGGCCGGGTCGACGCGGCTGCCGGCGATGCGCGCGTCGATCCACGTGTCGGCATCGAGGTTGCGGCCAAGCCCCGTTCCGAGTTCCTGCAGATAGGCCGACGTCGTGAGCAGGCCGCTGTCGTAGGCACGCTCCAGTCCGGAGTCGAACAGGGTGGCCGCGACCTGCGCCGGCGCGCAGCCTGCGGACTGCGCCAGGGCCGCGATCCGCGCATGGCGGTCGTAGTGCGCCAGCACGCCGTCGAAGTCGAACACCACCAGCCGCAGCGGCGGCGGCGTTCTCACGGCGCGGATTCTTCCTGCGGCAGGCCGGTGCCGCAGCGGCGGCAATGCCAGGCTTCCTGTTCGTGGTCCCGCAGCCCGCATTCGGGGCAGCGCACGTTGCGGCGTTTCGGGCGCAGCGTACTGGCGAGCTCGGCGGTGTAGATGCCGGTGGGGACCGCGATGATGCTGTAGCCGATCAGGATCAGGATCGACGTGATGAAGCGGCCGAGTGGCGTGCCGGGCGAAATGTCGCCGAAGCCCACGGTGCCCATCGTCACCACGGCCCAGTACATGCCGGTGGGAATGCTGGTGAATCCGTGCTCGGGACCTTCGATGACGTACATCAGCGCGCCGAAGATGACGACGATCGTGATCAGCGCGGACACGAAGACCAGGATCTTGCGCCGGCTGCGGGCCAGCGCGGTGATCAGCACGCCGGCCTCGCTGGAGTACTGCACCAGTTTGAGCACGCGGAACACGCGCAGCAGCCGCAGCACCCGGATCACCAGCAGGTACTGGCTGCCCGCGAAGAGCAGCGAGAGGTAGCTCGGCAGGATCGCCAGCAGATCGATGACACCGAAGAAGCTGGTCGCGTAGCGCATCGGGCGGCGCACCGCCCACAGCCGCAATGCGTACTCGATGGTGAAGACGATCGTGAACGCCCACTCGGCCGCGACCAGCGCGCCGTGCCAGCGCGCCTTGATCGACGGCTCGCTGTCGAGCAGCACGACGATCACGCTGACGACGATCGCGACAATCAGTGCGATGTCGAAATTGCGTTCGCCGGCGGTCTCGTGGTGGAACAGCAACCGGTACATCCGGTTGCGCAGGCCGTCGGGACAGGCGGGCCGCAGGTCGCGTTCGAACGGACTCGCGCTCTGGTCCGCCCCGTCGTCCCGCGGCCCGTCGCTCATGTGCCGGCGACCCCGGCGAAGGCATCGCGCGCCGAGGCCAGCGTCGCGTCGATGACCTCCGGCCCGTGCGCGGACGACATGAAGCCGGCCTCGTAGGCCGACGGCGCGAGGAACACGCCGCGTTCCCGCATCGCGTGGAAGAACCGGTTGAACGCCGCGCTGTCGCACGCGATCGCCTGCGCGTAGGTGTCCACGTCGGTCGCGTCGGTGAAGAACAGGCCGAACATGCCGCCGACGCGCGTCGTCGTGAACGGCACGCCGGCGGCGCGCGCGGCCGCTTCGAGACCGTCGCACAGACGGTTCGTGCTGTCCTCGAGCGCGTCGTGGAAGCCCGGCGCGGACACCAGATCCAGCATCGCCAGGCCGGCCGCCATCGCCACCGGATTGCCGCTGAGCGTGCCGGCCTGGTAGATCGGCCCGGCCGGGGCGATCTGCTCCATCAACGCGCGGCTGCCGCCATAGGCGCCGACCGGCATGCCGCCGCCGATGATCTTGCCGAAGGTGCTGATGTCCGGCATCACGCCGTAACGCGCCTGCGCGCCGCCGAGCGCGACGCGGAAGCCGGTCATCACTTCGTCGAAGATCAGCAGTGCGCCGTGGCGCGAGCACAGGGTGCGCAGATGCTGCAGATAGCCCGCGCGCGGCGGCAGACAGTTGGCGTTGCCCACGACCGGCTCGATGATCATGCCGGCGATCTGGTCGCCGGCCTTGTCGAACAGCGCGGTCGCGGCGTCGAAATCGTTGTAGGGCAGGGTCAGCGTCAGATCCGCGAGCGCCTTCGGCACGCCCGGCGACGTCGGCACGCCGAACGTCAGCGCACCGCTGCCGGCCTTCACCAGGAAGGAATCGCCGTGGCCGTGATAGCAGCCTTCGAACTTGACGATGCAGCTGCGCCCGGTCGCGCCGCGCGCGAGGCGGATCGCCGACAGCGTGGCCTCGGTGCCGGAGTTGACCATGCGCACCATCTCGCACGACGGGATCAGCGCGGTCAGGCGTTCGGCCATCGTGACCTCGGCCGCGCAGGGCGCACCGAACGACAGGCCGTCGCCGATCGCGCGCTTGACCGCCTGCCGCACCTCGGCATGGTTATGGCCGACGATCATCGGTCCCCAGGACCCCACGTAATCGATGTAGCGGTTGCCGTCGACATCGAACAGGTAGGGACCATCCGCGCGCTGCACGAAGAACGGCTCGCCGCCGACCGACTTGAAGGCGCGGACCGGCGAATTGACGCCGCCGGGCAGCAGCGCCTTGGCGCGCTGGAACAGGGCTTGGGACTGGGACGATTCCATCGGAACTCCAACAGGAAGGGGCGGCACACGCGGCGTGCCGCCAGGCGGCGCTCAGATGTCGGCAGCGTCGAAACAGGCGCGGTAGGCGCGCGCGGCGGCGGGGGGATCCCGGGCGTCGAAGACGCCGCTGACCACGGCGACGAGATCGGCGCCCGCGGCCACCAGGCTGCGTGCATTGTCCGGGGTGATGCCGCCGATCGCCACCCGCGGCACGCCGAGCGTGGCGGCGTCGGCCAGCAGCGCGGGCGACGCGCGGCGCGCCAGCGGCTTGGTGGGCGACGCGAAGAATGCGCCGAACGCGACGTAGCCCGCGCCGGCGACGACCGCCGCGCGCGCCAGGGCGCCGTCGTCGTAGCAGGAGGCGCCCAGCAGCGCAGCCGGACCCAGTGCCGTGCGCGCCTCGGTCAGGGCCCCATCGTGCTCGCCCAGATGCGCGCCATCGGCGCCGAGCGCGGCCGCCAGGCGCCAGTCGTCGTTGACCAGCAGCGGGACGCCGGCAGCCCGGCACAGCGGCAGCAGCGCCTCGACCTGGGCGCGTCGCAGCGCCGCATCGGCCTGTTTGTTGCGGTACTGCAGCCATGTCGCCTGCGGCAGGACCGCGGCGACCCGTTCCAGCAGGCGGGCCGTGTCGGCGTCGTCCGGCGTCAGCAGGTACAAGCCGCGGGGAGGCGACGCATCAGGAGTGGGGGACGACATGGGCGTGGGTTCCGGTACGGGAGCGGGGGTGGGACAATGCAGCGCTCCCGCTTCCGCTGCCCCGGCATTATCGATGAACGAGTCCACCCAGCAGGCCGCCTTCCGCACGTGGATGTGTGTCGTCTGCGGTTTCATCTACGACGAAGCGGACGGCATCCCCGACGAAGGCATCGCACCGGGCACGCGCTGGGAAGACGTGCCCGAGACCTGGACCTGTCCGGATTGCGGTGTCACCAAGGACGATTTCGAGATGATGGCGCTCTGAGTCGCGTCGTGGCGGCTCAATGCCGCCGTGCGACCGCGCGTCCGCTTTCGATCAGCTGGGCCCGCACCTGCGCTGCGTCGTCGGCGTCGGGATGGCGCATCAGATAGCGCCCCAGATCCTCGCGCGCACCGGGTAGATAGCCCAGCTGCAGATACCCCTGGCCGCGATCCCGTAGCGCGTCGGGAGCGTCCGGCACCAGCTTCAGGACGCGATCCGCGCAGCGCACCGCGCGCATCCAGTCGCCCTGTTCGCGGTAGGCGCCGTGCAGGTTGCGCAGCATGCGCGCCAGCATGGTCCGGTGCGACGCGGGATGCAGGATCTGCGACAGCACGTCGTCGTCGGGCACATCGCCGCCGAGGTGGGGCCGGGCGCGGTCGCGCAGCTCGTCGATGTCCAGCGGCCGTCCATTGTTGAAGGGATCCATGATCAGCATCCCGTCGTCGACCGGCAGACGGACCAGGAAATGGCCGGGAAACGAGATGCCGTCGAGCGGCACGCCGAGCCGGCGCGCGACTTCCATCTGGATGGTCGCCAGCGAGATCGGATTGCCGCGCCGCCGGTCGAACACCTCGTTGAGATAACTGTTGCGCGGATCGTAGTAGGCGTCGTGATCGCCGGTATAGCCGAGCTCGTCGAACAGGTGCCGGTTGATCGCCTGCATCTTCAGCGGCGAATACGCGATCGCGTCGACTTCGACGGCCAGGTGCGCCGCGTGCGCGTCCAGCACGGCGTCGTAGTGGCCGGGATCGAGGTCGGGATATTCGTCCTGCGCGATCAGCAGCGCGACCTGCAGCAGCGGCAGTGCATCGTCGTCGACGCCTGCCAGCGCATTCCAGTCGGGTCGTGCGGTGCTCATGAGCATGAGCCTGCCGCGCGGCCTGAACGGGTGCAAGTCGAACGCGTCATTCCGTGGCCGGGATGTTCGACAGTTCGAGGAGCGCGCCATCCTGCAGATCGATCCGCCGGGCTTCGCCTGCATTGAGCTCGAGCACGTAGCGCGCCGGCGCGCGGCTCGGATAGACGGGGCAGCGGTCGCCACCGGAACACGGCGGCACGTCGCGCTGCTGCGACACGAGGCGCAGTGCCTCGTCGAAGTACAGGATGTCGAGCGCGATGCGCGTGTTCTTCATCCAGTAGGCCAGCGGCGCTTCGGCGTCGTGGATGAAGAGCATGCCGTGGCCGTCGTCGAGGCGGTCGCGGAACATCAGGCCGCGCGCACGTGTTTCGTCGGTATTGGCGATTTCCACGACATAGCGCTGCCCGGCCAGTTCGACGGACGGTGCGTTGGAGGCGCAGGCAGGCAGCAGAAGTGGGAGCAGCAGACAGAGGAGCGCGACGCGGAACTGACGCATTCGGGATGACCTGTAGTGGGGAAACGAGGAGAGGAACACCATCGTGACGCGGCTCGCGAGCGTCAAGCGCAAGTCATCGAAAAAAAGCTTTGCGAATTCGATGTTGCCATGCACAATGCGCGCCCCGCTGAGGCGAACCGGTTGACTGGTGGCGCGGCGGGGTTCGAAA
>NZ_NRQR01000012.1 GCF_002849595.1 Luteimonas rhizosphaerae
TCTGGTCGCGGCGGGCTTCGACGATTACTACGTCATCGCCGAAGGAGAGGACGCCAACGGCGTCGCCCTCGGCCGCTTCGGCAGCGAGGCCGGCGCGACCTCGCGCGCGACCGCGTTGCGCGCAGCGGGTTTCGACGTGCAGAGCGCGCCGCTCGGCAGCACCGTCGTGCGCCACTGGATCGATCTCGCAGTGGCCGACGATGCCGCGATGGCACCGCTGCGCGCCGCGGCGGGCGCCGCGCGGCTGGCGCCCCGGGACTGCAATGCCTCGGGGGATGCGGGTTAGAATGCGCCGCCGCGGACGCGATCCGCGGTTCCGTGCCGGCATAGCTCAGTTGGTAGAGCAACCGCCTTGTAAGCGGTAGGTCCCCAGTTCGAATCCGGGTGCCGGCACCATCCCGATGCAGCTCCCGCGACCCGCGTCCTGTCGGACGCCTCCCTCGGCCGCCGGATGCCCGCCACTGTCGCGGTGCAGCGGCCCGATGGCCAGCCCGCGCTGCGCGTTCCGTCCTCGCAAGGAGCCTTCATGCAGCAGTCGTATCCCCCCGTGTCGATCTTCGGCGTTCCCACCGATGTGGGCGCCGGTCGCCGTGGCGCGTCGATGGGGCCCGAAGGCCTGCGCGTCGCCGGCCTCGTCGAGGCGCTGGCCGCGCGCGGCGTCGACGTCGTCGATCGTGGCGATCTCAAGGGTCCGAAGAATCCCTGGCAGGGTCCGGATGCCGGCTACCGCCATCTCGACGAAGTCGTCGCCTGGAACACCGCGGTGCTCGAGGCATCGGCCGCGGAACTCGCCCAGGGCCGCATGCCGGTGATGCTCGGCGGCGACCGCCGTGGCCCGCCACTGCCGCGCCCAGGGCAAGACGCTGCGCGTGCTGTGGCTCGATGCGCACACCGATTTCAACACCTCGCAGATCACGCCGTCGGGCAACATCCACGGCATGCCGGTCGCCTGCCTGTGCGGCATCGGTCCGGACGTGCTGACCGGGATCGGCGGGCATGTGCCGGCGATCACGCCGGCGCAGATCCGGCAGATCGGCATCCGGTCGGTCGACCAGGACGAGAAGCGCCTGGTGAAGACGCACGGCATCGACATCTACGACATGCGTTACATCGACGAGGTCGGCATGCGCCAGGTGCTGACCCAGGCGCTCGACGGCATGGACGACAATACCCATCTGCACGTGAGCTTCGATGTCGACATCCTCGACCCCAGCATCGCGCCCGGCACCGGCACGCCCGTGCCCGGCGGCATCAACTACCGCGAAGCGCAGCTGGTGATGGAAATGATCGCGGACACCGGCCGGCTCGGTTCGCTGGACATCGTCGAGGTCAACACCGCACTCGACAACGGCAACGCCACCGCGGAGCTCGCCGTGGACCTGGTCGAAAGCCTGTTCGGCAAGTCCACCCTGATGCGCGACTGAGCGCGGCCACAGGGATGAACAGGGAGGCCTTGCCGCGCGCTGACTGCACGTGGCGTTCACAGCCCTGACTCCTATATTCCTCCCCACGGTTGCGACGCAACCCGTCGACCTGACCTCTGGAGAATCCGTATGAAGCGTTTGACCGCCCTGTTGCTGCTGGCCCTGTTCTCGACCGCCACCCTGAGCGCCTGCAACACCATGAAGGGTGCTGGCCAGGATGTGCAGAAGGTGGGCGAAAAGGTCGAAGACAGTGCGAACAGCACCGGTGGCACGACCACCCGTCCCTGATCCGTCCGGACGCACGCGACATCGAAACGGGCCGGCATTGCCGGCCCGTTTTTTTGTGTCTGCGGATCCCGGACAAGCGGAAATGTCAGCAAGCCGATTCGGGAAAATGGCCGCGCCCGATTGGCGATCACGCGTTTCCGACGAAGGTGAATCCCGGCGCGGATGTGAGCGCGCGCCACATGAAAGTTTGACCTGGCATTGATGCAGGCGCGGCGAGAGTGACAGCACGTTCCAACGCACCCGTTACTGCGGTGCCGACGGCACAACTTCCGCTCGACAACAGGATGCATCCAATGAACAAAGACATCATTTCCGGCAAGTGGACCCAGCTCAAGGGCAAGGCGCAGGCGAAGTGGGGCGATCTGACGGACGACGTCTTCGACGTCGCCGCGGGCGACAGCAAGTACCTCGCCGGCAAGCTGCAGGAGAAGTACGGTTGGGAGCGCGACCGCGCCGAAGACGAAGTGCGCGAGTTCGAGAAGACGCTCTGACGTTCGTCGCGCGTATCGACGCCTTCCGCGTCGCGATGTGATGCCCGGACGGGCCGGCGATTGCCGGCCCGTCTGCATTCGGGCTTCAGTCGTGGCCGGGCGGATCGGGCACGAAGGCAGGCGGAAACGCGTGCGGTACGTGCGGCGATCCCATCGGCGGTTGCTGCGGTCCGATGCCCAGCGCCGCCAGCGCTTCGGGGGCGTCGTAACGCAGCTCGACCACCGCGATCGGCGTGCGATGTGCTCGCACGAATGACGTCTGCGACACGGGGGCCCATTCGCGCGGACCGTGGCCGGTGCCCAGGCGCTGGACGGCGCTCTGGGTGGCGTCGCCTCGTGCGTTGGCATCCGACCCGGGCGCGGCCGATGTCGGCATCGGCGGCGATGCAGCTTCCGCTGCGCGGTCGGTACGGGGCATGGGGCGTACCGGCGGCGGCACGCGTTCCTCGAAGACCGCGATGCCGACGGTGCCGACGTTGTCCGGCCGCCCGGTGCGCGCGGCATAGCTGTCGGGCAAGGCGGTGAAGGTGAAGCCGGCGATGTCCGCGTACGACTTGCGCCAGCCCGCGATGTCGGTGCTCTGCCACGCATCCAGCACATAGCCGGTCTGGGCAACGTCGGCGGTCTCGCCGCTGACGGCGTTGACCCCATCGACCGACAGCACCACCAGCACGCGCGCGCCGGTCGTGTTGGTCAGCCGGATCGCATACGGCCGGCCGGGTGCGCCCGCCACCCAGTGCGTACCGCGATGGGTGTAGCGGGGCAGGGCGGCGCCGCTGGCACGGTCGACGAGTTGCAGGTCGACCGGCGTGGTGCGCGGCGACGCGACGCGCAAGGCGGCCACGGGGGTCGACCACGACAGGGTGGTGGCGAGCAGGCAGGCAGTGGACAGCAGGCAGGCGGTACGGGACATGGCGGTTCTCCGGAAGGGACCGACTGTCGAACGCGCCAGGTCGCGGGTCGGGGTTGCGGCCGTCGCCGCGATGCCAGCGGTTAGACTGGCGATCTGTATTGCAGCCGTCCGCAGCCCATGTCCCAGCGTCCCCTCCGCGTCCTGACCGGCATCACCACGTCGGGCACGCCGCACCTCGGCAACTACGTCGGCGCGGTGCGCCCGGCGATCACCGCCAGCCGCGCGCCGAACACCGAGAGCTTCTATTTCCTCGCCGACCTGCACAGCCTGATCAAGGCCCAGGACCCGGCGCGCACCCAGCGCTCGACGCTGGAGATCGCGGCGACGTGGCTCGCGGCCGGGCTCGACCCGTCGAAGGTGTGGTTCTACCGCCAGAGCGACGTGCCGGAGACGACCGAGCTGATGTGGCTGCTGACCTGCGTGGCCGGCAAAGGCATCCTCAACCGTGCGCACGCCTACAAGGCGGCGGTCGACAAGAACCGCGCCGACGGCGAGGACGACGATGCCGCGGTGACGGCCGGTCTTTTCATGTACCCGGTGTTGATGGCCGCCGACATCCTGATCTTCAACGCCGACCGGGTGCCGGTGGGCCGCGACCAGATCCAGCACATCGAGATGGCGCGCGATTTCGCCCAGCGCTTCAACCACGTCTACGGTCGCGACTGGTTCAACCTGCCGGAAGCGGCGATCGACGACAACGTGGCGACGCTGCCGGGCCTCGACGGCCGCAAGATGAGCAAGAGCTACGACAACACCATTCCGCTGTTCGTGCCGCAGGCGCAGCTGAAGAAGCTGGTGTTCTCGATCCTCACCGATTCGAAGATGCCGGGCGAAGCGAAGTCGACCGACGGCTCGGCGCTGTTCCAGCTCTACCAGGCGTTCGCGACGCCGGACGAGACCGCCGGTTTCTTGGCGGCGTTCGCCGACGGCATCGGCTGGGGCGATGCGAAGCAGCAGCTGTTCGATATCGTCGAACGCGAGATCGCGCCGATGCGCGCGCGCTACGAGGACCTGATCGCGCGGCCGGGCGACATCGAGGACGTGCTGCGCGACGGTGGCCGCCGCCTGCGGGAGCGCTACGCGACGCCGCTGCTGCAGCAGCTGCGCGACGCGGTGGGCCTGCGCGATCTCGGCAAGGTGGCCGTGGCGACCGGCGGGACCACGGACGTGGCGCTCGCCGTGCGGCCGCTGGCGGTGTTCAAGCAGTACCGCGAACCCGACGGCAAGTTCTACTTCAAGCTCGTCGACGGTGAACGCGTGCTGCTGCAGAGCCACGCCTTCGATGCCCCGCGCGATGCGGGCCAGGCGATCGCGCGCCTGCGCCGCGGCGAACTCGCGCTCTCAGAGGCTCCTGCCACGCTCGGCGACGGCGTCGATGCGGCCACGGTGCAGGCCGCGCTCGATGCGCTGGCCGCCGCCGATGCCGAGAAGGCGGCGTCGTGAGCCCGGCGGTCGCGGAGAACCTGGCGCTGCTGTTGTTTCTGCCGTGGTTCCTGATCCTCGCGGTGCTGTTCTGGGTCTTCCCGCGCCAGCCGCGCGGCGTGCGCCGGATGGTGTACGACCTCGCGAGCCTGGCGCTGTCGCTGGTCGCGTTCCTGCTGTCGATCCATTGGGCGCACGCGGTCGCCGATCGCGGCCACGGCACGATGTGGGCGCAGATCCTCGCGACCGCGGTGGGCTACGGCGTGTTCCTCGGTGTGCTCGGCATCGCATTCGCGCTGCGCGGCCCCGTGTTGCGATCGCGCGGTTGAGCGGCGTCGACGCAGGCCGCATGCGACGTCGACACCACACGGCCTAGACTGCCCGTCCTGTCCAACGGGAGACGACCGATGCGCGATCCGGATGCGATCACCATCATCGACACCGGCTACGTCCGGCCGCAGCTGTGCGCGGCCTATCTGGTCGAATCCGGCGGGCGTGCCGCGCTGATCGACTGCGGCACCGCGACCTGCGCCCAGCGCGTGCTCGACGCGATCGACACCGCCGGCGTCGCCCTCGATGCGGTCGACTGGCTGATGGTCACGCACGTGCATCTGGACCATGCCGGCGCGGCCGGTCCGTTGATCCAGGCGCTGCCGAACGCGCGGCTGGTCGTGCATCCGCGCGGCGCGCCGCACATGATCGATCCCACCCGGTTGATCGCCGGCGCCAAGGCGGTCTACGGCGAGGCGATGTTCGAGCGCGATCACGCGGGCATGCTGCCGGTCGCGGAGGACCGCGTGGTGATCGCGGACGACGGGCACGTGGTCGATCTCGCGGGCCGCGCACTGCTGTGCATCGACACGCCGGGGCATGCGCTGCATCACTACAGCGTCTGGGACGCGGCCACGCGCAGCTGGTTCGCCGGCGACACCTTCGGCCTGTCCTACCGCGAGTTCGACACGTCGACCGGTGCTTTCGTGGTGCCGACGACGTCGCCGGTGCAGTTCGATCCGCAGCAGATGCACGCCTCGATCGACACGCTGCTGGCGCGCGCGCCCGAGCGTATCCGCATCGCCCATTACGGCGAAGTCGGCGACTGCGTGCGGCTCGGCGCGGATCTGCACGATCAGATCGATGCGATGGTCGGCATCGCACGTGCCGCGCAGGGCCAGGCCGACCGCCACGCGCGCATCGTCGACGGGCTGTCGCGCCTCTACACCGCCCGTGCGCGCGAGCACGGCGTCGACGACGCGCCGGCGCGCGTGGACGCGGTGCTCGGCAACGACATCGAGATCAACGCCCAGGGTCTGGCGGTGTGGCTGGATCGCGCGTCCCGCTGAGCCGGCGACGGCGTGGCGGGAACGCGACGCGCTGCAGCGGGCTAGTCCCAGTGGTTGGTGTGCGGACCGAATGCGTCGCGCTGTGGCCGGATCACGCAGAAGCGGTGCCCGCTGGGTGCCTGCATGACCCACCAGCGTTTGACGAAGCCGATCCTCGTCGCGCCCAGCGCTTCCAGCCGGTCGGCTTCGGCGTCGACGTCGTCGGCTTCGATATCGAGATGGATGCGCGAGGCGTGGTCGACCTTCTGCAGCAGCAGGATCGGCTCGTCGTCGGCGGTCTCGAGCACGGCGTAACGGCCGTCGCCATCCTCGTCCGCGGACGCGACGGGCTTGCCGAGCGCGCGGCTCCAGAATTCGACGTGCGGGGCGAGGTCGTCGACATCGCAGTCGAGGACGAACGTGGACAGGCGGCTGCGATGCGGCATGGCGGTGCTCCCGGGCGAGAGGCGACGGCAGCGGCCGCCGCGGACCGCCATTACACGCCCAGCGACTGCCCGCCGTCGACCGCGAGGATCTGGCCGGTGATCCAGCGTGCCTGCGGCCCGCACAGGAACAGCGCCGCGGATGCGACATCGTCGACGGCGCCGAAGCCGCCGAAGGGAATCGAATCGCGGATGCGCGCGTACAGGTCGGGATCGCTGTCCGCGCGCCGCGCCCACAGGCCGTCGGGAAACTCGATCGAGCCCGGCGCGATCGCGTTGACCCGGATCCGCTCGCGGGCGAGCTCGGCGGCCAGCGTCGTCGTGGGCCGGCGCACGCGGCGTCGGATTCAGCGCGTTGATCGAACTGATGTGGAGGATCGCCGGCGCCTCGCTGCACCGCAGGTGCGGCAGCGCGGCGCGGTTGCCGCGCACGGCGGCCATCAGATCGACCTCGAACCCGGCCTGCCAGGCGGCGTCGCCCTGCGCATGCGACAGCGCGGAGGCGTTGTGGACGACGACGTCGATGCCGCCGAGCGCGGCCGCGGCGGCGTCGATCCAGGCATCGATCTGCGCGGGATCGGCGAGGTCGCACGCCTGCGGATGCACCGGGTGGCCGTGCGTCGCGAGCGCGTCGGCCGCGCGGGCGAGGGCCGTGGTGTCGCGCGCGCACAGCGACACGGCAGCGCCCGCGCGTGCGAACGCGTCGGCGATCGCGAAGCCGATGCCGCGGCTGCCGCCGGCGACGAGGACCCGGCGGCCGGCGAACGCGCGCGTCGCGTCTGCGATGGGCATCGCGTCAGTTCGGCAGCGCGAGATCGTCGATCAGCGCCTTGAGGAAGCGCGCGGCCTCGCCGCCGGTCGCGGCGCGATGGTCGAACGTGACCGACAACGGAATGACCTTGTGCGATTCGAAGCCGCCGATCACCGGGGTGATCTGGTGGCGGCCGCGGCCCGCGGCGACGATCGCCACGCACGGCGGCACGACGACCGGCGTCGCGTAACGGCCGGCGAACATGCCGAAGTTCGACAGCGAGATCGTGTAGCCGCTCAGTTCGCTGGCCGGAATGCTGCGGTCTTCGACCTGGGCGCGCAGGCGGTTGATGCCCTCGCGCACGCCGCGCGCGTCGAGTACGTCGGCATTGCGCAACGCCGGCACGAACAGGCCGTCATCGGTGTCGACCGCGATGCCGATGTCGACGTGCGGGTGCAGGGTGCGGGTGAGCTTGTCGTCGTCGAACCACGCATTGAGCGCCGGCACTGCGCGCGCGGCGGCGCAGATGCCGCGGATCAGGCGGCCGGTGACGTCGTTGCCCGGCGCCCAGGCGTGGATGTCGGCATCGTCGCTGAGGGTGGTCGGCACGACCTTCGCGTGCGCATCGGCCATGACCCGCGCCATGTTGCGACGCACGCCCTTCAGCGGTTCCGGCTGCCCCGACGCCGTGACCGACGGCGGCTGCGTGCGCATCGGCTTGCCGGATGCGGACAGCGCGGTGCGCTGCGCGGCGTCGCGCGTCTGCGTCGGCGCGGACGCCGCGACAGGCGCGCGGGCGGCTTCCGCGCTGCGCGGGACGGGTGCGCCCGGCGCCGCGCTGCCGTCCGCTGCCGCCTGCTTGACGTCGGCCATGGTCACGACGCCGTCGGCGCCGGTGGCGCGCACGCGCGCGATGTCGACCTTGAGCTTGCGTGCGAGCGCGCGTACCGCGGGCATCGCCTTGACGCCGCCGGCCGAACTCGCCTGTTCGCTGTGGACGGTGTCGGAGGACTGCATCGCGCCGACCACCGTGCCGGTATCGGCGCGCGCGCCGCCGGCGTCGGATTTCGCTTCGGGCTGCGCGTCGTCGCTCTCGACGATGGCGCCGCCTTCGGTCGACGCGACCACCCGGTCGTCCGGCGCCGGATCCTGGCTGCCGACGCTGGTCCCGGCCGCCTTCGGCGGACCGTGGTGATGGCCGGTGTCCTGGCCCTCGGCGCGCTGCGGCAGGCTGGGATCGATCTCGAATTCGGCCAGCACCGCGCCGGTCTCGACGATGTCGCCGGCCTCGCCCGCGAGCTTCAGCACCTTGCCCGAGACCGGCGACGGCACGTCGACGACCGCCTTCGCGGTCTCCATCGACACGAGGGCGTCGTCGAGGCGGATGGTGTCGCCGACCTTGACCGCCCATTCGACGATGGTGGCATCGGGCAGGCCTTCACCGAGGTCGGGAAGGCGGAAGGAAGTCGTGTTGGCCATGGTGTCGTTCCGTAGCGCGGGGCGTGGCCCGCGGTCTGAGGGAGTGCCCGACAGGCGGGGCCTGCCGGTGGACTAGCGCGGACCGGTCGGCGACCGGCGCAACGCCTGTGGTGCGGACGTGCCCGCGCAGCTGCTGCGGGCCGAACGCGGGCGCCGACCGGCGCCGTTGGACCACCCGGCCGCCATCGCCCGCTTGGCCGCGGCGACGATCTTCTCGACGCTCGGCAGGTACTTCATTTCCAGGCGGAACAGCGGGATGTGCGTGTCGTAGCCGGTGACGCGCTCGACCGGCGCGACGAGGTCGTACATCGACTCCTCGGCCAGGCGCGCGGCGATCTCGGCGCCGAAGCCGGCGGTCTTCGGCGCCTCGTGCACGATCACGCAGCGGCCCGTGCGCGAGACCGACTCGGCGATCGTCGCGAAGTCCAGCGGCTTGAGCGTGGCGACGTCGATGACCTCGGCGCTGATGCCGTCCCGGGCGAGCGCCTCGGCCGCTTCCAGCGCTTCCTTGACCTGCGCACCCCAGCTGATCAGCGTGACGTCGGTGCCGTCACGCAGCACGTAGCAGACGTCGAGCGGCAGCGCCTCGCCGTCGTCGGGCACGATCTCCTTGTACTGGCGGTAGATGCGCTTGGGCTCGAAGTAGATCACCGGGTCCGGCTCGCGGATCGCGGCCAGCAGCAGGCCGTAGGCGCGCGCCGGCGACGAGGGCATGACCACGCGCAGGCCGGGCACGTTGGTGAAGATCGATTCGTTGGCCTCGCTGTGGTGCTCCGGCGCGCGGATGCCGCCGCCCCACGGCACGCGTAGCACCATCGGGCAGGTCAGGCGGCCGCGGGTGCGGTACCGGAAGCGCGCGGCGTGGCAGATGATGTGGTCGACCATCGGATACATGAAGCCGTCGAACTGGGCTTCGGCGACCGGCTTCATGCCCATCGCGGCCATGCCGACTGTCAGGCCGGCGATCGTGGTCTCGTCGAGCGGCGTGTCGAGCACGCGCTCGGCGCCGAATTGCGCCTGCAGCCCGGCGGTCGCGCGGAACACGCCGCCGTTGACGCCGACGTCCTCGCCGAGCACGACGACCGACTCGTCGGCACGCAGCTCGTAGGCCAGCGCCTGGGTGATCGCTTCGATCAGGGTGATCGCGACGGGCGCGTCGTTCTTCGCGGCGGCGGCCGTGGTCTTGCTGGCGGCGGCGTTCATGCGCGACCCTCCGCGGCGATCGCCTTCGCGCGCTGTTCCAGCAGGTCCGGCGGCGGGTCGGCGTAGAGGTAATCGAACATCGCTTCGACCGGCTGCACCTTCAGTTCCAGATAGGCGTTGATCTCGACGTCGATGCGCTGCGTGCAATCGGCGATCCAGGCGTTCTCCTGCTCGTCGTCCCACAGGTTCTGCGCGGTGAGATACGTCCGCAGGCGGGTCATCGGATCGCGCGTCCAGGCGTCCTTGACCTCGGCCTCGTCGCGGTAGCGGCGCGCATCGTCGGCGGTGGTGTGGTCGTGCAGGCGATAGGTCATGAACTCGATGACGCTGCCGCCTTCGCCGTTGCGGGCACGCTCGAGCGCGCGGCGCATGCCTTCGAGCACGGCGACCGGATCGTTGCCGTCGACCTGCAGGCAGTGCAGGCCACCGGCGAGGCCCTTCTGCGCCAGCGTCTTGGCGCCGGTCTGCGCGTTGCGCGGCACCGAGATCGCCCAGCCGTTGTTGATGATGCATTGCACGAACGGCAGCGCGTAGGCGCCGGCCGAGTTGATCGCGGCGTAGGTGTCGGTCTTCGAGCTGCCGCCGTCGCCGCAGCAGGTCACCGCGACCCGCGGCTCCTTGCGCAGCTTGAACGACAGCGCGGCGCCGGCGGCGTGCAGGCACTGGGTCGCGATCGGCACGCACCACGGGAAATCGTGCTTCTGGTGCTGGAAGTCGTTGCCGCGCTCGTCGCCGCCCCAGTACATCAGGATCTCGCGCAGCTGCACGCCGCGCATGATCTGCGCGCCGTATTCGCGGTAGCTCGGGGCGAACACGTCCTCGGGGCGCATCGCCGCGCCGATGCCGACATGCGTGGCCTCGTGGCCGAGGCACGCGGCATAGGTGCCCAGCTTGCCGGTGCGCTGCAGGGCGATCGCCTTGCTGTCGAAGGTGCGAACGAACAGCATCTGCTTGAACAGCGGCAGCAGCGCGGACGGATCGGAAAAGGCCTCGGGCAGCTCGGCGACGAGGGTGCCGTCCGGGCCGAGGTACTGCAGGTATTCGATATCGAAAGTCGCGACGACGGTCATCGTGCCAACCGGGGGGAAGATAGTTGCGAATGATAACGGTCGGGTCGTTAAGGCCTGTTGCGCGCTGCGGCATGACGGCGACGGGGCGGATGGCGTAAGGGCGAGGCGCTGCGCGAGCCCAGGTGGGAGGCCGCGCCGGCAGCATCTTGGTTCAGGCAGCGGCGGTGCCGCGCCTTGCACGCAGCGAAGACGCCGCTCCGCAACGAACCGGTCCGTCTGCCCGTGCGAGCCGTAGGCCGCGGTGCTCGAAACGGACTGCGACCGCGTCCCGCAGGGCGGCCACGCACAGGGGAGCGACAGCGCTGGCGACATCGATCCCGCGCCGGCAGGATCCGCAACGCAACACCCCGGCCGGAGCCGGGGTGCAGACGTGCCCCGATGCGGGCGAGCGCGATCGGGGCGTGGGCGGCGTGCCGCCCTGCGGTCAGGGCGTGAAGCTCGCCCGGACCGACGTGCGGGCGAAGGCGCGCTCGCCGGTGACGCGGAGGTACCAGGTGCCCGGCTGCGGGACCGCGATCTGCACGGTCTCGTTGTTACCCGGACGCTGCGAGCGCAGCTGGTAATCCGAGCCGGTCGGCACGGCGTCATGGCTGGCGTACAGGGTCACGTCGCCGCTGCCGCCGGCCGTCAGCAGGCGCAGGTTGCGCGCGCCGGCCGGCACGTCGATGCGGAACAACCGCGATTCGCCGGCCTCGCCCGACAGGCCGCTCAGCAGCACGCCGTTGACCAGCGGGGTCGCGGCCGAGGCCGGATCCTCGACGACGGCGACCGTGGCGACGGCGTTGTCGTTGGCCGGCTCGGGATCGCGGGTCTGCGCGCTCGCGGCGACGGTCAGCGACACCGTGTCGCCCACTGCGTCGTCCGGCGCGGTCGCGGTCAGTGCGAACACCGCCTCGCCGTCGACGGCCAGCGTGTCCGCGCTGCACGACACCGTGGTCGTGTCGGCGTCCATCGTCGGCGCATCGCAGCTCCAGCCGGCGGTGGGCGCGATCGCCAGGTCGTCGACGGCGATGTCGAGCACCGCGCCGAAGCCGGGGAAGGCGGCCGCGTCGGGACCGGCGTTCGTCAGCGTGGCGGTGAACGCCAGCGGCTGGCCCGCGATCACCTCGTCTTCGACCGCGTCCGCGGTGACCGCCAGGTCGGCGTCCGTCACCGGCGTCACGCGCAGCAGCAGCACGGTGGGATCGTGGTCGGACAGCCGGGTCGGCGTCGCCGCGTCGTTGCGCGCGATCTCCGGGAAGTCGGCGTTGATGCGCGCATGGCTCACATCGAGCCCGGCGACCAGCGGCGAATCGACGATCGCCTGGTTCACCAGCACGTGGTCGAGCGACTGCGCCTGGTAGTCGAACACGAACGAATAACGTGCCTCGGCATCCGCTTCCAGCGTCATGTTCAGCAGCGACGGGGCGATCAGCACCGCGCCGTCGCCGTCGACCGCGGTCTCGCCGTCGGGCGAAGGCAGGCCGGTAACCGTGCCCATCGCATCGACGTAACCGTCGTTGAACTCGAACGCGTTGAAGTCGCCGAGCACGACGATGTGGCGCCCGGGATCCGCCTGCTGCATGTCGTCGATGATCTCGGCGAGGAACGCCGCCTGCTTCTGCCGCTTGTCGCGGACGCGCTGGCCGCCGGTCGCCCAGCCGTTGCTCCCGGCCTCGTCGGACTCGATGCCGCTCAGCGAACGCTGGTGCACGACGATCGCGGTCAGCGGGAAGCTGCGGCCATCGGCGAAATGCGCGACGGCATCGAGCACCAGCGGCGGGCGGTCGTTGAGCACGCTGGTCGAGCCGTTCGGATTGACCAGCACGGCGTCGGCGCCGACCTGCTCGACCGCGGACACCGCGATGCGGGCGACGCTGCCGACCGAGGCGGTCCTGACCAGGAAGCCGACGTCGATGCCGCCGACGTCGAAGCCCTCTTCCAGATACGCCACGTAGCCCGGATCCGGTTGCCCGGCCGCGACCGCGTCGGCGTTGACGCGCGTCGCGAGCGCCTGCAGCACCGGCAGGTTCTCGACCTCGGTCACGCCGAGGATGTCGGGCGAGTGCAGGAACGCGCGGATGCCGATCGAGGCCTTGGCCATGCGGCGCTCGAGCGCGTCGGCGGTCAGCGTGGGACCGCTGTTGCCGTCGTTCACCGTGTCGAAGAAGCGCTGCAGGTTGTAGGTCGCGAAGGTCACGTGGTCGGGGCCCGGGGCCATCGACGCCCGCGGCTCGCCGGCCCCGCTGCAGTCGCTGGTCAGCGCGGCATCGGGGTAGATCGTGTAGCGGCGGAAGGTGTAGTCCAGCGGCCCGGTCAGCGAGTCGTCGACGATGCGGCAGCCCGCGGCGAGGTCCGCGGTCGGCGCGCCGATGGTGTTGCTGTTGACGGCGATCAGCTCGGGATTGAAGTCCCAGCGCGGAATCGCCGGGGCACTGCTGCCGAGCGGGTCCGGATCCGGAACCGGGATGCCGGGCTCGCGGAACGGTCGCGCGGTGCCGGTGACGACGACGGCGAGGCGGCCGTTGCTGCTGCCGGTGGCCTGCGCCTCGTTGGTGTTGCCGCCGGTCGGGGCGACGACGGTGAAGCTCGGTGCAGTGACGCGCATGCCTTCCAGATGTTCGAGCTGGTCCAGGCCGTCATCGGCGTTGGGCATGTCGGGCGTCAGCGCGATCGGCGCCGGCAGGGCGTGGCCGGTGGACAGCGCCAGCACCGAGGCGTTGGTCAGCTGGGTCAGCGGCAGCTGCTGCGGGTCGGCGGCCGGGATGTATTCCAGCACCGTGCCCTGCACCAGCACGCGGTTGCCGACCGCGGCGTCCGCCGGCGGCGCGCTGCTGGTGAACACGAACAGGCCTTCGGAGGTCGCGGGGTTGCCGTCATCCTCGCCATCCGGCGTCTGGACGAAGAAGCCGTTGTTCTTGCGGCCGGTGACGATGCCGGTGGTCGCGTGGTGACGTCGTCGTTGACGATGGTGACGGTGGCCTGCGCCCTGGCCAGTTCGGCGCCGCTGACGTCGCTGAGCTCGACGGTGAAGGTCTCGTCGGGCTCGACGGTCTCGTCGCCGACGATGTCGATGCTGAGCGTCAGCTCGCGCTGGCCGGGGTCGAAGGTGATCGTGCCGCTGCGCGCGATGTAGTCGTCGTCGGCGTTGGTCGCGGTGCCGTCGGCGGTCGCGTACTGGAAGCGGACGCCATCGGGGCCGGCCGGCTGGTTGAGGCTGACGGTCAGGAACACCGGCGCGGTGCCGCTGTCGCCCTCGGCGCCGCTGGCGTCGCCGATGCTGAGATACACGATGCCGCCACCGCTGCAGACGTTCGGCACGCTGGCGCCGTTGCGCGGCGCGGGCGCCGCGGCGCTGAAGTCGGCGGCGTTGTCGCGCGTGTCGCTGCAGCCGTCGCCGCCACGGAAGGTCGCGGTGGCATTGGTCAGGGCCGGCGCGGGACCGCTGCCGGCGAAGAAGTTGGCGCCGCCGTAACCGACGAGGTCGGCGATCAGCGCGGTCTGGGCCGGGGTGCACGCGGTGCTGCCACCGTTGCAGCCGAGGCTGGTGGTGGTGTCGGCCAGCGCGACTTTTCCGCTCGCGCCCGCCATGTTGATGGTGCCGCTGGCATCGGGGGTGGGCAGCGGGGCGCCGGTCGCGCCGCCGCCCAGACCGATCAGGAAGTAGCCGCCGGCCGGAATCTCGACCTCCGGCAGCACCACGATCTGGCCCGCGCCGGCGCCGAAATTGCCGGTACCGGTCGCGCTGGCGTACTGCAGCGAACGCCCACCGAGGGGTTCGGGCAGGTCGCCCGCATTGAACAGTTCCACGTAATCGGCGTTGTAGGGCGCGCCGCTGTTGCCGCCCCCGCCGTAGACCTGGCTGATGACGACCTGCGCGGACGCCGTGCCGGCGCCGCAACACAGCAGGAGCGCCGGCAGCAGCCGGCCGATACGACTGGTCATGTGTGTCTCCCCGATCCATCCCCGGGCGGTGCGCCCGGCGTCGATTGTGCCCCGGCTATATCGCAGTTGCATGACGCAAGGCGGCACTTCCTGCCGATCGACGTCACCCGGCCATGCGGTAGGCTGCGCGGATGACGATCGACCGCAACCAGCGCCCGCTCGAAGCGGGCATCCACCGCGACCTGTCGGGGCGCGTGACCTACGCCGGCTACCTGCGCCTGGACCTGTTGCTGGCGGCCCAGCAGCCGCTGTCGGACCCGCCGCATCACGACGAGATGCTGTTCGTCGTCCAGCACCAGGTCTCGGAGCTGTGGCTGAAGCTGATGATCCACGAGCTGCGCGCCGCGCTGGCGCACCTGGACCGCGACGAGGTCTGGCGTTGCCGCAAGGTGCTCGCGCGCTGCAAGCAGGTGCTGCGGCAGCTGACCGAGCAGTGGTCGGTGCTCGAGACGATGACGCCGGCCGAATACATGGAATTCCGCGACGTGCTGGGGCCGTCGTCGGGCTTCCAGTCGCTGCAGTACCGCACGGTCGAATTCCTGCTGGGCAACAAGAACGCGCAGATGCTCGACGTGTTCGCCCACGATCCCGAGGGCCAGGCCGGCCTGCGCGAGGTACTCGACGCGCCGGGCCTCTACGACGCCTTCCTGCGCTACCTCGCGCGCTGGGGCCATCCGGTCGATGCGCGCCACCTGGACCGCGACTGGCGCGCGCCGCACGTGTTCGACGATGCGCTGGTGCCGGTGTTCGAGGCGATCTACGAGAACACCGACCGGCACTGGCGCGAGTACGCGCTGTGCGAGGACCTCGTCGACCTGGAGTCGCAGTTCCAGCTCTGGCGCTTCCGCCACATGCGCACGGTGATGCGCATCATCGGCTTCAAGCGCGGCACCGGCGGCTCGAGCGGCGTCGGCTTCCTGCAGCAGGCCCTGCAGCTGACGTTCTTCCCGGAACTGTTCGAGGTGCGCACGCATGTCGGGCCGGGCCAGGGCAGCGCGGCGCCGCCTCCGCCCTGAATCGCCGGGCAGGCCGCCTCCGGAGTTCCCGGAAGACGGTGCGCGTGGTCGCGCCGCCTGTTCCGCGCGGCGTCGCCCGGTATCGGGCGTGTTGCGAGGCCGTGATCCCTCGCGGGTGCCGCGCGGGGGCCCTTCGGGACGTCGCCCTGCAGCGGTCCAGTCGCCGGTGCGCGCACGGCGCGCGACGCGTGCGGCCGATACGGGCGCACGCCGACTGCCGCGCAGACGCGCGCCGCGCGACTGCTAGGATGCCGGGTCGCATGCCTGCAGGGGAGACCGTCGAATGAGCCAGCCCAGTCCCGAGATCGCCGCGCCGCGCGGTGTCGTTGCCCGTTTCCTCGACGCGGTCGAACGGATCGGCAACAAGCTGCCCGATCCGGCGGTGTTGTTCCTCGGCCTGATGCTGGTGGTGTGGGTGGTGTCGGCGCTGCTGGCGAACGTCAGCTTCGCCGAGATCGATCCGCGCAGTGGCGATCCGATCCAGATCCGCAACCTGCTCGCGGGCACCAGCTTCACCACCTTCATGGCGGACATGGTCCGCACCTTCGTGACCTTCGCGCCGCTGGGCGTGGTGCTGGTGGCGATGCTGGGCCTCGGCGTCGCCGAGCACACCGGCTTCATCAACGCCGCGCTGCGCGCGGTGCTGTCGGTGACGCCGAAGATGCTGCTCACCCCGATGCTGATCGCGGTCGGCATCTTCAGCCACGTCGCGGTCGATGCCGGCTACGTGCTGGTGATCCCGCTGGGCGCGGTGATCTTCTACGCCGCCGGGCGGCACCCGCTGGCCGGTATCGCGGCCGCGTTCGCCGGCGTGTCGGGCGGCTTCTCGGCGACGTTCATTCCCTCGAGCCTCGACCCGCTGCTGTCGGGCCTGACCCAGGAAGCGGCGAACCTCATCGACCCGTCGGTGATCGTCAATCCGCTCAACAACTACTACTTCACCACCGCGTCGACAGCGCTGATCGTGCTGGTCGGCTGGTTCCTGACCGACCGCGTCATCGAGCCGCGGCTGCGCGGCACGCCGGTCGACGGCGACGCCAAGGACATGCCGACGATGGAAGCGCTGACCGCGCGCGAGCGTCGCGGCCTGTGGCTGGCGGTGCTGGCGATGGTCGCGGTCGCGGCTGCCGTCGCCGCGACGGCGATCGGCGCGGGCTCGGCCTGGCGCGCGCCGGCGGATGCGCCCACCGGCGCGGGCGAACTGCTGGTCGCGAACGCGCCGCTGATGCAGTCGATCGTGCCGCTGATCTTCATCCTGTTCGTCGTGCCCGGCATCGTCTACGGCTACGCCTCGGGCGCGGTGAAATCGCACCGCGACATCATCGCCGGCATGAGCAAGGCGATGAGCGGCATGGGCTACTACATCGTCATGGCGTTCTTCGCCGCGCAGTTCATCTATGCGTTCGGCCAGAGCAACCTCGGCGCGCTGCTGGCGATCAAGGGCGCGAACGGCCTGCAGGCGCTGGGCCTGCCGACCGGCGTGACCCTGGTCGGCATCGTGCTGCTGTCGGGCTTCGTCAATCTGCTGGTCGGCTCGGCATCGGCGAAGTGGGCGCTCATCGGCGCGATCATGGTGCCGATGCTGATGCAGCTGGGCATCTCGCCCGACCTCACCCAGGCGGCGTACCGCGTCGGCGATTCGAGCACCAATATCATCACGCCGCTGCTGCCGTACTTCCCGCTGATCGTGGTGTTCTGCCAGCGCTACGTGAAGTCGAGCGGCATCGGCACGCTGCTGGCGTTGATGCTGCCGTTCTCGCTGACGCTGCTGGTCGTGTGGTCGGCGTTCCTGCTCGGCTTCTGGGCGCTGGGCCTGCCGCTGGGCGTCGGCGCGAGCTATGTCTACCCCGCGGGCTGAATGCGCGGATGATCTCGACGGGCCGGCGCGTTGCGACGCGCGTCGGCCTGCCGGGGTAGCAATGGTCACTTTCCATGTGGTCCGGGCGCGGCTAAGTTAGCGCGTCGCCCGGGACCGTCCCGGGGCACTCGATCACCGTCAGGAGTCGCCCTACGTGTCAATGAATCCGTACGCCGCCGAGGAACAGAAGACCATCCTCGGCCATCCGCGCGGCCTGTTCGTGCTGTTCTTCGCCGAAATGTGGGAGCGCTTCTCCTACTACGGCATGCGCGCGCTGCTGATCTTCTATCTCGTGCAGCACTGGATGTTCTCGGATTCCGAGGCCTCGGTGATCTACGGCGCGTACACCGCGCTGGTCTACATCGCACCGGTGATCGGCGGCTACCTGGCCGACCATTACCTCGGGCAGCGCAAGGCCGTGGTGTTCGGCGCGGTGCTGCTGACGTTCGGGCACTTCCTGATGGCGTTCGAAGGCGACGGCGGCCAGACCGCGGCCGAGATCAACATCTTCTGGCTGGCGCTATCCTTCATCATCGTCGGCTCGGGCTTCCTCAAGGCCAACATCTCGGTGATGGTCGGCCAGCTGTATCCGCGCACCGACATCCGCCGCGATCCGGCGTACACGATCTTCTACATCGGCATCAATCTGGGTGCGGCGCTCGGCGCGATCATCGCCGGCTGGCTCGGCCAGACCTACGGCTGGGCCTACGGCTTCGGCGCCGCCGGCATCGGCATGCTGCTGGGCCTGGTGGTGTTCGTGCTCGGCAAGCCGCTGCTGATGGGGCGCGGCGAATCGAAGGATCCCGCGCGACTCGACCGCCCGGTCTTCGGCATCAAGTTCGAGTGGCTGCTGTATCTGGTGAGCTTCGTCGCCGTCGGCGTCGTCTGGCTGCTGATCCAGTACCAGGCGCTGGTCGGGTTCCTGCTGATGGGCACCGGCGCGGCGCTGGTGGCCTACGTGCTGTACCAGTCGGTGTTCAAGCTCGAGCGCGAAGAGCGGCACCGCATCTATGCGGCGCTGTACCTGATCTTCGGTTCGATCCTGTTCTGGTCGCTGTTCGAGCAGGCGGGTTCGTCGCTGAACCTGTTCACCGACCGCTCGGTCGACCGCAACATCTTCGGCTTCGAAGTCCAGGCCTCGGTGTTCCAGTCGATCAATTCGATCTACATCGTGACCCTGGGCCCGCTGTTCGCGATCCTGTGGATGTGGCTCGCCAAGCGCGGCTGGGAACCGTCGACGCCGACCAAGTTCGGCCTCGGCGTGGTCCAGGTCGGCCTCGGCTTCCTGGTGCTGGTGGCCGGCACCGCCGCCGCCGGCCCGGGCGCGCTGACGCCGGTACTCTTCATCTTCCTGATCTACCTGCTGCACACGACCGGCGAGTTGTGCCTGTCGCCGGTGGGCCTCTCGGCGATGAACCGCCTGACCCCGGCGCACATGGCCAGCCTGATCATGGGCACCTGGTTCTTCGCCTCGGCGACCGGCAACTTCGCCGCGGGCCTGATCTCGGCCGCCACCGGCGGTGAAGGCGGCGGCGTGGAGCGGGTCATGGAGGTCTACTCCAACGTCGGCTGGCTCGCGGTCGGCGTCGGCGTGCTGATGGTGCTGATCGCGCCGCTGATCCGTCGCCTGATGCACCTCGACACGCTGCAGGACGATGCGCCGTCGCTTGCCGGCCAGCGCGAGATCGGCGAACCGGTCGCGGCCGGCACGCGCCTCGATGAGGAACGTCGCCCGTAACGGGCTGCGGCGACCGCGGAACGAAAAACAGCGCCCCCGGGCGCTGTTTTTTTTGGGCGGATCGCCCGGTGCGTCAGCCGGACGCGGGCAGCCGCACGCTCAGGTCTGCAGCGGCGAATCCAGTTTCGCCATCAGCCGGTCGAGCAGGGCGCGTTCGTCGTCGTCGAGCGAGGCCAGCACGGCGCGCTGGTAATCCAGCGCCAGCGGCACGACCACGTCGTAGACCGCGTAGCCGGCTTCGCTGAGTTCGAGCACCGAGCGGCGGCGGTCGGCGTCGTGCATCTCGCGGGTCAGCAGGTCGCGCTCGAGCAGGCGCGCGACCGCGCGGCTCACCGCGACCTTGTCCATCGCCGTGCGCTCGGCCACGCCGTTCGCCGACAGGCCCGGATACCGGCCCAGCACCGCGATCACCCGCCACTCCGTCACGCTGATCCCGAACCGCTCCGAATAGATCTCCGCCAGCCCGCGGCTGATGCGGTTGGTCAGGACGCTGAGCCGGTAGGGCAGGAACTGCTCGAGATCGAGCGTCGCGTGGCCATGCCCCTCGTGGCGCGCCCCGGGGCGGCCGGTCGTGGGCAGATCGGATGCAGCGGGCTGGGTCATGGTGCGGTGCGCCTTGCCTGTGGTTGCACTTGTAACTATAAAGGAGGTCTGAAGCCGCGCCTTTCCCGCGCTGCCACATCGCCACGGAGTATCCCATGAGCGCTCACGCACACACCGCCCCCAATCTCGGCATGGAAGTGACCACGTTCGAGAACCCGATGGGCATCGACGGCTTCGAGTTCGTCGAGTTCGCCGCGCCTGCGGGCCAGGCCGACTTCATGCACAGCTACTTCCGCAACATGGGCTTCACCGCAGTGCTCAAGCACAAGACGCGGGCGATCACCGTGTACCGGCAGGGCGGGGTGAACTTCCTGCTCAACGAGGATCCGGATTCCTTCGCTGCGGATTTCGCCAGGGCGCACGGTCCGTCGGCCTGCGGCTTCGCGATCCGCTTCCAGCAGCCCGCCGGCGACGTCTACGGCAAGGTGCTCGGGAACGGCGGCGAAGCGATCGGCGACCGCGAATCGACCAAGGCCGTCGACGCGCCGGTGGTCAAGGGCATCGGCGACTGCATGCTGTATCTGGTCGACCGCTACGGCGGCAACGGCTCGATCTACGGCGACGACTACGTCGCGATCGACGGCGTCGACCAGCACCCGACCGGGTTCGGCCTGACCTTCATCGACCACCTCACGCACAACCTCTACTTCGGCAACATGCAGAAGTGGTCGGACTACTACGAGAAGCTGTTCAACTTCCGCGAGATCCGCTACTTCGACATCAAGGGCGCCAAGACCGGCCTGAAGTCGAAGGCGATGACCGCGCCCGACGGCGTGGTGCGCATTCCGCTCAACGAGTCGAACGATCCGAAGTCGCAGATCAACGAGTACCTCGACGCGTACAAGGGCGAGGGCATCCAGCACATCGCCTGCTTCACCGACGACATCTACGTGACGATCGAGCAGATGCGCGAGAAGGGCATTTCCTTCCTCGACACGCCGGAAACCTACTTCGACGTCATCGACCAGCGCATCCCCGAGCACAACGAGGACGTCGAGCGGCTGCGCCGCAACAAGATCCTGATCGACGCCGATCCGGAGACCAAGCAGCGCAAGCTGCTGCAGATCTTCACGACCAACGCGTTCGGTCCGATCTTCTTCGAGATCATCCAGCGCAAGGGCAACGAGGGCTTCGGCGAAGGCAACTTCCAGGCGCTGTTCGAGAGCATCGAACGCGACCAGATGAAGCGCGGCGTGCTCTGAGTCTGCGACGGCGCCGTCTTCGCGTCGACGTGGCGCGAGCCGGCGCAGGCGGCAGGTCTGCAGCCGTGACCCCGGCGATTGCCGGGATGCACGGCGGAACTTCCATTCGGGTGACACCATGAACGCATCGACGGACGACACGGTGACGGCGCTGCCGCTGGGCGACACGCAACTGCGGCACGCGCGCGGGTACATGTCGGGCTTCGGCAACGAATTTGCGACCGAGGCCGAGCCGGGCACGCTGCCGGTGGGGCGCAACTCGCCGCAGCGCGTGGCGCACGGCCTCTACGCCGAGCAGCTGTCGGGCACGGCCTTCACCGCGCCGCGCGGCGAGAACCGGCGCAGCTGGCTGTACCGCATCCGCCCGGCGGCGATGCACGGCACGTTCTCGCCGTACCAGCAGCCACGCTTCCACGACGGTTTCGATCGTGGCCCGGTCCCGCCGGACCAGATGCGCTGGAGCCCGTTGCCGATTCCGGAGACGCCGGTCGATTTCGTCGACGGCCTGTTCTCGATGGCCGGCACCGGCGGCCCCGGCGCGCACGAGGGCGTGGGCATCCACGTCTATGCCGCGAACGCGTCGATGACCGACCGCTTCTTCTACAGCGCCGACGGCGAACTGCTGCTCGTGCCGCAGCAGGGACGCCTGGTGCTGGCGACCGAGTTCGGCGTGCTCGACGTCGAGCCGCAGGAGATCGCGGTGATCCCGCGTGGCGTGCGCTTCCGCGTCGAACTGCCGGATGGCCCGAGCCGCGGCTACGTGTGCGAAAACCAGGGCCACGCGCTGCGCCTGCCTGATCTCGGTCCGATCGGCGCGAACGGTCTGGCCAATCCACGCGACTTCCTCGCGCCCGTGGCCGCGTACGAAGACATCGAGGGCGACTTCACCCTGATCGCCAAGTTCCAGGGCCATCTGTGGCAGGCGCCGATCGACCACTCACCGCTCGACGTCATCGGGTGGCACGGCAACTACGCGCCGTACAAGTACGACCTGCGCCGCTTCAATGCGATCGGCTCGATCAGCTTCGACCATCCCGACCCGAGCATCTTCACCGTGCTCACCTCGCCGAGCGACACGCGCGGCACGGCGAACATGGATTTCGCGATCTTCCCGC
This sequence comes from Luteimonas rhizosphaerae, assembly GCF_002849595.1. Lineage (GTDB taxonomy): Bacteria > Pseudomonadota > Gammaproteobacteria > Xanthomonadales > Xanthomonadaceae > Luteimonas > Luteimonas cellulosilyticus. The sequence continues at coordinate 22,260 of NZ_NRQR01000012.1, forward strand.
CGCGCTGGCTGGTCGCGCAGGATACGTTCCGCCCGCCGTGGTTCCACCGCAATGTCGCCAGCGAGTTCATGGGCCTGGTGCACGGCCAGTACGACGCCAAGGCCGATGGTTTCTCGCCCGGCGCGTGTTCGCTGCACAACTGCATGAGCGGTCACGGCCCGGACGCGGCGACGTTCGAAAAGGCCAGCGCGGCCGATCTGTCGAAGCCGGATGTCATCAGCGGCACGATGGCCTTCATGTTCGAAACGCGTGCGGTGATCCGGCCGACGCGGCAGGCGCTCGATGCCGTGCACCGGCAGGGCGACTACCAGGATTGCTGGGCCGGCCTGCAGCGCAACTTCGTGCCGCCGCGCGGCTGAGCGATGCGCGGTGGCGTCAGGCCACTGCGTCGGCTTCGCCATCGAGGACCAGCGCGGCCAATGCCGGCAGGTGCGGCTCGGGCAACACTTCCGCCACGCGTTCGCGCACGCGCGCGGCATAGCCGGCCTTGGTGAAGGCCGGCAGGCCTGAAATCGCATCGAGGATCGCGGCGATGGTCGCGTCTTCGTCCGACGTGCCGACGAGGCGCGCGCGCAAGGCCTGCGCGGCCGGCGCGCGCTGCAGTTCCAGCATGTCCTGCACGTAGATGCGCGCCGCGCTCAGCGAGCGGCGCCGCGCGGTCGCGGGCTGCGCCGGCTTCGGCGCCACCGCGGGCGCAGATTCGCGTGCCAGCGGCGCCGCGACGGCGTCGAGTGCTTCGAGATAGCCGAGCGCCTGCAGCTGCAGCAGCAGCGCCGGCGTGTCCGCGCCGAGCATGCGCGTGAGGTCGGCGGTCGTGCGCCGTCCGTCGCAGAGGATCAACGCGCGGCGTTGGCGCAGGTCGAGCGAGGCGCCGTGGGTGGTCAATGCGCGATGTGCGAGTTCGGTCTTGCGGGCGGGCACGGACGGCGATTTCCTGCGACAGGCGTGCAGCATGGGAAGCCACGATGAAACGGCCATGACAGGGCGGGCGCCGCGCGTGGCGAGTGCGGGCCACATCCTGTTCACGCGGCCGCGCTAGGCTCGCGCCGGTCCCCTTCCAGGAGCTGTCGCATGATTCTGTCCCGCACCCTGCCGGCTGTCGCCGTGCTCGCCCTCGCGCTCGCCGCATGCCAGGCCGATGCGCCCGCCGAATCTGCGGCTGCCGCGCCGACGCCGGCGACCGACGCGGCGGCGCCCGTCGATCCCGTCGCCGACCAGCCGGCGGATCCCGTGCCCCCGGCCACCGCGCCCGGCGCGATCGGCAGCAACCGCGCGCCGGTCGCCGACGGCGTGATCACGTTCGCGGGATTCGGTCCCGCCGCGTTCGGCGCGGACCAGGAGCAGGTGCGCATGGCCTGGGGCAACGATCTCGGCGATGCCCAGCCGAGCGAAGCCGGCGGCTGCTACTACCTGATGCCGCAGCCGGTCGGCGCCGACGGCTACCAGCTGGCTTTCATGATGGAAGGCGACCGCTTCGCGCGCATCGACGTGCGCAGCGATGCCCAGACCGCACCCGGTGGCGGCAAGGTCGGGATGACCGCCGACGAGATCGAAGCGCTGTATCCGGGCCGCGTCGAGGTGCAGCCGCACAAGTACGTCGAGGGCGCGAACACGCTGCGGGTCACCGATGCGGACGGGAGCGACCACGCGCTGGTGTTCGAAACCGACGCGACCGGCGCGGTCACCCAGTGGCGCATCGGCGCGCCGCCGCAGGTCGACTACGTCGAAGGCTGCGGCTGAGGCCCGAGGTCCGGCACGGCGTCGTCTGCTGTCGACGCCGCGCCGGACGTCTAGACTCCGCGCATCGGTCCGGCGTCCGGGCCACGGAGATCACCCATGCTCGGATCGACCGGATTCCTGCTCCTCGGTGTGCTGCTGCTGGCGCTGGGCGGCGACTCGCTGCTCAAGGGCGCATCCGGGGTCGCGCAGCGTCTGGGCCTGCCGCCCTTCGTCGCCGGCGTGCTGCTGGTGGCGTTCGGCGCGTCGATGCCCGAGCTCGCCGTCAACCTGCGCGCGGTCGCGCTCGGCGAATCGCATCTGGCGCTCGGCAACGCGGTCGGCAGCAATCTCGTGAACCTGGGGCTGACCCTCGGCGTGGCCGCGCTGGCCGCGCCGCTGCTGCTGCGCATGCGCCTGCTCGCGCCGATGCTGCTCCTGCTGGGCGTCGCGACGCTCGCGCTCATCGGATTCGGACTCGATGGCCGCATCGGCCGGATCGAGGGCGCGGTGCTGCTGCTCGCCGCGGCGGGCCTGGTCGCGCTGCTGCTCGCACGCGCGCGTCGCGAGGTCCCGGACGTGCAGGCGGAGCTGACCGCCTTCGCCGCCACCCGGCCGCTGCTCGGCCTCAACCTGGTGCGCATCGCGATCGCCGCAGCCCTGCTGTTCTACGGTGCCAAGTACGTCGTGCAGGGCGCGCTGGGGCTCGGCGCCGGCTGGGGCCTGTCGCCGCTGCTGGTCGGCCTGCTGCCGGTCGCGATCGCCACCGCGCTGCCCGAGATCGTGGTCGCGGTGCTCGCCGCGCGCCGCGGCCAGGGCGATCTGGTCGCCGGCCACGTGCTCGGGTCCAGCCTGTTCAACCTGCTGGTCATCGTCGGTGGCATGGCCGTGCTGGCGCCGCTGTCGCTGCCGGCGTCGTTCGTGCGACTGGAGCTGCCGGCTGCGCTGGCCGTGGTGCTGGTGCTGGTGCCGATGCTGCGCGGCGACCTGCGCATCAGCCGCGCGGAAGGTGGCGTGCTGGTCGCGGCCTTCGCGCTGTGGGTCGCGCTGGAACTGGCGCTGACGCGCTGAGCGTCAGCCGCGGTCGTCTGGCGCGGGGTCCTGCCGGTCGACAATCTTCGATTCCGCATCCGGCGTGTGGTCGGGATGCGGCGGCCGGTCCTCCATCAGCGACAGCGCCGCGCGCGACATCAGGTGCGCGCTGATCGGCGCGGTCAGGAACAGGAACACGGTGACCAGCAGTTCGCGCGGATGCACGCCGCTGCCGTTGACCCAGTGGTAGATGATCGACGCGAACAGGATGCAGCCGACGCCGAGCGTGCTCGACTTCGACGGGCCGTGGATGCGGCGGAAGAAGTCCGACAGCTTCGCGGTCGCCAGCCCGCCCAGCAGGGTGAAGAAGCAGCCGAAAACCAGCAGCGCGACGATCAGGATCTGGACGACGATGTTCATTCGACGATGTCCCGGCGCATGACGTACTTGCTCAGCACCACGGTGCCGACGAAGCCGAGCATCGCGATCACCAGGGCGGCTTCGAAATAGATCTCGGTGTCGAGCAGCATGCCGAACAGCACCAGCTGCGCGATCGCGCTGACGTAGAGCGTGTCCAGCGCGAGGATGCGGTCGGGTGCGGTCGGGCCGCGCAGCAGGCGGTACAGCGCCAGCAGCATCGCCAGGCCGACCGCGTGCATGCCGCCGATGATGGTGTAGTCGATCATGGGAAAACCTCGCGCAGCGGCGCCTCGTAACGCGACTTGATCTCGGCGATCAGTGCGTCCGGGTCGTCGGTGTTCAGGCAGTGCACCAGCAGGTGTCGGCGGTCCTCCGACAGCTCCGCCGACACCGTACCCGGCGTCAGCGTGATCACGCTGGCCAGCGCGGAGATGCCGTGGATGTTGGTCAGGTCCAGCGGAATCCAGACGAAGCGCGACTGCAGTTTCGATTCGCGCCCCAGCACCTGGCGGGCGACGGTGATGTTGGCGATGACGATGTCCCACAGCAGCCGGCCCATCAGGCGCCACAGGCCGCGCAGGCGCCCGAGCTGGGCGAACTCGCGTTCCAGCCGCGCCGCGAGCATCGGCATCGTCCAGCCCAGCAGCAGGCCCATCAGGATGGTGCCCGGGCCGTAGTCCTCGGCCATCAGCAGCCAGAACGCGAAGACCGTCAGGCTCTGCGGGATCGACGGTAGCAGGCGTCGCTTCATGGCGCGGGCTCCCGGATCACGGACGGCGCATCGCGCAGGTGTCGCACGTAGTCGCCGGTGGACAGCAGCTGTTCGGCTGCCGCATTGGTGTAACGCAGGATCGGGCCCGCGGCGACCGTCATCGCGATGCCGTAGGCGAGCAGCAGCAGCGTCGCGGCGAGCTCGGCGCGACGCACCGGCGGTGCCGGCACGCCATCGGTATCGGCGTCGATCCGCCAGAACAGGCGCGTGCCGATGCGCGACAGGCCGATCACGATCACCAGGCTGGCGCCGAGGATCGCGGGCCACACCCAGGCGATGACCGCCTCGGGCACCGCATTGAGCAGCTGCAGCTTGCCGATGAAGCCCGACAGCGGCGGCAGGCCGCTGACCGACACCGCGGCGACCAGGAACAGGATCGCCGGCACCGTCTTGGCCGGCATCGCGGCGATCGGCACCAGGTAGTCGCCGGTATTGCCGCGATGGCGCTGGATGACGTCGGCCAGCAGGAACATCGCCGCGGTGACGAACACCGAATGCGGCAGATAGTACAGGCCGGCGGAAATCGCACCCGCATTGCCGAGCGAGAACGCAACGAACAGCATGCCCGCCGACAGCAGCACGAGATACGCGACCGAGATCCGCAGCCGCGGCGCGCCGAGCACGCCCAGCGCCGCCAGCACCATCGTCGCCGCGCCGAGCGGCAGCAGCCAGTCCCAGGCGAGGTTTTCCAGCGGGCCCGCATCGGCGCCGAACAGCAGCGTGTAGACGCGCAGCACCGCGTACAGGCCGACCTTGGTCATGATGGTGAACAGCGCCGCGACCGCAGCCGGCGCCCGTGCATAGGCCTCGGGCAGCCAGAGGTACAGCGGCAGCAGCGCGGCCTTGGCGCAGAACACCAGCAGCAGCAGGCCGGCGCCGGCGCGCAGCAGCAGCACGTGCTCGGGCGGCGCGGCGGCGATCCGCGTCGCCATCTCCGCCATGTTCAGGGTGCCGAGCATGCCGTAGAGCAGGCCCAGCGCCAGCAGGAACACGGTCGAGGCGACGACGTTGAACACCACGTAGTGCATGCCCGCCTTGATGCGCGCGCCGCGGCCGCCGCTGAGCAGCAGGCCGTAGGACGCGATCAGCATCACTTCGAAGAACACGAACAGGTTGAACAGGTCGCCGGTCAGGAACGCGCCGTTGAGCCCGGCCAGCTGCATCTGGAACAGCGCGTGGAAATGCAGCGCGCGCTTGTCCCAGCCGGCGCAGGCGTAGAGCAGGCAGGGGATCGCCAGCAGGGTCGTGGTCAGCACCATCATCGCCGACAGCCGGTCGACCATCAGCGCGATGCCCAGCCGCGCCGGCCAGTCGCCGAGCAGGTAGACGAGGATGCCCTCGCGCTGGACCTGCAGCAGCAACGCGATGCTGGTGACCAGCAGCGCGGCCATGCCGATCCACGCCCACGCCCGCTGCACCGACACCCGGTGCTTGCGCTCGAGCAGCAGCAGCAGCGCGCCCGTGACGATGGGCACGAGCACCGGCGCGACGGTCAGATGGTTCATCGCGGCCCCCGGCGCTGGTCGTCGGGCTCTTCGCCGTCGACGTGGTCGGTGCGCAGGTCGGCGTGTTCGCGCATCGCCACGACAACGGCCACGGCGGTCATCGCAAAGGCGATGACGATCGCGGTCAGCGCCAGCGCCTGCGGCACGGGGTCGGAGTAGTTGGCGAGCGTCTGCGCGACGCCGTCGCGCAGCACCGGCGGCTTGCCGACGACCGGACGACCGGACGAGAAGATCAGCACGTTGGTCGCGTACGACAGCAGCGTCAGGCCGAGGATCACGTCGAAGGTGCGCGCGCGCAGCAGCAGGTACACGCCCGAGGCGGTGAGCACGCCGATGGCACTGGCGATTGCGAATTCCATCAGCGTGCCTCCTTGTCGGCCTGTCGATGCTTGACGGTGCCCATCGTCGACAGCATCAGCAGCGTGCCGGCGAAGACCACCACGTAGACGCCGGTGTCGAAGACCAGCGCGCTCGCGATCGGCAGCAGGCCGATCAGCGGCAGCTCCAGATCGATGTGGCCGCTGGTCATGAACGGCACGCCGAACCACCACGAACCGACGCCGCCGAGCACCGCCAGCAGCAGGCCGATGGCGATGCCGCGGATGTAGTCGAAACCGAACGTCGCCTCGACCGCGCGCGCGCCCTGCAGCACGTACTTCACCAGCACCGGCACCGCGAACACGAGGCCGGCGATGAAACCCCCGCCGGGCGCGTTGTGGCCGCGCAGGAACAGGTAGATCGACACCGTCAGCGCCAGCGGGAACAGCAGCTGGGTCAGGTCGGCGGCGATCGGCAGCTGCACCGGCGGACCGGGCATCACCTCGTCGGGCTGCAGCCGCGCCCAGCGCAGCAGCGCGTGCACGACGAGCGCGGCGACGCCGAACACCGTGATCTCGCCGAAGGTGTCGAAGCCGCGGAAGTCGACGAGGGTGACGTTGACGACGTTGCGTCCATAGGCTTCGGGCAACGAGCGCACCAGCAGCTCGCTGGCGATGGTGTCGGGCGGCGCCATCATCATCGCGTAGGCCAGGCAGGCGAGACCGCCGCCGGCGACGATCGAGATCGCGCCGTCGCGCAGCTTGCGCAGCGGCCGGCGCGAGACCTTGGACTGCTTGGGCAGGTAGTTCAGCGCCATCATCATCAGCGCGATCGTCACCATCTCGACCAGCAGCTGGGTCAGCGCGAGATCCGGCGCCGACAGGTAGACGAACACCAGGCTGACCGCGAGGCCGACGCCGCCGATGACGATCAGCGCGGTCAGCCGCTTGCCGTGGACGACGACCGTGCCGACCGTCGCCGCGATGAGCAACGCCCACAGGATCCAGCCCATCGGCGCCATCGGCTGCGGCGGACCGGCCTCGGTCAGCAGCGCGGTCCACTGGCCGATCAGCGGGAAGCCCGCGACCAGCACGCCGACCACCAGCAGGCCGAACAGGCTGCGCTGCAGGCTGCCGTTGGCGACCCGTTCGGTGAAGCGGCGGGCCAGCGCGAACAGCGCCTCGACATTGACGTGGAATACGTTGCGGCCGATCGAGCGCGTCGCCACCGCATGGAAATCCAGCAGCCGGCGCAGGCCGAAGTACAGCGCCACGCCGAACACGAGGCTGGCGATGCTCATCATCAGCGGCAGGTTGAAGCCGTGCCAGACCGACAGGCTGAATTCCGGCGCCGCGTCGCCCAGCGTGCCGCGCACCATCGTGTGCAGCAGCGGGCCGATCGTCAGCGCCGGGATCATGCCGACGATGACGCACAGGATCGCCAGCACGCCGACCGGGATGCGCATCCAGCGCGGCGGCTCGTGCGGCACCACGTCGAGCGCGCGCGGTCCCTTGCCGAAGAAGGTGTCGTGGACGAAGCGCAGGCTGTAGGCGATGCCGAACACGCCGGCCAGCAGCGCCGCGATGCTGATGATCAGACGCATCGTGCCGTGGCCGCCGATCTCCAGCGCCTCGGCGAAGAACATCTCCTTCGACAGGAAGCCGTTGAGCAGCGGAATGCCGGCCATCGCCAGCGACGCGACGATCGCCAGCGCGCTGGTCATCGGCATGGTGCGCCGGAGGTTGCCGAGCCGGCGCATGTCGCGGGTGCCGGTCTCGTGGTCGATGATGCCGGCGGCCATGAACAGCGAGGCCTTGAACGTCGCGTGGTTGAGGATGTGGAACAGCGCCGCGACGACGGCCATGTCGGTCGACAAACCGAACAGCAGCGTGATCAGGCCGAGATGCGAGATCGTCGAATACGCCAGCAGGCCCTTGAGGTCGTGCTGGAAGATCGCGAACCACGCGCCGACCAGCAGGGTGGTCGCGCCCACGCCGCTGACGACGAAGAAGAACAGGTCGGTGCCGGCCAGCGCCGGATGCAGGCGCGCCAGCAGGAACACGCCGGCCTTCACCATCGTCGCCGAATGCAGGTAGGCCGAGACCGGCGTCGGTGCGGCCATCGCGTGCGGCAGCCAGAAGTGGAACGGGAACTGCGCGCTCTTGGTGAAGATGCCCAGCAGCACCAGGCCCAGCGCCCACGGATACAGATGGCTGCCGCGGATCAGGTCGCCGGAGGCCAGCACCACGTCGAGGTCGTAGCTGCCGACGATGCGGCCGAGCAGCAACACGCCGCCGAGCAGGGCCAGGCCGCCCATGCCGGTGATCGTCAGCGCCATGCGCGCGCCCTGGCGCGCATCCTGGCGGTGCGACCAGAAGCCGATCAGCAGGAAGGAGCTGATCGACGTCAGTTCCCAGAACACGGCGAGCAGCAGCAGGTTGCCGGCAGTGACCATGCCGACCATCGCGCCCATGAAGAGCATCAGATAGGTGAAGAAGCGCCGCGGACTGTCCTTCGCCGACAGGTAGTAATGCCCGTACAGCACGACCAGGCCGCCGATGCCGAGCACCAGCAGGCCGAACGTCCAGGCGAGGCCGTCGACGCGCAGGCTGAAATCCAGCCCGGCTTCGGGAATCCATGCGTAGCTCGCCCGGACGATCTCGCCATCGAACACGCTGCCGGCCAACAGTGCCAGGATCGCCAGGCCCAGCAACGGTGCGAGACCGGCGAGCACGGCGATGGTGCGGCGGGAGGCGTTGCGCGACAGCGCAATGACCAGGGCCAGCACGAAGGGCAGGGCCAACAGAAGTTCGAGCATCGGGCTCCTTGTGGAGGTGTGTCGGCAGGCGCCGACGGTCACGCAAGGGCCGGGCAGTTTACCCGATGAATGTGGACGTTGCGTCGCGCCGGCTGGGTATGCTGTGTCCCATGTCGAGTCGATACGTATTAGTGCGCGCACGTTCTGAAGGCACCTGCCGCGACGTGTGCGGAGGATCCGTTTGAGCCGGCATGCGCTGGTGTTCGGTGGCAGCGGGGCGATCGGCGCGGCGCTGATCGCCCGGTTGCAGGCGTCCGGCTGGCAGGTCGATGCACTGTCGCGCGCGCCGCGACCCGCCCAGTCCGGCCTGCGCTGGCTGCCTGGCGAGTTCGCCGCGCTGCCCGCATTGCCCGCGCGCTGCGATGCGGTCTTCAGCTGCGGCCCGCTGGACCTGTTCTCGCACTGGTATGCGGCGGCGTCGATCGCGTGCCCGCGGGTCGTCGCGTTCGGGTCGACCAGCGACGCGACCAAGCGCGACGCGACCGATCCCGGCGAGCGCGAACTCGCCGCCAGGCTGCGCGCATCCGCCGATCGCGTGCTCGCCGCGGCGCGCGCGCGCGGGGCCGCGGCCACCCTGCTGCGGCCGACGCTGGTCTACGGCAGCGGCCGCGACCGCAACCTCAGCCGCATCGTGCAGCTCGCCCGCCGCACCGGCTTCTTCGTGCTGCCGGGCGATGCGGTCGGGCGCCGGCAGCCGGTGCACGTCGAGGATCTCGCCGGCGCGGCGCTGGCCGCGGTCGATGCCGACGCGGCGATGGACCGCGACTTCGCCCTGGCCGGCGGCGAGACCCTGACCTACCGCGCGATGGTAGCGCGCACGCTCGCCGTGCTCGCGCCGCCGCCGCGTCTGGTCGTGGTGCCGTCGCCGGTGTTCGCCGGCGCGTACGCGCTGGCCCGGGCGAGCGGCCGCCTGCGGGGCCTGCCGCCCGGCGCGGTCGCGCGCATGCGCGAGGACCTGGTGTTCGATGTCGCCCCGGCGCGCGAGGCGTTCGGCTACGCGCCGCGCGCGTTCGTGCCCGACGCCGGCATGTTCGCCGCCGGCTGAGCGCCGCTCACGGGCCCGCCATCGGATTCTCGACCAGCCGCCGTGACTTGCGCAGCGCGCGCAGGGCGATCGCCAGCACGCCGCCGAGCACCATCGCCCCGCCGATGTACAGCCGCGGCCCCGGGCGATCGCCCCAGAACGCGATGCCGAGGCCGACCGCGAGCACCGGCACCAGCAGCAGCCACGGCGTCAGCATCGCGACCGGGTAGCGCCGCACCAGCACGTAGTACAGGCCGTGACCGAGCAGCGACGACACGAACGCCGCGTAGACCGCGCCGCTCCAGCCGATCCAGCTCGCCTCCCGCAGCTGCGCGATGCCGCCCGGCTCGAACACCAGGCTCAGGACCAGCAGCGGCAGCACCGCGATCACTGCGGTCCAGCCCTGCATGTTCCAGACGTCGACGCCGCCGAGCGGCTTCATCAGCACGGTGCCGATCGCCAGCAGCAGCGCCGAGGCCAGCATCGTCAGCAACGCGACGGGATTGGCCAGCACGACCGGATCGAAGCCCAGCACCAGCACGCCGCCGAAGCTCACCGCGATCGCCAGGCCGGTGCGCCAGGCGAACCGTTCGCCCAGCACGAGCCACGCCAGCAGGGCGGTCATCGGGATGTAGCTCTGCATGACGATCGCCGGCGACGAGAGGTCGCTCGACAGCCGCAGCGCGAGGAAGCTCAGGCCGAAGTGCAGCACGCCGATGCACAGGCAGACCGCGATCAGCCGCGGCCACTGGCCGGGCGCGGGCGGCCGCAGCAGCCACACCAGCGGCAGCGCCAGCAGCGCGAAGCGCAACGCGGTGAACAGGAAGGGCGGGATCTCGCGCAGCGCGTGCGCCGAGACGAGGAAGTTCAGCGCCCAGGCGATGCAGACGACGAAGACGAGGACAAGATCACGGGGCGACACGGGCGATCCCTGGGGGCGGGCGCGCAAGCATGGCACGCGGGCACGCGGGCACGGCGGCAGCCGCGCCGGCACGCGCGCCGCGTCGCTCAGTAACGCCAGCCGAGCCGCCGGTAGAGCTTCGACAGGACCCAGGCCGGGCCGATCAGCAGATAGACCAGATCGGTCAGGAAGCTCGGCTTCTGGCCTTCGATCTTGTGGCCGACGAACTGCGCGATCCACGCGACGACGAACACGCTGATCGCCACGATCAGCAGCTGGCGCGTGCCCAGCCACTGGTGCAGCGCCCAGGTCGCGACGCCCAGCAGCAGGAACACCGCGAGCATGCCGAAGCCCAGCGGTCGCGACGCGTGCTGGTAGAAGCGCCACGCGGCGAACATCGCCAGACCCGCCCAGATGCCGGGCTTGAAGATCGTGCCGGTGGGAATGCACCACAGCAGCGCGATGACCGTCCACAGGATCGCCGGCACCGCGACGACGTGGATCCACTGGTTGGTGTCGTTGCGATGATCGGCCGAATAGCGGGCGAACCAGCGGTCGATCGATCGCGCGTGCTCGGGCTCGTGGGTCGCGTCCATCCGTCCTCCCGGGATCAGTGCGCGGCGGCCTTGGAGAATAGCTGCAAAACCAGCACCCCGCCGACGATCATGCCGATGCCCAGCACCGCCGGCAGGTCCAGCGGCTGCTTGAACACGAGCCACCCGATCAGCGTGATCAGGGTGACGCCGACGCCGGACCAGATCGCGTAGGCGATGCCGATCGGCACGCTGCGCATCACCAGCGACAGGCAGTAGAAGGCGACGGCGTAGCCGACGACGACCAGCACCGACGGGCCCAGCCGGCTGAAGCCGTCGGAGGCTTTCAGCGCACTGGTCGCGACGACTTCGGCGACGATCGCCAGGCCGAGATAGAGGTAGGCCACGTGCATTGCGCAGCTCCTGGGGTGGGAGGCGCGATGCTAATCCAGCGTGCGGTGAACCCGGCCTGTCCACAGGCCCGCGAACGGGCCTTGCGCGTAGACGCGTGCGGTGCGCACGCCGCGCCGAACCCGCGGTCGCGCTCAGTCGATGGCGATGTCCGCCAGCTTGCGCAGCGCTTCGGCGTAGCGCGCGCGGGTGCGCTCGATGACTTCCGGCGGCAGCGCCGGACCGGGCGCGGTCTTGTTCCAGTCGAGCGTTTCCAGATAGTCGCGGACGATCTGCTTGTCGTAGCTCGGCGGGCTGGTGCCCACCTCGTAGGCGTCCGCCGGCCAGTAGCGCGACGAATCCGGGGTCAGCATCTCGTCCATGACGTAGAGCCGGCCATCGGCGTCGGTGCCGAACTCGAACTTGGTGTCGGCCAGGATGATGCCGCGCTCCGCCGCGTGAGCCGCCGCGAACGCGTACAGCCGCAGCGTCGCATCGCGGACCTGCTCGGCGAGATCGGCGCCGATGCTGTGGACCATCGTGTCGAAGTCGATGTTCTCGTCGTGGTCGCCGACCGCGGCCTTCGTCGACGGGGTGAAGATCGGCTGCGGCAGCTGTTCGCCCTGGCGCAGGCCGCCGGGCAGCGCGATGCCGCTGACGCGACCGGTGCGCTGGTAGTCCTTCCAGCCGCTGCCGATCAGGTAGCCGCGCGCGATCGCCTCGACCGGCACCGGCTTGAGCTTCCTCGTCACCACCGCGCGCTGCGCGTACAGGGCCGGATCGACCCCGGCCGGCAACACGTCGGCGACGTCGATGCCGGTCAGATGGTTGGGCATCAGCGCTTCGGTCTTCTCGAACCAGAAATTGCTGATCTGGCACAGCATCTCGCCCTTGCCCGGGATCGGGTCGGGCAGCACCACGTCGAACGCGCTGAGCCGGTCGGTCGCGACGATCAGCAGATGGTCGCCCTGGCCGCGTGCGCTGGCGGGCAGCTGGGCGTCGGTGAGATCGAACACATCGCGCACCTTGCCGCGATGGCGCAGATGCAGGCCGGGCAGGGTCGCTTCGAGCAGGGTCGTGGACACGGTGGGATCCGAAAGGCGCGCGCAAACGGCCGGCAAGTGTAGTGGCATTGCGGGGGCGTTGCAGGCGGGGTCCGGCGCGCCGCGCAGCCCGCCAGATAATGCGTGCCGGTGGCGGGTCCACCCCCTACACTGCGCGCCATGCATCGATGGTACGGAAAACTGCTGGGGTTCATCGCAGGATGGCTGCTGATGCGCCATCCCGCCGGTGGCGTGATCGGGCTGGTCATCGGCCATGCCTTCGACGCCGGCTGGCTCGCGCCCAGGCGCGACAAGTCCTACCAGGTGCTGGGGCTCGCACCGGGCGCGACCGAGGGCGAGATCGACCAGGCCTACCGGCGGCTGATCTCGCAGTACCACCCCGACAAGGTCGCCGGCGCCGCGCCCGAACTGCGCCAGCAGGCCGAGGCCCGCGCCGCCGAGATCAATGCCGCCTACGACCGCCTGAAGCGGAACAAGGACGGCGGCAAGCGCCGCCGCCGCTGAGCGACGACGGGCGTATCAGGCCCGTGTCCGGCTGGGCGCATGCCACCACGCGTCGTGCAGCGGTGAGCTCCGCAGCCGCGTGTCTGCCTTTCGACCACGACCTCCGCAACCTCAGCGATGCCGCGATGCCGGGACGAACCGGCGCGCGCGGCGTGCATTCCTTCCGATCGTGCCGCCGGAATCCGGACCAAAAAGAAGCCGGCTTGCGCCGGCTTCCAGGTCACGCGATCACGCGGGCGCGATGGATCAGAAGCGCCAGTTGACCGTGGCGCGCGCGGCGCCGTAGTCGAAGTCCTTGTCGCTGCGGCGCATGTCCGTGCCGGTCGGGTTGACGATCAGGAAGGGGTTGGTCGCCGGCGCGGTGCCGGGGCCGGTGCGCACGCGCTGGTCGTCCGCTTCGAGGCTCGTGAACAGGTATTCCAGACCGACCGAGACGTTCTCGCCCAGCTTGCGCTCGTAACCGACGCCGGCCTGCCAGCCGAAGCCGCTCGTGTCGCCATTGCTGGTGAACGAGTTCGCGCCGTTGCTCGTGGTGAATTCGTTGTCGATCTTGGCGTGCGCCATGCCGCCGGTCAGATAGACGAGGTTCGCCGAGTCGGCGCCGAAGGCATAGCCCGAGCGCAGGCGCAGCGCCGCGACGCGATCGACCTTGCGGAACATCGTGTAGTAGGCCGGCGTGGTGCTGAAGGCGCTGACGGCGTCGCGGACGTCGTTCGCGCCGTATTCGCCGACGACGCCGAACACCCAGCTGCCCATCTGCCAGTCGTAACCGCCGCGCACGCCGTAATCGGCGCCGCCCTTGTTCTCGGTGCAACCGCCGGCCGGCGTCGCGCCCTGGGCCGCGCCGTTGCAGAAGCCCGGCGAGAACGCATCGGCGTCGGCGGCCGTGCGGACGGTGTCGGTGTAGCTGCGGTCCAGATCGGTGTCGAACACGAAGCGGTCGCTGCTGTTGTCTTCCGGGCTGTCGACGACGCCGCCGTACAGGCCGAGGTAGCCGCCGGTCCAGGTGTCGCTGGACTGCGCGAACGCGGGGGCGATCGCGAATGCGAGCAGGGCGGCGCCGGTGGACGCGGCGAGGGTGGTCTTGCGCATGGTGTCTCTCCTTGAAGGGGGCCGGCAAACGGGGCGCCGGTGTTCCGGAATGGGCCGGGGGAAGTGCGTCGGTCTCGGACGCGACGCAAGGGATACGCAGGCGTTCGTGAGCCAGATGCATGCGCGCGTCAGCGAGATGAATGAATGGGCGGACACGATTCATGCAGCGCGCCCCGGCGGCCGGCGCGACGACGCCTCGCGGGGCCTGCCCCGGAGCCGATCCCCTAGAATGGCGCCGCGGTCGCGACGACCGTTTCCGCCCCTTCTGGACCCGCCATGCAGCCGCCCGTCATCGCGCCTTCGATCCTCTCCGCCAACTTCGCCAGGCTCGGCGAAGAGGTCGACAACGTCCTCGCCGCCGGCACCGACTGGGTGCATTTCGACGTCATGGACAACCATTACGTACCGAACCTGACGATCGGTCCGCTGGTCTGCGAGGCGCTGCGCAAGCACGGCGTGACCGCGCCGATCGACGTGCACCTGATGGTCGAACCGGTCGACCGGCTGGTGCCCGATTTCGCGAAGGCCGGTGCCACCCTGATCAGCTTCCACCCCGAAGCCAGCCGCCACGTGCACCGGACGATCCAGCTGATCAAGGCCGAAGGCTGCCAGGCGGGCCTGGTGCTGAACCCGGCGACGCCGCTCGAGGTGCTCGACTACGTGCTCGACGAGCTCGACATGGTGCTGCTGATGTCGGTCAACCCCGGCTTCGGCGGCCAGGCCTTCATCCCCTCGACGCTCGACAAGCTGCGCCAGGTGCGCGCGCGCATCGACGCCAGCGGCCGGCCGGTCCGGCTGGAGATCGACGGCGGCGTGAAGCCCGACAACATCGGCGAGATCGCCGCCGCGGGCGCCGACACCTTCGTCGCCGGCTCGGCGATCTTCGGCAAGCCGGACTACCGCGCGGTGGTCGACGCGATGCGCGCCGAGATCGCGCGTGCGACCGGGCTGCGCGCATGAAGACCTGCGACCTCTGCGACGCATTCGCCGACGAGCTGCAGGTGCTCGATCTGCCGCTCAGCGATTTCGGCGGGCAACTCGCCTTCGCCGGCCTCGTCAGCACGGTCATGACGCTGGACGACAATTCGCGCGTCCGCGAGGCGCTTGCCGAAGCCGGCGAGGGGCGGGTGCTGGTCGTCGACGGGGGCGGCTCCACCCGCCGCGCACTGCTCGGCGACATGCTGGCCGCGCAGGCCGTCGCCAACGGCTGGGCCGGCGTGCTGGTCCACGGCGCGATCCGCGACAGCGAGACCGTCGGCGCACTGGCGCTGGGCGTCAAGGCGCTGGGCACCTGCCCGCTGAAGAGCGACAAGCGCGACCAGGGCGTGCGCGACGTGCCGGTCGAAATCGCCGGCCTCGTGATCCGTCCCGGCATGTGGCTGGCCGCGGACGAGGATGGCGTCGTCCTCGCTGCACGCGCCCTCGTCTAAGGGCAGCTGCGGCAGCGCGCCCGGTCGCGGCGCGGACGACGCGCTCGTACAGGCGTCGCTACCCGGGCCGCCACGCTTGGCGCCGTGAGGTGGAAACGCCTTCCTCGCGAGGCGCGCGTCGTGAGGCCCCACGTTGCGGTCGAAAAGGCACACAAAAAAAGGCGCCTCCCGCATGCGGAAGGCGCCCTGGAATATTGGAGGCTGATCCTGCCTCCGCCCGTCGTCCCTGGTATGGCCTTCGATGCTCCGCCCCGTCGATGACACGGTGGTGACAGGCAGGCTGCAGCCCGTGAGGACCGGTTAACGACGGCGCGCCGCGCGTCGGATACGCTGCGCGCCGTCCCCCGCAGCCTTCCGCCCCCATGTCGCAGCCCCACTGGCGTCTGATCCTCAACGGCAAGTCCGCGGGCGACGACGACGTGCGCGAGGCGGTGCATGCGCTGCGCGCGCAGGGCCGCACCGTCGACGTGCGCGTGACCTGGGAATCTGGCGATGCCGCGCGGCATGTCGACGTCGCGGTCACGGAGGGCGTCGATGTCCTCATCGCCGGCGGCGGCGACGGCACCCTGAAGGAAGTCGCCGCGGCGCTCGCCGCGCATGCCGCCGAAGCGCAGGCGCTGCCGTCGCTGGGCCTGCTGCCGCTGGGCACCGCCAACGACTTCGCGACGGCCGCGGGCCTTCCCGACGAACCGCTGCCGGCGCTGGAGCTCCTCGCGGCGCGCGCGCCGGTGCCGGTCGATCTGATCCGCGTCGCGTCCGACGACGGCGTGCACTGGTGCGTGAATCTCGGCACCGGCGGCTTCGGCACCCAGGTCACCGTCGAGACCCACGAAGGCCTGAAGAAGGTGCTCGGCGGGCTGGCCTACTTCATCACCGGCCTGTCGCGGATCGGCACGATCGAGCCGATCCAGGCGCGCATCACCGGCGACGGCTTCGAATGGGACGGCGGTTTCATCGCGCTGGGGGTCGGCAACGGACGCCAGGCTGGGGGCGGGCAGGCGTTGTGCCCGGATGCGCTGATCGACGACGGCCTGCTCGACATCACCGTCGTGCGCGAACTCGAAGGCGAGCTGGTCGCCACCCTGCGCACCGCCCTGACCGAAGGCAAGGTCGCCGCCCTCGACCAGGTCGCGGTGCGCACGCGACTGCCGGCGGTGACGATCGACGCGGCGGCACCGATGACGCTCAACCTCGACGGCGAGCCGGTGACGTCGCGCCGTTTCGAGATCCGCTGCGTCCCGGCGCGGCTGCGCATGCACCTGCCGGCCGGCTGCGTGCTGCTGTCGGCCACGCCGGTCGCCGTCGACGCCTGATGCTGCGGTCGCGCAATCGCCGGCGAGCCGCTACAGTAGCCGCCATGCGCGCGACCGCACCCCTGCATTTCCGTTCCGCCGGCACCGGCTGGCGATGGTGGCCCTCGGCTGCACTCGCCCCTGTCTGCCTGCTTTCGAAGGAAATGCCGCGTGATCCCGCAACCCGACTTCCAGCGCTACGCCACTGACGGCTACACCCGCGTCCCCGTGGTCCGCGAGGTGCTGTCCGACCTCGACACGCCGCTCTCGGTCTACCTGAAACTCGCCGACGGCCCGCACACCTACCTGTTCGAATCGGTGGAGGGCGGTGAACGCTTCGGCCGCCATTCCATCATCGGCCTGCCGGCCTCGCGGGTGTACGCCTTCGACGGCCACACGCTGACGGTCAGCGAACACGGCGAGACCCTGGAGACGCGCGAGGTCGCCGATCCCTTCGCCGAAGTCGAACGCCTGCGCAGCGAACACCGGGTGCCGCAGATCGACGGTCTGCCGGCCTTCACCGGCGGCCTGGTCGGCTGGTTCGGTTTCGAGTGCATCGAGTACATCGAACCGCGCTTGCGCGACGGCGTGCGCGCCGACGTCCGCGACGAACTCGGCACGCCCGACATCCTGCTGATGCGCAGCGAGGAAGTCGCGGTGTTCGACAACCTCAAGGGCCGCCTGTACCTGATCGTGCACGCCGATCCCCGCGAGCCGCAGGCGCTGGCGCGCGCCAACCGCCGGCTCGATGCGCTCACGCATCGCCTGCGCCAGGGCGGCACGGGCTATCCGGAAACCCTGCAGCCCGCCGCGCTTGACGAGTCCGACTTCGTGTCCGGTTTCACCCGCGAAGGCTTCATCGATGCCGTCGCGACCACCAAGGAGTTCATCGCCGCCGGCGACGCCTTCCAGGTCGTGCTGTCGCAGCGCATGTCGGTGCCGTTCCACGCGCGGCCGGTCGATGTCTACCGGGCGCTGCGCGCACTCAATCCCTCGCCCTACATGTACTTCCTCGATGTCGGCGGCACCCAGGTCGTGGGTTCGTCGCCGGAGATCCTCGTGCGGCTCCAGCACACCGGCGACGGCGGCGGCGAGGTCACGGTGCGTCCGATCGCCGGCACCCGCCCGCGCGGCGCGACGCCGGCCGAGGATCTCGCGCTCGAGGCCGAACTGCTGGCCGATCCCAAGGAACGCGCCGAACACCTGATGCTGATCGACCTGGGCCGCAACGACGTCGGCCACGTGTCGGCGCCGGGCACCGTCGAGGTCGGCGAGCGCTTCGTCATCGAGCGCTACAGCCACGTCATGCACATCGTCAGCGAGGTCACCGGCCGGCTGAAGGAGGGCCTGAGCTACGCCGACGTGCTGCGCGCGACGTTTCCCGCGGGCACCGTCAGTGGCGCGCCCAAGGTGCGCGCGCTGGAGATCATCCGCAGCCTCGAGCCGGTCAAGCGCAACGTCTATTCCGGCGCGGTCGGCTGGCTCGGCTGGCACGGCGACGCCGATACCGCGATCGCGATCCGCACCGCGGTGATCCAGGACGGCCGCCTCTACGTGCAGGCCGGCGCCGGCATCGTCCACGACTCCGATCCCGGCAAGGAATGGGACGAGACGATGAACAAGGGACGCGCGCTGTTCCGCGCGGTCGCCGAAGCGGCCAAGGGCCTGTGAGCACGTCGACGAGCTGCCCGGGACGCCGCCTGCGTGACCGGCGCGGCGCATCAAAAGCGCGGCTCGACTGTGTTTCCTTCTTTCCCTACGCAAGCGATCGCGGAACCTCCCCATGCTGTTGATGCTCGACAACTACGACAGCTTCACCTGGAACCTCGTGCAGTACCTGCAGACGCTGGGCGCCGAGGTGCGGGTGGAGCGCAACGATGCGCTGACCGTCGACGAGATCGCCAGGCTCGCACCCGAGCGCATCGTGATCTCGCCGGGGCCGTGTACGCCGAACGAGGCCGGCGTGTCGCTGGAGGTGATCGAGCGGCTCGGCGCGACGACGCCGATCCTCGGCGTGTGCCTCGGCCACCAGGGCATCGGCCAGGCCTACGGCGGCAGGGTGGTCCGCGCCGGCCGGATCATGCACGGCAAGACGTCGGCGATCCGCCACGCAGGCACGGGCGTGTTCGCCGGTCTGCCGGACGGGTACGAGGCCACGCGCTACCACTCGCTGGTGGTCGAGCAGGCTTCGCTGCCGGACTGCCTCGAAGTCACGGCGTGGACCGAGCACGACGACGGCAGCCGCGAGGAGATCATGGGCCTGCGGCATCGCACGCATCCGGTCGAAGGCGTGCAGTTCCATCCCGAGTCGATCCTCACCGAGCACGGGCACGCGCTGTTGAAGAACTTCCTGGAGCGTTGAGGCTTCGGCAGTCCGTCCCGTGAAAGCGGGGCGTTCCACAGCCGAATGTCCGGTCATCCAGCGACGCCTTTCCTCGGTTCGCGTGGCCAGACCCGAAGCGCGCGTTCTTGGATCGGCCCGTTCGCGGGAACGACGGGAACGAAACGAGACGTTTCACGAATCACGAATCAATGGCTTTCAACGGACGAACGTCCGGTCATCACGAATCACGAATCCAGAGCCACGCCATGCCCATCACGCCCCACGAAGCCCTGCAACGCACCATCGAGCACCGCGAGATCTTCCGCGACGAGATGGTCGAGCTGATGCGCCAGATCATGCGCGGCGAGGTGTCGCCGTTGATGACCGCGGCGATCCTGTCCGGTCTGCGGGTCAAGAAGGAGACCGTCGACGAGATCGCCGGTGCGGCCCAGGTCATGCGCGAGTTCGCGCTGCCCGTGCCCGTCGCCGACGCCGATCGCGCGCATCTGGTCGACATCGTCGGTACCGGCGGCGATGGCGCGCACACCTTCAACATCTCCACCGCCAGCATGTTCGTCGTGGCCGCGGCCGGGGCGAAGGTCGCCAAGCACGGCAACCGCAGCGTGTCGTCGAAGTCGGGCAGCGCCGACGTGCTCGAAGCGCTCGAGGCGCACATCGAACTGCAGCCCGACCAGGTCGCGCGCTGCATCGCGCAGACCGGCATCGGCTTCATGTACGCGCCGGTCCACCATCCGGCGATGAAGGCGGTCGCGCCGGTGCGCCGCGAGATGGGCGTGCGCACGATCTTCAACATCCTCGGGCCGCTGACCAATCCGGCCGGCGCGCCGAACATCCTGATGGGCGTGTTCCATCCCGACCTTGTCGGCATCCAGGTGCGCGTGCTGCGCGAACTCGGCGCCGAGCGCGCGCTGGTGGTCTGGGGGCGCGACGGCATGGACGAGATCTCGCTCGGCGCCGGCACCCTGGTCGGCGAGCTGCGCGACGGCGAGGTCCGCGAATACGAGATCCATCCCGAGGATTTCGGCATCGCGATGGCCGCCAGCCGCAACCTGCGGGTGGCGGATGCCGCCGAGTCGAAGGCGATGGTGCTCGAGGCGTTGTCGGGCACCGGCGGTCTGCCGCGCGACATCGTGACGCTGAACGCCGGCGCCGCGCTGTACGTCGCCGGCGTCGCCGAATCGATCGCCGATGGCGTGGTCCGCGCGCGCGCGGCGATCGACGAGGGCGAGGCGATGCGACGCCTGCAGGCCTTCGTCGCGGCGACGCGCGCACTGGCCGCCTGAGCCCACATCCACCCGCGGTGCCGCGTGCTACGGTGCCGCCCTGTTTTTCCGGTCGTCGACCGGTCGAGGAAGCGCCCGCATGCCCAGCAAGACCCCCGAAGGCGCCCAGCGCGGCTGGATCGTCCCCATCGGCGGCGCCGAGGACAAGGAACGCGGCGCGAAGATCCTGCGGCGGTTCCTCGCGATCTGCGGCGGCGAGGGCGCGAAGCTCGTCGTGATCCCGACCGCGAGCCGCCTGGTCGAGACCGGCGAGCGCTACGAGGAACTGTTCCTGGCGATGGGCGCGGGCGAGGTCACGGTGCTCGATTTCGACACCCGCCGCGATGCGCAGGAACCGAGTCGCGTCGCCGCGATCGAGGCCGCCGACGGCATTTTCATCACCGGCGGGAACCAGCTGCGGCTGTCGACGATCCTCGGCGGCACGCCGGTCGCACAGGCGATCCGCGCGGCGAACGCGTCGGGCACGCCCGTCGGCGGCACCAGCGCCGGCGCCGGCATCCTGTGCGAGCACATGATCGCCGGCGGCGATGGCGACAGCGGTGCGCCGCGCGCCGACAGCGTGCGCCTGGCGCCGGGCCTCGGCCTGACCAACCGCGTCGTCATCGACCAGCATTTTCGCCAGCGCGACCGGGTCGGCCGCCTGCTCGCGGCGCTGGCCTACAACCCGTTCGCGATTGGCCTCGGCGTCGACGAGGACACCGCGGCCTTCATCGGCCCCGACGGCGGCATCGAAGTCGAGGGCAGCGGCACGGTCACGGTCATCGATGCCAACGACCTGCAGTTCTCGTCGATGGCCCAGGTCGGCGGCGATTCCCCGGTCTGCATGCTCGGCCTGCAGGTCCACATCCTGACCGCCGGCGCGACCTTCAACATCGAGACCCGGCGCGCCGCGGCGGGCACGCTGTCGCCAGCGAAAACCTGATACAACCATCGCCCATCACAGGAGAGCCGGCATGCGCATACTCGAACGTTCCATCTTCGTGGGACCGTCGCAGTTCGCGCACTTTCCGGTCATCCGGCTGGTGCTCGACCTCGAAGCGCTCGAAGCCTGGCCGACCGGCCGGCTGGGCGCCGGATTCGTCGACGGCCTGGTCGCGGCGCTGCCCGGCCTCGCCGAGCACGGCTGCTCCTACCGCGAGCCCGGCGGCTTCATGCGCCGCATGCGCGAGGGCGAAGGCACGTGGCTGGGCCACGTCATGGAACACGTCGCGATCGAACTGCAGAACATCGCCGGCGAGGACGTGACCTTCGGCCGCACGCGCAGCATCGGCGACGACCGTCCCGGTGTGTATTCGGTCGTCTACGAATACGCGCAGCGCGAGGAAGGCATCGCCGCCGGCGAGCTCGCGATCCGGCTGCTCGCGTCGCTGCTGCCCGAGGCGATCCGCCCGGCCAACAGCGTGCCGGACGACTTCGACTGGAACCACGCGCGCGACGACTTCATCCGCTACGCGCAGAAGCGCGCGCTGGGCCCGTCGACCGCGTCGCTGGTGCGCGCCGCCGTCGACCGCGGCATCCCGTGGCTGCGCCTCAACCAGCAGTCGCTGATCCAGTTCGGCCACGGCAAGTACCAGCAGCGCATCCAGGCGACGATCACCGGACGCACGCCCTACATCGCCGTCGAACTCGCCAGCGACAAGGAAGAGACCAACAAGATCCTCGCGTCGCTCGGCATCCCGGTGCCGCGGCAGCAGCTCGTCAACAGCCAGGTCGATGCGCTGAAGGCCGCGCGCCGGCTCGGCGGGTCGGTTGTGCTCAAGCCCTACAACGGCAACCACGGCCGCGGCATCACCATCGACATCCGCGAGGACGACGAGATCCGCGAGGCCTTCGTCGCCGCGCAGGCACACTCGCGCTCGGTCATCGTCGAGACCTTCCAGCCCGGCGACGACCATCGCCTGCTGGTCATCAACGGCGAGCTGATCGCCGCGACCCGGCGCACGCCCGGCCACGTCGTCGGCGACGGCGCGAAGACGATCGCCGAGCTGGTCGACGAGGTGAACCAGGATCCGCGCCGCGGCGTCGGCCACGAGAAGGTGCTGACCCGGCTCGAGCTCGACGCCCAGGCGATGCTGATGATGGAGCGGGTCGGCTGCACCGCGGCGTCGGTGCCGAAGCCGGGCGAGGTCGTCTTCCTGCGCTCGACCGCGAACCTGTCGACCGGCGGCACCGCGACCGACGTCACCGACATCATCCACCCCGACAACCGCGACATGGCCGTGCGCGCGGTGCGCGCGATCGGCCTCGACGTCGGCGGCGTCGACTTCATCACCCCGAACATCGCCGAGAGCTACAAGGACATCGGCGGCGCGATCTGCGAGGTCAACGCCGCGCCCGGCTTCCGCATGCACGTCGCGCCGAGCGAGGGCACGCCGCGCGATGCCGCCGGTCCGGTCATCGACATGCTGTTTCCGCCGGGCTCGCCGTCGCGCGTGCCGATCGCCGCGGTCACCGGCACCAACGGCAAGACCACGACCGCGCGCATGCTCGCCCACATCACCAAGATGGCCGGCCTCACCCCGGGCCTGACGACGACCGATGGTGTCTACATCGACGGCCAGCGCACCGTGGAAGGCGACATGACCGGGCCGGTGTCGGCGCGCATGGTGCTGTCGGATCCGCACATCGACGTCGCCGTGCTCGAGACCGCGCGCGGCGGCCTGCTGCGCGCCGGCATGGGCGTGCCCGAGGTCGATGTCGGCGCCGTGCTCAACGTGCAGTCCGACCACCTGGGCCTCAAGGGCATCGATACGCTGGAGCAGCTGGCCGAGATCAAGCGCATCGTTGTCGAGGTTGCGCGCGACTGCGCGGTACTCAACGCCGACGACCACAACGTGCTGCGGATGTCGGCCTACACCGATGCGAAGACCATCTGCTACGTGACGATGAATCCCTCGCACGCGCTGGTGCGCGAGCATATCCGTGCCGGCGGCCGCGCCTGTGCGCTGGAGGCCGGTGTCAACGGCCACATGATCACGCTCTACGACAAGGGCGGCCACATCCCGTTGATGTGGACCCACCTGGTGCCGGCGACGATGGAAGGCCGCGCGCTGCACAACGTGCAGAACGCGATGTTCGCCGCGGCGATGGCGTTCTCGCTGGGTATCAAGCTCGATGCGATCCGCCAGGGCCTGCGCACGTTCGACACCACGTTCTTCCAGGCGCCAGGACGCATGAACGTGTTCGACGAGCATCCCTTCAAGGTGATCATGGATTACGCGCACAACGCGCACGCGGTCGGCGTCATGGCCGAGCTCGCGCAGCGGCTCGACGTGACCGGCCGGCGCATCGTCGTCGTCGCCGCGCCGGGCGACCGTCGCGACGAGGACCTGCAGGCGATCGCCGCCGCGGTCGAGGGCAAGTTCGACCACTACATCGTGCGCCGCGACGATGCGCTGCGTGGCCGCGACGGCGACGAGGTACCGCGGATCATCGGCAAGGCGCTCCAGGCCGCAGGCGTGGCGGCGGACGCGATCAGCCTGGTGCCCGACGAGCAGGACGCCATCGAGCGGGCGCTGCAGATGGGCCGCCCGGGCGATCTGATCGTCGTCTTCGCCGACGTGCTGGCACGTTCGTGGAAGCAGATCATCAAGTTCAACGCCGACGGCGACACCCCGCGCACGCCGCGCGTCGAACTGCCGTCGGGCGAGCCGGCCCACAGCGCCGACGAGGCCGCGGTCGCGGCGATGGAAGGCGTGGTCCGCGACGAACGCGGGCTGGTGTTCGAGCGCGAGGAAAGCGACTGACGATGTCCGCCGAACCGTTCGAGGAATCGCGCCGGCTGACCGGCACCAACGTGTATTTCGCCGGCACCGGCGCCGCGCTGGAGACCGCCGTCGGCGTGCCGGTCGCGGCGACGTGGCTGGCCGCGTGGCAGCACCGCATCGACGCCGTGCGCACCGCGCTGCACTGGCGCGAGGACGCCGTGGTGGTGCGTCCGCACCGCAGCGGCGTGTCGCTCGCATTCGCCGCGCCATCGGACCAGCTCTATGCGGCGACCGAGATCGCCGAGTGGGCTTGGTGGTCGGTGGTGCTGGAACTGGCCGACGCCGACGCCGGCGCCGGCGCCGCGTTCGCGCACGACCTGCCGCATGCCCCCGGCCACGCCGACGTGCGCGATGCCGGCACCGCGCTGCACACGCTGATCCGCGTCGCCCGCGCCGAATCGGTGCCCGGCCTGCTGGCCTTGCGCGACGCCGCCGCGGCGCACGGGCTGCCGTTCCTCGCCGACGACGACGCGGTGTCGATCGGTGAGGGCACCGGGGCGCGCGTGTGGCCGGCCGACGCGCTGCCCGAGGTCGACGCGGTGCCGTGGCCCGCGCTGCACGCGATCCCGACCGCACTGGTGACCGGCTCCAACGGCAAGACCACGACGGTGCGCCTGCTCGCCGCGATGACCCGCGCGAACGGCTGGCCGACCGCGCACAGCTGCACCGACGGGGTGTTCTTCGATGGCGCGGAACTCGAGGCCGGCGATTTCTCCGGCCCGACCGGCGCGCGCACCGCGCTGCGGCAGCCGCAGGCGCAGGCCGCGATCCTCGAGACCGCGCGCGGCGGCATGCTCCGCCGCGGGCTCGCGGTGCAGCGTGCCGATGTCGCCGTCGTCACCAACATCAGCGTCGATCATTTCGGCGAGTACGGCATCCACGATCTCGACGACCTGGCCGCGGTGAAGCTGACGGTGGCGCGCGCGGTCGCCGATGACGGAGTGCTGGTGCTCAATGCGGACGATCCGGTCATCGCGCGGCAGTCGCGACTGTTCGACGCGCAGCGGCTGGGCTGGTTCGCCGGCGACGAGACGCATCCCGTGCTCGCCGCGCATCGCGCGCGTGGCGGCGCGATCTGCGGCGTGGCCGCCGGGCGCATGCGCCTGAGCCTCGATGGCGCCCTGCACGATCTCGGTGCGATCGCCGACATGCCGCTGACGCTCGGCGGCAGCGCGGTCTACAACATCGCCAACGCCGCCGCTGCCGCGCTCGCCGCGAGCGGGCTCGGCATCGCGCCCGCCATCATCGCGGACGTGCTCGCGCGGTTCGGCAATGCGCGCGGCGACAACCCCGGTCGTCTGCAGCGCTGGCAGATCGGCGGCGTCGAGGTGGTCGTCGATTACGCCCACAATCCCGACGGCCTGCGCGGCCTGCTGCGGGCGATCGGCGCGGATGCGCGACGCGGCCGTCTCGGCATCGTCGTCGGCCACGCCGGCAACCGCGAGGAAGCCGACCTGCGCGCGGTCGCCGCGACGGCCGCGGAATTCGCGCCCGAACGCGTGGTGCTGAAGAACGCCGAAGGGTATCTGCGTGGCCGCGCGCCAGACGAGATCCCGCGGATCATGCGCGATGAACTGATGCGCCGCGGCATGGGCGAACATGACGCGGTGATCGAGCTCGACGAGGTCGACGCGGCGCGCCACCTGCTGGCATGGGCGCGCGCCGGCGATCTCGTCGTCGCCCCGATCTTCGATGCCGCGCCGCGCGCGCGACTGCAGGTCCTGCTCGATGCGATGCAGGCGGCCGGCTGGCAGGCGGGCGATCCGCTGCCGCCCCGAGACGAGAATTCCGATGACGCACCAGGACAACCGACGTGAGTGACGTGCTGCAGCAGATCGTGCGCCGCAAGCACGAGGAGATCATCGCGCGCCGCGCCACTACGCCGCTGCAGGAACTGATCGCGCGTGCGGCCGACGCCTCGCCCGTGCGGGGCTTCGCCGCGGCGATCGAAGCGAAGATCGCCGCCGGCGATGCCGCGGTGATCGCCGAGGTCAAGAAGGCCAGCCCGTCGAAAGGCGTGATCCGGCCGGACTTCCAGCCTGCGGCGATCGCGCGCAGTTACGAAGCCGGCGGCGCGGCGTGCCTGTCGGTGCTGACCGACATCGATTTCTTCCAGGGCGCCGACGCCTACCTCGTCGAAGCGCGCGCCGCGTGCGCGCTGCCGGTCCTGCGCAAGGACTTCATGCTCGACGCCTACCAGGTCTACGAGGCGCGCGCGCTCGGCGCCGACTGCATCCTGCTGATCGTCGCCGCGCTCGAAGACCGCCAGCTGATCGAACTGGGCGAGCTGGCGATGTCGCTCGGCATGGACGTACTGGTCGAAGTGCACGACATCGACGAGCTCGAGCGCGCCCTGCAACTGCCGGCGCCGCTGCTAGGCGTCAACAACCGCAGTCTGCGCACCTTCGAGGTGTCGCTCGACACGACGCTGTCGCTGCAGGCCGCGGTGCCGCGCGACCGGCGGCTGGTCACCGAAAGCGGGATCCACGGACGCGACGATGTCGCCCGCATGCGCGCGGCGGGCATCGACGCGTTCCTCGTCGGGGAGTCCTTCATGCGCGCGCCCGATCCGGGTGAGGCCTTGCGCCGGATGTTCGCGGGCGATACCACGCCGCCTGCGACCCGAGATGTGCCGGTGCCCGCCGCACCGGTGGCCGTCCCGGCGCCGTCGGGCCTGTCGGCGATCGCGATCGCCAGTGCGACCGCCACGCCCGTGGCAGCGTCGGCGCAAGCGGCGTCGGCCGGTGACTCAGCACCCGTAGTCGCCCACCTGCTGCGTGCCGACGGCGCCCCGGGCCTGGCGAAGACCGTCGTCTTCGATTTCGATCACACGCTCTACGACGGCGACTCGGGCACGCATCTGTTCAAGTGGCTGATCCAGCGCCGCTGGTGGCGGGTGGCGCTGGCCGTGCTGGTCACGCCGGTGTTCGGCCTGATGACGGCGTTCCTGCCGACCCGCCGCTACGGCATCTCGGCCTACGTCTGGATCGGCACCGTCGGCCTGCACAGCCGCGGCTCGCTGGATGCGCTGATCGATCGCTACGTCGCGACCAACGCCGACCGGATCCGTCCGCGCCTGCTGCCGGTCGCGCTCGACGTGCTGCACGCGCACCGCGAGGCCGGCGATCGCGTGGTCATCGCGACCGGCGCGCCGCCGGAGCTGGCCCGCGCGATCCTCGCGTTCGTCGCCCACGAGACCGTGCCGGTGATCGGCACCCTCGTCGGCCCCAAGTTCGGCGCGGTGACCGCGACCCGGCACTGCCATGCCGAGGAGAAGATGCGGATGCTGCGCGAGGGCGGCTACGGCGACATCGACGTCTGCTATTCGGATTCGTCGGCCGACCTGCCGCTGCTGCGGGCCGCGACGACGCCGGTCGTCGTCAATCCCAAGCACGGCCTGGTCGACATGTTCCGCCGCGTGCTGCCGCCGGGCACGCCGATCCTCAACTGGGGTTGCGCCGACCGCGGCGGCGCGCCGGTGGCGTCACTCGAATAGCGTCGTGCCGATCTGGTAGAGGCTGATGCCCATCACCAGCACGCCGACCGCGAGCAGCACCCAGCGCTCGCGGACATGGCGCACGAACACGGCGGCGAGGGGCGCGGCGATCATGCCGCCGACCAGCAGGCCCAGCACGATCTCCAGATGCTGCAGGCCCATCGACAGGAAGAACGTCACCGAGATTTGACGGTGCCGATCGTGGTCCGGGCGACGCCGCCGCGCGCGAGCAGCGTCGAGGTGGCCACCGGCCCCCAGCCGCCGCCGCCGCTGGCATCGAGCAGGCCCGCGACGAAACCCAGCAACGGGACGCGGCGCACCTCCTGCTTCGGCATCAGCCGGCCGGCGGCGCGCAGCAGGATCAGCAGCGACAGCAGCAACAGGTAGGCGTAGACGAACGGGCGGATGACGTCGCCCGGCAGCCGGGTCAGCACGTAGGCGCCGATGACGCCGCCGACCATGCCCGGAATCGCCAGGCGCAGGAACAGGCGCCGGTCGACATTGCGCATCGCCAGGTGCGATGCACCGGACGCGCCGGTCGTGAACACCTCGGCCGTGTGCACGCTGGCGCTGACCGCCGCCGGCGGCAGGCCCATGCCCAGCAGCACCGACGACGACACCAGCCCGAAGGCCATGCCGAGCGCACCGTCGACGAGCTGCGCGCCCAGTCCGACGAGCACGAAGAACAGAAACTGGTCACCGAGTTCCACAGGGCACCATCCACGCGGCAGGGGAGCGCAGGCGCAGCATAGGCATATCGGGGCGTTACGGACGTGTCGGCGACGCGGTCGCGTTCTTTAAGCGTCGCCGAGTCGCTTGATGAAGCGCAGCGTGCCGTCGCTGAAGCCGCAGGCCTTGTAGAACGCATGCGCGTCCGCGCGCTGCGAGCCGCTGGTGAGTTCCAGCCGCGCCGCACCGCCGAAGCGCGCGCGCCGTTCGGCTTCCTTGAGCAGCTGGCGGCCGAGGCCGCAGCCCTGCTCGGCCTCGGTGACGATCAGCGCCGTGATGCGGCAGGTCGTCGTGCCCAGCGGCAGGTAGTACATGAAGTCCAGCGCGATCAGCCCGCAGACCCGGCCGCCGCTGCGGGCCAGCACCAGCGCCTGGCGATCGTTGGCGGTGATCGTGACGATGCGTTCGCGGGCCTCGTCGACGCTGCAGGGGTAGCCCATCTCCGACAGCAGGCGGGCGACGTCGTCGGCGTCGATCGGCGAGGCGCTGCGGACATCGGCGTCCGGCAGGTCGCCGCGGGGTCCGAAGTGTCCGAGTGTCATCGGCCGCTCAGCGGGTGCCGAACAGGACGATGGTCTTGCCGCGCGCCGTCAGCTTGTTGTCGGCCTGCAGCTTCTTCAGCACGCGTCCGGCCATCTCGCGCGAGCAGCCGACCAGCCGCGCCAGCTCCTGCCGCGAGATCCGCAGCTGGGTGCCCTGCGGGTGGGTCATGGCTTCCGGCTCACGGGTCAGATCGTGCAGGGTGCGGATGATCCGGTCGGTGACGTCGAGGAAGGCGAGGCGGCCGGCCTTGCGGCTGGTGTCGAGCAGCCGCCGCGACAGCTGCGCGCCGATCGCGTACATGATCAGCGGCGCGTCGTTGGCCAGGGTGCCTTCGAACAGCTGGTACAGGCGCTCGTAGCTGATCTCGGCCAGTTCGCACTGGGTGCGGGTGCGCAGGATGACTTCGCGCACGTCCGATTCGATGAACAGCCCCATCTCGCCGACCATCTCGCCGGGGCCGAAGTAGCCCAGTATCAACTCCCGGCCGTCGTCTTCCTCGGTGATGATGCTGACCGAGCCGCTGACGACGAAATAGAGCGTGCCGGCCGGATCGCCCGGTCGGAACACGTCGCTGCGCGGCGGATACCGGCGCCGGTGGCAATGTGCGAGGAAACGCTCGATCGTCGCGGCGGTGGGCGCCAGCGGGTTTTGGGAACGGATCAGGTTCGGCATCACGGCCACGGAGATTGGCTTCATGTCGCTGCGAGGCAGGAGAATCCGAGAGAGTAGGGCGTCGACGCCGCGGGGGCAAACCCGTGACGGCGTCGAGGTCGCGGCACGCGGTCGCTTTGCCGCATAATCGCGCTTTCGCCCAACCCCCGAGGGTCGACCGCTGTGGTCAAACCGCTGCCCCGCCTGAAGCTTCAGGGTTTCAACAACCTGACGAAGGCCCTGTCGTTCAACATCTACGATGTCTGCTATGCCGCGTCGGAAGACGAGCGGCAGCGCTACATCGCCTACATCGACGAGGCCTACAACGCGGACCGTCTGACGCAGATCCTGACGGATGTGGCCGAGATCATCGGCGCCAACATCCTCAACATCGCGCGCCAGGACTACGACCCCCAGGGCGCGTCGGTGACGATCCTCATCTCCGAGGAGCCGGTGGTCGACCGCAAGGACGCCAAGGGCGTGATCTCCGATGCCGTCGTCGCGCATCTCGACAAGTCGCACATCACGGTGCACACGTACCCCGAGACGCATCCGGACAACGGCATCGCGACGTTCCGCGCCGACATCGACGTGGCGACCTGCGGCGTGATCTCGCCGCTGAAGGCGCTGAACTACCTGATCGAGAGCCTCGAGTCCGACATCGTGGTGATGGACTACCGGGTGCGCGGGTTCACCCGCGACGTGAAGGGCAAGAAGCACTACATCGACCACAAGATCAATTCGATCCAGGATTACCTGGCCAAGAACATCAAGTCGCGCTACGACGCGCTCGACGTGAACGTCTACCAGGAAAACATCTTCCACACGAAGATGCACCTGAAGGAGTTCGACCTCGACCAGTATCTGTTCGAGGAGAAGGCCCGCAATCTCTCGTTCAAGGACCGGATGAAGATCGAGGCGCGCCTCCGTCGCGAGATCGAAGAGCTCTACCACGGCCGCAACCTCGCCGACTGATTGCACCGGCGACGTGCGGGACCAGAAAAAAGGCCGGCATTGCCGGCCTTTTTCCATGCCCGGGCGCCGTGCACCCGGCGGGCGTCGACGTCTGTCGCACCCTCAAAGCCGGTAGGCGACCGCCTTCATCAGGCTCGACGCGGTGGCCATCAGCCTGGGGATCGGCTGCGGCAGGATCCGCGCGCCGGCCTCCTCGGCATGCGCCGCGTGGCGGGCTTCGTCCTCCTTCATCTTGCGCAGGATCTCGCGGCTGCGCTGGTCGGCCTCGGGCAAGGTCTGCAGGTGTTCGTCGAGATGCGCCTCGACCTGGCGCTCGGTCTCGACCACGAAGCCGAGGTTCCAGCCGTCGCCGCGCAGGCCGGCCGCGGCGCCGAGGGCATAGCTGCCGGCGTACCACAGCGGATTGAACAGGCTGGGCCGGCTGTCGAGTTCGCGCAGGCGCTGGGCGCACCAGGCCAGGTGATCGGTCTCTTCCTGCGCCGCTTCCAGCAGGTGGGCACGGGTGCCGGCCTCGCGCGCGACCGCCGCCTGCCCGAAGTAAAGACCCTGCGCGCAGATCTCGCCGACGTGGTTGATCCGCATCAGGCCGGCCGCGTGGCGCCGTTCCTGCTCGTTGAGCGCGATGTCGGGGGTGTCGGCGGCCGGATTGGGGCGGGTCGCGGGCGGATTGCCGAATACGGTATCGAGCGCGCGCTGGGTTTCGATCAGCAGCTGGTCGAGGGGATTCTGGTGTCGCAGCCGGGGGGCGGCCATCGGAGACTCCGGGAAGCGGGGCCTGCCCGGCAGCCGGGCAGGCGTGGCGTATGATTCTCGGCCCTTGCCGGGGCGGGCGCCACCCGCAGGACCGCGACGCACGCGGCGGCTTGCAGGGTCCGGGGATGCCCGCTATCATTCCGCCTCTTTCGTTCCGCGAAAGCCCGTCTTTCGTGGAACCTGCTTCGACAACGCGTGGCAAAGTTCCGCCGGCACCGCTGGCGCAATCCGCCCGACCAGTCACCCATCGAGTATCGAATTCCGTCATGAAGACTTTCACCGCCAAGTCCGAGACCGTCCAGCGCGACTGGTATCTCGTCGACGCCACCGGCAAGACCCTGGGCCGCCTCAGCGCGGAAATCGCCAGCCGTCTGCGCGGCAAGCACAAGCCCGTCTACACCCCGCACGTCGACACCGGCGACTACATCATCGTGGTCAATGCCGAGAAGATCGCCGTGACCGGCAAGAAGATGACGGACAAGCTCTATCACCGCTTCACGGGTTATATCGGCAACCTGAAGACCGAGTCGCTGGGCCAGGCGCTGGAGCGCCACCCCGAGCGCGTCATCGAGATCGCCGTCAAGGGCATGCTGCCGAAGAATCCGCTCGGCCGTGCCATGTACCGCAAGCTCAAGGTCTACAAGGGCTCGGAGCATCCGCATTCCGCCCAGCAGCCGCAGCCCCTGGAACTCTAAGTCATGGCAATCACCCAGAATTACGGCACCGGCCGTCGCAAGTCCTCCATCGCCCGCGTGTTCCTGCGCAAGGGCAGTGGCAACATCACCGTCAACGACCGTCCGCTCGACGAGTTCTTCGGTCGTGAGACCGCGCGCATGATCGTGCGCCAGCCGCTCGAGCTGACGCAGAACACCGAGACCTTCGACGTGCTGGTCACGACCACCGGCGGCGGCACCACCGGCCAGGCCGGCGCGATCCGCCTCGGCATCGCCCGCGCGCTGGTCGAGTACGACGAGACGCTGAAGATCGAACTGCGCAAGGCGGGCTTCATGACCCGTGACGCGCGTGAAGTCGAGCGCAAGAAGGTCGGCCTGCACAAGGCACGTCGCGCGACCCAGTTCTCGAAGCGCTGATGTGTGTCGTCCGGGTCCACGCGATGCGTGGATCCGGCAACGCCGAAGCGCGACGATTCGCGTGTTCGGCGTTACAATCGCTCCATAGCCCCGTCGCCAAGCGGTAAGGCACCTGACTCTGACTCAGGCATTCGGAGGTTCGAATCCTTCCGGGGCTGCCATACAAACGAAAAAGCCCGCCAATGGCGGGCTTTTTCGTGTCCGGGTGCCGTCGGATCGCGACTCGCGATACATCGGGCCCGGCGCGCATTTAGAATTCCGCGATGAATGCCTATCCGCCGCCATACTCCAGCGCTTCCGACGTCGTCTCCGATCTGCGCGCGCGTGGCGAGGCGGTCGTGGCGCCCGACGACGTCGCCACGCTGTGCGGTCTGGCGTTGCAGGACCTCGACGCGCTTCGAAGCAGCTGGGACGACCTGCCGGAAGACGGCTATCTGAAGGATGGCGGGCGGTACCGGCGCCGGCGCCACTCCTGCTTCGTGCACGACGGCGCGACCCTGGAGCAGGTGCCGCATCGCGCGCACTGGCAGTCCGAGGACTACAACGCCCTGCATGGCGGCATGCATCGCTGGTTCGAGCCGGTGCTGCCGGCGGTCGTCGCATCGCCGGCGTGGACCGCCCTGCTGACCGGACTTGGCGCGGTCTTCGCCCAGGTCCAGCCGCGTGCGCCGTGGCACGTGGAAGCGCACCAGTTCCGCATCGACACCACCGACGGCATCGGCCGGCCGACCCCCGAAGGCGCGCATCGCGATGGCGTGGACTTCGTCGCCGTGCTGCTGGTCGCGCGGCAGGGTATCAAGGGCGGCGAAACCCGCGTCTTCGATGCCGACGGCCCGAACGGCCAGCGCTTTACGCTGACCCGCCCGTGGTCGCTGCTGCTGCTCGACGATGCCCGGGTGATCCACGAATCGACGCCGATCCAGCCGATTGATGCCAGCGGCCACCGCGACACCCTGGTGCTGACCTACCGCAGCGGCGCGTTCCAGGGCGAGGACTGAGGCGGGTCGCCGCGGTGATTCGTTACACTGGAAACCGAAAGCAGACGCCAACGGAGTACTTGCGATGAAGCTGGGTTCACTGAAAGAGGGCGGCCGTGACGGCACGCTGATCGTCGTCTCGCGCGACCTTGCCACCGCGGTCCGCGCGACCGGCATCGCCCCGACGCTGCAACGCGCGCTGGAGGACTGGACGAACACCGCACCGCGGCTCAACGCCCTCTACGAATCGCTCAATGCCGGCGACGCCGACGGCGTGTTCGACATCGAGATGGCGCGGCTCGCTTCGCCGCTGCCGCGCGCCTACGAGTTCGTCGACGGCAGCGCCTATCTCCCGCACGTCGCGCGCGTGCGCAAGGCCCGTGGCGCGGAGGTGCCGGAGAGCTTCTACACCGATCCGCTGATGTACCAGGCGACCAGCGCGTCGTTCTACGGCCCGCGCGACACGGTCAAGGTGGTGAGCGAGGATTACGGCATCGATCTGGAAGCGGAGATCGTCGTCATCACCGACGACGTGCCGATGGCGGTGACGCCGGAGCAGGCGGCCGGCCATATCCAGCTCGTCGGCCTGGTCAACGACGTATCGCTGCGCAACCTGATTCCGGGCGAACTGGCCAAGGGTTTCGGTTTCCTGCAGTCGAAGCCGCGTTCGACGCTGAGTCCGGTGTTCGTCACGCCTGACGAACTGGGCGGCGCCTGGCGCGACAACAAGCTGCACCTGCCGTTGCTGACCCACGTCAACGGCGACTGGTTCGGCGCGCCCGAAGCGGGCGTGGACATGCAGTTCGATTTCGCCCAGCTCGTTGCGCACGCCGCGAAGACGCGGCCGTTGTCGGCCGGCACGATCGTCGGCTCCGGCACGATCGCCAACGAAGACACCACGAAGGGCGCGTCCTGCTTCGCCGAGAAGCGCACCGTCGAAGCGCTGGAGCACGGCGCACCGCAGACCCCGTTCATGGCCTTCGGCGACACCGTCCGCACCGAGATGTTCGACGCCGACGGCGCCAGCATCTTCGGCGCGATCGAGCAGGTCATCGAACGGCAGGCTCCGCCGGCGTGACCGCGGCCGCAGGCGATGGGCTGACCCTGTTGGGGTACTGGCGCTCCAGCGCGGCCTACCGGGTGCGTATCGGCCTGCGCCTGAAAGGACTGGAGTACTTCGACGCGCCGGTGCACCTCGTCCGCGACGGCGGCGAGCAGCGCCAGCCCACGTTCGCGGCGCGCAATCCGCAAAAGCTGGTGCCGGCCCTGCAGCACGGCGACGTGGTGCTGACCCAGTCGCTGGCGATCCTGGAATACCTCGACGAGGTCTGGCCGACCGTCCCGCTGCTGCCCGCCGTGCCGCTCGCGCGCCAGCGCGTGCGTGCCCTGGCGCAGCTGATCGCCGCCGACGTGCATCCGCTCAACAACCTGCGCGTGCTGCAGTGGCTGGAACACGACGGCGCGCTGCCGCCCGACGTGCGCGCGCAGTGGATCGCGCGCTGGATCGTCGATGGCTTCGACGCGTTCGAGGCGTTGCTCGCGCAGTGGTCCGACGACGCGGGTGTCTGCATCGGCGAGCGCCCGACGATCGCGGACTGCGCCCTGATCCCGCAGGTCTACAACGCGCGCCGCTTCGACGTCGACCTGACGCCGTATCCGCGCATCCGCGCGATCGAGGACGCCTGCCTCGCGCTGCCTGCGTTCGCGGCAGCGCGCCCCGAGGTGCAGCCCGACGCACCTGCCGCCGGCTGAGGCGAGCCCAGCCTCAGTGCTGGGCGGTATCCGCGAAGACGTCCGCGTACGGGTCGTGCTCGCCGACCCCGCCTTCGGACAGGCGGAACTTCAGGTCCAGGCCGTCACGCGAATCGGCCGCGCGCAGCGCGGTCTCGCGCTCGATGCGCCCTTCGCGGTGCAGCCGGAACAGGCACTGGTCGAAGGTTTCCATGCCCGATTCGAGCGTCTCTTCCATCGCCTGCTTGATCTCGTGGACCTGGCCGCGGCGCAGCAGGTCGCGGATCATCGGCGTGTTGAGCAGCACCTCGGTCGCCGGCATGCGGCGGCCGTCGATGCCCTGCACCAGACGCTGCGAGACCACGGCGCGCAGGTTCAGTGCGAGGTTCATCAGCACGTTCTTGTGCGCGGCCTCGGGGAAGAAGTTGAGGATGCGCTCGATCGTCTGGTCGGCGTTGTTGGAGTGCAGCGTCGCGAGGCAGATGTGACCGGTCTCGGCGAACGAGATCGCCGCTTCCATCGTGGTCGCGTCGAGGATCTCGCCGATCAGGATGACGTCCGGCGCCTCGCGCATCGCATTCTTCAGCGCGTTGTGGAACGTCTGGGTGTCGAGACCGACTTCGCGCTGGTTGACCAGCGACTTCTTGTGCCGGTGCAGGTACTCGATCGGATCCTCGATGGTGAGGATGTGGCCGGAGGTGTTGGCGTTGCGGTGGTCGATCATCGACGCCAGCGTCGTCGACTTGCCGGAGCCCGTGGAACCGACGATCAGCACGAGGCCGCGCGGCGCCATGATGATGTCCTTGAGCACGTTGGGCAGCTGCAGCTCTTCGATGCTCGGGATGTTGCTGCGGATCGCACGCACGACCATGCCGACTTCGCCGCGCTGCTTGAACACGTTGACGCGGAAACGGCCGGCATCCTGCACCGAGATCGCCATGTTCATTTCCAGGTCGCGTTCGAACTGCGGGATCTGGCCCTCGTCCATCAGCGAATACGCGATCTTCTTGACCATGCCCGGCGGCAGGCCCGTGCTGCCCAGCGGATACAGCTTGCCTTCGACCTTGATGTAGACCGGCGCGCCCGTGCTCAGGAACATGTCCGACGCGTTTTTCTCGGTCATCAGCTTCAGGAAATAACCGATGTCCATGACCCCACCCCCAATGAACGCCGGGGAGCGTTGCGCATCCCGGGCCTGCTGACGACAATGACCCGGACCGACGCCGAGGCACGATTTACATGATGAACACAAGCTTCGCACAGTTCCGACGATTGCAGCAGGCAGTGCTGCTCGTTTCCGTACTCGCCCTGGGCGCGTGCGCCAGCCTGCCGCCACCGACCGAGGAACTCGCGGCGGCCCAGCTCTCCGTCGCGCGCGCCGGCGATGCCGACGCCGACCAGTACGCCCCGACCGACATCGCCCAGGCACGCCGCGCACTGGAGCAGGCGCAGGCCGCGATGGGCAGCCAGCGCAGCGACGAAGCGCGCACGCTGGCGCTGTCGGCGAGCGCACTCGCCGACCTGGCGCATGCCCGTGCCCGACAGGCCGCCACCGACGCCGAACTGGCCCAGCGCCGCGGTGAGATCACCAGCCTGCGGCAGCGCCTGCAGGTGGAGGAATGAGCATGCGACGTCCCTTGATCGTGTTGCTCGTCGCCGGCCTGTTGTCGCCGATGGTCCATGCCCAATCCGGCGACGTCGGCGCGCCGCAGCTGCAGCAGCGGTTGCAGGCCATCGACGCCGATCCGGATACCGCCGGCCTCGCGGCCTACGAGCGCCTGCAGGCGCGCCAGGCCGTCTCGGCGCTGGCCGAGGTGCGCAGCAGCCAGCGTGCGTCCGCGCTGCAGGTCGCGCAGTGGCGGGTCGAGACCGCGGAGATCGCGTCGCGCACGGAAGCCATGCGCCGCGAGCTGATCGAGCTCGAACGCCAGCGGTCCCAACTGCTGGTCGAGGCGAGCCGCCAGGATGCGGTGCGCGCGCGCCGCGAGGCCGAGCGACTGCGGGTCCAGGCGCAGATCCAGGCTGAAGAGGCCAACCGTCTGCGCGTCGCCGCGGAAGAGGAGTCGTCTGCCCGGCAGCAGGCCGAGACCGTGCTGCAGGGCGTGGCCAGCGACGAGGCGGCGAAACTGCGCGCGGCCCGCGAGCGCGATGCCGAGTTGCGTCGCCGCGAGGCCGAACTGATGAAGAGCCTCGAGCCCTGAGCGCGCGCAGTCAGCAACGTCAAAATGAATCCATTTGGAATCAATGACTTGGCGTCGACCGTGTACTGGAACCGCGCTGTGGCGCGGCGCGGGTCGGGTCACACTGGAAGCGATTACCCGGCGCGGAAGGCGTGGCGACCGCGGGTCGCCCGGCAGCTCTTGTCGACCTGATTTGCGAGGAGTAGGGTCAAAGCCCCGGACGGCACCGTTCCCCAGTTCCCGCCGTCCGGTCCAAGAGCCAGGCCGATGACCGAGATGATCCCCCACGAGGTACCCGACGCAGGCGACGCCTGCTGCGTCAGCCGCCAGATCGGATCGTCTGCTGCCCGTTCCTGGATGGTGTCCCCGTAACGCCCCTGCCGTCGCCGGTTGGGGCGTTCGCATTTCTGTCAGGAGGATTTCATGTTCGAAGCGCAACCACAGGCGGAACTCGAAGAAATCATGAAGGGAAATGTCGAGTTCCGGCAGCTCTACTACCGGCACAAGGAGTTGGACAAGAAGGTGTTGAATGCAGAGCTCGGGGTGCTCGCCGTCGACGAGACCACGCTGTCTCAGATGAAGCGCGAGAAGCTGGCCGCCAAGGATCGGCTCACCCACATGTACGACACGCTTCAGAACTAGCACCAGGTTTCATCAGTCGCGGGCGGTGGCGGTCATCCTCGTCGATCGTCACCGCCCGCGAATGTCTGGCGACGCCGTCGCCGTGATCGGCGCCCCGCGCGGCGCAATGCGATAATCCCGTCCCGTACCTTTCCGGACCCGGACCGCATGCCGATCGCCTCTTCCGTCCTCGACCTCATTGCCGACACCCCCATCGTCCGGGCGGGGCGTCTCGACACGGGCGTCTGCGAGCTGTACTTCAAGCTCGAGAACCAGAACCCCGGTGGCTCGATCAAGGACCGCATCGGCCTGAGCATGATCGAAGCGGCCGAGACGCGCGGCGACCTCCAGCCGGGCGCGACCCTCGTCGAAGGTACCGCCGGCAACACCGGCATCGGTCTGGCGCTGGTGGCCCAGCAGAAGGGCTACAAGCTGATCCTCGTCGTGCCCGACAAGATGAGCCGGGAGAAGATCTTCAATCTCAAGGCGATGGGTGCCGAGGTCGTGCTGACCCGCTCCGACGTCGCCAAGGGACACCCGGAGTACTACCAGGACCTCGCCGAGCGCATCGCGCGGGAAACGCCCGGCGCCTACTTCATCAACCAGTTCGGCAATCCCGACAATCCGGCGGCGCACGAGTTCGGCACCGGCCCGGAGATCCTGCGCCAGATGAGTGAGGTGGGTGGGCTGGATGCGATCGTCTTCGGCTGCGGGAGCTCCGGCACGATGACCGGCCTGTCGCGCTGCTTCGCCGAGCACGCGCCCGACGTCGCGCTGGTGCTGGCCGATCCGGTCGGCTCGATCCTCGCCGAATACATCAACGATGGCGTGCTCAACGACAAGTCCGGCAGCTGGATGGTCGAGGGCATCGGCGAGGATTTCCTGCCGGGGATCTCCGATTTCTCGCGGGTCAAGCAGGCCTACGCGATCAGCGACAAGGAAAGCTTCCTCGCCGCGCGCGAGCTGTTGCAGGCCGAGGGCATCCTCGGCGGCTCGTCGACCGGCACGCTGCTGGCCGCCGCACTGAAGTACTGCCGCGCGCAGACGACGCCGAAGAAGGTGCTGATGTTCGTCTGCGATACGGGCAACAAGTACCTCAGCAAGCTCTACAACGACTACTGGATGCTCGACAACGGCTTCATCGAGCGCGAGCAGTACGGCGACCGTGGTGCTGGCGCCGACCGACCTGCTCGTCACCGCCTACCAGCGCATGAAGCTCTACGAGATCTCGCAGCTGCCGGTCATGGACGGGGACCGCATCGTCGGCATCCTCGACGAGAGCGACGTGCTGCTGCACGTATACGGCGACGAGGCCCGATTCCTCGAGCCGGTCGCCTCGGCCATGGTCACCAAGCTCCGATTTCCTCGATGTCCGCTCGCCGGTCGAGACCCTGCTGCCCGTGTTCGACCGCGGCCAGGTGGCGATCGTGACGGATGGCGACACGTTCCTGGGCCTGATCACCCGCATCGACCTGCTGAACTATCTGCGGCGTCGGGTGCAGTAAGGCGGTCCGACGGTGCGCGCGTGGGGCGGATAGATGGTTCTCGTCCGCGACCTGCGCCGAACATGGCCGAAGCCATGCCGCGCGCCCACCGTTCGGAATCGTTCAGGATCCATGTCGCGTCGCCAGCGGCACGAGGCTGAACAGGGCTCACGCAGAGGCGAATCCGCCTGCATGACGCAGCGACGTGGAAACGGGACCCTGCGGCCGCGATGCTAGAATCGCCGGCTTGTTTGGACAGGATCTTCACATGACCGATGACCGCACCGCGGCCGATCCGGCGTTGTGGGCACTCGGCACCAAGGCGATCCACGCCGGCCAATCGCCCGACCCCAGCACCGGCGCGGTAATGCCGCCGATCTATGCAACGTCGACCTACGCCCAGTCCAGTCCGGGCGAGCATCAGGGCTTCGAGTACTCGCGCACCCACAACCCCACGCGCTTCGCCTACGAGCGGTGCGTGGCGGGGCTGGAAGGCGGCACGCGCGGCTTCGCGTTCGCCTCGGGCATGGCCGCGACCGCGACCCTGCTCGAACTGCTCGACAGCGGCGACCACATCATCGCGATGGACGACCTCTACGGCGGCAGCTACCGCCTGTTCGAACGCGTGCGCACGCGCAGCGCCGGCCTGTCCTTCAGCTACGTCGACATGACCAACGCCGCTGCGTTCGAGGCGGCGATCACCGAGAAGACGAAGCTGGTCTGGATCGAGACGCCGACCAACCCGATGTTGAAGATCGTCGACATCCAGGCGATCGCGGATATCGCGCACAGGCGCGGCCTGATCGTCGTCGTCGACAACACCTTCGCCTCGCCGATCCTGCAGCGCCCGATCGAACACGGCGCCGACATCGTCATGCATTCGGCCACGAAATACCTCAACGGCCACTCCGATATGGTCGGCGGCATGCTGGTCGTCGGCGACAACGCCGAGCTCGCCGAGCAGCTGGCGTTCCTGCAGAACTCCGCCGGCGCCGTGCAGGGACCGTTCGACAGCTTCCTCGCGCTGCGTGGCCTCAAGACGCTGCACCTGCGCATGAAGGCGCACTGCGACAATGCGCAGGCCCTGGCCGAGTTTCTCGACGCGCATCCCGCAGTCGAACAGGTCATCTACCCCGGCCTCGCCTCGCACCCGCAGCACGCGTTGGCCAACCGCCAGATGGACGGCTTCGGCGGCATCATCTCGGTCCGCATCAAGGGCGGCTTCGAGGCCGCGAAGCGCTTCTGCGAGCGTACCGAACTGTTCACGCTGGCGGAGTCGCTCGGTGGCGTCGAAAGCCTGGTCAACCATCCGGCGGTGATGACACATGCGTCGGTGCCCGTGGAGCGGCGGGCGGCGCTCGGGATCCACGACGATCTGGTGCGGTTGAGTGTTGGGGTGGAAAACTACAAGGACCTGGAAGTTGACCTTGCCAATGCGCTGCTGGCTTGAAGCGGTTGCTACCGCAATGAACGAGTCGTCGGAGAGCCGAGTTGAATAATTCGTTCATGCAGCAACTGCGCAACAGCCTGCGGCAACCCGAGTTCTGGGCCTACTCCAGCTGGCTCGATCTCGCCACGAAGCATAGGCGGACACGCCTGGGCGTGCTTTGGCTCGTTCTGCCGACGCTGATGTTCCTGCTGGTGCTGGGGAATGTGTACTCGCATCTGATGGGATATCCAGTCGCCGAGTATCTTCCCTATCTCGGACTGGGCTATATCTGCTGGCGATTCATGATCCAGTGCGTCAACGATTCCAGTTCGGTGTTCCGCACCCACAAGGCCTTCATCATGGATGGGCGTGTGAGGCT
The DNA here is from genome assembly GCF_002849595.1 of Luteimonas rhizosphaerae. Classification (GTDB taxonomy): domain Bacteria; phylum Pseudomonadota; class Gammaproteobacteria; order Xanthomonadales; family Xanthomonadaceae; genus Luteimonas; species Luteimonas cellulosilyticus. The sequence goes on from NZ_NRQR01000012.1 coordinate 63,504, forward strand.
GACCGATTTCATCCTGCGCGGCATTGCCAAGGCACTCTTCAATTTCGCGTTCGCATTCATAGTCGTGGTCGGCGTACTGGTCTGGTCGCCAGCCGTGGAGTGGACGGGGCTCGCAAGCCTGGTGCTCACCGTGCCGATTCTTCTCATCAATATGATCTGGCTCTCGTTCTGCATTGGCCTGGTCGGCGCGCGTTTCCCCGACACCAGTGAGTTCATTCACACGATATTGGTCGTCGGCTTCCTGCTCACCCCCATTCTTTGGCATGTCGATCGATTCCCGATCGACACCACCCGTGGTCTGGTCGCACGTCTCAATCCCGCGTTTCACCTGATCGAGGTGGTGCGAGCGCCTGCTCTCGGTCAGATGCCCGAGTTGTCCAGCATTGCGGCAGTCGTCGCAATGACGGCTGGAGGCTGGTTGATGGCGATGTTTCTTTACAGGCGTTATGCGCGCTTTGTACCGCTGTGGATATGAGGAGCGCCGTGACCGACGTAGGGATCGATGTCAGAGGCTTGACGCTCGAAGTGCCGTACTTTCTCCAGGAGAACAGCACGGCGGAGCGCGGCTGGTTTTCAACGTTGCTGGGAGCTGCAACGTCGCCTCCGAAGCGTCGCTTCGCGCGGTTGCTCGATGACGTTTCGTTCCAGATCAAGGCGGGGGATCGGGTTGCGCTTCTCGGGCGCAATGGCGCGGGCAAGACGACACTCCTCCGTGTCCTGTCGGGCGCGTTCGCACCCACATCCGGACAGGTGGACGTCACAGGCTCGCGGCAGGCGCTGCTGAATCTGGGTCTTGGATTCAATGGCGAAGCAACTCTCGTGGAGAATATCTTTCTGCGCGCGACCGCAATGGGGATCGCCCCGGCGCTGATCCGGGGCATGGTCACATCGATCCTGCGTTTCGCAGAGCTTGAAGATGTAGCGGGTCGAAGGCTGTCGACGCTTTCTTCGGGTCAACGTATGCGACTTGGCTTTGCGATCTCCACGTCGATCCAGCAGGACATCATGCTGATGGACGAATGGTTCGGGGCGGGCGACGCTGCCTTCATCGAAAAGGCGAGGAAGCGAATGAACGATCGGGTTGCGGGCAGCCAGATCGTGGTGCTCGCGAGCCATAATTTCATGATGTTACGCAAGGTGTGCACCAGCGGCCTCGTGATGGAAAAGGGCAGGCTTGTCTACAGCGGCCCCGTCAGCGACGCGATCCAGGCCTACAAGGACGTCTATCACGCACGAAAAAAGGAAAAGCCGAAGCCGGTCGCAGGCTCGGAGTGATGCCATGGCGCGTGGACCAGACGCGTGACGAAATTCCGAAAAAAATTCAGGTGAATGAAAATGAGTGAAGGCGAGAAAGCGGGCTCGGACGCGAATCCGGTCGGGACCCTGTCGGTGATCGGTCTGGGCTACATCGGGCTGCCGACCGCGGCCATGTTTGCGTCCTCGGGTATCGACGTCGTTGGCGTCGATATCAGCCAGCGCGCCGTGGATGCCGTCAACAGCGGCAAGGCGCACATCGAAGAAGGCAATCTCGACGAGCTCGTCGAGCACTGCGTCGCCGCCGGTCGACTGCGTGCGACGACCACTCCCGTCGCTGCGGATGTCTTCATCATTGCGGTACCGACACCGGTCGCGCATGACGAAACGCGCGCGCCTGATGTGTCATTCGTGCAGGCTGCGGGGCGGGCGATCGCCCCCTTTCTTCGTGCCGGAAATCTGGTGATCCTCGAATCGACGTCACCAGTCGGCACGACCGGAATGCTGGCCGAGCTCCTCTCGTCCGAGCGTCCGGACCTCACGTTTCCCCAGCAGGCCGGGGAGGATTCGGACATCTGCCTTGCCTACTGCCCGGAGCGCATCATTCCAGGGCAGATGCTGAAGGAGCTCGTCGAGAATGACCGGATCGTGGGCGGCATGACGGCGCGTTGTGCCGAGCGCGCCGCTGCGGTTTACAAGGTGTTCGTGCGAGGCGTGTGCCATCTCTCGACGGACCGGACTGCCGAGATGGTCAAGCTGACAGAGAACGCGTTTCGTGACGTCAATATCGCGTTCGCGAACGAACTGTCGATGATCTGCGACGATCTGGATGTCGATGTGTGGAAGGTGATCGACTTTGCGAATCGCCATCCGCGCGTCGCGATCCTTCAGCCTGGCGCCGGCGTCGGGGGGCACTGCATCGCAGTGGATCCCTGGTTTATCGTGTCGAGCGCGCCGGAGCGATCACGCATCATCCGTGTCGCGCGTGAAGTGAACGACAGCAAGCCCCAGTTCCTCATTCGACAGGTCGAGGCGGAACTCGCAAATAGTCCGGGGAAGAAGATCGCGTGCCTTGGGCTTAGCTACAAGGCGGACGTGGACGACTTCCGGGAGAGTCCTTCTTTGGAGATCGCGACGACGCTTTCCGCTCGCTACCCGGGGCAAGTGCTCTGCGTGGATCCGTTCGCGCACGCGTTGCCTGCGAGCGAAGCGCAATCCCGTGGTCTGACCTTCGTGGATATCGACGTTGCGATGGAGCAGGCGGAGGTTGTGCTGATCCTGGTCCCGCACAGTGCGTTCCGTTCCCGTCCAAGGCCGGAAGACAAGACCGTCATCGATCCCGTCGGTTTCTGGCGTTGATCGCAAGCGCAGCTGGAGCAAGTGATGTCTGACCGTCAGATTCCCGTGGACGCCGTACAGCTGGAAACACAGCCGGTCGATCGTCCGGCTGTGCTTGCCATGGAGCCGACTGAAGTCGACCAGGACAGGTGGCCACGGCTGCTCTGGGCGAGAGACCGTGCTCGGGGTGCCCGCAGTGTGCTGCTGATCGGCGGTGGCGTTTCCCCGCTGGCCGTTCTGCTGGCTCGGGAAGGCGCGCGCGTGACGATGCTGGACGCCAAAGGGGAGGCGCTGGAAGAGCTGGCGGAAGAGCTCGAGGCGGAAGGTCGCGTAGCGGGAAGTGACCATATCCTTCGCAGGTTGAGCTCCGAGGCGTTGCGCGAAGTCCTGTCGACGGAACCGTACGACGCGATCGTCGTGCTGGACGGTTACTGGTTCGAGTTGCCTTCGTTGCTGCCGTTGCTGACGTCCAGCGTTGCCGGCCAAGGTGCCGTCATCATTTCGGTCGCATTCGACGGGCGCGACACACGCGATGGCGCCCCGGTGTTTCCAAGCACTCTGTTGGAAACGCTCCCGGCATTCGCAGCGGAGCAAATGGACTTCGTCAACGGCCAGGTCGAAGCGGTATTCAGACACGCCGGAGTCGACCCGGTTCGGAACCCTGGTGACGCGTTGGCGTTGACAGAGCGGATTGCCTGTCACGAGATGCAGCGTCTTTCTACGGAGGCCAGAGCTGCCGTCCGGGAACTGCAAGACACGCGCGAATCTCTCGCTGAGTCGGAGCAGAAGGCGAGTGAACTCAGAGAGAGCACTGCGTTTCGGCTGGGGCTGGCACTCGTATTGGCTGCGCGCTCGCCTCGTGAGTTCTTCAAGTTGCCCTTGACGGTCATGAGGCTGTTCAGGGGGCGCAGAACTGTCGCTCGGTCGCTGCCAGTCAATCAGAAGCGCACCGGATTCAGCGATTGGGATAAAGAAAGCATCCGGAATCTTGCGCGACAGGTTATGGAAGGTGGCAGCAATGCTGTGATGCAGGCTGTCCGGAATCATCTGGTCGACGCTTCTGATTCGACGCTGTCGTTCGGTTACCTCATCGCTGCCCAAGCCTGCGGTTCCGAAGGGCGACATGACTTGGAGTTTGAGATCGCGTCACACGCAATTGCTTTGAACCGTTCGGTCGGAATGTTGCGCGGCTTCCTCCACGTCGCGCTTCGCTGCCGCAGAATGGTTGAGGCCAGTGAAACCTTGCGAGAGCTGCATAGTTCCGCACGTAGCGGGAACCGAATTGCCAAGGACTTCATCAAGCAGTTTAAGAACACTTCGTCCTACAAGATTGCAGTGCTCGAATCGATTCCGCCGCGACCAACGGAGTGGGCGGCTGCTGATGGTGATCGGTTCGTCTATGTGCTGCATAACAGCCTGCCGTATTCTTCCGGCGGATATGCCACCCGTTCCCATGGCGTCGCTGCCGGTTTGCATGAGCGCGGCCACAACATCGTTTGCCTGACGAGGCCAGGCTTTCCGCTCGATATCAGGAAGGATCTAGCGCCGGTCGACGCGCCTATTGTTGATGTTATAGACGCGATTCCCTATCAGCGCATTCGGCTCCCGAGCCGCGAGGGGATACCCGAATACAGGTACGTACTCTCCTCGGCGAAACAGATGGAAGAGGAACTCCGCCGGCTCAAGCCCGCTTATGTCCAGGCGGCGTCGAACTACGTCACCGGCCTGCCGGCCCTCATTGCGGCACGTCGAATTGGCGTGCCGTTCTTCTACGAGGTGAGAGGCCTCTGGGAGATAACCCGCATGTCGCGGGACCAGCAGTTCGGTGAAAGCATCTCGTTCGATGTCCAGCGTCACATCGAGGGCACCCTTGCCAAGGAAGCGGATCACGTGTTCACGCTCACCGAGCCGATGCGGGAGGAACTGATCGAGCGTGGCGTCGATCCTGAGCGGATTACGCTTCTGCCCAACTCGGTGGATGCGGATCGATTCCAACCGGTGCCAAAGGATCTCGCGCTGTCGCAGGCGCTCGGCCTGCCCGATGGTGTCCCGGTGATCGGGTACATCGGCACCTTCGTCATCTACGAGGGGCTGGAGCATCTCGCCGAAGCCTGCGTGATGCTGCATGCGCGCGGCCATGACTTCAGGCTGCTGCTTGTTGGCAACGAAAACGCGTCGGGCCAGGAACGTGGGCCGATCACGGAGGAGGTGCTACGGATCGCGCGCGAGGGCGGGATCGAAGACAAGCTGATCATGCCCGGACGTATTCCGCACGAGCAGGTGGAGTCCTATTACTCGATGGTCGACATCTGTCCCTTTCCCCGCAAGCCGTGGCCGGTCTGCGAGATGGTTTCGCCGATGAAGCCACTCGAAGCGCTCGCCATGGAAAAGGCCGTCGTCGTCTCGAGCGTGCGCGCGCTGGTCGAGATGATCGAGGATGGGGTGACCGGCCGCGTGTTCGAGAAAGGCAACGTGGAGAGCCTCGCCGATGTCATGGAGGAGCTCATCCTGGATCCGGGTAAGCGCAGCGCCTACGGGCGGGCGGGTCGGGACTGGGTGGTGCGGGAACGGTCCTGGAACCAGATTGCGGACAAGATCGAAGGCGTCATCGCGCAGCACGAAGCGGTGCGCGCCAACGCATCGACCGCAGAGGCCGTGACGTCGTCGTCAACTACCGCGCTGTAGGCGTGTGCGTCAGCGTCGGTAGATAGCCCATGTCAGAAACGGAGCGCGAGCGCGCGGATCGAATCAACCTGCTGCAAGCGCAGGACAGATCCGAGCGCCTGTATCTGGACAAGATCGACGCGGAGCTTTCGCTGGCCAGGTTGCAGCATCGCGTCGCGCTGCTTGAGGACTCGGGTGCATTTCGCCTGGGCGTTGCGCTGGTGGCGGCTTGCAGGTCCATCCGGGGTTTGCTGGGACTTCCCGCGGCGTTGCTGGCGATCTTGGCGCATCTGCGGCAGAAGAGCGGACGGAATATGCCGGACGCCCTGACCGACGACGCGGTGCCCCTGGCGGATCTGTTGCGCGTGCTGCCACCTGCCGATCTGCGACATCCCTTGCGGGAAACCCCGCCGCCGCAGGTTGGCAACCTCAGGGTCGCCGCTGTCGTCGATGAGTTCACCGAGTTCGGTTTCTCGCCCGAATGCGACTTCGTCAATCTCCCTCCTGTCGGCTTCGAACAGGTGCTGGACGACCTGCGGCCGCACCTGCTGTTCGTCGAATCCTGTTGGCGGGGCTCCGGCAACGGTTGGTTGCGGAAGATCCACCCCGTGTCCGGGGCACTGGCGCACCTGATTGGCTGCTGCAGGCGTCGAGGGATCCCGACGGTCTTCTGGAACAAGGAAGATCCTTCGCACTTCGCGCATTTCATCGACGCGGCACGGTTCTTCGATCATGTGTTCACGACCGATGCGGACTGCGTGCCTCGTTACCAGGCGGAACTCGGGCACGCGCGCGTCCATGTGCTGCGCTTCGGTTGCCAGCCGCGGATCCATAATCCTGTGACGGGCGTAGCCCGGCGCGTGGCGGCCAGTTTTGCAGGCTCCTGGTATGCCCAGTACCCGGAGCGTTCCGAAGATCTCCAGCGACTGATTGGCGTAGTCGCGCATGTGATGCCGGTCGAGATCCACGACCGCAACGCCGACAGGGGCGACCCGAAATTCGCGTTTCCCGCGCAGTTCGCCCCGATGATGAAAGGGGCCATTCCGTATGCGGAGATCGCAGTCGCCTACAAGGCGTGCTGGTTCGGGATCAACATCAATACCATCAAGGGCTCGCCGACGATGTTCGCCAGGCGCGTCTACGAACTGCTTGCAAGCAACACGCTGGTCATCAGCAATCGCTCCGTCGGCATGGAGGCGGAGTTCGGCGACGTGGTGCTATCGGAAGCGACCCCCGGACTGCCTGCACGTCTGGCGCAACTTCGTGACTCGGAGCGCGAGCGGAGCCGGCTGCAGGTGGCCGGCTTGCGCAAGGTGTTGTCGTCGCACACCGCCCAGGCAAGGCTGGGCGAGCTGGCATCGATCGTACTGGGCGTCGACTATCGACCCGCACGCGCCCTCGTGATCATGCTCGCGATCGTGCGGAGTCCCGTGGAGGCAGCCCTCGCGCTCGAGACCCATTCGGCGCAGCGATGGCCCCACACGCGTCTGATCCTTCTGGTGCCATCGGAAGACGCTGCATACAGCAGGTTCCTGGCGCCGGCTGTTACGGTGATGACCGCCGACGAGGCCGTGACGCTGCGTACGCCTTGCGCGGATGAAGAGGCTTGCTGGTTCGCGCCGTTAGACATCAACGATTATTACGGACCGCACTACGTGTCCGATCTGGCGCTGGCCACGCTCTATGCCGAGGGGCGGCCGGTCGGAAAAAGCCGGGCGTTCGCGTGGCAGGACAACGCTGGTCTGCAGGTGTTGGACGGTGTCGTACATGCGCCGGCGACGCTGCGCATGCGGTCATCACTGGTACCCGCCGCGTGGCTGGACGGTCCGTCAGGGGACTGGGTCGGAAAGCTGGACGGGGATTTGACGCTTGAGGGGATCGCGACGGATGCGTTCAATTACTGCAGGATGGGGGCGGGGCAACATGTTCAGGATGTCGTGGTGGCTTGACCGGCTCTCACGTCGGTCAGGCGCGAGCGCACCCGCCAGTCCGGTACTGGAAAAAAGCGACTTCGCGATCTTCCATGCCGGTTACGAGGCGCAGCAGGCCAGCGGGTTCCGGCCGCGGAACGGGATGAAAGCGGTCAGGATTGCGCTTCCACTGGACTGGAATGCGGATCCTCTGCACGACCGCAACTGGCGCTTCCAGCTCCATGCGTGGCGCATGCTCGGTCCTGTCTGGGAGAAGTTCTACGATCAGGACTGGGGGCGCCTGCGCGAGGAGGTGCTGCCGTGGATCGAGGACTGGTACCGGTTCCACATCGTGGAAGACAACGCGTCCGAATTCGCCTGGTACGACATGGCAGTGGGCATTCGCTGTCAGCACCTGGCCCTGATCTTGCATCTGCACGACACCCGCCGCATGCCGCTTGGTCACGATCATCTGAAGATGGTGGAGCACCTCTGCCGGCTGCACCACGACAAGCTGCGTGTCGCGGGCTTCATCGCAAGAAACAACCACGGCATTTTCCAGGTGCATGGCCTGCGCCTGCTGGGCGTTGCATGGGCGCATCGGGAGGGCTTCGCCGGGGAGGCGGCCTATTCGTCCAAGATGATGCTCGCGCTGTTACGCACGCAATTCGATTCGCACGGGATACATGTCGAGAACTCGCCTGATTACCACGGGTTGATTCTCAAGCAGTTCGCGAGGATCAGACCGGCGCTCTTTCCTGCAATCGCGTCGCACATCACCCGCACTGTGCGCCTGGCGCGGGAAGCCCTACCTTGGTTCACGCTGCCTGACGGACGGATGGTGCCGCTAGGCGACAGCGAGGGATTGGGGACTGCACTGGGCGCGGCAGCAAAGGCCGACCTCGTCATCGGTGAGGTGGGAGCAGGTGCCACGCTGGTGCGCGACATGAGTGCGAGTGGCTATGTGGTGGTGCGAAGTGAACCCGGTACGGCCGATGAGACCGCTTCAATGCTCGTGGCCAAGGGGGTGGGTCGGTCAAGGACGCATGCGCACGCGGATGATCTGAGCTTTTTCCTCTACGAAGGCGGTAAGCCGCTGCTGGTCGATCCCGGCAAGTACAGCTACGGCCAGGACAAATGGCGGCATTACTTCACCAGCGACCGCGCGCACAACGTCGTGGGCCTCAAAGGCGTGGCCATGGGACCGCAGCATCTGCAGGAAGCAAGAGGAGACTTCTCTGTGGCTCAAGAGCCTGATGGGGTGTTGCGGATCGAAGGCGAGGTAGGGCGCCGCGATTTTTTTGTGCATGCCCGCTCGATCCGGTATGCACCGGGTCGCTTCGTCGAGGTCGACGACCGGATCCAAGCGCGCGAAGACGATGCGCCCATCGTGTACTGGCATCTGTCACCCCATCTGGACGCGGAGCGCTTCAACGGCGGCGTTGCTGTCTACGACAATGGCAGGATCGTGGCCCGGCTGCGGGTCGACGACCCGCGCGTCAAGGCACGACTGGTGCACGGACAGGAAAAGCCGGTGATACAGGGCTGGGTCAGCCCTAGGTACAACGAACGCGTCGCGGCCACCGTCATCCAGTTCCAGGGATCGAGCGACGTTCGCCACGTGCGCACCATGATCGAACTGACCAATCGCAGTAGACTTCCTGCCCACAGGCTGCCGCGGCGACTGACGCACGATGTCAGGTTCCGGTTTCCGTTCGAATTTCGGAGAGACCGCGTATTCCTGCTGCCATCGGGCGCCACCCAGCGCCGCGTTGTCGTGGGGGTGCAGGGCGTCGAGCCGGGCACCGTGGCAAAGCGCCTCGCGAAGGAGCTGGACGGGGCCGGGTTCGTACCGCAGGGGCGTGGAAGGATCGGCTTCGGAGACGTGGGCACCTATGCGCATCCCGACGGGACACGCGTGACCGTGAAGCTGAAAGAAGGTGTTTGTACCGAGGGACGTGACGCGACGCCTCCAACCCTGTATTTCGCATGGTCACGGAGCGGTGCCGCGACGAAGATCGATTGATGCGGATGCGGGCCAGCCCGCGACGCGCTATTAAATCCAATGAGCAGCGCCAAGGGGCATGCGAATGAAATCCGGTGTCATCTCTTACAGGCCAGAAATCGACGGTCTTCGCGCGTTGGCGGTTCTTAGCGTCGTACTATTCCATCTCGACGAACGCCTGCTTCCCGGTGGTTTCGTCGGTGTCGATATTTTCTTCGTGATCTCCGGATTTCTGATCACAGCGATTCTCCGGCGCGAAATGCTTGCTGGCCGATTCTCCTTCGGAACGTTCTATCGCCGGAGAATCCTGCGCATCGCGCCTGCGTATGTTGCCGTCACGCTTGCGACGCTGGTCGCGGGTTGCGCCTTGCTGTTACCGGCGGATATTGCAGAACTCGCAAAATCGGCGTTGTGGAGTGCGCTGTCGCTTCCAAACGTTTACTTCTGGCTGTTCCTCGACACCAGCTATTTCGCGCCCGCGAGCAACCAGATTCCGTTGCTGCACCTTTGGTCGCTCGGGGTGGAAGAGCAGTTCTACATGTTGTGGCCTGCGTTGTTGCTGCTGCTCGTGCGGTGGACCACGCCACGTATCACCATGGCGATCACGATCCTGATCGTGATCGGATCGTTCGTGCTTGCCCAGAGAATGCTGCCGACGGATGGCGCGTTTTCGTACTACATGCTTCCCAGCCGGGCGGGCGAGTTGCTGCTTGGGGCCTTGCTGGCGCTGGCACCTCGGGCGGAGGTGGCCGCTTCGCATCCGCGCGGACTGCGTCGCGCCGCTGCATCCGAGTTGCTCGCGGTGGCCGGGTATGCATTGATCGCGTACAGCCTGTTCGCCCTTGATGGGGAATCGCCTTTCCCGGGGGCGAATGCCATCTACCCGTGTCTGGGCGCGGCGCTGCTGATTCTTGCAGGCGGGATGGGCGCCAGCGTGACGATGGCGCCGCTGCGATGGAAGCCCGTGGTGTGGATTGGACTCATCTCCTATTCGCTTTATTTGTGGCACTGGCCGATCCTCGCGTTCACCCGCTATTTCCTGACCTCGATCGATTTCCAGACCGGAATGATCTGCCTGCTCGCGATGCTGGTCGTTTCGACGCTGAGTTATCGTTTCATCGAGCTACCTTTCCGCGATGGGAGACACTTGCTTTCCGGGTCGCGGCCGTTTGTATTCGCTGGCTACGCGGCGACGGTCGTCGGACTGGGCGTGGTGGCCGGCGTGCTGATCAGGACGGATGGACTGGAGGCACAGGTCGCCGCCGTGACCCCTGGTTACGAGGCCGCCCAATCTTCTATTGATGAGAGGACGCGCGCTGCGCTTTCCTTCGGCTACAACTGCCAGCGGGCCAAGATGGATCGCGCGCTGTTCCGAAGCGACCGCTGTGTCGTGGGGCCGGCGGGAGCGCCAGTCAGGGGAGTTCTCGTCGGCGATTCGAATGCCGCACATTACGTCGGTGTGCTGGGGGCCTTGTCGGAGCCGACAGCGTTCGGCATACGCAACGTGACCCTGTCGTCGTGTCCTCCGCTGTTCGGTGCGAAGGATCGCTACGGCAAGTCGACGGACGTACGCGGTTGCACCCTCTATCGGAACCGGTTGCGGCGCGAGACGGCCCGCTACGAATACGTGTTCCTTGGTGCCCAATGGACAAGTCACGCCAAGCGTGAAGGATTCGAAAGGGATCTGCGACGCACCCTCCACGAGCTGACGAGACAGGGCAAGAAGGTTGTCATCCTGGGGCAGGTCCCGCGGTTCCCGTCGTACGACCGGTCCTGCGAGTTGCGGCGGGTGCGACTGCCCATGGTGGACTGCAGCACGCGCTCTGCGGTGGGGGGGCGCGTCGACAGCAAAGTCAACGCGATCCTGCAGGCGGCGGCACGTCGCAGTCCCGGGGTGGAGTACATGGACGTCAGTGACCTGCTCTGCCCATCAAGACAGCAATGCTCCCCATACCTTGATGGCCAGCCGATCTATTACGATCCGGGCCATCTGAGCATGACCGGCTCATGGGAAGTCGGACGCGCCATGCTGACGCACGGCATGGTGCCGCGCCCGATCCTGCGCACCTTCCAGAGCCCGGCTGTCGAAGGTCGTGTCGCGAGGTAGCCCCATCGGGGCGCAGGCGACGTAGCTGACGCCTGCCTCAGTGCCGGAATCCGGAGCCGCCTGTGCCGCGGGCTCTGTAGAGGATCAGGCGGCGGGGCCCCCGCCAGTTCCTGCGGGCGCGTGTCCCGTCCGTGGATCGGGGCGTAAGCAGGGGTCGACGCCCCGTCTGGCGGTGTCTGTCGACGCCTCGCCGTCGTCAGGTCAGTTGGCGCCGGGTCTGGCGTCCAACAGCGGAGCGAAAGTGCGGGGACGCCTCGCGCCGAGCCCAGCTGAAGTCCGCGGCACAGGCTAGCCCCCGACGGTGGATGGGGGGGCGCTGTCACCGATCCGGCGTGCGTTTACTTGGAAGCGTGCACGCGCCTCGGGAACCAGATCTCGATGTACGACGCACGCTGCCAAGACATTGCCGTTCTGGTCACGTTGGATTCGAGCGTGATCGACATGGTGTGGCAGTCGCCCGACATCCCGCTTGCAATCGCGTTGTCCACGCGGATGCGCTGCATCGTGTCGCGGCGATTGCGGTAAGGAATCGGGACGCGCCTGAGGGCCTGACCGTCGACAGACAGGGTCACGGTGAACGCTTCGCGCACGCCGACGCGCTGGTAGGGCGCAAACAGGAAGAACTCGATCCCGTTACGCGTCTCGACGTCACAGAGGGCACGTTCGATCGAAATGCGATCTCCTTTGGAGATGGGCGCAGCGAGCTGCAGTGCGGTGTAGAGCCTGTCGGCACGCTCGTGGATCCGTGCGCCGTCCTGATCGGCGCCACGGAGCACGAAGCTCCGGCGGTCGTCCACGTAATGCTGGGGCAGGAACGCCTGTGTCTGGGCGGAAAGAAGCGTCTGCTCCCAGGCATTCGGCGGCGTCGATTTCTGTGCGATTTGCATGTCCCAGCCGTCTATGACAAGCCCCCTGTCCTCGTCATAGGCGAGCTTTGGCAGCGCCCAGACGAGCAGTCCGGCGACGCACAGCACCAAAGCGCCTGCGGCCAGCGATCGCAGGATGCGCCATCCCGTCGCGCTCACAGGGCTATCGGCGCCCGGCATTGTCGGTGCCGAGAATGCCCAGGCGATGATCCAGCAGTAAACCAGCCACGCCGGGAAGAGGTTGGAAGGCTTGTTCTCGAATGCCGCAAGCAGCATCAGCGACAGGGCGCAGACAAACAGCATGCCGAGAAGGATCGGGAACGGCGGCGCCGTCCTGGCGCCTGCCAGGCGAAGCAATGCGTAGATCAGTGCGAAACCGAACATGGTTCCGAACACGCTGATGTGAAAAAGCAACGCGCCGCGGGTGGCTGTGCTCATACCTTCCGGACGCCGCAGGACTGTGTCCCAATCATTCGGATAGCCGAGATCGAAGAGCCGGCCGGCATGGCTGAACATGCTCTCGAGTTTGCCCTCCGGCTGGATGACCCAGGTCGACAATGCGACGGATCGGGAAAAGTCGCTGGCGTCCTCTGCGCTCGCGCTCTCGTAGGTAGGAAACCGGTCGCGAAACCTCGCGTACCACGCGCTCTGGGCCGTCCCCATGGAGCCGGCGTGCGCCGCAAGCTTCATGGAAAGCTGCGATGACTGGGCCGGTTGGGCCGTGGCATGGAGACCGGAGCGTGTTCCAGCCTCAGCCAGCGCAAACTGCAATAGGAGGCATACGCCGGCGACGATGACAAGGTCGCGCGCGCCATGCGGTGATGCCGAGTGATACGTTTCGCCGCTGTATTTGCAGAGGAAGAAGAACGCGATCGCGGCGATCAGCAGGACCAGCGCATAAAGCGTGCCGATGCTGCGCTGCAGTTCGAGGCAATAGGCGGACACGGCGCAGAGCAGCGTCAGCGCACCAAACAGAGGCAGTCGCAGAGCACCTAAGCGAAGATGGAGGACGCGGGTTGCCGACCACGCGGCGATGCTGAAGAGCACCAGGCCCCAGAGATCGTGGCTGGGAATCAGGGCGGAATAGGCCACCATCGGCAACGCGAGCATTAGGATCGAGGTCGACTGCGCAGCTTGATGATTGCGGACAAGGCGCATGACGTCGTACGCGATGAGCTGCGTGACCAGCAGCATCAGGACGTTTCCCCACTTCAGCGCGGTCGTCGCATCGGGACCGAACAGCTCGACGATGGGATAGGGCACCAGCAATGCCCGCTGATGGTAGATTCCCGGGACGCGCAGCTGATCCTGTGCTGCCATCTCGACGGCACGCTGCCAGTAGCGCAGATAATCGGTACTCCAGGCAGGCTCGACCATGCCGATCAACAGCGCCCGCGCCACGAGTGTCGCGAGTACCAGCAGGCCGAGGAACGCGGCTGGCTTCACGGGCGTACGTCGAGTGCCCAGCCACCAGGCGAAGGCCAGGCACAAGGCGGCCACCAGGATGGCCGCCAATCCCTGCAGTGCACCAATGAGGGTGCTGAACTGCGCGCCCGCCTGCGCCGTCAGTTCCAAGACGGTCCGGCGCGTGCCCAGTACGACGCCCAGGATCAGGAATACGGCGGCTGCGCTGACACCAAGCCGCATCAACGCCGCTGACGCGGAGGTGGCCCACGGCACGGCCCTCGCGGGCCACGCGGCAGGACGCGTCAACATGAGGGGTCGGCGAGTGCGTTGTGGCAAGCCGCGATCACGCTATCCAACTCGTTGGCCAGATCGAGACCAGGCCACAGAGGTAGACGCACCAGCTGCCTGCTGGTGGCATCCGTGACTTCCATTCCTCCGTGGCTGCGTCCATAACGTGTGCCGGCCGGAGAAGAATGCAGTGGGATGTAATGGAAGACGCTTGCCACTCCCTGCGCTTTCATGGACGCGATGAGCGCATCCCTCGACGCCTCGGACGGCAGGAGCAGGTAGTACATGTGCGCGTTGTGCGTGCAGTGCGCCGGGATGGTCGGACGACGCAACCTGCCCGCACTGTCGAATGGCGCCAGAGCGTCATCGAAACGTTGCCAGCTGGCGAGCCGGCGCGCCGTGATCGCCTCGATCTCCTCCAGCTGCGAATAGAGCAGCGCTGCGACGACCTCGCCGGGCAGGAACGAAGAGCCGATGTCGACCCAGGTGTACTTGTCGACTTGGCCGCGGAAGAACTTGCTCCGGTCGGTGCCCTTCTCACGGATGATCTCGGCGCGTTCGACCAGATCGGGCCGATTGACCAGCAGAGCGCCGCCTTCTCCCGAGATCACGTTCTTGGTCTCATGAAAGCTCAGCGCGCCGAGATGCCCGATGCTGCCCAGCGGCTTGCCCTTGTAGGCGGCATTCACGCCCTGTGCCGCGTCCTCGACCACGGCGAGTCCGTGGCGTTCGGCAATCGCCATGATGGCGTCCATCTCACAGGCAACGCCGGCGTAATGGACCACACAGATCGCCCGGGTACGCGACGTGATCGCGGCTTCGATCAAGGTCTCGTCGATGTTGAGCGTGTCCGGCCTGATGTCGACGAAGACCGGAACCGCACCTCGGAGCACGAAGGCGTTGGCGGTCGATACGAAGGTGAAGGAGGGCATGATCACCTCGTCCCCGGGGGCCAGGTCGAGCAGCATCGCCGCCATCTCCAGTGCGCCGGTGCAGGAATGAGTCAGCAGCGCCTTCCGGCAGCCGGTCGACTGTTCCAGCCAGAGGTGGCATTTCTTGGTGTAGGGGCCATCGCCCGATAGATGGCCGCTCTCCAACGCGGTGCGGATGTATTCCAGGGCGTTGGGACCGACGTAGGGCTTGTTGAAGGGGATGCGCATGCGTGGATTCCAGGTGCGTGGGACGAGGCCGATCGTGTCGAGCGGGTGACAGGTGCCGGATCCCGATTCGGGCGGATGCCCGGCGCGATCGGCTAACGACAGGGCGTTCCTGCCCGCCGTCGGCCTGCGCGCGGTCAGAGGCGCGAAGCGGATTCGTCGGATCGGGCGAGCTGCGCCGCCGCGAGGATTCCGGCGATGCGGGCGGCGGCGTGTCCGTCACCGTACGGGTTGTGCGCGCGGGACATCGCGGCATAGGCCTCGGGCTGATCGAGGAGACGCGTGGCCTCGGCGACGATCCGCGCATGCGAGGTGCCGACGAGCACTACCGTGCCTGCTTCAACTGCTTCCGGTCGTTCGGTGGTGTCGCGCATCACGAGGACAGGCTTGCCAAGGGACGGAGCCTCTTCCTGGATACCCCCTGAATCGGTGAGGATCAGGTGCGCACGGGACATCAGATAGACGAATGGGAGGTAGTCCTGGGGCTCGATCAGGTGGATGCCCTGGTGTCCCGAGAGGATCCGGTTCACAGGCTCCTGGACATTGGGATTGAGATGGACGGGATAAACCACCTGGGTGTCGCCGCGATCGGCAAGATCG
Organism: Luteimonas rhizosphaerae; assembly: GCF_002849595.1. Taxonomy (GTDB): domain Bacteria; phylum Pseudomonadota; class Gammaproteobacteria; order Xanthomonadales; family Xanthomonadaceae; genus Luteimonas; species Luteimonas cellulosilyticus. Next base: position 79,100 of record NZ_NRQR01000012.1, read on the forward strand.
GCAAGTGCGCGGCAGATCTGCTCGAATCCGTCGCCGAAATTCTCACGCCTGTGTCCGGTGACCAGGATCAGTCGTTTGTCCGGGTCGAGAAATGGAAACGCGTTCGCAAGTGTCGCGGCCAGCGCTGCGTCATCGCGGATTTTGGCCGTCACGTCCAGCAGCGCATCGATCACGGTGTTGCCGGTGATGTGCACCGTGTCGGGAGTCGTGCCTTCGGCGTGCAGATTGGCTGCCGCCATGGACGTCGGTGCGAAGTGGAAGCTGGCGAGCGGGGCGACGAGCTTGCGGTTCGCCTCCTCGGGCCAGGGCGCGAAGATATCGCCCGTGCGCAGGCCTGCCTCGACATGTGCGACCGGTGTCCTGGCGTAGAACGCCGCCAGCGCGGTGGCGAGCGGCGTGCTCGTATCACCATGCACGAGCACGAGATCCGGCTGGCGACGCGCGATCACCTGCGACATGCCGAGGAGGATCCTGCTGAAAAGATCGGGCAGCGTCTGGCCCGGCTGCATCACGTCGAGATCTTCGTCCGGGACGATGCCGAAGAGGTCGAGGACCTGGTCCAGCATATGGCGGTGCTGCGCGGTGACCGCGACGATGGTTTCGAAACCGGGGGTGGCTTTGAGCGCCGCGACGACGGGCGCCATCTTGATTGCTTCCGGGCGGGTGCCGAACACCACCATCAGTTTCGTTGTTTTCACTGGGATACCTAAATCGCGGAATGGGTCGGGAGGTCACGGGCCAGGTTGCAACGCAACGGCCCGGTGGTACGGCGTTACTCGCTGCTGATCACGATCAGCCCCGCGATCACCAGGAAGATGCCGATGATCTTGTGGCGGGTAATAGCCTCCCCGAACAGCGGAATCGCGATGATACCGACCAGAAGGAAGTTGAGCGCCATGAAGGGATACGCGCGGCTCAGCTCGAGGCGGGACATGGCCACCATCCAGCACAGCGACGCGAGAAAAGCGGATGCCAGCGCTGAAATGACCCACGGTCGGAAAAGCAACAAAAGCAGCGGCGGCCAACCATTCATGGCCTGAAACGGAGGCGCGGCGGCAGTCATGACCTGCCATTTAAGGACGATCTGGCCGTACGTGGTCAGCACGACGGTTGCGGCCACCATCAGCCAGGGAAGTGCTGCATGCATGTCTAGACACCTGAAGTGGATGCGGGTCGCGAATCACGCTGAACTGCGTACGGTCGTGACGTCAGGCGCGCTCCAACGCGCGCCTCAAGGCGCGGCCTGTACGCCGGCAGGCGCGCGGGACGTGTCACGCCAGCCCCAGATGAAGTCCTGCGCCGCGTCTCCGACGTTGAAAAGAAGATCGAGAATGCTGACGTCATGCAGGAACGGGGCGTGCTTCTGGGGATATTCCGGATAACCACCGTAATCCTTGTAGACAAGCGACGTGCCGATCGCGGCGAAACGATCCGCATCGATATAGCTGGCAGCGGATGGTCCCGAGACGTACGTGCTGGCGCCGGACTTGACGACAAGGTCGACCAGGCGGTCGAGCTTCTTCCCCGTCGCGTTGTACTCGCGCGAGTCCCGGAACTCTGTGGTGATCCCGAGGATGTCCCTTGAAATCATCTTGATGAGTTCCTGGTTCAGCTCTGAAAGGGAGGTCCACGTCCTACCCAGGTAAACGGATTCGAGCCTGTCCTTGTAGAGTGGAAAACAAGGTGCCCTGGCATAGGATTGCTGGATCGAGCGCCAATGTTTGGCCTGCCAACGCCCATCCTTGATTTCGACTTCGTGGATCAGTCGGTCGATGTCGCTGCCCGTCGGGACGGTCAGCCAAAGTGGGCCGTTGGGCGTGACGATCCGGTTGCGCGAGCGCCAATCCTGATAGGTGAATTGCACGTCATCGTAGAAAATAAACGTGTCAACATCGTGGATGATGTCGAAATAGCCCTTCCACGGGATGTAGCTCGACTGCAGGATCGCAATGCTTTTTTTATCGGTCATTTGCCGCTCTCCTGCCAATACGAGTGCCGGCCTTGACGAAGGCATGCGCATCCAGTGAGGCGCCATCAACGATGACGCTGCCGGCGCCGATGAAACTGGAATGGCCGACGTGCGCAAAGCCGCAGATCGTGGCATTGGGGCTGACGAAGGTGTTCTCCCCGACTGTCGTGTCGTGGCTGACAATCGCGCCGGGCCAGAGGACGCATGCAGCGCCCAGCTTGGCGAAGGCGTCCACATTGCAGCCCGCCATCAGGAAGCTTCCGTCGCCGATTGTCGCCTCCGCACTGACGATCGCGCGCGGGTGGACAAGAGGCGGAAACGAAAATCCAAGCGAAGTCGCGTCGCGATAGAGCTGGATCCGGGCATCGAGATGCCTGTAGCCAATCGCCAGCGCGAGACAGACATTTTCCGGCTTGAAGCGTGTGCCGAGCGCATGGCGCGTGCCGACGATCGCTTCGCCTTCGTTGAAATCGTCAAGGAACCCAAGACAGTCGTAGCCTGCGTCCCGTGCCAGGAGGCGGATCAAACGTCCGAAGGACGATGCGCCAATGACGAGGAGGGGCTTCAACGACCGCACTCCCTGTCAATGAGGAACAACGGCATGGAGCCCGTCCTGAAGTTGATGCGCGCCAAGTATTCTCCGAAGATTCCCAGTATCAGCAACTGGATACCGCCGAAGAACATGATGGCAGCCATCAGCGAGGTATATCCGCTGACGCTGACGGCGCCCGTGAGTCGGCTGATGAGGATGAACACTCCCCAGATGCCGCCCCCCACCGAGGCGCCGATCCCAAGCCATGTGGCGAGTCTCAACGGCAAGTCCGAGAACGTGACGAAGATATTGACCATGTGCGTTACCAGCTTGCGCAGGTTGTAATTGCTGCGCCCCTCGCCGCGCTGGCTATGTGGCACAACCACCGTGCCGTAGTTTGTCGTGATCCAGGACAGATAGCCGTCCACGAAGGTAAAGGGCGACTGGAACCGGCTGAGCGCCGTGGCGGCGGTCTTGTGGATGGCACGGAACGAGGTGTACTCGCGATTGAGCGAAGGAATAGCGAACTTGAACAACGAGCGCCCGATTTCGGAGGTCGCGTTGCGCCAAGCGGCATGCGTCCGCGATTCGTAGACGCCGTAAACCAGTGCGAAACCTTCCTCGCCTTTCATGATGAGGCCTGGTACGGATTCCGGCGGCTGCTCGAGGTCATCATCAATCGTGACGACCCATTCGCCCCGCGATCGGGAAATCCCGCATAGCGTCGCGGCGTGCTGACCGAAGTTCCGACTTAGTTTGATACCGCGCACGCGCGGCGACGAGGTGGCAATCGACTGGATCACGTCCCAGGATTCGTCTCCACCGCAATCGTCTACGAAGATGATCTCGTGGGTCATTCCGGCTCCATCCAGGGCCGTGGTGAGACGTTCGAAAAGCCGCTCGATCGTCTTTGCGCTGCGATAGACCGGCACCACGACCGAAACGAGGAGAGGGGCAGCCGCTTGCTCTGAATTCATGATCTGTTGGTCCAACTGCACAAATCCCCAAACTGGCCGCGAAACCAGCCGTTCCCTTTACAGGGCCGCTTCCAGCTCCGGCAACACCTTGAACAGGTCGCCAACCAGTCCGATATCCGCAATCTCAAAGATCGCCGACTCGGGATCCTTGTTGATCGCGACGATCGTGCCCGCGTCCTTGATGCCGGTCAGGTGCTGGATCGCACCGGAGATGCCGATGGCGATGTAGAGCTCGGGTGCGATGATCTTGCCGGTCTGGCCGACCTGCATTTCGTTGGGCACGTAGCCGGCGTCGACCGCGGCGCGCGAAGCGCCGACGGCGGCGCCGAGCTTGTCGGCGAACTCGAAGATGATCTTGAAGTTCTCTTCGGAACCGACGCCCCGGCCACCGGAGACGACGCGCTTGGCGCTCTGCAGGTCGGGACGGTCGCTGCTGCCCGCTGCGAGGCCGACGAAACGGGTGTGGCCCGGCAGAGTCGCTTCTACGGCAGCCGTTTCGACCGTGGCGCTACCCCCGCGCGCGGCTTCCTGCCAGGACGCGGTGCGTACGGTGGCGACCACCACCTGATCGGCCGGCGCTTCGACAGTGATGATCGCGTTACCGGCGTAGATCGGGCGCTTGAAGACATGGCTGCTCTCGACCGTCATCAGGTCGGACACCTGGTTCACGCCCAGCAGCGCAGCGACGACCGGCATCAGGTCCTTGCCGAAGGTCGTCGAAGGCGCGAACACGTGGCTGTAGCCCTCGGCGAGCTTGGCGATCTGCGGGCCGAGCACCTGGGCGAGGGCCTGGGCATTGGCCGGATTGGCGACCGCGAGGACCTTCGACACGCCGGTGATCGTGGCGGCCTCGGTCGCGGCACCTGCCGGATCGGCGGCGAAGACCGCGATGTCGATGGAAGCGGGTGACAGGGCCTGCGCGGCGGCGACCGTTTTGGCGGTGGCGCTGGCATTCAGGACGCCGTCGAGATGTTCGGCGATGACGAGGACGTTGGACATGGTGACAGTTCTCCGGATGACATCGGGCGGGTCGCGCTTCGGTTCGTAACGTCGCGCCCTCGCCTCGGCCCTCTCCCGCTTGCGGGAAAGGGGGCTGGACGCGTTACAGCAGGCCCTTGGCCTTCAGGGCTGCGACCAGTTCGGCCGCGTCCTTGACCATGACGCCCTTGCCGCGCTTGGTCGGCGCTTCGTAATGCGTGGTCTTGAGGGTATCGGCCGAGTCGACGCCGAGGTCGGCGAACGGGATCGATTCCATCGGCTTGCTCTTCGCTTTCATGATGTCGGGCAGCTTGATGAAACGCGGCTCGTTGAGGCGCAGGTCGGTCGTGACGACGGCCGGCAGGTCGACTTCCAGCGTTTCCAGGCCGGCGTCGACCTCGCGCGTGACCGTGGCCTTGCCGTCGGCGATCTCGACCTTCGAGGCGAACGTGGCCTGCGGGCGGCCCCACAGCGTCGCCAGCATCTGGCCGGTCTGGTTGGCGTCGTCGTCGATCGCCTGTTTGCCGAGGATCACGACGTCCGGCTGCTCTTTCTCGACCAGCTTGAGCAGGGCGCGGGCGGCCGTCAGCGGCTGGATCGGCTGGTCGCAGACCACGTGGATGGCGCGGTTGGCCCCCATCGCCAGCCCGTTGCGCAGATGCGCCTGGGCATCGGCGGGCGCGATCGTCGCGACGATCACCTCGGTCGCCACGCCCTTGTCGCGCAGCCGCAGCGCTTCTTCCAGCGCGATCTCGTCGAACGGATTGGCGGACAGCTTGACGCCATCGGTGACCACGCCGGACCCGTCCGGCTTGACCTGGATGCGGACTCTTCATCGTTCGGGAATTCCTGTATCTGATGGATATCCCGGCTGCCACCGCAGGCCCGGAATTGAGTTCGCGATTCTACCGGGGGCGGGCTTCCTTCGCGAACGTGCGTTCTGGTCGGCCCGGGCCAGAGTTGTTCAGATTGCGCCGATCCACGGGCTTGGACCCGATATCCTGTCCGAGTCTGCCCAGCGGCGGATCGACCTAATTCGAGGAGACGTGATTGTGCCAACCTGGCTCGTGACCGGCGGCGCCGGCTTTATCGGCGGCAACTTTGTGTTGGAGGCGGTGCGCCTGGGCGTCCGCTGACCTCACTGGAAAGCAATCCTGATCATCTCTTCGTGCACGGCGACATTGGCGATCGGAATCTCGTGGCCCGGCTGCTGACCGAGCACCAGCCCGATGCCATCCTGAATTTCGCGGCCGAGAGCCACGTCGACCGCTCCATCGACGGCCCAGGCGCCTTCATCCAAACCAATGTGGTGGGCACGCTGGCGTTGCTCGAATCGGTGCGCGATTACTGGAAAGTGCTGCCGGAGACCCGTCGTGACGCGTTCCGCTTTCTGCATGTCTCCACCGACGAGGTCTACGGCACGCTTGGCGAGACAGGCAAGTTCAGCGAGACCACGCCTTACGCCCCCAATTCTCCGTATTCGGCGTCCAAGGCCGCTTCCGACCATCTGGTGCGCGCGTTCCACCATACGTACGGCCTGCCGGTGCTCACCACCAACTGCTCCAACAACTACGGGCCGTATCACTTCCCCGAGAAGCTGATTCCCTTGGTGATCGCCAAGGCGCTGGCCGGCGAGCCGCTGCCGGTCTATGGCGACGGCAAGCAGGTGCGCGACTGGCTGTTCGTGACCGACCACTGCGCGGCGATCCGGACCGTACTCGAGAAGGGTCGCGTCGGGGAGACTTACAACGTGGGCGGCGACTCCGAGCGCCAGAACATCGAAGTGGTCGAGACGATCTGCCGCTTGCTGGATGCGCGTCGTCCACGCGAGGACGGCAAGTCGCGTGCGAGCCAGATCACCTACGTCACCGATCGCCCCGGCCATGACCGCCGGTATGCGATCGATGCCTCCAAACTGCGGGGCGAACTCGGCTGGAAGCCCGAGCACACCTTCGAATCCGGCATCGAGACCACCGTCGACTGGTACCTCGACAACCAGGACTGGGTGCAGCGCATCCTGGATGGCAGCTACCGTCTGGAACGCATCGGCACCTCGGCCTGACGGCCGCGCATCTCTGCTCACATCGCGAGGCACGCATGACACAACGCAAGGGCATCATCCTGGCTGGCGGCTCCGGCACGCGGCTGTATCCGATCACCAAGGGCGTCAGCAAGCAGCTGCTGCCGGTGTACGACAAGCCGATGATCTACTACCCGCTGAGTGTGCTGATGCTGGCGGGCATCCGCGAGGTCCTCATCATCAACACGCCGCACGAACAGGCGCTGTTTCAGGCCCTGATCGGCGACGGGTCGCAGTGGGGCATGGACATCCACTACGCCGTGCAGCCCAGTCCCGATGGATTGGCGCAGGCGTACTTGATCGGCCGTGATTTCGTCGGTGGCAAGCCGAGCTGCCTGGTGCTGGGCGACAACATCTTCCATGGCCACGGCCTGATCGAGATGCTGAAGAGAGCCGACGCGCGCAGCAGGGGCGCAACCGTCTTCGGGTACTGGGTCAGGGATCCCGAGCGTTATGGCGTCGCAGACTTCGATGCCTCCGGCAAGGTGGTGGCAATTGAGGAGAAGCCGGAGAAGCCACGGTCCAACTATGCCGTCACCGGCCTGTATTTCTACGATGGAGACGCCAGCGACTATGCCGCCACGCTGAAGCCATCTCCACGTGGTGAGCTTGAGATCACCGATCTCAATCGCATCTATCTCGCCAATGATGCGCTGCATCTTGAGGCGTTGGGTCGAGGTTATGCGTGGCTCGACACGGGCACGCATCAATCGCTTCACGAAGCTGCAAATTTCATCGAAACCATCCAGAAGCGTCAGGGCCTTCAGGTCTGTTGTCCAGAGGAAATCGCATTCGGACAGGGCTGGATCGACGCGGACCAGCTCACCGCCCTGGCGGCACCGCTGCTCAAGAACGATTACGGGCAGTACCTGGCCTCTCTGGCACGGCGGGGTGTGGGATGAAAGTGCGGAACACGTCGTTGCCGGGATGCGTGATCATCGAACCTGATGTATTCGGTGACGCCCGCGGATTCTTCTTCGAGACCTGGAATGCTGCGCGATTCGGGGATCAGGGGCTTCCCACGCAGTTCGTGCAGCACAATGTGTCGTCGTCATCACGCGATGTCCTGAGAGGTCTGCACTTCCAATGGCCACGTCCACAAGGGAAGCTCGTCAGCGTGATCGAGGGCGAGGTCTACGATGTGGCGGTGGATATCCGTCGCGGCTCGCCTCATTTCGGGCAGTGGACGTCGACCATCCTGGATAGCAGGACGAAGCGACAACTCTGGATTCCCGAAGGCTTCGCGCACGGCTTCGCCGTGCTGTCGGAGCGCGCGGTCTTCAGCTATCTGTGCACGGATGTCTACGTCAAAGAAGCCGACGCGGGGATCCGATGGGACGATCCTGCACTGGGCATCGACTGGCCCGTCCAGGCGCCGGTGCTGTCGGACAAGGATGCGAGCGCACCTCTCCTGGCGGACGTGCCCGAGGCGCGCCTGCCGGTCTTTGCCCCATGACGGTGCTGGTGTTCGGGGCGAACGGGCAGGTCGGCCAGGAGCTGCTGCGGGCGGCGGCAGCGCTCGGTCCGGTGGTCGGTACGACGCGTAGTGGCGAGCTGCCGGATGGCGGGGCCTGCGAGCAGGCCGATTTCGCGAAACCGGACGCGCTGCCGGCCTTGCTGGACCGGATCCAACCCCATGTGGTGCTCAATGCCGCCGCCTATACCGCGGTCGACAAGGCGGAAACGGAGGCCGAGGCAGCGCGGCTGGCGAACGCGGAGGCGCCCGGCGTCATCGCGGCGTGGTGCGCCGAGCACGCAGTGCCGCTGGTGCATTACTCCACCGATTACGTGTTCGACGGCACCGGCACTCGCCCGTATCGCGAAACGGATCCGACGGCGCCGCTTGGCGTGTACGGCGCGACCAAGCTGGCGGGCGAGGACGCGATCCGCGCGGCGCGTGGCCGCCACCTGATCTTCCGAACGGCTTGGGTCTATGCCGCCCACGGCCAGAATTTCCTGCGCACGATGTTGCGCGTCGGCGCCGAGCGCGACGAACTGCGTGTGGTCGCCGACCAGATCGGCACGCCCACGCCGGCTGCACTGATTGCCGATGTCACGGTTCAGGCGCTTCAATCCGGTGACGGGCGATCGGGAACCTGGCACCTGACCGCCGAAGGTGACACGTCGTGGCACGGCTTCGCCGAGGCGATTTTCGCGCAGACGGCCGAGGCGGGGCTGATCGCGAACACGCCCCGGGTCGTCGCGATCGGAACCGCGGACTATCCGACCCCGGCACGCCGGCCGGCCTATTCGCGGCTGGACACCACGCAACTGCGCCAGGAGTTCGACATCGTCTTGCCGAGGTGGGAAGACGGGCTGGCCCGGGTCATCGCCACGTTGGCAGCGGCGCGTCGCTGAAGGGCGCGCCGAGGTAGACCCGACGCTGCAACGGATAGACTATCGGGCCACGTCACCGGAGCCCGACCGATGCACGACCCGTCTTCCACCGCCGATCAGGCCCGGCAGGGCAAGGTCTTCGACAGCGCCAAGACCGCACTCACCGACATCGTCGCCGACGGCCAGACCTTCGCCGTCGGCGGCTTCGGCCTGTGCGGCATTCCCGAGGCGCTGATCGCAGCCTTGCGCGATTCGGGTGTCAAGGACATCACCGCGATCTCCAACAATGCGGGCGTCGACGGCTTCGGCCTCGGCCAGCTTCTCGAGACCCGGCAGATCCGCAAGATGATTTCGTCCTACGTGGGCGAGAACAAGGAGTTCGAGCGCCAGTACCTCGGCGGCGAACTGGAGCTGGAATTCAACCCGCAGGGCACGCTGGCCGAACGCCTGCGCGCCGGCGGCGCGGGGATCCCGGCGTTCTTCACCGCGACCGGCTACGGCACGATCGTGGCGGAAGGCAAGGAGACGCGCGAGTTCGACGGCAAGCATTACGTGCTGGAAACCGCGCTGGTCGCCGATGTCGCGCTGGTCAAGGCGTGGAAGGCCGATACGGCCGGCAACCTCGTGTTCCGCAAGACCGCGCGCAACTTCAACCCGGCCTGTGCGATGGCAGGCAAGGTCTGCGTGGCCGAGGTCGAGGAACTGGTCGAGATCGGTGACATCGATCCCGACCGGGTGCATCTGCCGGGTATCTACGTGGACCGCATCGTCGTCAACGCGACACCCGAGAAGCGCATCGAGCAGCGCACCGTGACCGCCGGAGGAGCGAACTGATGGCCTGGACCCGCGATGAGATGGCCGCGCGCGCGGCGCGCGAGTTGACCGACGGCGCTTACGTAAACCTCGGCATCGGCCTGCCGACGCTGGTGGCCAACCACATCCCCGACGGGGTCGATGTCTGGTTGCAGTCGGAAAACGGCCTGCTCGGCATCGGCCCGTTCCCGACCGAGGACGAGGTCGACGCCGACCTGATCAATGCCGGCAAGCAGACCGTCACCGCGCGCAGGGGCGCGAGCTACTTCGGCAGCCACGATTCGTTCGCGATGATCCGCGGCGGACATATCGACCTGGCGATCCTCGGTGCGATGCAGGTCACCGACCAGGGCGACCTCGCGAACTGGATGGTGCCCGGCAAGATGGTCAAGGGCATGGGCGGTGCAATGGATCTCGTCGCCGGCGTCAAGCGCGTCGTCGTGCTGATGGAGCACGTCGCGAAGGACGGCAGCCACAAGATCCTGCCTGCATGTACGCTGCCGCTGACCGGCGTCGGCGTGGTCGACCGGATCATCACCGACCTGGCGGTCTTCGATGTCACCGCGGACGGGTTGGTGCTGATCGAGTCGGCGGCCGGAATGTCTCTAGAGGCGCTGCGGGATGCGACCGGGGCGCCGTTCTCGGTCGCGGTAAAAGACTAGCTGCCGGTAGCGACGCGACCGCGATTCGCACGGAGCGTGTCACCGCTTGGTAGCGGCGACGAGGCAACTCGCGCCGAACCCGATCCGCTCCCCCGCTGCGATACGGCTGGCCTCGTTTCTCAGGAGTCGGTTGACCACGTCCACAGCCAGGCCGCCATTCGATCCATGCTCCGACTCCGTCGAAAGAGCCGCTCGCTCGCGACCCAGATGCAGCCGGTAGGGCAATGCCCGCAGCAGATATTGCGGAAGCACCAGCGGTCGGAAGAAGAAGCTGAGGTAGTCGATCGAAAACAGAGGGTCGAGCAGTTGTTTCAGGCTCGAAGCGGTGTGCCGCCTGAAGTGGCCCGCGTCGACGTCAGCTTGCGACCAGAGCCACTGATGACATGGCACCGTGAGATAAAGACGACCGTTGGGCCTGAGAAGGGGTGATATCCGCTCCAGAAACGAGGTGTCGTCCTCGATGTGCTCGATGACGTCGAACATGCCAATCGCACCGAAAATCCCGGGCAGAAACCCTGCGTCTTCCACTGTGGCTCGTACGACGTGCTGCAGATTGCGGTGGAGTCGCGCATTCCGCGCGCCATCCATGCCGGGCTCCAGCAGGACGACTTCCCACCCGTCGCTGACCAGGCGCTGGGCGACGTAACCATTTCCGCCCCCGATGTCCAAGATTGGGCCATGCTCGGGAGGGTGATGCTTGACAACGCTGGAGATGCAATTGTTTCGATGGACGAACCAGAACGAACGATCTTCCACACCGAAACACTCGGCATGTCCGTGCGACGCATACGAAACCTCACGGGCGCCGGATGAGGCGTAGATTCCCGAGCTATCGCGGCGTAGCAGCGTGCTGATGTCTTCGATCTGCATCGGGATGCTCCGGTGGAGCCCGGGTTATAGCACGGCTCATCTGCTTCGGTTCTGCAGCGATGGAATGTTTCGGCTTCTGAGGAGTGCGCCATGAGTACTGCTCCCACGCTCCTGACTCAAGCGGAGGTGAGGCTGGTCGATTCGTGGCTGGAGGGTGCGAGCAGTGACGCCCTGCTCCATACGCTTGAGGCATCCATCCCCTGGACCCAGCACCACATCCGCCTGTTCGGGCGCTCGGTCGCATCGCCGCGGCTGAGTTGCTGGATCGGCGATCCGGGAATGGCGTACGCCTATTCGGGCGCGCGCTTCGAGCCGCACCCGTGGCCCGGCGCGCTTGCCGCGCTCCGCGACGCGGTGTCGGACGCGGCCGGCGTGCGGTTCAACAGCGTGCTCGCGAATCTGTATCGCGACGGACGCGACGGCATGGGCTGGCACAGCGACGACGAGCCCGAGCTCGGGCCGCAGCCGGTGATCGCGTCGGTGAGCCTGGGCGCGACGCGCCGGTTCGCGTTCAAGCACCGGACGCGGCCCGGTGTCGGCCTGACGCTGCCGCTGACGGCGGGGAGCCTGCTGGTGATGGCGGGCGACACCCAGCGGCATTACCGCCATGCGGTACCGAAGACGACGCGACCGGTCGGGCCACGGATCAATCTGACGTTCCGGACGATCCTCGGCTGAGCGGCTTCAGCGGGCGCGTGTCGGGTTCGCCGCCGCGGCGCCGCCGTGGCTGGTTTCGTGCGCGTTGCCGGACTCGAGCAGCCAGCCGACCATCTCCCGGGTGATCGTGCCCAGCGAGACAGTGAACGCGTCGACGACCTGCGGCACGTCGGTGCCGTTGGCCGGCGTGGCGGCCAGGAACGTCCGCGAGCCGACCACGGTCTGGTCGATGTTGTGGATCAGCTTGACGTTGGCTTCGATCGTCGCGGCCGGCAGCGGGTTGCCCGCGTAATCGGCCTCGAACCGGCGCAGGTCCATGACCAGCTTGTAGTCGGCGGTGATGCCGGCGCCCTGGCGGGCCACGGCCGGGATGCGGTCGGAATCCTCGAGCGCGCGCAGCACGCTGTCCTGCAGCATGTCGGTCGGCGTCTTCGCCCAGCTGGCGCCGCCGTAGACCTGGAATTCCGACGGCGTCGGGCGCACCGCGATGCGGAAGCTGTCGATCATGCGCGCGGCGGTCGGCGGGCTCATCGTCAGCTGCCAGTCGGCGCGCGGCCAGGCGGCGTCGGTCTCGACGCGGGGGTCGGGCGCGTAGATCGTCGAGCGCTCGCGATCGCCGCTGCCGCCGCCGAGCAGCGAGGAGCAGCCCGACAGCGTGAGGGCGAGCGCCAGGACCGCGAGGCGAGGCGCGGGCCGCAACGGACCCGCGGTCGTGTGGGGAGAACGGACGGACGTCATTCGGGTTCGAACTCCTTCGGTGCGTCGCGGCCCAGCAGGTAACGCGCCGGGTTGGCGTCGAGACGGTCGCTGATGCGGCGCAGGTCGCGGACCAGCGCACGCAGCTCGCCGAGCGTCGGGCCCAGCTGCGACAGGCCGTCGTTGGCGAAGCTGCTGATGGCCGCGCGGTTTTCGTTGAGGATCGTGTCGGCGCCGCCGGCGGCGGAGTCCATGCGTGCCAGCGTGCTTTCCAGGTTCGCGACGAGACCGGGCAGCTTCTGCACCAGCTCGCGGTCGAAGCTGGTCATCGCCCGGTTGGTCGTCGTCAGCGTCTGCTCGAGCTGCTCGCTGGCCTCGCGTGCGTTGACGATCATCGCGCCGATGTCTTCGCGTTGGCCGGCGACCGCGCCGGTCATGCCTTCGATGTTCTCGAGGGTCGCGGCGATCCGCTCGACGTTCTCTTCGCTGAGCACGCGGTCCAGCCGCTCGACGAGGCGGTTCGCGGTGTCGGAGATGTTCTGCAGCGCCGAGGCCTCGGTGAGGATGATCGGCGGCTGGTCGCTGTCTTCCGACGTCAGCGGCGGCGCGTCGGGCGACCCGCCGGTCAACTGGATGATCGGCGAGCCGGTCAGGCTGGTCATCGACATCCGGGCGCGGGTGTCGGTCTTGACCGGCGCATTGGCCTGGATGCGCAGCCGCGCGATGACCTGGCGCGGGTCCTGCGGCGCCAGCATCAGGCTGTCGACGGTGCCGACGGCGATGCCGTTGTACTGCACGCTGCTGCCTTCGGTCAGCCCGGTCACCGGCTCGCGGAAGACGACGTCGAACTCGTTCCAGCTGCGCTCGGACGAATACTTCGCCGCCCACAGCGCGAAGCCGAGCAGGCACAGGCTCACGATGATCGTGAACGCGCCGATGAGGACGTAGTTGGCTCTGGTTTCCATGGCTCAGTTGGCTCCCGGGCCGTCGGCCCTGGCGTCGCGGGCGGCGCGGCCGCGCGGCCCGTGGAAATAATCCTGGATCCACGGATGCTCGAGGCGCTCGATCTCCGCGATGGGGGCCACGGCGACGACCTGCTTGTCCGCCAGCACCGCGATGCGGTCACAGATAGCGTACAGGGTGTCGAGGTCGTGTGTGATCAGGAACACGGTCAGTCCCAGCGCTTCCTGCAGCGTCCGGATCAGCCGGTCGAAGGCGGCCGCGCCGATCGGATCGAGGCCCGCCGTGGGCTCGTCGAGGAACAGCAGCGGCGGGTCCAGCGCCAGCGCGCGGGCCAGGCCGGCGCGCTTGCGCATGCCGCCCGACAACTGCGCCGGCAGCTTGTCGATCGCATCGGCGGGCAGGCCGGCCAGCTTCACCTTGAGCAGCGCGAGTTCGTAGCGCAGCGAATCGCGCAGGTCGGCGTGGTGTTCCTTCAGCGGCACCTGCACGTTCTCGCCGACGGTCAGCGACGAGAACAGCGCGCCGTCCTGGAACAGCACGCCGGTGTTGCGTTCGATGTGGGCGCGGTCGCCGGCATCGCGCGACAGCGCGTCGACGCCGAGCACTTCGATGCGGCCGTCCTGCGGCGGCCGCAGCCCGAGGATCGCCCGCATCAGCACCGACTTGCCCGTGCCGGAGCCGCCGACGACGCCTAGGATCTCGCCGCGGCGCACGTCCAGATCGAGGTTGTCGTGCACGGTCTGCGCGCCGAACCGCGTCACGAGGCCGCGGACGCGGATCGCGATGTCGGCGTCGTCGCCGGGCACGTGCGCGGTGGTGTCGGAATCGCTCATGTCACCAGCCCATGTGCATGAACCAGATCGCCGCGACCGCGTCGATGATGATCACCAGCGCGATCGTCTGCACCACGCTCGAGGTCGTGCGCTCGCCGACCGACTGCGCCGTGCCCTCGACCTGCAGGCCTTCGAGACAGCCGATCAGCGAGATGACCAGCGCGAAGATCGGCGCCTTCGACATGCCGACCAGGAAGTGGCGCACGTCCATCTGTTCGTACATGCGCGCCATGTAGGCCTGCGGCGGAATGTCGAGCCCGAAGGCGCCAACCGTCAGCCCGCCGGTCAGGCCGGCGAGCATCGCGATGAAGGTCAGCAGCGGCAGCATCAGCAGCAATGCGACCACCCGCGGGATCACCAGCAGATCGATCGGGTCGAGGCCCAGGGTGCGGATCGCGTCGACTTCCTCGCGGCTGACCATCGCGCCGATCTGCGCGGTGAACGCACTCGCGGTGCGGCCGGCGAGCAGGATCGCCGTCAGCAGCACGCCGAACTCGCGCAGGAACGCGATCGACACCAGTTCGACGACGAAGATCGTCGCGCCGAAATCGGCGAGGATCGTCGAGCCGAGGAACGCGATGACCGCGCCGACGAGGAACGACAGCAGGGCGACCAACGGCACCGCGTCGAGGCCGACCTGTTCCATGTGGTGCACGGTCGAGGTCAGCCGGAACCGGCGCGGCGACGCGAC
This sequence comes from Luteimonas rhizosphaerae, assembly GCF_002849595.1. GTDB lineage: Bacteria > Pseudomonadota > Gammaproteobacteria > Xanthomonadales > Xanthomonadaceae > Luteimonas > Luteimonas cellulosilyticus. The sequence goes on from NZ_NRQR01000012.1 coordinate 94,158, forward strand.
CAGGCGCAGCAGCTTGACCAGGGTTTCGCCGAAGAAGCTGACCAGCGCGACGACCTCGCGCCAGTTGTCGTGCATCGCATAGCCGAGGCGGCCGAGCGCGGCGGCGACGCCGTACTCGCGCTTGCGCGCCGGACGGTCGTCCGCCACGTCCTCGATCGCGGCGACGAGCGCGTGGTGGTCGCGGCGGAATTCGAAGTCGCCGAAGTCGAGTTCGCGCTTCTCCGCGAAGCGCAGCAGTTGCAGCACGCCGACCGAGTCGAGCCGGTCGATGTGGCTGGCGTCCACGCCGCGCACGCCGTCGCGATGGTCGCGCAGCACCGCCTCGATCTCGCCCGCGTGTTCCAGCGTCCAGTGGCCACGCAGCCGCAGCCTGCCGTCGTCGGCAGGCAGGTCGGCGCTGGGCGTGGCGTGTTGCGGAACGGACATGCAGGCAGGTCGCCGGGCGGGTGGCAAACAGGGGCGAGGATACAGGGAACCCGTGTGACGCCGCGCATCACCGGCGCCGGCTGAATCGGTCGGCGCGCCGGCCCGACGCGTCGCTTCCGGCGGTGCGGGGCGCATGCGATCCTGTGCCGATGTCTTCGCCGCTTCCCGCCACCGCCGCCAGTTACGCCGCACGCATCGCCTTCGTCGTCGAACTGGCCGAGCATCTGCACGCCTACGGGACGACCGCCCAGCGGCTGGAAGGCGCGATGATCGCGGTGACCCAGCAGCTGGGCCTGGACTGCGAGCCGTGGGTCAATCCGACCGGCATGGTGCTGTCCTTCAGCGATCCGCTGCGGCCGCCGGGCGACAGCGACACCACGCGCGTCATCCGCATGTCGCCGGGCGAGGTGGATCTCTACAAGCTGTGCGAGGCCGATCGCATCGTCGAGGCGGTGATGGCCGGCGACATGGATCTCGCCGAGGGCCACGCCGCGCTGCGCGCGCTGGAACAGCGCGAACACCGGTGGCGCGGCAAGCTGCTGCAGGTGCTCGGGTTTCCGTTGGTCGCCGCGGGCGTCGCCGGCCTGTGGCGGCTCCCTTGGGCGGACATCGGCACGGCAGCCGCGATCGGTCTGCTGATCGGGCTGCTGGACCTTGCCACGCGCAACGGCGTGCGGCTGAAGGAGGCCAGCGATGCGCTCGCGGGCATGCTCGCCGGCGTCGTCGCCATCCTGGTGTCGGCCTTCGTCGTGCCGCTGAACCTCAATACCGTGATCATCGCGTCGCTGATCGTGCTGCTGCCCGGCATGGCGCTGACCAATGCGATCAACGAGCTGACCAGCCAGCATCTGGTCTCGGGCACGGCGCGTTTCGCCGGAGCGGTCACGACCGTGCTGAAGGTGACCGTCGGGACCGCGATCGCGCTGGTGCTGGCGCAGCTGCTGGGCATCGAGCCGCAGGTCCGCGGTTCGCGTCCGCAGCCGGACTGGGTGGAGTGGGCGGCGCTGGCCGTGGCCGCGTTCGCGTTCTCGATCCTGTTCCGCGCCGCGCGCCGCGACGTGCTGCTGGTGATGGCCGCCGCGGCATCGGGGTATCTGATCTCGCGCTTCGTCGGTGTCGCCTACGGGGCGAACGTCGGGCTGTTCGTCTCGGGCCTGGTCATCACCGCGGCCGGCAACGGCTACGCGCGCTGGGCCAACCGCCCCGGGGCGCTGATCCGCGTGCCCGGCATCATCATGCTGGTGCCCGGCAGCACCAGCCTGCGCGGGGTGATGAACCTGATCCAGCGCCAGGACGTGGTCGCCGGCCAGGAAGCGATGCTCGCGGTGACCAACATCATCCTGGCGCTGATCGCCGGCCTGCTGTTCGGCAACCTGCTGCTGCCGGCGCGCAAGAATCTCTGAATCCCGTCCGGCCGTGCCGCCGTGCGCGGCCGATCGGCGCAGCGTGTCCTGTTCGCTCCGCCGCAAACAAAACAGGCGCCCGGAGGCGCCTGGATGACTCGACGGTCGGGCCGGGTCTGCCGGCCCACCGAAGCGGCATTACTTGATCAGGAATTCCTCGATCTTCTTGCCCTTCTTGATCTGCGCGGCCAGCCACAGCGGCTGCTTGCCACGACCGGTCCAGGTCTGGGCCTTGTCCGCCGGGTTGCGGTACTTCGGCGCGACCTTGCCGAGCTTGCGGCCCTTGGCCGGGCTCGGTGCCTTGCGCGTGGCGGTGCGTCCGGCGCCGGCGGCGGCATTGCCACCGAAGAGCTCGGCGACGCTGTAACCCTCGGCGGCGGCGAGATCCGTCAGCTTCTTGCGCACCGATGCGATCGGCTTGCGCTTCTTCAGGGCGGTCTTGCGCTGCTTCGCCTGTTCGATCAGCGATTCGAGTTCTTTCGGAGAAAATGCGTTCAGATCAAAAGCCATCGATGACTCCGGCGTGAAAGTGAGTGGAGAAAACCGGTCCCTGGCCTGGGCGCATCTTAATCCGCGGGAATCGAATGCACAAACCCGGCCGAAATGAAACCCGGGGAAACCCGCGGTCGGGGGTGCCGAACGTCATGGTGCGCAGGACGTCCGGCGTGGGGCCGGATCAGCCGGCCAGGCGCGCGAAGACTGCTGAGCGGTCGAGATTCTCCGATTCGCCGGCGTTGCGCGCGCGATATTCGAACGTGCCCGCGGCGAGTCCGCGGCTCGACACCACGACCCGGTGCGGGATCCCGATCAGCTCGATATCCGCGAACATCGAGCCCGGACGCAGGCCGCGATCGTCGAGCACCACGTCGTGGCCGGCTGCGGCCAGTTCGCGATACAGCGCGTCGGCGGCCTCCAGCACCTCCGGCTCGTTCTTGGGATTGATGATGCAGACCGCGACCTGCCACGGCGCCATCGCGGCCGGCCACAGGATGCCGTTGTCGTCGTGGTTCTGTTCGATCGCCGAGGCGACGATGCGCGACACGCCGATGCCGTAGCAGCCCATGAACGGCACGACCGCCTTGCCGGTCGCATCGAGCACCTTGCAGCCCATCGCTTCGGCATATTTGCGGCCCAGCTGGAACACGTGCCCGACTTCGATACCGCGGACGAGTTTCAGTTCGCCGCCGTCCTCGGCGCGATCGCCCGCGACGACGTTGCGCAGGTCGCCGACGACGTCGGGTTCGGGCAGGTCGCGGCTCCAGTTGACGCCTGCGAGATGGACGCCGGCCGCATTCGCGCCGACGACGAAATCCGCCATCGCGGCGACCTCGCGGTCGGCCACCACGCGGATCGGCTGCGCCGGCGACACCGGGCCGAGGAAGCCGGGCGCGCTGCCGAGAAACTCGAGAATCTCGGCCTCGGTCGCCATGCGGTAATCGGCGAGGCCGTCGAGTTTTGCCAGCTTGATGTCGTTGACCGAATGGTCGCCGCGCACCAGTGCGAGGACGAACTGCTTGCCGGCCATCAGGGCGACGGATTTGACGGTGCGCGACAGCGGGATGTCGAGCAGCGCGGCGACGTCCTCGCAGGTCTTCTGCGTCGGCGTGTCGACGCGGCGCAGAGCTTCGGTCGCGGCCGGGCGCGCGGCCGGCGTCGCGGCGCGAGCAGTCTCGACGTTGGCCGCGTAGTCCGAGCCGGTCGAGAAGGCGATCGCGTCCTCGCCCGAATCGGCGAGCACGTGGAATTCCTGCGACGCGTCACCGCCGATCGCGCCCGAATCCGCCTGCACCGCGCGGAACTCCAGGCCCAGGCGGGTGAAGATGCGGGTGTAGGCCGCATGCATGGTCTGATACGACGCGGCCATGCCGGCCTCGTCGATGTCGAACGAATACGCGTCCTTCATCAGGAATTCGCGCGCGCGCATGACGCCGAAACGCGGCCGGATCTCGTCGCGGAACTTGGTCTGGATCTGGTAGAAGTTCACCGGCAGCTGCTTGTAGCTGGCGAGCTCCGCGCGTGCGAAATCGGTGATCACTTCCTCGTGCGTCGGGCCGTAGCAGTACCAGGCGTCCTTGCGGTCCTTGATCTTCAGCAGCTGCCCGCCGAATTTCTCCCAGCGTCCGGTTTCGTCCCACAGCTCCTTCGGCTGCACCGACGGCATCAGCAGTTCGACCGCGCCGGCGGCATCCATTTCCTCGCGCACGATCGTCTCGACCTTGCGCAGCACCCGCAGGCCCAGCGGCGGCCTTGAGCATCAGCTTGTGGCTGATGACTTCGGCTTCGGCGGGCGTTTCCTTTTCGGTACGGAGGTGGAACTGCGACAGGCGCATCGGCGGCATCTGGCTCGGACGAGGGCCGGCCATTGTGCCACGCGACTCCGCCGCGACCCGCGCTGCGGCGCGGATGGACGACGCTCCTGCCGGGTCAGCTGCAGTAGGCGCGGACCGCGGCCTGGGCCAGCTCCAGCTGGTTGCTGCGTTCGGCCGGATCGAGCGTCCGCGCCGTGCCGTCCGCGCCGGTCTGGCTGACCGGTGCCTCGCCCTGCAGCGCGACGATGTTGGCGCGGGCGAGTTCGCACTGCGACGTCGCCTGGCCCGCGGCGTCCGCCACGCTGGCGACCGGCGCCGCGGCGGGCGTGGCCGCGGCGGTGGCGGTCGACGCGCCGCCGGCGCTGACGTTGCGCAGCGTGAACTTGGTGCCGGCCGGTGGCGGTGTCTGCGAATAATGGGTCACGCCCCGCGCATCCTTCCAGCTGTAGACCTCGCTGGCGGCGAGGGGCAGGGCGGCGACGGCGAGCAACGCGACGACGAGGCAGGGCAGACGACGCATGGCGGGCTCCGGAGGCGCGCAGGAAAGTCGCGATTCCAGCACTCCCGGGCGACGCGCGCAACCGCCGCGGCGACGCCGCGCTCCCAGGCGCTACACTCGCCGGATGAGCGCACCCGATCCGACCCCCCGCCGTGGCCGCGGCATCTATCTGCTGCCGAACCTCTTCACGACCGCGGGACTGTTCGCGGGTTTCTTCGCGATCATCGCCGCCTCGCAGGGCCGGTTCACCGCGGCGTGCATCGCGATTTTCGTCGCCGGCATCCTCGACGGCATCGACGGCCGCGTCGCGCGGCTGACCAATACCCAGAGCGAATTCGGCGTGCAGTACGACTCGCTGGCCGACCTCATCAGTTTCGGCATGGCGCCGGCGCTGGTGATGTATCACTGGGCGCTGCTGTCGCTGCGGCTCGACGGCACGACCCTCGGCAAGATCGGCTGGCTCGGTGCGTTTCTCTATGCCGCGTGCGCGGCGCTGCGGCTGGCGCGCTTCAACAGCCAGGTCGCGACGGTCGACAAGCGTTATTTCATCGGTCTCGCGAGTCCGGCCGCGGCCGGCGTGATGGCGAGTTTCGTCTGGACCTGCCACGAACTCGGTTTCGTTGGCGAGGAACTGCGTTTCTTCGCGCTGGCGGTGACCGTGGTCTGCGGCCTGCTGATGGTCAGCCGGATCCGCTACAGCAGCTTCAAGGGCGGTGGCACCGGCCCGCGTTCCGATCGCGTGCCGTTCGTGGCGCTGGTCGTCGCGGTCGGCGTCCTGATCGCGCTGTGGATCGATCCGCCCAAGACCCTGCTCGCCGCGGCGACGCTGTACGCGCTGTCGGGCCCGGGGCTGTGGCTGTACCGCCGTCGCCGTACGCCACCGGCCGAGCCGACCGCGTGAGCTGGGACGGCCTGCAGTGCGCGGTGCTGGATGCGCTCGGGCACACGCGCTACACCGTGCAGTCGGGCGCGCCCGACGCGCCCCCGTTGCCGGACGATCCGCTGCTCGATGCGCTGCTGCAGGCGGCGGGCCGCGACCGCGCGGCCGACGATGCCGGTGCTGTCTACCGCAGCGTCGGTTCCCTCGCGGCGCTGCGGCAGGCGCCGGCCAAGCGCGCGCTGTGGCCCACGCTGCGGCGTCTGCGCGCCGCACGGGGACGCGCCCCGCAATGAGCGCGCGCGCCAGCGGAACGCCGGCCGCCGCATCGGCGCTGCGGCCGATGCGTGTCGACGATCTCGACCTCATCATGCCGATCGAGCGGCGCGCGTATCCGTTCCCGTGGACGGTCGGCATCTTCCACGACTGCCTGGCGGCGGGCTATCCCGCGTGGGTGCTGCACGACGCCGACGGCATCCTCGGGTACGGCGTGCTGAGCATCGCCGCCGGCGAAGCGCACGTGCTCAACGTCTGCATCGATCCCGAGGCCCAGGGGCGCGGCCACGGCCGGTTGCTGTTCCGCGCGCTGGTCGACATCGCCCGGCGCCACCAGGCCCAGCGCGTGTTCCTCGAAGTGCGACCGTCGAACCCGCATGCGATCGCGCTGTACCACGACGAAGGGTTCAACGAGATCGGCCGGCGCCCGCGTTACTACCCGGCGCACAACGGCCGCGAGGACGCGATCGTCATGGCGCGGGAACTGTTCGAAGGCCCCTGGACAGCCTAGGCGCGCCTGCGCCCGGTCCCGTGTCGCGGCGCATGCGTCCGCGGCCGCGCCTACACTGTGCGGTGCGCCAAGCGCCTCTTTTCCGCACGACAGGACTGACATGAGCGACCCCCGCCTCGATTCCGAAAAACGCATCGCGCTGCTGATCGATGCCGACAACGCGCCCGCCGCGAAGATCGACGTGATCCTCGCCGAGGTCGCCCGCCACGGCGTCGCCAACGTGCGCCGCGCCTACGGCAACTGGAAGAGCCAGCACCTGTCGGGCTGGGAGAAGGTGCTGCACGAATACGCGATCCGGCCGATCCAGCAGTTCGCCTACAGCACCGGCAAGAACGCGTCCGACATGGCGATGGTCATCGACGCGATGGACCTGATGTACGCGCGCAACCTCGACGGTTTCGCGATCGTGTCCAGCGATGCCGATTTCACGCCGCTGGTCATGCGCCTGCGCAACGACGGCTACAGCGTCTACGGCTTCGGCCAGGAAAAGACGCCGACGCCCTTCGTCAAGGCGTGCTCGACGTTCCTGTATCTGGAGAAACTCGGCGCATCGGTCGACGACGACAGCGGCGGCGCGATCAAGCCCAAGACCGCCGCGCAGCTGCAGGCCGATCGCGAGCTGGTGCAGCTGCTGCGCAGCGCGGTGTCGTCGGGCGCCGACGATGCCGGCTGGTCGCATCTGGGCACGGTCGGCAGCCACGTGCGCAACCAGGGCTCGTTCGACGCGCGCAACTACGGCTACCGCAACCTCAGCGCCCTGATCGAGGCGATCGATCTGTTCGAGGTGCGACGCGCCGGCCAGGCGGTGGAAATCCGCGAGGCGCCGAAGGCCGCGGCGACGTCCGCGTCGCGATCGCGCGGGCGCAGGACGAAGAAGGCGACCGACTGAACGTCAAGTGCCATCGAGCCCGCTGCGCATGAGTCGGAGCTCAGGTTCCGATAGGAGCGCCCTCGCGCGCGATTGCCTCGCTTGATGGGACGCAGGTCTGGCGGCGTCGCGCCTGCATGCCGCAGCACGAGGCGTGCCTCAGTACAGATCCACCGGATCGACATCCAGCGACCAGCGCGTCTTGCGCGCGGTCGGCAGGGCGTGGATGTCGACCAGCGCGGCGTCGAGCACGCCGTGCAGGTCGCGACGCTGCGCGGCCGTCAGCAGCAGTTGCGCGCGGTAGAGGCCGGCGCGGCGCGGCATCGGCGCGGCGACCGGGCCGTCGATCCACACGGCGGGCTGCGCGGGATCGCCCGTGCGCGCGCGAATATGCGGCGCCAACGCCTGGCGCACCGCGTGCAGGAATGTCATCGGCGGCTCGGCGTGCGTGGACTCGGCGCGCAACAGGGCCAGCGGCGCGAACGGCGGGAACCCGGCGGCCTCGCGTTGCTGCAGTTCCTCACCGGCGAAGGCGTGGTAACCGCCCTGGATCAGCGTCTGCAGCAGCGGGTGCTCGGGATGATGGGTCTGCAACAGCACCAGACCCGCCTTGTCGGCGCGACCGGCGCGGCCGGCGACCTGGATCAGCAGTTGCGCGAGTTTCTCACTGGCACGGAAATCCGCCGAGAACAGGCCCTCGTCGATGCCGACGACGGCGACCATCAGGATGCCGGGCCGGGTGCCGAGATCGTCGAAGATCTTCGCCAGCGCGTCCTTGCCGCGGGTGCTGCCGCGATCGATGCGCAGCACCGGTACGTCCGTGAAGCGTGCAGCGAGCAGTTCCTCGATGCGTTCGGTGCCGACGCCCTGCGGCTGCAGGCCCAGACTGGCGCAGTCGGGGCAGGACAGTGGCGCGCTCGCGCGGTGGCCGCAATGGTGGCACTGCAGGCGGCGCCCGCTGGCGTGCACGGTCATCGGCCGCGCATGCTCGGGCGTGCTGCAGCGCGGACAGTGCGCGCTCCAGCCGCAGTCGTGGCACAGCAGGACCGGCGCGTAGCCGCGGCGGTTCTTGAACACCAGTACCTGGCCGCCGGCCGCGAGCGCGCCGGCGATCGCCGTCAGCAGGTCCGGCGACAGGCCGGCCTCGAGCGGCCGCTTGCGCACGTCGAGCACGCGCACGACCGGGGGCCGCGCCGCGCCGGCCCGATGCGACAGCCGCAGGTGCCGGTAGCGGCCCGCGACCGCGTTCTGCAGCGATTCCAGCGACGGCGTCGCGCTGCCTAGCAGCACCGGCACGTCCAGCGCCTTGCCGCGCACCAGGGCGAAATCGCGGGCGTGGTAGCGGATGCCGTCCTGCTGCTTGTAGCTGCCGTCGTGCTCTTCGTCGATGACGATCAGGCCGGCGTCGGGGAGCGGGACGAAGATCGCCGAGCGCGTGCCGACGACCACCCGCGCCTCGCCGCGCAGCGCAGCGGCCCAGACGCGCGCGCGTTCGGCATCGTTGAGGCCCGAGTGCAGGGCGTGCACGGGCACGCCGAGGCGCGCGCGGAAGCGCGCCAGTGTCTGCGGCGTGAGGCCGATCTCGGGCACCAGCACCAGGGCCTGGCGACCGCGCGCGAGGCAATCGGCGATCGCCTGCAGGTAGACCTCGGTCTTGCCGCTGCCGGTCACGCCGTCGAGCAGGAGCGCGGCGAAGCCGCTGCAGGCGCGCACCGCATCGGCCGCCGCGCGCTGTTCGTCGTGCAGGGCGGGGCCTGCCTGCGGCACCGGGACCAGTTGCGAGGCGGGGATCGCGATCCGTTCGACCAGGGCACGCGCCGCCAGGGTGCGCGCCGCGCTGCGCCAGCCGGCGAGCAGGGGATCGAGCGCCTCCTCGTCGCGCGGCGCGGCCTGCAGCAGCTCGGCGAACCGGCGTGGGCGGCCGCCGGCCTTGAGCCCGGGCAGCGCGGTCGAGCCGGCTTCGGTCAGCCGCCACGCCCAGGCATGGGTCTCCGGCAGCGCGTCGCCGCGCCGCAGGCTGGCAGGGAGCGCGGTCGCCAGCACTTCGCCGAGCGGCGCATGGGTATAGCGCGCCAGCCAGCGCAGGGAGTCGGCCAGCTCGCCGCGCAGCAGGGCGGCGTCGTCGAGCCAGGCCAGCGCCGCGCGCAATGCCGGCGCATCGGGGCCCTGCAGCGCGACACCGGGCGGCTCGACCGCGGCGACGACTCCCACCAGCTCCCGCGGCCCGAACGGCACGCGCACGCGGCGGCCGACATCGGCCGCAGAGGGGACATCGCCCGCCGTCGGGGCGCGGTAATCGAACAGGCGCGGCAGCGGCACCGGCAGCGCGACGCGGAGGATGCGATCGGGGATGGACACCCCCGGATTCTAGCGACTGGGGCCGGCGTCGCGGCACGCGTGGCAGCTTGCAGGCCTTACCTGTCGGGCTCCGCATGTATCGGCCGCAAGTGCCGGATGCGAAAGGAGGTTTGTGCTTATCCACACGACCTGTGGATAAGCCTGTGCATGAACGCCTGCGCGAGGATCGAAGTGCCGGATTGCAGGCCCTCGCCGATGGTTTGGACAAAAAAGTGCCAAACGGAATATCCTTATTTCTATCAACAGGTTATCCGTGAAACATGATTGTCATGCGGCGGCGCAAGGCTTGGACTTTCAGCGAAATGACAGGGTTGTGAACCCTGTGCACAACGTTTCCCCTAGAAAACAGCTGTGGAACGTCATCGGTCCGGTCTGTCAAGGCGCGGATGCGACCGCGGTCTCGTTATGATTCCCCGTCCGCACCGCAGTTCCCGATGACCACAGCCACCCCGTCGCCCCCGCCCGGCCTGTCCTCCGCCGTCACCGCCTTCCTGCGCGGCGTGGAGCGGCGCGCGGCGTTGTTCGCGCAGTGGCAGTGCGGCGACATCGAGACCGGCGATGCCGCGCTGGCCAACGCGATGGCCGATTTCACCGGACTCGCGGCGACCGCCGTCTTCACCGAATGGCCGCGGCGTTTCTGGGGGCTGCTGCTGGCCGCGCCGGCGCTGCGCGCCCCGGCGCCGCTGGCCGGCGACGGCCTGCCTGCGCTCGAGGGCCTCAGCGGCGGCCCGCGGGTCACGGTGCTGCTGCGTCTGGTCGCGGGCCTGACCGAACACGACGCGGCGACGGTGCTCGGTGTGTCACGTGCGACCTATCGCCTGGGCCTGCAGCGCGCACTGCCGCACCAGGGCGACGGCGCCCCCGATGCCGCCGCGTGGCGGGCGCTGGCCGACACGGTGCAGGGCGCGATCCGCGCGCTGCCGCCGGACCGGCTGACCCGGCTGGCGGCGATGCGCGAGGCCGCGTTGCACGGCGCGGTTCCGGAGTTGCGGCGGTTCCCGATCGCACGCCCGCAGGCGGACACGCCCGATGTGTCGACGACCGACATCGCCCCGCCCGTCGACGCGCCGCGTCCGCGCTGGGTGTTGCCGGCCGTGGCCGCCGTCGCCGTCGCGACGGCGCTGGCGCTCGCGGCGACCTGGTGGTGGCCCTGGAGCGCGGCGCAGCGCGGCGACGACGACATCATCCGGGTCGAACCGCTGGGCGAGGCCGCCGAGCCGCAGGCGCGTTTCGACGACGCGCTATCCCTGTTGACCGAGCGCGACCTGGAACTGCTGCTCGAACCCGATACCGCTGCCTGGCGCACCGACCCGGCCTTCCATGCATGGCTGGCCGTGCATCTGGACGTGCCCGTGGTCGTCGAGGACGTCGACACGGCCGCGCCGCCGCCGACCGACACCGCCGAACTGGAGACCACCGATGCCGGCCTCTGACCTGCGGCGCCCGCGTCTCGCGCTCGCGGCCGTCGCGCTGCTCGCGTGCACCGGTGCGTTCGCGCTGCCGGCCACGATCGCCGGCTGGGACGCGCTGCCGGCGCCGGACCGGACGCGCCTGACCACGCGCGCCGCGCGGCTCGATGCGATGACGCCGGCGCAGCGCCAGGCGCTCGCGGCGCGCGTCGCCGAATGGCACGCGCTGCCCGATCCGGAACGTGCCCGCCGCCGCGAAGCCTGGCAGGCCGTGCAGGCCCTGCCGCATGCCGAGCGCATGCGCCTGCAGGCCGCGGAAGCGCGCTACGCGGCGCTGCCCGGGGACGAGCGCCTGGCGCTGCGCGCGCGTTTCGACGCACTCGATCTCGGCATGCAACGCGGCTGGTTGCTGGGGCCGACGCTCGGCGCCGCGTGGCCGGGCCTGCATGCGCTGTTCACGGCGATGCCGGCCGACCAGCACGACGACGCGGTGCTGGCGCTGCGGGCGATGTCGGCGCAGGCCCGCGACGATCTGGCGGTGCTCGCGCAGCGCACCCCGCCGCAGGAGCGCGAGGCATTGCGACGCGAGTGGCTCGCGGTCCCCGTGGACCAGCGCGACGCCTGGCTGCGCGACCGCGTGACGCCCTGAGCCGACGCTACAGCGCGTACAGCGCGTAGCCCGCCATCGGCACCGCGACGCTGAGGAACAGCGCGAAGTAGAGCTGGCCGATCACCGCGAACTTCACCAGCGTCCACGGCCACGACTGGCCGTAGACCCGCTTCTGCATCACCAGCAGATACACCGGCATCGCCCACAGCAGCAGCGCCTGCAGCCAGCCCAGGCCACGCGCGGCCCAGGCGGCGCGCGGGGTCAGCCACGGCGTGACGAGCGCGCAGACGAACACCAGCAGCAGGCCGAGCATCAGCGCCGCGTGGCTGTAGAGGCCGATGACCACGTGTTCGAGGTAGAGCCGCCGCTGGAACACGTAGAACAGTTTCAGCAGCACCGCGAACAGCGGCATCAGGATGAACAGCGCCGTCGGCGCGACGCCGAGCAGCGCGGCGCTGAAGGCGCCGGGGTCGTTGCGCAGGCGCGCCAGGTTGCGTTCGATGCGCTCGCCGACGGGGCCACCGATGGTCGGCGGGTTCCGGCGTCCGGACGCCGCGTCGCCATCGGGTGCAGCGGTCGGGGTGGATCCCGCCTCCGCGGACGGGGTGGCCTCGGGCGTCGCCGTCCCGGCCGCGGCGGCCGCGATCTCGTCGCCCGGTGCCAGCGCCTCGATGCGCTGGCGCGCCTGGTCGCGGACCAGGTCTTCTGCGGCGGCGAGCTGCGGCGTGGCGCCGGGAATGGCACCGGTAATGCGCCGCGCTTCGGCGATGTCGGCCAGCGCGGATTCGCGCAGCGCGACGACCTCGGCGACCGTTTCCGCCTGGTCGAAATCCTCGCGGGTGTCGGTGGTCTGCACCACGCTGCCGGGATCGAAACCCAGCATCGCGTCCTGCACGACGAACTTGGCGACGAAGAAGGTCAGCAGGGTCAGGATCACGAACAGCCGCATCGGCGCGACGTAGCGCACGCGGTGGCCGGCGAGATAGCGCTCGGCGATGCGGCCCGGTACGAACAGGTCGCGCACGGTGCGGAAGATCCGCCCGTCCAGATGCCAGAAGGATTCGAACACTTCCTCCACCGCATGCCCGACGTGGCGCACCGGACTGTGCGTGGACTGGCCGCAGCGGTGGCAGAAGTCGCCCTGCAGCGGCGTCTGGCAGTTCTCGCAGGTCGCGGCTGCGGCATCGGTGGCGGGCGCGTGGGACATGCGGAGGCGGTTCCTGGGCAAGGTGGCGCGGGGCGAGGGCCGCGTGGCGGCCGCCGGAGGCGCGGGCCGATCCGGTGGATTCCCCCGGCCTGCGCATTCACGCTTAAAATACCGGTCCTGCGCGCCCCGGCGCCAGCGCACGCACCGGTCCGTACGCGCTGCCGAAGTCGCCCGATCCGCCTGTCCTATGTCCGCCTCTCCCGATTTTCCGCGCTTCGGCTCCGAAGTGCGCCGCACTGCCGTGCTGGCGGCGCCGCTGGTGCTCGGCCATCTCGCCACCGGCCTGATCGGCTTCGTCGACAGCGTCATCGCCGGCCACCACGGCACCACGACCCTGGCCGCGGTCGCGGTCGGCACCGCGATCTTCTGGCTGCCGATGATGATCCCGATGGGCACGCTGATGGCCCTGCCGCCGTCGGTCTCGCAGCTCGACGGCAGCGGCCGGCAGGCCGAGGTCGGCCCGCTGTTCCGGCAGGCCCTGTGGCTCGCGGCCGCGCTCGGCCTGCTGCTGTTCGCGATGCTCACGCTGCTGGTCGGCGCGCTCGGCCCGCTGGGCATCGCGCCGGAAATCCTGCCCGGCGCGAGCGCCTTCCTGCACGGCATCCGCTGGGGCGTGCCGGCGCTGACGCTGTACTACTGCATGCGCTACCTCAGCGACGGCCTGCACTGGACGCTGCCGACGATGGCCTTCGGCTTCGGCGGTCTGCTGCTGCTGATCCCGATGGGCTACGTGCTGGCCTTCGGCTGGGGGCCGTTCGCCGAGCGCGGCGCAGGCGGGCTGGGCCTCGCGTCGGCGCTGATGATGTGGGCGCAGGCGCTGGCGTTCGCGGTGTATCTGGCGGTGTCGAAGCGCTTCGCCGCATTCGGGCTGTTCACCCGATTCGATCCACCGCGGTGGCCGCCGATCCGCGGGCTGCTGCGCACCGGCCTGCCGATCGGCGTGACGGTGACGATGGAAGGCAGCCTGTTCGTCGTGACCGCGCTGCTGATCGGCCGGCTCGGCCAGATCGAGGCCGCCGCGCACCAGATCGCGATCAACGTCGCGGCGCTGTGTTTCATGATTCCCTTCGGCCTCGCCGAAGCGACGACGGTGCGCGTGGGGCACGCGCTCGGACGCGGCCTCGGCGCGCGCGGCGTGCGCCAGGCCGGGTTCGCCGGTCTGGTGCTGGTGCTGGCGACGCAGACCGTGTCCGGCATCGCGCTGCTGCTGGGGCACGACCACGTCGTGCGGATCTACACCCAGGACGCCGCGGTGGTGACGCTCGCCGGCGCGCTGCTGCTCTACGCCGCCGCGTTCCAGTTTCCCGACGGCATTCAGGTGCTGTCGGCCGGCGCGCTGCGCGGCCTCAAGGACACGCGGATGCCGATGGTGCTCGCGGGCATCGCCTACTGGGGCATCGGCATGACGCTCGGCGCGTGGCTCGGGCTCGGCCTGGGCTGGGGGCCGCAGGGCATGTGGATCGGCCTGATCGCCGGCCTCACGGTCGCCGCGGTGTTGCTGGGCGCGCGCTTCCTGCGGTCGAGCCGCCGGGTCGCGGCCGGCGTGCCACCGCACTGAATCCCAGCACCGTGCCGCCGCGGCACGGTGACGTCAGGCCCATGCATTCGGCGTGGCGGCCCGGTACGCTGCCTGCGTGGATCGGCCATCGGGGCCGGCGGCCGTCGTCGCGACGCGCCAGGCCACGCCCCCGCCCGCCACACGTCATCCAATGGAGTCGCACCCCCGCATGAGTACCGTCCCACCCCCCCGCGCCCCGCTGTCGCGTTTCTTCGTCGGCCTCTGGGACGGCATGAACTTCATCCGCCGGCTGGCGCTGAACCTGCTGTTCTTCGGCCTGATCTTCCTGGTCGCGCTGATCGTGCTGTTCGCCATCATCGGCGGCGGTTCCCGCCCGGCGCCGCTGCTGGAACGCTCGACGCTGGTGCTCGCGCCCGAAGGCGCCCTGGTCGAGCAGTACCGCACCGATCCCTTCATGCGCGCGCTGGCCGAGAACAGCGGCAGCGGCGTGGGCGAAGTGCAGCTGCGCGATCTGCTGCGCGCGCTCGACGCCGCGCGCGAGGACGACCGCATCGAGCGCGTGCTGCTGCGGACCGACCGCCTGACGTTCTCCGGCTATGCATCGATGCGCGAGGTCGCCGACGCGATCGCCGCGGTGCGCGCGGCCGGCAAACAGGTCGTGGCCTACGGCGAGTACTACGGCCAGCAGCAGTACCTGCTCGCCGCGCAGGCCGACGAGATCTATCTCGATCCCGAAGGCGGACTGATGCTCGAGGGCCTCAGCGGCTACCGCCAGTACTACCGCGAGGCACTGGCCGACAAGCTCGAAGTCGACATGCACCTGTTCAAGGTCGGCGAATACAAGTCCGCCGCCGAGCCCTACATTCTCGACGGCGCGTCGCCGGAGGCCAAGGAAGCCGACCTGTACTGGATGAACGACATCTGGCAGCGGCACATCGCCGACATCGCCGCCGCGCGCGGTCTCGATCCGGCGACCATCAATGCCGACATCGACGCGCTGCCGGCCGGCATCGCCGCGGCGGGCGGCGATCTCGCCCAGTACGCGCTGGACCACAAGCTGATCGACGGCCTGAAGACGCGCGAGGAGATCGAGAACCTGCTGGTCGAACGCGGCGTCGCCGACGAGGACGCCGAAGGCGGCTTCCGCCAGATCTCGATGGGCGAGTACCTCGCGCATGTCGAGCCGACGCTCGGGGCTGCCGACCGCCGCGACACCGTGGCCGTCGTCGTCGCCGAGGGCGGCATCACCGGCGGCGAGCAGCCGCCCGGCACGATCGGCGGCGAGTCGACGTCGGCCCTGCTGCGCGAAGCGCGCGACGACGAGCACGTGAAATCCGTCGTGCTGCGCGTGGATTCGGGCGGCGGCGAAGTCTTCGCATCCGAGCAGATCCGCCGCGAGGTCGAGGCACTGCAGGCCGCCGGCAAGCCGGTCGTGGTGTCGATGGGCGACGTCGCCGCATCGGGCGGCTACTGGGTCAGCATGAACGCCGATCGCATCTACGCCGACGCGTCGACGATCACCGGCTCCATCGGCATCTTCGCGCTGGTGCCGACGTTCCCGCGCACGCTGGAGAAGATCGGCGTGCGCACCGACGGCGTCGGCACGACCCGCTTCGCAGGCGCCTTCGACCTGTCGCGTGAGCTCGATCCCGAGGTCGGGCAGGTGATCCAGTCGGTCATCGACCGCGGCTACCGCAACTTCATCGGCAAGGTCGCCGAGGCGCGCGAGCGCGACGTGGCGCAGATCGACGAGGTCGCGCGTGGCCGCGTCTGGAGCGGGACCCAGGCGCTGGAGCGCGGGCTCGTCGACGAGCTCGGCGGCCTGCGCATGGCGACGGACAAGGCCGCGGAACTGGCCGGTCTGAGCACCGAAGGCAACTGGCGCGTGCGTTACGTCGAGAAGGCCGCGACGCCGTTCGGGCGCTTCCTGTCGGGTTTCATCGGCGGCAGCCTGGGTCAGGCGCTGCTGGGCGGCGAGAGCGCATTCGCGCGCGACCTGCTGGCGCGCGTCGTGCCTCGCGCCGAGTACGACCTGCAGTTGCTGGAAGGCGTGATGACGCCGACCCCGGGCAAGCCGGCCAAGGCGATCGCCTACTGCTTCTGCGAGCTCTGAGACGACCGGACCGCGCGCTGCAACGGCGCGCGGTCCAGGGCCTGCGCGCGCGTCGCGGCCGGACTCAGCGCCTGACGTCGAGGCGCCCGTCGCCGACCAGCGCGGCGACATCGTCCACGCCGACGAGATTGAAATCCCCCGGGATGCTGTGCTTCAGGCGCGCCGCCGCGTGACCGAACGCGAGCGCCGCGGCATCGTCCATGCCCGACAGCACCCCGTGGAGCACGCCGGCGGCGAATGCGTCGCCACCGCCGATGCGGTCGACGATGCCGTCGACCGGCTGCGGCGCGATGCGGTGCACGCTGCCGTCGCGATGGACGAGCAGGGCGCCCAGTGTCTGCGCGTCGACGGTGTGGATCACGCGCTGCGTGCAGGCCAGCCGCTGCAGGTGCGGGAAGGCTGCGAACGCACGCTGCGCGGCCGCCAGGGTGCGCTCGATCGACGGCGCACCGGCATCGGCGTCCGCCTCCACGCCGAGCACCAGGTCGATGTCGCGATGGTCGATGAAGGCGAGATCGGCCTCCGCCAGCAGGGCGCGCAGCAGCTGGTCCGGGGCGCCGTCCCAGGTCGCCCACAGCCGCGGACGGAAATTGCCGTCGAACGAGACCAGTGCGCCCGCCGCCCGCGCCGCGCGCACCGCATCGACCGCGGATCGCGCGCAGAACGCACCGACCGCGGGCGTGACGCCGGACACGTGCAGGCAGTCGACGCCGTCGACGAGCGCCGGCCAGTCGTAGGCATCGGGCGAGGCATGCGCGAACGCGGAACCCGCGCGGTCGTAGACGACGTCGCTCGGGCGCACGCCCGCGCCGGTCGCGAGGAAGTACAGCCCCATGCGACCGGCGACCTGGCGCACGCGCGAGACATCGACGCCGTACCGGCGCAGCTCGCCCAGCGCCGCGACACCGAGCGCGTTGTCGGCGACGGTGCCGGCCATCGCGCTGTCGTGCCCGAAGCGCGCCAGCGAGACCGCGACGTTCGCTTCTGCGCCGCCGACGTGCACCTGCAGGGCGCGCGTCTGCAGCAGCGGTTCGCGTCCCGGGGCGCCCAGGCGCAGCAGCAGTTCGCCGAAACACAGGATTCGTTTGCCCATCGCTGTCGTCCTTTCGAGTCGAGGCCGACAGTGTGCGCGGCCTGGAGGATGTCGCGCCGCAACATGCTTCCCCGGAAGCCTTCTGCTAGCGTTTGGCCCGCGGTGTCATTCGGGCGCCGGCGAACACCATAGCAAGCGCGATCCGGCCGTCAAGGCGCGCGCTCGTCACGTTGGAACCCTGGGAGGGGAACACGATGCGTCACGCACTCCGTACGAAAAAGACACCGGTTACCTTGCTCGCCACGGGCATCGCGCTGGCCTTGCAGGTGGCCGCCATGCCGGCCTTCGCGCAGACGCCCGCGCCGGCGCCCCAGGACGCCGACACCGACATCGCGGAAACGGCGCCGCAGGACGGCGCGGTCCAGCTGGAGACGGTGCGCGTGCAGGGCTACCGCGCGTCCGTCGAGCGCGCGCTGGACATCAAGCGCGGCGAAGCCGGCGTGGTCGACGCGATCGTCGCCGAGGACATCGGCAAGTTCCCCGACCTCAACCTCGCCGAATCGCTGCAGCGCATTCCCGGCGTCGTCATCACCCGCGACGCAGGCGAGGGTCGTGCGATCTCGCACCCGCGTGCGCATCAACGGCATGGAAGCGCTGACCACGGTCGGTGCGTCCGACCAGTCCGGCGGTTCCAACCGCGGCCGCGGCTTCGACTTCAACGTGTTCGCATCCGACCTGTTCTCGCAGCTGATCGTGCGCAAGACCGCATCGGCCGACGTCGAGGAAGGCTCGCTCGGCGCGACGGTGGACCTGCGCACTGCGCGTCCCTTCGACTACGACGGTTTCACCCTGGTCACCAGCGGCCAGGCCAGCTACAGCGACATGGCCGGCAAGGCCGATCCGCGCCTCGCGGGCCTGATCTCCAACACCTGGGCCGACGGCAAGTTCGGCGCGCTGCTCTCCGTGGCCTACACCGAGCGCCAGGCGCTCGAAGAGGGCTCCGGCAGCGGCCGCTGGGCCAACGGTCCGAGCAACGGCGGCTTCAGCCCGGACTCGCCGTTCACACCGGCGCTGTCGGAAGACACCTTCCATCCGCGCTTCCCGCGTTACACGCTGATGGAGCACGAGCAGGAGCGCACCGGCGTTACCGCGTCGCTGCAGTTCAAGCCGACCGACCGCCTGGAATTCGCGCTCGATGGGCTGTACTCGAAGATCGACGCGATCCGCGACGAGAAGTACATCGAAGCGATCTCGTTCAGCCGTAGCGGTGCCGGCAAGCCGGAAACGATCGTCCAGGACGGCGTAGTCGACGACAGCGGCGCGCTGGTCTACGGCGAGTTCGACAATGTCGACATCCGCTCGGAAAACCGCCACGACGAGTGGAATACGGTGTTCACGCAGCTGACGCTCGACGGCAAGTTCGACGTCACCGACGACTTCACGATCTCCGGCAAGGTCGGCACCTCGTCGTCGGAGCACGAGAATCCGATCCAGACGACGATCATCATGGACAAGACCAACGTCGACGGTTACAGCTACGACTACCGCGGCGACCGCTACAAGCCGGTGCTCAACTACGGCATCGATCCCACCGATCCGAACGGCTGGACGCTGGCCGAGATCCGCATCCGCCCGCAGTACGTCGAGAACGAGTTCGACACCGCGCAGCTGGACTTCAACTGGAACATCAGCCCGGGCTTCCGCCTCAAGGGTGGCGTGCAGGCCAAGGACTACACGTTCTCGACCCGCGAGCTGCGCCGCTCGACGGAATCGATGACCGGCGTGCCGACCTTCGCCGACGGCAGCTACATCGTGCCGGCGGAACTGACCGGGCAGGCCAGCCTCAGCGGCATCGACGGCTCGCCGGGCACGTGGGTCGTGCCGAACTTCAACAGCATCGCCGAGTTCTTCGACATCTACAGCAACTCCGGCGCGTTCGCCCTCAACGAGCGTGCGCTCAACAGCCGCAGCGTCGAGGAAGAGGACCGCGGCGTCTACCTGCAGGGCGAGTTCTCGACCGACCTCGGTGCGATCCCGTTCTCGGGCAACTTCGGCGTGCGCTACGTGCAGACCACGCAGACCTCGACCGGTACCGCGACGGCCAGCGGCAGCCCGGTGGTGTCGACGGTATCGCGCGAGTACAGCGACACGCTGCCGTCGATGAACCTCGTCGCCGAAGTCACCCCGGACTTCCTGGTCCGTCTGGGCGCGGCGAAAGTGATGTCGCGTCCGGGCCTCGGCTTCCTGACGCCCGGCGTGACGGTCAACGTCAGCGGCGGCGCGCGTACGGTCAGCGGCGGCAACCCGGCGCTCGATCCGATCCGTGCCAACACCGTCGACCTCGGGTTCGAGTGGTACTTCGACGAGGGCGCGATGCTGGGCCTGGGCCTGTTCTGGAAGGACATCGAAACCTTCGTGCAGACCACGCGCGAAGTGCGCAGCTACGCGTCCAGCGGCCTGCCGGCCAGCCTGCTCGAGGGTACCGGCGCGACTGTCAACGACGACTTCGTCTTCAGTGTCCCGCTCAACACGCCGGGCGGCGAGCTGAAGGGCTTCGAGGCCAATTACACCCAGCCCTTCACGTTCCTGTCGGGCCTCTGGAGCAACTTCGGCGCGCAGCTCAACTACACCTACGTCGACTCGCAGATCCAGTACGTGCTGCCTTCCGGCGCGAGCTCGCTGGAGACCGATCTCGTCGGCCTGTCCAAGCACGCGTGGAACGCGACGCTGTACTACGAAGGCACGGCGTTCTCCGGCCGCGTCTCGGCGACCAACCGCGACGACTACCTGCTGCAGGTGCCGGGCACGGAGCAGGGCTTCAACGAGGACGTGCATGGCCAGGACGGCACGACGACGATCGACGCGTCGCTGCGCTATCGCATCAGCGATCAGATCGAACTGAGCCTGGAGGGCATCAACCTGACCAACGAGCCGTCTGCATCGTGGGTCGGCGCAAGCTCGCGCCTGCCGCTGGATTACAGCGAAACCGGTCGCCAGTACCTGCTGGGCTTGCGCTACAAGTTCTGATCCGCGATCCGGGCGGAACACGAGGCCGGGGCGGCGACGTCCCGGCCTTTCTTTTGACGTGCGACGGCGACTGCGATCGCGAGGATCCGTGGCGCCGTCGTGCCGCGCGCTCTTTCGACCGCACCCGCAAACGGGCCCGCGGATGCGATACCCGCATCCCGTGGACGCGCGGAACGAACGCATCCACGCAGGATTTCGGCATCGCCGTCTCGTGGGGTGCAGGCGGAAACGCGTGTGTCCAAGCTCCCGGTGTGTTGCGCTGCAAGATGCTCTCGTCAGGCGCGGCTGTTACGTTGGCGCCCCGAATGACCATCGGTGTCATTTCCCGTGTGCGGCGTTGCGTCGCCCCATTGTCGTCTCGTCCCGGTCGTCCCGAAGACGCGCGCCGGCCTTCCTGGAGAGCGAACCCATGCCGTCCCTCCGTCTGCCACGCCCGCCGCGGGATCGCCCCGCCGCCGTGTTCCGACGCCGCGATGTCGATTCCAGCCCTGGCGTTGCGATGCGTCACCGGGGCGAGGGCGTCGACGACGGAGCCGGCGCGCGCACCGTCATCCGCGTGCCGTGTTGTCGGCCGTGACCGGCACGCATCCTCCGGCGCCCGTGACGTCTCGACATCGCGACGCCCGCAACCAGCGCTCTCGCCGTTCCGGTCCGTGCCGCACGGCCCTCGCGATGTCGCGGACGACAGGCGCGACGTCGACACACGGGCCCGCTCTCATCGACTCCCAGCGTCACCCGCATCCGTCGCGACTGCGGCGGATGCGGGGGCGCGTCTTTCGCCACGTGCGGTCGGGCGACCGCGACGGTCGCTCGTTACGCTGGATACGCGGTCCGGCCAGCGCCGTGACAGCGACGTCCGGCATGGCACCTGGCCGGAGATGCTGCTGCCGCGCGATCTGCCGCGCTGGTGCTCGGCCCGGACCGGCGCGGTGACGCGCGCCGATAATGCGCCGTGCGCGCACCTGACGTCGTCGCCCGGCATGGCCGCCGACCTGTTGTTCTTGTGCAAGGGGAATCCATGAGCCAGCTCCGCAGATCCGTCCTCGCCACCGCGTTCGCGCTGGCGCTGTCCACGCCCGCGTTCGCGGCCGATGCCGCGCCGACCCTGCTGTTCCACGTGTCGGCCGATCAGGATGTCGTCGCCGACACCGCGGCCGGCGAGCCGGTGCCGAACTTCAAGGACAAGGTGCGACTGGTCGACAGCGGCGTGCGTGGCGGTGCGATCGAATGGGACGATGACGGCGTGCTGGCCTGGGACGCGCCCGGCAACATCCAGGCGCAGCGCGGCACCCTCGGCTTCTTCTGGCGCTCGCGCGACGCGGTCGGCGAGGCGCCGTTCGTGATCTTCCGCGTCGGCTACGCCGACCACAGCAGCTGGGACATGGCCTGGCTGCGCATCGACTGGAACGGGCACGGCTTCGATGCCTTCGTCACCGATGCGAATCTCGCGCGTTCGCGCGTGTCGTTCCGACTCGACGCGCTGCCGGCGCCCGACGCGTGGACCCACGTCGCGTTCGCGTGGGACGAGGCGGTCGGCGTGCGCCTGTACATCGACGGCCGCGAAGTCGCGCGCGAGGATCGTCCGGCGAACGCGCAGGCCTCGTTCGACTACGACGCGGGCCTCGACCAGTTCGGCCTCGCGGCGCGCGTGCTGGCGCCGCACCAGGTGCAGAGCCGCTACAACTTCCTGCGTGGCAGCGATTTCGACGACATCCGCATCTACGACCGGATGCTCGACGCGGCAAGCGTGCAGGCCTTGCGCAGCTTCCGCGCACCGACGAGCGCCGTCGGTGATGGCGATCGGGCTGCGGCGTGGGCGTTCCGCCACGGCTGGCAGGACGGCGCGGCGCCGCCGCTGCTGGCCACGCCGACGACATCGATCCGCAAGATCGAATTCACCGACACCAGGGACCTGAAGCAGTGGATGTGGAAGGCCACCGACGGCATCGCCGAAACCACGTGGCCGGGCGTCTACAACCGCTCGCGGCTGCGCGGGCGCGACGACTACTTCCAGCTGCCCGACTGGGACACCTATGTCGACGGCGGCAAGGCGCTCGATCTGACGCTGCCCGACGAGCCGGTCAATCGGGTCGAGATCCGCGGCGCGGCCTACGGCGAGGCGACGTACGGCACCGGTGACGACGACCGGCAGGCGCTGTTCTCGCGGCCGCAGGGTGTGGTACGCAGCGTCGACAGCTTCGAGACGAAGCAGGGCGGCCATCTGCGCTTCGCCAACACCGCGCAGGAAACCCCGATCCAGGAAATCTGGGCCTATCACGTCAGCGATGCCGCCGAGCCGGAAGGCTCGGTCACGCAGGCCTACACGATCCGCAGCAACGCCGAGGTCGACTACACCAATCTCGCCGACCTGCGCGCCTTCATCGACGGCCGCTTCGCACCGGACGAACGCAGCACGGTGCTGGCGCTGCCGGGCCGCGCGGCGTTCCGCGCGCGCGGGGCGACGCCGTCGGCAGCGGCCACGCAGCCGGTCGTGCACGTGCTGGTTCCGTCCGGCATCGGCGATGCGCCCGCCGCGCAGCCGCTGATCCGCAGCTGGGCGCACAGCTGGGAGAACATGTACGACGGGCTCGACGGCATCGCCATCGACATTCCCGCGCTGGACCTGCCGGCGACGCACACCGTCGACGGCGCGCCGGCGATCCCGCTCAACATCCGCATCAAGGATCCGATCTGGCCGGCGCGCGACATGATCGACGTGTCGGTGTCGGTGCGCCCGGGCGAGGCGCGCACGCTGTGGCTGGATCTGCGCGACCGCATTCTCACCGACGACAGCCTGTGGATCAGCATCGCCTCGGCCGCACCGGGCTTCGATGCGGCCGCGCTCGACGGCGCCGAAGTGCGCATGGTCTACAAGCCGCGCGACGAGGCGATTGCCGAGCACGTCACTGATCGCTTCAACCAGGTCCGCGACAACTGGGGCTTTCTGGTCGAGGAACACACGACGTCCAAGCGCCAGCGCCTGTACGCGCGTGCGTATGCGGACATCAGCGATCTGCTGCGCGTCGACCCGGGCCACGCGCTCGGCCGGCTGTACTGGAACTACATGAGCTACAACAGCCAGGGCCGGCCGCCGTTCGAGCAGCCCGAACCGCCCGAAGGCGTGCCGTTGTGGGCCTTCCGCCAGCTCGAGGATCTCAAGGCCGTACGCCGCTTCGTCGAGTGGTGGATCGACGAGCGCCAGGTGGAATACGGCGATTTCGGCGGCGGCATTTCCGACGACAGCGATCTGTCGCAGCAGTGGCCGGGCCTGGCGCTGATGGGCGTGATCCCCGACAAGCTCAACGCCTCGATCACCGCGCTGGCCGACGCGGCGTACGCCAACGACATGTTCGCCGGCGGCCTGTCGAAGATCGAGACCGACGAGCTGCACGCCTACGAGGAAGGCATCAACACCAACAGCGCGATGGTGCTGCTCAACTGGGGCGATCCGCTGAGCATGACGCGGCTGATGGACACCGTGCGCGATCTCGACGAGAAGATCGTGCTGCGCAATCCGCAGGGCCACGTGCTGTTCTCGAGCAACTGGTTCGGCGGCAACAAGGTCTACCGCGAGCCGCGCTGGCAGTGGCAGAAGCCGTATTCGTTCCCGGTGCTGCATCCGGCCTTCGTGCTCGGCGTGTTCAATGCCGATCCGACCAGCCGCGCGATGATCACCGGCCTGGCCGATGGCTATCTCGCCCACGCCTACACCGACGACAAGGGCGCCTGGCAGCTGCCGAACGAGATCAACTGGGCGACGGGCGAGCGCCGCGGCGGCGATCTGTTCGACGGTTCCGGTGGCGCCGACACCATGCACCTCTACTGGGCGGCGTGGCGCTGGACCGGGGACGCCAAGTACCTGCAGCCGCTGCAGTACCGCGTGGACCGCAGCGGGCCGGCGGGTCTGTCGAATCTGGCCGAGAACTACGTCGACGTGCTCGGCAGGCGCGAGGACTGGGGCAAGCGCCTGCAGCAGTCGGCCGACAGCGGCGACACCGGCGTGCAGAGCGTGTTCGCCTGGCAGCAGACCGGCGACAAGGCCTATCTGGAAGCACTGCATGCCGAGGGCATCCAGGCCAAGGCGATGCGCGAATACATGAACACCGAAGGCCACTGGTGGTCGGATCGTGTCGAGGCGCCCAGCGAATTCCTGCAGCGCGCGCGTCTGGGCGGGCTCGCGCTCAAGCGCAACACCACGTATCCGGGCCACACGGTGAGCTGGCGTTTCGCCGACGACGCGCAGGCGGAAACCGTTGCGCTGCTGGTGTCGGCGCCGTCGCGCGAGGCGTTCAAGGTCATCGCCCACAACACCGGCGCGCGCGGTGCCGAGGTGGCGATGACGGGCTGGAACGTCGCGCCCGGCCGCTGGCGCATCACCAGCGGCGTGGACCGCACTGGCGACGAGGCCATCGACGGTCGCGCGCAGACGCGCGAGGTGACGCTGGAATCCAGCAGGTCGGTGGATCTGGCGTTCGCCGCTGGCCAGACCCAGGTGTTCGAGTTCGAGCTGGTCGAAGCCGGTACGCCGGTGGAAACGCGTGCCGACATCGGCATCGGTCGCGGCGACGTGCGCGTGGTCGACGGTGCGGTCGAGGTGACGGTGCACAGTCTCGGCCATGCGGATGCCGCAGGTGGTGTCGCGATCCTCGAGGACGCGCGCGGCCGGGAACTCGCGCGAGCCGAGATCCCCGCGCTCGATGCGCCGCTCGATCTGCGCCCGCGCAACGCGACGCTGCGGCTCGCGCCTGCAGCGGGTGTCGATCCGCGCGGCGGCCGCGTGCGCATCGCGCTGCCGGCGGATGGCGAGGAAATCACGCGGCGCAACAACGTCGCCGACGTGCGTTGATGCAGGCCGTCCGTGCGGTCTTCGGACCGAGGGGACGGCGATCCGCGCGGGCGCGCGGGTGGCATCGGGCCGATGGACGGGAACGCGGCGCGGGATGGCCGCGCAGAGGCGTGAGTGCCTGCGGCCGTTCCGGCATGCGCGCGCACGCGCACGCGGGAGCGTGCTCCGGTAGCGCGGCTATCGCGCGAGCGCTTGCCTGCGGGGAAACCGATTTTCTGTAGGAGCGCGCTCGCGCGCGATGCCGCGTTCCCGGTAGAGCCTCGTTCGCGCGCAAGCGCGCTCCTGCACGCAAGTTGCGGACCGGTCAGTGGTCGCGTTGTGCCCGGACTGTCGTGCTTCCGGCGTCGCGTCAGGCCTGCGGGCGTCTGCGCCTATGGAATCAGGTTCCGCCGCAACGCCGGCACCTGCTGCGCGAGTTCGTCGGCGACGATCGCGGCGAACAATGCGGCGCCTTCGGGGCCGAGATGGGTGTAGTCAAACGCCAGCCTGGCCTGGCCCATGGGTTCGGCGGCGGCGTTGTCCTGCGTGGCGACGGGCGCGGGCACGGCGGTCATCGCCGCATCCGACGTTGCCGCTGCGGGCGTGGCCGGGGGCGGCGTGCCGATCGTCGTGCCGGCCTGCGCGGCAACGACCTGCCCGGGCGATGCAGGTCGCTGCGCGGCGCGCATCGCCAGGACCGGCCCCATGCCCTGCACGAGATCGCGGCTGCGCGCGTGCAGGTCGACCAGCGGGACATCGAGCTCGCGTGCGACCACGCGCGTGGCCTCGGCCCAGGGCGCGAGATCGTCGAGCAGGCGACCGGCCTCGAACTGCCGTCGCGTCAGCGGCGTCACCAGCACCGGATGCGCGCCGGCGGCGCGGATCTCGGCGACGTAGCGGCGCAGGTTCTGCGGGTATTCGGTCGCCAGATCGGTCGAACGGCCCGGCTTGCCCGGCTGGTCGTTGTGGCCGAACTGCACCAGCACGTAGACCGCTTCGAACGGGCCGGCGCGCATCTCGTGCAGGGCGATGTCCCAGGCGCCTTCGGCGCGGTAGCTGGCGGTGCTGCGGCCGCCGCGCGCGAGGTTGACGCAGGCGAGGAGCGAGGCCACGTGGCGGTCGCAGAATGCGCCGCCCCAGCCGCCTTGCACGGCCGTCGTGGAATCGCCGACGAGCACGATCTTGCTGGCGTGGATCGGCGTGGCCGGCGGCGACACCGGAGCGTCCGCTGCGATGGCGTTGAACGGCAGGCACAGCGCCAGACCGAGGGTGGGCAGACGCGGGTGGCGCATGGAGACAGCTCCGGAGCAGGACGTGGGGACGCGCGCCTGGGCGCGGCCGTCAGCGCACGAAGGGATCGATCGTGCGGATGCGGCCATCGGCCTCGTGGACCAGCTCGGCGACCTTGGCGCTACGCAGGTGGGTGCGGTCCGTCAGCTCGGTGTCGTGATAGAAGAGCTGCCAGCGGCCGTCGACCTCGACGATGGAGTGGTGCGTGGTCCAGCCCTGCACCGGCGTCAGCACGACACCGCGATACGTGAACGGTCCGTACGGCGAGTCGCCCGTCGCATAGGCGATGGTGTGGGTATCGCCGGTGGAGTAGGTGAAGTAGTAACGGCCGTCGTGCCGGTGCAGCCAGGCCGCCTCGAAGAAACGCCGGTCGGCGTCGCCGCCGCGCAGCGGCGCGCCCGAGGCGTCGAGCAGCAGGACCTCGCGCGGCGTCTCGGCGAACGACAGCAGAGTATCGGACAGGCGCGCGACCCGAGGCATCAGCGCCGGCGCATCGGGCTGCTGCAGGTCGGTCTCGCCCTTCGAGGCGTCGTAGGTGCCCGAGACCCAGCGCTGCAGCTGGCCACCGTGGATGCCGCCGAAATACAGGTAGCGCGCGCCGTCGTCGTCGACGAACACGGCCGGATCGATGCTGTAGCTGCCGGGGATCGGTGTCGGCTGTGCGGTGAACGGCCCTTCCGGGCGATCGCCGACGGCGACGCCGATGCGGAAGATCCCGTCGGCGTCCTTCGCCGGGAAATACAGGTAATAGCGGCCGTCGCGTTCGGTCGCGTCGGGCGCCCACAGTTGCCGGACCGCCCACGGCACGTCCTCGAGCCGCAGGCCCGGCGCATGCACGGTGACCGGCCCGCCGATGCGGTCCATCGACAGCACGCGGTAATCGCGCATCACGAAGCTGCTGCCGGGTTCATCGTCCAGTGGCGGCTCGTCCACGTCGTGCGACCCGTAGACGTAGACGCGGCCGTCGAACACGTGCGCCGAGGGATCGGCGATGTACAGGTCGCGGACCAGCGGGGCATGGCGGAAGACCGGTGCAATCGCGGCCGGATCGGCCGGTGCGGTCGTCGCGCAGCCCGCGAACAGCGCGGCGGCGAGCGTCAGTGCGGCGGTGCGTCGGATCATTGCGTTCCCCTCTGGACGAACGGAGCCTGCTGGTAGAGGCGGCGCTCGCCGCCGCGCGGGTCGTGTTCGAGTTGCGGCGCGCCATCGAACACCATGGTCTCGCGCGCCGCCATCGAATACGGGACCCAGCTTGGCATGCCGGCGTGGTTGGGGTCGCCGTCGCGCGCGAACGCGAGCAGCGCATCGCGCATCGCGGCCGCGACCGCGCGCGCGTCGGCCGTGTCGCCGGTCTTCGCACCGGCGACGGCGGTGTTGCCGAACACCAGCGGGATGTCGAGCGTATGGAAAGCGCGGCTGCGCCGACCCGCCTCGGTGTCGGGATACCAGTCCAGCTGGTAGGCCCAGGTCCTGTGTCCTGCGCGTGCGCGCGCCTCGAGTTCCTCGATCGCCCCGCGCCAGGAGCGGCCGGCCGTCGTCGCAGCGAAGAACACTTCCGACGGCGTGTAGTCCGGATACAGCCGGCGGTATTCCGCGACGACGACATCGGGATCGAGATCCACGAACTGCTGCGTGCGCAGCCTGTCCGGCAGCGCGTTCCAGTCCAGCGTGAAGTGGTCCGGATCGTTGCCGAGGAAGGCGCGGGTCTCGTCGCGGGTGTTGCCCACGACCAGCGGGATGTCGGCCGACTGCGGCGGCGCGTCGGGCCAGAACGGATGCCGCGGCAGGGTCACGGTGTCGACGACCGGGCCGAAATACAGCGCGCTGCGTTCCACCCGCGACGGATCGCGGACGGTCTGCGCGTCGAGCAGGCGCTGCATCGGCAGCGTGCACAGCGCGTCGACGTCTCCGGGCGCCAGCCCGAGGGCGTCCAGGTAGAGCGCCGCGCGCTGGGTCGCCGCGCGCGGGCCGGCGGCCGTGACCTGCTGGCCGCTCATCGTCCAGGCGCGGTGGAACAGGCCGCGCGCGCTCGGCATCGCCATCAGTGTCGCGATCTTCGCGCCGCCACCCGACTGGCCGAACACCGTGACGTTGCCGGCGTCGCCGCCGAATTCGGCCGCGTGCTGGCGCACCCATTGCAGTGCCTGCACCAGGTCCAGCTGGCCGACGTTGCCCGACTGCGCCAGCGACGCGTCGCCGAGATCGCGCAGGTGCAGATAGCCGAACGCGTTGAGCCGGTGGTTCAGCGTCACCACGACGACATCGCCGTGGCGGCACAGGTGGCCGCCGTCGTAGAGCGGGTCGCTGCCGGAGCCGGTCGTGAAGCCGCCGCCGTGGATGTAGACCAGAACCGGGCGGCGCGCGCCGTCGCGCAGCGCGGGCGTCCACACGTTGACGAACAGGCAGTCCTCGCTGCCCGGTCCTTCGTCGCCGCGTTGCGGCGCGGAGGCGCCATAATCGAGCGCCTCGCGGACGCCGCGCCAGGCGGGTTCCTGCAGCGCCGGCTGGAACCGGCGCGGCGCGGTGTCGGCGCCGTAGGGGATGCCGCGGAACACGTGCACGCCGTCCTCGACGCTGCCGCCGATGCGGCCGCCGCGCACGCGCGCGGAGGTCGCGGGCGGCGACGCGGCGAACAGCGGGGCGATCGGCAGTGCGGCGGCGGTACCCGCCAGCAGGGCCGCGCGCAGCATGCGACGGCGACCGGGGTCGGCGGGCGTGGGGTCGACGATGGAAGATGAGGTCATGGTGCAGTCCGTTCCTGGATCCAGTCGATGGCGAGCGCCGGCCAGGCCGCCAGCGCACCGGTCGCGCCGCGGATGCCGAAGCCGTGTCCGCCGTAGGGAAACACGTGCAGCGAGGTCGGCACGCCGACGGCCAGCGCCGCGGCGTGCATCGCGAGGGTATTGGCGACCGGCACCACGTCGTCGTCCTGCGCATGCAGCAGGAACAGCGGCGGCGTGCGGGCATCGACCTGCCGCTGCGGCGACAGCGCGGACGCCTGCGCGGGCGTCGGATGCGGCCCGAGCAGCCGCGTGCGCGAGCCGGCGTGGGCGATGTCGGGGGCCATCGAGATCACCGGATACACCAGCAGGGCGAAATCCGGGCGCACCGGTCCGGCGTCGACCGCATCGCGCGGGGCGTAGACCGCGGTGTGCGTCGTCGCCAGGCGCGCGGCGACGTGGCCGCCGGCGGAGAACCCCATGACGCCGACGCGGTCGGGGGCGATGTGCCAGTCGGCCGCCTGTGCGCGGATCAGGCGCAACGCCCGCTGCGCATCGGCCAGCGGAGCGTCGGCGTCGTCCGCATGCGCGCCGCCGGGCAGGCGATAGCGCAGCACGAACAGGGTGATGCCCGCCTGCTCGACGAATGCGGGGACGAGCGCCGTGCCCTCCTTGTCGAGCACGATGCGCGCGTAGCCGCCGCCGGGTGTCACCAGAAGGGCCGTTCCGTTCGGCCGCGCGGGCGCATAGACCGCGAGGTAGGGCGCGCGGACCTCGTCGATGACGCGGTCGGGCAGCGCCGGATCCTCGCTGCGCTCGACGATGCGGCCGGCGCCGGCATCCGCGCGATCGCCGGGCCACAGCGCGAGACGCGGGACGGCGTCATCGGCTGCCGGTCGCGCGACCGGCGGCGTGGTCACGTCGTGGCCGACAGGCGCACCGGCGATTGCCGACGCGGATCCCAGCATCGCGCCTACGAGAAAGCCGCAGTACCACATGCGGGCGGGAGGTCGCATCGTGACGTCCGGTCGAGGTGGAAAGGGCGCGCCGTTATGCCGCACCGCACATTGAAAATGACACCGGTTTACCATACAAGACATCGACAGCGGCCGCGATCTGCGGCGCAGCATCACCTTCGCCAGGAGACCGCGTTGAACAACGGCAACGAGCATTCCACCGCCGGGGATACGACCCACGGCATCGTCGACGCCTTCCTGCAGGCGCGCCGCGACGGTCGCGCACTCGACGCGTTTCCGGGCGAGATTCCCGGCGACCTGGTCGCCGCCTACGCGGTGCAGGACCAGGCGATCGCCGGCTGGGACGACACGGTCGTCGGCTGGAAGGTCGGGTACATCGCTGCCGAAAAGCGCGATGCCTCCGGCGACGACCGGCTGCTGGGGCCGGTCTTCCAGCGCAGGCTGCAGCATGCGGACGACGCGACGGAATTCGCGGTGTTCGAGGGCGGCTTCGGTGCGATCGAGGCCGAGTACGTGCTGCGCCTCGACGTCGATGCACCGGCCGACAAGCTCGAGTGGACACCGGAGGACACCGCGCAGGTGCCGGCGACGCTGCACATCGGTGTCGAGATCGCGAGCAGCCCGCTGGCGACGATCAACATCCTCGGGCCGCGCGTGGTCGTCTCCGATTTCGGCAACAACAACGGCCTGATCCTGGGCGGCGAGATCACCGACTGGCGCGCGATCCCGGAACAGGATCTCGTCGCCCACAGCTACATCGACGACGTGCAGGTCGGCACCGGCGGCGCGACGACGTTGCCCGGCGGCCTGCTGGCCGCCTATGCGTTCGCGCTGTCGCGTTCGGCGCGGCGCGGCCGGCCACTGAAGCGCGGCGACCTGATCGCGACCGGCAATGCCACCGGCATCCACGACATCACCGTCGGCCAGCGCGCCCGCGTGGTGTTCGTCGGCCACGGCGAGATCACCGCGGTCGCCGCGGCGGCGCAGCCGCAGACGGTGACCGCGCGATGAGCACGCGGCGCGGATTCCTGGCCGCAGGCGTCGGCGCCCTGTGCGCGGCGCCGTTGCTGCCGCTGATGGGCCGGGCCGACGCGGGCGTGACCGAACTGACCGCGACCGATGTGCATGTCGCCGGCTACCCGACGGTGGCCGCGGTCGAATGGATCGGCGAGACCATGGCGCGCGAAACCGATGGCCGCGTACGCCTGCGCCAGTACCACTCCGGCCAGCTCGGCCGCGAGTCGGAGGCGATCGACATGGCGCGCTTCGGTGCGATCGACATGACCCGCGTCTATGCCGGCGCGCTCAACAATGCGTTCCCGCTGACCACCGCGCTGTGCCTGCCGTACGCCTTCGATTCGGTCGCGCACATGCGCCACGCGCTCGATGGCGGCATCGCGCAGACCGTGCTCGACGGCTTCGGCACCCGCGACCTGGTCGGCCTGGCGATCTACGACAGCGGCGCGCGCTGCTTCTACAACACGCGCCATCCGATCGTGACCCCGGCGGACCTGCATGGCCTGAAGCTGCGCGTCGCGTCGTCCGACATGTTCATCGACCTGATCCGCCTGCTCGGCGCGAATCCCACGCCGATGTCGCTCGGCGATACGTTCTCCGGCATGGAGACGCACATGATCGACGGCGCCGAGAACAACATGCGCAGCTTCCACTCGAGCCGTCATTTCGAGGCTGCGCGCTACTGGTCGCAGAGCGAGCATTCCTATGCGCCCGACATCCTGCTGATCTCGCGCCGCACGCTCGACGCGCTGCGTCCGGGCGACCGCGACCTGCTGGTCGACACGGCGCGCGCCTCGGTGCCGGTGATGCGCAGGCTGTGGGACGACTCCGAAGGCGCGGCGCGCCAGCAGGTCCGCGACTACGGCATCGAATTCAACGATGTCGACATGGACGCGTTCCGCACCGCCGCGGCGCCGCTGCGCGAGCGCTACCTGCGTCAGCCCGAGCTGCAGTCCCTCTACCGTCGCATCCGCGACTCCGCCTGATGTTACGGGAGCCCCAGATGTCCGATGTCACACCCGTTCCACGCGCGCGCGGTGCGCAGCGCCTGCTCGACGCGATCGCCAATGGCGTCGTCGCCATCGCCGCGACCGCCCTGCTGGGGCTGGTCGTCGTGCAGGGCTGGCAGGTCTTCGCCCGCTACGTACTCAATGATTCGCCGAGCTGGACCGAGCCGGTCACGCTGCTGCTGCTGGCCACGGCGATGAGCCTGGGGGCGGCCGCCGGCGTGCACACCAACCGCCACTTCGGTTTCTTCCTGCTGCACGACCACGTGCGTCCGGCGTTCCGACGGGCCATCGACGTCATCGTGCCGCTGGTGATCGTCGCCATCGGCGCGGTCATCGCGTGGTGGGCGGCGGTGCTGCTGTTCGACGGCCTGCACATCAAGGCGGCCGGCGCGGCGCTTCCGCAGAGCATCAACTACCTGCCGCTGTCGCTGGGCGGCGCGCTGATGGTGCTGTTCGCCCTGCTGCGCCTGGCACAGGCGTTCACGACGCCGTCGACCGAAGAAGGAGCCCTGTGATGGCGATCGCCCTGTTGTTCCTCGTCTTCGCCGGCCTGCTGATCATCGGCGTGCCGGTCGCGTTCGCGCTCGCGGCGGCCGCGCTCGCGGTGCTGCTGTATCTGGATCTGCCGAGCATCGTGCTGGTGCAGCAGATTTCGGCCGGCACCGGCTCGGCCTCGCTGATCGCGATCCCGCTCTTCATCTTCGCCGGCGAGATCATGATGCGCGGCGGCATTTCCGAGCGCCTGATCTCGCTCGCCTCGTCGCTGGTCGGTCGCATCCGCGGCGGCCTGGGACAGGTGTCGATCCTGTCGTCGCTGTTCTTCGGCGGTGTATCGGGATCGGCGATCGCCGACGTCTCGGCGGTCGGCGGCACGATGATCCCGCAGATGGTCAAACGCGGTTACGACCGCGACTTCGCCGTCAACGTCAGCATCACCGCCGCGCTGGTCGCGCTGCTGGTGCCGCCGTCGCACAACCTGATCCTGTTCTCGGCGGCGGCCGGTGGCGGCCTGTCGATCGCCGACCTGTTCGCGGCGGGCATCGTGCCGGCGTTGCTGATGACGGTCGTGCTGATGATCACCGGCTACGCGGTCGCACGCCATCGCGGCTACGGGGTCGAGATCTTCCCGGGGTGGCGGGCCGTGTTGCTGCGACTGGTGTCGGCGCTGCCGGGCCTGGGCCTGGTCGGCCTGATCTTCTTCGGCATCCGCGCCGGCATCTTCACCGCGGTCGAGAGTGCGGCGATCGCCGTGGTCTACGCGCTGCTGGTGACGACCGTGCTGTACCGGCAGCTGGACCTGCGCGAATTCCTCGGCACGGTCGCGCATGCGGCGCGCAGCACCGGCGTGATCCTGTTCGTCATCGCCACCGCGTCGGTGTTCGGCTGGCTGCTCGCGTACCTGCAGGTGCCGGCCGCGGCGGTCGAGTTCCTGCAGTCGTTCGCGCACAGCAAGCTCGCGGTGCTGCTGCTGATCGTCATCATGCTGCTGCTGCTCGGCACCTTCATGGACCTGGCGCCACTGATCCTGATCTGCACGCCGATCTTCCTGCCGGTGGCGCGCGCCTACGGCATCGACCCGATCCATTTCGGGCTGGTGCTGGTGCTCGCGGGCGGGCTCGGCCTGGTGACGCCGCCGGTCGGCTCGGTCCTGTTCATCGGCACGGCGATCGGCAAGATCACGGTCGGCGAGAGCATGCGGACGATCTGGCCGTTCTGGATCGCGGGCTTCGTCGTGCTGATGATCGTGACGCTGTTTCCGGCGTTGTCGTTGTGGCTGCCGGCGTTGTTGCGGGCGTGATGTCGCTGGTGTGATGCGTGGCAGAACGGCCCCTTTGCGGGGCCGTTCTGGTTTTAGGATTCGTTTTCGCTGCGCCTTTTGCGGCTGCGGTTGTTTCGGCTTTTGCTCTGCTGGGCTTTGCTCTGCTGGGCTTTGCTGTTGCTGTTGCTCTGGCGGTCGGCTGTTGCCTTACCGAGCCGTAAAGCGAGCCGAGCACCGGAGGCCGATCCGGCCGAAGAGCTGCCCATGTCTGAGCGCAGCGAGTTTGGGCAGCGTGCCGGATCGGGCGAGGAGCGGAGGGGACCGATGCGGCTTCATCGCATCGGCGAGTGTCCGGCGAAAGGACTTTTTGGTTCCTTTTTGGTCCTTCAGAAAGGAACTCGCACGCGCAAGCGGGCGAAAGCCCTGCAATTGATTTCGCTCTTTTCTTCCCTGCTGTCGCGCGACTCTGCTGACCCGCGAAGAACAGAGCTTCCGCGCTGTTCGCGCGGCTTACTTTTGTCTTGGCAAAAGTAAGCAAAACCGCCGTCGCCGGACACGAGTCGATGCGATGGAGCCGCATCGGTACCCTGCGCTTCTCGGTCCACAAGGCACATTGGCTCCTTCACGGTGCCGCAGCCCAAACTCGCTGCGCTCAGACATGGGCTGCTCTCCGGCCTTGCGGCCCTGCGATGCTGGGCTCGCTTTACGGCTCGATAGATCAAGAGCTGGCAAGCAACGGCAGGAACAAGAGCAAGAGCAAAAGCCGGAGCAGAGCCGGGACCAGAGCCGGAGCCCAGCCAAAGCCAAAAACCGGAGCCGGTCCCCAGATCGCGTCGGGACGTGCGCACGACACCGACCCGCGACGGGAGTCGGAAACGCAGCCCGTGTCGCAAACGGCGACGACTGTGTCAGCGGCGCATGAGCCTCACGCCGCACCCGCCCGCCGCGTCGCCGCCTGCGCCCACCGCTCTGCAACCGGCGGCGACGTCAGGCACGCCACCGTATCGGTCACCGTCGTCACTGCGCGCTCCAGCAGCTGGATGTCGGCCTCGTGTTGCCGCGCGACATGCGGATCCTCGAAGAAGACGGCGCCGCCGAGCGGGCCACTCTGGAAACGCCGGGTCCAGGCCCGGTCGAGCGGCCAGCCGCGTTGCCAGGCCAGATCGTTGAGCAACTGGCCGGTCGTGCCGGTGGCCACCCGTTCGCCGAAGCGCGACAGCAGGTCGAAATGCCCGGCGACGAATTCCACCATGCGCGGCTTCATCGCATCGTGGGCGATCAGCGCCAGCGTCTGCCCGCCGAAGGCGTGCAGGTCGTCGGCGCCCGGGTCGGCGTCGAGTCCGGCGTGCAGGCGCTCGCTTTCGATGAAGTCGCGCGCCGAGGCGACGGTCGACAGGAACGGCTTGCCCTGGATCACGCATTGCCGCTTCAGCGCCACGGCCTCGGGGAAGATCGACGAAGGATCGACCGGGTCGATCAGGTAGACCACGCCGTCGAGCGTGCGCCCGGGACCGAGGCCGACGATCTCGGCGACCAGGGTCATCAGCCCGCCTTCGCGGCCGTAGGGATAGCGGCGCAGGCCCGCATGTCCGGCCAGGGCCTCGCGCCGCACGATGGCGTCGTAGGTGCGGCCGACCGCATGCAGATCGACGCCGAGCTCGCGAAGCCCGGCGCCACTGGCGCGCAACCAGCGGAACAGCGCGGCGTCAGCGTCGGCGTGGTGCCGGCGGTTGGCCGCGAGTCCGAGGCGCATCAGCCTTCCATCTGCTCGAGTTCGCGGCCGCGGGTCTCGTGCACGTAGCGCAGCACGAAGACCACCGACAGCGCGGCGGCGATCGCGTACAGACCGTAGGCGCCGGCGAGGCCGATCCCGGCGAGCAGCATCGGGAAGGTCCAGGTGATGAGGAAGTTGGCGCCCCACTGGAACAGGCCGGCTACTGCGAGCCCCGAGCCGCGGATCTGGTTCGGGAACATCTCGCCGAGCATCACCCACATCACCGGGCCCCAGGAGGCGTTGAAGAAGATCACGTAGAGGTTCGCCGCGACCAGGGCGAGCACGCCCATCGAGTCCGACAGCACCAGGCGGCCGTCGTCGCCGAGCGTGCCGGTCCAGAACGCGGCCGTCACCGCGGCCAGCGTGACCGCCATGCCGGCCGAGCCGACCCACAGCAGCGGCTTGCGGCCGATGCGGTCGACCAGCAGCAGCGAGACGATGCAGGCGCCGATGCTCAATGCGCCCGACAGCACGTTGATCAGCAACGCGTCGTTCTCCGAGAAGCCGACCGCCTGCCACAGCACCGCGCCGTAATAGAACACCACGTTGATGCCGACCAGCTGCTGGAACACGGCCAGGCCGATGCCGACCCAGACGATCGGGCGCACGCGACCGGTGGTCTTCGCGATCAGGTCCGAGAATTTCGGACGATGCTGGTCCGACGCCAGCGAATCGCGGATCTCGCCGAGCTTGCGGCGTCCTTCGCTGTCGCCGTACAGGCGGACCAGCACGGCCTCGGCCTGCGTGTGCCGGCCGCGGGCGACGAGGAAGCGCGGGCTTTCCGGAATCGCGAACAGGGCCAGCAAGAACAACACGGCCGGCGCGATCTCGATCCAGAACATCCAGCGCCAGGCTTCGAAGCCGGCCCAGAACTCGGCGGTCGAGCCGCCCGCCACGCGCGCCAGCAGATAGTTGCTGAGGAAGGCGGCGAACAGGCCGCCGATGATCGCGATCTGCTGCACCGTCGCCAGCCGGCCGCGGTAGCGCGCCGACGAGACCTCGGCGATGTAGGCCGGCGACATCACGCTGGCCGCGCCGACGGCCAGGCCGCCGACGATGCGGTAGATCACGAACTCCAGCGAACCGGTCGCGATGCCCGAGCCCCAGGCCGAGATCAGGAACAGCACCGCTGCGACGATCAGCAGGGTGCGCCGGCCGAACACGTCGGCCAGTCGGCCGGCGAAGAACGCGCCCACCGCGCAGCCCAGCAGCATCGAGGCGACGTTGAAGCCGGTGCCTACCGAATCCGAATTGAAAGCCCGCTGCAGGCCGTCGACCGTGCCGTTGATGACGCCGCTGTCGAATCCGAACAGGAAACCGCCGATCGTCGCGACACAACTGATCAGGATGATCAGTCGCGTGTTCTCTCCCGCCTGTGTTGCCGTCATGTGCATCCCCTCCCGAGGGCGTGTCGTCGTGCGCTCAGCGCCGCAGGTTCGAATTCGACCAGGTCGTGTCGAGCGCCTGTCGTCCGCTGCGCTGGCGCGGCTCGCCGGAGCGTAACGCAATCGTGGGCAGGTCCTGCAGCCCGCAGTCGCGATCGGCGACGACGGCCGCTGGACCGTCGCGACGGTCGCGGGCCGGTACGAGCCCGGGGGCGTCGTGCGGCCGCATGTCGCGCGTCGCGCGCTTGGCGTCCGCGTGGCGAAGCGTCGATCGGCCAGCCGTGGCCCGGACGCGAGCCGCCGGCCAGCGCGGTACGTCGACCGGTGCCGCGAACGGGTCATCTGGAGCGCTGCGTTGCGGTCTCGACACGGGCGACACGCTCATGCATTCCGCGCACGGCGACCGCGTGCCCGGCTGGCTATCGGTGTCATCGGGTCGTGTCGGCGGGCCGCATCATCCCCGGCGACTCTACCGACCACACCGGGAAAAGCCTTGCTGCGACGCAAAATGCCGGATCGCAACCGCTCTGCTACGGTCGGTTGACCAGCGGTGTCATCGATACCGTGCGTTGCGTCACGCCTGTCCGAACGTCCTGGAGAACCCGATGCCGTTGTCGAATCCCCGTGTGCCCTTCCTGCTCGCCGCGTGTCTGGCGGGCCTGTCGCTCGCAGCGGGGATCGCGGCCGCGCCGCCGGCACCGGCGGCGTCCCACTGGGTCCGTGGTATCGAACACCAGCGGCAGGCCGATCTCGGCGACGGCACCTTCCTCAATCCGGTGTTCGCGGGCGACCGGCCGGACCCGTCGGTGCTCAAGGACGGCGACGACTACTACCTCACCTCGTCGTCGTTCGATGCGTACCCGGGCCTGCCGGTATGGCATTCGCGCGACCTGGTGAACTGGCAGCCGCTGGGGCACGCGATCACCCGAAACGTCGGGTCGATCTGGGCGCCGGACATCATCAAGCATGGCGAGCGCTATTACATCTATTTCCCCGCGCGCACTGGCGGCACCGAAGGCACCACGCGCAGCAATTACGTGGTCTGGGCCGACGACATCCGCGGCCCGTGGAGCGAGCCGGTCGAGATCGGCCTCGGGCGCTACATCGACCCGGGTCACGCGGTCGGTGAGGACGGCAAGCGCTATCTGTTCCTCAGCGGCGGCGACTACGTGCAGCTGTCCGACGACGGCCTGCGCGTCGTCGGCGAGCCGAAGCACGTCTACGACGGCTGGGAGTATCCGGAGGAATGGGACGTCGAGGCTTACGCGCAGGAAGGTCCGAAGATCAATTTCCGTGACGGCTGGTACTACATGACGACCGCCGTCGGCGGCACCGCCGGTCCGCCGACCGGGCACATGGTGATTACCGCGCGTTCGCGCTCGATCCACGGCCCGTGGGAGAACTCGCCGCACAACCCGATCGTGCGCACCGTGGATCGCAGCGAGCCGTGGTGGTCGCGCGGGCACGCGACGATCGTCGAAGGGACCGACGACCGCTGGTGGATGATCTATCACGGTTACGAGAACGGCTACTGGACGCTCGGCCGCCAGGCACTGCTCGAGCCGATCGAATGGACCGACGACGGCTGGTTCGTCGCCAGAGGCGGCGACCTCGGCCAGCCGTTGGTCAAGCCCGCAGGCGAGTCCGTCGGCCAGCACGGCATGGCGTTGTCGGACGACTTCAGCGGCAGCACGCTCGGTGCCCAGTGGTCGTTCTACGATCCCGAACAGAACGAATACGAGCGCCTGTCGTTCGGCGACGGCACGCTGACGCTGCAGGCCAAGGGCACCCAACCGCGCGACAGCTCGCCGCTGACGGTGATCGCCGGCGACAAGGCCTACGAATTCCAGGTGGCAATGGAGATCGAGCCCGGCGCGCAGGGCGGCGCGCTGCTGTTCTACAGCGACAAGCTCTACGTCGGCGTCGGCAGCAACGGCGAGCGCTTCATCATGCATCGCTACGGCGAGGAGCGGCCGTCGCAGCTGCCGGGCAGCGCCCGCGGCGGCACGCTGTGGATGCGGGTCAGGAACGACCGCCATATCGTCACCATCCACACCAGCACCGATGGCGAGACCTGGACCAAGTATCCGGTGCAGATGGAAGTCTCGGGCTACCACCACAACGTCGCGGGCCGGTTCCTGGCGCTGAAGCCGGCGATCTACGCCGCGGGCGAGGGCCGGGTGCGCTTCCGCGATTTCCGCTACCGCGCGCTCGACTGATGCAACGGCCGCGGCGCCGGCCCCGGACGGGCCCGCCGGCGCGGTGGTGGTACGGCATCTGCCGCTAGAATGAGCTGCGCGACACCCTCACGGACGGAACGGCCGATGCCTGCAGCGAAGAAGACAACGAAGGCGGCGGTCGCGAGGGACCTGACGCGGCCGGCGACGATCAACGACATCGCCCGCCTGGCCGGCGTTTCGAAGAAGACCGTGTCGCGGATCATCAACAACTCGCCGCTGGTCCGGCAGGACACGCGCGAGAAGGTCGAGACGCTGATGCGCGAGGTCGGCTATTCGCCCGATCCGCTGGCACGCGGCCTCGCGTTCCGCCGCTCGTTCCTGATCGGCATGGTCTACGACAATCCGACCGCGCAGTTCATCGTCAACATGCAGTACGGCGCGCTGGATTCGCTGCGCGGCTCGGGCTTCGAGCTGGTCGTGCATCCCTGCGACAGCCGCAGCCCGGACTATGTCGACGGCGTGCGCCGCTTCGTCCAGCAGCAGAAACTGCATGGCGTGATGCTGGTACCGCGCGTGTCCGAGGATCCGGCGCTGGCCGACATGCTCGATTCGATCGGCATGCGCTACGTGCGCATCGCCGCGGTGTCGATGGACAAGCCCGAGCGCATGGTCGTCACCCACGACCACGACGGCGCGGCGGAAGTCGCCGATTACCTGCAGTCGCTGGGCCATCGCGACATCGCCCTGATCACCGGCCCGCGCGATTACCGCTCGTCGATCGAACGCACCGGCGGCTTTTTGTCGGCGTTGGCGAAGCGCGGCATCGAACTGCCGAAGGCCCGCGTCGTCGAGGCCGGCTACACCTTCGAATCCGGCGTGGCCGCGGCCGAGAAACTGCTGTCGGGCAAGAAGCGTCCGACCGCGATCTTCTGCGGCAACGACGAGATGGCGGCCGGCGTGTACCGCGTGGCGATGCGCGACGGCATCAACGTGCCGCGCGATCTGTCGGTCGTCGGCTACGACGACAGTCCGCTGGCGACGCGGCTGTGGCCGCCGTTGACCTCGGTGCGGCGCGACACCCGCGACACCGGTCGCATCGCCGCGGCGATGCTGATCCAGGCCGCGGACGGTCCGCGCGCGCTGGCCAGCGTGCGGCCGCATCTGATCCTGCGCGATTCCTGCCAGCCGCCGGCCTAGATTCCGCCTGCCGCCTTTGA
Organism: Luteimonas rhizosphaerae; assembly: GCF_002849595.1. Classification (GTDB taxonomy): domain Bacteria; phylum Pseudomonadota; class Gammaproteobacteria; order Xanthomonadales; family Xanthomonadaceae; genus Luteimonas; species Luteimonas cellulosilyticus. Next base: position 134,757 of record NZ_NRQR01000012.1, read on the forward strand.
AGGGCGTGGCGCGCGTTTCCGCTGGGGCAGCGTCGCGCGTGGTTTGGCGGACCGTGACGCTGCCGATCGTCACTCCGCGAAAGCGGCAGGCGATCTGCCGAGCAGACGCCGTGGCACGGGGGGCGCGTGAGCCGCTGCGCGAGGCGCCGTCGAATCTGTACGAGCGCGCTCGCAGGGGATGCCGGTCGCGCGCGGGCGCGCTGCTACACAGGCGATGTCCATGCTGCGCGAGAGGCTTGCGACAGCGGCGTATCACCGACGTCCGGCCGATCGGCCGACCCTGGATTTCACGGCAACGCTGTCGACGTTGCAGCCGTCGTCGATCCGCCTGCCTCGGCCGGTCCAGCGTCGTGCGATAGCGCCGAATCGATGCGTCCAGACGCGCCCTTCGTTCACGGGCGGAGAATCCCCAACGGGTACAGCGCGGCGGCTCCAGGGGCAGGGACAGCCTCGGCGCAGAGCGCGCCCGGGAACCGACGCCTCGCGGCGCGGCCATTGATCGACGCATCGTGTCCATGCCGCGGCGCGCAATGACACCGGTTACCGGACATCATAGAATGACGGTCCGCGCATGATCCCGGCGTTGTGCATCCGGTGACCGCGCCCCGTCCGTCTGGAGCCCGTCATGTACCAGAAGACCTATCACGCGACCCATCCCGGTGTGATGCAGGGCATCGACAACGACGCACTGCGCGATCTGTATCTGCTCGACGGTCTGTTCGCCGACGACGCGATCCGGTTGAGTTACACGCATTACGAGCGCTTCGTCATCGGTGGCGCATCGCCGGTCGCCGGTCCGCTGTCGCTGCCGGCGCAGACCGAACCCGCGTCCGCCTTTGGACGCCCGTTCCTGGAGCGTCGCGAACTGGGCATCGTCAATGTCGGTGCGGGCGCCGGCACGGTGACCGTCGACGGCACCGCGTACGCGCTTGCACCGAAAGACGGCCTCTACGTGGCGATGGGCAGCGCCGAGGTCGTGTTCGCGTCCGACGACGCGTCCGCGCCGGCGACGTTCTATCTCGCCTCGACGCCGGCGCACGCGCGCTTCGAGACGAAGAAGATTTCGATTTCCGATGCGGTGCCGCTCGAACGCGGTGCGCTGGAAACCAGCAACGAACGCACGATCTACCAGTACATCGTGCCGGCCACCTGCCAGTCCTCGCAGCTGCTGCTGGGCCTGACGATCCTCAAGCCGGGCAGCGTCTGGAACACGATGCCGCCGCATCTGCACGACCGGCGCAGCGAGGTCTATTTCTACTTCGATCTCGGCGACGCCGATCGCGTCTACCACTTCATGGGCGAGCCCGACGCGCAGCGCCACATCGTGGTGCAGAACAACGAAGCCGTCGTGTCGCCGCCGTGGTCGATCCACATGGGCGCCGGCACGTCGAACTACTGCTTCATCTGGGCGATGGGCGGCGAGAACCTCGATTACACCGACATGCACGTGCTGGACATCTGCCAGCTCAAGTAACCGGCCGCACGTGGCCACTCACGCATCGCTACAGGGAGCAACGCAATGACGAATCCGTTCAGTCTCGAAGGCAAGGTCGCGCTGGTTACCGGCGCCAACACCGGCCTGGGACAGGGCATCGCCGTGGCACTGGCGGAAGCCGGCGCCGACATCGCCGCGGCCGGCATCAGCCCGCCGACCGAAACCGAAGCCAAGGTCAAGGCGCTGGGCCGGAGGTTCGTGTCGATCGAAGCCAACCTGACCAGCATCGAGCCCGTCGCGCGTCTGCTCAAGGAAACGCTCGACGGCCTCGGCGGCGTCGACATCCTGGTTAACAACGCCGGCCTGATCCGCCGCGCCGACGCGGTCGATTTCAGCGAGCAGGACTGGGACGACGTGATGAACGTCAACATCAAGTCCGCGTTCTTCCTGTCGCAGGCCGTGGGTCGCCACTTCATCGCGCAGGGCAGCGGCAAGATCATCAACATCGCGTCGATGCTGTCGTTCCAGGGCGGCATCCGCGTGCCGTCGTACACGGCCAGCAAGTCGGGCATCGCCGGCATCACCCGCCTGCTCGCCAACGAGTGGGCCGGCAAGGGCGTCAACATCAACGCCATCGCGCCGGGCTACATGGCGACCGACAACACCGCGCAGCTGCGCGCCGACGAAGCCCGCAACAAGTCGATCCTCGACCGCATCCCGGCCGCGCGCTGGGGCGAGCCCTCGGATCTCGGCGGCACGGCGGTGTTTCTCGCCAGCCGCGCGTCCGACTACGTCAACGGCGCGGTGATTCCGGTCGACGGCGGCTGGCTCGCGCGCTGATCCCCTCCCACGTCCGCGGAGCACGCCGGACTGGCGTGTTCCGCAGTTCCACCTCCCCTCGAATCACGCAAAGAGAGTGTTCATGAAAATCGCATTGATGCAGGAATTCAGCCAGGCCGCCAAGAACCCGGTCGTGCTGGAGCAGCTCAACACCGTCGCTGCGGACAAGGGCCACACCGTCTTCAACGTCGGCATGGACGGCGACAACGATCACCGCCTGACCTACATCCATCTCGGCATCATCGGCAGCCTGCTGCTGAACGCGAAGGCGGTCGACTTCGTCGTCGCCGGCTGCGGCACGGGCCAGGGCGCGCTGATGTCGCTCAATGCCTGGCCGGGTGTGTACTGCGGTTACTGCATCGAGCCGACCGACGCGTTCCTGTTCGCGCAGGTCAACAACGGCAACGCGCTGGCCATTCCGTTCGCCAAGGGCTACGGATGGGGCGCGGAGATCAACATCCGCTACATCTTCGAGAAGGCGTTCGACGGCGAGCGCGGCCAGGGTTATCCGGCCGAGCGCAAGGACTCGCAGATGACCAATGCCGGCATCCTGGCCGACGTCAAGAAGGGCGCGTCGAAGGATTTCATCGAAGGCCTGAAGGCGATCGACCAGGACCTGGTGAAGCAGGCCGTCGGCGGCGCGCGCTTCCAGAAGGCCTTCTTCGACAACGCGCAGGACGAGGCCATCGTCGCCTACGTCAAGGGTGTGCTCGGCAAGTAAGTCACCCGCGACACCGCAACAGCGCAGGCCGCTGCCACCCGTGCAGCGGCCTGCGGTTCCATCCCGAATTCCGCAGGGCGCCATCATGATGAAACGTCTGCTGTCGCTCCTGCTCCTGTGTGCATCGGGCACTGCGTTCGCCGCATCGCCCGCACCGCATCGCATCTTCATCGCCGGGGATTCCACCGCGGCGACCTACGGCGCCGAGCGCGCGCCACAGGCCGGCTGGGGCCAGAAACTTTCGCAGTGGACGGCCGAAGGTTGGGACGTCCGCAACCACGCCGTAGGCGGGCGCAGCACGCGCAGCTTCATCGATGAAGGCCGGCTCGACGGCATCGCCAGTGAGATCGGCGCAGGGGACGTGCTGCTGATCCAGTTCGGCCACAACGACGCCAAGCGCGAGGACGCCACGCGCTACACCGATCCCGCGACCGATTACCCGCGTTTTCTCCAACGCTACATCGAGGTCGCGCGCGAGAAAGGCGCGACGCCGATCCTGGTCACCCCGGTCGCGCGGCTGCTTTACGATTTCCGTTCGCTGGTTGACACCCATGGCCGCTACACGCTGGCGATGCAGGATCTCGCGGCTCGCGAAGGCGTCGCGCTGATCGATCTCAACGCCACGTCCAGCGACTGGATCCGCGTGCACGGCGAAGACGGCGCCAAGCCTTATTTCATGTTCACGCAGGGCAAGGCCGACGGCACCCATTTCAGCGAGGCCGGCGCCAATGCCGTCGCCTGTCTCGTCGCCGCCGGCTGGCGCGGCATCGATGCCGATGCGCCGGTCAAGGCCGTGACGGTCGCCGAGTGCAACGCCTTGCCGGCACCGCCCGCTGCGCCCGTGTCGCCGTCGGTCTTCGTGCAGGAGCGCGACATCGCGATCGAACAGCCCGGCCCGCACGAGGGTCTCGGCACGACGACCGCGTATCCGTTCTTCTCGGACGCCACCGGCTTCGACCTGATCTTCCGCAAGCGTGCCTTCCACCCCGGCGCGACGATCGGCGACCACGTCAACGACAAGGACGAGATCTATTACGTGCTGTCGGGCCGTGGGCGACTGACGCTGAACGACACCGTCCGCGAGGTCGGGCCGGGTGACGCCATCCTGACCCGCAACGGCGACCGCCATGCGCTGGAACAACTCGGCGACGAGGCACTGGTGATCTTCATCGTGTATCAGCCGGTGAAGCGCTAGGGCCTTTTCAGCGAATCGTTTTGGGCGTTCTGACGGGGTGGGCGGCTTTCGAACGGTTCGCGAATCGCTGAAATCGTCGTTCCCGCGAAGGCGGGAATCCAAGGACGTTGTGCCTTCCAAAGCAAAGTCCCTGGATTGACCAGCCGTTCGGCTGTTGAAAAGGCATCCGCCTTCGCGGGAATGACGGCTGTTAGCCTGGCGCCGTCCCAAAGCACCTTCGTTTCTTAACCCGTGCAGTCAAGCTTCCAGCTGACCGCAGAACGGACTCCAGCGTGAACAGTCATATGGCGTGTCAGGCGTGAGCTTCGGACAACCGCAGCCAGTGAAAGCCAGCGCAACCGGAACCTCGCCCCAGCCCCCCGATGGCACAGCCCCCGCCAATCGGCGAAAATGCCCCGGTCGTGGATCCCATCCGATCCCGGCACGGCCACGCACCAGGCATCCCACGCCGCTGTCGTGACCGCTCCACGCCCGCGACGGCCGACCGGCCGATGCAACGCACGCTTTCCCGCTCGACACCGGACGCTCGCGTCCGGAATGTTGCGCACGCCCCACGGACACGCTCTTGAATTCGACCTCTGCACCGCCTTCCGCATCCGACGCCGACGATTCCCTGCCGCAGCGCGCACGCATCGCCGCCGACCTGCTCGAGGCGATCCGCGACGACCGCAGCGTGCTCGACGGTCTGCCGGACGAGGACCGCATCCGCCTGCTGCAGGCGGTCGCGCTCGTGCACCATCCCGAGCCGCGCGCGCGGCGCAAGCAGGCCAAGGAAGCGCTGCGCGAAGCCAACCGCGAGAAGGCGCGGCGCACCGAGGCGCTGCTCGACCAGACCGGAATCCGCGTGCTGCGCAGCAAGCCGGTGTTCACCACGCCGAACTATTTCCCGCCGCAGCCGCCGGGCCAGCACGACCCGCGCAATGCCGCACCCGAAGAACCGCGCTTCGCGGAGTCGCCGGAGCTGCTGCACTGCTACGTCTGCAAGCAGACCAACTGTGCCCGAGCTGCGCGGACTTCAATTTCCTCAAGCGCACCGAGACCGCCGACCTCACCGGGCGCGTCGCGCTGCTGACCGGCGGCCGGGTCAAGATCGGCTACCAGGCCGGCCTGAAGCTGCTGCGCGCGGGCTGTTCGCTGATCGTCACCACGCGTTTCCCGCGCGATTCCGCGCAGCGTTATGCGCAGGAGCCGGACTTCGGCGAGTGGGGCCACCGGCTGGAAGTCTTCGGCCTCGATCTGCGTCATACGCCGAGCGTCGAGGCGTTCTGCGCCGAACTCGTCGCCACGCGCGACCGGCTCGACTTCATCGTCAACAACGCCTGCCAGACCGTGCGCCGTCCGCCGGCGTTCTACGCGCACATGATGGCCGGCGAAACCGCCGCGCTGCACGACCTGCCCGAGCACGTGCGCAAGCTGGTCGGCGGTTACGAGGGCCTGCGCGCGGCCGATCTGCTGCCCGGCGGCAGCCAGTCGCTGGTCGAGAGCAGCGCAGGCCGCGCGGGTCTCGCGCGCGCGGCCGAGCTGTCGCAGGTACCGCTGCTGGCCGACGAACTGGTCGGCCAGGCGCATCTGTTCCCGGAAGGCCGCGTCGACAAGGACCTGCAGCAGGTCGATCTGCGCGGGCGCAATTCATGGCGCCTGCAGATGGACGAAGTCCCGGCGGTCGAGCTGCTGGAGACGCAGCTGGTCAACGCGGTCGCGCCCTTCATCCTCAACGCGCGGCTGAAGACGCTGATGGTGCGGACTCCGGAGCGCGACAAGCACATCGTCAACGTGTCCGCGGTCGAGGGGCAGTTCTACCGCAACTTCAAGACCACCAAGCACCCCCACACCAATATGGCCAAGGCCGCGCTCAACATGATGACGCGCACGTCGGCCGCGGATTACCACGGCGACGGCATCCACATGAACGCCGTCGACACCGGCTGGGTGACAGACGAGGATCCGGTGGAGATCGCCGAGCGCAAGATCGTCGAGGAGCGCTTCCATCCCCCGCTCGACATCGTCGACGGCGCGGCGCGCATCGTCGATCCGATCATCGACGGCATCAATACCGGCACCCACGTCTGGGGCCAGTTCCTCAAGGACTACAAGCCGACGGACTGGTAAGCGTCCGTCCGGACGCCGCTGCGCTTGACCTGACTGACAACGGCCAGTCTGGCAGCGCGGTGTCCATGCGGGCAGTCGCCGGCGCGCGTTGCGGATGCCGACGGCTCGTCCGGATGGCGAAGCTTCCACGTGCTGCCATGCCACGCAGGCTGCGCACACGACCGCCCTCGAACAGAGCGCCGACCGTCGCGATACGGCGCTCAGCCGCCGGCGTCTTCGATTGCCTGGCGTTGGCGCGCCGCCGCCGCGTCGAGCGTCTGCTGCGTCTCGCGTGCCGTATCGAGCGGTTGCTGGATCGTGTCGCGCAGCTGCGTGACCTGCGGTTCGGCCGGTTTGTCGGTCGGCGTGTCCGGCGGCGGCGTGCACGCGGCGCACGCGAGCAGAACGGATGCGGCTGCGCACCGGAGGCGGCGACGGGACGCGGACAGCGGCGACGTGCGTGGCAGCGACATGCGGTACTCCGGCGGTCGGGCTCGGCGCTATCCTACGCCCACGCAATCGAGGGGATGTCGATGGATCCGCACCGCTGGCGCCTGGACGGGCAACTGGCTCTGGTCACCGGTGGCAGTGCCGGCATCGGCCGCGCGATCGCGCGCGAACTCGCCGGTTTCGGCGCGACCGTGCTGATCGTCGGCCGCAATGGCGACGCGCTCGAAGCCGCGCGCGAAGAGCTGCTCGAGGCGATTCCCGACGCCGACGTCCGCGCGCTGATCGCCGACGTCGTCGACGAGGACCAGCGTCGCGAGATCCTCGACTGGGTCGAGGACCAGGGCGACGGCCTCAACATCCTGGTCAACAACGCCGGCGGCAACGCGCCGCGCCCGGCGACCGAGTACAGCGAGGACGAGTGGCGCGAGATCTTCGAGATCAATGTTTTCAGCGCGTTCGAACTCACGCGCTATGCGCATCCGCTGCTGGCGCGGCACGCCGCGTCGAGCGTCGTCAACGTCGGCAGCGTGTCGGGGCTGACCCACGTGCGCACCGGCGTGGCCTACGGCATGAGCAAGGCGGCGCTGCACCAGATGACGCGCAACCTCGCCGTCGAGTGGGCCGAGGACGGCATTCGCGTCAACGCCGTCGCGCCCTGGTACATCCGCACGCGGCGCACGTCGGAGCCACTGTCGGATCCCGATTATCTGGACGAGGTGCTGCTGCGCACCCCGATGGGGCGGATCGGCGAGCCCGAGGAGGTTGCGGCCGCGGTGGCGTTCCTGTGCCTGCCGGCATCGTCGTACATCACCGGCGAATGCATCGCCGTCGACGGTGGATTCCTGCGTCATGGTTTCTGACGACGCGTCGCCCGCGCGGCCGGCGGCAGCGTCCTGGCTGGTGCGCACCACCGCGCCGCTGCACTTCGCGCTCGCGTTCGCGGCCGGCGCGCTGCTGCAGACCGGGCTCGACCTGCCGCTGCCGACCGGCGACGCGCGCACCGCGATGCATCTCACCGGCACGGTGTTCGCCAATGCCGGCGGTCTGCTGGCATTAGCGTGTTTCGCGCTGTTCGTCTGGCGGCGCACGACGATCCTGCCGTCGCAGACGCCGAGCAGGCTGATCGTGCGCGGGCCGTACCGGCTGTCGCGCAATCCCTTCTATCTGAGCCTGCTGCTGACCTACACCGGCCTCGCGGCGATCCTCGACGTGCCGTGGGCGCTGCTGACCCTGCCGGCGCCGCTGCTCGCGCTGCAGCGTGTCGTCATCCCGTTCGAGGAAGCGCAACTGCGCGCGCAGTTCGGCGGCGACTACGCGGCGTACTGCAGGGCGGTCGGGCGCTGGTGGTGACCCGCCTCAGCCGAGGCAGTCGCTGTCGCGATAGACCTTGAACACGGCCTCGTAGGCCTCGCGCAGCATTTCGCGTTCGCGACCTTGCGCGAACTGCCAGCGGAACTCGGCCTCGCGCACGCGGGTCTCCCAGACCTGGCACAGCGTGTCGGCCGGCACCGCCGCGCAGACGTCGACGACCTGCTCGCAGGCCTGGCCCGCGCCGAGGCCCGGCAGGTTGCCGATGCCGATCGTCTGCAGGGGCCGGCAGCGCGGCGGCGGGGCGTCGTCCTCGCGGTAATAGACGCTGTCGTCGTAGACCCGGCAGGTGTAGAGCGGCGGCGGTGGCGTGCGCGGCGTGGCCTCGTCGCCTGCGTCGGCGTCCGCAGCGAGGGCTTCGTCCCCCGCCGGCGTCGCGCCGGTGACGGGCGCCACCTGCGGCAGGGTCAGGGTCGAGATCAGCGGCACGCCGGGCGGCGCGTCGTTGCGCGGTGGCGGCTGGAAGGCGGGCATCGGCGTCGGAATGTCGATGACCCGGCGCTGCTGCTGGCTGCCCGGCGGGCAGGCGGCGCCGTTCTGGAACGTCACCGCACCACTGGCATTGGTGCAGCGATAGACCACGTTGTCGGTCTGCGCCGGGACCGGCGGCGCGAGCATCAGCAGCGCGGCGGCCAGCCCCAGGCCGCGCTGGCGCGTGCGTGGCCTCATGCGCGGCAGTCGTTGGCGAGGCGTGCGTTGATGCTGCGCTCCTCGCCGCGCAGGCGGTCGCGTTCGGTCGGCTGCGCGTTGAAGAACCGTCGGCGGATCTCGCTGCGCCTGTCGGTCAGCAGATCGCAGACCTCGTTCTGCGGGATCGGCCGGCAATCGTCGCGGATCCAGGTGCCGGCCACGCCGGGGTAGCCACCGCGCCGCGGCGGACGCGAACCGCTGCCGGCCTCGATCTGCGACGGCGGCCGCGGGCCGTCGCCGGTGCCACGCCGCACCGGTGCATAGCCGTAGCCCCGGGTCCACAGCGGCACCCAGCGCGGATTGCCGGCGTCGGAATCGCTGGTGTAGCTGTCGCCGTCCGGCGTCACGCAGCGGTACATCGGCAGCGGTGCCTGGAGCACGATGACCTGCGGCGCGGGCGCCTCGACAATGGCAGCGGTCGGCGCGGCGGGCGGTGCGGGCGGCGGCGGGCCGTCGACGGGCCGCAGCATCGTGCGTTCCCGCTGGGTTTCCCCGTCACTGCACGGCGTGTCCTGCAGGGCGATGCGGCCTTGTCCGTCGGTGCAGCGGTAGACGGTGACGCCGTCCTCCGCGCTCGCCGACGTCGAGGCCAGGGTCAGCATCCATGCGAGCAGCAGGGTCGATATCCGGGGAGCGTCCATGGGCCCATCATGCGACGAGCGGCGGGCCGGTTAAACCCTCGCGGTCGCCCGGATCGCGGGACATTCAGGCGATGGCAGCGCGGCCCGGGCGCCCGAAGGGCCGCGAGACGCACACGGCGACGCCGGATGGAGCGGGCGCGGGCCAGACCCGGCACACGACCCTGCCGCGCGCAGCGGTCCAGGCGTGACCTGTGGCGGCGTCCGCGCCGGCAGCCGGTTCAGACCGCGTCGAGCGCCGAGACCGGATCCGGCGTCGAGCGCCGCAGCATCCGCGCGATGCTGGCCGCCGCGTCGCGGCCTTCCTGCACTGCGGTCACGACCAGATCCGCACCGCGCACCGCATCGCCGCCGGCGAACAGCTTCGGATGCGCGGTCTGGTAGGGCAGGCGCCGTTCGCCGCCGACGCGGATGCGCCCGTTGCCCTGCGATTCCACCTGCTGCACCGCCAGCCAGTCCGGCAGTGTCGGCGAGAAGCCGAATGCGATGATCACCACGTCCGCGTCGATCAGCGACTCGCTGCCGGCGACCGGCACCGCGGCGCGGCGACCGTTGGCGTCGGGCTCGCCGAGCGTCGTCTCGATGACGCGCACGCCGCAGGCGTTGCCGGTGGCATCGGCTTCGATCGCAAGCGGCTGGCGGTTGAACAGGAAGCGCACGCCTTCCTCGCGCGCATTGCCGACCTCGCGCGCGGAACCGGGCATGTTGGCCTCGTCGCGGCGGTAGGCGCAGGTCACGCTGCGCGCGCCGAGCCGCACGGCGGAACGCACGCAGTCCATGCCGGTGTCCCCGCCGCCGAGCACGACGACGCGCTTGTCGGCCAGCTTCGGCAGCACCAGCGTGTCTTCCCAGCCCGCAATCGGCCGGCCCCAGGTGTCGCCGCCGGTGACGATGCGGCCGTTGTGCACCAGGAACGGCAGGGCCGGCAACACGCCCGGCAGGTCCTGGCCGACCAGGCCGCCGTCCGTGTAGCGGTAGGCGCCGGTGCCGACGAAGACCGCGTCGAACTCCGACAGCAGGCTGTCGAGCGACACGTCGCGGCCGATCTCGACGCCGAGGCGGAAGCGCACGCCCATCTCCTCCAGCACCGTGCGGCGGGTCGCGATCACCGACTTGTCGAGCTTGAAACTGGGAATGCCGAACTGCAGCAGGCCGCCGATCTGTTCGTAGCGGTCGAACACCACGGCCTCGATGCCGGCGCGCACCAGGCGATCCGCGCACGACAGCCCGGCCGGTCCGGCGCCGACGACGGCGACGCGCCGACCGGTCGGCACCACCTTCGACAGATCCGGGCGCCAGCCCTGCGCGAATGCGGTGTCGACGATGTATTTCTCGACCGCACCGATGGTCACCGCGCCGAACCCGTCGTTGAGCGTGCAGGCGCCTTCGCACAGGCGGTCCTGCGGACAGACGCGCCCGCACATCTCGGGCAGCGGATTGGTCTCGTGGACCAGCGCGGCGGCTTCCAGCACACGGCCTTCCTGCACCAGCTTCAGCCAGTTCGGGATGTAGTTGTGCACCGGGCACTTGGCTTCGCAGTAGGGATTGCCGCAGTCCAGACAGCGGTCGGCCTGGTGCGCGGCTTCGGCGTAGGCGAAGTTGCCGTAGAGCTCGTTCCAGTCGCCATCGGTGCGCAGGACCAGCGGCACCTTGTCGGGCATTTCACGCGGTTCGTTCAAGAACCGGAACACATCCCGCTTCGTCATGAGGTGGGCTCCTTCGCGCACAGCGGGCCGAGCAAGGGGCGGGGAACGGGTGCACGGCGCGGGGCCCGCGGGATGCGACGCCGATCCTGGCGGTGTGTACGCGGCACGGACATCACGCGGCGCGCCTGAGGTCTTCGGCCAGCGCTTCCAGGCTCGCCGCCTTCGGCTTGACCAGCCAGAACTTGCCGACGAAATCGCGGAACTCGTCGACGATCTGCGCGCTCCACGCACTGCGCGTCAGCCGCGCGTGGGTCTCGATCAGATCGCGCAGGTGCGAGCGGTAGTTGTCGAAGCTCTCCGGCGTGACCCGCAGGATGTCGATCAGCTCGTGGTTGTAGCGGTCGACGAAATCGCGATCGAGATCCAGCACGTAGGCGATGCCGCCGGTGAAGCCGGCGCCGAAGTTCAGGCCGATGCGGCCGAGCACCGCGACCGCGCCGCCGGTCATGTATTCGCAGCAGTGATCGCCCGCGCCTTCGATGACCGCGACCGCGCCGGAATTGCGCACGCCGAAGCGCTCGCCCGCGCGGCCCGCGGCGTAGAGTTCGCCGCCGGTCGCGCCGTAGAGGCAGGTGTTGCCGAGGATCGGCGTGTGGCGCGATTCGAACACGCTGCCCTCGGGCGGCCGCAGCACGATGCGGCCGCCGGCCATGCCCTTGCCGACGTAGTCGTTGGCTTCGCCCTCGAGCTCGATCTGCAGGCCGCCGGCGTTGAACGCACCGAGGCTCTGGCCGGCGCTGCCGGTCAGCTGCAACGTCAGCGGCCGGTCGCTCATGCCGGTATTGCCGTGGTGTCGCGCGATCCGCCCCGACAGGCGCGTGCCGATGCTGCGGTCGGTGTTGCGGATCGTGTGCGCGAAGCTGCCGCCGGCGCCGTTCGCGATGACCGTCGCCAGGGCGGCGTCGAGCGTCGCCGCGAGGCCGCCCGGCGGCGCCTGCAGCGCCGGCGCGCCGCAGTAGGCGTCGGGCTTGGCGGCGTCGCGCTGCAGCAGCATCGACAGGTCGACGTCGACGAAGTCGCGGGTCGCGCGCACGTGCTGTTCCAGCAGATCGGTGCGACCGACGATCTCGTCGAGCGAGCGCACGCCGAGCGCGGCCAGATGCTCGCGCACGTCCTCGGCGACGTTGCGGAAGAACGTTTCCACGCGCTCGGGCAGGCCCCTGAAGTGGTTCGCGCGCAGGCGGTCGTCCTGGGTCGCGACGCCGGTCGCGCAGTTGTTGAGGTGGCAGATGCGCAGGTACTTGCAGCCCAGCGCGATCATCGGCGCGGTGCCGAAACCGAACGTGTCGGCGCCGAGCAGCGCGGCCTTGACCACGTCGTAACCGGTCTTCAGGCCGCCGTCGGTCTGCAGCAGCACGCGGTCGCGCATGTCGTTGTACTGCAGCGCCTGGCGCGCTTCCGACAGGCCCAGTTCCCAGGGCGCACCGGCGTAGCGGATCGAGCCCAGCGGACTCGCGCCGGTGCCGCCGTCGTGGCCGGAGATCGTGATCAGATCCGCGCCGGCCTTGACCACGCCCGCCGCGATCGTGCCGACGCCCGCGTGGCTGACAAGCTTCACCGAGATCAGCGCGTCGGGATTGATCTGGCGCAGGTCAAAGATCAGCTGCGCCAGATCCTCGATCGAGTAGATGTCGTGATGCGGCGGTGGCGAGATCAGGCCGATGCCCGGCTTGGCGTAGCGCAGCCGCGCGATCAGCGCGTTGACCTTGCTGCCCGGCAGCTGGCCGCCTTCGCCGGGCTTGGCGCCCTGGGCGACCTTGATCTGCAGCACGTCGGCATTGATCAGATATTCGGGCGTGACGCCGAAGCGCCCCGAGGCGATCTGCTTGATCTTGCTGCGCCGGTCGGTGCCGTAACGCGCGGGATCCTCGCCGCCTTCGCCGGAATTGCTGCGACCGCCGAGCCGGTTCATCGCGATCGCCAGCGCCTCGTGCGCTTCGGGCGACAACGCGCCGAGACTCATCGCCGCCGAATCGAAGCGGCGCACGATCGTCGACACCGGTTCGACCTCGTCGAGCGGGACCGGCGCGCCGGCCGGTCGCAGGCGCAGCAGGTCGCGCAGCGCGGCCGGTGGACGCGTGTCAACGAAATCGGCGTAGCGCTTCCAGTCGTCGCGCTCGCCGGTCAGCACCGCGCGCTGCAGCGAGGTCACGACATCCGGATTGAACTGGTGGTACTCGCCGCCGTGCACGTAGTGCAGCAGGCCGCCGGGTTCGGGCAGGGCGGTGTCGTCCCAGCCGTAGTCGGCGAGGTGGCGCGCGTCCGCTTCGAGCCGCGCGAATCCGGCCCCGCCGATCCGCGACGGCGTGCCCTCGAAGCACAAGGCGACGACGTCGTCGGCCAGGCCGACGATCTCGAACAGCTGCGCGCCGCGGTAGCTGGCGATGCTGCCGATGCCCATCTTCGACAGGATCTTCAGCAATCCCTTGCGGATGCCGCGCCGGTAGCTGCGTCCGATCTGCAGGGCTTCGTCGCCGCTGCGGCTCGACAGCACGCCGCGCCGCCCGAGCGCATGCAGCGTCTGGAATGCCAGGTAGGGGTACACCGCCGTCGCGCCGTAACCGATCAGGCAGGCGAAATGGTGCGGGTCGCGCGCCGTGCCGGTCTCGATCAGCAGGTTCACGTCGCAGCGCAGGCCGGTGCGCACCAGGTGCAGGTGGATCGCACCGGTGGCGAGCAGCGCATGCACGGCCGCCGTGCCGCGCCTGGGATAGCGGTCGCTGAGCAGCAGGATCTCGACGCCGGCGCGCGTCGCCGCCTCGGCCTCCGCGCACAGGCGGCGCAACGCGGCGTCGAGTGTTTCGGTGTCGGGATCGAAATACAGGTGCAGCAGCCGGTTCGCCTCGGCGAAACGCGGCAGCGCCAGCAGCTGGCGCAACTTGCGCTGCGACAGCACCGGCGAGTTGAGGAGCACGTGGTGCACGTTCTCGGGCCGGTCGGCGAAGATGTTGCCCTCGCGTCCGATCTGCGTCGCCAGGGTCATGACGCTGCCTTCGCGCAGCGGATCGATCGGTGGATTGGTGACCTGGGCGAAGGCCTGGCGGAAGCAGTCGTACAGCGGCCGCACGCGCTGGCTGATCGCCGCCATCGGCACGTCGTCGCCCATCGAGCCGATGCCTTCCTGCTCGGTCTCGGCCAGCGGTCGCAATACCGATTCCTGCTCCTCGCGGGTGAGCTGGAACAGCTTCTGGAACGCGACGAGGGTGTCGGGTGCGAACGGCTCGGCGGCGAGCGCGGGGTCGATGAGCTCGCTGTGCAGATAGCTCATGCCGCGCTTGAGCCACTGCTTGTAGGGGGCGCGCGCGCGGTTCACCGCATCGATCGCGTCGTTGTCGAGCAGGGTGCCGGTGTCGAGGTCGATCGCGATCATCTCGCCGGGCCCCAGTTTGCCCTTGGCCTTGACCTGTCCGGGCGCGAGATCCCAGACGCCGGTTTCCGAGGCGATGCAGAAGATGCCGTCCTGCGACAGCGTCCAGCGCGCGGGGCGCAGGCCGTTGCGGTCGAGCGTGCACGCGGCATGGCGGCCGTCGCACATCACCACGCCCGCCGGGCCGTCCCACGGCTCGGAATTGATCGCGTAGTACTCGTAGAACGCGGCGAGGTCGGCGTCCTTGTATTCCAGCGACTGCGTCGCCGGCGGCATCAGGATGCGCATCGCCTGCAGCAGGTCCATGCCGCCGAGCAGCATCCACTCGAGCATGTTGTCGAGGGTCTGCGAGTCCGAGCCGTGCATGGTCACGGTCTCGTCGAATTCGCCGACATCGAGCAGCGGCGAGGCCCACACGCCGCGGCGCGCCTGTGCCCAGCGCCGGTTGCCCTCGATGCTGTTGATCTCGCCGTTGTGGGCCAGGCGCCGGAACGGGTGCGCCAGCCGCCAGCGCGGCAGGGTGTTGGTCGAGAAGCGCTGGTGGAACACGACCGTGCGCGCGCCGAGATCGGCGCGCTGCAGGTCGGGAAACAGCTGCGGCAGATGGCTCGGTAGCACCATGCCCTTGTAGCCGAGCAGGCGCGGCGTCAGGCCGACCACGTAGAAATCCTCGATGTCGCGCAGTGCCTGCTCGCTGCGCCGGCGGGCGAGGAACAGCGCACGCTCAAACGCATCGACGTCGCCGTCGGCGGTCACGAAGACCTGCTCGATGCGCGGCATCGACGCTTGCGCGAGCGCGCCGCACGCGGCGGCATCGACCGGCACCACGCGCCAGCCGACGACGGCGACGCCGACATCGCGCAGCCGCGCGGCCAAGGTGTCGCGACAGCGCGCAGCGGCATCGTCCGCATGCGGCAGGAACACCATGCCCGCGGCGCGCAGGCCCGCGTCGAAGGGAATGCCGGCTTCCCCGGCCAGGGTGGCGACGAAGTGCTCGGCGCCTGCCAGCAGCACGCCGCAGCCATCGCCCGACAGGCCGTCGGCGGCGACGCCACCGCGGTGCGCCATGCGCCCGAGCGCCTGCAGGGCAAGGTCGACGATGTCGCGCGCCCCGTCGCCACCGATCCGGGAAATCAGGCCGAATCCGCAGGCATCGCGTTCATCTGCGGGGTCGTAGAGACCCCGATCCGGGGGGACCCGCATCGTCGTCATTCGTCGTCACGTCGTCGGAAGGGGGACCAGCGCGGGAATCGGAGCGCCATGGTCCATATCGCGACAACGCATCCACGCCGGCCGTCGAATAGAGCATAGATTGTGCGGTGCGACAACCAGCCGCGAGCGGCGTTTTCGTTGCACTTGCAACCGCAATGCGAGCGGATCGCGGCAGGATGCCGAACGTGCTCAGGCGCGCAGGATCGTCCCGGTCGCGGCGTCCCGGATCGTGGACGGCTGCCGCCGTCCGCCGGTGTCGCCGGTGAGCACGCCGTCGATCTCGGTCAGCAGCGCGGGATCGAGCGTGTCGTACGACACCGCGGCCGGCGCGCCGGCGCGGTTGGCGCTGGTCGACACCAGCGGCCCGTGGAAGGCGGCGCAGAGGCGGACGACGTCGGCCTGCGCCGTGACCCGGACCGCGACGCTGTCGTGCGCGCCGGTGATCCACGCCGGCACGTGCGACCGCGCGGGCACGATCCAGGTGTTCGGGCCCGGCCACGAGGCCTGCACGGCGGCGCGGCGACTCGGATCGAGCCGGGACCAGTCGGCCACGAGTTCCAGCTGGGCGACGTCGCCGGCGATCAGGATCACGCCCTTGTCGACTGGGCGCTGCTTGATCGCGAGCAGCCGCAGCACCGCGTCGCGGTTCGCGGGATCGCAGCCCAGGCCCCAGACGCCTTCGGTCGGATAGGCGAGGATGCCGCCGCGCGCCACGAGCGTGGCGGCGGCGGCGATGTCGAGGCGCGATGGCGAAGCCGGCATGGCGGACGCGACGCCGGCGTCAGAACGGGGCGTCGTCGACGGTCGCCTTGACGACGCGCTTCTTGCCCGGCACGACCTTGGCCGGCGTCAGCAGCGACTTCTCCGGCTCGGGCGCGGCGGCGACCGCTTTGGCGACCTTCTTCGTCGCTTTCTTCGCGGTCTTCTTGGCGGCCTTCTTCGCCGTCGTCCTGGCGGGGGCCTTCTTGGTCGCCGCCTTCTTGACCGCGGGTTCCTTCTTCGCCGCGACCTTCTTGGCCGGCGCCTTCTTGCCGAAGCCCTTGCGCACCGGCTTGCCGGTCTCTTCGAGCAGCTTCGTCACTTCCTCGAACGTCAGCGAGGCCGGCTCGCGGTCCTTCGGGATCTTGCCGTTGAGCTTGCCGTCGCTGATGTACGGCCCGAAGCGGCCGTTGAGCACCTGGATGTCGCTGTCGTCGAAGGCCTTGATGATGCGGTTGCGCGCGATCTCTTCCTTCTCCTCGATCAGGAACACCGCGCGGGCGAGGTCGATCTTGTAGGGATCGTCCTCCTTCTTCAGCGACGCGTAGACGCTGCCGCGCTTGGCGAACGGTCCGAAACGGCCGATGCCCACGCTGACGTCCTCGCCCTTGTCCTCGCCGAGCGCGCGTGGCATGAGGAACAGCTCCAGCGCATCCTCCAGCGAGATCGTGTGCATGCTCTGGCCCGGCCGCAGCGACGCGAACTTGGGCTTGTCCTCGGCATCCTCGGCGGTGCTGCCGATCGCCGCGTACGGGCCGAACCGGCCCAGGCGCACGCTGACCGGCTTGCCGGTCTTGGGATCGGTGCCGAGTTCGCGCGCGCCGGTGGCTTCGGTGCGGTCGACGGATTCGCTCTTGTCGTCGACGAGTTCCTTGAACGGCCCCCAGAACTTCTCCATCAGCGGGATCCAGTCTTCCTCGCCGCGCGAGACGGCGTCGAGGTCGTCCTCCAGCTTCGCGGTGAAGTCGTAGTCCACGTAGCGGGTGAAGTGGCTCGACAGGAAGTTCGAGACCGCGCGGCCGACATCGCTGGCGCGGAAGCTGCGGCCTTCCATCTCGACGTACTTGCGGAACTGCAGGGTCTGGATGATCGACGCGTACGTCGACGGCCGGCCGATGCCGTATTCCTCGAGCGCCTTGACCAGCGAGGCTTCGGTGAAGCGCGGCGGCGGCTGGGTGAAATGCTGGTCGGCGTGGATGCGCTCGAGGGGCACGCGGTCGCCGGTCTTCATCTGCGGCAGCTTGCGGCCTTCGTCCTCGTCTTCCTTGCCCTTGTTGTCCTTGCCTTCCTCGTAGACGGCGAGGAAGCCCGGGACCACGACCGTCGTGCCCGAGGCGCGGAAGCTGTGCTCGCTGCCGGCGGCGAGATCGACGCTGACGGTGTTGAGCGTCGCCGGGATCATCTGCGAGGCGACGGCGCGCTTCCAGATCAGCTCGTAGAGGCGGCGCTCGTCGTCGGTGAGGAAGCGGCCGACCTGGGTCGGCGTGCGCAGCGCGGAGGTCGGGCGCACGGCCTCGTGCGCTTCCTGCGCGTTCTTGGACTTGGTCTGGTAGACGTTGGGCTTGTCGGGCAGCGACGCCGTGCCGAAATCGCGCGCGATGACGTCGCGGATCTCGCCCAGCGCGTCCTGCGACAGGCTCACCGAGTCGGTACGCATGTAGCTGATCAGGCCGACCGTGCCCTCGTCGCCGATGGCCACGCCCTCATAGAGCTTCTGCGCGACCTGCATCGTGCGCCGGGTGGTGAAGCCGAGCTTGCGCGAGGCCTCCTGCTGCAGCGTCGAGGTGGTGAACGGCGCGGCCGGACGGCGCTTGCGTTCCTTGCTGGCGACATCGGTGACGTGCAGCGCGCCCTGCGCGGCGGACTGGATCCGCGCGCGGGCCGCTTCGGCGGTGTCGCCGTCGGTCACGGTGAACTGTTCGAACTTCTGGCCGTCGAGCTTGGCCAGGCGCGCAGTGAAGCCCTGCGAGGGATGCGCGCACTCGGCCTCGATGCTCCAGTACTCGCGGGCGACGAAGGCTTCGATCTCTTCCTCGCGCTCGACGATCATGCGCAGCGCCGGCGACTGCACGCGGCCGGCGGACAGGCCGCGCTGCACCTTGCGCCACAGCACCGGCGACAGGTTGAACCCGACCAGGTAGTCCAGTGCGCGTCGCGCCTGCTGGGCATCGACGAGGTCGCCGGCGATCGCGCGCGGATGCAGCATCGCTTCCTTGATCGCGCGCGGCGTGATCTCGGTGAACACCACGCGCTGCAGGGTGCGGTTCTCGAGCAGGCCGCGTTCCTTGAGGATTTCCGCGATGTGCCAGCTGATCGCTTCGCCCTCGCGGTCCGGGTCGGTCGCCAGGAAGATGCCCTCGGCGCCCTTGGCGGCCTTGGCGATCGCCTCGACGTGTTTCTCGTTCTTCTCGATGAGGTCGTAGCGCATCGCGAAGTTCTGCGTCGGATCGACCGCGCCTTCCTTCGGAATGAGGTCGCGCACGTGGCCGTAGGACGCCAGCACCTGGAAGTCCTTGCCGAGGTACTTGTTGATCGTCTTGGCCTTGGCAGGCGACTCGACGATGAGGAGATTCTTGGCCATGGTTTCGAAACATCCGGGTGCGTCGGGGGGACGGACGCACCGCAAAAAAGGTGAAGATGACGACGCCCGGGGACAGGCCCCGGGCGGTCAGTTGCTTTTATAGTGGAATCACGGGCGGGGTGGCGTGTCAAGCGCCGGCATGGCTGCCAGTCAGGAAGAGCCCGCGATTCCGAGCACTGCCAGCAGGGCCAACAGGCCCAGCGCGCCCAGGCTGCCCGTCAGCACGAGCACCACCACCGTGACCGTACCCAGTTCGCGGCGCTGCAGTTGCGGCTGGTCCGTGAAGGCCCAGCGGTCGACCACCAACGTGTCGCAGATCATGTCGTGCAGGGCCTGCTGGCGTCGGGTGAATCCGGCCATCAGGAAACCGATCATCAGGATCAGGGTGCTGGGGATGGTCGCGAGATAGCGGCCGACGCCCCGCAGGAACGAGATCCGTTCGCCGTCGAGGCGGACGACCTTGATGCCGACGGCCATCTTGCCGGGCGTCGCCATCGCATAGGCGGCATGGAACCAGGCGAAGTAGAGCACCGAAAACACCAGCGAGACCGCGTTGACGACCTGTTGCCTGAGCCAGAAGCCGCGACCGAAGCCGCCGACGCCCAACAGTTCATAGATGAAACCGCCGACGATCGCGGTGGCGATGCCGAGAATGACGACGTCGATGGCATAGGCCGCGAGGCGCTTGCGGAAGCCGGCCAGCACCACGTCATCGCCGCGGGCGATGGCGCCGGGCGAGGCCACGGGGGCCATCGGCGGCGCATAGGGCGATCCCGCGATCCGGCGGCGGTGGTGGCGACCGGGCTCCAGCTCGCGTCCGCCTCGGCGCTCGTGGCCCCGGTAGCAGTCGGAGCCACCGGTTCAAGTGCCCACGCGTCGATGCCGGGCGATGTTGCGACACCCAGCTCGGACGCCAGCGCGCGGGCAGCCAGCCGGCGAGGCCGTCGCGCCAGACCAGGGTGGCATCGCCGACGATCCCTTCCTCGCGGAGTTGCAGCAGCGCGCGCTGCGTGACGGGGCCGTGGCGTGTGTTGCGCGCGTCGGTGTAGTACCAGTGGTTCATCGGTGGACGTCCTTGTCGAGTGATGGGTTCGGGCGGGTGCGACGGGTGGGGTCAGAACGACGCGGCGATGCCGGCCAGGATCACCAGGCCGACGCCCAGCAGCATCAGCACCGCCCAGATCACCAGGATGACGGTCGCGACCGTGCCCAGCCCGCGTTCCTGCCGCTCCGGAAAGCCGGTGTAGGCCCACTGGTCGACGACGTAGGTGCTGGCGACCAGATCGTGCAGGCCCTGCTTGCGCCGGGTGAAGAGCGCGACGAGATAGCCGATGTAGAGCGTCAGGTAGTTCAGCAGGTGCGACGCCCAGCGGCCCAGGGCGTGGCCGCGCGACAGGCGCGAGCCGTCCAGCGCCGCGACCTTGATCCCGACCGCCAGCTTGCCCAGCGTCGCCTGCCGCGCCGAGGATTCCATCGACACGTAATACAGGCCGCTGATCACCGGATAGCCCAGGTAGACGGCGGCCATGAGGCCGAAGACCGCGCCGCCGAACTGCGACGGGTCGCCGCTCGACATCGCCGAGAACATGCCCGAAAGGCCGAACACCATCATCACCGCGAAGATCAGCGCGTAATAGACGACGGTGATCAGCACCGCATCGATGAACAGTGCCGCCGCGCGCTTCAGGAATCCCGCGTCGACGACCTCGCCGCCGTGCGTGACCTGCGCCGCCGCGACGACCGGCGCGACGGGCGGGGCATAGGGCGACGTCGCGGCCGGCGTGTCGCGATCGATAGCGGGGTGCCAGCCGGTGCCGGAATCCGGGTGGGCCGCCGTCGGTCCGGCTGCGTCCGGTCTCCAGGCGGCGGCGGCAGACGTGGCGTCGAGCTCCGCCGCCAGGTCGGCCAGCGGCCGCCACCCGGGCAGGCCGTCGCGCCACAGCAGCGTCGATGCGTGGATCCGGCCCTCCTGCCGGAGCGCCAGCAGCGCGGCGGTCGTCACGGGGCCGTGCTGCGTGTGGGTGGCGTCGGCGTAGTACCAGTCGGTCATCGAGATAATCCTTTGGGCGTGTGCGTGGTGCGGATCGGGCAGGGCGGCAGCAGGCAACATGCGATCCCTGAGGTCGTGCCGCCGGCGCGCCCACGGCCCGCCGGCATCGGCGGGCGACGGTGGTTGCAGGACGGCGATGCGCGATTCCCCGGCCGGCATCGTAGCGCGCGACCCGGTCGCCGCCCATCGGCGCATGCCGGAACTACGTGACACGCGCGCATGAAAAAGGCGCCGCGAACGGCGCCTCCATCGACCCGCCGGTTCAGTGCACCGGTTCGGGCTCGTCGACGAACATCTGCGTTTCCATCCACGCATACGCCGCTTCGCTGCCGGGCTGGTTGAACAGCACCATCAGCACGACCCACTTCAGGTCGTCGAGGTCCAGCTCGTCCTGGTCCAGCGCCATGACCCGGTCGAGCACCAGCTCGCGCTGGTCGTGGTCGAGCACGCCGTGCTGTTCGAGGAACAGCAGGAAACCCCGGCACTCGACGTCCAGTCGGTCGAGTTCCGGCCCGTGGTAGACGCGGGTCGGGCCGTTCGCACGCACCACCGAGGCGGCCGGGCGCTGGTCGGCCAGGGCATCGAGCCAGTCGAAGGCCTTGTTGATCTCCGCCGGGCTGAAACCCGCCTGGAGCAGGCCGTTCTGGAGCGAGTCGCGGTCGCGGACGAGGTCCGCAGCTTCGCATCCAGGATGCTTTCTTTCATTTCCCCCGGCCTGCGCCCTTGGGCGCGTTGTGTCAGGACTTTCGGGAATACCGACCGTGTGCGGCTTCGACACGTCCATCCAGCTCCATGGACAGCAGCATGGCCGACGCGCCGGCGACCGTCAATCCACTCCGTTCGACCAGTTCATCCATACCCGTTGGGTCGTGACCCAGTGCGGTCCACAAGCGGTGGTAGTCGGGGTCGGCGCCGAAATCGGGTGCGACGGACGCCGGAGACGGGACATTCCCTCTCGTGCGGACCTCCTGGATGGGGGCATCGAGGCGCCGGCGCAAGGCGGCCGCCAGGTCGGCCGCGACCGGCGCGAGCGCGCTGACGACCTCGTCCGGCGTCTCGACGAGCATCGCCCCGTCGCGCAGCAGGCGATGGCAGCCGCGCGCCATCGGGTTGTGGATCGAGCCGGGCAGGGCGAACACCTCGCGCCCGGCATCCGCGGCCAGGCGCGCGGTGATCAGCGCGCCGGAGCGGTGCGCGGCCTCGACCACCAGGGTGCCGAGGGCGAGGCCGGCGATGATCCGGTTGCGGCTCGGGAAGTGTTCCTTGCGCGCGTCGGTGCCCGGTGGGTACTCACTGACCACCGCGCCAGCCGCGGCGATACGTGCGTGCAGTTCGGTGTTGGCGCGCGGATAGGGCTGGTCGATGCCGCTGCCCAGCACCGCGAGTGTCGCGCCGCCGGCGGCCAGGGCTGCGGTGTGCGCCGCCGTGTCGATGCCGCTGGCCAGCCCGCTGGTCACTGCGAACCCGCTGGCGACGAAGCGGCGGGAAAACGCGGCGGCGTTGTCGCGGCCGCCCGCGGTCGGGGCGCGGCTGCCGACGACCGCGACCGAGGGATGCCACAGCAGCGTCGGATCGCCGGCGACGAACAGCGCCAGCGGCGGGTTGGCGATGCGACGCAGCAGCGCGGGGTAATCGGCATCGTGCCAGCCGATCAGGTGGCGCCCCGGCCCGGCGTCGAGCCAGCGGCGTGAGGCGTCGACGGCCTCCGCGGGCGTCTGCAGCGCGGCGATCTGCCGGGTGTCGAGTCCGGCGGCGCGCCAGGTCGCTGCGCCCGCGTCGAGCACCCGTGCGGGCGGCGTGCCGCCGGCGAGCAGGGCGCGGCGCGGGGCCGATGCGCCGCCGGCGTGGACGAGCCGCAACAGCGCATCGGTATCGAGGTCGGGATTGGCGTCGGTCATGCGACCAGCCTAGGCCGCAGACGACGACGGCACCCGAAGGTGCCGTCGCGAAACGCCGTCAGGAAACGCCCTGGCGCTTTACTGGGTGGCGTCCGGGTGCTTGAGCCGGTAACCGACCTGGGACGGCTTGTGGCCTTCCATGATCAGCGCGTAGCTGACGTGGTCGAACGTGCGGAACACCATCGCGTGCGCGGCCTGCTCGTCGGGCATGCGGTAGCGACGGCTGCCGGGGTTCGGGGAATCGTCGATGCGCGAGGTGTTGGGATGCAGCACGCGGTCGACGGTGTTGGAACCGCTGCGCCAGACCGAGAACACCGTGCCGTTGTCGACGCCCTGCTGGTAGCCGGCCGAGATCGCGATGACGTCGCGCGGCCCGCCCGTGATCAGCGTGTCGGCGACCGCGAGCACGCGCGGTTCGGCGGCAAGCGCATCGGCGCTCGGCGGATGCGGGAAGAACTGCAGGTCGTAGGGCTGCGGGTTGACCGGCACCAGACGATCGCCGACACGTGCTTCGAAGCCGTTGTCGTCCAGCGCGAGCGTGGCCGTGTCGCTCTCGGCGGTCGGCGCGTGCACCACCGTGCCGACGCCCATGCGCACCATCTCGAAGCCCAGGAACGCGTCCTGGCCGTTCTCGCGCGGCTGGGTCTGGCGCCACAGGTTGCTCTCGCCGGGAATGCGCTTGCCGCGGAAATCCAGGTCGCGCGAGCGGCGGGCGCCGTAGAACTCGGTCGCCGCGCGCAGCACCGCGTAACGCTGGCCGGGCTGGGCGCCGTCGAGGCCGGTCACGTAGATGTTGCGATCGACGCTGCCGCGCATGCGCGCGTCCTCGTACCCCTGGACGTAAGGCAGCTGCTCGAAATCGAACACGATGCTGCGGTCCTTGAGGAACGGCTCGATGTCCGCCAGCGAGATCGCGTTGATCGGCGCCACGGCTTCCGGACGCGGACCCGGCTGCAGCGTCACCCGGTTGAGATACGCCAGGCTGATGATGTCGCCCGGGTAGATCAGGTGCGGGTTCGCGATCTGCGGGTTGGCCTGCCAGATCTCCGGCCACAGCCACGGCTTGTCGAGGAACCGGCCTGCGATATCCCACAGCGTGTCGCCGCGGACCACTACATACGTATCCGGATGATCGCCGCGCATCCCCTGCGCGGCGGCAAACGTCGTGACGGTCAGCAACGCCACGGCGGATGCCGTGCGAAGCGACCGGGAAAGGCGCTGAAGCATGCCGGCCATTACCGCTCCCCTAATTTAGATGTCATCCCCTTGCAGCGCCGCAATATAGCCTGAAACCATCGCGCGGACGCAAGTCGTGCTGCCGTTACAATGGCAAGTCTCGCCCGCGGCTGTGACCGCCTTTGCGTTTCGACCCCATGGCCCTGCTTCCGATCCTCGAATATCCCCATCCCCGCCTGCGCAAGATCGCGGCGCCCGTCGTCGGCGATGCGATCGCCGATCCGGCGTTCCAGCGTCTGCTCGACGACATGTTCCAGACCATGTACGAGGCCCCCGGCATCGGCCTGGCCGCGACCCAGGTCGACACCCATTCGCGCTTCATGGTCATCGACGTGACCGAAGGCCGCGAACAGCCGCTGGTCTTCATCAACCCGACCCTGCGCGACGCCTCGAAGGATCTGCGCGTCCACACCGAAGGCTGCCTGTCGATTCCCGGCATCTTCGCCGACGTCACGCGCGCCGACGGCGTGGTGGTCGAGGCCCTCGACCGCCACGGCAGGCCGTTCGAGATGACGGTCGACGGGCTGCTGGCCACCTGTGTGCAGCACGAGCTCGACCACCTGGACGGCAAGCTGTTCATCGATTACCTGTCGCCGCTGAAGCGCGACCGGGCCCTGAAGAAGCTCGAAAAACTGCGCAAGCAGGACGACTGACCGGTGTCGCTGCGCATCGTATTCGCCGGCACGCCGGATTTCGCCGTGCCCGCGCTGCAGGCCGCCGACGCACGGCGCGAAGTCGTCGCCGTCTACACCCAGCCCGATCGTCCCGCGGGCCGCGGCCGCGTGCTGACGCCGTCGCCGGTCAAGCGCGAGGCGCTGGATCGCGGCCTCGTCGTGCGCCAGCCCGAGGGTCTCAAGGACGCCGAGGTCCAGGCCGCGCTGCGCGCGCTGGAGCCGGACCTGATGATCGTCGTCGCCTACGGGCTGCTGCTGCCGCAGAAGGTGCTCGACATCCCGCGCTTCGGCTGCTGGAACGTGCATGCCTCGCTGCTCCCTCGCTGGCGCGGCGCGGCGCCGATCCAGCGGGCGATCCAGGCCGGCGATGCCGAGACCGGCGTCTGCCTGATGCAGATGGAGAAGGGGCTCGACACCGGCCCGGTGCTGCTGCGGCAGACCACCCCGATCGGCCCGCAGGACACGGGCGGCCAGCTGCACGACCGCCTGGCCGCGCTCGGCGCCCAGGTGATCACCGACGGGCTCGGGCTGCTGCGCGCGGGCATCCGCCCGGTGCCGCAGCCGCAACCGGCAGATGGTGCGACCTACGCGCGCAAGCTCGACAAGGCCGAGGCGCGGCTGGACTGGGCGCAGCCGGCCCAGCGTCTGGCCGACCAGGTGCGCGCGTTCAATCCGTGGCC
The DNA here is from genome assembly GCF_002849595.1 of Luteimonas rhizosphaerae. Taxonomy (GTDB): domain Bacteria; phylum Pseudomonadota; class Gammaproteobacteria; order Xanthomonadales; family Xanthomonadaceae; genus Luteimonas; species Luteimonas cellulosilyticus. The sequence goes on from NZ_NRQR01000012.1 coordinate 160,345, forward strand.
GGTGGCCGAAGCCGAGATCGCCGGCGAAACGCTGCGCATCCATGGCGCGGTGGCGCTGCCGCTGGCCCACGGCCGCGCGCCGGGGACCCTGCTGTTCGCGGGTCGCGAAGGCATCGACATCGCCTGCGCCGACGGCGCGCTGCGCATCCGCACGCTGCAGCGCGCCGGCGGCAAGGCGATCACCGCGGCCGACTACCTCAACGCGCGCGGCGACCTGCTGCGCGCGGCGGCGGGCGCCTGATGGACCACGGCGCGGCGACCCGGGTCGCGGCAGCGCGGGTCATCGACGCGGTGCTGCACGACGGCCGCTCGCTGAAGGCCGAACTCGCGACCTCCCTGCGCGGCATTCCCGACACGCGCGACCGCGCTCTGGTCGAGGCGATCTGTTTCGCCGCCATGCGCCACCACGCGCGCTACGCCGCCGCGCTCGCCCGGTGGATGCCGCGTCCGCTGCCGCGCCGCGACGCTCCGCTGCGCGCGCTGCTCTACACCGGCTTCGCCCAGCTCGATCCGATGGGCCTGCCCGCGCACGCGGCCCTCAACGCGACCGTCGATGCGGCGCGCCTGCTCGGCCGCACCCACCAGGCCGGTCTGGTCAATGCGCTGTTGCGACGCGCCCAGAAGGACGGCCTGCCGGCCGCCGCCGCGGATGCCGCCTGGCCGACATGGCTGCTGGCCGAGCTGCGGCGCGACTGGCCGGCGGATGTCGAGGCGATCGTCGCCGCCAGCGCTTCGGCCGCGCCGCAATGGCTGCGTGTGAATCGCCGTCAGGGCACGCGCGACGCGTACCTGCAGCGGCTGACGGACGCCGGCCTCGCCGCGCGTCCGTCCCCATTGGCCGCCGAGGCGCTGGTGCTGGACACCCCGGTGCCGGTCGATGCGCTACCCGGCTTCGCCGACGGCGCCGTCTCGGTACAGGACGGCGCCGCGCAACTCGTCGCCGATGCGCTCGCACCGCCCGCGGGTGCGCGCCTGCTCGACGCCTGCGCCGCGCCGGGCGGCAAGAGCGCGCATCTGCTCGAACGCGATCCGGCGTTGCGGCTGCTGGCGCTCGATGTCGCCGCGCCGCGCGTGGCGCGCATCGGTGAAACCCTGGCACGCCTGCGCGTCGGCGAGACCGCCGGCCTGCGCGCGGTCGATGCACTCGACGTCGCCGGCTGGTGGGACGGCGTGCCCTTCGACGCGGTCCTGATCGACGCGCCGTGCTCGGCGACCGGCATTGTCCGCCGCCAGCCCGACGTGCTGCTGCACCGGCGCGAGCGGGACGTCGATGCCGTCGTCGACCTGCAGGCGCGCCTGCTCGATGCACTGGCCGCCGTCGTCGCACCAGGCGGCGTGCTGCTGTACGCGACCTGTTCGATCCTGTCGCGCGAGAACGCGGGCCAGGTCGACGCGTTCCTCGCGCGGCACGCCGCGTTCCGCGCCGATGCGCTCGACCCGCGCTTCGGTCGCGACGTTGGCAATGGCCGCCAGCGCCTGCCCGGCGACGACGACACCGACGGCTTCTTCTATGCGCGCTTGCTGCGCGAATTCTGAGTTGTCCCGGGGACCGGGCGACTGGGGCGTCGCCTAGAATGGCCCGCATGCAGACGCCCGCCGCCAGCCTGATCATCAGCGCCTACAACAATGCCGACTGGTTGCAGCGCTGCCTGTGGGGCTACGCGCAGCAGGACCGGCTGGATTTCGAACTGATCGTCACCGACGACGGATCGGGTCCCGCGGTCGGCGAGCTGGTCGCGGGCATGGCCGACGACCTGCCGTTCCCGGTGCGCCACGTGTGGCACGAGGACGCGGGGTTCCGCAAATGCACGATCCTCAACCGCGGCATCGAGGTGGCGCGTTCGGATTACCTGGTGTTCTCGGACGGCGACTGTGTGCCGCGCGCCGACTTCGTCAGCCAGCATCTGCGCCTGCGCGAACCGGGGCGCTATCTCGGCGGCGGCTATTGCAAGCTGCCGATGGACCTGAGCCTGAAAATCGATCGCGCCGTCATCGAACGCGGCCTGCACACCGATCTCGATTGGCTCAAGGCCAACGGCCTGCCGCGCAAGAAGCGGTCGCTGAAGCTGTGGGCGCGCCCCGGCTGGCGCGAACGCGCGCTCAACGCATTGACCCCGACCAAAGCGCGCTGGGCAGGCAACAACGCCTCGGGCTGGAAGGCCGACCTGGTCCGCGTCAACGGCTTCGACGAACGCATGACCTACGGCGGTGAAGACCTCGAGCTCGGCGAACGGCTGGCCAACGCCGGCGTCACCGGGAAGCAGATCCGGTTTTCCGCCGTCTGCATCCACCTCGACCACGCGCGCGGTTACGTGAAGCCCGACATGAAGGCGGCGAACCAGGCGATCCGCGATGTCGTGCAGGCCGAGCGGCGCACGTGGACGGACTACGGCCTGGTGCGCGGGCCGAAACGCTGAGGAATGCTTTGCATCCTCGGTGATTTCTCTGCGGAGGCACTCGGCTGTGCCGCGCGACTGCGGACCTGCAAGCCCGCCGCAAATCGCGTGGCCCGGCGCGTCTTGTAGGAGCGCCTGCGCGCGATGGACGCGTCCCCGGGGAAACGCCCGTCGCGCGCAAGCGTGCTCCTACAGCGCCATGCGCCTCGCCGACGCCGTATGCGCCGCGATTTCGGACAACACCGGGGCTGCAACGCCACCGCGGACCTGCACGGGTCGCGACGCTTCGAGGCGACGCCCGCTCAGCGCGGCGACGACAAGGCCCGCAGCACGCGGTATTTCTCCAGTACGTAGACCGCCTGCGCGCGATGGAAGCGCCAGCCGGCGGCGCCATCGAGCAGGGCGCCGCGCAGCAGGTACTGCTTGAGCAGGTAGGCGGCCGCGTGCAGCGGGCCGTCGAGCGCATGGGCGCGCTTGCCCGCATCGCGACGCTGCTGCGCCCACAGCGCGGCGTACTTCGCCAGTTTGGCGACGTGTTCGCCGTGGCTGCGCGAGGTGTCGTGCTCGAAATCGGCGTCGAGCCTGGCGACCGTCTTGCCTTCGAGATCGGGCCGTTCGTGCACCTGCGACGGCAGATACCGCCAGCCCGCACGCACGAGCCGCTCCATCGGCTCGCCGCCGCGCAGGCGATGGCCGAGGAACCGGTTGCGACGGGTCAGCAGCCAGGCGTCGGCGGTCTCGACACGCCCGTCCGCGAACAACGCGCGGATTTTTTCGTCCGTGCCCGGCGACAGCCATTCGTCGGCATCGAGCAGCAGCAGCCAGTCGTGCACGGCCAGCGTATTGGCGAAGGTCTTCTGCGCGGCGTATCCCAACCAGTCCTGCTGCACGACACGTGCGCCATGCGCGGTGGCGACGGCGACGGTGTCGTCGGCCGAGCCGGAATCGACGACGATCAGCTCGGCGCACAGGCCGCGCATCGAATCGAGACAGCGGCCGATCCGGTCGCCCTCGTTCTTCGTGATGACGACGCCGGAGACGGGCAGCGGCGCGGGCGATGGCGTGTGGGGAGAAGACGGCATGGCCGCGATTGTCGCGCACCGGAGGAGCCACGTGTCGGCGTCGGGACGGGCGGGCCGTCGGCGGCGCGTTGCTATGATGCCGGCGCCGCATGCGCGGCGTCGCCCCGATGTCCATGACCGCTTCCGTCCGTCCCACCGTCAGCGTGCTCGTCTCGAGCTACAACTACGCCGCGTTCGTCGTCGAGGCGATCGAGTCGGTGCTCGCGCAGACGGAACCCGCGCTGGAGATCATCATCGTCGACGACGGCTCGCGCGACGGCTCGCCCGAGCTGCTGCGTCGGCACTACGGCACCCATCCGAAGATCACGCTGATCGAGCAGACGAACGGCGGCCAGCTGCAGGCCTGGATCACCGGCTTTGCACAGGCGCGCGGCGACATCGTGGCGCTGCTCGATTCCGACGACCGCTGGAATCCCGACTACCTGCAGCGCATCGTCGACGTCTACGCCGCGCGCCCCGAAGTCGATTTCGTCTATACGAACATGCAGCTGTTCGGCGATCTCGATGAACCGATGTTCAAGCCCGGTCCGGATCGCGATCTCGGGCTGTCGATCCTGCTCAACGCCTACTACCACCGCTTCCAGGGCGCGGCGACGTCCGCGGTGAGCCTGCGCAGCACGCTGATGGCACGACTGCTGACACTGCCGCCCGAGCGCGCCGCCGACTGGCTCTCGCGCCCGGACGACTGCATCGTCTACGGCGCCGATATTCTCGGCGCGCACAAGGTCTATCTGGCCGACACCCTGGTCGGCCACCGCGAGCACGGCAGCAATGCGCTCAAATCCTTCGGGCCGTCGCCGCTGCGCGTGTACCGCCACGTCGTGGGCAGCGAACGCATGCTCGAGTTCTATCGCCAGCAGGCCGGCATCACGCCGCGCTGGCTGCGCATGGCCAAGGCCGAATTTCGCACCAAGCCGGCGCCGACGTTCTGGGAACTGCGCGCCTACAGCTGGCTGCTGTTCCAGGCCCCGATGCCGCTGACGAAGCGTATCGAGCACTGGGTCGGCATGCTGTCGCACTATCTCAAGTCGCGCCGCTGACGCGGCGCCGCGTCGGCGCCTTCAGTCCGCCGGGCGCAGCAGCGCGTCGACGTCGAGCGCGTGGCCGGCGCGGCGCGCCTTGGTGCGCAGGTACTGTTCGTTCTCGGCGGTGACCACACCGGTCAGCGGATGGCGGTCGACGACGTCGATGCCGGCCGCGCGCAGGTGCGCCACCTTGTCCGGATTGTTGGTCAGCAGCGCGACGCGGCGGATGCCCAGGCCCTGCAGCATCGCTGCCGCGGTGCCGTAGCGGCGTTCGTCGGCGCCGAAGCCGAGCTGCGCATCGGCATCGATCGTGTCCAGGCCTTCGTGCTGGTAGCCGTAGGCGCGCATCTTCGCGGCGATGCCGGTGCCGCGGCCCTCCTGGTCGAGATACAGCAGCACGCCGCCGCCGAGCGTCTTCAGCGTCGCCAGACCCGCGCGCAGCTGGTCGCCGCAGTCGCATTTCAGCGAGCCGAACAGATCGCCGGTCAGGCACGAGGAATGCACGCGCACCGGCACCACGGCATCGAGATCGGGCTGGCCGACGACGACCGCGACCTGGTCGCGTTGCGCCACGCCGCCGCGGAACACCACGAAATCGGTCATGCCGACGTCGCGCAGCGGCACCGGCGCGCGCGTCACCAGTTCGAAATCGTCGGCTTCCCCGGCGCTGCCGGCCTGCAGGTCGGCGATCGACACGCGGCCGCAGCCGTCGAACGTCGCGTCGTCGTCGGCGAGATCGACGGCCACCAGCGCCGGCAGCATCAGGCCGAGGCGGGCGAGGGCGAAGCCGGCCGCATCGAGCGCGGTCGCCGGCATCCAGGCACCCGGTGGCTGTGCGCCGCGCAGGAAGCCCAACGTCGCCAGCGTGTCGTAGGCGAGTGCCTGCAGCGGAATGCGCGCGCCGGACGCGGCATCGAGGCCGAGCACCTCCGCGCGTTGCGCGGTGATCGCCAGGTGCTGGCGCTGGCCGGCGGCCTCGGCGAAGCGTGCATAGCTGCAGGCGGTGCTGCCGTCGAGCGTGATGCAGGCCAGCCGCGCGCCGGCGCCATCGGCGATGACGACCGGACGGCCCTGGCGCAGTTCGGCGACCGCGCGTTCGCAGCGGATCACGGCGGGGTCGCCGAACGCGGCGACGGGCGCGCCGGGTCGGCTGGATTCGGAAGTAGCGGACATCGGAACTCCTGCCGTTACCGGTGCGGGCGCAGGCACGGGCAGCGGGTCGATACGGTGGGGCGGCGCGGGTTCGATATGGCGCCGGGCCGCGCGAAATCCAGAGGGCCCGACGCGGAACGCTGTGTGCGTCGACCGCGTGCGTCCCAGGCCGTCGGGGGCAGGATCGCGCTCACCAGCGCAAGGGCCGCCGGGCGATCTCGCGCGCCAGCATCGCGTGCAGACGCGTGGCCACGTCCAGCGGCAGGTAGCGCAGGCGCAGCTGCGGCGCGAGCGGGCTGGCGCCGGCGGTGTCGACCCAGACCGCGGCCATGCCGAAGCGCCGGTCGAGCGGCGACTGCCGCAGCTCCACGGCCTGCAGCTTGTCGAGTTCGGCGAAGCGCCAGTGGCGCGACCACCAGCCTTCACGGACCGCGACCACGTGCCCATCCACCGCGAAGCCCGCGCGCGCGGCATGCCGGCGCGCGACGAAGACCGACCACGGCAGCCACGCCAGCCCCAGCACGCCCCACCACTGGAACAGCCAGCCGAGCGCCGCGCACAGCAGCGCGGTCAGCACCACGTCGCCGGGCAGCAGGCGCAGCCACGCGCGCGGATGCAGCGGCTGCCAGTCGGTCGGCGGCCAGGCCGGCAGGCGTGCGATGTCGCGCACGATCGCGTCGCATGCGTCGGGCGGCGCGATCGGCGCCAGCGCGTCGAGCCCGCGCTGGGCATCGCCGCCGCCCTGGCCATCGCCGCCGCGCGCGGTCGCGGTGTCGATCTCCAGCGTGCGGCGCGCGAACAGGCGGTGCAGCACGCCTTCGCGCAGGGTCCAGGCCTGGATGCGCCGGCGCGGCACGCTGCTGCGTGAGCGGCTCAGCAGGCCGCGCTCGACGGTCAGCCGCCGGCCCAGCCGCCGCAGCGTGAAACCGTGGTAGCGCACCACCGCCAGCACCACCGCCTTGGCCAGCCAGGTCGTCGCGAACCCGCTGGCGTAGCCGAAGGCTTCGCGTCCGGTGCTCGCCAGCCACGCGCCCAGGGCGCGTTCGGGCAGGACTTGGAACGACAGCGCGACCGCGCCCGCGACGACGATCATGCCGCGGTTGGAGATCAGGCCGAGCTTGATCACCTCGGCCGTCGACAGCGCCAGCAGCGTCTCGCCACTGGCGTCCGCAGCGTCGGGCACGGCCGTCGCGTGCGCGGCCTCGCGCTGGCCACGGTCGCGGATCAGCTGTTCCAGCGCCAGCGCCTCGGTCAGGCGCAGCACCCGCATCTGCGCCTCGGGCTTCTGGCCGCCCGCCGATTCCAGCCGCACCTCGGCCACGCCCATCACCCGGTGCAGCAGCGACTGGTGGATGGCGACGTTGTGGATCCGCGAGTAGGGGATCTGGCGCACGCTGCGTTCGAACAGGCCGCTGCGCACGATCAGGCGGTCGTCGGCGACGCGGTAGCGGAACGTCAGGTACTGCCAGACCGACACGACCACGAGCGCACCGACGCCGAGCATCGGCAGCCACCACGGGTAGCCGTCGTCGCCGCGGCCGCCGGCGAACAGCACCACCAGCAGCGGCACGATGAACTGGCGCAGGTTCTGCAGCAGCACGAACAGCCACGAGCCCGGATGCAGCCGGCGCTCGTCGTCGACCGGCAACGCCGCGTCGGCCTGTTGCGCGAGCGGCGGCAGCGGCGGCGGTCCGGACTCAGGCGTCGTCGTCATGGTCGTCGTCGCGCGCCGCCCGGCTGGCCAGCGCATCGCGCAGGCGTTCGGCCTCGGCCTCGTCCAGCCCGGAGACGGCCACCGAATTGTTGCGGGTGCCGGCGGTGTGCACGGTGAGCGTGGACAGGCCGAACGCCCGCTCCAGCGGGCCACGCCTGATGTCGAGATGCTGCACCCGGGTGCCGGGCACGCGGGTGTCGCTGCGCCACAGGTGACCGCGGCGGATGCCGAAGCCGTCGGCGTCGAGGCGCCAGCGCGTGCGCAGCCAGCGGCGCCGCGCGATCCACACCGTCCACGCCGGCAGCAGCACCAGCACGGCGCCGGCGATCGCGAACGACAGCGGCCGGCGCTCGCTGGCGATCAGGCCGACGCCCAGCGCGATGCCCAGCGGCAGCAGCGTGCCGATCAGCGTGCTGATCGTGGCCAGCGTGCGGGCGCGGACCGGCAGCGGCTGCCAGACATCGGTCTCGACCTGCGCGGCGGCGTCGGGGGGGGCGAGCGGCGCGGTGGGCAGCGGCGGGACGAGGGCGTCCGGATCGCGGGCGGTCGTCGGCGTGGCGGTCATCGTCGACGCTCCAGGTCGAGGTAGGGATTGTCGTCGCCGGAGCCCGAGGGACGCGCCTTGTAGCGCTTGTAGGTCCACTGGTACTGCGCGGGATCGCGGCGGGCGATGTGTTCGACCGCGGCGTTGAGCGCGGTCGTGCCGCGCACCGGATCTTCGTCGGCGATGCCGTCGGGAGCCTCCTCGATGCGCAGCGCGAAGTCGGGGCCGTCGCCGATCCGCTCGCAATAGGCGAACAGCACCGTCGCGCCGGTGCGTTCGGCCAGGCGCGCCACCAGCGTCATCGTCAGCGCGGGCAGGCCGAAGAACGGGGCGAACGCGCCGTCGCCCGCCTTGGGCTGCTGGTCCGGCAGGATGCCGACGACGCCGCCGTCCTTGAGCGTCTTCCACAGCTGGCGCACGGCCGGCCCCTCGGCGCGGACCTGGCGCACGCGGTCCGGCACGCCGGCGCGGACCAGGCGCAGGAAGGCCTCGCCGACGGCGGAATCGGGCGCGCGGTAGAGGATCGAGATCGGCGTGCGCGCGGCCAGCCACTGGTTCAACAGTTCCCAGTTGCCGTAATGCGGCGCGGCGACGATCAGGCCACGGCCGGAGGCGAGCGCCGCGTCGAACAGACCGACGCCGTGGGTCTCGCGGATCGCGCGCAGGTTGCGCGTGTGCGGCCGGGTCCAGAGTCGCAATGTCTCCAGGGTCTGCAGCGCGGTGGTGCGCAGGATTGCGCGGTGCAGCGCGTCGCGCTCGCCGGGCGACAGCTCGGGATAGGCGAGTTCCAGGTTGCGGCGCGCGACCTGGCTCTCGCGGCTGTCGACGAGGCGCGAGAACGCGGCGAAGGCGGCCGCGATCGCGCGCAGGACCGGCGTGGGCAAGGCCCCGACCAGGGTCGCGAGCAGATACAGCAGGCGGGCGGACAGTGCGGACATCCGGCAAGTCTATCGGCAAGCCGCGCAGCGTCGGTCCGTCGGGGCGTGGCAGGCCCCGACGTGCCTGTCGCGGGTGCGCGGACGGATGACGCCGCGCCATCGGCTGTGGTCTGCTGGTCCGCCCACTGCCGGTCTCGCCATGCTTGCCCTGATCCAGCGCGTCAGCCGTGCGGCCGTCAGCGTCGAAGGCGAAGAGATCGGCGCCATCGGGCCGGGACTGCTGGCCCTGGTCGGCATCGAGCCGGGCGACGGTGACGCCCACATCGAACGGATGACGACGCGGCTGCTGGGTTACCGGGTGTTCGCGGACGAGGCGGGCCGGATGAACCGGTCGCTGACGGACATCGCCGGCGGTCTGCTGCTGGTCAGCCAGTTCACCTTGGCCGCCGACACCCGCTCGGGCCTGCGTCCCGGCTTCAGCACCGCGGCGCCGCCGGAGCTCGCCGCGCCGGTGTTCGGGCGTCTGCTCGCGCTGTGCCGGTCCCGGCACGCGGGGGCGGTGGAAACGGGCCGCTTCGGCGCCGACATGGCGGTGAGCCTCGTCAACGACGGGCCGGTGACCTTCCTGCTGCGGGCCTGAGGCCGCGACCCGAGGGGGTGCCCTAGGCGGTCCGGGACCTTTTTCCGCGGCCCGGGTGGAAATCCCCGGATCGGGTGCCCATATCGACCCCGACCCGGTCAACGACGGCCCGGCCACTCCCTGTCGCGAGCGAGATCCCGGCTCCCCAGGTGGTATAATTACGGGTTCACTTCACGCATGGTGCGCCACATGGCGAATGAACGTCCCGCTCAGCAGTCCGACATCAAGATCCTGATCAGCAAGGGCTTGGAGCAGGGCTATCTGACGTATGCCGAAGTCAACGATCACCTCCCCGACGACATGGTCGACCCGGAGCAGATCGAGGACATCATCGGCATGATCAACGGCATGGGCATCGACGTCCATGAGGTTGCGCCCGATGCCGAAACCCTGCTGCTGGCCGGCCAGTCCGGCGGCAACCGCGAAGTCGACGAGACCGCCGCCGAAGAAGCTGCCGCCGCGCTGACGTCGCTCGACACCGAGGGTGGCCGCACCACCGACCCCGTGCGCATGTACATGCGCGAGATGGGCACGGTCGAGCTGCTGACCCGCGAAGGCGAGATCGCGATCGCCAAGCGCATCGAGGAAGGCCTGAGCCAGATGATGGCCTCGGTCGCCAGCTTCCCGGGCTCGGTCGCGCTGCTGCTCGAGGAATACGAACTGCACAAGGCCGGCAAGAAGCGCCTGGCCGAAGTCGTGGTCGGCTTCAACGACCTGATCGAGGAAGCCGATGCCGCTGCGGCCCTCGCTGCCGCCAATCCGCCCGCCGAGACCAATGACGGCGATGGCGACGGCGACGACGACAGCGACGACGATGACGACACCGAGGAAGAGGCCGCCGGCCCGACCGGTCCGGACCCGGCCGAAGTGCTGCGCCGCATGGACGTCATGGCCGACCTCTACGGCAAGTTCCAGAAGTCCTACGTCAAGAACGGCGCGACCGCCAAGCCCGTCGTGAAGCTGCGCGGCGAGATGGCCGAGGTCTTCATGACCTTCAAGCTGCCGCTGCCGCTGACCGACGTGCTGGTGCGCAACCTCCGTTCGGTCGTCGCCGAGGTCAAGGACCACGAGCGCCGCATTCTCGACCTCTCGACCCGTGTCGCCAAGATGCCGCGCAAGGACTTCATCCGAGCGTGGGACGGCAACCAGACCAATACGGCCTGGGCGGACGAGATGATCAAGCGCAAGCAGATCGTCGCCGAACAGGAAGCCACGCTGTCGGCCGAGAAGGCGATGGGCGTGACCCTGGGCGATCTCAAGGAGATCAACCGGGCGATGGCCTATGGCGAGGCCAAGGCCCGCAAGGCCAAGAAGGAGATGGTCGAGGCCAATCTGCGCCTCGTGATCTCGATCGCCAAGAAGTACACCAACCGCGGTCTGCAGTTCCTCGATCTCATCCAGGAAGGCAACATCGGCCTGATGAAGGCGGTCGACAAGTTCGAGCATCGCCGCGGCTTCAAGTTCTCGACCTATGCCACGTGGTGGATCCGCCAGGCGATCACGCGCTCGATCGCCGACCAGGCGCGCACGATCCGCATCCCGGTGCACATGATCGAGACGATCAACAAGCTCAACCGCATTTCCCGCCAGATGCTCCAGCAGTACGGCCGCGAGGCCACGCCGGAGGAGCTGGCCAAGGAAATGGACATGCCCGAGGACAAGATCCGCAAGGTCATGAAGATCGCGAAGGAACCGATCTCCATGGAGACACCGATCGGCGACGACGAGGACTCGCACCTGGGCGACTTCATCGAGGACACGAACGTCGAGTCCCCGATCGAGAACACGACCAACATCAACCTGTCGGAGACGGTCCGCGACGTACTCGCCGGCCTGACCCCGCGCGAGGCCAAGGTGCTGCGCATGCGCTTCGGCATCGACATGAACACCGACCACACCCTCGAGGAAGTCGGCAAGCAGTTCGACGTCACCCGCGAGCGGATCCGCCAGATCGAAGCCAAGGCGCTGCGCAAGCTGCGGCATCCCTCGCGCAGCGAACAGCTGCGGAGCTTCCTCGACGTCGAGTGATCGACGCCCGAGCCGCATCGAAAAGCCCGCCGGAAGGCGGGCTTTTTCGTGGGCGGATATCCGGCAGTGCGTTCTATCCGCGGCTGGAGGCGTCGATCACGCGTCTCGAAAGGCACGCACTCGTGCGCGATGTGACATTTCCGCAAGGGCATTCGCGCGCCAGCGCGCTCCTATGGGAATGGCTTCGTCGCGTCCGCGGACGGGCGATCGTGCCGCGAGGAATCGATCCCTTGTCGCAACCGGACGACCGGCGCGCCACGGCAGCGGGAAGTTTGTTGGAGCGCGCTCGCGCGCGATGAGGCGTGCCTCGGGACATGTTGGTCGATACATGGGCGGCAGGCGCAATCGCCTGCCGCCGGACGCATCAATCCAGGACGGTCGGCGTCGCCGTGCCCACGATGACGATGTCGGCCTTGCGCCGCGCGAACAGGCCCACGCTGACGACGCCCGGTATCTGGTTGAGCGCCGTTTCCAGCGCGACCGGATCGGTGATCGACAGGCCATGGATGTCGAGGACCCAGTTGCCGTTGTCGGTCCGGACACCTTCGCGCCAGACCGGCTGGCCGCCGGTGGTCTCCAGGATCGTGCGCGCCACGAGGCTGCGCGCCATGGGGATCACTTCGACCGGCAGCGGGAACGTGCCCAGCACCGGCACCTGCTTCGCCGGATCGATGATGCAGACGAACCGCGCGCTGGCCTCGGCGATGATCTTCTCGCGCGTCAGCGCCGCGCCGCCGCCCTTGATCAGGTGCCTGCGCGGATCGCACTCGTCGGCACCGTCGACATACAGCGGCAGCGGGCCGGTCGCGTTGAGATCGAGGACGTCGATGCCGTGCGCGCGCAGGCGTTCGGTGCTCTGCTCGGAGCTCGAGACCGCGCCGTCGATGCGGTGCTTGATGCGGGCGAGCGCGTCGATGAAGTAGGCGACGGTGGAGCCGGTGCCGACGCCGACGATCATGCCGTCCTCGACGTAATCGATCGCCTTCTCGCCGGCCAGCCGCTTCGCATCGCTCATCACTTCTTCTCCAGGGACAACAGCAGTTTCCATTGCGCCGATGTCACCGGCAGCACCGACAGGCGCGCACCCTTGCGGATCAGCGCGAATTCCTCGCCGAGTGCCGCCGCGTGTTCGCGGATTTCCGACAGCGGAATCGGCTGCGCCAGCGTGCGGACGTAGCCCACGTCGACGAGGAACCAGCGCGGCGCATCCTGGGAGGCCTTCTCGTCGAAATACTTCGAGCGCTTCTTGAACTGGCTCGGGTCCGGGTACGCCGTGCTCGCGACTTCGGCCAGGCCGTAGATGCCGGGCACGTCGGTATTCGAGTGGTAGAACAGCACGCCGTCGCCGACCTGCATGCCGTCGCGCATGAAATTGCGGGCCTGGTAGTTGCGCACGCCCGTCCACGGTTCCGTGCCGACACGCGCGAGATCGTCGATCGAGAAATCCTCGGGTTCGGACTTCATCAGCCAGTAGCGTTTGCGCGGGCTCATCGGGGCGTGGTCATCAACAGAGTCTCGGATTCGGTGCAGACCGCGTCGAGCGGCACGTCCCAGCCGGCGGCGTCGAGCGCATCGAGCTGCTGGCTGGCGAACGCGGCGCCCACGAGCAGCGGCGGCGACGAAGTCTGCTGGCGGAATGCGAAGCTGCGATCGTACCAGCCGCCTCCCATGCCGAGCCGCTGGCCCCGCGCGTCGAAGCCGACCAGCGGCGTGACCACCAGCGCCATGTCGGCGGCGGGCAGCGCGGAGGCGGGTTCGACGTCGGGTTCGGGAATGCCGTAGCGGTTGGTGACGAGCGGATCGCCGGCGCGCCACGGCGCGAAGCGCAGCGTGTCGTCGTGCAAGACGGGCAGGCAATAGATCAGGCCGGGCGGCAAGTGCACCTGGAAGACGTGCAGCCCGATCTCGCCGTCGCTGGCCCAGTAGCCGGCGACATACCCCGTGGTCGGCAGCATGGGCAGGGCGAGCAGTTGCGAGGCGAGGCCATCGGCGGCCGCGATGCGCACGTTGGCGGGCGTCGCGCGACGCTGGTCACGCAAACGGCGGCGAAGTGCGGTGCGATCGGTCATGCCGGATCCGTCGTCGGGAGATGCCGGCGACGCGGCAGTCGGTGATGCCATCGGGAGAGGCGATCCCGGAGGTGCGCAGACGCGATCCCTCCGGTGCCGCAAAAAAATTACGTCCTCCGCCATTGCCGATGCTTGCGAAACGACCTTGAACCCGGGGTTCAAGTGGGAATGCTCGGATTCCTTCGGGTTTTCCGCTCGAAGGCGGATCTACACTCCCGGTTTCCTTGCATCCCCGGTGTCGTTGTTAAGGGACAAGGCGAATGTTTTGCAGGCCGTCGAACACGGCAGAGGACGCAGACGAAGTATAGCCCGAGGTGCCGATGTGCCAATGCCGTTCGTCGGTCGACGATGCGGAAAATTCAGCGTTGTCCGCGGCGCGCGAACGCGAGGGGCGACGCCTGCGTCTCAGCGCGGCGTGTCGATCAGACCGTCGAGCCGGCGGTGCAGCGTCGAGAGGGTCTCGGCGATCTCGCGGTCGCCCGCTGCGCGCTCATTGCGCAGCAACTGCAACTCGTGGGCGAGGTTCAACGCCGCCAGCACCGCGACGCGATCGACCGCCGCCATGCGGTTGGCGCCGCGGATCTCGCGCATCTGCCGGTCCAGCACCTGCGCCGCGGCCATCAGGCTCTCGCGTTCGTCGGCGGACACGCCGACGGTGTATTCGCGATCCAGCACATGCACGCTGACGGCCTCGTTGCTGCTGCTCACGTGTGCTGCTCCAGCGACTTCAGCCGCGCGATCATCGCTTCGACGCGCGAGCGCGCCTGTTCGTTCTTCGACAGCAGCTGCGCGCGTTCGCCGACGATGTGTTCCTGCTGCTGGCGCAGGCTGCGGTTCTCGTCGCTGAGCTGCTGCACGCGCTCGATCAGCGCGTCGATGCGAGCCGTGAGCCTGCGGAGCTGTGCGATGACTTCCGGCTGATCCATGTCCCGCACGATAGGCAGCGGGCCGGTGGCGGTCAAGGCGCGGCGACCGGACGGGCGCCGGGCGTGGCGCCGCTCGGCCGCCAGTTGCGGATGAAGGCCAGGCACTGCAGCGCGTCGAGCGGGGTCGAGACCCAGAAGCCCTGGATCTCGTCGCACCCGCGCCCGGCCAGAAAGCGCATCTGCGCTTCGGTCTCGACGCCTTCGGCCACGACCGCCAGCCCCAGCGAATGCGCCATCGCGATCACCGCGCCGGCGATGGCGGCGTCTTCCGGGTCTTCGGGCAGGCCGTCGATGAACGCCTTGTCGACCTTGATCGTGGTGAACGGCAGGCGCTTGAGGTAGGCCAGCGACGAGTATCCGGTGCCGAAGTCGTCGATCGCCAGCGACACGCCCAGCGCGCGGAACGCCTGCAGCTTCTCGGAGGCCTGTGCGGCGTTGGCCATCAGCACGCTCTCGGTAAGTTCCAGTTCCAGCAGGCCGGGCGGGATGCCGACGTCCTGCAGCACGCGCGCCACCACGTCCGGGAAGTCGCCGCGCAGCAGCTGCAGCACCGACACGTTGACCGAGACCGTGAGATCGTCGAGACCGTGCTGGCGCCAGCGGTGCAGCACCAGGCAGGCCTCGCGCAGCACCCATTCGCCGATCTCGAGGATCAGCCCGCTTTCCTCGGCAATGGGGATGAAGACGCTCGGCATGATCTCGCCGTGTTCCGGGCTCGACCAGCGCAGCAGCGCTTCGACGCCGGTGATGCGCTGCGGATGCAGCGACATCCGCGGCTGGAACACCAGCCGCAGCTCGCCGCGATCGAGCGCCCGGCGCAGCGCGCCGGCGACGGTCGCGCGCTGGCGGATCGCGTGGTCCATGCCGTCGTCGTAGCGCATGAAGGTGCGCCGGCCCGCGGCCTTGGCCTGGTACATCGCGGTGTCGGCCTGCTTCAGCAGCTCGGTCGGCACGCGCGCGTGTTCGGGATACAGGCTGATGCCGATCGACGGGGAGATCGCGATCTCGCGGCGGTCGTCGAGCAGCAGCGGCGCTTCGAACGCGGTGATCACCTCGCGGGCGAGGTGGTCGGCCGCCGCCGGCGAGGCGAGGTCTTCGACGACGACCGCGAACTCGTCGCCACCGAGTCGCGCGACCGTGTGGTGCATGCCGACCGCCTGCTGCAGGCGCGTCGCCGCGGCGCGCAGGATCCGGTCGCCGGTCGCGTGGCCGAGCGAATCGTTGATGTGCTTGAACTGGTCGAGGTCCAGCAGCAGCACCGCGAGCCGGGCGTCCTCGCGATGCGCGCGCAGGATGGCGCGGGCGAGCCGCTCCGACAGCAGCGCGCGGTTGGGCAGGCTGGTCAGCGTGTCGAAGTTCGCCAGGTAGCGCAGCTCCTGCTCGGCGCGCTTCTGCCGGGTGATGTCGTGCAGCACGCAGACATGCAGCAGCGCGTCGCGATCGCCGTCCTGCACCGAGCGCACCTCGATCGCGGCGAGGAATTCCTCGCCGTCCTTGCGGCGCTGCCAGAGCTCGCCGGTCCAGTGGCCGTTGCGGCGGATCTGGTCGCGGATCGCTTCGTGGAACGCGGCGTCGTGCTGGTCGCTGTCGAGCAGCCTGGCATTGCGGCCGAGGATTTCCGCGTCGCTGTAACCGCTGATGCGCGAGAACGCGGGATTGACCGAGACCACGTCGAACCTGTCGTCGAGCACCGCGACGGCGCCGTGCATGCTCCGCATGACTTCGGCGCCGATCCGCTGTTCGCGCACGTCGTCGCGGCTCGCCTCGAGATCGGATGCCGTGCCGCCGATGCGGGCGATGCGGCCGCGCGCGTCGCGGGCCAGCACGCGGCCGCGGAAACGCCGCCAGGCCCAGACGCCGGCCCCGGTGACACGGGCGTCGAATTCCAGCTGCTCCGACTCGCCGGCGAGATAACGCGCCAGGGCGTCGCAGGCCGGTGTGCGGTCGTCGGGATGCAGCCACGAGGTCGCCGCGACCGGGGCGCCGTCGACGGCGCGATCGAACGGCGCTGCCGCGTCCGGGTGCAGGCCGCGCACGACGCCGGTGCGGACGTCGTAGTCCCAGTCGCGTGCGCCGTTGGCCCACAGGGCGAGCGCCAGGCGGGCCTCGCCGTCCTGCAACGCGGCGCTGGAACGACGCGCGCTGGCGCGTCCCCGCAGCAGCAGGACGAGCAGCAGTGCCGGCAGCGCGATCAGGACGACGGCGACCGGCACGAGCAGCAGGACGGGGAGGTTCACGCGGGCGGCACTCCGTGCCTTCGTTCGCAGCGCGAGTGTAGGCATGCCGCGACGGCGCCAACAAGCGGCCGGCGTCGTCCGCGCGGCGCGGGTCGCGCAGGACCCGGTTGATACACTGCGCAGCCCATTCCGATCCGTGAGCCGCCGTGTCCGACACCCTGCCGAACCACTCCGAAGTCGAGGCCCAGTGCCGCCACCTGCAGCTGGGCGTGGGCGCCAGCGAGCTCCACGGCGGGCTGTGCGGCTGGTTGGCCGGCGGCGGGGACGATGTCGCCGGCTGGCTGGCCCCGGTGCTGGCCGATGACGCGCTGCCGGCGCCGGCGCCGGACAGCGCGCTCGACCGGCTGCGCGCGGTCAGCGCCACCCAGCTCGAGGATCGCAGTTTCGGCTTCGCGCTGCTGCTGCCGGACGAGTCCGAGTCGCTGCAGGTGCGCAGCGGCGCGCTGTTCGACTGGTGCCGCGGCTTTCTCGGTGCGTTCGGCCTGGCCGCCGGCGCCGCGCCGCGGCTGTCGGACGAAGGCGAGGAAGCGCTCAACGACATCGCCAAGCTGGCCGCGGCGATGCCCGAAGCCGCCGACGACGAGATCGAGGCCGGCGAGGAGGACGCGTTGACCGAGATCGAGGAGTTCGTGCGCGTCGCCGCCTTGCTGCTGCACGGCGACGTCGCCCTGGGAGCCCGCCACCGCGCCCGGCTGAACTGACATGGCCAGCGCGACCGGCATCACCGCCACCAGTTACCAGAAGCGCCGCCGCCAGCTGATGCGCATGGCCGGCAACGACGCGATCCTCGTGCTGCCCGCAGCGCCCGAGCGGGTGCGCAGCCGCGACACGCACTACCCGTACCGCCAGGATTCCGATCTCTGGTACCTGACCGGGTTCGCCGAGCCCGACGCGGTGCTGGTGCTGGTGCCGGGCCGCAAGCATGGCGAAACGCTGCTGTTCTGCCGCGAGCGCGATCCCGAGCGCGAAGGCTGGGACGGGCCCCGCGCCGGGCCCGAGGGCGCGGTCGAGACCTTCGGCATGGACGACGCGTATCCGATCGACGATCTCGACGAGATCCTGCCGGGCCTGCTCGAGGGCCGGACCCGGGTTTACTACCACTTCGGTCGCGACACCGAATTCGACCTGCAGCTGATCGGC
This sequence comes from Luteimonas rhizosphaerae, assembly GCF_002849595.1. Taxonomy (GTDB): domain Bacteria; phylum Pseudomonadota; class Gammaproteobacteria; order Xanthomonadales; family Xanthomonadaceae; genus Luteimonas; species Luteimonas cellulosilyticus. The sequence goes on from NZ_NRQR01000012.1 coordinate 178,176, forward strand.
TGGCTCAACCGCGTGCGTGCGCAGGTCCGGCTGGGCGCGTCGCCGCCGCACGAGTTCCTCGAACTCGGCCATCTGCTCGACGAACAGCGCCTGATCAAGGACGCCGGCGAGCTCAAGCTGATGCGCCGCGCGGCGGCGATCAGCGTCGAGGCGCACGCGGCGGCGATGCGCGCCGCGCGTCCCGGCGTGCGCGAATACGAGCTGCAGGCCGCGCTGGAACACGTGTTCCGCCGCCACGATGCCTGCGCGGCCTACGAGAGCATCGTCGGTGCCGGGGCGAACGCCTGCGTGCTGCATTACCGGGCCAACAGCGCCCAGGCGCGCGATGGCGACCTGGTGCTGATCGACGCTGGCGCCGAATACCGCGGCTATGCCGCCGACATCACCCGCACGTTTCCGGTCAACGGCCGCTTCACGCCCGCGCAGCGCGCGCTGCACGAGGTCGTCGAATCCGCGCAGCAGGCGGCGCTGGCGCAGGCACGGCCCGGCGTCGCCTACGAGGCCGGGCACGACGCGGCCGTCGAAGCGCTGACCGAAGGGCTGTTGCGGCTGGGCCTGTTGAAGGGCCGGCTCGAGACGCGCATCGCCGACGGCAGCTACAAGCGCTTCTACCGGCACAAGACCGGCCACTGGATCGGCCTCGACGTGCACGACGTCGGCGACTACCGCATCGACGGCGAGTCGCGGCTGCTCGAGCCGGGCATGGTGTTCACGATCGAGCCCGGGCTCTACGTGTCCGCCGACGACGCCAGTGTCGATGCGAAGTGGCGCGGCATCGGCATCCGCACCGAGGACGACGTGCTGGTGACGAAGACCGGCCACGACGTACTGACCACGGGACTGGCGCGCACCGCGGACGAGATCGAGGCCTTCATGGCGGACGCGCGCAGGTAAGGCGCTGCCGCGCGAGGTGATCCCACGTGGCGGTCACCGCGTCGTGGGCAGATCCGTCGAAGCGCGCCGGTCGAGCCACGCCGTGTCGTCTGCCCCGGATGCGATCGACAGTGCGTCGATCGGGTCGCCGCTCGCCTGTCGCGAACGATGCGTCCAGCGCGACCGGCGTCGCGCTGGTTGCCGGACGCCCGGATCGCTCGGGATCGCCGGATGCGGGCGCCGCGCCTCCGTCACCGCGTCACCGGCAGCCGGACCAGTGCCGGCCGCGCGATGCGGTCCGCGCACGCCGCCCTTGCGGCGTGCGCGTGGCGCTTACTCCGCGTCGAGCGCCGCGAACGCGTCGCGGGTCAGGTTCTCGGGCGCGTCGCCGGTGCAGACCACGTCGTCTTCAATGCGCACGCCGCCGTAGGGGCGGAACGCGGCGATGCGCGCGAGATCGAGGCTGTCGCCGTGGCCGGCGGCCTGGAGATCCTCGAGCAGCATGTCGATGACGTAGACGCCCGGTTCGATCGTCACGACCATGCCCGGCTCCAGCACGCGGGTCAGGCGCAGGAACGGATGGCCGTCGGGCTTGGCGATCGTGCCGCCGCTGTCGGATGCGGCGAAGCCGCCGACATCGTGCACCTGCAGGCCGATGCCGTGGCCGAGACCATGCGGGAAGAAGGCCGCGCTGACGCCGGTGGCCACCGCGGCTTCGGGCGACACCTTGATCAGGCCGAAGTCGCGCAGCACGCCCGCGAGCGCGAGATGCGCGTCGAGATGCAGCTGGCGGTAGTCGGTGCCGGCGCGGACCTGCGCGACCATCGCCTGCTGCGCGCCGTCGACCGCGTCGATCAGCGCCTGGAATTCGCTGTCGGTGTCGCTCGCATAGGTGCGGGTGATGTCGGACGCATAGCCGTGGTGGCTGGCGCCGGCGTCGATCAGGAAGCTGCGCACCGGCTCGGGCGGCAGCCGGCCGAGTTCGGTGTAGTGCAGCACCGCGGCGTGTTCGTTGAGCGCGACGATGTTGCCGTAGGGCAGTTCGCTGGCGTCCTGTCCAGCGGCCTGGCAGTACGCGAGGTGGATGCCGAATTCGCTGGCCCCGGCGCGGAACGCACGCTCGGCGGCGCGGTGCGCGCGCACGCCGCGTTGCGAGGCCAGGCGCAGCATCGCGATCTCGTAGGGCGTCTTGAAGGCGCGGTGGTAGTCGAGATAGTCGATGACCGCCTGCGGATTGTCGGGCTTGTAGGCGCCGTAATGACCGATGGCGCTCTGCGGTTCGCCGAGGATCGCGCAGCGCGCGGCATTCTTGGGCAGATGCTGCTGCGCTTCTTCAGGCTTGCGGATCACGACGATCTCGAACTGGTCGACCCAGTAGCCCTGCGGCGCCTCGGGCACCACGTGCCAGTAGTCGCGCGGCTGCAGGTAGACCAGCTTCGGCTTGCGGCCCGGGCTCACCACCAGCCAGCTGCCCGGCGTGCGGGTCAGCGGCAGCCAGGCCTTGAACTGGGGATTCACCGCGTATGGATAGTCGCGATCGTCGAACGCGTGGTAGTGCAGCGTGCCGCTGGGCACGACCAGATGGTCGAGGCCGGCGCGCGACAGCGCGGTTTCGGTGCGTTCGAGCAGCGTCGCGACATGCGCGGCGTAGAGACTGGCGGGAGACGGTGACATCGCGATCCTGCGGAGACGGGAATCGCGACATTCTGCCGCAAGCGCGGCGCGACTGCCGGCGGGTTATTCGTAATGGCTGCCCGGCGCGTCGACCCAGTGGTGCAGGCGATGGGTCAGTGCCGGCGTCGTCGCGATGAAGCGGAAACCCGCCCAGACGCTGCCCGCGAGCGTGGCCTCGTCGACCCACAACAGGTGCGCGCCGAGTTCGACCGGCGTCGCCGCGTCCGCGCCCGGCAGCGAGAAACTGAACTGGTACAGCGCGTCGTCGACCAGCGGTTCCGACGCGATCATCAGCATGCCGGTCTCGGACAGGTTGCCGATGCGACCGACGACGCGCTCGGTCATCGTGTCGGTGACGAGGATGACGTCCGAGGCCTTGCGGCGTCGGGCGCGGCGGAACTCCTGCATCATGCGGGCTGCTCCATCGGGGCCGCATCGCCCCGGCCGGCGAAGCTGCGCAGCGCGCCGATCGCGGCCTGCCAGGCGCGGTCGACGAGATGGCCCCGGTCGGCGGTGACGATGCGTGCATTGCCGGTCGCCAGCTGCCGGGCCACCGCGTCGAGCGAGTGTTCGCCGATCCGTTGGCCGCGCTGGTTGACGAACAGCACGTTGTCGCTGAGCGGGCTGAACCACGACATGCGCCGGCGGGTCACGTCGCCCTGTTGATTGGTCACGAATTCGAACCAGGTGCCGAAGGGCAGGGTGCGCAGGTTGTCGTAATGCGCCTGCTCTTCGGGCGTGCGCGGGGGCAGCTGCGGGCGCCGCGCCTTCTCCGCGTCCTCGCCGAGCCGTGCGCGCGCCTTGAGCTTCATCGCCAGTTCGGTGCGCGATGTCGCATCGTCCTCGTCGCCGCCGTGGCGGGTCAGCCGCTGGGCGATGACGCCGGCTTCCTCGCCGTGATAGCCGACCTGCGCCAGCGAGGCTTCGACCTGCGCCTGCAGATCGGGATCGTGCGGCGCATCGCCGCGCAGCGCGGTCTCGACGATCCGGCGGGTCGCCGCCAGCTGCCGACGCCACGCGTCGGAATCCTCGCCGTGGCGCAGCAGCGTCAGCGTCAGCACGTCGGCCCACGCCTGGTCGAGCAGCGAACGCGAGAAGCGCGGAATGCGCAGGTCGCCGACCAGGTTCTGCAGCACCTCGGCGGCGCGCAGCTTCGCGGCCTCGAGTTTTTCCTTGCCGCGCGCCGCTTCGATGTGCCGGCGCTCCTGCAGTTCCGCGGTGCGGGCCTGGGCCTGGAGCTGCGCCTGCAGCTGGGCGTTGCCGTCGGCGAAGACCTGGACGTCGTCCTGGTAATGCTGGAGCACGTAGGCGACGGCGTGGCGCAACGCCACCAGCAGGCGCGGATCGACCGTCGGCTCGTCGAGCCAGCGCGCGGCGCTTTCGGCGACGGTATTGAGCAGTTGCCGCGCCGGATGCTGCTGGCGGGTGAAGAACGAATGGTCCTGCAGCGCGACGCGCAGCATCGGAATCTGCAGGTCGCGGACCAGCGACGCCGACGGCGCCTCGCTGCGGACCTCTTCTTCCAGATGGCCGTAGAGCATCGCCAGCAGTTCGAAGGCGTCCTCGTCCCGCGGCGTCAGCGTCGCGGCTTCGCCGCTGCGCTGGCGGGCCTGGGCGAGCAGCGACTGCTTGATCTCCATCAGGCCCTGGGTCGAGCGGCTGCCGGCCTGCGACTGCAGCTTGTGCAGCGCATCGGTGACCTCGCGCGTCGGCAGCGCCTGGCGCACGCGGCCGTCGTCGGCCCGCGGGCGGAACTTCTGCAGCAGTTCGCGGCGTCCCGACATCAGCTGTTCGAGCCGGCGGTACGCGGTCTCGTGGTCTTCGGCGTCTTCGACCGCCTGCGCGCCGAGCTCACCGCTCCACGCGGTGAAGGGACGCTGCGCGGCACTGGCGGCCGTCGCGGTCCGCGCCGCCGGCGTGGCCCCCGGCGCACGCGGCGCCGCGGTCGTACGCTCGCCGTCGCGGGGCGTCGGCGTCGTCTCGACGGCCGGCGCGTTGCGGGTGCGCATCGGCACGTAGGTCAGCGCCGGCAGGATGCCGCTCTCGGCCAGCGCCGCGTCCAGCCGTTCGAGGATCCGCGCGTAGCTGGCCATCACCACGCGATCGAAGATCCGGTACAGCAGCAGGCGTGCGTCGTATTCGATTTCCAGCGCGAGCGCCGTCGACTGGATGGCGCGGCACAGGCACTGCGGGCCGAGCGGGATGCGCTCGGCATCGAATCCGGGCGCGGCGGCCAGCACGCCGAAGCGCTGGCCCAGCAGGTGCAGCGACAGGCTGGCGCGCCCTTCCTGGCGCGCGGCGATCTCGCGCAGCACGGTGCCTTCGTCCATCACCGCGTCCTCGACCAGGCTCAGCGCGCCGAAGCCGCCGAACCCGGTCGCGTCCAACGCGGCCGGCGACGGCGAGGTCGGTGCGGGCATCCGCACCCGCGCCAGTGACGACTCGATCGACAGCAGGAAATGCGGCAGCAGGTCGGCGCGGTTGAGCCGGAACGCGCGCAGCGCCTGCATGTAACCGGACTCGAGGCCGGGATTGCGCGCATGGTCGGCGAGGCGGAAGAGCTCCTGTTCGAACTCGCCGATCATCGTCGCCAGCAGCGGGTCGAGTTCGCCCGCGACGACCGCCAGGGCGCGCTCCAGACTGCGACGCACGCGCGGCGGCAGGCCCGCGGTCGCGAGCGACCGGGGCGGCAGGGTGTCACGGGCGGACGGGTGGACGGACATACCGGCGGCAACACATGGCATTCGGTCGCATTTATGTAGCACGCGCCGCGCGCGCCGGCCAGTCGGATCGCCGTCGCGACGCGGCAACGGCAAGCGATGCGGCATGCGGCCAGGCAGACGTCGCGCGGTCCTGCCGCGGGCCCGGCGCAGGCGGTCCTGCGCGCGGACCTAGTCCTCCAGGAACAGCGCGACCACGTCGTTGGTGAAGCGCTGGCCGAGGGCGGTCGGCCGGACGCGATCGGCGTCGACGTCGAGCCAGCCCTGCGCCACGGCCGCGGCGAGCGGCGCGGCGATCGCCGCGCGCGGCAGGCCGGTGCGCGCTTCGAAGTCGGCGAGGCGGAAGCCTTCGACCAGGCGCAGCGTATTGAGCATGTATTCGAAGGGCCGGCGCGCGGGCGCGATGCGGTCGTCGTCGCCGATCGCCTCCGCCCGGCCGGCGGTCGCCAGCCACGCGGTCGGGTGCTTGTGCTTCCAGCGGCGCAGGATCGTCTCCTCGCTGCCGAGGGTGATCTTGCCGTGGGCGCCGGCGCCGATGCCGAGGTAGTCGCCGAAGCGCCAGTAGTTGAGGTTGTGCGCGCACTGCCGGCCCGGCTGCGCATACGCCGAGACCTCGTATTGCGCGTACCCCGCCGCGGCGAGCTGCGCCTGGCAGTGCTCCTGCATGTCCCAGGCGAGATCGTCGTCGGGCAGCGCGTCCGGCGGCCGTGCGGCGAACACGGTGTTGGGTTCCAGCGTCAGCTGGTAGTGCGAGATGTGGGTCGGCGCCAGCGCGATCGCGCGCGCGACGTCGTCAGCCGCCATCGCCAGTGTCTGGCCCGGCAGCGCGTACATCAGGTCGAGGTTGAAGTTGTCGAAACCCGCGTCGCGCGCCAGCTGCACCGCGGCCACTGCCTGCGCGCTGTCGTGGATACGGCCGAGCCGCTGCAGGCAGGCGTCGTCGAAGGTCTGGATGCCGAAGCTGATCCGGTTCACGCCGGCGCGCAGGTAGTCCTCGAAGCGGCCGTGCTCGGCCGTGCCGGGATTGGTCTCCAGCGTGACCTCGCACCCGGGCGCGAAGCGCAGCCGCGCCGACGCCGCCTGCAGGAAGCGCGCGATCGCGTCGGCGGGAAACAGGCTCGGCGTGCCGCCACCGAAGAACACGCTGTGGATCGTGCGCCCCCAGACCAGCGGCAGGTCGTGCTCCAGGTCGGCGACGAGCGCGTCGATGTAGGCGTCGAACGGCAGCGCACCGGCGCCGCGGAACTCGTGCGAATTGAAATCGCAGTAGGGGCATTTGCGCACGCACCACGGCAGGTGCACGTACAGCGCCAGCGGCGGTGGGATCAGGCGCTCGGCCGAGGCGGCCAGCGGGCGGGGCTCGGCGGGTGGGGGCGGCAGAGGCGGCATGGCGTCGCGGCCGTCAGAGGCCGGCGGCGAGCTGCCGGGTCAGTGTCGCCAGCGCCTTCGCGCGATGGCTGATCCGGTTCTTCTGCGCGGGTTCGAGTTCCGCGGCGGTAAGGCCGAGCGCCGGATCGAGGAACACCGGGTTGTAGCCGAAGCCGTGGCTGCCGCGCGGCGCGTCGAGGATGCGGCCTTCCCAGACGCCCTCGGCGATCAGCGGCTGCGGATCGTCGGCGCGGCGCAGCAGCACGATCATCGCGTAGAAGCGCGCGGTGCGGGCCGCTTCGGGCACGTCGCGCAGGGCGTCGAGCAGCTTGGCGTTGTTGGCGGCATCGTCGGTCGGCGTGCCGGCGTAACGCGCGCTGTAGAGGCCGGGCGCGCCGCCGAGTGCATCGACGATCAGGCCCGAATCGTCGGCCAGCGCGGGCAGGCCGGTCGCGGCCGTCGCATGACGCGCCTTGATCAACGCGTTCTCGACGAACGTGGTCGCCGTCTCCGGCACGTCGCCGACGCCGAGCGCACGTTGCGGCACGATCTCGAACGGCAGCCCGGCGAGCATCGCCTGCAGTTCGGCGAGCTTGCCGGCGTTGCCGCTGGCCAGCACCAGCTTCATCGCGCCGGCTCCAGCAGATCCCAGCGCGTGCCGTAGAGATCGCGGAACACCGCGACGGTGCCGTAGGGCTCGTGGCGTGGCGCTTCGAGGAACTCGACGCCCGCGGCCTGCATTGCGGCGTGGTCGCGGCGGAAATCGTCGGTGTAGAGGAAATGGTCGACGCGGCCACCGGTCTGGTCGCCGATGCGCGCGCGCTGCGCGTCGTTCGCGGGTTCGGCCAGCAGCAGCGCCGCGTCCTGCGCATTGCCCGGCCCGACGACGACCCAGCGCTTGCCGGCGCCGAGCACGCGGTCTTCCAGCACCCGGAACCCGAGCGCACCGGTGTACCAGGCGATGGCCGCGTCGTAGTCGGCCACCAGCAACGTGGTCAGCGCGATGCGCCGCATCATCATCCCGCCAGTGCGGCGCGCTGCAACGCGACCAGTTCCGTGACCCCGGCTTCGGCCAGGGCCAGCATCGCGTCCATCTCGGCGCGACGGAAGGCATGGCCCTCGGCCGTGCCCTGGACCTCGATGAAGCCGCCGCCATCGTTCATGACGACATTCATGTCGGTGTCGCAGTCGCTGTCCTCGGCGTAGTCCAGGTCGAGCACCGGCACGCCGCGGTAGACGCCGACCGACACGGCCGCGATCGCGCCGTGCACCGGGTCGCGGCTGATCTCGCGCTTCGCGCGCAGCACGCCGATCGCATCGACCAGGGCGACGTAGGCACCCGTGATCGCCGCGGTGCGGGTGCCGCCGTCGGCCTGCAGCACGTCGCAATCGAGCGTGATCGTGCGTTCGCCCAGGGCCTTGCGGTCCACGCAGGCGCGCAGGCTGCGGCCGATCAGGCGCTGGATTTCCAGCGTGCGCCCGCCCTGCTTGCCGCGCGACGCCTCGCGATCGTTGCGGGTGTTGGTGGCGCGCGGCAGCATGCCGTACTCGGCCGTCACCCAGCCCTCGCCCTTGCCGCGCAGGAAACCGGGCACGCGGTTCTCGACGCTGGCGGTGCACAGCACGCGGGTGTCGCCGAAGCTGACGAGCACCGAGCCCTCGGCATGGCGCGTGTAACCGCGCTCGAAGCGCACCTCGCGCAGCTGGTCGGGCGCGCGGCCGCTGGGACGGGTGGGACTGGTCATGGCGACGGTGTCTTGCAGGGGGCGGGCAAGTCTAGCAGCGCGGCCCCTGCCGGTCCCGGCGCGCGCGGCGCCGGTGGCATACTGCGCGGCCTGTTCCCGGATGGACCTGCATGATCCGCAGCATGACCGCCTTCGCCACTGGCGAGCGCAGTACCGAGTGGGGCACGCTGGCGTGCGAACTCCGGGCCGTGAACCACCGTTTCCTCGAACTCGGCACGCGCCTGCCCGAAGAACTGCGCGCGCTGGAACCGCAGCTGCGCGAGCGGGTCGCGGCGCAGGCCTCGCGCGGCAAGATCGATCTCGGCCTGCGCGTGCGCTCGGCCGAAGGCGGTGGCGAGCTGCAGCTCAACGAAGCGCTGCTCGGCCGGCTGTCGGCGCTGGCCGGCGAACTCGGCTCGAGCTTTCCCGAGCTGCGCACCGGCTTCACCGAGCTGCTGCAGTTCCCCGGCGTGCTGCAGTCGAAGGCGGTCGACCAGGCGGCGCTGCAGGCCGAAGTGCTGGCGCTGCTCGACGACGTGCTGGCCGATTTCGTCGCCGCGCGCGAGCGCGAGGGCGGCAAGCTGGTCGCGGCGATCCTCGAACGGGTCGACGGCATCGAACGCATCGCCGGCGAGGTGCAGGCGCTGATCCCGCAGATCCGCGACGGCCAGCGCGCCAAGCTGCAGGCGCGCCTGGACGAGCTGCCGCATCCGGTCGAGCCCGGCCGCATGGAGCAGGAACTGGTGCTGTGGCTGCAGAAGCTCGATGTCGACGAGGAACTCGATCGGCTCGCCAGCCACATCGACGAGATCCGCCGCATCCTGCGCCAGCGCGAGCCCGTGGGCCGGCGCCTGGATTTCCTGCTGCAGGAGTTCAACCGCGAAGCCAATACGCTGGGTTCGAAGTCGGTCGACCGGCGCACGTCGCAGGCGGCCGTGGACCTGAAGGTGCTGATCGACCAGGTCCGCGAACAGGTGCAGAACATTGAGTAGGCCGGGAGCAGGCCGGCCCGCCGCGGCGCCCGCCCAAAGCGGGTACGATGCGCGGCCTCGTGTGTCGTCCGGAGCCGGGCGTGACTGATTCCAAGCCAGCCGGGACCCCCGCCGCGCCGATGCGCGGCACGCTGTTCATCGTCGCCGCGCCGTCCGGGGCGGGGAAGTCGAGCATCGTCAATGCGTGCCTGGCGCGCGATCCGGGCATCGCCCTGTCGATCTCGTTCACCTCGCGTCCGCCGCGACCGGGCGAGCGGCATGCCGAGCACTACCACTTCGTCGACAAGGCCGAGTTCCAGCGCATGATCGCCGCCGGCGAGTTCTTCGAGTACGCCGTCGTGCACGGCGACTGGAAGGGGACCGCGCGGCAGTCGGTCGAGCCGCAGCTCGCGGCCGGCAAGGACGTGCTGCTGGAGATCGACTGGCAGGGCGCACGCCAGGTCCGCAACAAGGTGCCCGAGGCGGTCAGCGTCTTCATCCTGCCGCCGTCGCGCGAGGCGCTCGACCAGCGCATGCGCAAGCGCGGGCAGGACAGCGAGGCGGTCATGGCCCAGCGCCTGGCCGCGGCGCGCGAGGAGATGTCGCACTACGTCGAGTTCGACTACGTCGTCGTCAACGAGGATTTCGAGACCGCCGTCGGCGAGATGTGCGCGATCTTCCGCGCCAGCCGCCTGCGCCGCGACCGCCAGGCGACGCGCCACGCCGACCTGATCGCCGGCCTCCTGGTCGACGACTGAACCATGCCGGCGCCGGCAAGCGCTAAGTGCTTGATTCGGCAGGCGGGCCCTTGCGCTGCCCGCGGCCCGGCCGTACCATGCGCGACCCCTTTTCCTGAATTCGCGCGGCCCACAGGTCGCCGGGAGCCCGCATGGCCCGCATCACCGTAGAAGATTGCCTGGAAGTCGTCGACAACCGCTTCGAGCTGGTCATGATGGCCGCCAAGCGCGCGCGCCAGCTGGCGAATGGCGTCGAGTCGCAGCTCGACAACAGCGAGAACGACGACAAGCCGACCGTGTTGGCGCTGCGTGAGATCGCCGCGCGCCGCATCGACCAGCCCTTCATCGACGCCGTCGACAAGTCCGAGCGCGAGCGCAAGGAACGCGAGGCGCTGGAGTGGGCCGCGGCCGAAGTCGTCGCCGACGAAGACATGGCCAAGGGCGACGACATCTGAGTCGTCGGCAGCGCGTCGACGACGCGCCGCCCACCCGATCCGGTTACACCGCACGACCCCGCTCCGGCGGGGTCGTTGCGTTTCCGGCGTCGCCGATCGACGCGCCGCGCGAACCGCGGAATGCGCGCGGCGCACGCCGGTTCCCAAATGCGGGGCGTCCCCGTAGTCTGCGCGGATGACACCCGGAGAGACCATCCTGCCGCCCCCCGCGCCCGTCGAGGACACGATTCCCGACTACCTGCGCGAGCTCGAAGTGGCCGCTGCCTATCTGCCCGTCGAGCAGCAGGCGCGCCTGCGACGGGCGTGGCAGGTCGGCGCCGCCGCGCATGCGGACCAGACGCGTAAATCCGGCGAGCCCTACATCACCCATCCGGTGGCGGTGGCCGCGGTGCTGGCCGAACAGAAGGTCGACGTCGAGACCCTGGTCGCGGCGATCCTGCACGACACCATCGAGGACACGCCGCTGACGCGCGAGCAGCTGGCGGCGGAGTTCGGCGAGACCGTGGCGGAGCTCGTCGAAGGCGTCACCAAGCTCGACAAGATCAAGTTCAGCAGCCGCCAGGAAGCGGCGGCCGAGAGCTTCCGCAAGATGATGCTGGCGATGGCGCGCGACCTGCGCGTGATCCTGATCAAGCTCGCCGACCGCCTGCACAACATGCGCACTCTAGGGGCGCAGCCGGGGCCGGCGCGCGAGCGCATCGCGCGCGAGACGCTCGAGGTCTATGCGCCGATCGCCCAGCGCCTGGGCATGAACAAGATCAAGGCCGAGCTGCAGGATCTCGGCTTCCATGCGCTGTATCCGATCCGCCACATGGTGCTGGAGAAGCGCACGCGCAACCAGCCGCTGGTGCGGCGCGAAGCGCTGGCGAGCATCGAGGCGCAGCTGGCGCAGCGGCTGACCAGCGCGGGGCTGCAGTACCGCCTGGTAGGCCGGGTGAAATCGCCCTGGAGCATCTACAACAAGATGCAGAACGAAGGGAAAACCTTCACCCAGGTGATGGACGTCTTCGGCTACCGCATCATCGTCGGCTCGGCCGCGGACTGCTACCACGCGCTCGGCGTCGCGCATTCGGTGTTCAAGCCGCTGGACGGGCGTTTCCGCGACTTCATCGCGATCCCCAAGGCCAACGGCTACCAGTCGCTGCACACGGTGCTGTTCGGGCCCTACGGCGCGCCGATCGAAGTGCAGATCCGCACCGAGGAAATGGACCTGATCGCCGAGCGCGGCATCGCCGCGCACTGGGCCTACAAGCACGGCGGCGACGGCCCCAACAGCGCGCAGTCGCGGGCGCATTCGTGGATCGCGGGGCTGCTGGAGTCGCAGCGTGCGACGGGTTCGTCGCTGGAATTCCTCGAGAACGTCAAGGTCGACCTGTTCCCCGACGAGGTCTACCTGTTCACGCCGAAGGGCGACATCATGTCGCTGCCGCGCAATTCGACGACGCTCGATTTCGCGTATGCCCGCGCGCGTCGACGGCAAGCTGGTGCCGCTGCGCACCCAGCTGGTCAGCGGCCAGCGCGTGTCGATCGTCACCGCCAAATCCTCGATGCCGCGGCCGCAGTGGCTGGAGTTCGTCGTCACTGGCAAGGCGCGGACCGCGATCCGCGCGCAGCTCAAGAACCTGCAGCACGAGGACGCGGTGCAGCTCGGCCATCGCATGCTCGACCGCGCGCTGGAACTGCTCGGCACCTCGCTCGACCGCCTGCCGCAGGAGCGGCTGGACGCGTACCTGGCCGAGGCGCGCTACCCGCGCCTCGAGGAATTGATGGCCGACATCGCGCTCGGCAACTGGATGCCGGCGCAGGTCGCGCATGCATTGGCGCAACGCGATCCGGGCGACGACGAGACCGATGAGCGCACGCCGCTGCGCCCGGGCGAGACGATCCGCATCCGCGGCGACGAACGCGGCGTAGTGTCGTTCGCGAACTGCTGCATGCCGATTCCCGGCGACGACATCATGGGTTACCACACGACCGGCCGCGGCATCGTCGTGCACCGGCTCGACTGCCCCAACGTTGCCGAGTTCCGCAAGTCGCCCGAACGCTGGGTCGCGATCAGCTGGGACCGCGAGGTCGTCGGCGACTACAACGTCGCGCTGCGCATCGAGGTCGAGAACCATCCCGGCGTGCTGGCGCAGGTGGCGGCGGCGATCGCGCGCGCGGGCTCGAACATCGATGGCGTGGAGTACCTCGAGCGCGACAGTACGATCGCCGCGATCCGCTTCTCGATCGAGGTCAAGCATCGCCAGCACCTGGCCGACGTGATCCGCAAGACGCGGCGCCTGCCGGTGGTGCACGGCGTCCAGCGGATGTGATGCGGGGCGCGGGACGCTAGAATCCGGAGTCCCTTTTCCGACGGTCCGCCCATGCCCCGCACGCCCATCAGCACGCCCGACGCGCCGGCCGCGATCGGTCCGTATTCCCAGGCCACGCGCGCCGGCAACACAGTGTATTTCTCCGGCCAGATTCCGCTTGACCCGGTCAGCGGCGCGCTCGTCGACGGCGACATGACGGTGCAGGCGCGGCGTGCGTTCGAGAACCTCAAGGCCGTGGCCGAAGCCGCCGGTGGCGGGCTGCAGGACATCGTGCGCGTCGGTCTGTACGTGACCGATCTCGGGCAGTTCGCCGCCGTCAATGCGGTGATGGCGGAATTCTTCGAGGCGCCGTATCCCGCGCGGTCGACGATCGAAGTGCCGGCGTTGCCGAAGGGCGCCGCGTTCGAGGTCGACGCGGTGATGGTGCTCGACTGAGCCTGTCGGGCGCCGGCACGTGAGCCGCTCCGCGCCCGTGCTGGCCGCCGCCGGCGATGCGCCACTGTCCGCGTTGCCGGGTATCGGCCCCAAGGTCGCGGAGAAGTTCGCCGCGCGCGGGCTGGTGACGGTCGGCGACCTGTGGCTGCACCTGCCGCGGCAGTACGAGGACCGGACCCACATCACCGCGCTGCGCGATCTGCGTGGCGGCGTGCCGGCCCAGGTCGAAGGTGACGTGGTCGCGCTGGATCGCGGTTTCCGCCGGCGGCCGATGCTGCGGGTCGCAATCGACGACGGGTCCGGCGCCACGCTCGTGCTGCGGTTCTTCCATTTCCGTGCCGCCCAGGTCGCGCAGTTCGCGGTCGGCACGCGCCTGCGCTGTTTCGGCACGCCGCGTCCCGGCCAGCAGGGGCTGGAGATCGTGCATCCGAGCTACAGCGTCGTCGATGCGCAGGACGAGGCCGTGCTCGGCGATGCGCTCGACCCGGTGTATCCCGCGCTCGAAGGCGTCGGGCCCGTCACGCTGCGTCGTCTGATCGGTCTCGCGCTCGACCGCCTGCCCGCCGACGACGCGCTGGAGCTGCTGCCTGCGGCGGTGCTGCAGGCGCACGGGCTGCCGTCGCTGCGCACGGCGCTGCTGACGGTGCATCGTCCGCCGCAGGATGTCGACCTGTCGGCGTTGCTGGTCGGTACCCATCCGGCGCAACGCCGCCTCGCGCTCGAGGAAATGCTGGCCCACCACCTCAGCCTGCGCCGGCAGCGTGCCGCGCTGCAGGCGCACGCGGCGCCGGTGTTGCGCCCGGGCGACCTGGCGCGCCGGCTGCAGGCGGCGCTGCCCTTCGCGCTGACCGGCGCGCAGCAGCGCGTCCACGAGGACATCCTGCGTGACCTCGCGCGCGACCGGCCGATGTTGCGCCTGGTGCAGGGCGATGTCGGCAGCGGCAAGACCGTGGTCGCCCCGCTGGCGGCGATGGCGGCGATCGACAGAGGCCGCCAGGCGCCCCTGATGACGCCGACCGAACTCCTGGCCGAACAGCACTTCCACAATCTGCGCGGCTGGCTGGAACCGCTCGGCGTCCCGGTCGGCTGGCTCGCCGGCAAGGTCACTGGCAAGGCCCGCGCCGCGACCGCGGCCGGCATCGCCTCGGGAGCGTTTCCGATGGTCGTCGGCACCCACGCGCTGATGCAGCAGAGCGTCGCCTTCCACGATCTCGCGCTCGCGATCATCGACGAGCAGCACCGCTTCGGCGTGCACCAGCGGCTGGCGTTGCGCGACAAGGGCGCGAGCGCCGACAGCGTGCCGCACCAGCTGGTGATGACCGCGACGCCGATTCCGCGCACGCTGGCGATGTCCGCGTACGCCGATCTCGACGTCTCGGCCATCGACGAACTGCCGCCGGGGCGCACGCCGGTGCAGACCGTCGTGCTCAGCGCCGAACGCCGGCAGGCGCTGATCGACCGCATCCGCGTCGCCTGCGCCGAAGGCCGGCAGGCCTACTGGGTCTGCACCCTGATCGACGAATCCGACGAGGTCGTCGCGCAGGCGGCGCAGACGACGTGGGAGCTGCTGTCCGCGTCGCTGCCCGAACTGCGCGTGGGGTTCGTCCACGGTCGCCTGAAGCCCGCGGAAAAACAGGCCGCCATGCTCGCGTTCAAGGCCGGCTCGCTCGACCTGCTGGTCGCGACGACCGTCATCGAAGTGGGCGTCGACGTGCCCAACGCGTCGCTGATGATCGTGGAGAACGCCGAGCGCCTCGGGCTCGCGCAGCTGCACCAGTTGCGCGGACGCGTCGGACGCGGCAGCGCGGCTTCGAGCTGCGTGCTGCTCTACCAGGCGCCGCTGTCGCGGACCGCCCGCGAGCGCCTCGACACCATGCGCGCGACCAGCGACGGCTTCGTCATCGCCGAGAAGGATCTCGAACTGCGCGGCCCCGGCGAGCTGCTCGGCACGCGCCAGACCGGGCTCGCGGAATTCCGTCTAGCGGATCTGGCCCGCGATGCCGATCTGCTGCCGACCGTGCACGAGGTCGGCGATGCCCTGTTGCGCGATGCACCGGCGCTCGCCGATCGCATCGTCTCGCGCTGGATCGGCGGCGCCGCACGCTACGCGGCGGCCTGAGGCGGTCAACACCACGTGCTGCATCGGAATACTGGCCTGATTTAGTCGGCCGAGCGGAAATGAAACTCCGCCAATTCACCTATCTGTATTGGCGGGTCTATCGTCTGATTGCCTGCCCGGGTTTGCCGCGACTATCCCGCTGCATTATCGTGGCGCGGTGATCGAGGCCCGCGCGTCGCATCACGCTGGTGATCAGGACGGTCATAAACGTGTCCTCCTCGTGTTGGACGAGGCTCACGCCTAGTAGGAGAGCGGCATGGCAACAGGGACTGTGCGTGTGTTTCTGGCGGACGATCATCCACTGGTACGTGTGGGTGTCCGCGTCGAACTGGCGAAGACCGCCGGTGCATTCGTACTGGCGGGCGAAGCGGAGACCGGCGCGGCCTTGCTGGCGCTGCTCGCCGTTTCGCGGCCGGGCGATCTGCTCATCACCGATTTCTGCATGCCCTCGCGCGCCGCACGCGCCTGCGACGGCCTGTCGTTGCTGTCGACGCTCGCGCGGCAGTGGCCGGATGTCCGCACCATCGTGCTGACGGACGTCGATAATCCCGCGCTTCTGCGCGCGATCGCCGAAACCGGGGCGCGCGGGATCGTCGCCAAGGCCGCGATGCCGCAGGACCTGATCCAAGCGCTGCGGCGCGTCGCCGTCGACAAGATCCACTACTGCCGCGTCACGCGTGTCGCGTTGGACGACGCGGATTGCCTGGCCCATCTGCCGCAGATGTCGCCGCGCGAAACCGAGGTCGTCCGTCTGTTCGTCAACGGCATGACCGTCAGCGCCATCGCGATGCGCCTGTCGCGCAGCGTCAAGACCATCAGCCGCCAGAAGAGCGACGCGATGCGGAAACTGGGCGTGGAGAACGACTGCCAGCTTTATGCATATGCGCGGGATCATGGTTTGACGCGCTGACGACAAAACCGAATGCGATACCCCGTTTGAGAATCGTCTGATTCCCGGCGTTACCTCCCCCCTGATTATCTGAAGCCACGCGTCGGGATCACCGATGCAGCCGGATCTTCGGTGGGGCAATGGTTCCATTTGCGCATCCCGGGACGCGTCCCGTTGCGCGTCCCCGCCTCCTCACTTAATGGCAGGGAGTAACGCGCAATGAACCGAGTCTTCCGCAAGGTCTGGAATCGGACGCTGGGAATCGTGGTCGTGGCATCGGAACTGGCGAAGCAGGGGGGCGTCGCGGCCGTTTGCGGCGACCGGCGCCGTGTCCCCGTGCTGACGGCACTGGCAGTCGGCCTGCTGTGCGCCGCGCCGGTCTTCGGACAGACGGCGGCAGGTGCGGACGCGGCCGATGGCGATGCGGTGGCCGAAGCGGTCGAGCGCCATTTGCAGGAGCTCGACGACAACGCGCAGGACCGCACGTCCTCGCTGCTCTTCAGCAGCAGCCTGATGTCGGCGGAGTTCCAGCCGCGCTCGACTGCGGGGGGCGGGATGGTCGCTCCGACGGGCGTCATCAATCCCGGCGGCCTGACCGGCGGCACGTTGCCGGGACTGGTCAACTACCTGCAGCAGTTCCTGGTCGGCGGGAACTACCAGCAGTGCGGTTTGCTGGGCAACGGACAGCTGCTTCCGACGGAGTGCCTCACGATCTCGCGCGCGAATTTCCGCTACGCGTTCACCGGCGTGAACCTGCTGGGCGTCGACCTGCTCACCCTTCCCAACGTTGCCGATCTCAACGGAAACCGGCCTTCGGATCACACGACGATTCTCGGGCGCGCCTCGTCGGAGAGCTATCTCACCGTGACGAATGCCCAGTACGGTGCGCAGAACAACACGCCGACCTGCACCATCGCCGGCATCGTCGGCGTCTGCGTCCCGGGCGTGAGCACCTACACCTGGTCGACGCTGCCCGCGCAGGACTTCCAGATCATCGTCGGCGACGGCGCGGCGGCCAACGGCTCCAACACCGTGGTCATGGGCACGAATGCGACCCATCGCCTTCCGTCGACGGCCTGGACCGGCACGGGTGCGCCGGACGGCAACTACGCGGCGCGACTCGGCAATGCCGTGGTCGTCGGCCATGGCGCGAACGGCACCGCCGACCGGCAGGTGATCCTGGGCGCGAATGCCTCGTCGACCCACGTCAACAGCGTGGCGCTCGGCGCCAACGCGACGACCGGGCGCGGCGCCCTGACCGGCTACACCGCGCCGGGGCTCGCCGCCACGCGCTCGTCGGTCGGCTCGGTGTCGATCGGCTCGGGCGCCAGCACGCGCCAGCTGACCAACGTGGCGGCCGGCACGCAGGCGACGGACGCGGTCAACGTGGAACAGATGCAGGGCCTGGTCGCCGAGGTCAACGAGGGCAATGCGCTGGCGGTCGCCTACGACACGGCCGATCGCGACACGATCACGCTGGACCCGGGCGGCACGATCATCGCGAACCTGGCGCCCGGTGCGATCACCGCCGGCAGCACCCAGGCCGTCAACGGCGCCCAGCTTTTCGGCGTCGCCGAGTCGGTCGCGGGCGGGCTGGGCGGAGGCGCGGCGGTCGCGGCGGACGGCACGGTCACCGCGCCGACCTACGTGCTGCAGGACGGCGCGGTGACCGCCAGCGACGTCGGCACTGCGTTCGCGAATGTCGACGCGCGCACGACGACCAACACCACCGACATCACCAATCTCACCAACGGCACCGCAGGCCTGGTGCAGCAGGATGCGGACACGCTGGCGATCACGGTGGCGGGGGCGACCGGCGGTACCACGGTCGACTTCACGAACAGCGGCGGTGGCGCGCGCACCCTCGACGGCGTGGCGGGCGGCCTGGTCGCGTCGGGCAGCAACCAGGCGGTCAACGGCGCGCAGCTGTTCTCCGCCAATGCGGCGATCGCCAGCCATCTGGGCGGCGGCGCGGTCGCCAACGCCGACGGCGCCGTCAGTGCGCCCTCCTATTCGATCGCGGGAACCAGCTACGACTCGGCCGGCACCGCGTTCGCAGCGATCGATGGCGCGCTGGCGGACGCCGCGGAGACCGCGTTGTTCGCCGTCGAATACGACACCGATGCCGGCGGCGCCCCGGATCTCGGTCGCATCACCCTCGGTGCGCCCGGGACGCCGACGACTATCGGCAACCTCGCGGCAGGCGTGGCAGCGGACGAAGCGGTGAATGTCGGGCAGCTGGCGCCCGTCGTCGCCGGTCTGGGTGGCGGGGCGGCGATCGATCCGACCACGGGGGCGGTGACCGGGCCGACGTACACGCTCGACGACGGCACCGGCGCGGCGGTGGCCTTCGACACTGTCGGCGGCGCGCTGACCAATCTCGACGGCCGCACCAGCGACAACACGACCAACATCACGACGCTGCTCGCCGGCACCGCCGGTCTGGTGCAGCAGGCGGACGCCACCGCGCCGGTGACCGTGGCCGCGGCCACCGGCGGTGATGTCGTCGACTTCGGCAACGTCGACGGCGACAGCCGGGTCCTGGATGGCGTGGCGGCTGGCACGGTCACGGCCGGCAGCACGCAGGCGATCAATGGCGGCCAGCTCGCGGGCGTCGCGGGCAGCGTCGCCACGCACCTGGGCGGGGGCGCGACGGTGGCGGCCGATGGCGCGGTGACCGCGCCGGCCTACGACATCCGCGGCGCCAGCTTCGACAATGTCGGCGCGGCGTTCGCTGCCGTGGACACGGCGTTCGACGCGGTCGGCGAAGGCGTCGATGAACTCGCCGAGCTCGCCGTGCGCTACGACACCGATGCCGGCGGCGACCCGGATTTCACCCGCATCAGCCTGCAAGGCGCGGGCGGCACCGCGGTCGGCAATGTGGCCGCGGGCGTGGCGGCCGACGAGGCGGTGAACGTCGGCCAGCTGGCACCCGTCGTTTCTGGTCTGGGCGGCGGTGCGGCGATCGATCCGACGACCGGCGCTGTCACCGGCCCGACCTACACGCTCGACGACGGCTTCGGCGCGCCGGAGGATTTCGACAATGTCGGCGGCGCGCTGGCCAATCTCGATGTGCGCACCAGCGACAACACGACCAACGTCAATGCATTGCTGGCGGGCACGGCCGGCCTGGTGCAGCAGGACGCGGCGTCACTGGTCATCCGGGTCGGCGGGCAGACGCTGGGCACCGAGGTCGACATCTCCGATGCCGTCGGCGACGGCCGCCGTCTGGCCGGTGTCGCCGACGCGACCGAGGCGACGGATGCCGTCAACCTGGGGCAGCTGGCCGCGGTCGGAGGCAGCGTCGCCACGCATCTCGGCGGGGGCGCGACGGTGGCGGTCGACGGCACGGTGACTGCGCCGGCCTACGACATCCGCGGCGCCAGCTTCGACAATGTCGGCGCGGCGTTCGCTGCTGTGGACACGGCGTTCGACGCGGTTGGCGAGGGCGTGGATGAACTCGCCGAGCTCGCCGTGCGCTACGACACCGATGCCGGCGGTGACCCGGATTTCACCCGCATCAGCCTGCAAGGCACGGGCGGCACGACGATCGGCAATGTGGCCGCGGGCGTCGCGGCCGACGAGGCGGTGAACGTCGGCCAGTTGGCGCCCGTCGTCGCCGGTCTGGGTGGCGGCGCGGCGATCGATCCGACGAGCGGCGCCGTCACCGGCCCGACCTACACCCTCGACTCCGGCGCCAACACCGGCGCGACGCTCCAGTACGACAATGTCGGCGCGGCGCTGGGCAATCTGGATGCGCGCGTCGTCAGCAATACCGCCCTCATCGTGGGCCTGGACGACAGCGGCGCGTCGAGCTATCTGCGGGTGAACTCGACCGGCGCCGCGGCGCAGGCGATCGGCGCGGACAGCGTGGCGCTCGGGCAGAACGCGATCGCCAATGGCGATGGCGGTGTCGCCATCGGTCTGAACGCCGTGACCGGCGATGCGGCCGATCCGACCCGCATCAACGAGGTTGCGATCGGCAACAACGCGCGTGCGACCGCGCAGAACAGCACCGCCGTCGGCGGCGGTGCGATCGCCAGTGGACCGCAGTCGACCGCGTTGGGCTCCAATGCGCAGGCCACGGGCAGCAACAGTCTCGCCGTCGGTCGTGGCGCGGTCGCGGGCAGCATCGGAACGGCGGTCGGGATGAACGCCAACGCCGCCGGCACGCGCGCGACGGCCTTGGGCCAGGGCGCGCAGGCGGCCGGTACCGATTCGACCGCGCTTGGCCAGTTCGCCTCGGCGAGCGGTGCGAACAGCGTCGCGCTGGGCCTCGGATCGCTGGCCGACCGCGACAACGCGGTCTCCGTCGGCACCGCGGCAGGCCTGCGCCAGGTGATCAACGTCGGCGACGGCACCGCGGACACCGATGCGGTCAACCTGCGCCAACTGACCGCCGTCGAAGCGCAGATCGACGACCTCGATGCGCTCGCCGTGCAGTACGACGATGCGACGCAAACTCGGCTGACGCTCGCGGGTGCGGGCGGCACGGTGCTGGCGAACGTCGCAGCAGGCGTCGCGGCGGACGAGGCGGTCAACGTCGGGCAGCTGGCGCCGGTGGTCGAGAGCCTCGGCGGCGGCGCGGCGATCGATCCGGTGACCGGCGCGGTCACCGGGCCGACCTACACGCTCGACGACGGCAGCGGCACGCCGGTCGATGTCGACACCGTCGGCGACGCGGTCGCGAACCTGGATGGCCGCACGTCCGGCAACACCACCAGCATCAACAATCTGCTCGCCGGCACCGCCGGCCTGGTGCGGCAGGACCCGGCGACCGAGGTGCTCACCGTCGGCGCGCAGACCGGCGGCACCCAAGTCGGTTTCGCCAACGACGCAGGAGCTGCGCGCCGACTCACCGGCGTGGCGACCGGGATCGACGACACCGACGCGGTCAACGTGGTCCAGCTGCGTGATGCGATCGTCGATGTCAACGGCGACAGTGTGTTCGCGGTGCGCTATGCCGACGACGGCGCCGGCAACCCCGACTACGCGCGGATCGATCTCGCAGGCGCGGCAGGCACGACGCTCGGCAACGTGGCGGCAGGGATCGCGGCGGACGAAGCCGTCAATGTCGGCCAGATCTCGCCTCTCATCGACGCGCTTGGCGGCGGCGCAGGACTCGATCCGGGAACGGGCGCGGTCAACGGTCCGAGTTACGAGCTGGACGGCGGCGCGGTCGTCGCCACCGATGTCGGGACCGCGGTGACCAATCTCGACGGCCGCACGACTGCGAACACCACCAACATCACCAACAACACGACGGACATCACCAACCTGCTGGACGGCACGGCAGGGCTCGTGCAGCAGGATCCGGGCACGCTGGTCGTCACGGTCGCGGGGGAAAGCGGTGGGGATGAGGTGAGCCTGGCCAACGTGGCGGGCGACGCGCGTCGACTCAGCGGCGTCGCAGACGGCATCGAGGACGACGACGCAGCCAACATCGCGCAGCTTCGCGCCGTGGAGGGCCAGGTCGGCGAACTGGACACCCTGGGCGTGCGCTACGACGCGGCAGATCGCTCCACCATCACCCTGGGCGGAGCCGGCGGAACAACGCTCGACAATCTGGCGGCGGGCCAGGTGGCTGCCGGCAGCATGCAGGCCATCAACGGCGGCCAGATGCACGCCAGCCTGTCCAGCGTGGCGTCGATTCTGGGAGGCGGGGCGTCCGTGGATGCGGTGGGCGGCCTGGTATCGCCGGAGTACGGCATCCAGGGTGCGCTCTACACCACCATCGGTAGCGCGCTGTCCGCACTGGATACCGGGTTGTCGCAAGCGAACACGCGGATCGACAATCTGGCGGTCGGCGGTGGCGTCGAAGATCCGCTGGTCGCCGTCGATGGCGACCGAGACGGCAGTGATGATGCCACCGCCATGCGCGGAAGCCGCGGTGTGGCGATCGGCTCGGACGCGACCAAGAACGGCGAGTACGGCATCGCGGTCGGCGGCGACAGTTACGCCGCAGGCGATCACGACATCGCGATCGGCGGCAACGCCCGGGTCTATGCGGATTTCAGCACGGCATTGGGCACCAATACCGTGGTCACCGAGAACGCCAACGAGGCCGTGGTTGTCGGCGAAAGCGCAGTCGTTGCGGAAGCGGGGGGCACGGCGCTGGGGCAGGGAGCCTCCGTGACTGCAGAAGGCGCTGTGGCCCTGGGGCAGGATTCGGTGGCGGATCGGGCGCAGACCGTGTCCGTGGGCAGCGCCGGGAGTGAGCGGCAGATCGTCAACGTCGCGGCGGGGACGGAAGACACCGATGCGGTGAACGTGTCCCAGCTTCGCGCTACGGAACAAGGAACGGTGCGTTACGACACGAATCCCGATGGCAGCCCGGACACCACGCAGATCACTCTCAACCAGGGCGGCGGAGCAGTGTCATTGCGCAACGTGCGCGCCGGTGTGAATGGCACCGATGCCGTCAACGTCGCCCAGATGAACGCCGGGATCGAGCGCGCAGTGCAGTCCGCCAACGACTACACCGACATGCGCCTGGGGCAGATGCAGTCCGATGTCTGGGAAATCGACCGCGGCTATCGCGCCGGCGTCGCATCGGCGATGGCGGTGGCCGGGTTACCCCAGGCCTATCAGCCGGGCCGGAGCATGGTCGCCGCGGCGGTCAGCGGTTACGAGCGCGAGGCGGGACTGGCCGTCGGCATCACGACGATTTCCGAGAGCGGCCGCTGGGTCTACAAGTTCAGCGGCACCACCAACACGCTCAACGATGTCGGCGTCACCGTGGGTGCGGGCATGCAGTGGTGAACGTGCACGGTGTCCGGTCCGCCGGGCGCCGGCAGGTGCGCCGTCATCGCCAGGAGGCGTGACGCGCGCACGGCCACCGCGTCGACACGATCGCCGCGCGTGGGAATAATACGGGATGACCGGACGCATCCCGCTTCTCATCGATACCGACCCGGGCGTCGACGACGCCCTCGCGCTGCTGCTGGCGCTCCACGACCGCGACCACGACGTCGTCGGCCTGACGATCGCCGCGGGCAACGTCGGGCTGCGGCATACCGTCGCCAATGCACTGAAGCTGTGCGAAGTGGCGGGACGCGGCGACATTCCGGTGTACGCCGGCAGCGCCGCGCCGCTGCTGCATGCCGCGCCCGATGCGGCCTACGTGCACGGCGACGACGGCTTCGGCGACGTCGGCTACGCACCGGCCGCGCGGGCGGCGGAGACGGAGCATGCGGCGCTGGCGATCCTGCGGCTGTCGCACGCGCATGCCGGACGCCTGGTGCTGGTCGCCCTCGGGCCGCTGACCAATATCGCGCTCGCGCTCAAGCTCGATCCGACGCTGCCGGAGCGCATCGCGCGGTTCGTGGTCATGGGGGGCGCGGTCACGGCGCACGGCAACATCACGCCGGCCGCGGAATTCAACGTCTACTTCGATCCCGAAGCCGCGAAGATCGTGTTCGACGCGTTCCCGCGCTTCGACCTGGCGGACTGGGAGGCCACGGTCGCGCACGGCCTGCCGCACGATGCCGTGGTCGCGTGGATGCAGGCGGGCGGCACGCGGGCGACGTTCTACGAGGCGATCTCGCGCAAGACCCGGGACTGGTCGGCCGACCGGCGCGGCGACGACTGGCATTCGGCCGATGCGCTGGCGATGGCCTGGGTGCTGGCGCCGGACGGCGCGCTCGAGACCGCCGAGCGACCGGTCGATGTCGTGCTCGCGCCCGGCCCGGCCCGCGGCGTCACCCTGGTGGACTGGCAGCGCCAGCTCGGCCTGCCGGACCGCGCCCGCATCCTGCTGCGTTACGACCGGCCCCGGTTCGAGGCGATGATCCGGGCCGCGCTGCAGGCGGCGTGAGCGAGACTTGCGCCGCGCCGGGGCGGGCGGTTAAGATGCCGCTCTTCCCTTGCGCAACTTTGGTGCCCGCCATGAAGGCCGACATCCACCCGAATTACAGCGAAGTCGTGTTCCAGGACGTGACTTCCGATTTCCGTTTCCTCACCCGCTCGACCCTCGCGGCCACCGCGAAGGAAAAAGTCCAGTGGGATGACGGCAACGAATACCCGCTGATCAAGATCGACGTGTCCTCGGCCACGCACCCGTTCTACACGGGTCAGAACAAGATCATGGACACCAGCGGTCGCGTCGACAAGTTCCGCAAGCGCTACGCCAAGTAATCGCGGGCGCGTCGCGGCGACGCGACGTCCTGCCGATCTGCTGGAGCGGCCGTCCTTCGGGACGGCCGTTTTCGTTTGCCTGCGCCCTCCGTCCCACCCGCTGCACCGACGTGCGGCGGGCGTCGCCGTGTTCGACGTGGGTGGAATGCTGTGGGCCGTCGGCCCGCGGATGGCTATGCGATAATTGATGCGTTGCGGCATCGGCCGCACCCGTCTGACCGGTCGTGGCATGACCGGCGAAATGAGGAGCCATTGCGTGTCTGAATCCAATTCCGCTCTCGATCAGGTCGTCCTGGACGCCGCCGGCAAGTCGGTGACGCTGCCCGTACTGCACGGCACCCTGGGCAATCCCTGCATCGACATCTCGAAGCTGCCGAAGGAAACCGGCTGCTTCACCTACGACTCCGGCTTCACCGCCACGGCGAGCTGCAAGTCCGCGATCACCTACATCGACGGCGACGAAGGCGTGCTGCTGTACCGCGGCTACCCGATCGAGCAGCTGTCGGAGAAGTCGAACTTCCTCGAAGTGGCCTATCTGCTGCAGATGGGCGAGCTGCCGACCCAGGACGAGTTCGCGAAGTTCGAGCACGAAGTCACGCATCACACGATGATGCACGAGTCGCTGAAGAGCTTCCTGCAGGGCTTCCGCCACGATGCGCACCCGATGGCGATGCTCGCCGCGTCGGTCGCGTCGATGTCGGCGTTCTATCACGACACGCTGGACCTGCAGGATCCCGAGCAGCGCCGCCTCGCCGCGATCCGCCTGATCGCCAAGGTGCCGACGCTGGCCGCGGCCGCGTATCGCTATTCGATCGGCCAGCCGATCCGCTACCCGCGCAACAGCCTGGGCTACGTCGACCGCTTCCTGCACATGATGTTCGAGGTGCCGAGCGAGCCGCTGGAGCTCAACCCGGTCGTCGCCAAGGCGATGGACCTGCTCTTCATCCTGCATGCCGACCACGAGCAGAACGCGTCGACCTCGACCGTGCGTCTCGTCGGTTCGACCGGTGCGAATCCGTATGCGTCGGTCGCCGCCGGCATCACCGCGCTGTGGGGCCCCGCGCACGGGGGCGCCAACGAGGCCGTGCTCAAGCAGCTGGCCGAGATCGGCGATGCGAAGAACGTCGAGAAGGCGGTGGCGCGCGCCAAGGACAAGAACGACCCGTTCCGCCTGATGGGCTTCGGCCACCGCGTCTACAAGAACTTCGATCCGCGCGCCAAGATCATCCGCGAGATGACCCACAAGGTCCTCGGCGAGTTGGGCGTCAACGATCCGCTGCTGGAAGTGGCGATGAAGCTCGAGGAAGCGGCGCTGAAGGACGACTATTTCGTCGAGCGCAAGCTCTACCCGAACGTCGATTTCTACAGCGGCATCATCTACAAGGCGCTGAATATCCCGACCGAGATGTTCACCGTGATGTTCGCGATCGGCCGCACGGCCGGTTGGGTCGCGCACTGGCTGGAGCAGCAGGTCGATCCGGAAGCGAAGATCGGCCGTCCGCGCCAGATCTACAACGGCGCCCAGCGCTGAGTCCGCGCCAGGCCGGTCACGCAACGCCCCGCATCCGCGGGGCGTTGTCGTTCGGGGCGTGCCATTCCGCCGCCGCCGCGGGCGTCACGCCTGGTTGATGGCGTCGCCCGCACGCTGCGACGATTCTTCGGGCGGGACGACGTCATGCATGTGCTGATCACCGGTGGCAGCGGTTTCCTCGGGCGCGCCTTGACCCGACGCCTGCGCGCGACGGGATTCGACGTGACCTGGCTGTCGCGCGACACCGCGCGCGATGCGCCCGCCGGCGTGCAGGTGCGCGACTACGCGTCGCTGTGGTCGGACGACCGGTTCGATGCGGTCGTGAACCTGGCCGGCGCCGGCATCGCCGACAGACGCTGGAGCGAGTCGCGCAAGCAGCAGCTGTTCGACAGCCGGCTGATCCCGACCCGGGTCGTCGTGGACTGGATCCAGTCCGCGCATGTGCGGCCGCGCGTGCTGCTCAGCGGCTCGGCGATCGGCTGGTACGGCGCGCAGGGCGACCCCCCCCTCGACGAGGACAGCGCCGCGCACGACGAATTCCAGCACCGCCTGTGCGCGCGCTGGGAGGAGGCGGCGATGGCCGCCGAGGCCCACGGCGTGCCCGTGGTCCGGCTGCGCACCGGCGTCGTGCTGCATCCCGAGGGCGGCATGCTGCAGCGTCTGCTGGTGCCGTTCCGGCTGGGGCTCGGCGGCCGGCTCGGCGACGGCACGCAGATCCTGAGCTGGATCGCCCGCGAGGACTGGGTCGAGGCCGCTCTGCAACTGGTGCAGGCGCACCTGACGCCGACGCCGGCGACGCCCGTGCCGGTCGGGGCGTTCAACCTGACCGCGCCGGGCGCGGTCGACAATGCGTCGTTCACCCGCACGCTGGCCGGCGCGCTGCACCGGCCAGCGGTCTTCGTGGTGCCGGCGCGGGCGCTGCGGCTCGGCCTCGGCGAGATGTCGACGCTGCTGCTCGACGGCCAGCGCGTGGCGCCGGCGCGTCTGCAGGAACGCGGCTTCGTGTTCGCCTGGCCGGAGCTCGCGCCGTATCTCGCGTCGCAGTTGGGGACGGATGCCGCCGCGGATTGAGGCGCTGCCGGAAGCGTCTCCGACCGTTCGCGATTCGTGATGGTGCGGCGGACGACGCGTGCCGCGCCCGCGCACAGGTTCACGTCGAATCGCAGCAGGACCGATGCCGCTCAGCCGGTGTCGAGGCGACGCCGGATATCGGGGCCGGCCGTGGCGAGCAGGGCGCCCAGCCGCGCGAACCCGTCGGCTGCACCGGTCTGCCAATGCGCATCGGCGCGCGGCGACAGCGCCGTCCGCATCGGATTGATCTCGACTACCGGCGTGCCGGCCTGGAGCGCGACATCGGGCAATCCGGCGGCGGGCCAGACCAGCGCCGACGTGCCGACGACGACCAGCAGCTCGCTGTCCACGATCGCCGCATGCGCCTCGCGCCAGGCGGTGTCGGGCAGCGGCTCGCCGAACCAGACGACGTCCGGCCGGAACGCGCCGCCGCAGACCGCGCAACGCGGCGGCGCCTCGCGCGCGCCATCGGTCGCGGCCACGGGCGCCTGCAACATCGGATCGGGGTCGACGCGTGCGCCGCAGTCGATGCAGCGCGACGCGAGCAGGCGACCGTGCAGATGGATCGCGTCGGTGCTGCCCGCGCGCTCGTGCAGATCGTCGACGTTCTGGGTCACCACCCGCACCACGTGACCTGCGCCCGCCAGTGCCGCGATTCCGCGATGGCCGGCGTTGGGCGCGGCGGCGAGGACCGCGTGCGCGCGCCAGCGGTACCAGCCCCAGACCAGCGCCGGGTCGCGGCGGAACGCGGCCTCGGTCGCCAGCTCGGCCGGATCGAACCGCGCCCACAGGCCGGTCAGCGCATCACGGAACGTCGGGATGCCGCTGTCGGCCGACAGGCCCGCGCCGCTGAGCACCGCGATCCGCATCGCGGTCTCAGGCCGGCTGCGGCGTCGACGGTGGCTCGCTGCCCGGACGCACCGGGCGGAACGGCGGCGTCGACATCACCATCTCGGCGAGCGAGTACGCCAGTTCGCGCTCGGCCAGCACCGCGCCGTCGGCGCCGTGCTCGAGCAGATGCTTGACCTCGCCGTCGCTGTGCGCGCGCGCCAGCACGGTCAGCGCGGGATTGATCGCCTTCATGCGTTCGATCGCCTCGCCGGCCTCCAGGGCCTGCGGGATCGCGAAGATCGCCAGCGCGGCGCGTTCGGGCGCGGCGTCGTGCATCACCGCTTCCAGGGCCACGTTGCCGCGCACGACCAGATAGCCGCGTTCGCGCGCCTTGCGCACGAGTTCGCTGTCGTCCTCGACGATCACCAGCGACACGCCGCGTTGCTGCAGCAGGTCCGCGAGCTGGCGCCCGACGCGCCCGTAGCCGACCAGGATCGCGTGGCCGTGCAGGTCGGCGGGCAGCTGGTTCTCGGGTGGGAGCGTGGCGGCGTGCGCGGCTTCGGCGCTGCGCAGCGCCTCGTCCTTCTTCGCCTGCCAGCGGTCGAGCCAGCCGAACAGCAGCGGATTGACGATGATCGACAGCAGCGCACCGGCCAGCACCAGGTCGCGGCCGTCGGGCGGCAGCAGCTGCAGGCTCACGCCGAGACCGGCGAGGATGAAAGAGAACTCGCCGATCTGCGCGAGGCTGGTCGAGATCGTCAGCGCGGTCGAGCGCGGATGCTTGAACAGCCGCACGATCCAGTACGCGGCGATGGACTTGCCGACCACGATGATCAGGAACGTCGCCAGCACCTGCCACGGGTGCTCGACGAGGATCAGCGGATTGAACAGCATGCCGACCGAGACGAAGAACAGCACCGCGAACGCATCGCGCAGCGGCAGCGAATCGTTCGCGGCTTCGTGGCTGAACTCCGACTCGTTGAGCACCATGCCGGCGAAGAACGCGCCGAGCGCGAACGACACGCCGAACAGCGTGGCCGAACCGAACGCGACGCCCAGCGCGATCGCCAGCACCGACAGCGTGAACAGTTCGCGCTGCCCGGTACCGGCGATGCGTTCGAGGATCCACGGGATCACCCGGCGTCCGACCAGCAGCATCACCGCGACGAAGGCGCTGACCTTGAGCAGGGTCCACAGGATGGTCAGCAGGATCGCGCCGACGCCGGGCGCCGCATCGCCGCCGCGGTCGGTGTAGACCTCCGCCAGCACCGGCAGCAGCACCAGCGCCAGCACCATCACCAGA
>NZ_NRQR01000005.1 GCF_002849595.1 Luteimonas rhizosphaerae
TCGTTTTCGGTTTTCGAGGTGTTCCGAAGTGGGACGCTGGGGCCTTGGGCTGTGAGCGAAATGCGCCCTCACCCCAGCCCCTCGGGGTAGAGGGGTTGGGGGGAGGGCGCTCTCTGCGGCATTCGGTGACGGAAGCCAAGGACGTTCTCCGAGCGCATCCGCCCACAGACCTGCGCAAGCTCGGAAGCACGGCAGGACCGGAGCGCACGGATGCGCAATCAGGCCAAGCAGCAGGTCGCGCGTGCATTGCGACAGGACATGACCGATGCCGAGCGCCTGCTCTGGTATCACTTGCGCAACAGACTGCCGGCCGAGGTGGAATTCCGGCGGCAGGCACCCGTGGGTCCGTTCGTCGTGGATTTCCTCAGCGTCGACGCGCGCCTGGTCATCGAGATCGACGGCAGCCAGCACAGTGCGCAGCTCGACGCGGCCCGAACGCGCTTCCTGGAGCGCCGCGGCCTGCGCGTGTTGCGGGTCTGGAACCACGACGTACTGGTGCGAACGGAGCAGGTGCTGGAGGTGATCCACGCGGCGCTTCAGGACGGGCGCCCTCACCGCAGCCCCTCTACCCCGAGAGCGCCCGGTTCCGCCTGCGGGAGAGCGGCTTCCCAGGCCCCGCTGGATCTCTGACGAGGTGCGCGGCTCACGTCCTTCTCGCGCCTACGGGAGATGGGCTTGAGTGAGGGCGTTTTCCCAGTTTTCGACCGCCGGCGCCAGCGGTGAAGTGGTCGATGGTGGCGGACAGATCGCGCGCGGGCGCTTCCACACGGCACCTTGGTATTGCGGGAGCAGCCCACCGCTGCACCGCGCCCCGTTCTGGAATAATGCAGGCGCACGCCCGGTCGCCTGGCGTCGGATGTGCGCCCCCACCGCATCCTGCAAGGAACCGGCGACGCCGATGACCGATCCCACACGTTCCCTTCGCATCGCGCTCGCGCAGTTCGATTTCCCGGTCGGCGCGGTCGACTCGAACGCCGAGCGCATCGCCGCGATGATCGTCGAGGCGCGCGACGAATACGCCGCCGATATCGTCGTCTTCCCGGAACTGGCCATCAGTGGCTACCCGCCGGAGGACCTGTTGATGCGGCCGGCCTTCCTCATCGATTGTGAGACCGCGCTAATGCAGGTGGCCAAGGACGTGCGCGGCATCGTCGCGATCGTTGGCTGGCCGGAGTCCGCCGGCAGCGTGCTGTACAACTCGGCCAGCGTGCTGCGCGACGGCAAGGTCGAGCGCACCTACCGCAAGCGCGAGCTGCCGAACTACAACGTGTTCGACGAGCGCCGCTATTTCCATGTCGATCCCGACGGCGGCTCGTGCGTCTTCGACGTCAAGGGCGTGCCGGTCGGCCTGGTGATCTGCGAGGACCTGTGGTTTCCCGAGCCGCTGCACGACACCGCCCGGGAAGGCGCCGAGCTCGTCCTCGTGCCCAACGCGTCGCCCTACGAGCGCGGCAAGCACCGCCAGCGCGACGCGCTGCTGGCCGAGCGCACCCGCGAGAACAACGTCGCGCTGGCCTACGTCAACGTCGTCGGCGGGCAGGACGCGCTGGTGTTCGACGGCGCCTCGGTCGTCGCCGATGCCGACGGCACCGTGCACCCGGCCGCGGTCGCATTCGACGACCAGTGGCTGGTGGTCGACTACGACGTCGCGTCGCGCAGGTTCGCACCGCTGGTGTGGGTCGACGACGGCGACGAGAGCATGGACGCGCTGGCATGGCGGGCGGTCGTGCGCGGCGTACGCGACTACTGCCGCAAGAACGGCTTCAGCAAGACCTGGGTCGGCCTGTCGGGCGGTATCGACTCGTCCGTGGTACTGGCGATGGCGGTCGATGCGCTGGGCGCCGACAACGTCACCGCGGTGCGCATGCCTTCGCGCTACACCGCGGACCTCAGCAACGATCTCGCCGCCGTCCAGTGCGAATCCCTCGGGGTGCGCATGCTGACGATCCCGATCGAAGCGCCGTTCCAGGGCTTTCTCGACACGCTGGCCGAGGCCTTCGCGGGCACGGCGTCCGACACCGCCGAAGAGAACCTGCAGTCGCGCACCCGCGGCGCGATCATGATGGCGCTGTCGAACAAGCACGGTGGCCTGCTGCTGACGACCGGCAACAAGAGCGAGTACGCGGTCGGCTACGCGACGATCTACGGCGACATGTGCGGCGGCTACGCGCCGATCAAGGATCTCTACAAGACCGAGGTCTTCGGCCTGGCGAAGTGGCGCAACACCGTCGGCGGCGTGCCGCCGGGCGCCTCGGGCGGCGTGATCCCGCCGGCGGTCATCAGCCGACCGCCGTCGGCGGAACTGCGCGCGAACCAGCTCGACCAGGATTCGCTGCCGCCCTACGACGTGCTCGACGGCATCCTGCGGCGCTTCGTCGACCAGGAGGAATCGCGCGACGAGATCGTCGCGGCCGGATTCGATGCCCAGGTCGTCGACCGCATGCTGCGCCTGGTGCGGGTCAACGAATGGAAGCGCCACCAGGCCGCGCCCGGACCGAAGATCTCGCGGCGCGCGTTCGGTCGCGAACGGCGTTATCCGATCAGCAACCGCTATCCCGGCTGACGCCCCGGGACGCGTGGCGTCGCGGATCCGCGGCGCCCCGCGCCGACGCCGCGTTGGCTCGCCGCCGGCGCGACGGGTGTGCATGGCAGCCGCTTTCGGCATGATGGCCGCCGGTTGCTCACGAGATCAGGTACGACATGGCACGCAAAGCGAAATCTTCCCGGCAGCGCGCGGCCGCGGCTGCCGCCGGTCCACGCGACGGGCAGCCTGCGGCGCGTCGGGCGCCGCGCAGGCGCGGCCCGGCTGCACGCGTGCCCTTCGTGCTCGCGGTGCTCGGCATGCTGGTCACCGGCTATCTGACGCTGCTCGCGGGCACCCGCGGCGAAGCGGCGTTCTGCAGCGCGGGCAGCGGCTGCGACGTGGTCCAGGACAGCGCGTGGTCGCTGTTCCTCGGCGTACCGGTCGCGCTGTGGGGATTCGGCCTCTACGCGGTGCTGGCGTTCACCGCGTGGCGCAGCGGCACTGCGCTCGCGGGCTGGCGGCGGATGTGGCGCCTGTCGCTGCTCGGCGTGGCGGTCAGCGTCTATCTCACCCTGGCCGGCGCGCTGGCCCTGCAGGCGTGGTGCATCTGGTGCGTCGCGTCGCTGCTCATCATCAGTGCGCTGTTCGTGCTGCTGAGCCTGCGCCGGCCGACCAACGCGCCGGGCGTCGCGCGGCGGCCCTGGCACGTCGGCAACGCGCTGCTCGTCGTCGGCGTGGTCGCCGCGTTGCACGTCTCGGCCGCGGGCCTGCTGCAGCGGCCGGAGTCGCCGCGCGTCGTCGCTCTGGTCCAGCATCTCAACGACACCGGCGTGCAGTACTACGGCGCCTCGTGGTGCACCAACTGCCGGCGCCAGCTGCGTCTGTTCGGGCCGTCCGCCGACCGGCTGCCCTACATCGAATGCGCCCCGAACGGCCGCAACGGCGCGACCGCGTTCGAATGCTCCAGTGCCGGCATCAACGCGTATCCGACGTGGGTCATCAACGGCGAGCATTTCAGCGAGGTGCTGGAACCCGAGCGGATCGCCGAGCTCAGCGGGTTCGATTGGGACGCCACGGCGCGGTGAGGCGGACGCGGGTTGCCGATTCGACGCCGGAGAGATTGCGCACGCCGAAGATCCGCGACGCCACTGCGGGATGACGCGTCTCCCGCGCGAGAGTGTCGTTACCGCAACAGCTGTTCGAGACGCCCGGTCTTTTGCAACGAATGGCGGCGTGACGCACGGCGCTTTGAGATCCCCTGCAGGAGTGCGCTCGCGCGCGACCGCGGTGCCAGCGCACCACGGCCGTGTATCGCGGTAAGCCGGGCCGCAGCGAAGTTCCCGGAGGATTCTGGTGCGGGCCTGCGCGGCCCGTCGCGAGCGTGGCGCGCGCAGCGCCGGCTGTCGATTGCCTCTGGCCTATCTCGCCAGCATGGCGCGAGCGAGCACCGCGGCGGCGCTCGCTTCGCGTGTGCCGGGACGTCCTGTCGCGCGCGAGCGTGCTACTGCAAGGAAGTTTTTGCAGGCTGCCGGCGCGCAAGACGTGATCGCCTCCCACGTCGACGTTCTCCACGCACGATGCCGCAAACGAAAACGCCGCCCGGTGGGCGGCGTTTCCAGACGATCCGGGCCTGCGATCAGTCGGTATTGTCGATCGCGGTCCGCTCGGTCGCGAACGGGTTCAGGCGACGGACCATCCAGGGTTCGTTCGGCCAGTCGCCGGCGAGATACGGATGGTCGGGCTCGTTCTGCGCCAGCACCCGGCGGGCGTCGGTCGCGAGGGTCTCGTTGCCGAGCGCGGTATACGCCGAAGCGAGCAGGGCGACGGCGTCGTTCTGGTATTCGCTCTGCGGATACGTCTCCAGCAGGTAGGTCGCGCGCTCGGCGGCGGCGACGTAGGCCTCGCGCCGCAGGTAGTACAGGCCGGTCTCGATCTCGTGGCGCGCGAACATGTTGCGCAGCGCGACCATGCGCTGGCGCGCCTCGGCGGCGTAGCGGCTGTTCGGATAGCGGTCGGTCACGGTGCGGAAGTCGGAGTACGCCTGGTTCGGCGACGCCAGGTCGCGGCGGCTCGCGTCCAGGCTCCATACGCGCTGCAGGAACACCGTGTCGCGGCTGGAATTGGTCAGGCCGCGCAGGTAGTACATGTAGGGGATGTTGGCGTGGGTCGGATAGGTGCGGATGAAGCGGTCGATGCCGGAGATCGCTTCCTCGTTGTTGCCCATCTTGTAGTTGGCGTACGCGGTTTCGATCAGCGCCTGCTCGGTGTACGGACCGTACGGGTACTGGGCGACCAGGCGACGGAACGTGTTCGCAGCGTTGCTCCAGTTGCCCATCCGCATCGAGTCGTGGCCCTTGTCGTAGAGCTCGACGGCGGGCACGCCCTCGTTGGCGTCGTCCTTCGTCGCACCGCGCATGCGCGCACAACCGGAGGTCACCAGGGCGACCAGCAACAGCACGAGCAGGACGCGGCGCGGCAAGGAATGGCGATGGGTCATGGGGGCGGTGGGCGTTCTGGGCACGAAGGGCCGATAATACCAGTCCGGGCCAGCAACCCGCTTCCCACGCCTGAACCCGAGCCGTCCCGAATGACCCATGACCTGCCAGACCTCGCCGACAACCGCGTCGCGACCGTTCCGGACGCCTCCGCCGGGCGTCGTTTCGACGTCGTGCTGGCGGAACTCTTCCCCCAGTTCTCGCGCTCCAAGCTGACGTCCTGGATCAAATCCGGCGAGGTCCTGCTCGACGGGCGCCAGCCGCGTCCGCGCGATGCCGTGGTCGGTGGCGAGACCATCCAGCTCAACGTGGTGCTCGACACCCAGACCAGCGCCGAGCCACAGGACATCCCGCTGTCGGTGCTGTACGAGGACGAGGCGGTGTTCGTCATCGACAAGCCCGCCGGGCTGGTCGTGCATCCCGGCGCCGGCAATCCGGACGGCACCCTGGTCAATGCGCTGCTGTTCCGCGATCCCTCGCTGTCGACCCTGCCGCGCGCGGGCATCGTGCACCGGCTGGACAAGGACACGTCCGGCGTCATGGTCGTGGCCCGCACGCTCGAAGCGCACACCTCGCTGGTCGCGCAGCTGTCGGCGCGCGACGTGCATCGCCAGTACGTCGCGGTGGTGCTCGGCGCGCTGGTGTCCGGCGGTACCGCCGATGCGCCGATCGACCGCCATCCCCGTGACCGCCTGCGCATGACCGTGCGCGAGGATGGCCGCGACGCGGTCACCCATTACCGCCTGCGCGAGCGCTTCCGTGCGCACACCGCGCTGGAGTGCCGGCTCGAGACCGGCCGCACGCACCAGATCCGCGTGCACATGATGCATCTGCGGCATCCGATCCTCGGCGATCCGATGTACGGCGGTGCGCTGAAGCTGCCCAAGGGCGCATCGGACGAACTGATCGCGACGCTGCGTGGCTTCAAGCGCCAGGCGCTGCACGCCGAGACGCTCGAGTTCCGCCATCCGGTCACCGGTGAGCCGGTCCGCTGCACCGCCCCGCTGCCCGCCGACATGCAGGCGCTGCTCGGCACGCTGCGTCGCGACAGCGCCGAGCACGCGGACCACGCGCGCCGGTGAGCGCGCTGCTGCACGCCGACTGGCCCGCGCCGCCGGGCGTGCATGCGCTGACGACCCTGCGACACGGCGCCGGCGTGTCGCCGCCGCCGTTCGATCGTTTCAACTTCGGCAATACCGGTCCCGATGGCGATGCACCGGCGAACGTCGTGGCCAACCGGGCGGCGCTGGTCGAGATCGCCGCGCTGCCGGCGCCGGCGCACTGGCTCCGCCAGGTGCACGGCACCGGCGTACAGCGGTTCGCGGCGCCGGCACGGCCCGACGCCGTGCCGGTCGAAGCCGACGCGTCCGTGACCTCGGTGCCCGGCGTCGTGCTGGCGATCCTCACCGCGGACTGCCTGCCGGTCGTCTTCGCCGCGCGCGACGGGAGCGAGATCGCCGCCGCCCATGCAGGTTGGCGCGGCCTGGCCGCGGGCGTTCTGGAGCGCACGGTCGCGGGGATGACGGCGTCGAGCGATGCCCTGATCGCCTGGTTCGGTCCCGCGGCGGGGGCGCAGGCCTACGAGATCGGGCGCGAGGTCTTCGACGCGTGCACGGCCGACGATCCCGATGCCGTCGCGGCCTTCGCACCAACGCGGCCCGGCCATTGGCGGGTGGATCTCTACGCGCTGGCGCGACGCCGCCTGGCGGCGGCGGGCATGGACCCGACGGCGATCCACGGCGGCGAGCGCTGCACGATCCGCGAGCCCGAGGCGTTCTTCTCCCATCGTCGCGACGCGAGGACCGGCCGGCTCGCGACGCTGGCATGGATCGAGCGCTAGCCGGTACCGGTCAGCGCAACACCACCAGGATGGTCGCGGTCAGCGTCAGCACCTGGGCGATGCCGACCACCACGTCGCGCGGCAGATGCGCCACGCCGGGCCGCGCGGTTTCGAGGATCACGGCCGCCTCGTGGCCGGGGGCATCGCGCGCGGCGAGGCGCCACATCCAGAACGTGGTGAACAGGGCGGTGGCGGCGAACAGCACGCCGCCGACGATGCTGAAGTGGATGCCCAGACCGACGGTCTCGTAGAGCACGAACAGCAGCGCGCTCAGCCCGTGGCCGCAGGCCAGGCCGCGCAAAGCGGCCGAGGCGCCGAGGCGCGGCACCCACAGGCCCATCAGGAAGGTCGCGACCAGCGGCGAGGCCACGAACGCGAACACCTGCTGCAGATAGGCCCAGAGGCCGGAGAAGTGCTGGATCATCGGCGCCCACGCCGCGGCGAGCAGGGCGATGCAGACCGTGGCGACGCGCCCGGTCCAGGCCAGCTGTTGCGGCGTCCAGTGCGGGCGCGCGGGTTGCACGAAGTCGAGCGTCAGCAGCGTCGCCGAGGAATTGAGGGTCGAGGAGATCGTCGACATCAGCGCGGCGATCAGACCCGCGACGATCAGGCCGGCGAGGCCGATCGGCGCGAACGTGGTCACCATCGCCGGGAACGCCTGGTCGGGATGCGCCAGGTCCGGGAGCAGCACGGTCGCCATCGCGCCGGGAATCGTCATCAGGAAGATCGGCAGCAGCTTCAGCATGGCCGCGATCACCGCGCCGCGACTCGCGGCGTCGATGTCGCGCGCCGCCAGCACGCGCTGGATCACGTACTGGTTCATGGTCCAGTAGTAGAAACCGACGATCGGCACGCCGGTGATCAGGCCCAGCCACGGCAGGCCGGGATCGTCGAGCGGGCGGATCAGCGACAACTTGGCCGGATCGACCTGGGCGACGACATTGCCCCAGCTGTAGTCGAACTTGCCGAAGACGATGACCGTCAGCATCGCCGCGCCGGCGAGCAGCACGGCGGCCTGCAGCAGATCGGTGTAGACCGCGGCGCGCAGGCCGCCGCAGGCGGTGTAGAGCGCGGTGAACAGCGCGATGCCAAGGCACACCGACCACATTTCGAGGTCCGGCACGAAGGTCGTGACGATCAGGCCGCCGGCATAGAGCGTGCCCGCCGTGTCGAGCACCAGCGACAGGAACAGCGTGACGATCGACAGGTACTTGCGCATCCGCGAATCGAAGCGGCGCCCCATCAGTTCGGGCATCGTCGACACGCGCGTGCGCAGCAGCACGGGCAGCACGAAGATCGCGGTGAAGACCAGCACCAGGCCGGCCATCCATTCGTAGTTCGCCGCCGAAATGCCGGTGCTGTAGGCCGCGCCGGGCAGTCCGATCAGCGTATCGGACGAGATGTTGGACGCGAACAGCGAC
Source organism: Luteimonas rhizosphaerae (assembly GCF_002849595.1). Taxonomy (GTDB): domain Bacteria; phylum Pseudomonadota; class Gammaproteobacteria; order Xanthomonadales; family Xanthomonadaceae; genus Luteimonas; species Luteimonas cellulosilyticus. The sequence goes on from NZ_NRQR01000005.1 coordinate 8,281, forward strand.
ACGCCGATCGCGATCGGGCCGAGCGAGCGGCCGGCCAGGAACAGCTCGTCCGAACTCGCGCGGCGCCGGGTCGCGGAGAAGCCGATGATGGCCGTCAGCACGAAATACGCCGCGATGACGGCGTAATCGATCGTCGTGAGTTGCCCCATTGCCCCGCAGTGCGTGTTCCGGACGAAGCGCTACACGGAAACACAGGCATGCACGGCGATGCAAACGCGCGGCGCGGCGGCGGCGCTGCGATCGCCCGCTCGCGGCGCGCGCGTCCCGCACGGGAACGACGCTGCGGCTGCGATCCCGCCGCGCCGCATGCGCTCGTGTCCTGCAACGCCGGCGGCCGCATCGTTGTCGTGCGGTGCCGGCGTGCGCGCCGGATCAGAAGCGGTAACGCACCCGCGTGTAGTAGTACGCGCCGCTGCTGCCGATGCCCGACAGCACGTCGTAGGGCAGGTTGCCGTAGTAGTAGATGTCCTCGTTCGACAGGTCGGCGTATTCGTCGGTCAGGTTCAGTCCGCCGATCGCGAGCGACCACGCGGTACCCAGCTGCACTTCGGCTTCGGCGTCGAGCTGCCACTTCGCGCCATAGACCTGCTCGGGCTCGAAACCGCCGCCGAAGTTGAAGACACGCCTGGTGCTGCCGTGGCGGGTCACGCGGGCCAGCAGGTTCCAGCGGTCGTCGTTCCAGTTGCCGGTGAACGCGGAGCGCGTGCGCGGCGCAGCGTCGGTCAGGGTGTTGCTCTCCTCGACGCCGAACAGCACCGCGTCCGGCACCACCGCCGACAGCGCGGCCGGCGTCGCGACGACGCGCGTGATCTCGGTGTCGGCGTAGCTCCAGGTGCCGGTGAGCCGCAGCTCGCCGCCTGCCAGCGGATGGCGCCAGTTGGCGACGGCCTCGGCGCCGCGCGTGCGCGTGTCGGCGGCGTTGGTGAAGAAGCTGACGCTCTGCACGCCCGGCACGCCGAATTCGGCGTCGATGAAGTCGGTCAGCGCATCGCTGGTGATCGCTTCCGACAGCGCGACGCGGTCGTCGATGTCGATCTGGAACAGGTCCAGCGAGAAATCGAAGTTTTCGCCGACGCGGCTGGTGAAACCGAGGCTGGCGTTGATCGACTGTTCGGGCGTGAGGTCGGTCGCGCCGAGCGCGAGGGCGATCGGATTGTTGACCGACAGCAGGCGGCTCTGGATCAGCTGGCCGGCGGCGTTGTAGCCGGTGCCGGTGGATTCAAAGCCGATCTGGCCGAGCGACGGCGCGCGGAAATTCTTCGACAGCGCGCCGCGCAGCGCGAACGCCGGCACGAATTCGTAGCGCGCGGCGAGCTTGCCGGTGACTTCGCCGCCGAAGTCGTCGTAGTGCTCGTAGCGCACCGCGGCGTCGGTGCTGAGCTTCTCGCCGAAGCTGCTCGACACGCTGGCGTAGACGCTGGCGACATCGCGGTCGAGGTCGGCTTCGTCCTGCGGCGTCAGGCCACCGCCGGCCTGCGAACCGGTCGGGCGATCGGTGAACGGACCGGCCGCGTAGCTCGCCGGATCACCGGCGCCGGTCTCGTAGTGCTCGACGCGGAATTCCACGCCTGTGGCGAAGGTGTGCAGGTTGTCGCCACGCGCGAACAGGCGGCTGACGTCGACGTTGGCCAGCGTCTGGTCGAATGCGTAGTCGCCGGTCTTGAAGCGCGTCGGGCTGGACGGGCCGAGCGAGGCATTGATCGAATCGCGCAGGCGATAGGTGAATGCGTTGCGGCCGTGGTTGAGGCTCGCGTCGATATCCCAGTCGCCCCACTGCGTGCGCACACCGGCGACGCCGGCGACATCGAGGTTCTCGCCGATCGACACCGGACGGAACCCGTTCGGATACACCTCCAGCCAGTTCGCTTCCCCATCGGGATAGCGGAAGTAGTTCGCGCCTTCGGTGTCGCGCTGGTTGTACGTGCCCTGCCCCTGCAGTTCGAGATTGCGCGGGGTCTGGTCCCACGGCGGAATCCGGTCGAAGCCGGCGCGGTTGGTCGGCGACAGCGCCTTGTATTCCAGGCCGACGCGCAGGAAACCGTCGTCGCCGAGCGCGGTGCCGACCTTGGCTGCGAGCGACGCGCTCTGGCCGTCGGTGAGGGTGCGATCGATCGGCTCGAGTGTCGTGTGGTGCGCGCCGTAGCTCGCCTCGATCGCGCCGCCGTCGCCTTCGCTGTCGAGGATGATGTTGATGACGCCTGCCACCGCATCGGCGCCGTACTGCGCGCCCGCGCCGTCGCGCAGCACTTCGATGCGCTGGATCGCGCTGAGCGGGATCGCGTTGAAGTCGACCGGCGTCGTGCCGCGGCCGACCTTCGAGCCCGTGGTCACCAGCGACGACACGTGCCGGCGCTTGCCGTTGACCAGCACCAGCACCTGGTCCGGCGACAGGCCGCGCAGCTGCGCGGCACGGATGTGATCGGCGCCGCCGGAGTTCGACTGGCGCGGGAGATTGAACGAGGGCAGCAGCGCCTGCAGCGCACTGCCGAGTTCGCCGTTGACCGCGCCGGCCTTGCGCAGGTCGTCCTGGCTCAGCACGTCGATCGGCGACGTCGATTCGAGCACCGTGCGGTCGGTCGCGCGGGTCCCGGTGACGATCACCGCATCGAGACGGGTGGCGCCGTCGTCCGGCGCGGACTGCGCGAAGGCGGGCGCCCCCAGGGCGAGGGCGATGGCCGCGGCGAGCGGCGCGGTCGAATGGCGGAGTGCGGGCGGCATGGGGGTTCCTGTGCGGACGGAGAGTCGTCGCACGGCATCGGACTCCGCCGGCGGAACCGGGGGGAGGTGCGTGCGGAGTCCGATGCCGGCGACGCCCGGCCGCGCGGGCCGGCCGGCATTAGTCGCAGAACGTGATCGATGCGTCCATCCGCATAAAGCGATACAGTGTTGCGGCAGCGCAACAATTTCCGGCCCTGCGGCTCCCTACGATGGCGGGCCGATGTACTCCAGGAAGTCCCGATGGCCCTTCGTGTCGCCGATGTCCGCCTCCTGCCGCCGTTGCTGGCGACGCTGTGCCTGGCCGCGTGCGCGGGCACTCCGGTGGCGGGGGTGACGCCGACCGCGCCGGCCGCCACCGCCGCCTATCACGGCGATGCCGGACGCCCGGCCGAGGGCAAGGGCTGGGTGCGGACCGAGCTGTATTTCGCGACCGGCCAGTGGGACGCCTCGCCCGAAGACGCCGCCGCCGCCGAGCGACGCTGGCTCGACTTCCTCGACCGCGAGGTCACGCCGCGGTTTCCGGACGGCCTGAGCGTGCTCGATGTCTACGGCCAGTGGCTGCCGCCGGGCGCCACGGTGCCGTCACGGCTGCGCTCCAAGGAACTGGTGGTGCATCATCCCGATACGCCCGCGCAGGCCGCGGCGATCGAGGCGATCCGCGTCGCCTGGAAGCAGGAAACCGGGCATCTGTCGGTGCTGCGCTCGCAGTTGCACGCCGACGTGTCGTTCTGAACCAGCGCTCTTTCCCTTCTCCAGCCGTCGAGGGCCCGGCTGGATGCGGTCGAAGTCACCGCGCAGCGCCGGGTCGAGAACATCCAGGACGTGCCGGTGTCGATCACGGCGCTCGATGCCGAGAAGCTCGGCGTGCTCGGCAGCGGCGGCACCGACATCCGCTTCCTGTCGGCGCGCGTGCCCAGCCTCAACATCGAATCGAGCTACGGCCGCGCGTTCCCGCGGTTCTACATCCGCGGCCTCGGCAATACCGATTTCGATCTCAACGCCTCGCAGCCGGTGTCGCTGATCTATGACGACGTGGTGCTGGAGAACCCGCTGCTGAAGGGCTTCCCGGTGTTCGACATCGCCCGTGTCGAAGTGCTGCGCGGCCCGCAGGGCACGCTGTTCGGCCGCAATACGCCGGCGGGCGTGGTGAAGTTCGATTCGGTGCGCCCGAGCCAGGACTTCGAGGGCTACGGCCGGCTGGCCTACGGCAGCGACAACATGTGGAACTTCGAGGGCGCGGTCGGCGGCGCGCTCAGCGAACGCTGGTCGGCGCGCGTGTCGGCGCTGTACCAGCGTCGCGACGACTGGGTGCGCAACACCCTGGCCGATGCGCCCAACGACGGCTTCGAGGGCTACGACGAATCCGCCGCGCGCGTGCAGTTCCTCTACGAGGGCGACGCATTCGAAGGCCTGTTCAACCTGCACCGGCGCGACCTCAACGGCACCGCACGCCTGTTCCGCGCCAACATCGTCGAGCCGGGCAGCAACCGCTTCACGCCCGGGTTCGATCGCGACGCGGTGTCGCTCGACGGCGTCAACTTCTCCGACCTCGAAACCTGGGGCGGCAGCGCCCGCCTGCGCTGGGATTTCGGCGATCTCAGCCTGTACTCGATCACCGGCTACGAGACGCTGGAATCGTTGAACCGCGGCGACATCGACGGCGGCTACGGCGCGGTATTCCTGCCCGATTCCGGGCCGGGCCTGATCCCGTTCGCGTCCGAATCCGCCGACGGTATTCCCGAGCACAAGCAGATCACCCAGGAGCTGCGCCTGGAGTCGAACCTCGACGGCCCCTTCAACTGGCAGGCCGGCGCGTTCTGGTTCAAGGAAGACCTGACCGTCGACAGCCTCAACTACGACTCCCTCGCGCCCGGCAATCCGCAGACCGGCCACGCCGTGCAGCAGCAGCGCAACACCGCGTGGGCGGTGTTCGCCTCGGGCGAATACGACGTCGGTGATAGGCTCACGCTGCGCGGCGGCCTGCGCTACACCCAGGACGAGAAGGACTTCAGCGCCAGCGTGCTGCAGGCGGTGCCGTTCGGCACGCCGGTCGGCGGCCCGTTCTTCGAGACCACCGACGTCAACGACGTCAGCTGGGACGCGAGCGCGGTGTACGCGGTCAGCGACGACGTCAACGTCTACGGTCGCGTCGCCAAGGGCTTCCGCGCGCCGTCGATCCAGGGGCGCCTCGCCTTCGGCGGCATCTCGGTCGCGGATTCGGAAGAAGTGATTTCCTATGAGATCGGCGTCAAGGCCGACCTGTGGGACCGTCGCGCGCGCGTCGGCTTCAACGTGTTCCGCTACGACGTCGACGGCCAGCAGCTGATCGCCGTGGGCGGCGCGACCAACCAGGCGATCCTGCTCAATGCCGACGAATCCTTCGGCCAGGGCGCCGAGCTCGACCTGCAGGCCTGGGTCACGGATTCGCTGCTGGTGACGGTCGGTTCGAGCTACAACGACACCGAGATCCGCGATCCGAACCTCGCCGTCGCGATCTGCGGCGGCGGCTGCACGGTCACCGATCCGACGACGGTCATCAACGGCCAGACCTTCGCCCTGGTCGACGGCAATTCGCTGCCGCAGGCGCCGAAGTGGATCCACAACCTCACCGCGCGCTGGGGCGTGCCGGTCGGCGACGACGCCGAGTTCTACGTCTACACCGACTGGGCGTACCGCGGCCAGGTCAATTTCTTCCTGTACGAATCGCCTGAATTCCGCGGGCGCGCGTCGACCGAAGGCGGCCTGCGCATCGGCACCAACTGGAACCAGGGCAACTACGACCTCGCCGTGTTCGGCCGCAACATCACCGATTCCACGCGCATCGTCGGCGGCATCGACTTCAACAACCTGACCGGCTTCATCAACGAGCCGCGGACCTGGGGCGTGGAGTTCACCGCGAAGTTCTGAGGGGCATGCGCCGGTCGGCGTGATGGGGTCGCGGGAATGAGGCCGCGTCCTCCGCGCGGCGGCGCCCGCGGTCGCGGGGCCTTCGACACCAGGCCGTTCCGTTCCGGCGTAGACCGGAGGCAGGCGTCGACGGCACGGAGTGCCGGTCGTGCCGCGATGTCCGCACGCTCCCGCGGCGTGCCGTCGCATCGCGCTATCAGGGGCACCGGCGTCCGGCCTTGGCCGGCGTGACGGGCCAGGGTTCAACACGGTTCCAAGGATTCCGATGGCTTCGTCCCCGCAGCAGACCGTCAACGCCTCGCCCCGCTGGTTCGTCGCCGGCGACCTCAACGGCTTCTTCGGCCTCGTCGTCGACAACCTGTCGATTCTCGGCTTCATCGCCGCGGCGTTGATCGGCATCTTCGGTGTGCCGGCCGACATCGTCTTCGGGCGGATGTTCCCGGGCACCGCGTTCGGCGTGCTGCTCGGCAACCTCGCGTATACGGCGATGGCGCGGCGCCTGGCGCAGCGCACCGGCCGCGACGACGTCACCGCGATGCCGCTCGGCCTCGACGCGCCGACCAGCATCGGCATGGCGCTGCTGGTGCTGGGACCCGCGTTCGCGGGGTTCCGCCAGCAGGGCCTGGATCCGCAGGCGGCGGGCCTGGCGGTGTGGCAGCTGGGCATGGCCTCGCTGGTGGTCATGGGCCTGCTGAAGCTGGTGCTGTCCTTCGCCGGCGACTGGATCACGCGCGTGGTGCCGCGCGCGGCGCTGCTCGGCTCGATCGGCGGCGCGGCGCTGCTGCTGCTCGGCTTCCTGCCGCTGATCGAAACGCTGCGCTCGCCGGTCGTCGGCCTGGTGACGCTGGGCCTGCTGCTGTACGTGCTGGTCGCACGTGGCCGCGTGCCGTTCGGCCTGCCGGGCGTGCTGTTCGCGCTGCTGGTCGGCATCGCGCTGTATTACGGCCTCGGCCTGTCGGGCGCGCTGACCGGCTTCGCACTGCCGGTCGCCACGTGGCCGGCCCCGGCGTTCCCGTGGCCGACGCTGGGCTTCATCGACGGCCTGCCGGCCACGCTGCCGTACCTGTCGCTGCTGCTGCCGTTCGGCCTGTTGATGGTCGTGGGCGGCATCAACGTCAGCGAAAGCGCGCGCGCCGCGGGCGACGACTACCGCACGCGCGACGTGCTGCTGGTCGAGGCGGCATCGACGCTGGTGGCCGGCGTCTGCGGCGGCGTCGCCCAGACCACGCCCTATATCGGCCAGCCCGCGTACAAGCACATGGGCGCGCGCAGCGGTTACACGCTGCTGACGGGGGTGTTCATCGGCATCGGCGGCATGCTCGGCCTGGTCTCGGGGCTGGTGCAGTGGCTGCCGGTCGCGGTGCTGGCGCCGATCATCGTCTTCGTCGGTATCGACATCGCCGTACAGGCCTTCCACAGCACGAAGCGCGAGCATGCGATCGCGGTGGCGCTGGCGTTCCTGCCGGCGATCGCCTATCTGCTCAACATCAAGTTCGGCAATCCGGCGTGGATCGATCCGGCGCGTTTCGCGGCGCTCTACGCGCAGGTCGACGGCCGCGGCCTGCCGGAACTCGCGGCGATCGTCGTGCTCGGCAACGGCTTCATCATCACCGCGATGCTGTGGTCGACGGCGCTGGTCGCGCTGGTCGACCAGCAGCCGCGCAAGGCGGTGGCGACGCTGGTCATCGCCGCGGTGCTGACCCTGTTCGGCGTCATCCATTCGGTGCATCCGACCGGTGCGTTGCTCGTGCCCTGGCAGCTCGACGGATTGCGGCAGGCGATCGCGTTCCAGTTCGCCGGCGCCTACGCCGTGCTCGCGCTGGTGCTGGGCCTGCTGTCGCTGCAGCGCGACGCCTTCGGCGGACCGCCGTCGCACACGCCCGGATGACGAAGCGCTATGCTGCGCGCCGCTCCAGCGCGCTGCCGAAGTCCCGATGACGCCGACCCTGTTCCAGACCCTGCTGGGCGCCCCGTTCTTCCGGCTGCCCGATGCCGTGCGCGCCCTGCATTCGACCCGTGGCGAGGCCCGCTACGCCGGCCGCGTCACCGTCGTGCGCGGCACCGGCCTGCTGTCGCGGCTGTGCGGCCGGGTCGCCGGCCTGCCGCGTGCGATGGCGGACGCGCCGATCACTGTCGACATCGTCAGCGGCGCGACCGGCGAGGTCTGGTTGCGGACGTTCGGCACGCAGAAGATGCGCTCGCGCCTGCGCCATCACGACGGCGAGCTGCGCGAGCGCCTCGGGCCACTGCAGTTGCGCTTCGTGCTGCACACCTGGGACGGGCAGATCTTCTGGAACGTGGTCGGCGCGCGGCTGCTGGGCGTCGTGCCGCTGCCGAACGCGCTGTTCGCGCGGGTGCGCTGCCGCGAGCGCGAACACGACGAACGCTACGAGTTCCAGGTCGAGGCCGCGTTGCCGCTGATCGGTCCGCTGGTCCGCTACGAAGGCTGGCTGCGGCCCGGGTGATCTCCGCCGCGAGGCGGCGCATGCGCACGCATCACGCGGTCGGTCCGGCGGCGCCTGCGATAATCGCCGGCCCCCACATCTGCTGGAGTCTCCGATGACTGCATTGACCCGCGCCGAACTCGCTTCGGTCCCCGGGGTCGCCGCGCGCGACGCCGCGACCCGCGATTTCGTCTTCAACCACACGATGCTGCGGGTCAAGGATCCGACCGCGTCGCTGGACTTCTACACCCGCGTGCTCGGCTTCACCCTGGTGCGCAAGGTCGATTTCGAGCAGGCGAAGTTCTCGCTGCTGTTCCTCGTGCTGGTCGACGACGATGCCGTCATCCCGGACGACGATGCGACGCGCAAGGCGTGGCTGGCGCGCCAGCGCGGCGTGCTGGAGCTGACCCACAACCACGGCACCGAAACCGAGTCCGGCCCGGTCTATCACGACGGCAACAGCGATCCGCGCGGCTTCGGCCATCTGTGTGTCAGCGTGCCGGACGTGCAGGCCGCCTGCGCCCGGTTCGAAGCACTGGGCGTGCCGTTCCAGAAGCGCCTCAGCGAAGGCACGATGAAGTCGATCGCCTTCATCAAGGATCCGGACGGCTACTGGGTCGAGATCATCCAGCCCACGCCGTTGTGACGTCTACGGCCGGCGGCGAACGCCTGCGTCCCTCTCCCGCTCGCGGGAGAGGGGAGGCCCGCCTGCGGAGCAGATGATGGGGTGAGGGCGTCGCGCGCGGCCGCCTCAGGCGCCAGAAGTGATGCCTTCCGGGTTGTTCGCGAGGGAACGCGCGCCGGTGCGTGCCGCCCGGCTGTTCTTCAGTCCGCCTCGCGCCGCGGCACCGCACCCAGCTGGTCGAGGAAGTCGCGCCGCCAGGCATGGATGTCGTAGTCACGCAGCCGCGTGATCATCGACTGCCAGCGTTCGCGGCGCTCTTCGACCGGCATCTTCACCGCGGCCGCGATCGCATCGGCGACGCCGTCCCGGTCGAAGGGATTGATCAGCAGGGCCCCGTCGAGTTCGCGCGCCGCGCCGGCGAAGATCGACAGCACCAGCGCGCCCGGATCGTCGGGATCCTGCGCGGCCACGTATTCCTTGGCGACGAGGTTCATGCCGTCGCGCAACGGCGTCACCAGGCCGATGCGCGCCAGCCGGTAGAGCCCGGTCAGCGTCGCGTGCGGATACGTGCGGTTGACGTAGCGCACCGGGGTCCAGTCGGGATGCGCGTGGCCGCCGTTGATGTGGCCGGCGAACTGTTCGAGTTCGCGGCGCAACGCGCGGTAGCTGGCGACGCCGCCGCGCGACACCGGCGCGATCTGCAGGTAGGTCACCTTGTCCTGCAGGTCGGTGTGTTTTTCGAGAAAGCGCTCGAATCCGCGGAACCGCTCGGGCAGGCCTTTCGAGTAGTCCAGGCGGTCGACGCCGATCGCCAGCATGCGACCGTTGAGGCTCGCCTGCATGCGCTTGATCGACGGGATGCGCACCGCGCTCTGCGCCAGCGATTCCATCGATGCGGCATCGATACCGATCGGGAACGCCTCGGCGCGGACCTGGCGTCCGTCGTGGCTGCGCACTTCGCCGCGGCCCTTGACCTGGCCCCCGCCGAACAGGCGCATGTAGTCCTGGAACCGCTCGAGGTCGCGCTCGGTCTGGAAGCCGACGAGATCGTAGGCCGCCAGCGCGCCGAAGGTCTTCTCGTGGTTCGGCAGGCCGGCGACGATGTCCGCTGACGGAAACGGCACGTGCAGGAAGAAGCCGATGCGGGCGCGGACGCCGCGCTTGCGCAGCTCCTGCGCCAGCGGCAGCAGGTGGTAGTCGTGGACCCAGACGATGTCGTCGTCGCGCAGCCGCTTCGCCAGCTTCTCGGCGAACAGCGTGTTGACCCCGCGGTAGGCCGCCTGCGTGCCGGCGTTGTAGTCGACGAGGTCCAGGCGGAAGTGCAGCAGCGGCCACAGCGTGCGGTTGGAGAAGCCGTTGTAATAGCCCTCGTAGTCCTCGCGCGACAGGTCGACGGTGACGTAGTCGATGCCGTCGTGGTGCTGCTCGTGCACTTCGCCCGAGTGCGCGCGCGCGACCTTGCCGCTCCAGCCGAACCACAGGCCGCCGCTGTCGCGCAGCGCCGCATCGAGCGCGACCGCGAGGCCACCGTTCTGGTTCGAACCCGGCAGCGCGACCCGGTTCGAGACGACGACGAGCCGGCTCATCCGGCGTCCTGCCACGGACGCGACAGCCGCATCGCCGCCATGATCAGGCCGACGTGCGAATACGTCTGCGGGAAATTGCCCCAGGGCTCGCCGTCCTCGAAGGCGAGGTCTTCCGACAGCAGGCCCAGGTGGTTGCGGCGCGAGAGCAAGGTCTCGAACAGCTGGCGCGCTTCGTCGCCGCGGCCGATCGACGCCAGCGCGTCGATGTACCAGAACGTGCAGATCGTGAAGCTGGTCTCGGGCGTGCCGAAGTCATCCGGCGTGACGTAGCGGAACAGGCCGTCGCCATGCCGCAGCGCCTTGCCGATCGCCTCGACGGTGCCGACGAAGCGCGGGTCGTCCGGCGCCACGAAGCCGAGGTCGGCGAGCAGCAGCAGCGACGCATCGAGGCGGTCGCCGCCGAAGGCATCGGCGAAGGTGCCGAGTTCGTCGTTCCAGGCCTCGTCCATGATCCGCGCACGGATCGCGGTCGCGCGGTCGCGCCAGTAGGACGCGCGCGCCTCGAGGTCCAGTTGGGTGGCGATCTTGCCGAGCCGGTCGCAGGCCGCCCAGCACATCACGGCCGAATAGGTGTGCACGTGCGCCTTGCCGCGGAATTCCCACAGGCCCGCATCGGGCTGGTCGTGGAGCTTCCAGGCGAGTTCGCCCAGCGGTTCGAGCTTGGCGAATGTCGCGCGGTCGCCACGGTGCTCCAGGCGCCGGTCGAAGAACAGCTGCGTGGACGCGAGCACGACGCTGCCGTAGGTGTCGTGCTGGCGCTGCACCCAGGCGAGGTTGCCGCGACGCACCGGGCCCATGCCGCGATAGCCGTCGAGGGCGGGCATCGTTTCCTCGGTCAGTTCGTGCTCGAAGCCGATGCCGTACAGCGGCTGCATGTCGCCGTCGTCGCTGACCGTCAGGTTGAAGATGTAGCGGATGTATTCCTCCATCGTGCGCGTCGCGCCGAGGCGGTTGAGCGCGCGCACGACGAACGCGGAATCGCGCATCCAGCAGTAGCGGTAATCCCAGTTGCGCTCGGTGTCGGCGGCTTCCGGGATCGATGTCGTCATCGCGGCGATGATGCCGCCGCTCTCCTCGTACTGGCACAGCTTCAGCGTGATCGCGCTGCGGATCACCGCCTCCTGGAAGTCCAGCGGGATCGACAGGTAGCGCACCCATTCGCGCCAGTAACCCGTGGTCTGGTGCAGCGCCTCGCGGACGAAGGTGTCGATCGGCTGGGTCAGGGTTTCATCGGGGCCGAGGATGAAATGCAGGTCGCGATCCAGCACGAACGACAGGCCTTCGCGCAGTGCGCGCACCGGCATGTCGGTGGTCGTGGTTGCTGCCCCAGGTGGTCTCGGGCGCGCGTGCGCCCCAGTCGGCCAACGGGCGCAGCAGTACGCGGATGCGCGGGCTGCCCGACAGCAGCCGCACGCGGCGGGCCAGCATCACCGGCCGGTAGAAGCGGCCGTGCTGGCGCCAGCGCGGCGCGAAGTCGGTGATCTCGATCGCGCCGCCGTGGCGGTCGTGCAGCACGGTGCGCAGGATCGCGGTGTTCTCGAGGTAGTGCTGCTCGCTGCGGTCGAGGTCGTCGAGTTCGATCGCCCAGTCGCCGTGGCCTTGCTTCGGCGACAGCAGGGCGCAGAACGCGGGATCGCCGTCGAATGCCGGCAGGCAGGACCAAACCAGACGCGCCTGGGCATCGAACAGCGCACCGAAACTGCCGTTGCCGACGAGGCCGAGGTTCAGGCTGGGGGCGAGCGGCTGGGACATGCGGATCAGTCTCCTTGGGAAGTGGCGAGCCAGCGGCGCACCGCGGCGGGATCTCGCAGGCCGAAGCGGGCGGCGCTGCCGCCGCGGTCGCCGACGAGGATGCTCAGGCCGCCGTGGGCGTGGACGGCGGCGAAGCCGTGCTCGTCGGTGAGGTCGTCGCCGGCGAACACGGGCAGGCGACCCGCGAACGGGGCCTCGTCGAGGAAGGCGAGGATTGCCGTGCCCTTGTCGGCGTGGTGTGGACGCAGTTCGACGACGTGGTCGCCGGGCTGCAGCTGGTAACCCGGCAACTGCGGCAACGCCTGTTCGGCGAAAGCGCGCAGCGCGGTCTCGGCTGCGGGCGCGCTGCGCCAGTGCAGGCCCAGCGCCGCGCCCTTGTCCTCGACGACCGCGCCCGGGTAGCCGGCCGCCAGCCGCACGGCCTGCTCGCGCAGCGTGCCGAGCGCCGCCGGCGCGGCAGCGTCGTCGACCCGGCCACGCCGGCCGCGACGTTCGACGCCGTGCAGGCCGGCCGCGAGGAAGCGCTCCGGTGCGAACAAGGTGTCGAGCGTCGCGATGCCGCGACCGCTGACCAGCGCCAGGGCACCATCGAGGCGGTCGCGCTGGGCGCACAGCGTGGCGAGCAGGCCGTCGGGCACGACGACGGCATCGGGGCGGGCGGCGAATTCCAGCAGGCAGCCGTCGACGTCGAGGAACAGGGCCCAGTCGTCGGCCGGCGGGGGCGGCGCGGGGCGCGGCGACAGCGGCGGCGTGGCGGAAGATGCGTCGTGGGAATGGTGCATTGCAACGTATCCTGTCGACGGCCGACGTAAATCGACGTGAATCCGATCCCATGTCCAATGCCCTGCACACGCCACCTGCCGGACATGCCGTCATCGTCTTCGATGGCGTCTGCGTGCTGTGCAACGGCTGGGTGCGCTTCCTGCTGCGTCACGACGGCCGGCAGCAGTACCGCTTCGCCGCGATGCAGGACGCGCCCGGGCGCGCGCTGCTGGTCGCGCACGGGCTCGATCCGGACGATCCGGTCTCGTTCCTGATGGTGGACGGCGATGCGGCCTGGCACGACAGCGACGGCGTCATCGAGGTGCTGCGCCGGCTCGGTGGCCTCTGGCGCCTGGCCGTCGTGCTGCGCGTGCTGCCGCGTGGCCTGCGCGATGCGGGCTATCGCCTGCTCGCGCGCAGCCGCTATCGCCTGTTCGGACGCCGCGCGAGCTGCATGCTGCCGCCGCCTGCGGCGCGCGACCGGTTTCTCTGACGTCGCACGCCGGCACGCGCGTGCCGGTCGCATGCCGGGGGCGTTCGCATCCCGACGCGCCGACGGGACCCGCACCACGGCAGTGCGGTTTCGGTCGTCGTGTGTCCGGTTTGCAGGGGGCAGGATCGCCCGGCAGCCGTGCCCCTGACGCAGGCCGATCAGGCCGCGATCGCCGGCCCCGATGTCGCATCGCGGACCCGGGCGCCTTTTGGGAGAATGACGCTCCAACCGTCGCCACCGCGAGACTGCCTTGACCCTTCCCGCCCCGACCGACGCCCACGCCGAGCGCGATACCGAGCGCGTCAAACTGGCGCTGGCCGCCGGGGCGATCGTCGGCACGTGGTTCTGGGATGTGGCGCAGGACCGCGTGACGGTCGACGAAGCGCTCGCCCACGCGTTCGGCCTCGATCCCGCCGCGCCCCGGGACGGCTTGCCGCTGGACCGGATCCTGGCATCCGTCCACCCGGACGATGCGCCCGGCCTGACGGCGGCGATCGCCGACGCGGTCCAGCGCGGCGGTCGCTACGCGCACCAGTACCGCACCCGCGACGCCGACGGCCGCTATCGCTGGATCGAAGCGATCGGCCGCGTCGACCTGGACGCGCAGGGACATGCGGTCGACTTCGCCGGCGTGCTGATCGATGTCGACGACCGGCGACGGATCGAAGCGGAGCGCGACCAGGCGCAGACCCTGCTGCAGTCATTCGTGGATGCGGCGCCGGGCGTGGTCTACGCCAAGGACCGGCAGGGCCGGTTCCTGATCGGCAATCGCGGCACCAGCGAGCTGATCGGCCGGCCGCCGGAGGCCTACATCGGACGCACCGACGCCGACGTGCTCGGCGATGCCGCGCAGGCCGCCGCGGTGATGGCGACCGACGAACGCGTCATGGCCAGCGACCGGTCGGAGCAGGTCGAGGAGGCAGTGGATTTCCCCGACGGACGGCGCGCCTGGTGGCTGTCGACCAAGGCGCCGCTGCGCGATGCCGCGGGCACGGTCGTCGGCGTCGTCGGCACCTCGCTCGACATCACCGACCGCAAGGCGGCCGAAGCGCGGCATCTGGAGATCGAGGAGCGCTACAGGCTCGCGGCGAGCGCCACCAACGACGCGATCTGGGACTGGCGCATCGCCGACGGCCACGTCGTCTGGAACGAGGCGCTGGGCACGCTGTTCGGTCACGGCGAGACCGAGACCGATGCGGACTGGTGGCTCCAGCACATCCATCCCGACGACCGCGGCCGGATCGACGCCCGGATCCACGCGGTCATCGAGGGCGCGGGTTCGGTGTGGACCGGCGAATACCGCTTCCGTCGCGCCGACGGCAGTTACGCATCGGTGCTCGACCGCGGCACGGTGCTGCGCGACGCCGCCGGCGCACCGATCCGCATGATCGGCGCGATGCTCGACCTGTCGGCCAGCAAGGCCGCCGAGGCGGCGCTGGCGCAGAGCGAGGAGCGCCTGCGTCTGGCGACCGATGCCGGCGACATGGGCTTCTGGGACGTCGATCTGGTGCACGACGCGCTGATCTGGCCGCCGCGCACCAAGGCGATGTTCGGCATCTCGCCCGATGTCGAGGTGACGCTGCGTGATTTCTACGAGGGCCTGCACCCCGAGGATCGCGACGCCACCAGCGCCGCGTTCGCGGCGGCCGCCGATCCCATGCGCCGCGCGCTCTACGACGTGGAATACCGGACCATCGGCCGGGAAGACGGCGTGGTGCGCTGGGTCGCGGCCAAGGGCCGCGGCCTGTTCGAGGGCGACCGCTGCCTGCGCGTCGTCGGCGTGGTCGTCGACGTGACCGCGCGCAAGGCCGCCGATGCGCGGCTGCAGGAACTCAACGAGCAGCTGGAAAGCCGCGTGCTGGCCGAAGTCGCGGAGCGCACGCGGGTCGAGGACGCGCTGCGGCAGAGCCAGAAGATGGAAGCGGTGGGCCAGCTGACCGGCGGGATCGCCCACGACTTCAACAACATGCTGGCGGCGGTGATCGGCCCGCTGGACCTGCTGGCCTCGCGCCTCGGCGACAGCGCCGATCCGCGCACCCGGCGCTACATCGACACGGCGATCGACGGCGCCAGCCGGGCCGCCCAGCTCACCCAGCGCCTGCTCGCATTCTCGCGGCAGCAGCCGCTGCAGCCGGTCGCCGTGGATGCGAACCGGCTTGTCGCCGGCATGTCCGACCTGCTAGTGCATTCGCTCGGCGCCAGCGTGCGCCTGGACACGACGCTCGACCCGGCGCTGTGGTGCACGCACGTCGACGCCAACCAACTGGAAAACGTGATCCTCAACCTGGCGGTCAATGCGCGCGACGCGATGCCGGGCGGCGGCCGGCTGACCATCGCGACCGCCAACCGCGCGATCGGTCCGGAGGCTGTCGCGGCGGCGGGCGTGCCGGCCGGGGAGTACGTGCGGATCACGGTGTCCGATACCGGCTGCGGCATGTCGGCGGACGTCATGGCGCGGGCCTTCGATCCGTTTTTCACCACCAAGACCGTCGGCAAGGGCACCGGGCTCGGCCTGTCGCAGGTCTACGGGTTCGTCCGCCAGTCCACCGGCCACGTGCGGCTGCAGTCGGTGGAAGGGCAGGGCACGACGGTGCAGCTCTACCTGCCACGACTCGCCGCCGGCCTCGAGGTGCCTGCGCCAACGGAGGCCGCAGCGGCGCCACCGGTCCGCGGCGCGCAGCAGCTGGTGCTCGTCGTCGATGACGATCCGGCGGTGCGCCAGTTCTCCGGCGACGCGTTGGCCGAGCTCGGCTACCGGGTGCTGTCGGCCGATGGCGCGGCGACCGCCCTGCCGCTGCTGGACGCGCATCCGGAGACCGCGCTGCTGTTCACCGATGTCGTGATGCCCGACGTCAACGGCCGCCAGCTCGCCGACGAAGCACTGAAACGGCGCCCGGCACTGAAGGTGCTGTTCGCGACCGGCAACAGCCGCAATGCCCTGGTCCGCGACGGCGTGCTCGATCCCAGCGTCCAGCTGATTGGCAAGCCGTTCACCGTCGACGAACTGGCAGCGCGGGTCGGCGCGGTGCTGGCCGAGCCGCGCTGATCGCGCTACCGGGTGGCGTGCGGCGCATCAGGTGCTGTCGTCGCCGTCGAGTTCCGGGTAGTGACGGAAGATACCGTTGGTGTTGAACGCCAGTCGCCGTGGCGACGCCAGGTAGGCGGCGATGTTGGGGCGCGCCGCAATCCGGGTCTCCAGGGCGCGCAGGGCCGGCAGTTGCGGTGACAGCGCGGCCATTGCCCGCGGATACGCATAGTCGAGTCCGCGCACCAGCTGGAACAGCGACAGGTCGACGTACGAATGCCGGCCGAGCGCATGGCCCTCGCCGCCCGCGACGACCTGTTCGAAATAGCCGAGGAATTTCGGCAGCCGGTGCCGGCGCAGATCGGCCGCGCGCCGGCGCGCCGCGTCCTTCTGGTCCTCGTAGTACTCGGCGCTGGCGATCGGATGGTGGCTGTCGTGGATCTCGGTCACCAGGTCGGCGATGGTCAGCTGCAGCTGCAAGGCCTGCAGGCGCGCCGGTTCGTCGCCCGGCACGAGCTCCAGGGCCGGGCCCAGGAAGTGCAGGATGTTGGCGACCTGGGCGAGGACCAGATCGCCGGCCTGGAGGAACGGCGGCGCGAAGGGGCGGACGCCGTTCCGGTCGCCGTCGAGGAAGGGCTGCAGCACGTCGTCGCCGTCCTCGCGGGCCACGTCGACGTAGTCGGCGCCCGCGTCCTCGAGCGCCAGCCGCACGAATTCACCGCGCCCCTGGATGCCGGTCCAGTAGTACAGCTGGTAGGTCATGTGCCACTCCGGGAAGGGAAAGGCGCACCCTAGGCCGGCCCGTGCAAGCGACGGGTGACGGGCACGGCAGGATCCCGTCAAGGCGGCGCCGCTTGCAACACACCGCTTCGACCGCATCTGGAAGACATGGCCGGCGACGCCGGCCCCCAATTTCCCGAGGATTTTCCCGATGCGGATGGACAAGCTCACGTCGCGGTTCCAGCAGGCGCTGGCCGACGCGCAGTCGCTGGCCGTGGGCCGCGACCACAACATGATCGAACCGGTGCACCTGCTGCTGGCGCTCGTCGACCAGCAGGGCGGGGGCACGCGGCCGTTGCTGGCCCAGGCCGGCGTCAACGTGCCGGTGCTGCGCGAGCGTCTGACCGAAGCGCTGGACCGGCTGCCGAAGGTGTCCGGCCAGGCCGGCCAGCTGTCGATCGGCAACGACCTCTCGCGCCTGCTCAACGTCACCGACAAGCTGGCCCAGCAGAGGGGCGACGCGTTCATCGCGTCCGAGCTGTTCGTGCTGGCCGCGCTCGACGACACCGGCGATGCGGGCAAGGCATTGCAGGCGGCCGGGGCGCAGAAGACGCGTCTGGACGCGGCGATCGAGAAGATGCGCGGCGGTGAAAGCGTCAAGGACGAGAATGCCGAAGAAGCGCGCCAGGCGCTGGAGAAGTACACGATCGATCTGACCGCGCGTGCCGAGAGCGGCAAGCTCGATCCGGTGGTCGGCCGCGACGAGGAAATCCGCCGCACGATCCAGGTGCTGCAGCGCCGGACCAAGAACAATCCCGTGCTGATCGGCGAGCCGGGCGTCGGCAAGACCGCGATCGTCGAAGGCCTGGCCCAGCGCATCATCAACAACGAAGTGCCCGAGGGCCTGCGCGGCAAGCGCGTGCTGTCGCTCGACATGGGCGCGCTGATCGCCGGCGCGAAGTTCCGCGGCGAATTCGAGGAGCGGCTCAAGGCGGTGCTCAACGACCTGTCGAAGAACGAGGGCCAGATCATCCTCTTCATCGACGAGCTGCACACGATGGTCGGCGCCGGCAAGGCCGAAGGGTCGATGGACGCGGGCAACATGCTCAAGCCCGCGCTCGCCCGCGGCGAATTGCACTGCATCGGCGCGACCACGCTCGACGAGTACCGCAAGTACGTCGAGAAGGACGCCGCGCTGGAGCGCCGCTTCCAGAAGGTGTTCGTCGGCGAGCCGAGCGTCGAGGACACGATCGCGATCCTGCGCGGGCTGAAGGAACGCTACGCGGTGCACCACGGCGTCGAAATCACCGACCCGGCGATCGTCGCCGCGGCCACGCTGTCGCACCGCTACATCGCCGACCGCCAGTTGCCGGACAAGGCCATCGACCTGATGGACGAGGCCGCGTCGCGCATCCGCATGGAGATCGACTCCAAGCCCGAGGAGCTCGACCGCAAGGAGCGCCGGCTGATCCAGCTCAAGATCCAGCGCGAGGCGCTGAAGAAGGAGAAGGACGCGGAGTCGAAGCAGCGCCTGGCGGATCTCGAAGCCGAGATCGCGACGCTCGAACGCGACTACAACGATCTGGAAGAAGTCTGGAAGGCGGAGAAGGCGACGCTGCAGGGCGCGACGAAGATCAAGGAGCAGATCGAGGCCGCGAAGCTCGATCTCGAAGCCGCGCAGCGCACCCAGGATTACGCGCGCATGAGCGAGATCCAGTACGGCACCCTGCCGGCGCTGGAGAAGCAGCTGCACGCCGCGCAGGAGGCCGAGACCCAGGGCTTCACCCTGCTGCAGGACAAGGTCACCGCCGAGGAGATCGCCCAGGTCGTCGCGCGCTGGACCGGCATTCCGGTCAGCAAGATGCTGGAAGGCGAGCGCGAGAAGCTGCTGGCGATGGAATCGCAGCTGCACACGCGCGTCGTCGGCCAGGAAGAAGCGATCAAGGTCGTGTCGGATTCCGTGCGGCGTTCGCGCGCCGGGCTCAGCGATCCCGGTCGTCCGACCGGCTCGTTCCTGTTCCTCGGCCCGACCGGCGTCGGCAAGACCGAGCTGTGCAAGGCACTCGCCGAATTCCTGTTCGACAGCAGTGAAGCGATGGTGCGCATCGACATGAGCGAGTTCATGGAGAAGCACTCGGTCGCGCGCCTGATCGGCGCGCCCCCCGGCTATGTGGGCTATGAGGAAGGCGGGTATCTGACCGAGGCCGTGCGGCGTCGTCCGTACAGCGTGATCCTCCTCGACGAGGTCGAGAAGGCCCATCCGGACGTCTTCAACATCCTGCTGCAGGTGCTCGACGACGGCCGCCTGACCGATGGCCAAGGGCGTACGGTCGATTTCCGCAATGCGGTGATCGTCATGACCTCGAACCTCGGCTCGCACCAGATCCAGGCGCTCGACGGCGACGATTCGCCCGAGGCCTACACCCAGATGAAGGCGGCGGTGATGGGGGTGGTGCAGGCGCATTTCCGGCCGGAGTTCATCAACCGGCTCGACGACATCGTCGTGTTCCATCCGCTCGACAAGGCCCAGATCCGCGAAATCGCACGTATCCAGATGCGGGGTCTCGAGAAGCGCCTGGCCGAGCGCGGCATGAAGATCGTGGTC
This sequence comes from Luteimonas rhizosphaerae, assembly GCF_002849595.1. Lineage (GTDB taxonomy): Bacteria > Pseudomonadota > Gammaproteobacteria > Xanthomonadales > Xanthomonadaceae > Luteimonas > Luteimonas cellulosilyticus. The sequence continues at coordinate 27,918 of NZ_NRQR01000005.1, forward strand.
TCGGACGAGGCGTTCGCGCTGCTCGGCAACGTCGGCTTCGATCCCGTCTACGGCGCGCGCCCGCTGAAGCGCGCGATCCAGCAGCAGCTGGAGAATCCGCTGGCTTCGAAGATCCTGTCGAACGTCTTCGTCAGCGGCGATACGGTCCGCGTCGACGCGGCGGGCGGCGCGCTGGTGTTCGCCAAGGACTGAGTCCTGCAGCGCCGCGTCGGGTCCGATTCCCGATCGGCGACGCGGCGGTTTCCGATGGACACCGCCCGGGTCGCATGGCTAGGGTGGTTTCACGTCGCGCGGGGATACGGGCGCGACGTCTTGCAGGACAGGGAAGCCATCTGCAGCGGACGCGTCGAGGCGTCCGCACCGTGTGACGCCGTGCCCGGCGTCCCTGTCCCGGAAGCAACTCATCGTCGTCGCCTGTGCGGCGGTGTCTCCGTGTCGCCCGGATCAACGAAAAGGACGTCGCAATGAACAAGCTCGTGGTGGGTGGGGTAATGGCGTTGGTGTTTGCCGCGGCATCGGCCGGCGCCGACGCGCAGGAAATGCAGCTGCGCAGTGGCGTGGTCACGGCGATCACCGCGATCCAGCAGGCCGTGGCCGCGCAGCCCAGGCCTGCGTCCAATGGGGGCGGGGCGCTGGGACGTGCGTTCGGACGCGTCGCGGGTCGCGCCGTCGGCCGCATGACCAACGACGGAGTTCTCGCCAACGATGCATATCAGATCAGCAGCGGGCTGGGACAGGACCTGACGGCGGGACAGGGCGGTGCGCAGGCCACGGGGACGGCGTACCTGGTACTGGTCCGCTTCAACGACGGGACCGAGTCCGCGATCCAGACCGCATCCGCCAGCAACCTGGCCATCGGCCACCGGGTCCGCGTCATCGGCACCGGCAACAGCGCGCAGGTCGTCCCGGAATAAGCGCGTTACGCCCCCGTCGGTGAGGGGGCGGGTCGACCTGATCCGGCAGCCGGGGCGTCTTCGTCGGGCGCCGCCAGCAGCGCGCGCAGCTGCGTCGCGGAGGCGCGACGCATCGGTTTCTCATCGATGCTCGAAAGCGGTGCCTGCCGCAATGCGTCGTGCGGCAGCACCGTCAGGTCGAACACCAGACCATCGGCGCTGAACAGCCAGACGGGCGCGTCGGCGCTGCGCTCGCGATCCAGCCGCAACTGGCGGTCCCGAAGCTCTGCCGGGATGTCGTGATCGTCGAGGAAACGCGCGACCGCGTCCGCATCGTCGGAGTACACCTGCAACTGGATCGGCGCATTGGCGTCGGCGGTGCCGTCGAGGACGCTGCCGACGAGTCGCGGCGAGAACGGGGCGAAGAACGCCAGCGCCTGCAGCGCCGATTCCCGGCGCAGGCGCAGCGCAGCGCGCTGCGAGTCGCCCTGGAACAGCCGCTGGTATTCGCGCAGGGCGGCCTCGATCTCGCTGTTGCGCGGCAACGAGGCATCGTCGTGGATCCCCAGCCGGCTGGCCGCCTTCAACTTGGCCTGCTGGAAATCGCGGAAGCCGCCCTCGGCCATCAGCCGCGCGGCCTCGGTCGCGAGGCGCTGGCGACGTTCGCGGATGCGCGTGTCCGCGTGCTGGCGGGCGTGGTGCATGCCGCTCCCCCTGTGGGCCTGTCGCCGAGCTTACCGGCGCGGCGTGACGGCTCGACGCGACACCGCCACGCCGGTGATCAGAAGATGTCGAACGCTTCCTCGGCCGGCACGTCGTCGATGCGCAGGTCGATTTCCGACTCCATGCGCTCCAGATCCTCGGCCTTGACGTACTCGATGATGCCGCCGTCGGCGTCGGTCGGCAGCAGCCGCCCCCCCGCCGTCACCGCGACGCGCACCATGCCGTCGGGCGGCTCGTTCGCGGCGATCGGGACGTCCTGCAGCGCGATGCGCATGAAGTCGATCCAGATCGGCAATGCCGCCCGCCCGCCGTATTCGCGGCGACCCAGCGAACGGTTGTCGTCGCGCCCCACCCAGACCGAGGTCACGAGATTGCCGCCGACGCCGGAGAACCAGGCATCGCGATAATCGTTGGTCGAGCCCGTCTTGCCGCCGATGTCCTCGCGCTCCAGCACCCGGGCCGCGGTGCCCGTACCGCGCAGGACGACGTCGCGCATCATCGAAACGACCTGGTAGGCGACGCGCTCGTCGATCGCGCGCGGTGCCATCACCGGTGCGGCGCCGTCTTCGCGCGGTGCGGGCGGTTCGGGTTCCGGCGCGGGGGCGGTCGCTTCCGTGACGTCGGCGACCGGCGCGGCCGGGCCCAGATTGAAGCCGTCGACGACGTTCGCCCGCGGCGCCGGCTGGCCCGGCGCGCCACCGGTGCCGCAGCCGCGACACGCGGTCGCCGGGTTCTCCTTGAACACCAGCTGGCCCTCGCGGTCGCGCACTTCGTCGATGAACCACGGGGTGATACGGAAACCGCCGTTGGCGAACACCGCATAGCCGCGGGTCACGTCGAGCGGCGTCAGCGACGGCGTGCCCAGCGCGATCGACAGGTTCGGCGGCAGCTGCGCTTCGTCGAAGCCGAAGTGGCTGATGTAGCGCCGCGCGTAATCGACGCCGATCGCATCGAGCAGGCGCACGGCGACCAGATTGCGCGATTGCACCAGCGCTTCGCGCAGGCGCATCGGGCCGCGGAACTTGCCGTCGGAGTTCTGCGGACGCCAGTCCTGGCCGCGCCGCATGCGGAACAGCACCGGCGCATCGAGCACGATCGACGCGGGGTTGAAGCCTTTCTCGAACGAGGCCGCGAAAATGAAGGGCTTGAAGCTGGAACCGGGCTGGCGGCGCGACTGGGTCGCGCGGTTGAAGTTGCTGCCGGCGAAGCTGAAGCCGCCGATCAGGGCGCGTAGCGCGCCGTTGTCCGGTTCCATCGACACCAGGGTCGCCTGGCCGCGCGGCAGCTGGTCCAGCTGCCAGGTCACGGCCGGCGGCGGCGCGTCCGCACTGTCGGACGTCGCGGCGGTGGTCCCGGCTTCCGCCTCGACCCGACGCACGCGGGTCAGCTGGCCACGCGACAGGAGCGCACCGGGATTGCGGCCGGTCCAGCGGCTCGACGCCGCATCGAGCGTCACCGTCGTGCCGTCCGCCAGCACCACGTCGGCCGTGCCGTCGCCGGCGCGCACGACGATCGCCGGCAGCAGGCCGCCCTGGGCGGGAATCCCGCGCAGGCGCGCTGCGGTCGTGGCCGCGTCCTCGTCGCTGGCCAGCTCGAAACTCTGCTCGGGCTCGACCCAGCCGTAGCGATGGTCGTAGGCGGCCAGGCCGCTGCGCACCGACAGCTCGGCGGCGGCCTGCATCGTCGGGTCGATGGTCGTGGTGACGTGGTAGCCCTTGGTCAGGACGTCGCCGCCATACCGTGCGAGCATCTCCTGGCGGACCATCTCGGCGATGTAGGGCGCGTAGACCTCGATCTCGCGCTCGTGCGGGGTGGCGTGCATCTCCGTCGCGCGCGCGGCATCGGCCTCGCTGGCGGTGATGAAGCCCAGCTCCTGCATGCGGGCGAGCACGTAGATGTCACGGCGCTCCTTGGCCCGCTCGGGATTGCTGATCGGGTTGCCGCTGGACGGGAACTTCGGGATCGCGGCCAGCGACGCCATCTCGTCGAGCGCCAGTGCATCGAGCGGTTTGCCGTAGTAGAACTCGGCCGCGGCGGCGACGCCGTAGGCGCGGTTGCCGAAGAAACTCTTGTTGAGATAGAGCTCGAGGATCTCGTCCTTCGACAGGTTCTGCTCCATCTTGCGCGCCAGCAGCATCTCGGCGAACTTGCGCGTGAAGCTGTACTCGGAGCTGAGGAAGAACTGCCGCGCGACCTGCTGGGTGATCGTCGAGCCGCCGGGGACGCGCTTGTCGTTGGTCGTCGCCAGCAGCCACAGTGCACGGCCGACGCCGCGGTAGTCGATGCCGCCGTGCTCGTAGAAGCGGGCGTCCTCGGTCGCGATGAAGGCCTGCTTGAGGCGTTCGGGGACGTTCTCGATCTCGACAGGGTAGCGCCGGGTCTCGCCGAACAGGGCGATCAGCCGGCCGTCGCGCGCATAGACGTACATCGGCTCCTGCATCTCGACATCGCGCAGCGAGGCGACGTCGGGCAGCTTGGACGCGACCGCGGTGTACAGAATGCCGGCGGCGACGGCGCCCAGGATGGCGAGCACGAGCGCGGCGATCAGGCCCCAGCGCAGCACACGGCGGAATCGGGACATGCGGGGCGGCCTTCCTGCGTCGTTGGAGTCGGTTCTCATCGCCGCGCAGTATAGGGGAGCGGCCCCGCGCACCCCATCTGCCCGCCGGGACCGCGGCTGCCGCGGCACAGGAACGGGTCAGCCCGCGTCCGAAGTGTGCGGGCGCCTCCAGTTCGGAGCGATGCCCCGTACGACAACTGTTGCCTTCGGGTGAAAAGTCCGTTATCTAATGCGCCGGGACACGAGGCGTGCGCAAGCGCCCGTGGCAAATGGGGAATGTCCGTGGGGCTCATTACGAAAAGCCAGGTGCCGCTTATCGGCGTCGATATCAGCTCGACTGCCGTCAAGCTGCTGCAGCTCTCGCGTGCCGGCAACCGGTACCGCGTGGAGCACTATGCGGTCGAGCCGCTGCCGCCGAACGCGGTGGTGGAGAAGAACATCGTCGAGGTCGAGGCCGTCGGCGAGGCGATCCGCCGCGCCGTGGCCCGCTCCGGCAGCAAGGCCCGGCACGCCGCGGCCGCGGTCGCAGGCTCGGCGGTCATCACCAAGACGATCCCGATGCCGGCCGACCTCGACGAGGACGACATGGAGTCGCAGGTCGAACTCGAAGCCGTCAATTACATTCCGTACCCGATCGAGGAAGTGAACCTCGATTTCGAGGTGCTCGGCGCGATGCCCGGCAACACCGAGATGGTCCAGGTGCTGCTGGCGGCCTCGCGGTCGGAGAACGTGGAGCTGCGCGCCTCGGCGCTGGAGCTCGGTGGCCTGACCGCCAAGGTCGTCGACGTCGAGGCCTTCGCGGTCGAGAACGCCTTCGCCCTGATCGCCAGCACCCTCAGCGTGCCGGTCGACGGCGTCGTGGCGCTGGTCGACGTCGGTGCGACGATGACCACGCTCAACGTCCTGCGCCATGGCCGCAGCCTCTACTCGCGCGAGCAGGTTTTCGGCGGCAAGCAGCTGACCGACGAGGTCATGCGCCGCTACGGCCTCAGCTACGAGGAAGCGGGCCTGGCCAAGCGCCAGGGCGGCCTGCCGGAGAGCTACGAGGTCGAAGTGCTGGAGCCGTTCAAGGAGGCGATGGTCCAGCAGATCAGCCGCCTGCTGCAGTTCTTCTATGCCGGCAGCGACTTCAACCGCGTCGACCAGATCGTGCTCGCCGGCGGTTGCGCGTCGATCCCCGGCGTTGCCGACATGGTCGAAGAGCAGATCGGCGTGCAGACGGTGCTGGCCAATCCGCTGGCGCAGATGACGCTCGGGCCGCGCGTCCAGGCGCACGCGCTGGCCCAGGACGCCCCGGCGTTGATGATCGCCTGCGGCCTGGCGCTGAGGAGCTTCGACTGATGGCAAGGATCAATCTCCTCCCCTGGCGCGTCGAACGGCGCAAGCAGCGGCAGAAGGAATTCGGAATCATGCTGGGCCTGGCGGCGCTCGCCGGGCTGGTGCTGTGGTTCCTCGTCAACATGTATTACAACGGCCAGATCAGCGGCCAGCAGGAACGCAACGCGTACCTGACGCAGCAGATCGCCGAGGTCGACAAGCAGATCGCCGAGATCGACGAGCTCGACCGCCAGAAGGCGCGCCTGCTCGCACGCAAGGGCGTCATCGAACAGCTGCAGGGCAACCGCTCGCAGATGGTGCACCTGTTCGACTCGCTGGTACGTACGATTCCCGACGGCGTGCTGCTGACCTCGCTGAAGCAGGAAGGGCAGACGCTGACGCTCGAAGGCCGTTCGCAGTCGAACGCGCGCGTCAGTACCTACATGCGCAACCTGGAGAGCTCGGGCTGGATGACCAGTCCGCGGCTGTCGATCATCGAGGCGCGCGACGGCGTCGTCGGACTGCCCTACGCGTTCCAGCTCAGCGTGACGCTGGCGACACCGAACGCGCCGGTGGATGCGGACGGCGACGGCATTCCCGATCCGGTGACCCCGGACGATGCCGCTGGCGCCGCCGATGCGGCCGCGCCCGCCGCCACCGCGCCGACCCCGGCCGCGACCGTTGAAGGAGCCACGCCGTGAGCAAGAAGAAGGTGTCGCTGCGCGAGCTCGACTTCAACAACACCGGCGGCTGGCCGCGCGAGTACAAGATCGGGTTCTGCGTGCTGGTCGGGGCGCTGATCTTCGGCCTGCTGTGGTACGTGATCACCCGCGACAAGGGCACCGAACTCGAAGGCCTGGAGGCGCAGGAAGCCACGCTGCGCCAGGACTTCGAGACCAAGCAGGGCCGTGCCGCGAATCTGGAGCCGCTGAAGCAGCAGCTCGCGCAGATGGAGCAGCAGCTGCAGCAGATGCTGCGCCAGCTGCCCAGCAAGACCGAGATGCCGGACCTGATCGTCGACATCTCGCAGACGGCGATCGCGACGGGTATCCAGAACGACCTGTTCCAGCCTGGCGAGGAGACCCCGCGGGAGTTCTACGCCGAGCAGCCGATCGCGTTGCGCATGGTCGGGACCTATCACCAGTTCGGCGCCTTCGTCAGCGGCGTTGCGTCGCTGCCGCGCGTGGTCATCATGACGATGCACGACATCTCGCTGAAGCCGCGCGGCAGTGGCAGCGGCGACGACGCGCTCGCCGCGATCGGCCCGAACTCGAGCTTGGAGCTGGTCGGCACCGTGAAGACGTACCGTTACCTCGACGAGGAAGAGACCGCAGCGCAGGAACAGGCGGCGGCGACGGCCGATGCCACGGGAGGCGCGCGCTGATGACGACGATGTCCAAGACGGCAGGCGCCCTGTCGCTCGCCATGTCCGTCCTGCTGGTCGCCGGCTGCGGCCGTGGCGTGACCAGCGAACCGGGCGATGCCCCGAATCTCGAGGAATGGGTCGACGAGGTGCGCCAGCGCCCCGCGCCGCCGCTCGATCCGCTGCCGGTCATGCAGCAGTTCGAGACGTTCGAATATTCGGCGCAGGGAATCCGCGACCCCTTCAGCGACGCGTTCACCGACGCCGACAGCGGGAGCGGCCCGCGTCCCGATTCCAACCGTCGCAAGCAGACCCTCGAGCAGTACCCGCTCGACAGTCTCGACATGGTCGGCACGCTCAACACCGGATCGCGCATGGTCGCGCTGGTGCTGGCGCCGGACAAGGTGACGCATCGCGTCGGGCCCGGCCAGTACCTGGGACAGAATGATGGCCGGGTCACGTCGGTCAACGAAGGCCGGATCGAGTTGGTGGAACTCGTTCCCGACGGTGCCGGTGGCTGGCTCGAAAGGCCCGCTTCGATCGCGCTCGAAGACAAATGATTAGGGGAAGGATGATGATCGTTAGCAACGCGCGACGCCTGACGCCGTACCGCACCAAACTCCCGATGCGGGCCAGCCTGCTCGGGCTCGCCATCGGTTCGTTCGCTGCCTTCAGTGGCGTGCACGCGGCGCCGGCACCGATGTCGTCGGCCGGTTACGCGGCCACGATGCTGCAGGCGGGCTCGACCGCCGCGATGCCCGCGGTGTCGGTCACCGACATCGATTTCAAGCGTGGCGACGGCGGCTCCGGCAAGCTGATCCTGCGCTTCGACGGTGACGGCGCCGCGCCCGACCTGCGCACGCAGGGCGGCAACATCGTCGTCAATCTCGGCAGTGCGACCTTGCCCGCGTCGCTGCAGCGTCCGCTCAACGTGACCGATTTCGCCACGCCGGTGCAGCGCATCGATGCCCGCCAGGGCAACGCGGGTGCGCAGGTCGTGCTCAGCGCCCAGGGCGATTTCGAACCGCTGGCGTACCAGACCGGTCGCGACTACATCGTCGAGATCGTGCCGCGCGCCGCGGCACCCGCTCGCGCCGTGGGTGCGACGACCACAGCCGCGACGATGGGCCAGGTCGGCACGGCGGACATCGCGGGCGCGCGTGCCTACACCGGCAGCCCCGTTACGTTCAATTTCCAGGACATCCCGGTCCGGACGGTGCTGCAGCTGATCGCCGACGAGTCCGACCTCAACATCGTCGCCAGCGACAGCGTGCAAGGCAGCGCCACCCTGCGCCTGACCAATGTGCCGTGGGACCAGGCGCTCGACATCGTCTTGCAGGCCAAGGGCCTCGACAAGCGTCGCAGCGGCAACGTCATCTGGGTCGCGCCGCAGACCGAGATCGCCTCGTTCGAGCAGGCCAAGGAAGATGCCCGCATCGCGATCGAAGAGCGGACCGAAATGGTCACGCGCTACATCCCGATCAGCTACGGCAACGCCGAGGATGTCGCCAAGTTGCTGACCGATGAGAGCAAAACCGGCAGCGGCGGCGGTGGCGGTGGTGGCGCATCCCAGAATCGCGGCTTCCTGTCGTCGCGCGGCAGCCTGAGCTTCGATCGCCGCACCAATACCCTGCTGGTGATCGACATCGCGCCGCGTGTGGAGGAGATCGAGAAGCTGGTCACGCAGCTCGACAAGCCGGTCGACCAGGTCGTCATCGAAGCGCGCATCGTCATCGCCAACGAGTCGTTCGCGCGGGATCTCGGCGCGCGGTTCGGCGTCAGCAGCCGGGCGGACCGCAACATCGACGACCGTGTCGATCTGGGCGGCGGTTTTGTCTCCACCCAGAACAACACGCTCGGCCGTCCCGGGGCACTGAACGTCAACCTGCCGGCCCTCGGCGCGCCCGCACTGGGCTTCACGATTCTCGGCAACACCATCAACTGGGCCGTCGAACTGTCGGCGCTACAGCAGGAAGGGCGGGGCGAGGTGATCTCGAACCCGCGCATCGTCACCAGCAACCAGCGCGAAGCCACGATCAGCCAGGGCCAGGAGATCGGCTACATCACGGTGACCGGCGGTCAGAGCAACAGTGTGCCGACCGTGGAATTCAAGGATGTGCTGCTGGAGCTGAAGGTCACGCCGACGATCACCAACGACGGCCGCGTGTTCCTCGCGATGGACATCAAGAAGGACGAGGTCGAAGGTGAGATCGAGTACGAAGGGATCGGTTCGGTGCCGCTCATCAGCAAGCGCAGCGTCACGACAGCGGTGCTGATCGACGATGGCCAGACGGTCGCGATCGGCGGTGTCTACGAGTTCACGGATCGTGCGTCGCTGTCGAAGGTGCCTTTCCTTGGCGACCTGCCGATCCTCGGCAATCTGTTCAAGAGCCGTGGTCGCACCAAGGAAAAAGCGGAGTTGCTGATCTTCGTCACACCGAAGGTCATGCGGGTCGCGCAGCGCCCGATCGGCTGATCGGCGCGACGTCACGAAACGGGGCCTGCGGGCCCCGTTTTCGTTTGGCACTTTCTGGAATTCACCCCGCATTTGCCTGCGGTTGAACCAAGCCGGGCCAGACCGGTCAAACTGGCCCTGGCGCGACTGGCGCCGACGACGGGCCCACCATGGATCGCGAGACGCCGCATTCCTCCGAGCTGCACGCGCGCTTCATCGCGCTTCGCGATGCGCTGTCGGCCGAAATCATCGGCCAGTCGATGCTCGTCGACCGGCTGCTGGTCGCCCTGCTGGCGGACGGTCACCTTCTGGTCGAAGGCGCGCCGGGCCTGGCGAAGACCACGGCGATCCGCGCGCTGGCGGCGCGACTCGACGCCGAGTTCGCCCGCGTGCAGTTCACGCCGGACCTGCTGCCGGCCGACCTGACCGGGACCGAGATCTGGCGTCCGCAGGACGGCCGTTTCGAGTTCCAGGCCGGGCCGATCTTCCATCCGCTGTTGCTCGCCGACGAGATCAATCGCGCACCGGCCAAGGTGCAGTCAGCCTTGCTGGAAGCGATGGGCGAGCGCCAGGTCACGGTGGGACGCGAGACCTACCGCCTGCCGCAGCTGTTCCTGGTCATGGCGACCCAGAACCCGATCGAGCAGGAGGGCACGTTCCCGCTGCCCGAAGCGCAGCTCGACCGCTTCCTGATGTATGTGCGGGTCGGGTATCCGCAGGCGGACGCGGAGGCGCAGATCCTGAAACTGGCGCGTGATCGCGCGCTGGCGTTGCTGGATGCCGAGGCGCCCGTGCCCGAACGTCTGCCGCTGGACGTGCTGTTCGCCGCGCGCCGCGCGGTGCTCGAGGTGCATCTGGCGCCGCCGGTCGAGCGCTATCTGATCGAGCTGGTGCTCGCCTCGCGCGACGCCGGTCGCTACGACGCCGCGCTGGCGAAGCGCATCGCCTGGGGCGCGAGTCCGCGCGGTTCGATCGCGCTGGAGCGTTGCGCGCGTGCGCATGCCTGGCTCGCGGGGCGCGACTTCGTGACGCCGGACGACGTCCGCGCGATCGCGCCCGACGTGCTGCGGCATCGCGTGCTGCCCAGCTACGAAGCCACGGCGGAGGGCTGGGATGGCGATCGTCTGGTCGCGTCCCTGCTCGACGAGGTGCCGCTGCCGTGAGTGGCGCGTGGTGGCGACGGTCGCGACCTCGCATGCGCATGGCGTGCCCAGCACCGCGGGCGGGCCGGTCGAGGTGAACGACGCGGCGCCCACATCCGGACTCGTGCCGACGCTCGCCGAACTGGTGGGGCTGCGCGCCCTGGCGCGTGGTCGCTCCGGCGCGCGTCGCGCGACCGGCGGCGTACGCCAGCAGGCGCGGGCCCCGCAGCGCGGACACGGCATGGAATATGCCGAGTCGCGCGATTACGTCGCCGGCGACGACGCCCGCCACATCGACTGGCGCGTCACCGCGCGGACCGGACGCGCGCACACCAAGACGTTCCAGGCCGAGCGCGAGCGGCTGAGTCTGATCGTCGCCGATACCGCGCCGGCCCTGTATTTCGGCACGCGGCAGCGGTTCAAGTCGGTGCAGGCGGCGCGCGCCGGTGCGATCGCGGCGTGGTCGGCGATCGGGGAGGGCGACCGGATCGCCGCGCTGCGCGGCACGATCGCCGAGCCGCCGGTGCCGCCCGGCAGCGGCCCGCGCGGCGCGCTGCGCGTGCTCGATGCGCTGGTCCGCTGGTACACCGTGCCGCCGCGCGATGATGCGGGCCTCGATGTCGCACTGGATCACGCCAGGCGGCTGCTGCGTCCGGGCTCGCGCCTGCTGGTGCTGGCCGACGCGGCGTCTCGGTGACGCCGTGCAGCGGGCGCGTTGGCGGCAGGCGTTCGGCGCGCCCGTCGAGCAGGCGCTCGCGTTGTTGCAGGCGCGCGGGGTGCGCGCCGCGATGCTGTCGACCGACACGCCCGGCGACGACTGGCTGCCGTTGTTCGGCCGGCCGAAGGTGCGCTGACATGCAGGCCCCGGATCTCGTGCTGCGCGACATCCACCAGCCACCGCCGCCGGACTGGTGGCCGCCGGCGCCCGGCTGGTGGCTGGTGTTCGGCGGCATGCTGCTCGCGGCGATCGTTGCAGCGGTCGTCCTGCGCCGACGTCGTGCCGTGCGCCTGCGCTACATGCGCCTGTTCGACGACGAGGTCGCGGCGGCCACGACGCCGGTCGCGCGACTCGCCGCGATGTCGGCCCTGTTGCGGCGCGCCGCGCGCCGTATCGACCCGCACGCCGATCGCCTGACGGGCGACGACTGGATGCGCTTTCTCGACCGCGGTGCGCGGACGCCGGCGTTCTCCGGTGACGGCGTCGGCGCGCTGTTGCGCGATGGCGGGTTCCGGCGTGATCTGGCCGCAGCGGATGTCGACGCGGTGCAGACCCTGGCCCGGCAGCGGTTCGCGCGACTGATGGCGGCGCGTCGATGATGGATGCCTGGCCCGTGTCGCTCGGGGCATTGCCCGGGCTGTTCGCCTGGCCCTGGCTGCTGCTGGCGATCCCGCTGCCGTGGCTGGTCTGGCGCTTCGCGACGCCGGTGCCCCGCGGCGGGGCCGCATTGCGCATGCCGGACGACGCACGGCTCGCCGCGCTGGCGGCGCCGTCGCGTCGCGGCGGCGCGGCGCGCATGCCCTGGCTGCTGTGGCTGGCGTGGGCGTTGCTGTGCGTCGCCGCGGCGCGTCCGCAGACGCTGGGCGAGCCGGTCGCGCCGCCGCAGGCGGGGCGCGACCTGATGCTGGCGGTCGACCTGTCGGCGAGCATGGGCGAGGAAGACATGGTCATCGGGCGCCGGGTCGTCGACCGCCTGACCGCGGCCAAGGCCGTGATCGCCGATTTCCTCGATCGCCGCGCCGGCGATCGCATCGGCCTGATCGTGTTCGGCCAGCGCGCCTACGCGATGACGCCGATGACCCGCGACCGCGACAGCGTGCGCCAGCAGCTCGACGACACGGTGGTCGGCCTGGTCGGCCGCGAGACCGCGATCGGCGATGCGGTCGGCCTCGCGGTCAAGCGGCTGCAGGCGCAGCCGGCGGGGCAGCGCGTATTGATCCTGCTGACCGACGGGGTCAACAACGCCGGGCTGCTGTCGCCGCAGAAAGCGGCCGAGCTCGCGCGCGATGCCGACGTGCGCGTGCACACCATCGCCTTCGGCAGCGACGAGGGTGCGCTGTCGGTGTTCGGTTTCCGCATGCCGACCGGCGGCGAGCCGGCGATCGACGAAGCGGCGCTGCAGGACATCGCCGACACCACCGGCGGGCGTGCGTTCCGCGCACGCGACAGCGAAGCGCTGGCCGGCATCTATGGCGAGATCGACCGGCTCGAACCCATCGACGTGCCCGGCCCGCAACTGCGGCCGCGGATCGAGCGCTATCCGGCGCCGCTCGCACTGGCGCTCCTGGTCGCATTGCTGGCGCTGCTGCCGTGGCGGCGCGGCTGGCACCGGTTGCACGATACCCGGGCGTCCTCCGCATGACCCTGTTCGACACCGTGCATTTCCTGCGACCGCAGTGGCTGTGGCTGCTGCTGGCCTTGCCCCTGCTGGCCTGGGGCTGGCTGGCGCGTCGCCGCGCCGACGAGGCCTGGCGCGCGCACGTCGATGCGCACCTGCTGCCGCATCTGCTCGAGCGCGGGCCGGCGCGGCGTGCGGTCGTCGCGCCGCTCGCATGGGCGCTGGCGGTCGCGCTGGCGGTGCTGGCACTGGCGGGGCCCGCGTGGCGGCATGCCGAACAGCCGCTGCAGACTTCAAGCGCGCCGCTGGTGGTCGCGCTGGACCTGTCTTCGTCGATCCTCGCGCGCGATCTGCCGCCATCGCGCCTGCTGCAGGTGCGCGCCAAGCTGGCCGCGCTGCTGGCCCAGCGCGACGGGGGACAGGTCGCGCTGCTGGCCTACGCCGACGATGCGTTCACCGTCGCACCGCTGACCGAGGACGTCGGCAACGTGGCGCTGTATCTCGATGCGCTCTCGCCCGACATCATGCCGGTCGACGGCAGCCGCGCGGAGCGTGCGATCGCGCAGGCGCTGCGTCTGCTGACCCAGGCGGGCGCGGCGCGCGGCGACATCCTCGTCGTCAGCGACCACGTCGACGACGACGCGGTGCGCGCCGCCGCATCGGCATCCGTCGCGGGGTATCGGGTGTCGGCGCTGGGCCTCGGCACGCCGGTCGGCGTCACCGTGCCGGACCGCGATGGCGGCAGCGCCGTCGCGCGTCTGGACGCGGCGTCGCTGGGCGCGCTGGCAGCCGCGGGCGGCGGCGCGTTCGAGACGATGACGACCGGCCCCGGCGACCTGCAGGCGCTGGGCCTGCTGACACCCGACGCCGTCGCGCAGGACGCGCGCGCGTCCGCGTCCGGCACGACCGCCACGCGGGTCTGGCGCGACGAAGGCTACTGGCTGCTGCTGCCCCTGCTGCTGCTGTGCCTGGCGGCGTTCCGTCGCGGTGCCACGACGGCGGTGCTCGTGCTGGCCGTCGCTTGCTCGCTGCCGCCGGCGCATGCGCAGACGCCGGCGGACGCGTCGCCGCCGGGCACGCTGTGGAAGCGCGCGGACCAGGCCGAGCACGAGCGCGTCGAGGCAGGCGCTGCCGCCTATCGCGCCGAGCGCTACGAGGACGCGCTGCGGCGCTGGCAGGGCGTGCGCGGCGCGGACGCCGCCTACAACCGCGGCAACGCGCTGGCGAAGGCAGGCCGCTACGACGAAGCGATCCGCGCCTACGACGAAGCGCTGGCCGCGCAACCGGGCATGGCCGACGCCGAAGCGAACCGCCAGGCCGTGCTGGCCGCGCAGCAGCGCAAGCCGCCACCCGGCCCGGGCGATGATTCGCGCGGGCAGCCGCAGCCGCGCGATGACGCCTCGGCAGGTTCGCCGGGCGATGCCGGGCAGCCCTCGCCGTCGCAGGGCGGCCAAGCCGCACCGCCGGATCCCGGTTCCGATGGCGCGCCGCCGTCGGGCGACCCGACGCCGGGCGAGGGCGACATGCCGGAGCCGGCCGGGGATGCCGGCACGCCGGCCGACCAGCAGGCCGCCGACGCGGCGATGCGCGATGCGCTGCAACGTGCGCTCGACGCCGAACGCTCGGACCAGGGCGATGCCGACGCCGACGGCACCGCGGCCGAGCAGCAGGAGGCCGACACCCCGGCCGAGCGCGAGCGCCGCCAGGCCAACGACGCCTGGCTGCGGCGCCTGCCGGACGATCCCGGCGGTCTGCTGCGGGCCAAGTTCCTGCTCGAGCACGAGCGCCGGCAGGGCGGGGCGGCGACCCGATGACGCGCCGACTCGCCCGTCTCCTCGGCCTCGTCGTCGCGTTGTCGCTGTGCGGCCTCGTCTCCGCGCAGGACACGACGCGCGCCTGGCTCGATCGCGATCGCATCGCCCTCGGCGAGACGACGACGCTGAACATCGAGACGCAGCAGCCCGGCGTCGACGCGCCGGACTGGTCCGTGCTCGATCGCGAGTTCGAGGCGACGGGCCACACCAGCCGGCGTCAGGTGGAACTGCGCGACGGCCGCCGCGTCGACCGCACCCTGTTCGCCGTCGCGCTGCGTCCGCGCCGCGAGGGCGTGCTGACCGTGCCGGCGCTGCGCATCGGTGCGGAGACGACCGCGCCGCTCCCGCTCAGCGTCGGCCCGGCACGGATCGCGGGCTCGCGCGACGGCGCGCCCGCCTTCATCGAAGCCGAGGTCGACGTGCAGTCGCCCTACGTCCAGCAGTCGGTCGGCTACACGCTGCGGCTGTATTACGCGACGCAGCTGGTGTCCGGGCAGCTCGACCAGCCCGCACCCGACGGCGCCGCGCTGCAGCGGGTCGGCGACGATGTGCAGTACGCGCGCGAGATCGACGGGCGGCGCTACGCGGTCGTCGAGCGACGCTTCCAGATCGTCCCCGAGCGCAGCGGCACGCTGACGATTCCCGGCGCGCATTTCGAAGGGCGCGGCGTCGGCGGCAGCGGCATGTTCGACGACATCTTCAACCGCGGACCGCGTCTGCTGCAGGCCAACGGGCCGCCGAGCGTACTGACGGTGCGCCCGGTGCCCGCTGGCGCGCCGCAGCCGTGGCTGCCGTTGTACGCGGTCGAGGCGCGCTGGCTGGACGCGCCGCGCGATGCGCGCGCTGGCGAGGCGACGACGCTGGTGGCCGAGGTGCGCTACGACGGCAGCGTCGCCGCGCAGCTCCCCGAGTTGCGGGCGCCGGCCGTTCCGGGCGCGCAGGTCTTCGCCGAGCCGCCGCAGATCGAGGAACACTTCGACGGCGGCCGTCCGCAGGTCGTGCTGGTGCGGCGGTTCTCGATCGTGCCCGATGCGCCCGGCACGCTGCAGGTGCCGGGACCGGGGATCGCCTGGTGGGACGCGCGCGCCGGTACCGCGCGCACGACCGCGCTGCCGCCGGTCACCCTGCAGGTGGCGCCGGGCAGCGGTCCCGCGGTGTCGGCGCCGTCGAACGAGGCGCGGACGCCCTCGACCGGTTCCGCACCCGATGCACCCGTGTGGCGCTGGCCCGTTCTTGCCGGCCTCGCGGGTGCCGCATTGCTGCTCGCGGCGCTGGCGTGGCGTCGCCGGCGCATCACCGGCCAGGTCCCACCCGCCATGTCCGCGGCCGTCGCCGCGCCGCGCACGACGCCGCTGCAGCTGCGGCAGCTGTTGCAGAGCGGCGGCCAGGACGACGTCTCCGCCGCGCTGTGCGCGCTGGTGACGCCGCCGGCCGCCTCGCTGGATGCGTTGCGGACGCGACTGCGCGATCCGGCGCAGCGCGACGCGCTCGACCAGTGGCAACGCGCGCGCTGGGCGCAGGGCGATGTGGCCGCGGCGCGTGCCGCGTTGCAGGCGGCATTCCGCGATGGTGCCGATACGATCGTGGATCCCGGTCCGGCCCCCGCGACCCGCGACACGCTGCCGCCCCTGTACCCGCCGCGCTGAGGCGACGCGCGGGTGCGTTCCCGGCGCGCCGGCGTCCTGCTAGCCTCGCGCGATTCCCTCCGAGCCCGCACGATGGCCGCATCGCCCGCACGTCCCCGCCTGCCGCTGCACTGGAAGATCGCCATCGGCTTCATCGCCGGCCTGCTGCTCGGTCTGATCGCGCACTACAGCGGCCTGACCGCGTGGACGCTGGCCGATCCCGGCAGTGCCGCGTGCCTCGGCGATGCGCCCGGCTGGCGCTGTCGCCCGGTCATCGAGAGCGTCGTCGCCTACGTCACCGAGCCGGCCGGCACCCTGTTCCTCAGCCTGATCTTCATGCTGATCGTGCCGCTGCTGTTCTCGGCGCTGGTCGTGGGCGTGTCGGAAATGGGCGACGTCGCCTCGCTCGGCCGCATCGGCTGGCGCACGCTGGGCTGGACCGTCGTGCTCTCCGGCGCCGCCGTGGTGCTGGGCCTGGTGATGGTCAACCTGTTCCGGCCCGGCGACGGCGTCGATCCGGCGCTCGCGCAGCAGTTGCTGGCCGAGGGCGCGCAGCGGACCGAAGCGATCGTCCGCGACAGCGAGGGCAGCGCGACCGGCATGGAGATGCTGCTGTCGATCGTGCCGCAGAACGTGGTCGGCGCCGCCGCGGACAACGCCAACATCCTCGCGCTGATGTTCTTCGCGCTGATGTTCGGCATCGGCCTGGTGCTGACGAAATCCGAGTCGACCGCCGTCCTCAAGCGCGGCATCGAGGGTCTGTTCGAAGTCTCGATGACGCTGATCGGCCTGGTGATCCGGCTCGCGCCGATCGCGGTGTTCTGCTTCATGTTCAATCTCGCGGTGCTGTTCGGCTGGGACCTGCTGCTGCGGCTCGGCGCCTACGTGCTGGTCGTCGTCGGCGCGCTGGCGCTGCACATGCTGGTGACGTATTCGATCGCGCTGCGCCTGGTCGCCGGCCGCTCGCCGCTGCAGTTCTTCGGCAGCGTGCAGGAAGCGATGCTGATGGCGTTCTCGACCGCGTCGAGCAACGCTACGCTGCCGACCGCGCTGCGCATCGCCGACGAGAAACTCGGGCTGCCGCGCAAGGTCTCGCGCTTCGTGCTGACCATCGGGGCGACCGCGAACCAGAACGGCACCGCCCTGTTCGAAGGCGTCACGGTGCTGTTCCTCGCGCAGTTCTTCGGCGTGGAACTCGGCATCGGCCAGCAGATCCTGGTGATGCTGGTCTGCATCCTCGGCGGCATCGGCACGGCCGGCGTCCCGTCCGGTTCGCTGCCCGTGGTCGCGCTGATCTGCACGATGGTCGGCGTGCCGGCCGAGGGCATCGGCCTGGTGCTCGGCGTCAACCATTTCCTCGACATGTGCCGCACGACGGTCAACGTCACCGGCGATCTGGGCATCGCCGCGCTGGTGGCCACGGGCGAGGACGCACCGGCCGGCGAGATCGGCGGCGATGGCGACGAGGCGGCGACGGCGCGCAGCGCGCCCGGCTGACGCCCGGCGGCACGCACGTCGCTGCGCATCGCAGGAATGTCCGCGTGTGCCGTCGCCCGCGCGACGCGGCCGCCCATGCGGCGGGTGCCATGGCGCGCTTTGCTAAGCTGCGGGCGATCTGGACGGACGACCCCTGCGCATGACTGAAGCGAATTCCGGTGGCGGCATGCCGCTGCACACCAAGATGCTGATCGGCTTTTCGATCGGCACCCTCGCCGGCATCGCGGCCAACATGTTCATCGGGGACGCGGGCTGGCTGGACCTGCTGATCACCTACGTGACGGATCCGGTCGGCCAGATCTTCCTGCGGCTGCTGTTCATGCTGGTGATCCCGCTGGTGTTCTCGGCGCTGATCCTCGGCGTCGTCGAGATCGGCGATCCCGCATCGCTGGGCCGCATCGGCATCAAGACGCTGCTGTGGGTGCTGCTGGTCACCTCGCTCGCGGTGACCATCGGGCTGGTCATGGTCAACGTGCTGCGCCCGGGCATCGGTCTCGATCCGGGACTCGTCGCCGGGTTGATGGCGGAGTCGTCGGCGCGTGCGACGGAAATCTCGGCCGCGCGCGAAGGCGTCTCCGGTCTCGACGTGCTGCTCAACATCGTGCCGCGCAACCCGGTGCAGGCCGCGGCCAATGGCGACCTGATCGCGGTGATGTTCTTTGCGCTGATGTTCGGCATCGCCGCGACCGTGCTGCGCAACGACGCCACCCGCAGCTTCGTCTCGACGGTGCAGGGCGTGTACGACATCTGCCTGAAGCTGATCGGCTGGATCATCGCGCTGGCACCCTACGCGGTCGCCGCGCTGCTTTTCTCGATCACCGCCAAGCTCGGCCTGCCGATGCTGTGGATGCTGGCCAAGTTCGTCGGCACCGCGCTGGGTGCGCTGGGCATCCATTTCTTCATCGTGTTCCCGGTCCTGCTGTGGACGCTGGGGCGGATGTCGCCGCTGGCGTTCTTCCGCGGCGCGCAGCCGGCGCTGTTGACCGCCTTCTCGACCTCGTCGTCGAGCGCGTCGCTGCCGACCACGCTCAAGGTCACCGAGGAGAACCTCGGCGTACCGCGCCGGGTCGCGCGCTTCGTGTGCACGCTCGGCGCTACCGCCAACATGAACGGCACCGCGCTGTTCGAGGGCGTGGTGGTGCTGTTCCTGGCGCAGCTGTTCGGCGTGGACCTCACGCTCGGCCAGCAGGTGATGATCCTGGTGCTGTGCATCTTCGGCTCGATCGGCGCCGCCGGCGTGCCCGGCGGCTCGCTGCCGGTGATCGCGATGATCCTGGCGATGTTCGGCATCCCGCCCGAGGGCATCGGCATCATCCTCGGCGTCGACCGCCTGCTCGACATGTGCCGCACCGTGGTCAACGTCGGCGGCGACATGGTCGGTTCGGTCGTGATCGGGCGCAGCGAGCAACGGCGCGACGAGGCGGCGCCGGTGATCGAGGGCGGCCCCGTGGCGTCCGGCGACGCCTCCACCTGAGTCCGGCTGCGGCAGCGATCCGGCGGGCATGGGACAATGCGCGACTCCCGCCATC
This sequence comes from Luteimonas rhizosphaerae, assembly GCF_002849595.1. Taxonomy (GTDB): domain Bacteria; phylum Pseudomonadota; class Gammaproteobacteria; order Xanthomonadales; family Xanthomonadaceae; genus Luteimonas; species Luteimonas cellulosilyticus. The sequence continues at coordinate 47,172 of NZ_NRQR01000005.1, forward strand.
GCCGCCGACTCCAGTCCAGTCCATGACCCAGCCGACCCGTCGCGAACTCGCCAACGCCATCCGTTTCCTCGCCATCGACGCCGTCGATGCCGCCAACTCCGGCCATCCGGGCATGCCGATGGGCATGGCCGACATCGCCGAGGTGCTGTGGAACGACCACCACAGCCACAACCCGGGCAATCCGCACTGGATCAACCGCGACCGCTTCGTGCTGTCGAACGGCCACGGCTCGATGCTGCAGTACGCGCTGCTGCACCTGTCGGGCTACGACCTGCCGCTCGACGAGCTGAAGAACTTCCGCCAGCTGCACAGCCGTACCGCCGGCCATCCCGAACGGCACGAAACGCCCGGCGTCGAGACCACGACCGGCCCGCTGGGCCAGGGCTTCGCCAACGCCGTCGGCTTCGCGCTGGCCGAGAAGCTGCTCGCGCAGCGCTTCAACCGCCCCGGCTTCGATGTCGTCGATCACCACACCTGGGTGTTCCTCGGCGACGGCTGCCTGATGGAAGGCGTCTCGCATGAGGCCGCGTCGCTGGCGGGCACGCTGGGCCTGGGCAAGCTCGTCGCGTTCTGGGACGACAACCGCATCCCGATCGACGGCAACACCGCCGGCTGGTTCACCGACGACACCCCGGCGCGCTTCGAGGCCTACGGCTGGCGCGTGATCCGCGACGTCGACGGCCACGACGCCGATGCGATCTCTCGCGCGATCGACGCCGCCAAGGCCCACGACGGCCGGCCGGTGCTGGTCTGCTGCCGCACGACGATCGGCTTCGGCTCGCCGAACCGCGCCGGCAAGGAATCCGCGCACGGCGCCGCGCTGGGCCAGGCCGAATCCGACGCGACCCGCGTGGCGCTCGCTTGGCCGCACGGCCGCTTCGAGGTCCCGCAGCCGATCCGCGACGCGTGGCTGGCCACCGATGCCGGCGCCAGGCGCGAGGCGACGTGGCAGGCGCTGTTCGACGCCTACGCCGCGGCGCACCCGGAACTCTCGGCCGAACTGCTGCGCCGCACGCGCGGCGAACTGCCGGCCGACTTCGCGCAGGACGCCGATGCGTTCATCGCCAAGCTGCAGGCGGAAGGCCCGACGATCGCGTCGCGCAAGGCCTCGCAGCTGTCGATCGAAGCCTTCGCGCCGTTGCTGCCGGAGCTGATCGGCGGCTCGGCCGACCTCGCGCATTCCAACCTGACCCTGTGGAAGGGCAGCACGTCGGCCGCGACCACGGACCGCGATCGCCAACGGCCTTGCGCTGCACGGCGGCTTCATCCCGTTCGATGCGACCTTCGTGGTCTTCAGCGACTACGCGCGCAACGCCGTGCGCATGGGCGCGCTGATCCCCGCGCACGCGATCCACGTCTACACCCACGATTCGATCGGCCTCGGCGAAGACGGCCCGACCCACCAGCCGGTCGAGCATCTCGCATCGCTGCGCTACATCCCGAACAACGACGTGTGGCGTCCCTGCGATGCGGTCGAGTCGGCGGTCGCGTGGAAGTCGGCGATCACCCGCCAGGACGGCCCGAGCTGCCTGGTGTTCTCGCGCCAGAACCTCGCGCACCAGGCCCGCGACACGGCCCAGGTCGCCGACATCGCGCGCGGCGGTTACGTGTTGAAGGACTCGGCAGGCACGCCCGAAATCATCCTGATTGCGACCGGCTCGGAAGTCGGGCTGGCGATGCAGGCGGCCGAGCAGCTCGGCGACACCGTGCGCGTGGTGTCGATGCCGTCGACGGACGTGTTCGACCGCCAGGACGCGGCCTATCGCGAGTCCGTGCTGCCGGACGGCGTGCGCAAGCGCGTTGCAATCGAAGCCGGCGTTACCCCGTTCTGGCGTGCGTACGTCGGCCTGGACGGCGCCGTCATCGGCATCGACAGCTTCGGTGCGTCGGCGCCGGCGGACAAGCTGTATGCCCATTTCGGCATCACCGTCGACAAGGTCGTCGAGGCAGGGAAGGCACTCTGATCGCCGCGCGCGTTTCGCGTTCCGATCAAGCAGGAGGCCCGCGCAAGCGGGCCTTCTGTCTTGTGCTGCTCGTGACCGCGTCTCTGCCGATTGCGGCGGTCCGATCCTGCAACGGCATGCCTGCGCGCGAGAAGTTTTCCTGATCACCCGTCGTCCCGCGCAAGCGCGCTCCTACATTCGACGGAATTCTCTCGACACCGGCCATGAAGCGTTTCGCTGCGCTCGGATCGCGGGGGTCATGGCCGGCGCGACGGCGACCAGACCGGTACTCGCCGATCAGTGCGCAGGATCGTGCTTGCTGCCACCGCGGCAATGCGGGGAATCGGGCACCAGGACTTCGGCGGCCCACTCGTCCGGCGTGAACGTGTGCAGCGCCAGCGCGTGGATCTGCTGCATCTGCGTGCCGAGCGCGCGGTACACCGCCTGGTGTCGCTGCAGGGCACGCTTGCCGTCGAATGCCGCACTGACGACGACCGCCTTGTAATGCGTTTCCAGGCCGCGGCTGTGCAGATGGCTCTCGTCCTGCACGTCGAGATGGCTGGGCTGCAGCGCGGCCAGCGCGTCGCGGATCTGGTCGGCTCGGGTGGACATCGGTGGCTCCGGAAAACGGCAACGGATGGCAGGCAGATGGCGGCAGCACACGGGGATTGCAAGTTCCGGCGCCGGGCACCAAGCGGGACGCGTGCGGATCCGCGCAAGTCTCCGCCGTGCTGCGCGTGCGCTCCCATGTTGCGCCGATTGCGTGCTCACGAGGGCGACGACGCGGTTGCGGCGTCAGCCCGCAGGGGGCGGAACCGTGGCCGGCGCCGTGCGCCGCAGCCCCAGCGCGAGCAACCGCGCCAGCAGATGCTCGCCCGGTCCGGTCGGCGCGTCGAGCGCCATCCGCTGCAACGCGGCGGTGTCGTCGCTGCTGCCCTCGCGCAATGCGGCGACTACCGTGCGCAGCTTGTCGCCGCGCGTGGCGGTGTGGGACTTCAGCCAGGTCAGCGCCTTGAGCACGCGCTGCTCGACGGCGTCGAAATCGCTGCCGAGCGGATAGTCGGGCAGGGTACCGTCGCGCCGCAGCGGCGCCAGCGCCTCGCGCAGTCGCGTCGCGGTGTTGCGGGCCCAGGCCTGCGGCGCGACGAAGTGCGGATCGAGCTTGCGCGCCGCGCGCGCCTGTTCGAGCAGCCGCAGCTGGTGGGCCGCGTCGGCGATTCGCGTCATCGCGACCACGCAGTCCTCGTCGGTCGCGCCGCGCACGTCGGCGATGCCGTATTCGGTGATGTAGAGATCGCGCAGGTGCCGGGGAATCGTCGTGTGGCCGTAGTTCCAGCGGATATTGGCCTCGTGCCGGCCGCCCGACTCGCGGGTCGCGCGCAGCAGCAGCGCCGAGCGCGCATCCGGTAGCGCATGCGCCATCGCGACGAAGTTGTACTGGCCGCCGACGCCCGACACCACGCGGCCGTCGTCGAGACCGTCGGAGACCGCCGCGCCGAGCGCGGTCGCCATCATGCAGCTGTTGAAGAAGCGCGCATCGCGGCGCTGCAGGCGCTTCAGTCCCTCGTCGAGCCCGTAGAGTTCGTTGACCTCGCCGACCCGTTTCATGCCGATGCCGCGCCGGGTCGCGTCGTCGAGGCCGTGCAGCCAGGCGTAGAAATCCGGCGAGCCGAGGTAGAACGCGCCGTGCAGGAATTCGCCGTCGCGTTCGATCAGCTCCTGGTCGAGCGCGCTGAGGCTGCCGTCGTTGGCGCGGCGCATCAGCGCGGCCTTGTCGACGACCTTGCGGCGGATCACGCCGACCTCGACCAATCGCTTGAAGCCCTCGTTGAGCATTTCGCTGCAGCCGTAGAGGCCGATCTCGAACGGCCCGAGCCCGCCGCTGGCGACCACGGCGGGATGCGTCGCCAGCCCGGGATCGAGCGCATGCAGCACGCGCCGGTAGGCCGCATTGTCGGTCTGGCGCAGCGCCAGCGCATGGCTCAGCGCATCGGCCAGCGCGCCGATGCCGATCTGCAGCGTGCCGCCGTCGCGGACCAGTGCGCTGGCATGGAAGCCGATCGCATAGTCGGCGTCGGAAACCGGCTGCCGCGGCAGGCCGAACAGCGCGGGATAGGGTGGTGGCGGCGCGACGACGAGGTCGAAGAACGCGGCATCGACGGCCGCGGTGCCGTCGAGCCACGGCAGGTGCGGATCGATCTCGCCGACGACCAGGGGCCGTGGCTGTCCGGCGGCGACGATCGCGTCGATCGCGTCGAAGGTCAGGTCGGTGTTCGACGACAGCGAAAAGCGGCTGCCGTCCTCGTTCGCCGCGACCTTCTGCACCAGCACGTTCACCCCGCGGTCGGCGAGCGCGCGCGCGACGTGCGTGTAGTTGAGGCTGGCGTAGCGGCGCTGCGCCTGCGACGAGCCCAGCATCGCGCCGGACTGCATGTAGAACTCCTCGACCGCGATGTGCGGCGGCAGCGCATCGCGGCGCAACGCGTCGACATACTTGAGGCGGACGAAATCCTCGCCGAAATGGCGCGCCGCGAACGGGCCGATGAACCGGCCTTCGAGATCGCGGCCGGCGACCGGCGGATCCAGCGACAGTGCGGTGTAGAGGGTGACGGGGCGCGTCGGATCGGCGGCCGCGCGGTCGTACAGCGCATTGAGCAGCCGGTGCGGTTTGCCGAGCCCGAGCGGCGCGCCGACATGCAGCGGGCCGTCCACGTGCGCGAGGATGCGGTCGGTCGCATCTTCCAGTGAATCGACGTAATCGGTCATGCGCGGAGCATACGCACGACGACGTGAATAGGCGCGAGCGTGCGCGTCGCCACGGGCGTGCGCGTCGCCACGGCCGGCGATGGCAGCGCGTGCGGCCGGACACGGCATCGCCGCTGCGTCTGTTCCTGGCGCGACGGCCGGAGTGCGGGCCTTCGGGTCACTCCGGGACGGGGTGCATTGCATCACGGCTGCACGCGCGTGCTCGACGCCCGTCCGGTCATGGCGCCCGGACTCAGGCCTCGAGCATCTCCGGCGTGAACAGCGCCCGCCGCGAGCGCTCGTCGCCACTGACCATGAACCGGCCATCGCCGCGGTAGTGCAGGGTGCGCGGCCATTTCGGTCGCGTCGCCGCGTGCGCCGCGACCACGCGCCAGACGAACAGCGGGTAATCGGCGGTGATCCGGGTCTCCTGCAGGCGGCACTCGAAACGCGCATGGCATTCGCCGATGCCGGGCGCCGCGACCGCGTGACTTTCGAGGGCGGTGAGGCCGAAGCGGTCGAACTTGTCGCCCTCGGCGCTGCTGCAGTTGCCGATGCGCACCACGGTGTCGAGCAGGTCCGCCGTCGGCAGGTTGATGACACATTCGCGGCCGGCGCGCGCCAGTGCGTGGCTGCGGTTGCCGGGATCGATGTAGGTGCCGACGAGGTCGTAGCCCAGCATCATGTGCCAGCCCAGCGTCATGATGCCGCGCTCGCCCTTCGCTGCGGTCGACAGCAGCACCACCGGGCCGGGTTCGAGAAAACGGCGGGTCTGGTCGGGCGGAATCGCGCGGGTGCGTGGCATGCGGATGACCGGAGGACGGGGCTGCGATTGCCGCAGGTCGGCGGTGAACGTCGCGTCGCGCGCTCAGTCCAGCGTGTGCACCGCATCCGCGATGCGGCGCACGTCGTCGGCGGTGTGGCTGACGTAGAGCATCGGCAGCGTGGTCTCGTCGCGCACGCGCTGCAGGTAGGGAATCAGCTCTTCGCGCCGGGCCTGGTCGAGCGACGACAAGGGTTCGTCGAGCAGCAGCAGCGCGGGCCGCGCGAGCAGGGCGCGGCCGATCGCGACGCGTTGCGCCTCGCCGCCCGACAGGTTGGCCGGACGCCGTGCCAGCAATGCCTCGATGCCGAGCAGCGCGATCACGTGGTCGAACGCGAACGCGCCATCATCATCGTCGGACGCGCCCACGTGGCGGCCGTAGCGCAGGTTGCGGCGCACGTCGAGATGCGGGAACAGCCGCGCATCCTGGAACACGTAGCCGACGCGCCGCCGGTGCGCGGGCACGTCGATGCGCGCGGCACTGTCGAACAGCACGCGGCCGTCGATCTCGATACGCCCCGCCCGCGGCCGCGTCAGCCCGGCGATCGCATGCAGCACGCTGGTCTTGCCGGCGCCCGACGGCCCGGTCAACGCGAGCACGCGTTGCGGCGCGTCGATGCGGACGGTTCGCCGGCATCTGCCGCGCTGCAGGGTGATGTCGATCACCAGCATCAGTCGTGCGCCTCGGGCCGGGTGCGCCGCACCAGCCATTCGGACGCCAGCAGCGCCGCCAGCGAGATCGCCACTGCGACCGCGGCCAGCCGCCAGATGCCGGCATCGCCGCCGGGCACCTGCATCAGCCCGTAGATCGCCGACGACACGGTCTGGGTTTCGCCGGGAATGTTGGAGACGAAGGTGATCGTCGCGCCGAATTCGCCCAGTGCCTTGGCGAATGCGAGCACCGCGCCGGCGACGAGGCCCGGCCACGCCAGTGGCAGGGTGATCGTGCAGAACACCCGCAGCGGACTGGCGCCGAGCGTCGCCGCGGCCTGCTCCAGGCGCCGGTCGACATTCTCGATCGACAGGCGGATCGTCCGCACCATCAGCGGGAAGCCCATGATCGCGCTCGCCAGCGCGGCGCCGGTCCAGCGGAAGGCGACGGAGATGCCGAAGGTCGTGTCCAGCCATGCGCCGATCGTGCCGTTGCCGCCCAGCAGCACCAGCAGCGCATAGCCGACGACGACCGGCGGCAGCACCAGGGGCAGGTGGACCAGGGCGTCGAGCAGCGACTTGCCGACGAAGCGCCTGCGCGCCAGCAGCCAGGCGATGGCGACGCCGAACGGCAGGCTGGCGAGCGCGGCGACGGCGGCGACCCGCAGGCTCAGGCGGATCGCGACGAGCTCGTCGTGCGTGAACGCGGACAGCAGGGGCAGCGCGGACGCGGACATGCGCGGTCAGCGGATCGTGAAGCCGTGCGCGCGGAAGATCGCCGAGGCGGCATCGCCATCGAGCCAGCGCACGAAGGCGGCGGCCTGCGGATGCCGGCTCGCGGCGACCCGCGCGACCGGATAGACGATCGCCGGGTGGCTGTCTTCCGGGAACGTCGCCAGCACCTTGACCCGCGGCTCGGCGCGCGCATCGCTGCCGTAGACCACGCCCAGCGGCGCTTCGCCGCGCGCGACCAGCACCAGCGCCGAACGCACGCTGTCGGATTCGGCGATGCGCGGCTGCAGGGCGGTCCAGCTGCCGAACGACACGAAGGCCGCCTTCGCGTACTTGCCTGCCGGCACGCTGGCCGTCAGTGCCAGCGACAGGCGCCCGCGCGGACCGAGCAGCGGCAACAGGTCGCTGCGTGCATCGAGCCGGAACGGCTGCGCGCGACTGCGCGCCGGGGCGACCAGCACCAGGGTGTTGCCGAGCAGATCGCGGCGCGACGCCGGATCGATGAGCCGGCGCTGCTGCAGCCAGTCCATCCAGTCTGCCGGGCCAGCGCGGAACTCGCCGCGTACGACACCCGCAACGGCTGGCCGGTGTCCTGGCGGTAGCGCGCGGCGGCCGCGTCCATCGATTCCTTGAGGCTGGCGGCGGCGAACACGGTCAGCGGGGCGGCGGCGTCGGCGGCGCGGACGGGCAGAACGCGCGCCGTCGCCACCAGCAGCGCGGCCAACGCCAGCAGGCGCAGCGCGGCGCGCGTGAGCGCGCGGGCTCGCGGCGTCGGCATGACGGTCGGGCTGCGCATGCGTCAGGGCGCCACGATGACGGTGATGGCGACGACCTGGGACACGCCGCGTGCGGCGCGGCTGTCGTCCGCGACCACCAGGCGCGGCGCGCCGGCTGCGGCGTCCGAGGGCCCCCCCTCGCAGCGGTCGACCAGATACACGCGGCGGTGGCCGAGCGTGGGATCGAGTTCGCCCAGCGAGAACACCACGCGGTCGCCGTCGCGTCCCGTGACCAGCACGTAGCGCGTCAAGTGCGCGCCGGCCAGCGGCGCCCCCGGCACGACGCCGCTGGCGCGCAGCAGGGCGAACAGCGACGTGCCGGCGCAGTCGAGCGTCGCGCCGCGCACCGTCGCCTGCACCGGCTCGCGCGAAAGGCGCGCCCGCGTGTCCGGATCCAGCGGCACGACGACAGGCGATGCGAGCACCGGTGCGCGCGGCGCCGATGCGCGCAGTGTCGGGTCGCGGTCGAGCGTCGATGCCACCGGCGCGGGAGCGGGTGCCGGCACCGGCACGGTCGCGCAGCCGGCCAGCGCCAGCAGCAGCGCGAGGGCCGGCACGCGAGCGGGCGCGTGGCAATGGATTGGCATCAGGGGACGCGGATCGCAGGCATGCGACGCAGCCTAAACGCGCGCCGCGCACGACGCACGTGAACCGCGGCCGGTCCGGCGCAGGATCGGGGCTGCGTCAGGGGACGGCCGGCGGATCGAGCGTCGCGTTCAACAGCTGCGCCAGGCGCGCACCGGCGTCGCGCAACTGCTGTTCGGCCAGCGGCAGATGGGTGTCGACATAGTCGTCGCCGATGCGGGCGCGGCGCGGATAGACGCCCGGCCGCACCGCGATCGCGCAGGCGGCTTCCGCCCAGGCGCCCGCCTGCGGCGGCAGTGGTCCGGCAACGGCGGGCGCCGGCGTCAACGCCTGCAGCCGCGTCACCCAGGCCGATTCCGGCAGCGACTGCGTATTGAGCATGCCGCTGTCCCAGAACGCGTGCAGGTTGGTGCCGCGCTTGCGGTAGTTGATCTGGCGATCGTTGCCGCCCTTGTCGTGGCCGTAGCCCGCGTGCATCGGCTGGTGCACGTCGCCGACGAAGTGCACGACGAATTTCAGCGCCTGCAGGCGATCGGCCTTCGAGCGCGTGCGGTCGCCGAGGATCGCGCTCTGGGTGCGGATCGCCTCGACCACGCAGTCGCCGCCGGGGCAGTCGCGTGCGGCGTCGTAACGGCACGCGGGCGCGATGTTGACGTAGTGCCACGGCGCCGAGCGTCGGCCGAGGTCGGGATCGTTGGCGCGCAGCGCGTCCGCCCAGGTCGCGATGCCGGTCAGCGTCGGCTCGGGTTCGCCGGCCAGCAGCGCATCGACCTGCGCGCGGGTCGACGGCGTGAGGTCGGGCGTCGCCAGCCCGGCGACGAGCCGGTGGCCCATGCCGCCCCACGCGGCGGCGGAGGTGGAGACGGCGGCGGAAACGAACAGGACGGTGACACACAGGAATCGGCGCATGCGGCGATTCTACCGGCCGCCTGTGCCGGGCCGTGATGCACGCTGTGCTCAGAACGTCCGGACGTAGGCCGCGCCGTACACCAGCGGATCGAGGTGCGCGGTGCCGAGAGGGACGCCATCGACGCGCACGTCGGTGTCGATGTCGATCCAGCGGGCATCGAGGCGGAGCCGGCTGCCGGCGCCGAGCCGGATGTCGAGGCCGGCATGCGCGGCCAGGCCCCAGGCATCGCGGAGCTGCAGTCGCGTCCCGGCGAGCGCGCCGGTCGTGTCTTCGCCGAAGAACGTCGTGGAGTTCACGCCGATGCCGAACAGTGGCGACACCGTACCGCCGCGGTGGCCGTGGTACTGCAGCGACAGGGTCGGCGGCAGGTGCCGCGTGCTGCCGACCCTGCCGAGCCCGTCGACGGCGATGTCGTGCCGGAACGGCAGCGCCGCGAGCAGCTCGAGGCCCAGACCGTCGCGGACGAAGTATTCCGCTGCGATCGTCGGCCGGGTGCTGCCGCCGATCGACAGCGGCAGGCTGCCGCCGGCGAGGCGCCCGTTGCCCGACCTGGGATCGACATGGTGGGCGCCGACGGCGAGGGTCCAGTCGCCGGCGGACTGGGCGTGGACCGGCAGGCAGGCGCCGGTGGTCGTGGCGGCGAGAAACGCGAGGGACAGCAGGCGCATGGAGAGGATCCGTCGGAGAGTGGCCGCAGTGTCGGCATCCCGGCGCGCGGGCGCCTTGATCGGAATCAATGCGCGCCGGCCGCCGTGCGCGCCTGCGGCCAGCGTCGGGCGCCGTCAGGACGCGCCTGCTAAAATGCGCGGGTTGCCGGGACCGGCGCCGCGCGTCGAGCCTGGCGTGATGCGCGCGCTCCCAACGTTTCTTCCCAACTAGCCCGCGCACCGCGCGGATGCAGGAGTCCGGATTCATGGCGATCAAGGTAGGCATCAACGGCTTCGGCCGCATCGGCCGCAACGTGCTGCGCTCGGCGGTGGAGAACTTCGACGGCGACATCGAGATCGTCGCGATCAACGATCTGCTCGAACCCGATTACCTGGCCTACATGCTGTCCTACGACTCGGTGCACGGCCGCTTCAAGGGCGACGTGTCGGTCGAGGGCAACACGCTGGTCGTCAACGGCAAGAAGATCCGCCTGACCCAGGAGCGCGACCCGGCCAACCTGAAGTGGGACGAAGTGGGCGCCGACGTCGTCATCGAGTCGACCGGCCTGTTCCTGACCAAGGACACCGCGCAGAAGCACATCGACGCCGGCGCGAAGAAGGTGATCCTGTCGGCGCCGTCGAAGGACGACACGCCGATGTTCGTGTTCGGCGTCAACGACAAGACCTACGCCGGCGAGGCGATCATCTCCAACGCCTCGTGCACCACCAACTGCCTGGCGCCGATCGCGAAGGTCATGCACGACAAGTGGGGCATCAAGCGCGGCCTGATGACCACCGTGCATGCGGCGACCGCGACGCAGAAGACCGTCGACGGCCCGAGCAACAAGGACTGGCGCGGCGGCCGCGGCATCCTCGAGAACATCATTCCGTCGTCGACCGGTGCGGCCAAGGCGGTCGGCGTGGTGATTCCGGAACTCAACAAGAAGCTCACCGGCATGAGCTTCCGCGTGCCGACGTCCGACGTGTCGGTGGTCGCGAGACCTGCACCTCGGTATTCGACGCCGAAGCCGGCATCGCGCTGGACCCGACCTTCGTCAAGCTGGTCAGCTGGTACGACAACGAGTGGGGCTACTCCAACAAGTGTCTGGAGATGGTCCGCGTGGTCGCGGCGAAGTAAGCGGTCCGCTGCCGCCGAGTGAGACCGGAGCCCCGCGCAAGCGGGGCTTCTTTTTTGGCCCGGGCGACACCGGCGCCGGGGTTGCTGGCATCGCGTTGTCGGAGCGCGCGCCTGCAGACGTTTGCCTGCCTGCGGGCGCAGCGCGGACAATGGGCGACGGACGCACACGCGTTCTCCTTCCGACTCCAGCGAGCCCAGTGCCCATGACCATCGTCCGCATGACCGACCTCGACCTCTCCGGCAAGCGCGTGCTGATCCGGCAGGGCGAGCCGGTCTGAGCGGACTGCCGTCAGGCAGACCGCGCGGCGAGCGCCCGGCCATGGATGGCCGGGCAGGTGTCTGCGACTGCAGTCATGTCACGCCAGGGATGGCATGGCGCACATCATTCCGATCATTCAAGAGAGTCCAGAGCCCATGACTATTGTCCGCATGACCGATCTCGACCTGGCCGGCAAACGTGTGTTGATCCGGCAGGACCTCAACGTTCCCGTCGACGGCGGCAAGGTCACCTCCGACCAGCGCATCACCGCATCGCTGCCGACGTTGAAATACGCGCTGGAGAAGGGTGCGGCGGTCATGGTGACCTCGCACCTCGGCCGGCCGAAGGAAGGCAGCTGGAGCGAGGCCGATTCGCTCGCCCCCGTAGCCGCGCGGCTGTCCGAACTGCTCGGCATCGACGTGCCGCTGGTGCGCGACTGGGTCGACGGCGTCGAGGTCGCGCCGGGACAGCTGGTGCTGCTCGAGAACTGCCGCATGAACATCGGCGAGAAGGACGACGACGAGGCGTTGTCGAAGAAATACGCCGCCTTGTGCGACGTGTTCGTCATGGATGCCTTCGGCACCGCGCACCGCGCGCAGGCGTCGACGCATGGCGTGATCCGCCATGCTGCGACCGCCGCGGGCGGCCCGCTGCTGATGGCCGAACTCGATGCGCTGGCCAAGGCGCTCGACGCGCCGGCGCGGCCGTTGCTGGCGATCGTCGCGGGCAGCAAGGTGTCGACCAAGCTCGAACTGCTGTCGTCGCTGGTCGGCAAGGTCGACCAGCTGATCGTCGGCGGCGGCATCGCCAACACCTTCATCGCCGCGCTGGGCCACGGCGTCGGCAAGTCGCTGGTCGAGACCGACCTGCTCGATACCGCGACGCAGATCATGGCCGACGCCAGGGCACGCGGCGCCGAGATTCCGGTGCCGACCGACGTCGTCGTCGCATCTGCGTTCGCCGCCGATGCGCCGGCCACCGTCAAGGCAGTGGATGCGGTCGACGCCGACGACATGATCCTCGACATCGGCCCGGACACCGCCAGGCGCTACGCCGCGATGATCAAGGAGGCCGGCACCGTGGTCTGGAACGGTCCGGTCGGCGTGTTCGAGTTCGACGCGTTCGGCAAGGGCACGGAGGCGCTGGCGCGCGCGATCGCGTCGTCGAAGGCGTTCTCGATCGCCGGTGGCGGCGACACGCTGGCGGCCGTCGACAAGTACGGCATCGCCGATGACGTGTCCTACATCTCCACCGGCGGCGGCGCGTTCCTCGAATTCCTCGAAGGCAAGACGCTGCCGGCGGTCGCGGCGCTCGACGCCCGCGGCGCGTGACCCAGGCGCTGTTCTTCGATCTCGACGGCACGCTGATCGATTCGGAGCCGGGCATCCTCGGCGGTATCGCGTATACGCTCGAGGCGCTGGGGCATCCGCCGTTGCCCCGCGAGACGTTGCTGCCGTGGATCGGCCCGCCACTGCGCGACAGCTTCGATGCGCTGTTCGATGGCGATCGTGCCCGCGCCGAACGGGCGGTCGCGCTGTATCGCGAACGTTACGACGCGCGTGGCTGGCGCGAGCATTCGGTCTACACCGGCATGCCCGAGGCGATCGCCACGCTGCAGGCCGCCGGCCACCGGTTGGCGGTCGTCACGTCGAAGAACGAGGGCGCCGCGCGGCGCATCGTCGAGGCGCTGCCGTTCGGCGCGGCCTTCGAGACCGTGGTCGGCGCCAGCGACGACGGCACGCGCCGCTACAAGCGCGAACTGATCGCCGAGGCGCTGTCGCGGCTCGCGCTCGACGCGACGGGCGCGGTGATGATCGGCGACCGGCGTTACGACATGGAAGGCGCGCGCCAGCACGGCATGCGCGCCGTGGGCGTGCTTTGGGGCTTCGGCGCCGAAGCGGAGTTGCGCGAGGCGGGCGCCGCGGAAACCGTCGCGTCGCCAGCGGCGCTGGCGGCGGCGCTCGCCTGAACGCGGCAGGACGCTGTGCGCGCCTGAACGTCGCAGGCGTCGGGGTCGGCGGGCGCGCGTGTCGGTGCGATCGCTGACATGGAGCGCAATGCCGATGCCGCAAACCGGCGCGGCCTCTGCTTCCCGCACGCGGCATTGCTGCCGCGAATGCGCGTGCCGGCATCGACTCCTGGCCTCTGGTCGTGAGGGATGGCCGGCGATGCACTGCCGCCCGAGTCGCCCGGAGCATCGCTTCGCGTGCCTCGACCGCGCGTGGCCCGCGGCATTGCGCCGCGCGCGGAATTTCGCAGTAAGCTTCGGACACGGCGCGCCGGGGGATCGGGGCGCCGTTTCCATGTTGCCCTGCAACGTGCGCATGACTACCGGTGGACAATAAGATCTGGGGATGACCATGAACGAACTCACGACCGTTGCGCCGCATCGTCGCCGCACCCGCATTCTCGCCACGCTGGGCCCCGCGACCGACGCGCCCGGCGTGCTCGACGCCCTGATCGCCGCCGGCGTCAACGCGGTCCGCCTGAACTTTTCCCACGGCGACCCGGAATCGCAGCGCGTGCGCGCCGAGGCGGTCCGCGATGCCGCGCAGCGCGCGGGCGTCGAGGTCGGCATCCTCGCCGACCTGCCGGGCCCGAAGATCCGCATCGAGAAGTTCGCCGACGGCAAGGTCCAGCTGGCAGCCGGCGCGCGTTTCGACCTGCTGGCCGATCCAGCGGCGCCTCCGGGCACCGTGGACCAGGTCGGCGTCAGCTATCTCGGCCTGCCGCACGACGTGGCGCCCGGCGACGTGCTGCTGCTCGACGACGGCCTGGTGCAGCTGCAGGTGGCGGCGGTCGACGGCGCGCGCATCGTCACGACGGTGCTCAACGACGGAGTGCTGTCCAACCGCAAGGGCCTGAACAAACAGGGTGGCGGCCTGTCGCTGGGCGCGCTGACCGATCACGATCGCGACCTGATCAAGGTCGCGGCCGACATCGGCGTGGATTTCATCGCCGTGTCGTTCTGCCGCAACGCGGCCGACATGGAGGAGGCCCGCTCGATCGCCCGCGCGCACGGCTGCGACGCCGCGCTGGTGTCGAAGATCGAGCGCACCGAGGCGATTGACAACCTGGCCGAGATCATCGACGCCAGCGACGTGGTGATGGTCGCGCGTGGCGACCTGGGCGTGGAGATCGGCGATGCCGAGCTGCCGGGCCTGCAGAAGAAGATCATCCGCGAGTCGCTGGCGCGCAACAAAGTGGTCATCACCGCGACGCAGATGCTGCAGTCGATGGTCGAAAGCCCGATGCCGACGCGCGCCGAGGTGCTCGACGTCGCCAACTCGGTCATCGACGGCACCGACGCGGTGATGCTGTCGGCCGAGACCGCGGCCGGCGCCTACCCGGTGCGCGCCGTCGAGGCGATGGCGCGGATCTGCGTCGGCGCCGAGCGCCAGTTCGCCCACGACACCGATTTCAGCAAGGCCCAGCGCAACCTCGAGCGCGCCGACCAGGCGATCGCGATGGCGGCGATGTTCCTGTCCGAGCACATCGGCGTCGGCGCGATCGTGGCGATGACCGAATCCGGCGGTACCGCGCGCTATCTGTCGCGCTTCCGCGGCGGTGCGCTGATCTATGCGTTCTCGCGCCACGACGGCGCCCGCCGGCGCATGACGCTGATGCGCGACGTGTTCCCGTTCGACTACGACAGCCGCGGCCAGACCCCGCGCGAAGCGGCGCGCGGCAGCGTGCGTCTGCTGGTCGAGGGCGGCTTCCTCGGCTCCGGCGAGCGCGTGGTGTTCACCAGCGGCGAGCACATGGAAACCCACGGCGCGACCAATACCCTGCGCCTGCTGCAGGTCGGCGAAGACGGGCGCGCCGAAGGCCTCGGCGAGCTGTAAGCGGTTTCCCGCGGACGGGTCGTCCGCGCCGGGGCAGGGTGGGAGCGCGGGCTATAATCGCGCTCCTTTCCCGCAGCCGAATCCCCCGACATGAGCATCGAACAGCTTGCCGAAACCGCCCAGGCCCTGGTCGCCGCGGGCAAGGGCATCATCGCGATCGACGAATCGACGGGCACGCTCGCCAAGCGTTTCGAAGGCGTGGGAATCCCGAATAACGAAGAAAACCGTCGCGCCTATCGCGAGCTGCTGCTGACCACGCCGAACCTCTCGGACTACGTCAGCGGCGCGATCCTGTTCGACGAGACCATCCGCCAGTCGACGAAGGCCGGCAAGCCGTTCGCCAAGTACATGGCCGAGCAGGGCATCCTGCCGGGCATCAAGGTCGACAAGGGCGCGCAGGCGCTGGCCGGCTTCCCGGGCGAGACCGTGACCGAAGGCCTCGACGGCCTGCGCGCGCGCCTCGAGGAGTACTACAAGCTGGGCGCGCGTTTCGCCAAGTGGCGCGCGGTCATCCGCATCGGCGAGGACACCCCGTCGGGCACCTGCATCGAGACCAACGCGCACGCGCTCGCACGCTATGCCGCGCTGTGCCAGGAGCAGGGCCTGGTGCCGATCGTCGAGCCGGAAGTGCTGATGGACGGCAGCCACGACATCGAGACCTGCTACGAGGTCACCGAGGTCACGCTGCGGGCCGTGTTCGATGCGCTGTACAACCAGAACGTCGCGCTGGAAGGCACGATACTCAAGGCCTCGATGGTGCTGCCGGGCCAGGACAGCGGCGAATCGGCGGACATCGACGAGGTCGCCGAAGCCACGCTGATGTGCCTGAAGTCGGCCGTGCCGGCGATCCTGCCGGGCATCGTGTTCCTGTCGGGCGGCCAGAGCGATGAAGCCTCGACCGCGCATCTCGATGCGATGAACCGCATGGGGCCGAACCCCTGGCCGCTGTCGTTCTCCTACGGACGTGCGATGCAGTCGGCGGCGCTGAAGCTGTGGTCGCAGGACCTGGCCAACAACGTCGGCAAGGCGCAGGCGACGGTGTTCGCCCGCGCCCGCGACAACGGCCTCGCCGCGCAGGGCAAGTGGCAGAAGGGCGGCTGAGGTCCAGGCCCGCTGCGTGATCGGAACGCCGGCCCCGTGCCGGCGTTCTGCCGCGTGGAGCCGCGATCCGGCGCGTCCGGCCGTGCGTCAGTCGGTGGACAGCGCCTCGCGATAGCGCGCGAGCATCGCCGCGTCGTGGCAGCAGAACAGCACCGACGCCGGCGCATGCGGGAAGGCGCGGACTTCCGCGACCGCGATCGCCACGGCCTGGTCCGGCGGAAAGCCGTAGACGCCGCAGCTGATCGCCGGAAACGCGATCGACGCGATCCCGTGCGCGGCCGCCAGCGCCAGGCTGTGGCGATAGCACGCCGCCAGCAAGGCCGTTTCGCCTGCCTCGCCGCCCCGCCAGACGGGGCCGACGGTGTGGATCACGTGACGCGCGGGCAGGGCGAAGCCCGGCGTGATACGGGCCTCGCCGGTCGGGCAACGCACGCCGGCACGCACCGGCGGCAGCGCGCGGCAGGCGGCCAGCAGGGCCGGCCCGGCAGCGCGCTGGATCGCCCCGTCCACGCCCCCACCACCGGCCAGGGCCTCGTTCGCGGCATTGACGATGGCGTCGACGTCGCAACGGGTGATGTCCTGGAGGCGTGCGTCGATCAGCGTCATCGGCGCAGTCTGGCAGTGCATGCGTGAGCGGTGGATGCCGGGCGCGCTGACCGGTGCCTCACTCCGCGTCGCCTAGGCTGGTGGCCGTGTCCACGTCGAGGAACGCCGATGTCCACGCCGCCCGACCAACGCCTGCACGTGCCTTTACCGGTCCATGACGCCCTGCGCCGGGGGCAGCCGGTCGAGGCGATGCAGGCCCTGCGCGACGCCAATCCCGGGCTCGACGCACGTGCCGCGCGCGACGCGCTCGGCCACCTCGCGCGCCACTCCGCCGCCACGTTCGGTGACGACGACCGCTACGCGCGGTCCGACGCGGCGGCGCCGGTCGGCGACGCGACCCTGCCCAGCGCGGTCGCGGCAAAGATCGCGACCGGCAACACCGTCGATGCGGCAAGGCGTCTGCGCGAGACCCGGCCGGGGTTGAGCGAGGCGGAAGCCGAGGACGCGGTGCGGCGGCATGCCTCGCCGCTGCTGCAACAGGCGCGCACCGAAACCGTCGTCCATGGCGACAGTGGCCGCTACGGCTGGGTCGGCTGGGTGGCCGCGCTGCTCGTCGTGGCCGTCGGGTTCGGGCTCTGGCGGCTGGCCTGACGCCAGGCCTCCGCGTCGTCAGGCGCGGCAGAGGCCTGCGAAGGACGGGGCGCGATATTGCGCCGCGCCCACGCGGGCAGGCCGCCAGAACATGTGGATGCGAAGCGAGCAGATCCGCGCGGAACCGCTGCACGCCAGCGACGCTTCCGTGACGGGATCATGTGTCGAACGACGCGGGGAAAGAACGGACGCCCCACGCATCGCGCGGGGCGTCAGGCGGTTCACGGCAGGCCTGCGAGCCAGTCGTCGTCGGACCCTTCGTTGACGCCTTCGAACAGCGGCGTCGACAGATAGCGTTCGCCGGTATCGGGCAGCATCGTCAGGATCACCGCGCCGTCGGCGGCGGTCTTCGCGACCTCGAGTGCGGCGGCGAGGGTGCCACCGGCCGAGATGCCGACGAAGATGCCCTCTTCGCGTGCCAGCCGGCGCGCGGTCTCGATGGAATCCGCATCGTCGATCGACAGCACCCGGTGGGCGACGTCGCGGTTGAGCACGCCCGGCACGAAGTCCGGCGTCCAGCCCTGGACCTTGTGCGGCGCCCATTCCTTGCCCTGCAGCAGCGCGGCGCCGGAAGGTTCGCAGGTCACGATCTCGACCTCGGGCCGCGCGACCCGCAGCACTTCGCCGACGCCGGTCAGCGTGCCGCCGGTGCCCCAGCCGGTGACGAAATGGTCGAGCCGGCGCCCGGCGAAATCGCGCAGGATCTCGGCCGCGGTCGTCTGCCGGTGGTAGGCAGGATTGGCCGGATTCTCGAACTGGCTGGCCCAGAACCAGCCGTGCTGCTCGGCGAGTGCCTTCGCCTTGCGCACCATGCCGCTGCCGCGCTCGGCGGCCGGCGTCAGGATCACCTTGGCGCCGTAGGCGCGCATCAGCTTGCGGCGTTCGATCGAGAAGGTCTCGACCATCGTCGCGACGAACTTGTAGCCGCGCGCGGCGCAGACCATTGCCAGCGCCACGCCGGTGTTGCCGGAGGTCGCCTCGACCACGGTGTCGCCCGGCTTGAGCACGCCGCGCTGTTCGGCGTCGAGGATGATCGCCAGCGCCAGCCTGTCCTTGACCGAGCCACCGGGGTTGAAGGATTCGACCTTGGCGTACAGGGTGACGTTGGCCGGGGCGAGCCGGTGCAGGCGGACGACGGGCGTGCCGCCGATCGTGTCGAGAATGCTGTCGTACAGGGCCATGGGGGAACCCTTGCGAAGGCGCGGAGCGCGGGCCTCCACATTGGGGCAAAACGCGCGAGCGTGCCAGCGGTTGACACGCCGCGCGACGGATTGCGGCCAGCTGATGGCATGGGTCGGCGTCACAGGCCAACGGGTACTATCGGGCGGTTTTCCGACCCTGCCAGGCGCTCCTCGTTCATGCATTCGCTCCCCCGCGTTCCATCGTGTCTCCGTTTCGCCGTCCCCGTCCTGTCCTGTGTCCTGCTGCTCGCGGGCTGCGGCGGCGCCGCGCAACCCACGCCTGCGCCTGGCGCCGGTAGCACCGCCGTGCCGGTGACAACGGCCACGGTCCAGACGCGCGAGTGGAACGATTCGATCGCCGCGCTCGGCACCGTGAATGCGCGCGAGTCGGTGACCGTGACCGCGAAGGTCAGCGAGACCGTCGAGCGCGTGCATTTCGACAGCGGCGATCGCGTCGCGGCCGGCGACGTGCTGGTCACGCTGTCGGGCAACCAGCAGCAGGCCGCGCTGCGCGCGGCCGAAGCGGCCCTGACCGAGGCGGACCAGCAGTACGAGCGCGGCAACGAACTGGTCGGCCAGCAGCTGATCGCGCGCGCGTCGATCGACACGCTGCGCGCGACCCGCGACAGCGCTCGCGCCAACGTCGCCGAGATGCGCGCCGACATCGGCGACCGCACCATTCGCGCGCCGTTCGCCGGCGTGCTCGGCCTGCGCCAGGTCAGCCCGGG
Organism: Luteimonas rhizosphaerae; assembly: GCF_002849595.1. Classification (GTDB taxonomy): domain Bacteria; phylum Pseudomonadota; class Gammaproteobacteria; order Xanthomonadales; family Xanthomonadaceae; genus Luteimonas; species Luteimonas cellulosilyticus. The sequence continues at coordinate 66,433 of NZ_NRQR01000005.1, forward strand.
CGCGCTGGTGACGCCGGGCACGGCCATCGCCACGCTCGACGACCTCTCGACCGTCTACGTCGACTTTCCGGTGCCGGAAGTGCGCCTGGCGGCGATCGCCGCGGGCCAGCGGGTGTTCGGCAGCAGCGCGGCCTATCCGGGCGAGGACGTCGAAGGCGTCGTGCAGATCGTCGACTCGCGCGTCGATCCCGATACGCGCGCGGTCGCGGTGCGCGCCGCGTTCGAGAATCCGGACGCCCGCCTGCGCCCCGGCATGCTGATCCAGGTGCGTCTCGAGCAGCGCCAGCGCCAGGCGCTGATGGTGCCGGAGATCGCGGTGATCCAGGTCGGTCGCGACACCTTCGTCTACCGCGTGCTCGAGGACGAGACCGTCGAGCAGGCGCCGGTCACGCTCGGCGTCCGCGGCCAGGGCCTGGCCGAGATCGTCGAGGGCATCGAGCCGGGCACCCGCATCGTCATCGACGGCACCGGCAAGCTGCGCCCCGGCATGAAGATCGTCGAGGGCAGCGTGCAGGAAGCCAAGTCGCAGACGGCCGAAGATCCGGCCGCGGTCGAGGGTGACGCCCCATGAAGATGTCCGATGTCGCCATCAAGCGGCCGGTGTTTGCGGTCGTCATCAGCCTGCTGCTGGTGGTGCTCGGCATCATGTCCTTCAGCCGGCTGACCCTGCGCGAGCTGCCCAACATCGACCCGCCGATCGTCTCGGTCGACGTCGCCTATGCCGGCGCCTCGGCGGCGGTCGTGGAAACCCGCATCACCCAGATCCTCGAAGACGCGCTCGCCGGCATCGAGGGCATCCGCACGATCGAATCGCGCAGCCGCAACGGCCGCGCCGACGTGACCATCGAGTTCAACCTCACGCGCGACATCGAGGCCGCGGCCAACGACGTGCGCGATGCGATCAGCCGGGTGATGGACCGCCTGCCGATCGAGGCCGACGCACCGGAGATCTCCAAGGTCGAGGCCGACGCCGACGCGATCATGTGGCTCAACCTGCGCTCGAGCACGATGAACACGCTCGAGCTGACCGACTACACCGACCGCTACGTGCTCGACCGGCTGTCGTCGCTCGACGGCGTCGCGCGGGTGCAGCTCAGCGGCAGCCAGCGCTATGCGATGCGGATCTGGCTCGACCGCGACGCGATGACGGCGCGCGATGTCGCCGCGGCCGATGTCGAGGCGGCGTTGCGCAACGAGAACGTCGAGCTGCCGGCCGGCAACATCGAATCGGAGACCCGCGACTTCACCCTGCGCGTGGAGCGCGGTTACCGGGAGCCCTCGCAGTTCGCGCAGATCCCGATCCGCCGCGGCGACGACGGATACGTGGTGCGCATGGGCGACGTGGCCCGGATCGAGCTGGGTTCCGCCGAGCGCCGCTCCTACACGCGCAGCAACTCGGTGCCGAACGTCGGTCTCGGCATCGTCCGCACCTCGACCGCGAACGCGCTCGACGTCGCACGCGCGGCGCGCGAGGAAGCCGAGCGCATCCAGGAGACACTGCCCGACGGCACCGACTGGCTGTTCCTCGGCAGCCTGCGCGCCGCGATCATTCCCGCCGTCACCGCGCCGGTCTGTCTGATCGCCGCGTTCACCGCGCTGTACATGTTCGGCTTCTCCGTCAATCTGCTGACCCTGTTGGCGCTGGTGCTGTGCATCGGCCTGGTCGTCGACGACGCGATCATCGTGCTGGAGAACGTGCAGCGGCGTGCCGATCTCGGCGAGCCGCCCCTGGTCGCCGCGCGGCGCGGCACCGCGCAGGTCGCCTTCGCGGTCATCGCGACGACCGCGGTGCTGGTCGCGGTGTTCCTGCCGGTCGGTTTCATGGAAGGCAATTCGGGACGGCTGTTCCGCGAACTGTCGGTGACGCTGGCCGGTGCGGTCGCGCTGTCGGCCTTCATCGCGCTGACGCTGACGCCGATGATGTGTTCCAAGCTGGTGCGGCGCCACGAAAAACCGCGCGGGTTCAACAAGTGGATGACCCGGCAGCTGGACCGGCTGAGCAGCAGCTACGGCGGTCGCGTGTCGGCCCTGGTGGGCATGCGCAGCAGCCGGTTGATCCTGGCCATGGCGCTGGCGATGGGCGCCTGCGTCGTCGTGGCGCTGCTGCTGTTCTGGCGCGTGCCCAGCGAACTGTCGCCGGCCGAGGACCGCGGCCGCTTCTTCGTCTCGGTCGATGGCCCCGAAGGCGCCGGCTTCGACTACACCGTCGACCAGATGCAGCAGGTCGAGGCGATCTTCGCGCCGCTCGTCGGCGACGATCGACCGATCGAGCGCGCCAACTCGCGCGTGCCGCGCGGCTGGGGCGGTAGCGAGGAGATGCACAACGGCCAGGTCATCGTGTTCCTGCAGGACTGGCGCGACCGCGAGGTGGCGACGACGGAGATCGTCGAGGACCTGCGCGCGAAGTTCGCGGAGCTGACCGGCGTGCAGGTGCGCGCCAACGTGCCCGGCGGTCTGATCAGCAGCCGCGGCCAGCGCTACCAGCTGGTGCTCGGCGGACCCGACTACGCGGAGATCGCCATCTGGCGCGACCGCATGCTGGCGCGCATGCGCGACAACCCGGGCATCCAGGATCCGGACTCGGACTACAAGGAAACCCGTCCGCAGATGCGCGTCGACATCGACCGCCCGCGCGCCGCCGATCTCGGCGTCTCGGTGCAGGAAATCGGCCGCACGCTCGAAACCATGATGGGCTCGCGCCAGGTCACGACCTTCGTCGACAACGGCGAGGAGTACGACGTGCTGCTGCAGGCCGACCGCGAACGGCGCATGACGCCGTCCGATCTGACGGACACGTTCGTGCGCGGCCGCGATGGCGCGCTGGTGCCACTGTCGAACCTGGTCACGCTCAGCGAGGTGGCCGAGCCCGGCAGCTTCAACCGCTTCAACCGCCTGCGCGCGATCACCATCAGCGCCGGTCTCGCGCCTGGCTACACGATGGGCGAGGCGATCGAGTGGACCCGCCAGGTCGCGTCCGAGGAGCTGCCCGATTACGCGCAGGTCGACTGGAAGGGCGAGAGCCGCGAATTCCAGGAGGCTGGCGGCGCGGTGCTGCTGACCTTCGCGATGGCGCTGCTCATCGTCTACCTGGTGCTGGCCGCGCAGTTCGAGAGCTTCGTGCATCCGCTGTCGATCATGTTGACGGTGCCGCTGGCGGTGCTCGGCGCGCTGATCGGATTGTGGGCGACGGGCGGCACGCTGAATCTCTTCAGCCAGATCGGCATCGTCATGCTGATCGGTCTCGCGGCGAAGAACGGCATCCTGATCGTCGAGTTCGCCAACCAGTTGCGCGACGACGGCCGCAGCGTCCGTGACGCGATCACCGAAGCCGCGGCGGTGCGCCTGCGCCCGATCCTGATGACCGCGGCGGCGACGATGGTCGGTGCGGTGCCGCTGGTGGTGGCCGGTGGGCCGGGCTCGGCGAGCCGCGCGACGATCGGTGTCGTCATCATCTTCGGCGTCGGCTTCTCGACCCTGCTGTCGCTGTTCGTCGTGCCGGCGTTCTACGCGCTGCTGGCGCCGTTCACGCGTTCGCCGGAAGCGCTGGCGCACGAGCTGGAACGCCTCGAATCCGAGACGCCGGCGGTCAGCGGCCATGCCTGACGCCGCGCGCTGGGATGCGGTGCGCCTGGACGGCGACGGCTTCGTGCTGCGTCGCTGGCGCACCGGCGATCTCGACGCGCTGCTGCGGCATGCCAACGATCCAGCCGTCGTCCGTGGCCTGAGCCACCGCTTCCCGACGCCGTACACGCGCGCGGACGGCGAGGCGTTCCTCACCGGGCACGTCGTGGATTTCGGCGATCCGTTGTTCGCGATCGAGATCGACGGCGCCGCCTGCGGCGGCATCGGCGCGCGTTCGGGCGTCGGCGAGCGCGCGCAATCGGCCGAACTCGGGTACTGGCTCGGACAGGTTTACTGGGGGCGCGGTCTGATGACGCGCGCGGTCCGGCTGTATGCGGACTGGGTCCTCGACGCGCTGCGGCTGCACCGATTGCAGGCGACGGTGCTGGCCTTCAACACCGGCTCGGCCCGCGTGCTGCAGAAGACCGGGTTCATCGAAGAGGGCTGCATGCGCCACGCCGTCGTCAAGGACGGCCAGGTGCACGATCTGCGTCTGTTCGCCCGCACGCGGGCCACGATCGACTGAGTCGGCGTTTCGCGTTTGCGCGCGATTGATGGAGAATCGGGACGCCCCGCCGTCGCGCGGGCCGTCTTCAATCCGGGGAGCGCCGCGTGGAACAGATCGTCAACTCACTCAATGGCCTCATCTGGAGTCCGCCGCTGATCTGGCTGTGCCTGGGCGCCGGCCTGTACTTCACCGTGCGCACGCGTTTCGTGCAGGTCCGCCAGGTCGGCGAGATGCTGCGGCTGATGCTGGCCGGCGACAAATCGGACGCCGGCGTGTCCTCGTTCCAGGCGCTGGCGATGTCGCTGTCGGGACGCGTGGGCATCGGCAACATCGCCGGCGTCGCGACGGCGATCGCATTCGGCGGTCCGGGCGCGGTGTTCTGGATGTGGGTGATGGCCTTCCTCGGCGCGTCCACCTCGTACATCGAATCGACGCTCGCGCAAATCTACAAGGAAAAGGACGACAACGGCCGTTACCGCGGCGGCCCGGCCTATTACATCGAGAAAGCAATGGGCCAGCGCTGGTATGCCTGGCTGTTCGCGATCGTCACCATCGTCGCGGCCGGGTTCCTGCTGCCGGGCGTGCAGGCCAACGGCATCGCCTCGGCGGCGCAGAACGCCTGGGGCATGGCGCCCGCGGTGACCGCGGCGATCGTCGTGGTCGGCCTCGGCTTCATCATCTTCGGCGGTGTCAAGCGCATCGCGCGCTTCGCCGAGATCGTCGTGCCGTTCATGGCGCTGGCCTACATGCTGGTCGCGCTGGTCATCATGTTCCTCAACGCATCCGCGGTGCCGGAGATGTTCGGCCTGATCTTCCGCAGTGCGTTCGGGCTCGAAGCGGGTCTCGGTGCGGTGCTGGGCCTGGCGATCGAATGGGGCGTCAAGCGCGGCATCTACTCCAACGAGGCCGGCCAGGGCACCGGGCCGCACCACGCCGCCGCGGCGGAGGTCTCGCACCCGTCGAAGCAGGGTCTGGTGCAGGCCTTCTCGGTCTATGTCGACACGCTGCTGGTGTGTTCGGCGACGGCCTTCATGATCCTGTCGACCGGCATGTACAACGTCATCGCACCGGCGGGCGAGCTGCTCTACGAAGCGCTGCCCGGCATCGCGGTCGGACCGGGCTATGCGCAGGCGGCGGTGGAGTCGGTGCTGCCCGGTTACGGCGCGAGCTTCGTGGCCCTGGCGCTGTTCTTCTTCGCGTTCACCACGATCATCGCCTACTACTACATGGCGGAAACCAACATCGCCTATCTCAACCGGCGCATGCACCGGCCGTGGATGACCTTCGCCCTGCGCATCGCCATCCTCGCGGCGGTGACCTTCGGCTGCATGCGGACCGCCGAGATGGCGTGGACGCTGGGCGACATCGGCGTCGGCCTCATGGCCTGGCTCAACATCGTCGCGATCCTGATCCTGCAGAAGCCGGCGCTGCTGGCGCTGCGCGATTACGAGGCGCAGCAGAAGCTGGGACTCGATCCCGTGTTCGACCCCGACAAACTCGGCATCCGCAACGCCGACCTGTGGCGCAAGGAGCCCTGAGATGACCAAACCCCGTTGGCCTGGTGGCAGCCAGGACACGCCGCGTCCGCCCGCGCCGGGTCGCGAGAGCCCGTGGGGCGCGCGTGCGCGTCCGTCCACGCCGGCGCCCGAGCCGCGCGCCTCGGCGCCGCGGCCCGATGTCCGTATCGACGCGCCGGACGCCGGTGACACGGAGGACCGGCGCGAGATGCGCCTGTACGGCCGCAACGCGATCGAGGCCGTGTTCGCCCGGCGCCCCGAGGCGATCCGCAAGGTCTATCTGCTCGAGGCGCGCATCCCGCAGCTGCAGCCCCTGCTGAAGTGGTGCGCGGCGAACCGGGTGGGCTATCGCGTCGTCGCCGAAGAGGACCTGCGCAAGCTCGCCGCCAGTTCGCATCACGAGGGCGTGGTCGCCGACGTGCTGCGGGAGATGCCACTGTCGCTGGGCGCCTGGCTGCAGGCGCTGCCGGCAGGGCCGCAGTGCGCCTTGTGGCTCGACGGCGTGGGCAATCCGCACAATCTCGGCGCGATCCTGCGCTCCGCTGCGCACTTCGGCGCCGGCGCGGTGCTGCTGCCCAAGACTTCGCCGCTGGCGCTGTCCGGCGCGGCGGCGCGTGTGGCCGAAGGCGGCGCCGAAGCGCTGCCGTTCGTGCGCCTGGGGCGCGAGGACAATGCGCTGGCGCAGCTGCGCAGCGCCGGTTTCCAGCTCGCGGCGACCGTCGTGAGCGGCGGCGACAGCGTGTTCGCCACGGCGCTGCCCGACCGCCTGGTGTTCGTCATCGGGTCCGAAGGCGAGGGCATGGATCCCGCCCTCGCCAAGGCCTGCGACCTGCGCCTCGGCATTCCCGGCAGCGGCAAGGTCGAGAGCCTCAACGTCGCGTCGGCGACCGCGGTGCTGCTCGCGCAGTGGACGGCGACGCGCGCCGGTCTCTGACGGACGCCACCACCCTGCGCCGTCCCTTGCTTCGCTCGGGACGGCGGCGACATCGAGCGGGGTTCGTCTCCGCCAGGATCAGTCGGCGGTAGCGGCCTTCGGCGCGCTGCCGAAATGCTCGGTCGATTCGGCCGCCAGCCAGGCGAACACCGCGTAGGCCGCCGTGTTCTGCGCGACCGCGTCCGGGTCGACCTTGTCGAGCGTGTCATCGACGTTGTGGTGCAGGTCGAAGTAGCCGGTGCCGTCCTGGCCCAGCCACGCCCAGGCGCCGCCCTTGGCCGCCAGCGGCGAGATGTCGGGGCCGGGGCCGCCCTTGTCCGGAATCAGGTCGATGCTCAGCGGGCGCAGCGTTTCGGCGATCGCTTCGGTCGTCGCGCGCATGCCGGCCGGCGCGCTGGTGTTGAAGCCGTAGATGCGACCGGCGCCGAAATCGCTCTCCGCGCCGATGACGTGGCGGGCGATGACGTCGGCGCCGCCGTGCGCATCGGCATAGGCGCGCGCACCGAGCAGGCCCTGTTCCTCGTTGGCGAACGCGACCACGCGGATCGTGCGGCGCGGCCGCTGCGGCTGCTGGGCGATCAGGTGGCCGGCGGCCATGGTAATGCCGACGCCGGACGCGTCGTCGACGGCCCCGGTGCCCAGATCCCAGGAATCGAGATGGCCGGCGATCAGCACGATCTCCTCCGGCGCGTCGCGCCCGGTCAGTTCGGCGATGACGTTCTGCGAGGTGTAGTCGCCGTTCCAGCCGACGTCCAGCGCCAGTCGCACCTCGACCGGCCCGAGCCGCAGCAGGCGCGCCAGCTGGTCGGCATCGGGCAGCGACAGCGCGGCGGCGGGAATCGGCGTGACGTCGGCATCGAAGCGGGTGATGCCGATATTGGCAACCCGGTGCGGGCTGGTGCCGATCGAGCGCATCAGGAAGCCGCTGGCGCCCTTGCGCGCGGCCAGCGACGGGCCGCGACTGCGGACCGGGCCTGCGGCGCCGTAGGCGCTGCCGTCACGCGACCGCGCCATCGGCACGTCGACGAAGGCGATCCTGCCGGCCAGCGTCGCCGGGTCGGCCGCTTCCAGCGCCGCGATGCTGTCGAAGCGCACGAGCGCCGCGCTGACGTCGCCGGCCGGGCTGCCGCCGAGCGCGGTGATCACCAGCGGCTGCGCATTCGCACCGAGGACGGCGGCGTGTTCGCTGCGGCGCTCCCACTTGGGAAACGTCACCGGCTCGGTCCAGACCTTGTCGTAGCCCAGCGCCTCGAAGCGCGCCTTGGCCCAGGCGACGGCGCGTGCATCGGCTTCGCTGCCGGGCAGGCGAGGCCCGACTTCGGTCGTCAGCGATTCGATCAGCGTGTAGGCGGTGGTGTCGGCCAGCGCCTGTTCGCGCAGCCGCTGCGCGGTCGCGAGCGCGGCGTCCGTCAGCGGCGCGATGTGCGCCGGCGCCGCACGCGTCGACGGCGACTGCGCGAAGGCGGGGGGCGCGACCAGCAGCGCCGCCGACAGCAGGGCGGCGGACAGGGGCTTGAGCTTCGACGGGGCAACGCGCATGCAACTCTCCAGGCGGTGAACGGAAACGGGGCCGCGGCATTGTCGCCTGCGGCCCCGTGGGATGCGATGTGCAGGAGGTCCGGCCTGCAACGCCGGTGCGGGACTTACTTCTGCAGCGAATCGCGGATCTCGCGCAGCAGCTTCACTTCCTCGCTCGGCTCGACCGGCTTCTGCGCGACCGGCGCTTCGGCCTGCTTGCGCTTGAGGCGGTTGATGACGCGCACCGCGAGGAAGATCGCGAACGCGACGATGGTGAACTGGATGAGGGTGTTGATGAAGATGCCGTATCCGATCGTGACCGCGGGAATCTCCTCGCCGGTGGCGGCATCGAGCGTCGCCGCGCGCAAGGTGATCGCGAGTTCGGTGAAATCGACGTTGCCGATCAGCATTCCGATCGGCGGCATGATGATCTGGTCGACCAGCGCGGTGACGATCTTGCCGAACGACGCGCCGATGATCACGCCCACGGCGAGATCGATGACGTTGCCTCGGACCGCGAATTCGCGGAATTCTGCGAGCATGCCCATGGTCGGAGCCTCCTGCTGGATGAAAGACGCGGCGGACTATAGCGACGGGTGAGTGATGTCGCAGTGCAGTTCGAGCACGTCGTCGAGTCGCGCGACGCAGCGGTCGCCGGGCTGCAGTGCGGCGACGCCGGCCGGCGTGCCCATGAACACCAGATCGCCCGCACGCAGGGCGTAGAGACGCGAGAGTTCGTGCAGGATCTCGGGCACGTCCCAGATCAGCTGGTCGAGCGTCGAGGTCTGACGAACCGTGCCGTTGACCTCGAGCGACAGCGTGCGCGGCGCGAGCGTGCCGATGTCGGCGGCGGGCACGAGTTCGCTGATCGGCGCCGACGCATCGAAGCCCTTGGCGGTGTCCCACGGCAGGCCCTTGGCCTTGGCCGCGGCCTGCAGGTCGCGGCGGGTCAGATCGAGGCCGACGCCGTAGCCGAACACCAGTGCGCCGGCCTGCTCGACGGGCAGGGGACCGGCCGGTGCATCGCGGCCGAGTGCAACGACCAGCTCCACTTCGTGATGCAGGTCGGCGGTCGCCAGCGCATACGGCACGTGGTCGCCGGTGACGATCGCATCGGCCGGCTTCATGAAGAACACCGGCGTGCCGCGATCGGCTTTCGAAGCCGGCGCGGTCGCGCCCATCTCGCGCGCGTGATCGGCGAAGTTGCGGCCGACGCAGTAGATCCGACGCACCGGGAAGGTGCCGCCGCCGCGGACGGGCACGCGCGGCATCGGAGACGGGGCGACGACGTCGCGGATCGGATCGGTCATGGCAGCTCCCACCGGCGCCGGCGGCGCACGGCTTGCAGTGAGGAGGACACGCGGGCGCACGACCGCGCCACGCGGATGCGGATCAGCGCAGCAGCGGATCGCGGTCGCGGACGACGCGGTATTCCGCGTCGACGACGCGTGCATCGCGCACCGGCGTCGCACGCGGACGCAGCACCAGGCGGCGGGCGACACCGAGCAGTATCATCGCCGCGCCGACGAACAGACCGACCACCAGCAACACACCCAGCACCGCGACGCCGATCAGGCCGAGCGCGACGCGCAGCAGCGGATGCCGCGGCTTGCGCGGCGCGAACATCGCGCGGACGCCGGACGCATCGAAACGGGCATGGAGATCGCGGAAATAGGGGTTCGGCATGGGCGGATCAGGGCTCGTGACACAATGATGACCTCGCGGTCGATGCCGCCAGTATCGGCCGACGGGCCTGCGGAGATGTAATGCAGTCGTTAAATCCACGTGATGGCGCCAGTCCGCTGCTAGCCCTCGAGGCGCTCCCCGACGGCGGTTTCAGCGAGGTCGAAGTCGATCTGGACGGCGATGTCGAATCGCTGCTGCTCTACCGCGATGGCGATACGGTGCGCGGCTGGCTCAACATCTGCCCGCATGCCGGGCGGCGGCTGGACTGGTCGCCGGGCCAGTTCCTGCGCTCCAGGGACGGGCACCTGGTGTGCGCCGCCCATGGCGCCAGTTTCTCGCTCGCCGACGGGGTCTGCGTCGCCGGCCCCTGCAAGGGCGAATCGCTGCGCGCGGTGCCGCTGGCGGTCCGCGACGGCCACGTGCTGCTGGCGGCGTGACCGGGCGGGTGGTCAGAACAGCAGGTTGACCATCAGCACGACGATCGCGGTGTAGAGCAGCGAGATCGGCAGCCCGATCCGCCACAGGTCGCGCGCCTTGTAACCCGCCGGGCCGATGATCATCGACATCACCGGGTTCGACTGGGTCATGAAGTTGTTCGACGCCGACAGCGCGACGATGAGCGCGAAGGCGGTCGGATTGCCGCCGACCGCGAGTGCGAGGTTGATCGCCAGCGGCACCACGACGATCGTCGCGCCGACATGGCTGATGACCAGCGAGAACGCCGCGGTCAGCAGGGCGACCGCGAATTCCAGCAGCCAGATGGGTACCCCCGCGGGCATGCGCTCGATCGTGTGACCGGCGACCCAGGCCGCCGCACCGCTGGAATCCATCGCCCAGCCCAGCGGAATCAGGCAGGCCATCAGGAACACGGTCTTCCAGTTGATCGCGCCGTAGGCCTCGTCCATCTTCAGCACGCCGAACACCAGCATGCCGGCGACGCCGGCCATCAGCGCGACCGAGGTCGGGATGCGCGACGACAGCGCGATCATCATCGTCACCGCGAAGATCGCCATCGCGATCTTGAACTTGTGCGGCCGCTGCTCGCCCTTGGGGTAGTCGGTGACGATGACGAAGTCGAGCGACTTCGCGGTGCGCGCCAGGTCCTGCCAGATGCTGTGCACGACCAGCATGTCGCCCGCCCGCAGCGGCGTGGTGCGGATGTCGTCGCGCAGCACCGTCTTGTCGCGGTTGATCGCCAGCAGGCGCACGCCGTATTTCTTGCGCAGTTCGAGTTCGGACGGCGTCTTGCCGATGAACTTCGACGTCGGCGGCACCACGGCCTCGGCGATGCCGGCGCGGCTGGGATTGAACAGGTCGCCGAAGTTGCGCAGGCGCGTGCTCATGCGCAGGAACTGGTTCTGGGCGAAGTCGGCGACCTGCTGGCGCGGGCCCATCGCGCCGAGCACGCTGCCCACCCAGATGCGCGCGTCCGCCGGCGGCGCCAGTCGCGAATCGTTCTCCGACTTCAGCGCCAGCAGCACCGGCGCGTCGTGGATCGCTTCCGCCTCGCCGAAGGTCATGCCCACCAGCGGGCTGTCGGCGCCGACGACCAGCTCGAACACCTCGCCTTCGATGCCGTAGGCGCTGGCGAAATAACTCTGGGTGCGCGCGGGCGTGACGTTGGTTTCGCTGGCGCCCGCCTCGTCGTCGCGCAGCAGGCGGCTGCCGCGGAAGTGGAAATAGGCCAGGCTGGCACCGAGCAGGGCGAGGCCGATCGGCATCGGCGCGAACATGTTCAGCGATTCCAGCGTCGCCGAACCGGAAGGCAGATTGGCGTTGGCCGCGGTCAACAGGTCGTTGAGCAGGATCAGCGGCGAGCTGCCGACCATCGTCAGCGTGCCGCCCATGACGATCGCGACGCCGATCGGCAGGAACAGCTGCGCGAGCTTCATGCCCGAGCGCGACGCCAGCCGCGCCGCGACCGGCATGTACAGCGCCATCACCGAGGGGTTCTGCATCACCGAGGAGTTGAGGCCGGCGATCGCCGAGGTCAGCAGCAGCATCCGGTCCTCGGCGCCCTTCGAGCGCCGCAGCAGCCACGCGGCGAGCCGGTTCAGCGCGCCGGTGCGGTCGAGGCCGGCGCCCAGGATCATCGTCGCGATGACGCTGATCGTCGCGTTCGACGAGAAGCCGTTGAAGACGTCTTCCGGCGCGACCAGGCCGGTCAGGCCCAGCATTACCAGCACCACCAGGGCCACGAGGTCGGCGCGCACGCGCTGGAACAGGAACAGGACCATCGTCAGGAAGACGAGGCCCAGCACGATCTGCATGTCGGTGGTGAGGGCGAGACCGGTGTCCATCAGGCAGCGGATCCGGTGCGCGGCGCGCGCGACGGGATACGCAGCACGGTGCGCTCACGCGGGCGGCGCACCCGACTCATCCGCAGGGCCCGCGCTGCACGCAGCTCGACGACGACGGGCCGGACGGTCGGGCGCACGGGCGCGGGCGTCGCGCATCGTCCGGGCAGGTCACTCAGGCCGTCCTGTCGTAGAGCAGATCCCAGACGCCATGGCCGAGCTTCTGGCCACGCGTCTCGAAATGGGTCTGCGGTCGCCACGCCGGACGTGCGACATGGCCGCGCGTACCGGCTCGGTTGGTCAGGCCATCGGTGGCGTCGAGCACGTCCCACATCTGCTCGGCATAGTCCTGCCAATCGGTCGCCAGGTGCAAGCGGCCGTCGGCGGCGAGCTTGCGCACCAGCAGCGCGGCGAACGCCGGTTGCACGAGGCGGCGCTTGTTGTGGCGCTTCTTGTGCCAGGGATCGGGGAAATAGATCCGGATCTCGTCGAGCGCGCCGTCGGCGATCTCGTGTTCCAGCACTTCCACCGCGTCGTGGTGGTAGACGCGGACATTGCCGTTGCCGTCGTCGGCCAGCGCGTTGAGCACGCGGCCGACGCCCGGCGCATGGACTTCGATGCCGATGTGGTCGCGCGCGGCGTCCATCCGCACCGAGTGGCGCAGTGCGTCGCCATTGCCGAATCCGATCTCGACGATGCGCGGGGCGCGTCGGCCGAAGGTGGCGTCGAGGTCGCGCGGCGTGCCGGTGTAGTCGAGCCCGAAGCGCGGCCACTGCGCATCGAAGGCGCGCTGCTGGGCCGGCGTGAAACGGCCCTGGCGCAGCACGAAGCTGCGGATCTCGCGCCGGCCTTCGGTCATCGTGAACGGCTTCGGCGGCGCCTTCGCGCCGTCGCTGGAAAACGGATCGGTCATGCGCGGTCCCGCTGGTGGCGCGCCAGCGTCAGCCTGGCCGTGGTCGGGATCACGGCGGGCCGGTCATCCGTCCGTCCGCCGATGCGCGCGGCCGTGCCGCGTGACGCACGCGGGCTCACCCGATCAGACCATCGACCGGCGACGAGGCGCTGGCGTAGCGCTTGCGCGGAATGCGGCCGGCCAGGAAGGCCTCGCGGCCGGCCTCGACCGCCTTGCGCATCGCGCTGGCCATCAGCACCGGATCGCGTGCGCCGGCGATCGCGGTGTTCATCAGCACGCCGTCGCAGCCCAGCTCCATCGCGATCGCGGCATCGGACGCCGTGCCGACGCCGGCGTCGACGATGATCGGCACCCTGGCGTTCTCGATGATCTCGAGCAGGTTGTACTTGTTCTGGATGCCGAGGCCGGAGCCGATCGGTGCGGCCAGCGGCATCACCGCGGCGCAGCCGATTTCCTCGAGGCGCTTGGCCAGGATCGGATCGTCGCTGGTGTAGACCATGACGTCGAAGCCGTCCTTGACCAGCTGTTCGGCGGCTTTCAGCGTCTGCACCACGTCGGGAAACAGCGTGCGCTTGTCGCCCAGCACCTCCAGCTTGGTCAGCGTGTGGCCGTCGAGCAGCTCACGCGCGAGCCGGCAGGTGCGCACCGCGTCCTCGGCCGTGTAGCAGCCGGCGGTGTTGGGCAGGATCGTGTAGCGGTCCGGCGGCAGCACGTCGAGCAGGTTGGGCTCGCCCGGGTTCTGGCCGATGTTGGTCCGGCGGATCGCGACGGTGACGATGCGGGCGCCGGCGGCCTCGGTCGCGGCGCGGGTCTCGTCGAGGTCCTTGAACTTGCCGGTGCCGGTCAGCAGGCGGGAGTCGTAGGTCGTGCCGGCGATGGTCAGGCCGGTGTCTGCGGTCGGGGAAGTCGTCATGCGCCGATTATCCCCCATGCGCGCGGGCGCGTCCGTCGTGAGGCGCGTCGCGTGCTCAGTCGTCGATCAGCTCGCCGCCGGCGAGGAAGTTCCAGGTGCGCGTCACGTGCAGCACGTCGACGTTCTCGCCGGTCGCCGGCAGCGGCGGGTAGGGCTCGGCGAGGCGGGCGATGCGCAGCGCCGCGTCGTCGAGCAGGCGCGTGCCGCTGCTGCGGATGATGTCGGCGCGCTCGACCGAGCCGTCGCGGCGGATCGCCACGCTGATCACCAGCTCGCCGGCCAGCTGGCGGCGGCGGGCCTCGTCGGGATAGTTGAGGTTGCCGACGCGCTCGACCCGGTCCACCCAGCTGCGCAGATAGGTGGCGTAGGCGTATTCCTGCGTGCTGGCGGACACGAACTTGCGCTTGGGCCGGCGTGCGTAGCGCTCGGATTGCAGATGGATCTCGGCGGCCAGCCGCGCCATCGCCAGATCGCGTTCGATCTTCTCCGGCCCCGGCGGCAGCGTCGAGGCGTCGGTCGGGACCGTGGGATCCGGCGCAGGCATTGCGGTCTCGCCGCGGCGGCTGGCGACGACGCGGTCCTGCGGCGGCGGCTGGGCGGTCGGCGACTGGGCGCGCAGTTCCATCGGCGCGACGCCGGTCTCGGCCTGCGGCAGCTGGCCGATCTGGGCTTCGCGCGGACGGTTGGCGCGGTCGTGTTCGCCGCCGCCCTGGTTGCTGGCCTGGGCGAGGAAATCGGCCTGGGCCTGGGTCAGCGGGCTGGTGGTCTCGGTCAGGATCACGTCGAGCGTCGGCATCACCGGCGCCGCGTCCTCGACCGCGAAGCCAACGCCCAGCACCAGCATGCCGTGGACCAGCAGCGACAGCACGATCGTCGCGGACAGCCGCGCGTTGTCGTCGATCTGCGGGGGCGCGGGAACGCTCACGCGTGGACACCGGGCCGGTCACGGCGCGGCGCGGCGGCACACGGGATCGACCGGGCGTGCGCGCGGGCGTCCCGGACCGGGCCGCGTCCGCAGACGTCCGCACCCGTGCGCACAGCGGCCTGGCCGATCACCGGCATGCGCGCCCGCCCGTGTCCATCCCTGGCCGAACCCGCCTCAACGCCCGCCTTCGATCGCGTCGAAGAGGGTGCCGGCGATGTTGAGGCCGAACTCGGCGTCGAGTTCGCGGATGCAGGTCGGGCTGGTGACGTTGACCTCGGTCAGCCAGTCGCCGATGACGTCCAGGCCCACGAACCGCATGCCGCGGGCGGCCAGCGACGGCCCGACCTCGGCGGCGATCCAGCGGTCGCGCACGCTGAGCGGCCGGCCTTCGCCGCGGCCGCCGGCGGCAAGGTTGCCGCGGAACTCGTCGCCCTGCGGAATCCGCGCCAGGCAATAGTCGACCGGGACGCCGTCGATCAGCAGGATGCGCTTGTCGCCGTCGACGATCTCGGGCAGATAGCGCTGCGCCATCGCCAGGTGGCGGCCCTGGGTGAGCGTCTCGAGGATCACGTTGAGGTTCGCCTCGCCGGCCTTGGCGCGGAAGATCGAGCGGCCGCCCATGCCGTCGAGCGGCTTGAGCACCGCCTCGCCGTGTTCGGCGACGAAGGCCTTGAGCAGCGCCGGATCGCGGCTGACGAGGGTCGGCGGGCAGCACTGCGGGAAGGCGAGCGCGGCCAGCTTCTCGTTCATGTCGCGCAGGCCCTGCGGATCGTTGACGATCGTCGCGCCCTGGCGCTGCGCGTAGCCGAGGATCTGGGTGTCGTGGATGAAGTCCGCGTCGACCGGCGGATCCTTGCGCATCAGCACCACGTCGTCGCGGCCGAAGGTGCGCACGGCCGCCGCGCCGAGGGTGAACCAGTCCGCGGGATCCTCGCGCACGGCCAGCGGGGCCACCGTCGCGACCGCTTCGCCGCCGGCCATCGCCAGCGCGCCGGGCACCACGTAATGCAGGCGATGCCCGCGGCGCTGCGCCTCGAGCAGCATCGCGAACGTCGAGTCCTTGGCGATCTTGATCGACGCGATCGGGTCCATCACCACCACGACATCGAGCGTCATGCGAACGGCCATCGGTAAAGAGGTGGCCGATCTTATCAGCAGCGCCGCGCCCGCTGGCCGGCCGCGATTCCGTGGTCTCGCGCACAAAGCGCACGAACAACTTGACACTCCGATGGTCGACTGGGATATAACACCGGCTTGCAGCGACGCCGGGGTCAGGCGCGTCGCGCCAGGGGAGAAACATGACGGCAGAACAGAACGCTACCTCGGGCAGCCTGGAAGGGCTGCGCGTGATGGTGATCGACGACTCGAAAACCATCCGCCGCACCGCCGAGACGCTGCTCAAGCGCGAGGGGGCGGAAGTGGTGACGGCGGTCGACGGATTCGAGGCGCTGGCCAAGATCGCCGACCAGCGTCCGCAGATCATCTTCGTCGACATCATGATGCCGCGGCTGGACGGGTATCAGACCTGCGCGCTGATCAAGAACAACCAGGTGTTCCGCAACACGCCGGTGATCATGCTGTCGTCGAAGGACGGGCTCTTCGACAAGGCGCGCGGCCGCATCGTCGGCTCCGAGCAGTACGTCACCAAACCTTTCACGCGCGAGGAACTCCTCGACGCGATCCGCACGCACGTCAACGCCTGAGCGAGGGAGCCCGCATGGCACGCATCCTGCTGATCGAGGATTCGCCGACCGATACCGCCGTGCTCACCCAGTGGCTGGAGCGCGCCGGGCATGAAGTCATGGCATCGACCAGCGCCGAGGACGGCATCGCCGCGTGCAAGCGCGAGCGGCCCGACCTGGTGCTGATGGACGTCGTCCTGCCCGGCATGAGTGGCTTCCAGGCCACCCGCGCGCTGGCCAAGGACGCCGAAACCGGTGGCATCCCCGTGGTCATCATCAGCACCAAGGGCATGGAGACCGACCGCATGTGGGGCATGCGACAGGGCGCCAAGGGCTACATCGTCAAGCCGCCGCGCGAGGACGCGCTGATCGCGCAGATCAACGAGGTGCTCGGCGGGTGAGCGGCGCGTCCGACACCGAGGGCCAGCCGGGCGGCGCGTTCGGCATCCTGGCCGGGTTCGAGCGCCGCAGCCTCGCGCATCTGGTCGGCCTGCCCGAGCAGCTCGACGCGCCGGGCCTGTGGCGCGGCGTCGGTTACCGCATCGGTCGTCGCCGGCTCGCGTCGGCGTTCGACGAAGTGCTCGAAATCCTGCCGATTCCGCCGATCACGCCGGTGCCCGGCGCGCAGTCGTGGATGCTCGGCGTGGCCAACGTCCGCGGCAGCCTGCTGCCGATCGTCGACCTCAAGCAGTTCCTCGAAGGCGAGCGCACCGTGCTGCAGGAAAGCCAGCGCGTGCTGATCGTGCGCCAGCCAGGCGGCGACGTCGCGGTGACGATCGACGAACTGTTCGGCCAGCGCAGCTTCCTCGAGGAAGACGAAGTCTCGGCCGAGCGCATTTCCGACGGGCGCTACGCGCACTTCATCGACCGCGCCTACCAGAACGCCGATGCGACCTGGGGCGTTTTCAGCCTGGACCGGCTCGGCCGGACCCCGGAATTCCGACAAGCCGCGGCCTGACGCCGCACTCCCGAATCGCGCCACAGCAGGATCGAGACCAGCATGAGCACAGCCGTAGACACCCTCGCAGGCAGGACACGCAGCCTGGGCACCAACTTCTGGGTGGTGGTCCTGATCGTCGCCGGCATCGTGCTGGTCCTCAACACGGGCTACGGCACGTGGAAGGCCTCCGAACTCGGCGGCGCCAGCACGGCGGCCTCGAACCTGCGCGTGGACTCGCAGCGCCTCGCCAACCAGGGCACCGAAGCGGTTCGCGGCAACACCGCGGCGTTCGAGTCCTTCAAGGCGACGCGCGCGCAGATCGACAGCGACATCCAGCAGCTCAACAGCCGCTTCGGCAGCACCACGGGCGTCGCCGGTCCGATCCAGAAAGTGACCGAGACCTGGGAGCCGATGTCGGCCAGCGCCGGGCGCCTCGCCGACAGCGAAGCCGCGGTGCTCGCGTTCGCCGGCCACGCCGAGCGCTTCAGCCAGGGCGTGCCGCAGCTGCAGGCGCTGCTCGACGAACTGGTGCGCGCGATGTCGAGCAGCGGTTCGCCGTCGTCGCAGGTCTACATGGCGCTGCGCCAGGTCGTGGTCGCCGGCGACATGGCGCGCCGCGTCACCGAAGTGCAGGCCGGCGGCCCGGGCGCGGTGATCGCAGGCCAGGGCCTGCGTCGCAACGCGGAAGATTTCCAGCAGGTCATGACCGGCCTGCGCGAAGGCGACCCGGCGCGCGAGCTGCAGGCGCTGACCAACGGCAACGCGCTCGCCGCACTGACCCAGGCCGATGCGACCTGGGCGACGATGCGCGAGGAACTCGAGTCGATCCTGTCCAGCTCCGAGCAGCTGTTCCAGGCGCAGACCGCGGCCGCGGCGCTGACCACCGGTTCCGATCAGCTGCTGACCGACAGCGAATCGCTGTTCAACGCGTTCACCGCCTTCGGTTCGCTGAAGGACACCAGCCTGCTGGGCAACATCTGGATCAGCATCGTCGCCGGCGTCATCGCCCTGGTCGCGATCGCGGGCCTGCTGATCTCGTTGAACCGCGCGCAGCGCGAGCGGTACGAGACCACGATGGAGCTCAACAACCGCAACCAGGAGGCGATCATGCGCCTGCTGGACGAAATGGGATCGCTCGCCGAAGGCGACCTGACGGTCAAGGCGACGGTCACCGAAGACATGACCGGCGCGATCGCCGACTCGATCAACTTCGCGATCGAGCAGCTGCGCACCCTGGTGCAGACCATCAACGACACCTCGGTGCAGGTCGCCTCCAGCGCGCAGGAAACCCAGGCCACCGCGATGCACCTCGCCGAAGCCGCCGAGCACCAGGCGCACGAGATCAACGCCGCCTCCGACCGGATCAACGAGATCGCGGTCAGCATCGACCAGGTCTCCAAGAATTCCGCCGAGTCGGCCGACGTGGCGCAGCGCTCGGTGCGCATCGCGACCAAGGGTGCGGGCGTGGTGCGCGAAACGATCGCCGGCATGGACTCGATCCGCGACCAGATCCAGGAAACCTCGAAGCGCATCAAGCGCCTGGGCGAGAGCTCGCAGGAGATCGGCTCGATCGTCGAACTGATCAACGACATCTCCGAGCAGACCAACATCCTGGCGCTGAACGCCGCGATCCAGGCGGCCTCCGCCGGTGAAGCCGGCCGCGGCTTCGCGGTCGTCGCCGACGAAGTGCAGCGCCTCGCGGAACGCGCGACCAACGCGACACGCCGTATCGAAACGCTGGTCCAGACGATCCAGTCCGACACCAACGAAGCCGTGACCTCGATGGAGCAGACGACGTCCGAGGTGGTCGCCGGTGCGCGCCTGGCCGAGGACGCCGGCACCGCGCTGGGCGAGATCGAAAGCGTGTCGACCAACCTCGCCGACCTCATCCAGGGCATCTCGTCCGCCGCGCACCAGCAGTCGTCGGCCGCGACCAACATTACCGAGGCGATGCACACGATCCAGTCGATCACCGCGCAGACCTCGCAGGGCGCCAACCAGACCGCCGCATCGATCGGCAACCTGGCGCAGATGGCGGCCGACCTGCGTCGATCGGTCGCCGACTTCAAGCTGCCGGCCTGAGCCTCGGAACGGACCATCGCATGATCGTGAGTTCCGCCGGCGTCACCGTGTCCCGCGTTTCTCCTCCGGGAGTCGCCGCATGACCGGTCTGCGCGATGCCATCGACCACACGATGCTGGGCTGGATCAAGCCCGAGCTCGACGAAGTGCTGCGCCAGGCGCGGCTCGAACTCGAGGGCTTCGTCGACGATCCCGCCGACAGCAGCCGCATGCGGCTGTGCGCGGGCTATCTGCATCAGGCGCAGGGCACCCTGCGCATGGTCGAGCTGTATGCGCCGGCGATGGTGGTCGAGGAGATGGAGCGGCTGTCGGACGCGCTGCGCGACGACACCACCCGCGATCGCGACACCGCTTCGGCCGCGCTGCTGCGCGGCATGCTGCTGCTGCCCGATTACCTAGAGCGCCTGCAGGGCGGCCACCGCGACATTCCGATCGTGCTGCTGCCGCTGCTCAACGACCTGCGCGCCGCGCGCGGCGAGGCCGGGCTGAGCGAAAGCATCCTGTTCGCCCCCGATCTCGCGCGCGAGGTGCCTGCCGCGGACGTGCCGGTCGCATCGCACGAAGCGGGCGTCGCACTGCGCCAGCTCCGCATCGCCATGGATGCCTGGCCGAGCGCCGGCAACATCGCGCCGGCCGATGCCAATGCCCTGGCCGCCGCCCTGCGCACGCTGTCCGCGAGCCAGGCGCCGGATGCCGTGCGCCGCATGGTCTGGGTCGCCACCCACGTCGCCGAAGCGCTGGCCGACGGCGCGCTCGACGACGCCGCGGCGCTGCGACCGGTGTTCGCCAGCGTCGAACGCGAAGCCAAGCAGCAGCTCGATCCCGCCGGCTTCGCGCCGGTGTCGGCCGAGTCGGCCCAGGAGCCGACCCGCCAGTTGCTCTACCACGCGGCGCATGCGCAGGCCGCGCATCCGTCGCTCGATGCGCTGCGGACGACCTTCGAGCTGCAGGCGCAGGTGCCGACCGCCTCCGAGATCGACCACGCGCGCAGCAGCCTCAGCGGCCGCAACCGCGCGCTGCTCGATACGGTGTCCGGTGCGGTCAAGGAAGACCTCCTCCGCGTCAAGGACGCGCTCGACCTGCACCTGCGCACGAATGCCTTCGATGTCGCGGCCCTGCGGCCGCAGATCGACGTGCTCGCCGGTGTCGCCGACACCCTGGGCATGCTCGGCCTGGGCGCCGCGCGCTCGGTCGTGCAGCAGCAGCGCGAGACGATGACCGCGATCGTCGACGGCTCGACACCGGCCAACGAGGACACGCTGCTCGACGTCGCCGGCGCGCTGCTCTACGTCGACGCCAGCCTCGACGACCAGGTCTCGCGTCTCGGCGCGGGCAATGCCGACGACGGTTCCGGCGCCGAGGACGCGCTCGCCGTCGAAGCGCAGCAGACGGTGTCGGTGCTGGTCCGCGAGGCCGTCGCCAATTTCTCCGACGCCCGCCAGTCGCTGGTCGCGTTCGTCGAAACCAGCTGGGACCACAACGAGCTCCAGGAGCTGCCGCGCCTGCTGCAGGAAGTCGGCGGCGCGCTGACGATGCTGGACATGCCGCTCGCGGCCGATTACCTGACCGGCATCCGTCTGTACGCCGAACGCGAACTGATCGGGCGTCGCCGGGTGCCCAATGGACGCCAGCTCGACACCTTCGCCGATGCCCTGGCGAGCCTCGAGTACTACCTCGAATCGCTGCGCGACCAGCGCGGCGAACGCCGCGACATCCTCGACATCGCGCGCGCCAGCCTGGAAGCGCTGGGCTACTGGCCGCTGTCGGTCGCCGCGGCCGCCGCGGCGCCGGACGCCGCGTCCACCGGCAGCCAGGCGAAGGTACCGCCGGTCGATCCCTTCGACATCGATCTGGGCCAGCTGGCACGCGGCGGCGATCCGTTCGCCCCCCCCGCCAGCACCGCGCCCGAAGCGACGCCGGTGACCGGCGCGGCCAGCGCTGCCGCGCCGTCCGCCGCGATCGGGTCCACGTCCGCGCCGGCCACGTCGACGGGTGCGCCGGTCGCTGGCGTCGGCACCGCGGTCGGTGGCTTCGAGCAGACCGGCGACGAGATCGACGACGAGATCCGCGAAGTCTTCCTCGAGGAGTTCGCGGGCGAGATCGAGAATCTCGACCGGATGCTGCCGCCGTGGCGCGCGCAGCCCGACAACCTCGAACTGCTGCGGCCGATCCGTCGCGTGTTCCACACGCTCAAGGGCAGTGGCCGCCTGGTCGGCGCGCGCACGCTCGGCGAGTTCGCCTGGGCGGTCGAAAGCATGCTCAACCGGGTGCTCGACGGCACCCGCGCGGCGAGCCCCGCCGTGGTCGCGATGGTCGACCAGGCGTTCTACACGCTGCCCGAACTGCAGGCGGTACTGCGCGGCGACGCCGTGCTGGGGGCCGATCTCGAGACGATGCAGGCATCCGCGTCGCGGATCGCGGCCGGCGACGACGCGATGCCGGCCACGCCGGGCGCATCCGTCGCTCGGGTCGATATCGACATCGACGACCGCGTCGCCACCGTGCCGGATCCGGTCGACGCCGGCATCGCGACGCCGGTCGCGGAAGCGCCGGTACCTGTCGAAGCGCCGACGGACCTCGGCGCCGACGTCGACACCGTGCCCGCATCGGTCGATGCGCTGCTGCTCGAAATCCTCGACACCGAGGTCAAGGGGCACCTGGAAACCGTCGACGCCTGGCTCGCCAGTGGCGGCGATGCGTCCGCGGTCGACGGCGAGCGCCTGCTGCGCGCCCTGCACACGATGAACGGCGCGTTCGCGATGGCCGAAGTGCCCGCGATCGGGCTGCTGCTGGCGCCCGCCGAGGAATACGTGCGCCGCATGGTCGCTGCCGACGCCACGCCGGCGGCGGACGCGATGGCGACCGTCGGCGACATCGCCGCCCATGTGCGCGACACGCTGGCGCGCCTGCACGGCGACGATCCCCGCATCGCGGTCCTGCCTGCATTGGCGGCGCGGATCGTCGACGCGCGCGATCAGCTGCCGGAAGTGTCGACCGACCGGTTCCTCGCGAGCTTCGACCTGCACGAGCACGACGACGAGGCCGGGCAGGACGACGCGCAGGAAGCCGAACGCATCGAGGCCGAGCGGATCGAAGCCGAGCGTGTCGAAGCCGAGCGGATCGAGGCCGAGCGCATCGAAGCCGAGCGCATCGAAGCCGAGCGTGTCGAAGCCGAGCGGATCGAAGCCGAGCGGATCGAGGCCGAGCGGATCGAAGCCGAGCGGGTCGAGGCCGAGCGGATCGAAGCCGAGCGGGTCGAAGCCGAGCGGATCGAAGCCGAGCGGGTCGAGGCCGAGCGGATCGAAGCCGAGCGGATCGAAGCCGAGCGGGTCGAGGCCGAGCGGATCGAAGCAGAGCGGGTCGAGGCCGAGCGGATCGAAGCAGAGCGGGTCGAGGCCGAGCGGATCGAAGCCGACAGGATAGAAGCCGAACGCATCGAAGCCGAACGCATCGAAGCGGAACGGCTCGAAGCCGAACGCGTCGAGGCTGAGCGGGTCGAGGCTGAGCGGGTCGAGGCTGAGCGTGTCGAAGCGGAACGGCTCGAGGCCGAACGCATTGAGGCCGAACGCGTCGAAGCCGAGCGCGTCGAGGCCGAACGGCTCGATGCCGAGCGGATCGAAGCAGAACGTGTCGAGGCCGAGCGCATCGAAGCCGAGACAACGTCGTCGGACACCGATGGCGTGGCGCAGGCCATGGCGGTGCCCGAGTCGGACGCGGCGGAATCTGCGAATGCCGTCAGTGACGTGCCGGTGCCCGATACCTCGGCCGAAGCGACGGACAGCACTGCCGAACCCGAACAAGACGCCGACATCGCTGCGGCCCGGATCGCGCTGGCCCAGCTGGAATCCGACGTGCTCGCCGGCGAGCGCACGCGGTTCGAGGCCTGGGCGCGCGAAGACGCCCGTCGCGCCCAGCTGGAGCAGGCCGCCATCGCAGGCCTTGCAACCACGGCCGCAGACGGTGCGGCCGAGACGGGCGACGACGTCGACGGGCTCGCCGTCGTGTCCGGTGATCTGGCGAGCGAAGCCGACGATGCGACGTCGCTGCCGGTTGCGGGACGGGACATTGCGGACGTCGTGAACGCGAACGCGACCGAAGCGCTGCAGCCCGAATCCGACAACAACGACGGAGACGCCGACGCCGACGACGGCATGCCGGCAGCGCCGGTCGACGCGTTCGAAAGCGACACCGACAGCATCCGCGCGGAAGCCACGGTGACGCCGCAGCCCG
This sequence comes from Luteimonas rhizosphaerae, assembly GCF_002849595.1. Lineage (GTDB taxonomy): Bacteria > Pseudomonadota > Gammaproteobacteria > Xanthomonadales > Xanthomonadaceae > Luteimonas > Luteimonas cellulosilyticus. The sequence continues at coordinate 90,198 of NZ_NRQR01000005.1, forward strand.
ACGACACCGGAACAACCGCCGCCACCAAGACCGTGGACCTCGCGTCCGAGCCCGGCGCCGCGAGCGAAGCCGGAAGCACGGCGCGCGTCGAAGTGGACGAGGCTGCCGACGTGAGCGAGCCGGCACCCCAGCCGGCGCCCGAACCAGAACCCGAACCGCAACCAGAACCCGAGCCCGAACCGCTCCCGGACCTGCAGCTGGCGATCGAGGAAGACCCTGACGCGCCGCTCGATATGGAAGGCCTGGACGCCGAACTCGTCGACATCTTCGTCGAGGAAGGCATCGACCTGCTCGACCACGCCGATGCGTTGCTCGCGCAGCTGCGCGAGGCGCACGACGCGCGCGAGCCCGTCGTCGGCCTGCAGCGCGATCTGCACACGCTCAAGGGCGGCGCGCGCATGGCCGGCCTGATGGAGATCGGCGAGCTCGGCCATGCGATGGAAACGCTGCTCGAGGCGGTCGCCGAACAGCGCACCAACCTCAAGCGCCGCGACATCGCGCTGCTCGAGCGCGGCTTCGACCGCCTGCATGCGATGGTCACGCGTGCCAGCGAGCGCCGTGCGGTCGGCCCGTCGCCGGCCCTGATCGCGGCCTTCAACGGCGACGCGCCGAGCGTCGTCGACGCCGGCGACGGTGCAACGCCGGTCGTCGAGGCCAAGGTCGAGCTGCCTGCATTGTCGGCGCCGCTGCCCGACGCCGGCAGCCTGGACGACGAAGAGGGCGCGCTGCGCGGCTCGCAGGAGCAGGTGCGCATCCGCGCCGATCTCCTCGACCGCCTGGTGACCTACGCCGGCGAAGTCGCGATCTACCGCGCCCGCCTGGAACAGCAGCTCGGCGCGTTCCGCGGCGCGATGACCGAAATGGCGCAGACCAATACGCGTCTGCGCGACCAGCTGCGGCGTCTCGACATCGAGACCGAAGCCCAGATCATCGCGCGCTACCAGCGCGAGGGCGAGACGACCGACGCGACCTTCGACCCGCTCGAGCTCGACCGCTTCTCGACGCTGCAGCAGCTGTCGCGTGCGCTCGGCGAGTCGGCCGCGGACATGACCAGCCTGCAGATGACGCTGGATGACCTGACCCGACAATACGAAACGCTGCTGCTGCAGCAGTCGCGGGTCAGCTCCGATCTGCAGGAAGGCCTCATGCGCACGCGCATGGTGCCCTTCGACGGCCTGGTGCCGCGCCTGCGGCGCGTGGTCCGCCAGGCCGCGCAGGAAACCGGCAAGCAGGTCCAGCTGCGGCTCGACGGCACCCAGGGCGAACTCGATCGCAACGTGCTCGAGCGCATGACCTCGCCGCTGGAGCACATGCTGCGCAACGCGGTCGCCCACGGCCTGGAATCGCCGGCCGGACGTCGCGACGCGGGCAAGGCGGCAGAGGGCGTGGTCTACATCGCCGTGCGTCGCGAAGGCTCGGAAGTCGTGCTCGAAGTCGGCGACGATGGCGCCGGTCTCGACCGCGCCGCGATCCGTCGCCGCGCCGAAGAACGCGGTCTGCTGCGCGCCGACGCGGTGCTGGGCGACAGCGATCTCGACGCGCTGATCCTCGAGCCGGGCTTCTCGACGGCAGCCGAAGTCAGCCGTCTGGCCGGGCGCGGCGTCGGCATGGACGTCGTCGCCAGCGAGGTCCGCCAGCTCGGCGGCAGCTTCGACATCCATTCGCGCGACGGCGCCGGCACCCGCTTCACCCTGCGCCTGCCGCAGACCCTCGCGGTCACGCAGTCGGCGTTCGTGCGCATCGGCGAGACCAGCTTCGCGGTGCCGATCGCGTCGGTCCGCGGCGTCGGTCGTATCGCCCGCGAGGCGATGGGTCCGGACGCGGTCTACCGCTACGGCGGCGAGGACTACCAGCTGCACGACCTGGGCCGACTGGTCGGCCAGGCGCCGGCGCGCGCCGAGAACCAGCTGCAGGTGCCGGTGCTGCTGATCCGCGCGGGCGACCTGCGCGCGGCGGTGGCGGTCGACGAGATCATCGGCAACCGCGAGATCGTGGTGAAGCCGGTCGGTCCGCAGGTCGCGTCGATCCCCGGCATCTTCGGCGCCACGATCATGGGCGACGGCCGCGTCGTCGTGATCCTCGACGTGGCACCGCTCGTGCGCCGGCAGATCGTGCTGGCCGCCGAAGCCGGCCCCGACGCCCCGGTGCACGAGGCGCCGGTGGTCGAACAACGCCCGGTGCCGCTGGTCATGGTGGTCGACGATTCGGTCACGATGCGCAAGGTCACCGGCCGCGTGCTGGAGCGCCACAACTTCGAGGTCATCTCCGCGCGCGACGGCATCGACGCGCTCGAGCGCATGGAAGAACGCGTGCCCGATCTGATGCTGCTCGACATCGAGATGCCGCGCATGGACGGCTACGAGCTGGCGACCCAGATGAAGGCCGATCCGCGACTGCGCGACGTGACGATCATGATGATCACCTCGCGGACCGGCGAGAAACATCGCCAGCGTGCGTTCGAGATCGGCGTCGACCGCTATCTCGGCAAGCCGTACCAGGAAAACGACCTGTTGCGCCACGTCTACGAACTGCTCGGGATGACCCGCGACGATGAATGACGAGCGCATCCGTACCGCGGTCCTCGCCCGGGAAGGCGAGGCCCGCGATCGCATCGTCGAAGGTCTCGGCGGCGCCGGGGCGGATGTCGTCGGCGTCGTCGATCCGGCGATCGCCGAGCCGCACCATCTGCAGGCGCTCGATCCGGGCGCGATCGTCGTCGCGCTGGAACCGGCGATCGAAGACGCGCTGGAACGCTATGCGGGCGTGCTGTCCGATCCGGCGATCATCGTGATCTTCGAAGAAGCCGCCGTCGTTCTCGATCGCACCGGTTGGGACGCCGCACGCTGGGTCCGCCATCTGGCGGCGAAGCTGCGGCGCGACATCGACGTGCTGCCGCCCAGCCTGCAGGCGACCGACGACGACGCCGGCGACTCGGACGACATGGCCAGCGCGTCGGGCGTGGAGGACGGCACGGACGCCGGGCCCGCGGCCGAAGGCCTGACGCTCGACCTCGACCTCGACCTCGAAGACGACGCGATCACACTTGCCGCGACCGGCGGCGACGGTGCGACGGCCGGTTACGCATTCGACCCGGTCTCGTTCGAGCACGACGACAGTGGTGTCGCGCCGACGATCGAGCTCGACCCCGAGCTCGGCGCCGGCCTGCACCTGGTCGAAGCGTCCGACGACGACGCCATGCCGGGCGTGCTGGAACTGCGCGACGACGACGCGCCTGCACGCGACACCGGAGACGTGCCGACGACCTGGTCGCTCGACCTGGTGACCGACGACCTGGCGCTGATCGAGGTCAGTGCCGACGACGGTCCGGTTCCGGCGGCCGAGGTCCTTCCGGCTGCGACGCTGGACGACGACCTCGCGAATCCCGCGTCCGGCCTGTCCTTCGACACCGGGGCGGAGGCCGGGCCGATCGACGAGAGCGCCGATGCCGACGCGCTGCCGTCGTTCGCTTCGGTCGAGCCGTCGTCGGAGGCCGCGGACGAGGTGGCGCCGAACGCCGCGGTGCATCGCGATCTCGACGCGTTGGAAGCGCGCATCTCCGGGCTGCAGCTGGCCGATACCGACAGCTACGGAACGGGTCCGGTGCGTGGCGCCGTCCTCATCGAAGGTGGGCTCGGCGGCCCCGACGCGGTGCGGCAGTTGCTGGCCGCGATTCCCGAAGGATTCCCGCGCCCGATCCTGGTGCGCCTGCAACTCGACGGCGGTCGTTACGATCGCCTGGTGCGGCAGATGGAGCGCGTGACCGTGTTGCCGGTGGTGCTGGCCGAAGCGGGCAGCGAGATCACCGACGGCGAGATCCATTTCGTCACTCCCGACCTCGGTATCGTCCGCAGCGGCGGCCGCCTGCGTTTCGCCGAGACCGGCGACGGCCCGTCGCTGCCCGACGTGCTGCCGGCGGACGACAGCGCGGTGCTGTTCCTCAGCGGCGCGGATGCCGCGCTCGTCGATGCCGCAATGGCGCCCGCGTGGCACGGCGCGCTGGTCGCCGGACAGGCGCCCGAAGGCTGTTACGACCCGCTGGCCGCCGATACCGCGATCGCACGCGGCAGTGCATCCGGCACGCCCGTCGAGCTGGCCGGCATCCTCGTCGCGCGCTGGATGCCGGCGCACGCCCCCTCGTCGAGTCCCGGAGGACTGTCGCTGTGAGTGCCACGATCGAAGACATCCGCGGCGCGCTGATCCGGATCCAGGGCGGGCAGCTGCTGTTGCCCAACGCCACGATTTCCGAAGTGCTGTCCTATTCCGCCCCCGAGCCCGTGGCTGATGCGCCGGACTGGCTGCTCGGCCGCCTGCGCTGGCGCGGGTGGCGGCTGCCGCTCGTCGCGTTCTCGCCGCTGTCGGCGCAGGGCACGGAGACGGCCGGCCTCGGCAGCAAGATCGTCGTGCTCAAGGCGCTCGGTGGCGATCCGCGCCTGCCGTTCTTCGCCCTGCTGACGCATGGCTTCCCGCGCCTGGTGACGATCGCCGCCGACGCGCTGCTCGACACCGCCGGCGACGAGAACGACGACGCCACCGCCTTGCCGTTCGGCGTGCGTGCCCGGGTGCGTCTCAACGACGAGGACGCGCTGATCCCCGACATCGACGCGATCGAAGCCGCCGTGCGCGACGCCCTGGCCCACTGATCGCGGGTGGCCGTGGCCGCGGGTGCCGCCGCGCCACGACCGGGAAACGAGCGAGGGGCCGGCCTCAGCCGCCCAGATCCCCGAACCGCATCTGCAGCGCCGCGATCGCCGCCATGCCGGCGGTTTCGGTGCGCAGGATGCGCGGCCCGAGCCGCAATCCGTCGAAGCCCGCGGCGATCAACGCAGCCCGGTCGTTCGCGGACCAGCCACCTTCCGGGCCGATGGCGAGCACGATGCCGCCTGACGGCGCCGCCATCGTCGCGCTACCCGATACCGCATCGGGATCGAGCAGCCAGCGTGAGGCATCGGCAGGCAGATCGGCGAGCGCAGCCGCGAGCGAACGCGGCGGCGCGACATCCGGAATCCTCGAGCGCCAGCTCTGTTCGCAGGCCGCGACCACGACACTGCGCCAGTGCGCATGCCGCTTGCCGGCGCGCTCGGCATCGAGCTTCACTTCGCTGCGATCGCTCGATACCGGCACGAATGCGGCGACGCCGAGTTCGGTCGCCTTTTGCAGGATCCAGTCCATCTTGTCGCCGCGGGCGATGCCCTGTACCAGGGTGATCGACAGCGGCGATTCGAGGTTCACGGTGCGCGACGCGAGAATCTCGGCGCTGGCGCCGCGCTTGCCCACTGCGGTCAGACGCGCGTCGTGATCGACCCCATCGCCGTTGAACAGCACGCAGGCATCGCCTTCGCGCAGGCGCAGCACGCGGACCAGATGCGCGGCCGCGTCTCCGGGCAACTCGACTGTCCCGCCGATGGCCAGCGGACGATCGACGAAGGCGCGGATCACGCGCATGCGGTGCCCGCCTCGATGGCCTCGGCAGTGACCTCGGCCAGCAGCTGCAACTGCGCATCGTCGATGCAGTAGGGCGGCATCCAGTAGAGGATGTCCCCGAGCGGACGCAGCAGCACGCCGCGTTCCACCGCGTGCCGATACGCACGCAGGCCGACGCGCAACGCCGGATCGAACGGGGTGGCCCTGTCGCCATCGCGGGTGAGTTCGAACGCGACGATCATGCCGGTCTGGCGCGTGTCGGCGACATGCCGGTGCGCGCCGATCTGCGCCGCGAGCGTCGCCATCTTCGCGGCCGTGTCGCGGTTGCGGGCGAGCACGTCGTCTTCGCCGAAGATGTCGAGCGAGGCCAGCGCCGCGGCGCAGGCCAGCGGGTTGCCGGTGTAGCTGTGCGAATGCAGGAAGGCGCGTTCGCGCGAGGCGTCGAGGAAGCCGTTGTACAGCGCCTGCGTCGCCAGCACCGTGGACAGCGGCAGGAAGCCGCCGGTCAGGCCTTTCGACAGACACAGCAGGTCCGGTTGCACGCCCGCCTGTTCGAAGGCGAACAGCGTGCCGGTGCGACCGAAGCCGACCGCGATCTCGTCGGCGATCAGGAACACGCCGTGCACGTCGCACAGCTCGCGCACGCGCTTGAGATACACCGGGTCGTGCATGCGCATGCCGCCTGCGCACTGCACCAGCGGTTCGAGGATCAGCGCGCAGATCTCGCCGGCATGCGCGTCGAGCAGATGCGCCAGCGCATCGGCCGCGTCCTCGGCATGGCCGGCGGCGCTTTGACCCGGGCGCGCGGTGTAGGCGTCAGGCGAGGGCGCGAACACCGCCTCGCACAGCAGCGGCGCATAGACGCGGCGGTACAGCGGAATGTCGCCGACCGCGAGCGCGCCGAGCGTCTCGCCGTGATAGCCGTTCTGCAGGGCGACGAACTTGGTCCGCCGCGGTTCGTCGCCGCGGTTCTGGAACCACTGGAACGCCATCTTCAGCGCGACCTCGACGCCGGCCGAGCCGTTGTCGGCGAAGAACACCTTGGTCAGCGGCGGGCGGCCGGGCTCGCGCGGGGCGACGGCGAGCAGGCGCTCGGCGAGTTCGACCGCCGCCGGATGCGTGCAGCCGGCCAGGATTACCTGTTCCAGCGTACGCGCCTGGGTGGCGATGGCCTTGGCGATGCGCGGCTCGGCGTGGCCGTGCAGGTTGGTCCACCAGCTGCTGCCCGAATCGAGGATCTTCCGGCCGCCGGCCTCGATCAGCCACGCGCCGTCGCCGCGCACGATCGGCAGCATCGGCTGGATGTCGGGGTGCTCGCGCATCTGGGTGCAGGGGTGCCAGACCGCTGCGAGGTCGCGGGTCCGCCAGTCGTTGCCGTCGGCTAGAATGGCCGCATCGTGAATCTGTCCAGTCATCCCGCCATTATCGCTCCGCAGTGCGGCCACCGTGCAGACGGGCGCGCGCCCGCATGAGCAAGACGCTGCCGATCATCCACGAGGTGACCGAACACGATGCCGCGCTGTACCGCATGGAGCGCCTCGATCTGGAGTTCTCCAACGGCGAGCGGCGCCTGTACGAGCGCCTGCACGGGCGCGGCCACGGCGCGGTCATCGTCGTGCCGATGCGGGATGCGGAGACGGTGCTGCTGGTACGCGAGTACGCCGCCGGCTTCCATCGCTACGAGCTGGGCCTGGTCAAGGGCCGCATCGATGTCGGCGAAACCCCGCTGGAAGCCGCGGGCCGCGAGCTGAAGGAAGAGATCGGCCACGGCGCGCACCGGCTGGAGGCCCTTCGCTCGATCTCGCTGGCGCCGCAGTACATGAGCCACCAGGCGACGCTGGTGCTGGCCCGCGATCTGTATCCCGAGCGCCTGGCCGGGGACGAGCCCGAAGAGCTCGACGTCGTGCCGTGGAAGCTCGATGCGTTGCACGAGCTGATCCTGCGCGAGGATTTCTCGGAAGGCCGTTCGATCGCCGCGCTGTTCATCGTCCGCGACTGGCTGCGACATCACGGTGGCTGACGCCGCCGGGCCCGTGACCGCCGCGGTGCGCGAAGGTGTTATCGCGCTCGCCCACGCGGCCGCCGATGCGATCCTCGCCGTGTATGCGGAGGCCTTCGATGTCGAGCGCAAGGCCGACGCCAGTCCGGTCACCGCCGCCGATGTCGCGGCGCACCGGGTCATCGAAACCGGCCTGCGCCGGCTGACGCCCGACATCCCCGTGCTGTCCGAGGAATCCACCGTCGTCGTGTCGACCGCGACGCGCCGCGCCTGGCCGCGGATGTGGCTGGTCGATCCGCTCGACGGTACGCGCGAGTTCGTCAAACGCAATGGCGAGTTCACGGTCAACATCGCGTTGATCGAGGATGGGGTCGCAGTGTTCGGCGTGATCCAGGCGCCGGTGACCGGGACGCTGTGGCATGGCGCGCCGGGCCACGGTGCGTTCCGTCGCGATGGCGGTTCCGAAACGGCGATCCGGGTCCGCCGGCGCGCGGATGCGCCCGCGGACGCCTTGCGGGTCGCGGCCAGCCGGTCACACCGCGATCCCAGGACCACCGCATTGCTGGCGCGCATCGGCGATGCCGAGCCGATGCCGCTGGGCTCGTCGCTGAAGTTCTGCCGGCTCGCCGAGGGCGGCCTGGACGTGTATCCGCGTTTCGGCCCGACCAGCGAGTGGGACACCGCGGCCGGCCAGGCGATCCTGGAAGGCGCCGGCGGCGCGGTGCTCGATCCGCAGGGCCGGCCCTTCCGTTACAACCAGCGCGACACGATCCTCAACGGCGATTTCATCGCGCTCGGCGATCCGTCGTTGCCGTGGCGCGACTGGCTCGATCCGCGCGACTGAGCGCCGCGTCGACGTCGCTCGGCGACGCCTTCCGACACACGCGTGCAGGCGCAGACATACCCGGCGCTGGCTAGACTGGTGCACGCCGCGTCCCACGTCAGTCCATAGGGTTTCCCATGTCGCATGCCCCCGGCGATATCCATCGCATCCTCGACATCATGGCGCGCCTGCGCGATCCGCAGGGCGGCTGTCCCTGGGACGTCAAGCAGGATTTCGCGTCCATCGCCGCCTACACGATCGAGGAGGCCTACGAGGTCGCCGACGCGATCGATCGCGACGATCTGCCCGGTCTGTGCGACGAACTCGGCGATCTGCTGCTGCAGGTCGTCTTCCATGCGCAGATGGCGCAGGAGCAGGGCGCGTTCGCGTTCGGCGATGTCGTCGATGCGATCAGCGACAAGATGATCCGCCGGCACCCGCACATCTTCGGCGACGTGTCCGCTGACGACGCCGAGACCGTGCTGCGCAACTGGGAGGCGATCAAGCGCGAGGAACGCGCCGCGGCGGGCGAGACCGATACCTCCGCACTGGCCGGCATCGCGCGCGGCCTGCCGGAGTGGCAGCGCGCAGTGAAATTGCAGCAGCGCGCCGCACGTGTGGGCTTCGACTGGCCGGGTCCGCAGCCGGTGATCGCCAAGCTGCACGAGGAGATCGACGAGGTCCGCGTGGAGTTCGACGCAGTCGCTGCCGACCCCGATGACGCCGCCGCGCAGGACCGGCTGGAAGAAGAGCTCGGCGATCTGCTGTTCGTCGCGGCCAACCTCGCGCGGCATGCGAAGGTCGACGTCGGCGCCGCGATGCGGCGGGCCAACCACAAGTTCGAACGCCGCTTCCGCGCGATGGAAGCGCTGGCCGCCGCCGACGGCACCGCGCTCGCGCAGCAGCCGCTGGACGCGCAGGACGCGTACTGGCGGCGCGCCAAGCAGGCCGAGCGCGACACGTGAAAACGCTGCTGCTGTTCGTGCTCACGGCGGTTGCCGAGATCGTCGGCTGCTATCTGCCGTGGCTGTGGCTGCGCAAGGCGGGCAGTGCCTGGCTGCTGCTGCCCGCCGCGCTCGCGCTGGCGGCGTTCGTCTGGCTGCTGAGCCTGCATCCGAACGCGACGGGGCGGGTCTATGCGGCCTACGGCGGTGTCTACGTGGCCGTCGCCCTGGTCTGGCTGTGGCGCGTGGATGGGCTGGTGCCGACACGCTGGGATCTGCTCGGCGCCGCGTTGTGCCTGTGCGGCATGGCGGTCATCATGTTCGGGCCGCGGCCGGCCTGAACCGGCGCGCGCCGCCGGTTTCCGGAGGACACATGCGCCGCTTCGCCAGCTTCCGCGAGTTCTATCCGTTCTATCTCAGCGAACACGCCCACCCGGTGTCGCGTCGTCTGCATTTCGTCGGCAGTTGCGGCGTGCTGGTGCTGCTCGGCATCGCGGCCTGGCAACGCGAGCCATGGTGGCTGCTGGCGGCGCTGGTCTGCGGTTACGCTTTCGCGTGGGTCGGGCATTTCTTCTTCGAAAAGAACCGCCCGGCGACCTTCCAGCATCCGCTGTATTCGTTCGTCGGCGACTGGGTGATGTTCGGCGACATCCTGCGGGGCCGCATCCGGTTCTGATCGCCGCGACGGCGCGCTATTCGAGGAAGATCAGCCAGGCCGCGACGACGATCAGCGCAAAGCCGGCCCAATGGTTCCATTTCAGCGGCTGGTCCAGGTACCAGGTCGAGAATCCGGCGAACACCAGCAGGGTGATGACCTCCTGCATGCCCTTGAGCTGCGGCGCCGAATAGAACGCCGCGCCGATGCGGTTGGCCGGTACCGCCATCGTGTATTCGAAGAACGCGATGCCCCAGCTGACGACGATCACCATCAGGATCGGCGCGCTGCGGTATTTCAGATGTCCGTACCAGGCGAACGTCATGAAGATGTTCGAGCCGATCAGCAACAGCACGGGCAGGAAGCGTTCGAGATGGGGGGGCATGGCGAGGGTCCTCGTTCGAACGCGCAGGGTAGCGGCGGATAACGATTCCGTCACCGCGGCTGCGCATGGCCTTCACGGTTTCTCCACTGCCCGCGTGCGAAATTCACAAACCTTAATATCACCACTTGGCTTTGGAGTCAGCATGCGCGCAGGGCAGGAACCGGGAGGGCTCGTCCTCATCGTCGAGGACAACCGCAATATCTCGGAAATGGTGGGTGAATACCTCGAAGGGCGCGGTTTCGAGGTCGATTACGCCGCCGATGGCCTCGACGGCTACCGGCTCGCGACCGAGAACAGCTACGACGTGATCGTGCTCGACCTGATGCTGCCGCGCCTGGACGGCATCGAAGTGTGCAAGCGTCTGCGCGAGGATGCGCGCAAGTCGACGCCGGTGCTGATGCTGACCGCGCGCGACACGCTGGACGAGAAACTGACGGGCTTGAGTTCGGGCGCCGACGACTATCTGACCAAGCCGTTCGCGATCCAGGAATTGGAAGCCCGCCTGCGGGCATTGATCCGTCGCGAGCGTCGCCAGGTCGGCTCGGAAGTGCTCAAGGTCGCCGACCTCGTGCTCGATCCGGCCAGCATGCGCGCCACCCGTGGCGGCACAGAGCTGCAGCTGTCGCCGATCGGCATGAAGCTGCTGACGATCCTGATGCGCGAATCGCCGCGCGTCGTGAATCGCCAGGAGATCGAGCGCGAGATCTGGGGCAACAGCCTGCCGGACTCGGACACGCTGCGCAGCCATCTGTACAACCTGCGCAAGATCATCGACAAGCCGTACGACAAGCAGCTGCTGCATACGGTCCAGAGCGCCGGTTACCGGATCGCCGACATCGAACAGTCGCCCGCGTAACCCGCGCGACAAGGGAGTCGACAATCCGATGCCGCAGGGCCTGCCCAACAGGATTCGCGACGCCTTCACGTTGCAGGCGGTCGTTGCGGGGATGACGTTGATCGTCTGCGTGATGGCCGCCGCGCTGGTCGGTCGCGAGGTCGTCAGCCGGGAATGGCTGGAGGCCGAAGCGGATGCCTACTGGCGGGCACGCGGCACGGACGCAGCGTATCCACCGCCGTTCGGCGTCAATCTGCAGGGCTATTTCCTGCCGGACGACGCCGACGGCGCGTTCGACAGCGTCATCGGCGGGGATCGGGCGGTGGCGAACCTGATCTGGTTCAAGGACGCCGAACCCGGCTTCTCGCGCCGCCGCGACACCGAAGGCATGCTGCTCGTGGACCGTCGCCCCGGCGGCACGCTGTATCTGGCGGCCTCGTTGTCCCTGTTCGATCGGCTGCTGGCATTGGCCGCCGGCGGCCTCGCGTTGATGACGGTGCTGACGATCTTCGCGGTCTCGTGGATGACCTACCGCACCTCCAAGCGCATGGTGCTGCCGATCCATCTGCTGGCGGCGGAAGTCAGCCGCTGGAATCCGTCCGACGACGACGAGGGCATGCCGGTCGCGGCCGAGTCGCGCGAGGATGCCGGGCGCGAGGCGCGCGCGCTGTCGAGTGCGCTCCGTGGACTCGGTGAGCGGGTCGCCGCCTTCGTCCGCCGCGAGCGGGAATTCACCCGCGACGCCAGCCACGAGCTGCGCACCCCGCTGACCGTCATCCGTGTCGCCAGCGACATGATCGCCGCCGATCCGTCGACGCCGGCCCACCAGCAGCGTCCGCTGCTGCGGATCCGTCGCGCGACCCAGGACATGGAGGCCGTCATCGATGCCTTGCTGGTGCTGGCGCGCGAACGCGGCGTGGTGCCGCAGACCGAAGTCTTCCAGGTCGTCGACATCGTCGAAGACGAGGTCGACAAGGTCCGCGCGCTGTTCGACGCCAAACAGGTCGCACTGCGCGTCGACATCCGTGCGCGCCCCAGCCTGGATGCGCCCCCGCGCGTGCTCGGCGTCATGCTCGGCCATCTGTTGCGCAACGCCTGGGCGTTCACCGAACAGGGCGAGGTCGACGTCATCGTCGACAACGACCGCATCGTCGTCCGCGACACCGGCATCGGCATGTCCGCCGAAGTGCTGCATCGCGTCTACGACCCGTTCTATCGCGCCGATCCCTTCGGCCAGCCCGGCAAGGGCATCGGCCTGTCGATCGTCCGGCGTCTCGGCACCCGGTTCGGCTGGCCGGTCACGCTCGAGAGCGTGCCGGGCGAAGGCACGACGGTCACGATCGCGCTGCAGTCATCGGACAGCTGAACCGGAACGATCGCGGCGCCGTGCGTCGACGCGGAAATCGATCCCGGGCGGTCAACTCGCACGCAAGTCATGCGTTAGCGTGACCAGTTGCCCCGACAAGACCTTCTTCATGACGATCCGCCCGACCCCGAAACCACGCCGCGGTGCCCCGCGCCTCCTGATCGCTGCCGTCGTCGTCGTGCTGCTCGGCGCGGGCGCCTGGCTCTGGCTGCAGCGCGACGCGGCCGGCGCCGAACAAGCCTGGCGGACGACGCCGGTCGAACGTGGCGACATCCGCGTCGTGATCTCGGCCACGGGCACGCTCAGCGCGACGTCGACCGTCGTCGTCGGCAGCCAGGTCTCCGGCCAGATCACCGAGGTGCTGGTCGACTTCAACGATCCGGTCGAGGAAGGGCAGGTGCTGGCGCGGATCGACCCGAGCACCTACCGCGCGCAGATCGAACAGGGCTCGGCGCAGATCGACAGTGCCCGCGCCGCGCTCGTGCAGGCCGAGGCGGCGCTGCGCAACGCCGAGCTGGACTACCGGCGCAAGGCCGACCTCGGCAGCCAGCAGCTGGTGGCCCGCAGCGACATCGACCTCGCCCAGGCGACGCTCGACCAGGCGCGTGCCCAGGCGAATTCCGCGCGCGCGCAGATCGTGCAGCAGACCGCGTCGACCCAGACCACGCGCATCAATCTCGAGCGCACCGTGATCCGCTCGCCGGTCGACGGCACGATCCTGACGCGCTCGATCGAACCGGGCCAGACGGTTGCGGCGAGCCTGCAGGCGCCGGAGCTGTTCACCATCGCCGAGGACCTGCGCAAGATGCGCATCGAACTCGCGGTCGACGAGGCCGACATCGGCCAGGTGCAGGTCGGCCAGACGGTCTCGTTCACCGCCGATGCGTTCAACGACCGTCGCTTCAACGGCACCGTCGAGCAGGTGCGGCTGGCGGCGACGACGACCAACAACGTGGTGACGTATCCGGTCGTCGTGGCCGTCGACAATGCCGACGGCACCCTGCTGCCCGGCCTGACGGTCAATGCCGAGATCGAGGTCAGCAACCGCGAGGACGTGCTGAAGATCGCCAACGCGGCGCTGCGCTACCGGCCCGCCGATGCGGCCGACATCGCGGCGGCTGCCCGGCCCGGGGGCGGCGATGCGCCGCGCGGCGGCGGACTGGCCGACGATCTCGTCGCGGCGGCGGCCGCGATGCAGCTCACCGCGCCCCAGCAGGCGGCCTTCGACAGCGCGCTCGCCACGATGCGGGAGCGGCAGCAGGCGCCGCGCGCCGGCGGCGCCACCGGTGGCCCGCGGGGCAACGGCGGTGGGCCGCCGCCCGGCATGGCGACGGGCGGCGGCGATCCCGCGGTCCAGGCGCAGATCCGGCAGCGGATGATGGACCGCTTCCAGCAGACCTTCGCCGCGTTCACGGCGACGCTCGACGCGGACCAGCGCGCGCGTTGGAACCGCACGCTGGCCTCGACCGTCGGCGCGACCCGCGTCACCGTGTACCGCCTCGTCGACGGACAGCGCGAAGCCGTGCCGGTGCGTCTGGGCGCCAGCGACGGCAGCATGACCGAGGCCTCCGGCGGCATCGCGGAAGGCGATCTGATCGTCACCGGCGAACGCGCGGCGACGCGATGAGCAGCGCCGCTTCCGACCAGGCCGCGCGGCCGCCGGTCATCGAGACCCGCGCGTTGGAGAAGGTCTACGCCGCCGGCACCGAGGCCGAAGTCGTCGCGCTCAAGGCGGTGTCGCTGTCGATCGCGCACGGCGAGTTCGTCGCGATCATGGGTCCGTCGGGGTCGGGCAAGTCGACGCTGATGAACCTGGTCGGCTGCCTCGACACGCCGACGGCGGGCCAGTACCTGTGCGACGGCATCGACGTCGCCACGCTCGACCGCGAAGCGCTGGCGGAACTGCGCCGCGACAAGATCGGCTTCGTGTTCCAGGGCTTCAACCTGCTGCCGCGCATGAGCGCGCTGGAGAACGTGGCGATGCCGCTTGGCTATGCGCGCGTGCCGAACGAGGAACGCGCCGAGCGCGCACGCGAGGCGCTGGCCGCGGTCGGGCTGGAGAACCGCGGCACGCACCGGCCGAGCGAACTGTCGGGCGGCCAGCAGCAGCGCGTGGCGATCGCGCGTGCGCTGATCAACCGGCCGCCGGTGCTGCTGGCCGACGAGCCGACCGGCGCGCTCGACACCAGGACCGGCGAAGAAATCCTCGCGCTGTTCAAGCGCCTGCGCGACGACGGGCATACGGTGGTGCTGATCACCCACGATCCTGACGTCGCCGCGCATGCCGACCGCACCTTCGTCATGCGCGATGGCGAGCTGCACGAGGAGGGCCCCTTCGACACCCGCGCCACGCACGCGCCTCCCGGAGCGTTGTCATGACCTTGCTCGACGTGCTCCGCACCGCGATCTTCGCGCTACGCGGCAACTGGATGCGCAGTGCGCTGACCTCGCTCGGCGTGATCATCGGCATCGCCGCGGTCATCGTCATGGTGTCCGTCGGCCAGGGCACGCAGGCCGAGATCGACCGCATGGTGTCGGGCCTCGGTTCGCAGCGGCTCGACATCTCGCCCGGCTCGCGGCGCACGCCCGGCGGTGCGCGTCAGGCGGGCAGCAGCTTCTTCACCTTGAACGAAGGTGACGCCGACGCGATCCGCGGCGAGATTCCCGAAGTGCAGCTGGTCTCCGGCTCGCTGCGCGGCAGCAGCCAGATCGTGTTCGCCGAGAAGAACTGGGCCAGCAGCTGGCAGGGCGTGCAGCCGGACTATTTCGAAATCAACGGCTGGACGATCGTCGACGGCTCGGGTTTCGAGCCGCAGGACTACAGCGGCGCCGGCAAGAACGTGATCATCGGCGAGACCGTGCGGCGCGAGCTGTTCGGCGAGGACAGCGGCGTCGGCCAGACGGTGCGCATCGGGCGCACGCCCTTCGTCGTGGTCGGCGTCTTGAATTCGAAGGGGCAGGGCGGTTTCGGCCAGGACCAGGACGACGTGATGATGGTGCCGCTCGAAACCGGGCGTCGCCGCCTGCTCGGCGCGATGGGCATGCCGGCGGGCGCGGTGATGCAGATCGCGCTGACGGTCGCCAACGCCGACGACCTGCCCTACGTGCAGGGCGAGGTGGAAGCGCTGCTGCGGCAGCGTCACCGCATCGCACCCGGCGCCGAAGACGACTTCAGCGTGCGCAACATCTCCGAGATCGTCGCCACGCGCACCGCGACGACGCGGCTGATGTCGCTGCTACTCGGCGCGGTCGCGACGATCTCGCTGATCGTCGGCGGCATCGGCATCATGAACATCATGCTGGTGTCGGTGACCGAGCGGATCCGCGAGATCGGCCTGCGCATGGCCGTCGGCGCCGGGCCTCGGGACGTGCGTCGCCAGTTCCTCGCCGAGGCGATGCTGCTGTCGCTCGGCGGCGGCGTGCTGGGCATCGCGATCGGGGTCGGCGGCGCCTTGCTCGTCGGTCGCTTCAGCGATCTGCCGACCGCGCTCAACAGCCAGATCGTGCTGCTGGCAGCAGGCTTCTCGATCGCCACCGGCCTGTTCTTCGGCTACTACCCGGCGCGCAAAGCGTCGCAGCTCGATCCGATCGACGCGCTGCGGCAGCAGTAGAGGACCGGCAGAAGGGGGGCGAATGCCCCCTCCTCCTGCCGACTCAGGGCAACAGGACCGGCGCGTGTCCGGCAAGCGGCCCGGCCAGCGGCCTTGGTGCCCAGAGGCATGGCCCCGGAGGCAAGTCCGCGGATGCCGGATTGTCCAGCATGCAGCCAGGCGGCCGGAATGCAGCCACAGGCTAAGCTTGCGGGCCCGCCGGCGTTCGCCGCGTTTTCCAGGTTTCCGCATGAGCCACGATCTTCCCGCTGCCCGCACCGTGCTGGTGGTCCATGGCGGCGCCGGCGTCATCGAGCGCGATGCGCTCGACGGTGCGGCCGAGCAGGCGATCCACGACGCGCTGCAGACGGCGCTCGATGCCGGAAAAGCGGTGCTGGCCGCAGGCGGCAGTGCGGTCGATGCGGTCGAGGCCGCGGTCACGGCGCTCGAGGAGTCGCCGCAGTTCAACGCGGGCAAGGGCGCGGTCTACAACGATGCCGGCCAGCACGAGCTCGACGCATCGATCATGGACGGCGTCGGCCAGCGCGCCGGCGCGGTCGCGGCGGTGACGACCGTGCGCAATCCGGTGCGGCTGGCGCGGCGGGTCATGGACCGGTCGCCGCACGTGCTGCTGATGGGCGCCGGCGCCGAAGCGTTCGCGGATGCGCACGGTGACATCGATCGCGTCGCCAACGTCTGGTTCGACACGCCGCACCGGCATGCGCAGCTGGTGCAGGCGCAGGCGCGCGAGGCCGCGGAACGGGCGGATCCCGATGCCGTGGCCGACAACCTGCGCGGCAAGTACTTCGGCACCGTCGGTGCGGTCGCGCTCGATGCGCAGGGGCGCCTGGCCGCGGCGACCTCGACCGGTGGCATGACGAACAAGAAGTGGGGCCGGGTCGGCGACTCGCCGGTCATCGGTGCCGGCACCTGGGCCGATGCGCGCTGCGCGGTGTCGGGCACGGGTTGGGGGGAGTTCTTCCTGCGCGCCGCGGTCGCGCACGACATCGCCGCGCGCATCGCCTACGGCGGGCAGTCGCTGCAGGCGGCGGCCGACGCGGTGATCGTCGACGTGGTGCCGGGTCTCGGCGGCGACGGCGGTGCGATCGCCGTCGACCGCGACGGCAACATCGCGATGCCGTTCAACACTTCGGGCATGTACCGCGGCTGGGTGCATGGCGATGGCCGTCGTGGGACCGCGATCTTCCGCGACGCCTGACGGCCACCCTCCGTGACCGGCCTCGATGCTGCCGCCCGCCGCGCCTTGCTGGTCCAGGCGCGGCGGGTGACGCGCGATCGCGCCGATGCCGAGGATCTGGTGCAGACGGTGCTGCTGGTCGCCTGGCAGGCCGGACGCAGCGAGCCCGCCTGGCTGGCCGGCGTGCTGCGTCGCCAGGCCGCGCTGGCGGTGCGCGGGACGGTGCGCCGCCGACAGCGCGAGCAGGTCGCCGGCGCCTGCGACATCGGATCGTTTCCGGTTGAAGCGGCGGACGCGTCCTCCGGGCGGATCGGTGTCGACTGGCTCCCGCCGTTGCCGCCCGCCGCGCGGCGCGTCGCCGTGCTGGTGCTGCACGGACTCGACGCGGCGGAAATCCGCTGGATCCTGCGCATCGCGCCGACCGCGCTGCGGCAGCGCATGACGTCCATCCGGAAGGCGATCGAGGCGTTGCCGCCGCCGGACCGCCGGGCGCTGCACGAGCACGTGGCGGCCCACCGCCCCGCCCGCGACGCGCGCGTGCCGGCCGGGCGCCTGCGGCCGCTGCTGCGCGCGTCGATGCGCATCGCGCCGATGCTCGGCAGCCACGATCCCGACGGACATCCGCTGCTGTTGCGCGGATCTGCTCACACGTCTGCGCCGCGCGGCAACGACAGCAGGTAACGCCCCCTTCTTCCGGAGACCGCCATGCTCACGTCCAGCAAGCTCGAGACCCTCGTCTTCTTCGTCCGCGACCTCGACCGCAGCATCGCGTTCTATCGCGATGTCCTCGGTCTGGAGGTGACCCGTCTCGATGGCCACGACGGCCCGTTCGCGACCGCCCAGGCCGGGCCGGTGATGCTGGTGTTCTTCGAGCGCGAGGTCCGGATCGGCGAAAGCCCGATCCCGGTCTTCAGTCTGGACGGCGGCATCGACGACTGCGCCGACGCGCTGGCGGCGCAGGGCGTGGAGATCGTCGTGCCGACCAGCGCCGCGCCCGATGGCGGCTGGACGCTGGACTTCCGCGATCCGGACGGCAACGTGCTGAGCCTCTACCAGCCGGGCGATGCACCGAGGCGCGCCGTCTGACCGCATGCCGGAGGGCCGGCGACTGAATGGGCGACGCGTCCCGACTAGGGTCACTCCCAGATTGAGCCGCGTGCCTGCAGGCGCGAAGGTGGGGCATCGGTCCCGGGCGCCTGCCGCGATGGACCACATGGCCCGAACCGGAGACGACACGATGACCGCAGTCGGCGGCGCGACCCACCACATCGCCTGGGGCGAGACGCTATCCGGGCTGGCGGCCCGCTATGGCACGTCGGTCGACGCCCTGATGGCAGCCAACAGCCAGATCCGCGATGCCGATCTGATCTACGCCGGATCCACGCTCGTCGTGCCCGGCGCGGCCGGTGGCTCGGCCGGCGCGGACTCCGGAGGTGGCGTCGCGGGGCCGGATGTCGTGACGGGTCCCGGCAGCGTCGGCGGCGGGCGGAACGCGGCCGCGATCGCCGAGCAGTTCATCGGCCGCAATGCCGGGGAGCTGAAATACAGCGACGAGCTGCCCATGCAGTCCTGGGTGCCGAACAACGTCAACTGCGCCAACTTCGTGTCCGCGGTGCTGCAGAACGCGGGCCTGATCGACGCCGGCCAGGCCAGCGCGTCGGTGGACCAGCTCGCGTCGAACCTCAAGGGCGACGGCTGGCGGACGACGTCGCTGCAGGCCGCGCAAGCCGGCGACGTGGTGCTGATGCAGCGCGACGGCCAGTCGCACGTGGTGTTCTTCGCCGGCTTCGAGAACGGCCGGCCGACCTTCATCGGCTCCAACAACGTCAATGCCGACGGCTCGCAGCGCATCAGCTGGGGCGGCGCGTCGGGCGATTACGAGATCATCACGCCACCGCGCTGATGGCTCAGGCGTGGGACCGCACGGGCCGACATCGCGTCGGCCCGTTTCGTTTGCGGTGCGATGCGGTCGTCAGAAGCCGAAGAGCTGGCGGGGCGCTGCGTGGCGCTCCGGCCAGGTCAGCCAGCTGACATCGGACGGACCGATCGCGTGATCAACCAGCGTCCACGCACCAGCGTCGCCGTGTTTCGCCGAAGGCGCATCCGCGCCGGGCGAAGCCGCGTGCGGTGCGGCCTGCGCCGCAGCGGCCCCGGCATCCGCATGGCCGGCAGCGCGCCCGTCCACTGGCACCTGCAGCAGGGCCACGTAGACCTCCGACATGCCGCCCTGCGCCGCGCGTTCGGCGAACGGCGTCCCCGCGTAGTCGGGCCGACCACCGTCGGCGCCGCGCAGGCTGCCCTGCAGGAACGCCCAGCGGCCGAGCCGGTCCAGCCGCTCGACCTCGACCCGCACCGTGTCGCCGAAGGCGTCGCGCACCGGCGCGGTCGCGGCCTGCAGGAGTTCGACATAACCGGCGTCGCCGGGCTGTTGCGGCGACACGGTGGACTGGGCGAATACGGCAGGCATGGCGGCTCCGAGCATCAACGCAGCGAGCGCTGCAGGGCGGGCAGGGCGCATGGGAACCTCGCGGGGGCGGCAGGTCGGGCCAGTGTCGAATGCCGCGGATTCGACCGGAGTGAACGTTCGCCTCAGCGCACCAGATACGGCTCGACGATGCCACGCCACAGCGCGTATCCCGCCGGGTTCATGTGCAGACGGTCGCCGATGAACAGGTCCTCGCGCGGCACGCCGTCGGCATCGAGCATCGGCGTGAATACGTCGATGAAGGCGACGTTGCGCTGGGTCGCGGCCCAGGTCCGGACCAGGTCGTTGGTCGCGCGCTGGGCGGCGAGCAGTTCCACGCGCGAGGGACTGGGCTTGATCGCCAGCAGTGCGATCGGCGTCGCCGGCAGATCGCGACGGACGCGTGCGATGAAGGCCTGCGTATCGGCGAGCACCTGCTGCGGCGTGCGGCCTTCGGCGACATCGTTGTCGCCGGCGTAGAGCACGATCTGGCGCGGCTGGTAGCGCACCGCGACCTCGTCGGCGTACCAGACCGCATCGCGGACCTGCGAGCCGCCGAAGCCACGGTTGAGGACCGGAATGCCCGGGAAGTCCGTCGCCAGCGTCGTCCACATCCGCACCGACGAGCTGCCGGTGAACACGATCGGCCGCGCGGGCGGCGGGGACGCGGCGTCTTCGGCCGCGAAGCGCGCCATGTCCGTCGCCCAGACGTCGGACGACACCGGATCCAGGGCGGGCGTCACGCCTTCGTCCATCGCGGACGGCAGACCCGCGCATCCGCCGAGCAGCAGCGCAACGACCAGCAGCAACGGGACGCGGGCACGCAGGATGCGGATCGACATGCGAAGTCTCCGGGAAAAGCCGGCGGCCAGTGAAACAGCCGGCCGGATGCTTTGCAAACCAGGCCGGGAACGCACTCCGCCCGGACGCCTGTGGCAAAATCGCGCCTTCGCGGCGCTTGCCGATCCTGTCCGGTCCTCCATGTCACCGATCGCCCCGCGGGCCCGCCCGGCGCGCTCCGTTCCCCGCGATGCCGCCATGCCGGTCTTGCGGGACGCGGCCGGTGACGCCTGATGGCCGACGAGACCGGGCACCTGCCGCGCAGCCCCGCGCGGATGCTCAAGGCCACGGTCTGGTCGCTGCAGGGATTGCGTGCGGCCTGGCTGCACGAGTCCTCGTTCCGGCTCGAGGTCTACGCGCTGGCCGTGATGGGGCCGTTGGCGATCTGGCTCGGCGACACCGGCATCGAACGGGCGCTGCTCCTGGGCAGCTGCCTGCTGGTGCTGGCGGCGGAGCTGCTGAATTCGGCGATCGAGGCGGTGATCGAGCGTTACGGGCCCGAGCACCACGCGCTCGCGGGCCGGGCCAAGGACATGGGCTCGGCCGCCGTGTTCGTGCTGATGCTCAACGTGCTGCTGGTCTGGGGCCTGGTGCTGGGGCCGCGCTGGACATGACGGCGCCGGGACATCCGTTCCGTACCATCGCCGCGACAAGAACACTTCACTCTAGGAATCACGTCCCATGATGGAACTGCTGACCGACCCGCAGGTCTGGATCCTGCTGATCACGTTGAGTGCGATCGAGATCGTGCTGGGCATCGACAATCTCGTCTTCATCTCGATCGCGGTCGCCAAGCTGCCGGTCGAGAAGCGCGAGTTCGCGCGCAAGTTCGGTATCGCCGTGGCGTGCATCACGCGCATCGGCCTGCTGCTGACGCTCGCCTGGCTGGCGCGCCTGACCGATCCGCTGTTCGAGCTGTTCGGACGCGGCATCTCGGTGCGCGACCTGATCCTGATCCTCGGCGGCCTGTTCCTGGTCGTGAAGGGTGCGATGGAGATCCGCGAGCAGGTCAAGGGCGAGGATCCCGAAGCCCACGGTTCGACCGGCAAGGCAGTGGCCTCGTTCGGGACCGTGATCGCGCAGATCGCGGTCATCGACATCGTGTTCTCGCTCGACTCGGTGATCGCCGCGGTCGGCATGGCCGGCGACTACATCCCGGTGATGGTCGCCGCGATCCTGATCGCGGTCACGGTGATGCTGCTGGCGGCCCAGCCGCTGGGCAAGTTCATCGACGCCAATCCGACGGTGAAGATGCTGGCGCTGGCCTTCATCGTGCTGATCGGTCTGTATCTGGTGCTCGACGGCTTCGGTATCCACATCCCGCGTGGCTACATCTACGGGTCGATGGGCTTCTCGGCCGCGGTCGAACTGTTGAACCTGTGGGCCAAGCGCAACGCGATGCGCGTCCGCGGCGAGCCGACGCCGCCGGTCGACGAGCCGACCCACCCCCTGCCGCGTTGACCCGATGACGATCCTCCACCAGATCGATCCGATCGCCGTCCACCTGCCGCAGGTGGGCCCGTTCCAGCCTTCGATCCACTGGTACGGGCTGATGTACCTGCTGGCGTTCGGCGTCGCCTACCTGCTGGGCCGCAGCCGGATCCGCGCCGGGCGCCTGCCCGGCGTCAACGTCGAGCAGTTCGGCGACCTGCTGTTCTACGGCATCGTCGGCGTGGTGCTCGGCGGACGCATCGGCTACGTGCTGTTCTACGCGTTCGGTGACCTGCTGCAGAACCCGCTGATGCTGTTCAAGGTCTGGGACGGCGGCATGAGCTTCCATGGCGGCCTGCTTGGCGTGCTGGTGGCGGCGTGGTGGTGGACGCGCCGGCAGGGCCTGCACTTCTTCGACGTCATGGACTTCGTCGCGCCGTGGGTGCCGCCGGGGCTCGGCTTCGGCCGCCTCGGCAACTACATCGGGGCCGAGCTGTGGGGCAAGTACACGCAGGCCGGCTGGGGCGTGGTGTTCCCGACCGATCCCGCCTTCCGCGGCTGGTCGGCCGAACGCCTGCAAAGCGAATTCGCGACCGGCGCGCTGGACCAGTTCGCGCGGCATCCCTCGCAGCTCTACCAGGCCTTCCTCGAGGGCCTGGTGATGTTCACGGTGCTGTGGTGGTTCTCGCGCAAGCCGCGGCCGCGCTACGCGGTGTCGGGCCTGTTTGCGCTGCTGTACGGCGTGTTCCGCTTCGTCGTCGAGTTCGTGCGTGTTCCCGATGCCGAGCTCGGCTATCTGGCGTTCGGCTGGCTGACGATGGGCCAGGTGCTGTCGCTGCCGCTGATCGCGCTCGGCCTGTTCCTGCTGTGGAAGTCGCGCAGTGCGCCCACGCTGCAGCCGGTGCCGCCCGCGGCGGCCGTCGACACAAAATAAGCGATGCATGCATCGCCCCGATTGATCCGGAGATCGCGATGAAGCAGTACCTCGATCTGCTGCAGCACGTGCTCGAGCACGGCGCCGAGAAGTCCGACCGCACCGGGACCGGCACGCGCAGCGTGTTCGGCTGGCAGATGCGCTACGACCTCAACGCCGGCTTCCCGCTGTTGACGACGAAGAAGCTGCATCTGCGTTCGATCATCCACGAGTTGCTGTGGTTCCTGCAGGGCGATACGAACGTCGCCTATCTGCGCGACCACAAGGTCAGCATCTGGGACGAATGGGCCGACGCCGACGGCGAACTGGGGCCGGTCTACGGCAAGCAGTGGCGTCGCTGGGCGACGGCCGACGGCCGCACGATCGACCAGATGCAGTGGCTGGTCGACGAGATCCGCCGCAATCCGGATTCGCGTCGTCTGGTGGTCAGCGCCTGGAACGTCGGCGAGCTGTCGGAGATGGCGCTGATGCCGTGCCATGCGCTGTTCCAGTTCTACGTCGTCGACGGCAAGCTCAGCTGCCAGCTCTACCAGCGCAGCGGCGACATCTTCCTCGGCGTGCCGTTCAACATCGCCAGCTACGCGTTGCTGACCCACATGGTCGCGCAGGTGTGCGGGCTTGGCGTCGGCGATTTCGTGCACACGCTGGGCGATGCGCACCTGTATTCGAACCACTTTGATCAGGCGCGCGAGCAGCTGACGCGCACGCCGCGCGCGCTGCCGACGCTGCGGCTCAATCCGGACGTCACCGATCTGTTCGGGTTCCGTTTCGACGACATCGCGATCGAAGGCTACGACCCGGCGCCGGCGATCAAGGCACCGATCGCGGTATGAGCGATGCGCGCGCCGTCGGTGCGTTCGTCGCGACGCTGGTCGTCGCGGGCTGTCAGCAGATGCCCGTGCGAGGTGACGTCGAATCGGCAGCCGCTTGCGCCGGGGCGTCGCCGGTCGATGCCGCCGCGACGTTCTACCGGCAGGTCGTCGCCCTGGATCCCCGTGGGCTGCCATCGGCCGACGCGATGCGCACGCTCGGCCCGCTGCTGACGTCCGGCATGCGGGCCTCGATCGCAGGCGCGCGTCTGCGGCAGCAGAGCGACATCGCCGCATCGCCGGACGACAAGCCGTCCTTCATCGAAGGCAGCCTGTTCACCAGCCTGTTCGAAGGCCCGACCGCCGTGCTGTCGGCGGCGGCGGATCCCGCTGCGCCGACGCGCGTGGCCGTCGAGCTGGCCCATGCCGGGCAGGGCGATGCGCGCTGGCGCGACCATGCGCTGATGCGCTGCGAGGACGCGCAGTGGCGCGTCGACGACATCGCGTTCGGCGGCGACTGGGACTTCGCGTCGACCGGTCGCCTGCGCGCCACGCTGGACGCCGAGTGAGCCGGCCCGCCCTGGTCCTCGTCGCGGCGCTGGATCGCCATCGGGCGATCGGCCGCGGCAATGCGATGCCCTGGCACCTGCCCGACGACTTCCGCCACTTCAAGGCGTTGACGATCGGCAAGCCGGTGCTGATGGGGCGCAAGACTGCCGAATCGCTGGGGCGTGCCTTGCCGGGGCGTCGCAACCTCGTCCTGACGCGCAGCGGCGCGGTGCCCTTCGCGGGCATGGAAGCGGTCGCTTCGCTCGATGCGGCGCTGGCGCAGTGCGCCGCCGCCGACGAGCTCTGCGTCATCGGCGGCGGCGAGATCTATGCGCTGACCCTGCCGCTGGCGACCCGTCTGCACTTGACCCACGTCGATACCGTTGTCGACGGCGCCGATGCGTTCTTCCCCGCGTTCGACGCCGTCCGGTGGCGCGAGGTCGCGCGGACGACGCACCCGGCCGACACACGGCATGCGGTGGCGTTCGACTTCGTGGAGTACGTCGCGGTCTGACTGTCGGCAGACCGCAGGGACGATGCACCGATGCCGATGTCCGTGGTCCGGAACGCGCAGGCGTAGACGCCTCAGCGCGGCGGCGTCACGTCCCGCCCGGGCACCTGGACGATGCGCAGGCTGTCGGCATCAAGCTGCAACGCGGTCAGCTTGCCGCCCCACACCGCGCCGGTGTCGAGCGCGTGCACGCCGTGGCCGATGAACAGGCCCAGCGTCGACCAGTGGCCGCAGACGATCTTGAGGTCGCGCTCGGCGCGGCCGGGCACTTCGTACCAGGGGTAGAGGCCGGGCTGCTGGGTGCCGGGCACGCCCTTTTCCTCGAACGCGATGCGTCCGCGCGGCGCGCAATAGCGCATGCGGGTGAAGACGTTGATGATCGCGCGGTCGCGGTCCGGTCCCGCGAGCCGCGGCGACCGCGCCGGGCGGCCGCCGTACTTGCTCTTGTGCAGCTTGCGGTAGCCGATGCCACGCAGCTTGCGTTCGATCTCGCCGGCGTGCTGCACCGCGAGTTCGGTGGTCCACTGCGGCGCCAGACCGGCGTGCAGCATCATCCAGCCGAGCGCACGGTCCACGTGCAGCAGCGGGCAGCCGCGCAACCAGTCCAGCAGCACGTCGCGGTCGTGCGCGAACAGCACGCCCTGCAGGTCGGCATTGACCTTGCGCTGGTCTTCCTCGCGGCGCTCGGCGATCGCCAGCAGCGACAGGTCGTGGTTGCCGAGCACGCTGACCACGTTGTCGCGCAGCGAATGCACTAAGCGCAGGGTTTCGATCGATTCCCCGCCGCGGTTGACGAGGTCGCCGCAGAACCACAGCGTGTCGGCCGCCGGGTCGAAGCGGATCGCATCGAGCAGGCGTTGGGTCGGGCCGTAACAGCCCTGCAGGTCGCCGATGGCCCAGATCGCCATCAGTGCAGGGTTCTGGGAATCGACAGCGTGAACGGCGGAATCGGCGCATCGAAGTGCGCGCCATCGTCGCCGAGCATGTCGTAGCTGCCTTCCATCGTGCCGACGGCGGTCTTCAGCACCGCGCCCGAGGTGTAGGTGAACGCTTCGCCGGGCTCGAGCCGCGGCTGCTCGCCGACGACGCCGTCGCCGCGGACTTCCTCGACCCGGCCGTGCGCGTCGGTGATGATCCAGTGGCGCGACACGAGCTGCGCCGGCCGGCGGCCGACGTTGCGGATCTGGATCGTGTAGGCGAACACGTACCGGTCGTCGTCCGGCTTCGACTCGTCGTCGAGGAAGCGCGTGGCGATCTGGATTTCCAGTGTGTAGTCGGCGGTTTCGTCCATGTGCGCCCAGTGTAGCCGCCGGGACTGAATCCTTCGACTACACGGCCGGCGGCTGGTTGGCGAGACGCACGAAATCGGCGACCGCGAGCTGCTCGGCGCGCAGCTGCGGATCGATGCCGGCGGCGAGGATGAAGTCGGCGTCGCAGAGTGTGCTCAGCGCGTTGCGCAGGGTCTTGCGGCGTTGGCCGAAGGCCGCGCGGACGAGGTTGGAGAAGCGCGCGCGGTCGTCGATGCCGATGCTCGCCGGCGGCCGGGGACGCAGACGCACGACGGCCGAATCGACCTTCGGCGGCGGATGGAATGCGCCGGGGCCCACGGTGAACAGCGCGGTGACCTCGCAATAGGCCTGCAGCATCACGCTGAGGCGGCCGTAGACCTTGCTGCCGGGACCGGCGGCCATGCGCTCGACGACTTCCTTCTGCAGCATGAAGTGCATGTCGACGATGGCCGGCGCGTGGTCGAGCGCGTGGAACAGGATCGGCGACGACAGGTTGTAGGGCAGGTTCCCGACGAGCCGGATCGGCGTGCCGTCGGCGAGTGCGGTCAGGTCGACGTCGAGCACGTTCGCATGCACCAGCGTCAGCGCGCCGTGGGCAGCGGCCTGGGCGGTCAGCGGCGCGAGCAGGTCGCGGTCGAATTCGATCGCCGTCAGCGCGCCGTGCCGGTCGAGCAGCGGGAAGGTCATCGCGCCCTGGCCGGGACCGATCTCGACGATGCGGTCGCCGGGTGTCGGCGCGATCGCGAGCACGATCTTGTCGATGACGCCGCGTTCGTGGAGAAAGTTCTGGCCCAGTGACTTCTTCGGCGGCGCGCCGAAGCTGCCGGGTGCGGACGGGGTGTGACGGCTCATGGCGGGGAACTCGAAGTAGACGACGGCACGTGCGACCCGGTGCGGGGCCTCATGCCAGCCGCGTGCCCAGCGGCACGTCGGAATCGGGGATGCACAGCGTGACCGCGCCATCGGCGTCGTGGAAGCCGGTGACCAGGCACTCGGACATCATCGGTCCGATCTGCCGCGGCGTCAGATTGACCACGGCGACGACCAGGCGGCCGACGAGATTCTCGGGCGTGTAGCGGTCGGTGATCTGCGCGCTGGACTTGCGCACGCCGATGGCCTCGCCGAAATCGACATGCAGGATGTAGGCGGGTCGACGCGCCGCCGGAAACGGCGCCGCCGACAGGACCCGGCCGACGCGGAGTTCGACCCGGGCGAAATCGTCCCAGCCGATAGCCGGCAGGGCACCGGGCGACGCGCCGGCGCTCACGACGCGTATGCCATGCGCTGGCGGGCGAGTCGCGCGCACTGGTCGATCGCGGCGAACAGGCTCGACGGATCCGCCTGGCCGGTACCGGCCAGCGGCAATGCCGTGCCGTGGTCGACGGCGACGCGCGGGTAGGGCAGGCCGAGGGTCAGGTTGACCGCGGATTCGAAGCCGCTGAACTTCAGCACCGGCAGGCCCTGGTCGTGGTACATCGCCAGGACCGCGTCGACCTCTGCGAGCCGCGCCGGCAGGAAGGCGGTGTCGGCGGGCAAGGGGCCGAGCAGGTGCAGAGCATCGGCGCGCAGCCGATCCAGCACGGGCGCGATGACGTCGCGTTCCTCGGTGCCGAGATGGCCGTCCTCGCCCGCGTGCGGGTTGAGGCCCAGCACCGCGATCGTGGGGCGTTCGATGCCGAAATCGGTACGCAGCGCGCGGTCGACGATCCGCAATACGCGCTCGAGAAGCGCTGCGGTGATCGCGTCGGGCACGGCGCGCAGCGGCAGATGCGTCGTGGCCAGCGCGACCCGCAGGGTCGGGCTCGCGAGCATCATCACGACCTCGCAGCCGGCATCGTCGGCCAGCAATTCGGTCGTGCCGGTGTAGGCGATGCCGCCCGCATTGATGGCGGCCTTGTGCACCGGACCGGTCACCAGGCCATCGAAGCGACCCTGGCGGCAGCCGGCGGCCGCGTGCCGCAGGCCATCGATGACGCTGTGGGCGTTCTCGGGTGCGGGGGTTCCGAACGCGGGCAGCCGCGCATGCGGCAACTCGATCAGGCGCAGGGTGCCGGGCGGGGCATCGACCGTTTCGGCATCGACCAGGGTCAGGGCCAGGCCGATGGCCTCGGCCGCGCGCATCAGGGTGGGGCCATCGCCGATCGCGACCAGATCGGCATCGCAGCCGCGCCAGGCGGCGCGCACGCACAGTTCCGGTCCGACGCCGGCCGGCTCACCCGGGACCAGCGCCAGCCGGGGACGCGACATCAGCCGCCGCCGACCTCGGGATCGGCGTCGGGACCGGTGCGGACGCTGATGTAGGCCTCGCCGCGGAGTTCGCGGACGTAGCGGTCCCATTCTTCCTCCAGCTTGCGCTGGCCGATCGACTCGCGCACCTGGGCGCGACGGGTGTTGTCGGTGGCGCTGGACTGGCGCGAGCCGGTGCGCTGGACGATGTGCCAGCCGGCCTGGGTGCGGAAGGGCTGCGAGACCGCGTCGTCGGACAACGCAGCGACTTCGGCGCCGAATTCGGGGCCGAACTCGTCCTGCGTGAACCAGCCGAGGTCGCCGCCGCGTTCCTTGCTGCTGTTGTCTTCCGATGTCTCGGTCGCGACGGTCGCGAAGTCGGCGCCGCCCTCGATGCGCGCGCGCAGGGTGTCGATGCGGGCACGCGCCTCGCTGTCCTGGCCGGCCGGGGCACGGATCAGGATGTGACGCGCCTGGTACTGGGTGACGCTGCCGGCGCCGCCCTGGCCGTCGCCCTCGCGGGTGTCGACCAGCTGCAGCAGCTGGAAGCCGCTGGGACCCCGGATCGGGCCGATGATCTGGCCAGGCTCGAGGCCGGTCATCGCCGACGCGAACGCCGCCGGGATCTCATCGACCCGGCGCCAGCCCAGATCGCCGCCTTCCAGCGCGTTCGGGCTGTCGGAGTAGCGCACTGCGGCGGCTCCGAATTCCATCTCGTTGCGGTCGAGCAGGCTCTTGATGCCATCGACCTTCTGCTGGCCGGTCTGGATCTGCTGCGGCGTCGCGCCTTCGGGCAGGGCGACGAGGATATGCGCCAGGCGGTACTGCACGCCGCCCGACTGCGCGGCCAGCGCGGTGTCGACCTCGGCGTCGCTGACCGACACGCGGGTCTGCGCGAAGCGCTGGCGCATGCGCTGGATCATCAGCTCGTCACGCAGCGAGGCGCGGAAGTCGTCGAATCCCATGCCGTCGCCGGCGAGCTGCTGGCGCAGCTGGTCCATCGTGAAGTTGTTCTGCTGGGCGATGCCGGAGATCGCGGCGTCGACTTCCTCGTCGCTGACGTTGACGCCGGTCTGCTGGGCACGCGCGGTCTGCAGGCGCAGCAGGATCAGGCGCTCCAGGACCTGGCGCTCGAGGATTTCGCGCGGCGGCAGCTGGTCCTGGCGCGTGGCGTACTGGCCCTGGATGTTGGCGACCGCACGTTCGAGTTCGCTGGCGAGGATGATGTCCTCGTCGACGACCGCGGCGATTCGGTCCAGCGGCTGGACCTGCTGGGCATGCGCGACGGACGCGAACAGCGCGGCAGCGACCGCCAGGGAATGGAGGAGTGTTTTCATTGGCTCAGGCCCGGGGCGAGGGTTTCATCGTCGTCGCTGTTGCGAAGCTCGGACGGCGGCACGAGGTAGAGGTCGTCTCGGTAGTAGCCGAGAATAGCACGGCGCAAACGGTCTTCCGTGTTGGGGCCGGCCGAGCCGAGACCCTTCAGTTCAAGTTCGAACATGATCGCGTTGTTCAGCTCCCCCTGGCGATTGCGCAGGTAGCGACGCGCCACGACCCGGGCCGCGAGACAGCAGCTGTCCCACTGGAAGCCGGCAATGCCTTCGAGCATGCGATTGTCCGTCAGCGAGTAGTAGTACCGCCCGATGACGCTCCACGCCGGCGAGATCGGGTACAGGAACGAGAGATCCGCCTGCTCGATCAGGTCGCCACGGCTGCGATAGGAGAAATTCGCGATGCCTTCGTCGCCGATCAGATAGCGCGAGCGCAGGCTTGCCAGATCTTCCTGGCGGCTCTTCGGATCCCACTGGTAACTGGCGCCGATGGTCCAGCGATCGTTGACGGCATAATTCGTATCGGCCACCCAGGCCGAGCGGCCGCGCTCGATCGGTGCCCGGTTGGGGAGCGTCACGCGCGAATCGTCCAGATAGATGATCTGCCCCAGATTCGCGGATAACTTTTCCATGCCGTCCGATTCTCGGATCAGGCGGGTGCTCGTGGCCAGGGTGATCTGGTTCGCATCGGCCTGACGGTCGGCGCCGGAGTAGCGGTTGTCGCGGAAGAGCTGGCCCCAGCTGAAGGTCAGGTCGCGCGTGTCGAAGACGGGCAGGTCCGTCTGGTCCCGGTACGGCGTATGCAAGAAAAAGACCCTGGGCTCGAGCGTATGGAGGAACCGCTCGCCCCGGAAGCTGGTGTCCCGGTCGAAGAACAGGCCGGCGTCGACGGACGCGATCGGCAGGACCCGGCTGGGCGAATCGTTGACGGAATCAAGGCGATTTGCGCGTGCAACCTGCTCCGCAAGCTCGTTCGATAGGTCGTATCCGGTATAGCGCCAGGCCACGGTCGGCCGTACGAACCAGCTGGCGCCCTCTATCGGCATACTGATATAGGGCTTGACGTCGACACGTGCCCCCCCGGGGCGTGCATCGGAATCCGTATGACTGAACTTCGTCGCCTGAGCGTCCAGGCCAGCGACGAATCGGCTGCCAACAGGCTGTTCCCAGCTGACCTGGGCGTAAGGCAGACGGTGGTAGGCAAGCCGGCTGTCCGCGAGCGTGTAGTCCGTGAGTTGATAGTAGTCGGCGCCGATCGCCGCGTTCCAATATAGGCCGCGCCCGAACACGCCCAACGTGCTGCGCGTGGATGTGCTGGAGATGCCGTCGATGTTGTTGCTGAAATCCTCCAGGTACCTCGGGTCGCTCATGTACGTCAGGTTCGCGCGGGCCTGCCAGCCTCGGGTCAATGCCTGGCGACCACTGTAGCTGAGCATGAAACGGTCCTCCTCGCGCCGGTTCTGGGCGATCGGTACCTCCACCAGCTCTAGCTCGCGGTCGTCGACCGTCAGCCCGTCGGACGGCAAGACGTTGAAATCGAATTCGCCCTGGCCGCCGTCGTTGAGGTAGCGGAATTCCGTCGCCAGGCTCACGCCGCGCTTGCTCATCCAGCGCGGCTCCAGCGTCATGTCGTAGTTCGGCGCCAGGTTCAGATAGATCGGCTGGCTGTAGTCGAAGCCGTTGCGCCCGGACTGCGAGATACGCGGGAACAGCAGGCCGGACAGGCGGCGTTCGTCGATCGGGAAGCGGAACCAGGGCACGTACAGCACCGGCACCTTGCCTACTCGCAGCGTGGCGCCGCGCGCAGTGCCCATGCCCATGTCGGTGTCGATGTCGATCTGCTTGGATTTGAGCTCCCACCAGCGGTCGCTGGGCGGGCAGGTCGAGTACGTCGAACCGAGCAGCGCGCCCTGGGTGCCGTCCATGCGGATCTCGTCGGCGCCGCCGTTGCCGCGTCGCGCGGTCAGCTGGTAGCGCACGCGATCCATCTTGTACGACTCGGCGAGGGTGTCGCCCTCGAGCCGGTCGGCGACGACGCGCATGCCGCGGTCCTGGTAGCGGACGTTGCCGCTGGCGACGAAGGTGCCTTCTTCCTGCGAATAGTCGAGGTTGTCGGTGCCGAGGAACTGGTCGCCGCGGCGCAGCGTCACGTCACCGGTGACGTTGGCGTTCTGGCCGCTGATGCCCGACAGCTCGTCGCCGTCGATATCGGTCGGCTGGTTCTCGCGATCCTCGACCGAGCCGACCGGGGCCTGCGCGTCCGCGAACATCGGAACCGAGTCCTCGATCGGGCACAGCGCCCAGTAGTTCGGACGGAGCTCGTCATCGGCATGGGCGGCGAGGGAAGCGGCGATGCAGAACGGAAGGGGAAGCAGACGAAGGGCGGTGCGCACGGGCAATCCGTTCAGCGGGAAAACGGGCGCCAGCATGCCGCATCCCCGAAGGTGCGGCAATCCAGCGCCGGCGCGCGCCGTTCACGTGTCGCGCGGCGCGGAATCGCGGGTGTGCGCTTCGGCCCGCTTCAAGCTGAATGGAAGTCGCGCGCGGGCCCGAACGCCGCTCGAAACCGGCGGGTTCGCGACGCAACAGGCGGGAATTTTCGTGGGCGTGGCGCCGCGTCGCCGCGCTGCGCTGACCACCGAGTCTTCGGACGATGGGGTGAGCGCTGGCCGCGCTCAGCGCGCCGACAGTGCTCGCACGTGGGCGACACTGCACTCGCGCAGCGCCTGCAGGTCGTAACCGCCTTCCAGCATGGAGACGATCCGCCCGTCGGCATGCCGCCCGGCCAGCGCCACCAGTTCGCCGGTCAGCCAGGCGAAGTCTTCGGCGTCGAGCTGCAGCTGGGCGAGCGGGTCGCGCCAGTGCGCATCGAACCCGGCCGAGACCAGCACCAGTTGCGGCGCGAACGCATCGAGCTCCGGAAGCAGCGTGTCGCGCCACGCCTCGCAGAAACGCTTGCTGCCGGTGCCCGGCGGCAACGGCGCATTGACGACGTTGCCGACGCCGCGCTCGGCGCGCAGGCCGGTGTCGGGGAACAGCGGCAGCTGGTGGGAACTCAGATACTGCACCCGCGGTTCGTGCTCGAAGATCGCCTGGGTGCCATTGCCGTGGTGGACGTCGAAATCGACGATCGACACCCGCGTCAGGCCATAGCGCTCGAGGGCGTGCGCCGCGGCGACGGCGATGTTGTTGAACAGGCAGAAGCCCATCGCGATCGCGCCGGTGGCGTGATGGCCCGGCGGCCGCACCGCGCAGAACGTGCGGCGCACGTCGCCGTTAAGCACCGCGTCGACGGCCGCGACGCCGGCGCCGGCCGCATGCAGCGCCGCGGTCGCCGAACCCGGCGACAGCACGGTGTCCGCGTCCAGCGGAATGCGGCCGGTCGGCTGCGATTCGAGCACCGTCGTCAGCAGGGTGTCGTCGTGCACGCGCTGCAGCTGCCCGCGCGTCGCTGCCGGGGCCTGCCGCAGCTCGAGCTCGGGAAAGGCCGCCTGCAACGCCTCGATGACCGCTGCCAGCCGCGCCGGTCGCTCGGCATGGCCGGGCCCCGTGTCGTGGTCGAGGCAACTGGCGTGGGAGAACACCGGGATCACCCGGCGATCGTCGCTACCGAAGCTGATCGGGTGATGCATCGCTCAGCGCCGCCGCGTGTGGTGCCAGAGCACCTCGCCGTGGCCGCCGGCGCGAGCCAGCACCCGCGCCAGCACGAACAGCAGGTCCGACAAGCGGTTGAGGTAGCGGATCGCCTGCGGCCGGACCGCTTCCTCGCGTGACAGGGCGACCGCCTCGCGTTCGGCGCGCCGGACCACGGTGCGTGCGACGTGGCAGCGCGCGGCCGTTTCGCCGCCGCCGGGCAGGATGAAATCCTTCAGCGGTGGCAGGTCGTCGTTGTAGTGGTCGAGCTGCTGCTCGAGCCGGTCGATGTCGGCATCGTCGATCGCCGCATGGCCGGGAATGCACAGCTCGCCGCCGAGATCGAACAGCTGGTGCTGCACCGTCGTCAGCAGTGCGCGGATGTCGTCGGCCATGTCGGCCGCGAGCAGCAGGCCGATCGTCGAGTTGGCCTCGTCGACCGTGCCGTAGGCCGCGACGCGCAGCGCGTCCTTGCCGGTGCGGGTGCCGTCGCCGAGTCCGGTCGAGCCGTCGTCGCCGGTGCGGGTGTAGATCGTCGAGAGGCGGTTGCCCATCTGCGCGACGCGGCGGTCAGTCGGGCTGCAGCGCGCGCGGCGCTGCCGGCTGCGGCAGCACGCGGGTCAGCAGCACGTGGACCATCGCCGCGGCGCCGACATACAGCGCGGTCACGCGTCCGTACGGCAGCAGCCAGTCGCTGTAGTTCTTCCACCAGCCGGCGATGGTCGGCTCGGCGACGCTGCTGCTGATCCAGTAGAAGCTGCCCTGGGCGATCAGATGGCAGACCACGACCGATGCGACCAGGCTCGCGGCCAGCAGGCCCAGCGTCTTCGCCACGCCGCCGGTGCTGTGGCGACGCAGCCAGCCGCCGCCGGCCCACAGCGCGAAATACGCCGGGATCAGGCACCAGTACGCCGGCGACACGCAGTAGTGGCTCCAGAACGACAGGCCCTGGCTGGTGATGACGAACGCGTCGACCGCGACCGCCAGGCCCATCAGCGCCGGGAACGCCCAGCGCGACCACGCGCGCAGATAGAAGCCGCCGATGAAGAACACGGCCCACGAGGCATCCGGCAGCGCGCCGAAGTGGTGCAGGCGGGTCGCGGCCATCAGGACGACGAGCGAGGCGAGGATGGCGGCGCGGCGGGCGACGGTGTTCATCTGGTGGAGCTCCGGACAGGCGGAAGGCGTGCTGGCGCGCATTCTAACGGAGCGGCGTCGGGCCTGCGCTGGCACCGCTTATCATGGCCGCATGGCACAGGCACACCAGGTTCTGATCGTCGGCGGCGGGCTGGTCGGCGCAAGTCTCGCGATCGCGCTCGATCGCGTCGGCATCGACACAGCGCTGGTCGAAGCGAGTCCGGCCGGGACGATGCCGGCGGTCTTCGACGAGCGCAACCTCAGTTTCGCCGAGGCGAGCGTGCATGCGCTGGGCGCGCTCGGCGTGCTGCAGAAGCTGCGTGCACCGACCGGGCCGATCCGCCGGATCCACGTGAGCCGCGCGGGCGACTTCGGTCGCGTCGAGCTGGACGCGGCGGACTACGGGCGCACCCGGTTCGGCCAGGTGGTCGTCGCCCGCGATTTCGGCGAGGCGCTCGAGGCGCGACTCGCCGAGCTGTCCCATCTCACCCGCTACCGGCCCGCGCGGTTCGTCGGATTCGATGCCCCGCGCGAACCGGGGCTGCGGACCGTCCGACTGGCGGACGACGACGGCGAGCGCTGCGTGCAGGCCGCGCTGGTGGTCGGCGCCGACGGCAGCGACAGCGCGGTGCGGGCCGCGCTCTGCATCGGCGCGCAGCAGCACGACTACGGCCAGCGCCTGTTCGTCGCGCGCCTGCGGGCGGAGCGCGCGCCCGACGGTCGCGCCTTCGAACGCCTGACCGCGGAAGGGCCGACCGCGTTGCTGCCGCGCGGCGATCGCCACTACGGTCTGGTGCATGGCGTGGCCTCGGCGGCCGCCGAGGCGGTCGCAGCGCTCGACGATGCCGCCTTCGTCGCGCGCATCCAGACGCTGTTCGGCTGGCGTGCCGGACGCCTGACCGGCGTGGGTCCGCGCAGCGTCTATCCCGCGCGGCGCGTGGTCGCCGACCGCGTCGTGGCCGACCGCGCGGTGCTGGTCGGCAACGCGGCCCAGAGCCTGCATCCGATCGGCGCCCAGGGCTTCAATCTCGGCCTGCGCGATGCGCTGACGCTGGCGGAAGCGCTCGCGTCCGGTGAGGACGCCGGCGCGCCCGCGCGGCTGGCGGCGTACGCCGGGCGGCGCCTCGAGGATCGCAAGCGCACGCTCGCGTTTTCCGACGGACTGGCGCGCGTGACCGCCAATCCCTCGCCGCTGCTGCGCCCGCTGCGCAGCCTCGGCCTGCTGGCGATCGCCGGCGATTCCGGCCTGCAGTCGCTGCTGGCCGGCGGTGCGATGGGTTACCGCGGCGATGTGCCGGCGCTGTGCCGCGAGGGGGCCGCATGAGCCGGCGTGGGCGGCGCGACGTGGTCGTCGTCGGCGGTGGCGTCGTCGGCGCGGCGTGCGCGCTGGCGCTCGCCGCGCGCGATCTCGACGTGGCGCTGGTCGAAGCGCAGGCGCCCGACGCCTGGTCGCCGGCGACGCCGGACCTGCGCGTCTACGCCTTCGCGCCCGACAACGCGGCGTTGCTGCGCGACATCGGTGTCTGGGATGCGGTACGCGGCACGCGCGCGCATGCCTACCGGCGCATGCAGGTCTGGGACGCGGCGGGCGGCAGCGAACTGACGTTCGACGCCGACCGGCTGGCGCTGCGCGAACTCGGCTGGATCGTCGAGCACGGCCTGCTCGTCGACCGGCTGTGGTCGCAGCTGGCGCGCGCCGGAGTCGAGATCCGGAGTCCGGCGCGCGTCGAGGCACTGGACGACGACGGCGACGCGGTCGCCCTGCGGCTGGAAGGCGGTGGGCGGATCGAGGCCCGTCTGGCGATCGCGGCCGATGGCGCGGGATCCGCCCTGCGCACGCTCGCCGGCATCGGCACGGACGGCCACGATTACGCCCAGCGCGGCGTGGTCTGTTACGTGCGCAGCGCGCGGCCCCACCAGGACACCGCGTGGCAGCGCTTCCTGCCGACCGGCCCGCTGGCCCTGCTGCCGTGCGGCGACGGCACCTGTTCGATTGTCTGGACCCTGCCCGATGCCGAGGCGCAGCGGGTCGCCGGTCTCGACGACGCGGCGTTCGCAGCCGCGGTCACCACGGCGTCCGACGGCCGCCTCGGTGCGCTGACGCCGGTGTCGCCGCGGGTGGCGTTTCCGCTGCGGCGCCAGCTCAGCGACACCCAGCGCGCGGGTCGGGTGCTGGTCATCGGCGACGCAGCGCACGTGGTGCACCCGCTGGCTGGCCAGGGCGTGAATCTCGGCCTGCGCGACGTCGCGGCCCTGGCGGCGACGATCGGCGATGCGCAGCGCATCGATGCCGCATGGGATGCGCCTCAGCGGCTGGCCCGCTGGGCGCGGACGCGGCGCAGCGACAATACGGTCGCGGCGCACGCGTTCGACGGCATCAACCGCGTGTTCTCCAGCGATGCCCTGCTGCCGACGCTGCTGCGCAGCCACGCCTTCGGTGTCGCGCAGGCGCTGCCGCCCTTGCGCAACCTGCTGTGGAAACGGGCCGCCGGCTGATGTCGGGGCGCCTGCGCATGCAGCGCGTCCTGGCCGGTCTGCTGGCGTTGCCGACATCCGCGCCGCTGTGGGCGATGCGCCAGTGCCCGCCGGAGTCGATGCCGCGACCGCTCTGGTTCGACGCGGTGGGCTGGGGCGTGGCGGTCTCCGGCGTGCTGCTCGGGGCGCTGGTGCCGCTGCTGGTCTGGCGCCGCACGCGCGGACGGCGAGCGCGTGCGCGCGCTGCGCTCGTCGCCGCAGCGCTGCTGGTCATGCTCGCGATCTGGTGCGCCGGCCTGCTGGTCTGGCTCGGCGCCTTCGTTCTGCCCTGCTGAGCGTCAGTGCGCGGGCGCGGGCTTGCCGCGCATGCGCCGGATCAGGGTCACCACGCCGACGACCACACCGCCGGCGATGATGCCGACGACGCCGTTGATGACTGTCGGCGTCAATGCGCCGAGCACCGCGCCCACGGTCGGCAGTGCGCCGAGGCCGGTCGCGGTCTCCTGGATCCAGGTGTTCACGTCGTGGAAGCCGTGGGTCAGGATGCCGCCGCCGACGAGGAACATCGCCGCGGTGCCGACGACCGACAGCGTCTTCATCATCCACGGCGCGGCGCGCAGGATGGCGCGGCCGACGCCGCGGGCGATTCCCGACGGGCGCTGGCTGAGGTAGAGGCCGCCGTCGTCGAGCTTGACGATGCCCGCGACCAGACCGTAGACGCCGATCGTCATCAGCGCCGCGATGCCGCTGAGCACGCCGAGCTGGGTCACGAACGGCTGGCCGGCGACCGTGCCGAGGGTGATCGCGATGATCTCCGCCGACAGGATGAAGTCGGTGCGGATCGCGCCCTTGATCTTGTCGCGCTCGAACTCGACCGGATCGACCTCCGGTCCGGCCAGCGCCGCGATCCGCGTGGCCTTGGTCGCCGCGTCTTCCCTGGCGTGCAGCAACTTGTGGACGACTTTCTCGAAGCCCTCGTAGCAGAGGAACAGGCCGCCGAGCATCAGCAGCGGCGTCACCAGCCACGGCAGGAAGGCGCTGATCGCCAGCGCGGCCGGCACCAAGATCAGCTTGTTGCGCGCCGAGCCCTTGGCGACCGCCCAGACCACCGGCAGTTCGCGGTCCGCCTTGACCCCGGTGACCTGCTCGGCATTGAGCGCGAGATCGTCGCCGAGCACACCGGCGGACTTGCGCGCGGCGACCTTGGTCAGGAGTGCGACGTCGTCGAGGACCGTGGCGATGTCGTCGAGCAGGGTGAGCAGGCTGGAGGCCATGGTGGGTCCGGTCGCGGGTCGAAGGCGCGGAGTATGCCGCGAAGCCGTCGTCCCTGCGTCTGCGCGCGATGCCGGGCGATCGACGCTGCGCCAGCCGCCCGCTCAGCCGCGGCGGATTCCGGGGTCGCTCAGCGCAGCAGGGCCAGCGCCGCCAGCGCGAAGGCGAGCAGCGCGGCGGTGGTCGCGACGATCGCCAGCCGGGTCGACAGCACGAGCTGGCGGTCCATGCGGGGGGCGCCGAGCTGCAGGACCTCGATGGTCTTCTGCATGTCGGCGGCGAGCTTGCCGATCGAATCGGCGTTCTGGCTCGCGGCGTCCTGCAGTTCGACGATCTGCGCATCGACCACGTCGTTGCGCCGTTGCTGGCCCAGATCGACCAGGGGCGGCGGCGTGCGGGTGAAGATCGGCCTTGCCAGCCGGACGATCTCCGGCAGGTACGGGGCGACGACGGTGATCCAGGCGGCGGCCATCGGCGGTCTCCTTACTCGACGCTGGCGTAGACCGTGATCTCTTCACGGTCATGGTAGAGCTGGCGCGCGCGAATGGTCAGCGTCGCGTGCTCGCCGGCGTTGTTGGCGAACAGGTCCAGTGCCAGCAGCGTTTCCTGCCAGCGCTTCTTCATCGGCAGCTTGAGGTTGAAGACCGCGTTGCGGCACCAGCCTTCGCGGAACCACGTGGCCATGCGCTCGGCGACCTTGCGCGGCTGCTCGACCATGTCGCAGACCAGCCAGTCGACCGCACCGACGGGCTGGTAGCGGAAGCCGTCGACGCGGTGGTGGTCGACGAGGCCGGTCTCGAGCAGTTCGGCCTGCATCGGGCCGTTGTCGACCGCGACCACGCGCATGTGTTCGCGCGTCAGCACCCAGGTCCAGCCGCCGGGCGCCGCGCCCAGGTCGACGGCGCGCATTCCCGGCTTGATGCGCGCGTTGCGCTCGCGCTCGGTCAGTAGCGCCATGAAGGCTTCTTCGAGTTTCAGCGCCGAACGCGACGGCGCATCGGCATGCGTGCGCAGCCGCGGAATGCCGAGCGGCCACGGCGCGCTGTCGCCGACCACGGACTGGGCCAGGTAGGCGTGCGTGCCAGACAGGAAGAACACGTGCAGGCGCGGGAACCGCTTCTCGTCCTTCTGGCTGAGGAACCCCCGCTTGCGCAGCGCCGGGCGTAGCGCATTGGCGAAGCTGCGCGCGAGGCCCGCGAGCTGCTTGCCCTCGTCGGAATCCGGATGCTCGACCAGCAGCTCGCCGTGGCGGCCACGCCCGGCGAGCGCCTCGAAGATCGGCGTGATGCGGTCGGTTGGGTCGAGGTCGCGCAGTTCGGTCAGCAGCACCAGCTTCTGCCGCGCGAAGATCAGGTCGGCGAACGGCAGCTCATGGGTCAGCGACGGGCCGTTGTCGGAATGGAACAGCACGTAGCCGTCGTTGCGCCTGGTCTGGGCGTACCCGGCGACGTGCACGCCGGCCGCGCGTTCGGTCAGTTCCGCCGCCAGGTCGGACTCGAAGCCCGGGCGACAGTAGCACAGCAGGCCGCTGATCGGCGTCAGCTTCGAGGCCGCGGCGGTCTCGGCGGAGGTCGCATCGGCGGCGATTGGATCGAGGTCGGTCATCAGTACTTCGCTCCGTCGGTCTCGCCATAGGCGCGCAGCACCGCGCGGGCCTCGTCGCGCAGCAGGTCGCGGACCACCGAGATGCCGCGCGCCTCCAGCGCGCCGATCCAGTCGGCCGGCAGCGGGCCTTCGTCGAACGGGGTCAGCGCTTCCACGTCTTCGGAACGCGCGCCGATCAGCAGCCGGTCGATACCCGCCCAGACGGTCGCGCCGTAGCACATGCAGCAGGGCTGGGACGAGGTCGCCAGCGTGATCGGGCCGCCGCGCTCGTTGAGGCGCGGGGTCTGCAGGCGCTGCTGCGCGAGCATGTAGGCCATCGTTTCCGCATGCGCGACCGAGCAGCTGTGCGGCATCACCCGGTTCACGCCGACGGCGACGATGCGGTCGGCCTGGTCAAAGACCACGGCGCCGAACGGACCACCGCTCTGCGCTTCGATGTTCAGGCGCGACAGTTCGATCGCGAGCGCGACCTTGGCCTCATCGCCGGGCACGGCGCGCGAGGCATCGACGTGGTCGTGGACCCACGCGGGGAGGGTCAGATGGACCTGGGCATACAGCATTGGACGGGACAACCTTGGGTTAGCGGAGCAGGCGCCCGCCGTCGGCCGCTTCGCAGCGGGACGCGACGCAGGCGCAGGACTGGATCTCGACGAAGCCGCAGACGCCGGCCATGCCGCGGCGTGCACAATCGGCCTGGACCGCCGCGGGATCGACCGGCGCGGCGGCGTTGACGCAGGCGGGCTGGTAGCCGCAGCAG
The DNA here is from genome assembly GCF_002849595.1 of Luteimonas rhizosphaerae. GTDB lineage: Bacteria > Pseudomonadota > Gammaproteobacteria > Xanthomonadales > Xanthomonadaceae > Luteimonas > Luteimonas cellulosilyticus. The sequence continues at coordinate 130,677 of NZ_NRQR01000005.1, forward strand.
CTGCCGACGTTCTTGACCGCGCAATCGCTGTCGGTGCGGCAGCGGGTGTCGATCTGTGGCCCGGCGGCGATGGCCGTGGGCACGCCGGTGACGGGGGGCGGTGCGGTCTCCGGCATCGGCGTCGCGGGCGCCGCGCACGCCGCCAGCGCCAGCAACAGGGCCGACAACAGGGGCAGGGCGAGGACGCGCAGGCGGTTCATCGCGGCGATGGTACCGCCCCCGCGCGGAATGCGCGTCGCCCGCAGGCCGCGCGCGTCAGCCGGCCGCGCCCGCCGCCCAGGTGTCGCGCAGCGTCACGCTGCGGTTGAACACCGGCCTGCCCGCCGTGTGGTCGTAGCGGTCGGCGACGAAATAACCGAGGCGCTCGAACTGGAACGACTGCTCGGGCGCGGCGTTTGCGGCAGCCGGCTCGACGTAACCGGTCACGCTGCGCTTGGATTCGGGATTCAGATGGTCGCGGTAGGTCTTGCCGGTCGACTCGTCGTCAGGCTTTTCGACCAGGAACAGGCGATCGAACAGCCGCACCTCGGCCTCCACCGCATGCGCGGCGCTGACCCAGTGGATCGTGCCCTTGATCTTGCGGTTCGCGCCTTCCATGCCGGGACGCGATTCGGGATCGAGGGTGCCGCGCAGTTCGACGATCGCGCCGCTGTCGTCCTTGATGACCTCGTTGCAGCGCACGATGCCGGCGCCGCGCAGGCGCACTTCGCCGCCCGGGATCAACCGCTTCCAGCCCTTGGGCGGCACTTCGGCGAAATCGTCGTGCTCGATCCACAGCTGGCGCGAGAACGGCACCTCGCGCGTGCCCAGCGCCTCGTCCTTGGGATGGTTCGGGAAACTCAGGGTTTCCGCGTGGCCGTCGGGCAGGTTGGTCAGCACCAGCTTCAGCGGATTGACCACCGCCATGCGGCGCGGCGCGCGCGTATCGAGATCGTCGCGCAGCGCGCCTTCCAGTACCGAGAAATCGATGACCGAGTTCTGCTTGCTGATACCGACGCGGTCGACCAGCAGGCGCAGGCCGGCCGGCGTGTAGCCACGGCGACGCAGGCCCTGCAGCGTGTACATGCGCGGGTCGTCCCAGCCATCGACCAGGCCTTCGCCGACCAGCTGGGTCAGCTTGCGCTTGCTCATCACCGTGTAGTTGATGTTGAGGCGCGAGAACTCGATCTGGCGCGGCTTCGCGGCGACGTTCTCGACGCCGTTGCGGGTCAGCGGCGCCAGCAGCGACGGCGTGCCGGCGAGGTCGACCCGGTCCACCACCCAGTCGTACAGCGGGCGATGGTCCTCGAATTCCAGCGTGCACAGCGAATGGGTGATGCCTTCGATGGCATCGCCCAGCGCGTGGGCGAAGTCGTACATCGGATAGATCGGCCAGGCATCGCCGGTGTTCTGGTGGGTGACCTGCTTGATCCGGTACAGCGCCGGGTCGCGCAGGTTCATGTTGCCGCTGCTCATGTCGATCTTGGCGCGCAGCGTGCGCGTGCCATCGGCGAACTCGCCCGCACGCATGCGCCGGAACAGGTCGAGGTTCTCGTCGGTGGACCGGTCGCGGAACGGCGAGTTGCGGCCGGGTTCGGTCAGCGTGCCGCGGTATTCGCGCACCTGCTCGGCGGTCAGGTCGCAGACGAAGGCATCGCCCTGGGCGATCAGTTTCTCGGCCGCGAGGCAGTAGACCTCGAAGTAATCGGATGCGTGGCGCAGCTCGGCCCACTCGAAGCCCAGCCAGCGCACGTCGTCCTCGATCGCGCGGACGAAGGCGAGGTCTTCCTTCTCCGGATTGGTGTCGTCGAAGCGCAGGTTGCAGCGGCCGCCGAATTCCGTCGCGACGCCGAAATTCAGACAGATCGCCTTGGCATGGCCGATGTGCAGGTAGCCGTTCGGTTCCGGCGGGAACCGGGTGCGGACCGCCGCGTGCTTCCCGCTGTCCAGGTCGTCGCGGACGATCTGGCGGATGAAGTCCTGGCGGACCGGCGCGGCGGCGTCGGCGGGAACGGCGGAGTCGGTCGGGCCTGCGGAAGACATGGGGCGGATGGCTCGGGGCTGCGGTGAGGACCGCGCAGTGTAGCCGAGCGCCCGGCGCGGCCGGGCTGGCGCGCTGGTGCCCGCCCGCCGCTGGACCCGACGCACAGATGCAATAATTATGTGACGCAGGTACGGAAACCGTGGCACGCGATTTGCTGAAAACGTCACAGACAGGGGAGTGTCGCTTGGGCGAGGCAGGGGGTATCAAAGTCCCGTCAGGAGAGGCTGCGCGTCCGGCGGCGGGTCGAGGCGTGTGCGGGGCGATGCTTCCGCGTCCACGATGCACGGGACCGCGCGCATGGAGCTGAGCCCGCCCCGCGCGATGCGGGGGCACACCTGGGCCATCGCAGGGTGCCTGTTGCTGCTGCTGGCGCTGTTCGTGGCGCTGCTGGCATCGACCCAGCTGCGTCCGGGCGAGCAGGTGCCGGTCGCCGTCGAGCCCGGCCCGGCCCCCGGCGCAGACGACCTCCACGAAGCACGGCTGCGCTTCGTGCTGCCGCCTCTGGAACCCCGGAACGGCGCGCCCACCCGGTGGGCGATCTGGCTGCCGCGCGAGCCCGTCGAATCGCTGCAGCTGCGCGACGACGCCGGCTGGCGCAGCGAGATCGGCGGGTTCTACGGCTGGCGCGACGACGAGGGCGTGCTGCCGACCGGCTACGGCTTCCTGCTGCCGGCGGACTGGAGCGGGCCGGTCGAACTCACCCTCGAAGCGCGTGGCTCGGAGCGGGGCAGTTTCCGGCCGGTGCTGGCCCGGGCCGTCGACATCCGCCGGATCGAACGCTCCGGCGTCGCCCTCGCCGCCGCCGTCTACGGCAGCCTGCTGATGCTGGCCGCACTCGCGCTGGCGCTGGCCTACGCCTCGCGCGACCGCGTGTTCCTCGGCTTCTTCGGATTCATCATCGGGCTGTTGCTGCTGCTGCAGGGCTTGAACGGCCATCTCTACGGCCTGCCGGGGCTGCGCCTGTTCGGCGTCTGGGGCGTGCAGGGCTTGCTGGCGCTGTCGCTGGCCTACGCGGCCAGCTGGCTGTGGCTGATCGAGATCTACGCGTTTCCGTCGGGCGCGCCGCGCCGGTTCGCGCGGCCGCTGCGGCTGGGCATCGGCCTGCTGATCGCACTGGCCGCCATCTGCCTGTTGAACCTGTCGGTACTGGCGGTGCTGATGGCCGTGCTGACGACGCTGGCCTGGACGGTGGCCGGTGTCGGCGGGCTGGCCCTGCTGGTCGACGCCGGCCGGCGCGGGGTGCCGCTCGCCTGGCTGCTGGTGGCGGCGGGCACGGTGTCACTGCTCGCGGGCATCGGATCCGAGCTGGCGAGCAACGGGATCATTCCCGAGCTGCCGATGGTGCACTTCGGTTACCAGGGCGCGGCGGTCGCCTTCGCGCTGACCCTCGGCATGGGTCTGATCGGGCGCATCGGCGACTACCGCGACCAGCGCGACCGCGACCGCCTGGCCCGGCTCGACACCGAGCGGCGCATGCGCCGCGAAGCGGCACGCGCCGATCTGGCGACCGAGCTGCAGACCCGGCTGGGCACGCTCGACCTGGGCGAGATTCCGTCGCATGGCCTGCGCCTGCTGATGGACCATCTGCTGCCGCTGGTGCCGACGGAATCGTGCATCGCCGTCGTCCGCGGCTTCCAGGGACGCGACTACCTGCTGGTCGAACCCGCCGACGCACTGGTCGCGACCCGCCACGAACTCGAGCGGCGGGGCCTGATCCTGCGACGCCTGGCGACTGGCGGCATCGGCCTGCAGCAGCCGGTGCGCTCGTCGGCCGGCGCGCCGGTGGTCGCGATGGAAGCCGTGGTGCCCTTGCCCGTGCGCGCGCCGGGCTGGGGTGCGCTGCTGCTGCGCCGCGCCGGCGGTGAAGGCTTCACGACCGACGAGATGTCGGTCATCGGCGAGCTGCTGCGGGTCACCCTTATGCACATCGAGCAGGCGATGGCATCGATCAAGCTGCGCCGCTCGGCCGAGATGGACGCGCTGACCGGCAGCATGAACCGCCGCACGATCGACAGCTGGCTGCAGCGCGCGTACGTCGAAGGCGATCGCAGCGGACGCACGGTGTCGGTGCTGTTCGTCGATCTCGACCATTTCAAGTCGGTCAACGACCGCTTCGGCCACGCCTGTGGCGACGACTGCCTGCGCCACGTGGCCCAGGCGCTGCGCAGCGTGCTCGGCGACGGCGACATGCTGGGCCGCTACGGCGGCGAGGAGTTCATCGTCGTGCTGCCCGGTCAGGATGGCGCCGCGGCGCGCACGGTCGGCGAGCTGATGCGCACTGCGGTGGAGAACATCGACATGCACCACGACGGGCATCGCGTGCGCCTGACGGTCAGCATCGGCATCGCGACCCGGCACGGCGACGAGCACGCGCCCGCGGCGACCATCGCGCGCGCCGACAAGGCGCTGTACGCGGCCAAGCGGCAGGGCCGCAACTGCGTGCAGGTCGCGCCCGCCATCTTCAGCTGATCCCGCGCGCGGCGTGGCGCGGAGACGCGCTACGCTGCCCGGCCCCCCGCGTGCGGATCCACCGATGCCCGAACGATCCGCCCAACGCACGGCGCTGCTGTCGATGCTGGCCGGCGCGGCCCTGATCGGCACCAACGGGTTGATGGTGCGACTGGCCGACACGCCGCCGACGATCTCGGCCTTCTACCGGATGCTGTTCGCCGGCGCGATGCTGGCCCTGCTGGTGCACCTGCGGCGCGACTGGCGGCCGCTGCCGCGCGCGGTCTGGCTGTGGGCGCTGGTGCCGGCGGCGGCGTTCGCGATGGACCTGTGGCTGTGGCACCGCAGCATCCTGCTGATCGGCCCGGGGCTCGCGACGCTGCTGGCCAACGCGCAGGTGTTCTTCATGGCGCTGGCCGGCGTGATGCTGTTCGGCGAACGCATCGGGCCACGCTTCGTCGCCGGTATCGCGCTGGCGTTCTTCGGCCTGTGGCTGTTGCTGGGCGCGGACTGGGCCAGCCTGGCGGCCGATTACCGCTGGGGCGTGTGGCTGGGGCTGGCGACGGGGCTGTGCTACGCCGTCTACAACATCGGACTGAAGCATGTGCAGCGGGTCGGATACACGCACGATGCCGCACGCGCGGCGCCGATCGCGCAGATCCTCGCGATCGCCTCGCTCGGCTCGGCCCTGCTGCTGGGGCTGGCCGGCGTGGCCGAGGGCGTGTCCTTCGCGATTCCGACCTGGCAGTCGCTGGCCTGGCTGCTGGTGCTCGCCGGCATGGGCCACTGCCTGAGCTGGATCCTGATCTCGCGCGCGATGCAGCGGCTCGGCGTCGCGGTCGTCGGCCTGCTGTTGCTGGTGCAGCCGGTCTGCGCATTCCTGCTCGATGTGGTGCTGCTGCAACGGCCGACCCTGCCGCGCGAATGGCTGGGCCTGGCGTTCACCCTGGCGGGCATCTTTCTCGCCAGCCTGAAGGGCCGCACGCGGCAGCCGGCCGGCGCTGCATAGACGGCCCGCGACCTTGAAGCGCCGCGCGTCGACCGCACCTTGAGGGATCGTCGCGCGGCATCTCCGCGCCGTCAGGAGATCGCACATGTTGGGAATCGGAGCGTGGAAGCAGCGCCTGCCGGGCGCGCAGGACGCCCTGCCGGGGCGCGGGACGCCGTTGCCGTTGCACAACGTGCATGCGGTGCACGGTCGGCCGCTGCAGGACGACTTCGCCGGCCTGGAGCGGGTGCAGTTCGGCATGGGCTGTTTCTGGGGCGCGGAGCGCAAGTTCTGGTCGCTGCCGGGCGTGGTCACGACCGCGGTCGGCTACGCGGGCGGCGTGACGCCGAATCCGACCTATCGCGAGGTGTGTTCGGGCCAGACCGGGCATGCGGAAGTGGTGCTGGTCGTGTTCGACCCGGCGAAGATCGCGTTCGAGACGCTGCTGCAGACCTTCTGGGAAAGCCACAACCCGACCGAGGGCATGCGCCAGGGCAACGATGTCGGCAGCCAGTACCGCTCGGCGCTGTATTGCACGACGCCGGACCAGTTCGCGCTGGCGTCGCGCAGTCGCGACGCCTACCAGGCGACGCTGCGCGCGGCCGGCTTCCCGGACATCACCACCGAGCTGCGCGAGGACGCACCGCCGTTCTACTACGCCGAGGACGAGCACCAGCAGTACCTGCACAAGCATCCGGGCGGCTATTGCGGCTTGGGTGGAACGGGCGTCAGCTGCCCGGTGGGTGTCGCACTCTAGGCGCCCGGCAAGGCGCGACGCCGGGACGTCCGGCGCCGCAGCGCGACCTCAGCTGGCGTCGGCGGGTGCGACCGCCATTACGCGCAAGCGCAAGGTGCGGCGGTTGGCGACAGGCCAGTCGATGCGCTGGCCGACGCGGAGCCCCAGCAATGCGGTGCCGACCGGCGCGAGAATCGACACGCGTCCGGCGTCGACGTCGACGTCGGCTTCGTGCGGATAGACCAGGCTAAAGCGGTGGTGGATGCCGCTGTCCTCGTCGACGCAGCTCACGCGGGACTGCATGCCGACGCTCTCGGAAGGCGCGCTATCGGGGAGGACGTCGGCGCGATCGAGCTCGCGCTGCAGGGCGGCGGCGCCGGGGTGATGGCGGTAGGTATCGGACTCGAGCATGGCATCGAGACGCGCCAGGTCGTGGGCGGTGAGTTGGACCGGTGGGGCGTCCGAGGGAGGCAGGCCGCTCTGGGGTTGCGATGACATCAGTATCTCCTTGAGGTGAGGGGCGCGAAGGACGCCCACGAAAAAGGCGACGCAGTGCGCCGCCGGGTTCGATTGTGCCGGGATCGCGCGCGCTGCGCGATCCCGGCCCTGCGCACCGCGTCAGCTGGGCAGGGGCATCCGCAGCAGGTGCGGGGGCAGGGTCTGGAACAGCTGCGCCAGCGACTGCAGGAAGTCGGCCATCGCCGAGCTGCGGCGCCAGACCATGGCGATCCGGCGACTCGGCGGCGGCGCGTCGGCGAAGCCGATCAGGGTGATGTCGGGCGACTGCGCGACCGGCGGCTGGATCGCCAGCATCGGCAGCAGGGTCACGCCGACATTGGCCGCGACCATCTGCCGGAGCGTTTCCAGGCTCGTGCCCTGGAAGCCGGACTTTTCGGAGGCGCCCGCCAGATGGCAGACGTCCAGCGCCTGGTCGCGCAGGCAGTGGCCATCCTCGAGCAGCAGCAGGCGCTGATCGGCGAGCGCGTCCAGCGTCATCGTGCGATGCGCCGCCAGTGGATGCTGGTCGGGCACGGCCAGCACGAAGGGCTCCTCGAACAGCGGTTCGGCATGCAGCTGCTCGTCGTGCACCGGGAGCGCAAGCAGCGCGGCGTCGAGCCGCCCGTCGCGCAGGCGCGCCAGCAGCAGATCGCTCTTCTCCTCGACCAGCAGCAGTTCCAGTTGCGGGAACCGCTTGCGGATCGCCGGCACCACGTGCGGCAGCAGGTACGGACCGAGCGTCGGGAAGATCCCCAGCCGCACGACGCCGGCTTCGGGGTCCTGGCTGCGGCGCGCGACTTCCTTCATCTGTTCGACGTCGCCGACGATGCGTCGTGCGCGGTCCGCGACCAGCAGGCCGGTCGGCGTCAGCATCACCTTGCGCGGCGCGCGCTCGACCAGCGACACGCCGAGCTCGTCCTCGAGCTTGCGGATCTGGGTCGACAGCGTCGGCTGGCTGACGAAGCACGCCGCGGCCGCGCGGCCGAAATGCCGGTGGTCGGCGAGCGCGACGAGGTATTTCAGGTCGCGCAGGTTCATCGGCGACTTCCCCCGGCCCGGTAGGCACCGCCCTCCGTCCCGGGCAAGGGGCGGATGACGGCGTGCCGCCGGACCGGTCGACCGATCATGCGGCTTCGGTTTCGACCACCGCCGGCGCGGGCACCGAATGGCGGATGAGGTGGTCGAAGGCGCTGAGCGCGGCGGTCGCGCCCTGGCCCATCGCGATGACGATCTGCTTGTACGGCACCGTCGTCGCATCGCCGGCGGCGAACACGCCGGGCACCGAGGTCTGGCCACGATCGTCGACGATGATCTCGCCGCGCGGCGACAGCGCGACCACGCCCTTGAGCCATTCGGTATTGGGCAGCAGGCCGATCTGCACGAACACACCCTCCAGTTCCACACGGTGGCTGTCGCCGCCGACCCGGTCGCGGTAGACCAGCGCATTGACCTTCGCGCCGTCGCCCAGCACCTCGGTCGTCTGCGCGCTGGTCACGATGCGCACGTTCGGCAGGCTGCGCAACTTGCGCTGCAGCACTTCGTCGGCGCGCAGCTGCACGTCGAATTCGATCAGGGTGACGTGGGCGACGATGCCGGCCAGGTCGATCGCGGCTTCCACGCCGGAATTGCCGCCGCCGATCACCGCCACGCGCTTGCCCTTGAACAGCGGGCCGTCGCAGTGCGGGCAATAGGCCACGCCCTTGTTGCGGTACTGGTCCTCGCCGGGCACGCCCATCTGGCGCCAGCGCGCGCCGGTCGACAGCACGACGGTGCGCGACGTCAGCGACGCCCCGTTCTCGAGCTGGATTCCGATCAGGCCGTCATCGCCCGCCGGCACCAGCTGCGTCGCGCGCTGCAGGTCCATGATGTCGACGTCGTATTCGCGCACGTGCTGCTCGAGCGCGGCCGCCATCTTCGGGCCTTCGGTCTCCTTGACCGAAATGAAGTTCTCGATCGCCATCGTGTCCAGCACCTGGCCACCGAACCGCTCCGACGCCACGCCGGTGCGGATGCCCTTGCGCGCGGCGTAGATCGCCGCGGCCGCGCCGGCCGGGCCGCCACCGATCACCAGCACCTCGAACGGCTTCTTGGTCGCGATCGCCTTCGCCGCACGGTCGGCCGCGCCGGTATCGAGCTTGGCGACGATCTGCTCCAGCGTCATGCGGCCCTGGTCGAACTTCTGCCCGTTGAGGAACACGGTCGGCACCGACATGATCTCGCGCGCCTCCACCTCCGCCTGGAACAGCGCGCCGTCGATGGCGGTGTGGCGGATGCGCGGGTTGAGCACGGCGGCGAGGTTCAACGCCTGCACCACGTCCGGGCAGTTCTGGCAGGACAGCGAGTAGTAGGTCTCGAAGGTGTAGTCGCCATCGAGCGCGGCGACCTGTTCGATGGTTTCCTTGGCCGCCTTCGACGGGTGCCCGCCGACCTGCAGCAGTGCCAGCACCAGCGAGGTGAATTCATGGCCCATCGGCAGGCCCGCGAAGCGCACGTCGATGTCGTGGCCGGGCGAGGTCAGCGCGAACGAGGGCCTGCGCGCATCGTCGCCGGTGGTGTCGAGGGTGATGCGGTCGCTGGCCTCGGCGATGTCGGCCAGCAGGGCGAGCAGCTCGCGCGACTTCTCGCCGTCGTCGACCGACGCGACGATGTGGATCGGGCGCACGGCGCGTTCGAGGTAGCCCTTGAGCTGGGTTTTGAGAGCGGCTTCCAACATGGCGAACTCCGGACGTCAGGGTTGAGTCGCCCGTGACGCATCGTGAGACGACGCATCCGGACAGGGGGGAGAGGGGTGAACCGCAGACGGCAACGGACTGCCGGCTCCGGTTCACCCCCATCCGCGTACAGCGGGATGGGGGCGGATGCGGCCGCGATCCAGGGATCGCGACCACGGTGTCGCGGATCAGATCTTGCCGACGAGGTCGAGCGACGGGGCAAGGGTCTTCTCGCCTTCCTTCCACTTGGCCGGGCAGACCTCGTTCGGGTTGGCGGCGACGTACTGCGCGGCCTTGAGCTTGCGCAGGGTCTCGGTGACGTCACGGGCGATCGCGTTGTCGTGGATCTCGACGGTCTTGATCACGCCTTCGGGATTGATGACGAAGGTGCCGCGCAGCGCCAGACCTTCTTCGGCGATGTGTACACCGAACGCGTTGGTCAGCTGGTGGGTCGGATCGCCGACCAGCGGGAACTGCGCCTTGCCGACGGCCGGCGAGGTCTCGTGCCACACCTTGTGCGAGAAGTGCGTGTCGGTGGTGACGATGTAGACCTCGGCGCCGATCTTCTGGAACTCGGCGTAGTTGTCGGCTGCGTCCTCGACTTCGGTCGGGCAATTGAAGGTGAAGGCGGCGGGCATGAAGATCAGGACCGACCACTTGCCCTTCAGGCTCTCGTTGCTGACTTCGATGAACTCGCCGTTCTGGAATGCGGTGGTCTTGAACGGCTGCACTTCGGTGTTGATGAGGGACATGAAAACTCCTGGACATGACGGGAACGGTCGAGGGGGACCGCCGGGCCGGGTGATCGGCTGAGGACGAGATTAGGCCGGATCTATCGATATGTAAAATTGATAAGAAGAATTCTATCGATAGGTTCAGGCTATCAAACCGAATGATCTAGGGCCGCGAAACCGGTTTCAGGGCGGTCTTGCAAAGCCTGCTGCGCTGCAGCAATATCGGGTGCAAGGGAGGACGCTGGCGGTTCGCGACGTCCTCCACGCGGCCCAGGCCGCGACCGGGTTCCGTGTCCGTACCTCCCTCCCACACGTGTCACGGAATTTTTGAAGGCGGCTTCGGCCGCCTTCATTTTGTCTGCGGTTCCGGTTCGGTCGCGGCAGGGTCCGCGCCGACGAATCCGAGGACCGCGGGCAGCACGGCCGGCGCACGCGCGGGGTCGTAGAACGCGGCTGCGGTGATGAAGTGGTTGCCGTCCGGCAGGCGCAGCAGGTTGGATGCAATGCCGTTGCGACGCAGGGCAGCGTCCAGATCGACGCTGTTGCGCACGCCCACGGTCCGGTCCGCATCGCCGTGGATCAGCAGGAACGGCGGCTCGTCGCCATCGACGAACCGCAGCGCCATCGCGTCCGGCCATTGCTGGCGCGGGCCGAAGATCGCCTCCAGCTCGCCGCTGATGACGAAATCGTAGGGGCCCGACAGGCCGACCACGCCCGCGAGGTCGGTCGGCGCCATCCCGATCTCCCGCAGGTAACGCGGATCGGTCGCCAACAACGCGGCGATCTGCGCCCCGGCCGAATGCCCGGCCAGGAAGATGCGCTGCGGATCACCGCCATGGGTCGCGACGTGATCGCGTGTCCAGCGCACCGCGCCTGCCGCGTCGCCCATGAACGCCGGGAATCCGGCCGCAGGCCAGGTGCGGTAGTCGGCGACGACGGCGACGACACCATGCTTGGCCAGCTGGCTGCCGACGAAGCGGTACTGGCCGCGGGTGCCGTGCTGCCAGGCGCCGCCGTAGAAGAACACCACGACCGGCGCATCCGCCGCGGGTGCCTGCGGACGGTAGACATCGAGCGACAGCTGACGCGCCGGGTCGTAAACGGCGGTCGCGTCGGGCTGCGATGAATTGCGGTTGACGACGCCGAAGAAGGCGCTCTGGCAACCGGAGACGAGCAGCGCCAGCAGGGTGGCGAAGAGCAGGCGGAGAGAACGGCGCATGGGAAGCTCGCGTGGACGGGGAGGCACCATGCCGCGCACGGGCGCGGCTACGATGTGAAGTCATGGATACGTCGCCCCCCCCTTCGCTGGATGCGCTGCTGCGCGACGCCGGCACCCGGATCGATCCCGTTGACGCCCGCTGGCTGCTCGCGCATGCCGCGGGCGAAGGCCAGAGCTGGGTGTTCGCACACGCCGGCGATGCCGCATCGCCGACACTGGCGGCGCGGTTCCGTGCACTGGTCGAACGCCGCGTCGCCGGCGAACCGGTAGCCTATCTGACCGGCCGCCGCGGGTTCTGGTCGCTGGACCTCGCGGTCTCCGCCGACACGCTGATCCCGCGCCCCGAAACCGAACGGCTGGTCGAGCTGGTGCTGGCGCGCCTGCCGCGCGCACCGGGCGTCCGGTTCGCGGATCTCGGCACGGGCAGCGGCGCGATCGCACTGGCCGTCGCGCACGAGCGACGCGACGTCGCCGTCGTCGCGACCGATGCCAGCGCCGGCGCCCTCGACGTCGCCCGTACCAACGCGCAGGCCAACGATCTGGCGCATGTGGTGTTCCGTGCCGGCGACTGGTTCGCGCCGCTCGCCGGTGAACGCTTCGACGTCATCGCCAGCAATCCGCCCTACATCGCCGACGACGACGCGCACCTGCAGCAGGGCGATCTGCGCTTCGAACCGCCTTCGGCGCTGGCGTCGGGCGCCGATGGGCTCGATGCGATCCGCGTGCTCGTCGCCGGCGCGCCGGCGCATCTGACCCCTGGCGGCTGGCTGCTGCTCGAACACGGTTTCGCGCAGGGCGAGGCGATCCGCGCGCTGCTGCGTGCGCACGGTTTCGACGCGGTGGACACCGCACGCGATCTCGCGCAGCACGAGCGCGTCACCCTCGGTCGGATCTCTGCCGCGTCGGATGGGGCCTCGAAACCGGGCTGATAGAATGCCGCCTCGTCACTGACCGGATTCACGTGCATGCGACAGCTCTACCCTGCCATCGAACCCTTCGACACCGGGATGCTCGCCGTCGACGGTCGCCACACGCTCTACTACGAGCAGAGCGGCAATCCGAAGGGCAAGCCGGTGGTGCTGCTGCACGGTGGCCCGGGCGGCGGGTGCAGCCCGAAGATGCGCTGCTTCCACGACCCGTCCAAGTACCGGATCGTGCTGTTCGACCAGCGCGGCGCCGGCCGCTCCACGCCGCATGCCGATCTCGTCGACAACACCACCTGGGATCTGGTCGCCGACATCGAGACCCTGCGCGAGCATCTCGGCATCGAGCAGTGGCAGGTGTTCGGCGGCTCCTGGGGATCGACGCTGGCGCTGGCTTACGCGCAGACCCACGCGCGCCGCGTGACCGAACTGGTGCTCCGCGGCATCTTCATGCTGCGCCGCTGGGAGCTGGAATGGTTCTACCAGGACGGCGCGTCGCGGCTGTTCCCGGAAGCCTGGCAGCACTACGTCGCGGCGATTCCCGACGCCGAGCGCGGCGACCTGATCGCCGCCTTCCACGCGCGCCTGACCAGCGACGACGAAGCGACGCGGCTGGCCGCTGCGCGCGCCTGGAGCGTGTGGGAGGGCGCGACGAGCTTCCTGCACGTCGACGCCGATTTCGCCGACAGCCACGCCGATGCGCAATTCGCGCTCGCCTTCGCGCGGATCGAGAACCACTACTTCGTCAATGGCGGCTTCTTCGAAGTCGACGACCAGCTGCTGCGCGATGCCTATCGCATCGTCGACATTCCCGGCGTCATCGTCCACGGCCGCTACGACGTGGTGTGCCCGGTGCAGAACGCGTGGGACCTGCACCAGGCCTGGCCGAAGGCGCAGCTGGTGATCACGCCGGCTTCGGGCCACTCCGCATTCGAGGCGGAAAACATCGACGCGCTGGTGCGCGCCACCGACGCGTTCGCCTGAGTGCGACGAAGGACGACCCATGAGCGACGACGACACCCTCGTGGTCAAGGACAGCAACGGCGCCGTGCTCGCGGACGGTGACGCGGTCACGCTGATCAAGGACCTGAAAGTCAAAGGCACCAGCGTGACCCTCAAGCGCGGCACCCTGGTCCGCAACATCCGCCTGACCGACGATGCCGGCCTGATCGAGTGCAATGTCGACAAGGTCAAGGGTCTGGTGCTGCGGACCGAGTTCCTGAAGAAGGCCTAGCGGTCCGGCGTCGTCGCGCTGCAGGCGCGTACGGGCGCGCGACGGAGGCGTGGAATCAGCCCGCCGGCGATCCGTCCGGATTGTGGTCGACCATCCACAGCCCGGCCCACAGTTTCAGGTCGAGCTCGTAGCCCTCCGCGTGCTTGCGCATCAACCACGCGGGCGCGTCGCGGCGCGGCACCGCGTGGACCGTGATGTTCTCGTCGCCGACACCGCCACCGGTGCCCACGCGGGTCAGATCCAGCGCGCGGGCGAACGCGATGCGTTCGTTGCTCATGCCCGACGACGTCGGTCCGATCAGCAGCACGTCGACGCGGCCGGGCGACCAGCCGGTTTCCTCGATCAGCTCGCGCCGCGCGGCGTCTTCGAGCGAGTCCTCGTCGTGATCGTCGCCGACCAGGCCGGCGGGCATCTCGATGGTCTTCGCCCCCAGCGGCACCCGGAACTGCTCGACGAACAGCACCTCGTCGTCCGGCGTCACCGCGATGACGAGCACCGCCAGACCGTCGCGGCCGTGGGTGCGCTCGCACGACTCCCATTTGCCACGGCGCACCAGCCGCAGCCAGTCACCCTGATGCAGGATCTCGGCATCCTGCGCATTGTCGGAATTGGTCATGCCGCGATGCTAACGCCGGTGCGTGACGAATGCGGCGACGACGCGGCCTCAGAACGGCGCGTACGGCAACCCGGCCGCGGCGTGCAGGCGGCGCCGGGTCAGCGGCCCGAAGCGCAGCGCGTCGCACAGCGCCAGCAACGCCTCGCCATCGCCGCTGCGCCGCGCGAATCCCTGCGCCGCGTCGCCGAGTGGCGCATCGCAGGCGATGGTCGTCAGCTGCCGGAACAGCAGTGCGGCGTCGCGATGCAGCTTCAGCCGGGCGCCGGCCTGGCCGGCGCCGCGGAAGCGCAGGAACTGGATCTCGTCGACGCGCGCGATCAATGCGTCGAGCGTTCCGAAGTGATGCAGCAGGCTCGCCGCCGTCTTGCTGCCGATGCCGGGCACGCCGGGGATGTTGTCGACCGCATCGCCGCACAACGCGAGGTAGTCCGCCATCTGGTGCGCCTCGACGCCGTGCCGAGCGCGGACGCCGTCCGCGCGCCAGCGCACGCCGCGGGCGAAATCCCATTGCTCGTCCTGGTCCTGCAGCAGTTGCGACAGGTCCTTGTCGGCCGACACGATGACGCCGCGGTGTCCGCGCGCGCGACCGGCGTGCAGGGCGCTGCCGATCAGATCGTCCGCCTCGTATTCGGTGTCGGCGAGGACGATCAGGCCCATCGCGCGGCACAGCGCCTTGCAGTGCGCGAACTGCCGGCGCAACGCATCCGGCGCCGGCGGCCGGTTCGCCTTGTAGGCCGGGTAGAGCCGGTTGCGGAAGCAGCTGTCCAGCGCCTCGTCGAAGGCGATCGCGATGTGGCCGGGCCGCTCGCGCTCGATGAGCTCGGCGATGAAACGGGCGAAGCCGTGCACCGCACTGGTCGGCCACCCGTCCGCATCCTGGAACTCGTCGGGCATCGAATGCCACGCGCGGAACACGTAGAGGCTGGCGTCGACGAGGACCAGCGGCGGCGCCGGCGCCCGCGCCGGACTGCCCGCGGCCTGGGCGCTCATGTGCCGGTCCAGTCGGTCAGCAGCGCGCTCGGATCGGGACGGTCGCGCTCGGGGGGCGTCACCTGCGGCGTGCCCAGATGGATGAAGCCGGCGATGCGTTCCTGGGCGCCGACGCCGAGCGCGGCGCGGATGGTCGCGTCGTAGGCCTGCCAGGCGGTCAGCCACACGCCGCCGAAGCCGAGTGCCTGCGCGGCCTGCAGCAGCGCGAAGCACACGCAGCCCGCCGTCAGCAGGCGTTCCTGTTCCGGAATCTTGGCGTCGTCCCCGTCGAGCACCGCGACGACCGCGACGACCACCGGCGCCTGCGAGAACCGCTGCCGCGCCTTGTCGCGCGCACCGTCGCCGACGTCGGGTTCGCGCTCCAGCAGGCGGGCCTCGCTGAGGGCGCCCAGCCGGTCGCGCGCCGCGCCGGCAATGCGGATGAACCGGAACGGCACCCGCTTGCCATGGTCGGGGACGCGCGAGGCGGTGCGGAGCATGCGCAGCAGCGTCGCGTCGTCGGGCCCGGGCGCACCGAGCTGGGAGGCCGGCACGGAACGGCGCCCATCGAGCGCCGCGAGGCCTTCATAGTGATGAATTGGGAGTCTGGTCACAGTCCTGCTACACGGCTTACGGAATCTTATGCACGGGGCAGTCTGCCCCGTTCCCCCGAATTCCTCCACATGACGCACAACGACGACATCGGCGTGTCTCCCGGTTCGCACCCGACGCATGCGCGAGGCGCCGAGCGCGTGCTCGAGACGCTGCGCCACGACGCGGTCACCGCGCTGGGTGGGGTGCTGTCGGGATTCTGGAGCTCGATCGAAGAGCAGGTCCGCCTGGCCGCGCTGGCCGGGCACGACTACATGGCGGCCCAGGAAGACCGGGTCGCGGTGATCGATCTGAGCCACCGCGCGCTGGAACTGGCGACCCGATTCCGCAAGTCGATCGAAGCCGAATTCGACCGCTGGCTGGCCGACAGCAGCGAGCGCGAGGTCCGCGCATCGCTGAGCCTGATGTCCGAGGGTGAGCTGGAGGTCCATCTGGCGGCCCAGCAGATCGTGGAACTGATGGATCACCAGTTCCTGCATCCCCTGGCCGCACTCGATGAACGGCTGCTCGCGCTTGCCGGTCGGCTGGGCATTCGCGGCGCGCACGCCAACCCGCTGCGGCCGGAGGTTCCGGTCATGGCGTTCATGCGCCTGTTCGAGCCCGACGAGCTGCCCCCCGGTCTGCGTACCACCGTCTTCCAGCAGTTCGACAAGCGCCTGCCGGCGATCCTCGGCGAGCTCTACGCCAAGACCAACGCCTCGCTCGATGCCGCGGCGATCGGCGCGTCGTCGAAGCCCGCACCCGCGCGTGCCCAACCGGTGCACCGCGGCGCAGCACGCGTTGCCGACAATGCGGCGGCGCCGAGCGCGTCCGTCGACGGCGGCAATGACACCTGGATGCCCGATGGTGGCGTCGTCGCACATGCGCCCGCCGCCGGCGCCGATGGCGGGCGCGACGGATCGTCCGGGCACGTGCCCTACGGCCCGTTGTCGTCCGGGCTGATGCAGGTATTGGCCGCGCACGGACAGGGCGCGACCGAGACCGCGCCCATCCATGCCTATCGCGACATCGTCCGCGAGCAGCTGCACAGCTGGCGCGAGCGCCGCGACGCCGGTCAGGCCGCTGCCACCGAGGCAGCCGCCGGTGCAGATACCGCCAGCGCCGCCGGCGAGGGTGGCAACGTCCTGAGCGTCTCGCAGCTGCTCAGCGTGACGACGATGCTGCAGAACGACGACCCGGCGCCCTATGCGCGCGCGCTGGTCGGCGAAGACCGCCGCGAACTGGCCGACGTGATCCGCGACCAGTTGCTGCGCGGCCTGCGCGAGCTCGGCGTGGATCCGGCGCGTACGCCGCTGAGCCGTAACGACGAGGACGCGATCGATCTCGTCGGCATCCTGTTCCAGGCGCTGTTCGACGCGAACGACCTGTTGCAGCAGGCGCGCGACATCTACGGGCGCCTCGTCGTGCCGTATCTGAAGGTCGCGCTGACCGACGATTCGATGTTCAACCAGCGCGCGCATCCGGCCCGCAAGCTGCTGGACGCGGTCACGGAGGCCTGCGACGGCAATGCCGGCGACACGCCGCAGGACCGCGACACGCTCGATCACGCCAGCCGCATCGTCGATCGCGTGGTCGAGGAATACCAGAGCGACCAGGCCGTCTTCGACCTGGCCGCGTCCGAGTTGCGCCAGCGCCTCGACCAGCAGCGTCGTCGCGCCGACGTGGCCGAGCGCCGCGCCGCGGAAGCGATCCACGGGCGCGAGCGCCTCCAGCAGGCCCGCCGCAGCGCCGACGGCCTGGTGGGGTCGCGCATGCAGGACAGGCCGCTGACCTCCGCGGTCGCCGGCTTCCTCGACCGGCACTGGCGCCATCATTTGACCCAGACCTGGCTGCGCGACGGGCCCGATTCCGCACGTCACCTCGCGGCGATCGGTGTCGGCGACGCGATGCTGCAGGTCGACGCGGATGCGGCGCTGGCACGCGGCGGCGCCGTCGCCGACGAGCTGCTCGCGCTGCAGGTCCCGCTCGGCGAGTGCTACACGAGCTGCGGCCTCGATGCGAACGCGGCGCGCGATGCGCTGGCGCGGATCATCTCCGCACTGGCGATGCCCGATACGCCGCGCAAGGTGCACGTGCCGCAGCTGACCGAGGACGCCGTCGACGACGAGGTCACGCCCGTGCTGCAGGTCGCCGGCGGCACCGGCGCACTGGACTTCGACCCGACGATCGCCGCGCGCATGCGGCAGCTGCGCGTCGGGCAGGGCCTGCGTCTGGTCGACGAACACGGCCGCGAATCGGCGGCCCGCGTCGCGTGGATCAGCCCCCTGACGGCGCGGCTCCTGATCGTCAACCGGCGCGGTGTCCGCAAGATGGTCGTCTCGCCCGAGGAGCTGGCGGCACTGGTCGGCAACGGACGGGTGGAAATCCGCGCCGTCGACGCGCCGTTCGACGAAGCGATGAAGCAGGTGTGGCAGCAGCTCAACGCCGCCAACGATCCGGCGCCGCTCCGCGACGTCGCCGGCTGAGTCCTCGGCGACGGTCGCCCGCGAGTCCGCGTCCGGCAAGACTCGTCGTGACCGCATGCGGTATTGTCCCGCGAACTTTACTGGTGCGGGGTGGGCGCGATGCCCGAAGTGCAGACATTCGATGGATCTGGCGGCAGCCCGCGCAGTGACGCGGGCCCGGCGCAGGTCGTCGACATGCTGCGCCGGGAAGCCGTGGCCCGTCTGGTGCCCTTGCTTGGCGAAACGCTGCGCGGTGAACGCGCGCGCCTGACGGCGCTGCAGACCGGTGGCCAGCCGCCGGAAGGCACAGGCGAGTCGCTGACCAATCTGACGATCCTCGCTGCCGAACTGATCGAACACGAGCAGCGCTGGCAGAAATCGCTCGGCGAGATCTTCGCCGCATGGCCGCATGCGCCAGTGGCCCGTGCGCAGACCGGTTACTCGCTTGTGTCCGATGTCGAGCTGCAGGCCCAGCTGATCGGACAGCCCGTCGCCGAGGCGCTGGACAAGCGGTTCGCCTATGTCCGCGACATCATCGACAAACGCTTGTGGTCCCTGGCGGCGCAGCTGGGCTTCGCGCAGCGCCCGACCAATCCGCTGGCCGCGCATCATCTCGTCGATGCCTTCCTCGCAGCGTTCACCGTGCAGGATTGCAGTCCGGATCTGCGGCGTGCGCTGCTGCGCCGCTACGAGCTGCTGCTCGAGACGCATCTCGGCACCCTGTACGAGTGGTGCAATGCGCGGCTGGCCGATACCGGCCATGCGATGGCGAGCAGCAACGATCACGTCTCGCTGGTCGCCAGCGGCCACGGCCAGGTCTGGGAGCGCGGCAACGCGATCGCGCCGTCCGGCGCGTCGTGGCAGCGCAGTATGACGGGCGGTGCGCCTGCCGGCGACGGGCCACGCGGGGCGTTGCTGCGCACGCATGCACGGCGCGTGCGCGCGACGGCGCAGGGCGACCGGGTCGCGCCCGCGCGGCTGTTCCGCCAGGAAGAATTCATGTCGACGCTCGGACTGCTGCAGGCCGATCGTCGCCTGCCCGGACCCGGCGCGCGCCACGGCTCGCGCATGCGCGCCGGGCTGTATGCCGGCGCCAGCCAGCTCGGCATCGAGCAGCGCGATGTCGGCCTGACACCGGACCAGGACGACGCGATCGATCTGGTCGGCCGCCTGTTCGACGCGCTCGCGGCCGGGCATCTGCTGACCGACTCTGCGCAGCAGCGCCTCGCGATCATGACCTTGCCCTATCTCTACCTCGCGCTCGACGATCCGCGCCTGTTCGACGACCCGCCGCCGCCGGCGATGGCGTTGCTCGGCCAGCTGCTGACGCTGTGGGACGGTGCCGCCGAGGAGGACGAGCTGCACGTCCTCGGCGACCGGATCGCCGACGCCGTCGTGGCCGCTGCGCATGGCGACACGGCGGTGTTCGCCCGCGGGCTCGCGCAGATCGACGCCGGGCTCGCACCGGCGCGACGGCGCGCGGAGGCGAACGAACGCCGCACCTGGCAGGCGATCCGTGGGCGTGAACGCCTCGGTGCCGCGCGGCGCGATGCCGACGCGGCCTTGCGCGCGTGCCTCGATGGCCGGCCGGTCACCGGGGCGGTGGCCAGCTTTCTCGATGCGCAGTGGCGCCAGGCGCTGGTCCAGACCTGGCTGCGCGACGGACCGGACTCGCCGCGTTACGAGGAGATCCGCGGGCTCGGCGATGCGCTGGTCGGCACCGACAGCCTGGCGGCGGGCGCGGCCGGTACGGAGGTCGCCGACCGCCTGCTGGCGATCCTGCCGGCGCTGCGCACCTGTTGCCAGCAGTGCGGTCTGGACGAGACGACGCTCGAACAGCAGATCGCGGGGCTGGTCGCCGAACTCGCGAGTCCGACGTCGACGCGCCGGATCAGCGAAGTCATCGCCCTCGCAGGCGACGACGACGTGGCGGAGGATGCGCCGGTGCTCGATGCGGCCGCGGACGCGCGCGGCGCCGACACGCCCGAAATCGTGGAAGGGCAGCGTTTCATCCAGCCCGGCGTCGACGGGCCGGGCCGCCAGTTGCGCCTGGCCTGGTGCAGTCCGCTGACCGGCGCCTGTCTCCTGGTCAATGCCTCGGGGACCAAAGAGCGTCTACTCGCGCCCTCGGCACTGCGCGCGATGATCCGCGACGGCAGTCTGCAGCCGCGTCCGGGCGGCGGCGCGGTCGGCGCCGCGTTGCAGGACATGGCCCGACACGCGCGGTCGTCCGGCTGATCCGCGCTAGGATTGCTCCGGCTGGCACAAGGAGCACCGGGTGGCCGTGATCATTGGAGTGGCGCGTGAGACCGCGGCCGGCGAACGCCGGGTCGCGATGACGCCGGAGACCTGCCGCAAGTTCATCGCCGCTGGCGCCCGCGTGCAGCTGCAACGCGGCTGCGGCACGGGTGCCGGTTTCCCGGATGCGGCATACGTAGAGGCGGGCGGCGCCCTGGTCGACGACGCCGAGGCCGCGCTGGCGCAGGCCGATGTGGTGCTGTGCGTGCAGTCGCCGCCGGCCGGCACCCTGCGCGCGCTCAAGCACGGCGCGATCGTCGTCGGCGCGCTGCAGCCGGAAGCCGAGGCCGGGCGCGCCGATGCGATACGGGCGGCGGGGCTGGTCGCGTTCCCGCTCGAACGCCTGCCGCGCACGACACGCGCGCAGGCCATGGACATCCTCAGCTCGCAGGCCGGCATGGCCGGCTACAAGGCGGTGCTGATCGCCGCCCAGCTCGCGCCACGCTTCTTTCCCATGCTGACGACGGCGGCGGGCACCATCCGGCCCTCGAAAGTGCTGATCGTCGGCGCCGGTGTCGCGGGCCTCCAGGCGATCGCGACCGCGCGCCGCCTCGGCGCGCAGGTCGAAGGCTTCGACGTGCGGCCGGAAACGCGCGAGCAGATCGAATCGCTCGGCGCGCGCTTTCTGGATCTCGGGGTCAGCGCCGCAGGCGAGGGCGGCTACGCGCGCCAGCTGACCGACGACGAGCGTGCCCTGCAGCAGCAGCGGCTCGCCGAGCATCTGAAGGGCATCGACGTCGTGGTCTGCACGGCCGCGGTTCCAGGAAGGCCCGCGCCGAAGATCATCAGTGCCGACATGGTCGCCGGCATGAAGGCGGGCAGCGTGATCGTCGACCTCGCGGCCGAAACCGGTGGCAACTGCGTCGCCACCCGCCCGGGCGAAACGCTGGACCTGGACGGGGTGACCGTCGCCGGTCCACTCGATCTCGCGAGCCAGGGTGCGCTGCACGCCAGCGAGATGTACGCGCGCAACCTCTACAACTTCGCGCAGCTGCTGCTGGTCCAGGGCGCGTTGGCGCTGGACTGGAGCGACGAGCTCCTGGCCAGGACCGTCTGGCCGCCGCGCGAGGCGACGGCCTGAGCCTCAGGGCGTGCGGTCGCGCGAGGGCGCAGGCGGCGGATTGTCCGCCGCCCACTGCCGGCGCTGTTCCGGCGTCATGCCGCGCCAACGCTCGCGCAATGCGGCGCGGTCGGTGTCCGACAGGGTCTTGAGCTTTTCGTAGAGCGCGCGCGCTTCATGCCGCTGTTCGGGCGGCAGGTTCTTCCAGCGGTGCATGCCGTGGCGCGCATTGACGCGTTGCTCGGGCGTCATCGCCGCCCAGCGCCGCGCGTGATCGAGCATCTTCGCCCGGCCTTCGGCATCGCTGTTGTTGAAACGCTCGCGGACCGGCGCGACCAGCTGTGCACGCTGGGCGGCATCGAGCTGGTCCCACGCGGGCAAGGGCGCCGTCGTCGCAGCGGGCGGTCCGGCGTGGGCGGCCGTCGCCATCGTCAGCACGGCCGCGAGCAGCAACGGGCGGGAGAAGAAGCAGGGCATGGACATGGATTACTCCGCGGCGAGCAGGGTGGCTTCGTTCGCAGCCAGCCACAGGTAGAAGTCGGGGGATTCGTCGTAGGCCGCCACGGCGTCGTCGACCGCATCGGCGGTGTCGATGTTGTCCTGGGCGATGACCACGCTCGGTTCGTGCGGCGCCGCTGCCTGTTCGGCCGGCATCGTGAACTGCAGTCCGACGGCGAGTGCACACACCGCTGCGACGCTGGCCGCCAATGGCAGGCCCCAGCCGCGCCGGCGCGTGGACGACTGCAGCGCCGCATGGCGACGCTGGTGCAGGCGCGCGGTCGTGGCGCCGGACAGATGCGTCTGGGCGTCGTGGTAGAGCGTGCGAAGCGTGGCGTCGGACGCGGCGTCCGGGTCCAGCGATGGATCGTGGTGCGGATTCACCGGAAGTCCTCCAGTTGGGTCTGCAGCGCCTCGCGGGCGCGGAACAGATGGGTTTTCACCGAGCCCGCGCTGCATCCCATGATGCGCGCGGTGGTCTCGACATCGAATTCCTCGAGCACGCGCAGCGTGAATGCCTCGCGCTGGCGACGCGGCAGTGCGCGCAGGGCGTCCGCGATCCGGCTCCATGCCTCGCGCCCGTCATGGTGACGGGACGGATCCGGACCGGTGTCGGTCCAGTCGATGTCCTCACCATCCGACGTCGTGGTATCGCCGAGCCAGCTCAGACGGAACTTGCGCCGACGCTGCACGTCGATGATCCGGCTGCGCAGCACGGTCCAGAACAGCGGCGTCCATTCCGTCGCGGGGCGGTCGCGATACCCCAGCATCTTGATCATCGAATCCTGCACCGCGTCGAGTGCGTCGTCGCGATGGCGCAGGCCGAGCTCGGCGAAGCGGAAGGCGCGTCGCTCGACGCTGCCCAGAAACGCTTCGAGGGTCTCCGGCGCCGTCGGCGCAGGATCGCCCGGGACGGCGCGGGGTGTTGGCATCGGCAGGTTCACGGCCGCCAGCCTACCGTGCGCGCGCATCGGCGCGGGCATGGGGTCGACATGTCGGGGAAGGCTGCCATCCATCGGGAATCGTTGTCGCCAGCGCGGGAATGCAGGGGTCAACGCGCCGTCCCTGCTGCGGTTGACACACCCGGGCGACCCGGCGCCACGCGCTGGCGTCGCGTTCACCGATGGTTATGATGCGGATTCACGGGGCGGGAAGGGGTAGGCGATGCTCGACGGGTTCGTGGCGCTGTACATCTTCATGCTGGCGGCGATCGCCGGCCACGTGATCATCTCCCGCGTGCCGGTGATCCTGCACACCCCGCTGATGTCGGGCTCCAACTTCATCCACGGCATCGTGCTGATCGGCGCGATGGTGGTGCTGGGCCACGCCGAGACCACGCTGGAAAAGGTCATCGGCTTCGTCGCCGTGCTGATGGGGGCCGGCAACGCGGCCGGCGGCTACGTGGTGACCGAGCGGATGCTGGAGATGTTCCGCTCGTCGAAGAAGCCGGAGGCCGGCCGATGAGTGCCGCGCGACGCGCGGGGCCCAGCGCGCGCGATGTGTTCCAAATACTGAGCTATCTGCAGTACCCGATGATGCTGATCGCCGTGGGCTATGCGGTCCGCTCGGTCGTTGCGATTCTGTCCAACCCGGGAGGCGGGGTGTCGCTCGCCTATGGCGACTGGAACCACGTCCTGCTGTATGCAGGGATCGGCATCGGCCTGTCCTCGTTGCAGGATCCGTCCAGGACCCAGAACGACCTGTCGCGCAAGGTCTGGCAGAACCCGGTGATGGGCCGGTGGATGCTGGTCGTGCTAGCGGCGTACACGTTCGGTGCGATGACGGCCGGCCTGGCCGGGGCGTATCTGGCTGGAACGAGTGTGGTGCACCAGCTGTCGCTAGGCCTGCTGGCGCTGGGCCTGGGCCTGCTGGGAATGCTGAAGACCGCGATCGAGATGCGCGAGCACCATCGGCTCGACCGGCATCCGGGACTGGCGCTGGGAGACCGCGCATGAGCGGCCTCGAGGTGCTCGATCTCCTGGTCAAGACCAGCTATCTGGTCGCCGCCACGCTGTTCCTCCTGGGCCTGCAGCGCATGGCGTCGCCGAAGACCGCACGCAGCGGGATCCGCTGGGCCGGGCTGGGCATGGTCATCGCCACCTTCGCGACGTTTTTCCTCCCGGACCTGCACAACATTCCGTTGATCCTCGCCGCGACCGCGATCGGCACGACGATCGCGTGGATCTCCGGCAAGAAGGTCGCGATCACCGACATGCCGCAGATGGTCGCGCTGTACAACGGCCTCGGTGGCGGGTCGGCGGCGGCGATCGGTGCGGTCGAACTGCTGCGCTGGTCGCAGCAGGGCGCCGCCCCTGGCCGCGTGCCACTGGTGCTGGCGCTGCTGGGGGCGCTGATCGGCGCGGTGGCGCTGTCGGGGTCGGTCATCGCCTGGGCCAAGCTCGACGGGCGCATGGACAAGCGCTACACGTTCCCGGGGCAGCAGGTCTTCAATTTCGCGGTATTCGCCGCGGCGATCGCGCTCGGCGGCTGGGTGCTCCATGCGCTGGGCGTCCCGGCGATCGTCGCGTTCTTCGTCGCCGCGCTGGCGCTGGGCGTCCTGATGACGCTGCCGATCGGCGGCGCCGACATGCCGGTCGTGATCTCGCTGTACAACGCGCTGACCGGTCTGGCCGTCGCGTTCGAAGGCTACGTGCTCGGCAACGAAGCGTTGATCATCGCCGGCATGATGGTCGGCGCGGCCGGCATCCTGCTGACGCGGCTGATGGCCAAGGCGATGAACCGCTCGATCGTCAGCGTGCTGTTCTCGAACTTCGGCGGCGCGTCGGGGGAGGCGCAGGCGATCACCGGCGCGCAGACACCGATCGAAGCCGGCGACGTGGCCGCGATGATGGCCTTCGCCGAGCGCGTGGTCATCGTGCCAGGCTACGGCATGGCCGTCGCGCAGGCGCAGCACAAGATCTGGGAGCTGGCCCAGCGCCTGGCCGAACGCGGGGTCAAGGTGAAGTTCGCGATCCATCCGGTCGCCGGCCGCATGCCCGGGCACATGAACGTGCTTTTGGCCGAAGCGGGCGTGCCCTACGACCTGATCGCCGACATGGACGACATCAACCCCGAGTTCGCCAACACCGACGTGTCGCTGGTGATCGGCGCCAACGACGTGGTCAATCCGGTCGCGAAGACCGATCCGGCGAGCCCGATCTACGGCATGCCCATTCTCGACGTCGTCGACTCGAAGCACACGATCGTGATCAAGCGCGGCAAGGGCACAGGCTTCGCCGGCATCGAGAATGCGCTGTTCTATGCCGACAACACACGCATGCTCTACGGCGACGGTGCGGAGGTGGCGGGCGCGCTGGTCAGCGAACTCAAGGCGCTCGACGGCGGGCACTGAGCGTCCGCGCCGGGCCGGCGGCTCAGCGCGAGAGCACCGCCGCGATCACCAGCCCGGCGCAAAGCCAGGCGATGTCGGTCGCGCTGTTGGCCATGCTGGCGAGCGTCCACGCGTGGTGCGGGCCCAGCTTCAGCACCGACTCCCACGGCAGCATGCCCATCGGCCGGGCGAGCTGTGCGGCGACGATGCCGAAGCCGGCCAGCACGATCGCCAGCGCCGTCGCGGCGGTGCCGATCGCCGCGCGCAGTGGGCCCGGGTGAACCCGGGCCAGGCGCAGCAGCCAGGCGGCATCGAGCGCCGCGATCACCGCCATCCAGCTGACTTGACTGTCGCGCGCATCGGCCAGCAGGACCCACGCAGCCGCGATGCCTGCGCTTCCGAGCAGCAACAGGGCGATCGCTAGCGGCAATCGCCGTGCGCGGGCTGGAGGCATGGAAGGCTGCATTGCAGGAATGGCCGGCCAGCATACCGGCGGCCGACGATACAATGACAGCCTTGTTGCGGCCGCCGTCCGCCTCCATCTCCGAAGCCATGTATTCCCGCAGCAGCGAACCCGTCCGATTCGAGCGCGATTGCGCCGTCGTCCTCGTCCCCCAGGGCGAGAACGTGACCCTGCCTGCCGGCAGCGTCGGCTACATCACCCAGGCGCTGGGCGGCAGCTATACCGTCTTCGTCGAAGGCAACCTGTTCCGGATCGCCGGCCGCGACGCCGATGCCATCGGCAAGGAGCCGCCGGTGCCGCTGGAGCTGCCCGACGACGCCGATGATGCGGCCGTCGAGCGCATGGTCTGGAGCCAGTTGCGGACCTGCTTCGACCCCGAGATCCCGATCAACGTCGTCGATCTGGGCCTGGTCTACGAAGCCATCGTCATGCCCGGCGACGCCGGTGACCGCAAGATCGAGGTCAAGATGACGCTGACCGCGCCCGGCTGCGGCATGGGCGAGATCCTCGTCGACGACGTGCGCAACAAGCTCGAGCTGATCCCCACCGTGGGCGAGGCCGATGTCGAACTGGTGTTCGACCCGCCGTGGAACCGCACGATGATGTCCGAGGCCGCGCGGCTCGAAACCGGCATGCTCTGACCCCGCAAGGCCGGGGTCATTTTTGTGAAACCTGATCTTCGCGTCGATATGTGACGCGGGGCGCATTTATGTGCGCAAATTTGTCTGCTAGTCCCATTGCGCAAGGGTCGCGCTGTCGCGTAGCGTCAGTTTGCGGTCAGTTTTGTCATGCCCGCATTCGTGTCGGGACTGGCGTTGTCGTTTGTTCAGGGGATGCCGCCAGTGCCGGTCTTGCCGCTTTCCAGCGGCGTTGTCACCGCCCCGGGGTATCGAATGTCGAAGCACAATCCGTCCCATCGCCCGCGCCGTCGCGCGCTCGCCATCGCCACCGGTCTCGCCATCGCCGCGTGCCTGCCGCTGGCGGCCGGCGCGACCGAGCGCGTCAACCTCAGCGGCCTGCAGTCCGCCGAGACCCACGACCGCTTCATCGTCAAATACCGTGACGGATCCGCCGCGCAGGCGGATCCGGCGTGCGCGGAGCGTCGTCGGCAGCGGCAAGCAGCTGCGCCTTGAACACGTCCGGCGCATGGCGGTCGGCGCCAGCGTGGTCCGCAGCAGCCGCAAGCTCGACCGCGCCGACGCCGAATCGCTGATGCGCCAGATCGCCGCGAATCCCGACGTGGAATTCGTCGAAGTCGACAAGCTCAACCAGATCTTCTGGACGCCCAACGATCCGCGCTTCTCGCAGCAGTACGGCTTCGGGACGGGCGCCGGCGGCATCCGCGCGACCGAGGCCTGGGACGTGACCCGCGGTTCGGGCGCGGTCGTCGCGGTGCTCGATACCGGCATCGCGAGCCACAGTGACCTCAACGGGAACATCCTGCCGGGCTACGACTTCATCATCGACACCGCGGTCGCCGGCGACGGCAACGGCCGCGATTCGAATCCGGCCGATCCGGGCGACTACTATGGCGGCCGCGCGTCGAGCTGGCACGGCACGCATGTCGCGGGCACGGTCGCGGCGGTCACCAATAACGGGGTCGGCGTGGCCGGGACCGCGCCGCTCGCCAAGGTGGTGCCGGTGCGCGTGCTGGGCCGCGGCGGCGGCTACGATTCCGACATCGCCGACGCGGTGATCTGGGCCTCGGGCGGCAGCGTCAGCGGCGTGCCGGCGAACCAGAACCCGGCCGAGGTCATCAACCTCAGCCTCGGCGGCGCGGGCAGCTGCGGCAGCGCGATGCAGAGCGCGATCAACGGTGCGGTCGGCCGCGGCACCACGCTAGTCATCGCCGCCGGCAACAGCAACGCGAACGTCTCGGGGTTCTCGCCGGCGAACTGCAGCAACGTCATCGCGGTGGCGTCGAACACCAGCACCGGCGCGCGTTCGAGCTTCTCGAACTACGGTGCGGGCATCACGATCTCCGCGCCCGGCTCGGGCATCGTCTCGACGCTCAACAGCGGCCAGACCACGCCGGGCAGCGAGAGCTACGCGACCTACGACGGCACCTCGATGGCGGCGCCGCACGTGGCCGGCGTCGTCGCGCTGATCCAGTCGGTGTCCAATCCGGTCAAGACGCCGGCGCAGATCAGGACGCTGCTGACCAGCACCGCGCGGGCCTTCCCGGCGACACCGTCGCAACCGATCGGCGCCGGCATCGTCAATGCGAAGGCGGCGGTCGATGCGGCGTCGGGCGGCACCACGCCGGATCCCGATCCCGATCCGGGCACCGGTGGCCTGCAGAACGGCGTGCCGGTCAGCGGGATCTCGGGTGCGGCAGGCAGCGAGCGTCGCTGGACCTTCACCGTGCCGAGCGGGCGCAGCGGTGTGTCGATCCGGATCGCGGGAGGCAGCGGCGACGCGGATCTCTATGTGCGCCGTGGCAGCGCGCCGACCACCTCGACCTGGGACTGCCGCCCGTACCGCACCGGCAACAGCGAAACCTGCACGGCGTCGCAGAGCGGCACGTACCACATCCTGGTGCGCGGCTACACGTCGTTCTCCGGGGTCACGCTGACGGCCAGCCACAACTGATGGCGGGCCGGCAGCAGCACGAGAAGGGCAGGTCCCTGGTCGCCTGATCGTCGGGCCCGGGACCGGCGGCGCACGTCGCGCTTGCGGTGTGCGCCGTTTTTATCTGCGTTCCATCATCGAGGGGAAGGGAGAACACATGAAGAGAGTCATCGCAAGCATCGCCGTCGGCGCCCTGTCGGTCGGCGCTGCCGTGGCCGGTCCGCGCGACGCGCGCCCGGCGGCGTTCAGCCACTCGCTGCCGGCCGAGCACACCGTGGAACTCAAGCAGATGCCGGCCGTCGACCTCGGCCGCCTGCAGGCCGAAGACCGCCAGCTCGACCGCGCGCTGGGCGACCGTCCGGTCCGTTTCGCCGCGCCGCTGGCCGTCGACGTGACGCCGCAGAACGCCGGCGACTGGGACCAGCTGGCCAATGGCGATCTGGTGTGGCGCCTGCGCGTGGAATCGAAGGACGCGCTGTCGCTGAACTTCGGCTTCGACGAGTACCACATGCCCGAAGGCGGACGCCTGCTGGTCTATCCGGCCGGCCTGTCGAAGAGCGCCAATCCCGAGGTGATCCGCAGCTTCGACGCCAGCAGCAACAAGGCGCACGGCAAGCTGTGGACGCCGATCGTCCCCGGGGACACGGCCGTCGTCGAAGTCGTCGTGCCCAAGGCGCGCGCAGGCGAGCTGAAGCTGCGCATGACCCGCGTGAACCACGACTACGTCGGCTTCGGCAAGCTGGCCCGTGATGGCGCGCTGGCCCAGACCAAGGGCGTGTCGGGCAGCTGCAACGTCGACGTCGTGTGCCCGGATGGCGACGACTTCCGCGAGGAGATTCCCTCTGTTGGCGCGTACTCGCGCTTCGGCACGTTCTACTGCAGCGGCTCGCTGCTCAACAACACCGCCGGCGACCAGAAGATGTACTTCCTGACCGCCCACCACTGCGGCATGGGGACCGCGGACGCCGCGGCCAGCATCGTCGTGTACTGGAACTACGAGAACTCCACCTGTCGTGCCCCGGGCACCGCCGAGAGCGGCGCCAACGGCGACGGCAGCCTCGACCAGAACCAGACCGGTGCGGTCGTGCGGGCGACCTACGCGACCTCGGACTTCACCCTGCTCGAGCTGGATGACGCCGCCGATCCCGCGTTCGACCTGAGCTGGTCGGGCTGGGACCGTCGCGATCTGGCGCCATCGGGCGCGACCGGCATCCACCATCCGCGCGTCGCCGAAAAGCGCATCACCCATTCGGACAACCCGCTGCAGATCGAGGGCTATCTCGGCGCCGGCGGTGAAAGCCATCTGTGGGTGCAGTGGAACCAGCGCGGCACGACCGAGGGCGGCTCGTCGGGTTCGCCGATCTACAGCCCGGAAGGTCGCGTCGTCGGCCAGCTGCACGGCGGCTATGCGTCGTGCAGCACGACCGGCGCCGACCATGTCGACTGGTACGGACGTGTGTTCACGTCGTGGACCGGCGGCGGCACCGCGGCCAGCCGTCTGAGCGACTGGCTGGATGCGGCCGGCACCGGCGCCGAGTTCGTCGACACGATCGGCGCCGATGGCGGCACCGAGCCGGGCGCGCCGGTCGCGGACTTCGACGTCGCGATCGACGACGACACCCTGACGGTGACCTTCACCGACACCTCGACCGACGGCGACAGTGCGATCGCGTCCTACGCGTGGGACTTCGGCGACGGTAACGGATCGACCGAGGCCAGCCCGGTGCACACGTATGCCGAGGCCGGTGTCTACACCGTCTCGCTGACGGTGACCGACGCCGACGACCGCAGCCACACCCGCAGCCAGACCATCGAGGTCGGCGACACCGGTCCCGATGCGATCGAGCTGGTGAACCGCACGCCGGTCACCGGCCTGTCCGGCGGTGCGGGCGAGGCGGTGCTGTACCGCATCGACCTCGACGCGGACGCGAGCGGCCCGCTGCAGATCCTGACGTCGGGCGGCCGCGGCAACGTCACCGTGCACGTCAGCTTCGAGGCCGAGCCCACGCTCGACAGCTATGACTTCCGCTCGGCGCGTCCGGGCAACAACGAGTCGATCCGGATCGCCGCGCCCGAGGCCGGCAGCTACTACATCCTGGTCGTCGGCGAGTCCGCCTACAGCGGCGTGAGCCTGCAGGCGCGCCACAACTGATCCGGTTTCGCGCGCAGGGACGCGCGCATCGGGACGACGACGCCCCGGCATCCGCCGGGGCGTTTTCGCGTGCGGCGTGTCCAACGTCGCGTTCATGCCGGGCCGCTACCATCGGACCCGGTTCCACAACCGGAGTGCGTCGATGATCCGCTCGATGCGTGGACTGCGAACGACGGGGCTGCTGATGCTGGCCCTGTTGCTGACGACGATGACGGGGTGTGCGATGGCGACACAACAGACAGCGCTGCCGGCCGATGGCAGCTACCAGCGCTTCATCGTGAAGTACCGCGAGGCCAGCGCACCGGGTCGCGATCCCGCCGCCGTGCAGCCGCGGCTCGACGCGGCCGCATCGACGGTGGCGCCGGTGACGCTCGCCTGGCAGCGCCGCATGGGCGTGCAGGCGGACGTGTTCACGACCAGCGTGCCGCTGGATGCCGACGCGGCGCAGGAGCTGATGCAGCGCCTGTCCGATGATCCGGACGTCGAATACGTGGAACCCGACGGCCGCATGGGCATCGGCCCGGGTCCGGCACTGCCCGAGCGCACCCGGGACTGAGCCGCGGGCGCGGCCCGCGCGCGAGGCCGTCAGGCGATGGGTTCGAAGCGGTTCGCGTCGACGTTCTTGCGCACCAGCAGCGGATCCCAGATACGGCCGTTCATCGCCACGTAGACGCCGGGCGGCTTCGACTGCACCGCGCCGACCGCGGTGCCGATGTTGAACTCCGCATCCGAGCCGCGGAACCGGGCCGGGCTCAAGGCGCCGGTCAGCACGATCGTCTTGTCGGCGATCGACGACAGCACCTTGGCCGTTTCGACCATCGAATCCGTGCCGTGGGTCAGCAGCACGTGGCGCGCCGGCTGGGCGGCGATGGTCGCCCGGATCAGCTCGCGGTCGTCGTCGGTGATGTGCAGCGAATCCTTGCGGATGATCGGGATCACCCGGAACCGGAACGCGACGCCGAGCTCTTCGAGCATGCGCCCGATCTGCGGGTCGCCGACCTGGAAATCCGACTTGTCGTCGAAGTAGATCTTGTCGATCGTGCCACCGGTGGTGACGATCAGCAGCTCGTCCATTGGGTTGCGTCGCGATGGTAGACCTCGGCGCCTGCCGCGCGGAACTCGGCCGATTTTTCCGCCATGCCGGCTCAGTGGCGGTCGCGCTCGACGGGCGCCGCGCGCGGACGCGAGAATCGCGCGCGCACGCCCGGCAGGCTGGCCGAGAACACCACCGACAGCGACAACGCGATGCCGGCCCAGGGCCAGAGACCGAGTTCCGGATACGTCCAGGCGTACATGACGCCGTGCGAGAACCAGAACAGCGCGGCGATGCCCGACCACAGCGGCGCACTGGGCCGCCGCAGCAGCACGCCGGCAAGCAGCAGCAACGGCGGCAGGACGAACACCAGCAGGGCGGCGCCGAAATGCGGATCGTCGCGATGCCAGGCCAGGTAGAGCAGCGCGATCGCCGCGAGCGAGCCGGCCAGCACCACGCGCGAGGAGGGGCGGGTCATGCCGACAGCTTCGCGGCGAGTTGCGCGACGCGGCGGCCGAGGGCACGGGCCAGGGCCGCCTCGTCGTCGGTCGGCTGCGGGTCGTCCTGCTGACCCGCCACATGGCTGGCGCCGTAAGGCGTGCCGCCACCGCGGGTGCTGGTCAGCGCGGGCTCGGTGGCACCAGCATCGTCAGCAGCGTGGCTTCCTGGCCACCGTGCTGGGTCGCGGTCGAGGTGAACACGCCGGCCGGCTTGCCGACCAGGGTGCCGCTGGCCCATTCGGCGCCGAGCGAATCGAGGAAATGCTTCAGAGGCGCGGCCATGTTGCCGAAGCGGGTCGGACTGCCGAGCAGCAGGCCGGCGCACTCGGCGAGGTCCGCGCGCTCGACGTAGGGTGCGCCTTCTTCGGGCACCGGCGCCGCGATCGCCTGGGTCACCGCGCTGACCGGCGGCACGGTCCGCAGCCGCGCCGTCATGCCGTCGACCTCGCCGATGCCGCGCGCGATCTGGCGGGCCAGGCGCGCGACCGAGCCGTTGCGGCTGTAATAGAGGACCAGGATGTCGGGCATCGGCACGGGGCGCGGAAGTCGGTGGGCGGCCAGTCTGACAGGCCGCGGCAGCGCTGCCGAATCGGGCGCGCGGCGGCGCCGGCGAGCGTGTCGCGACCGACGTGTCGGGCGCAGCCGCTTTGCTACCCTGCGCGGATGGAGCCACTCGACACGATAACCCGCTGGGGCGAGCGCGCCATGGACCGCGCACGCGCGCTGACCTTCGGCCGGTTCCTGTGGCGCCGCTTCCTCGACGACCGCTTGTTCGAAGCGGCCGGCGCGCTCGCGTTCACCACGGTGTTCGCCCTCGTGCCGCTGTCGATGGTGGTGTTCGGCGTGCTGTCGGCCTTCCCCACGTTCGGCCAGTGGCGCGACCAGCTCAGCGACTACATCTTCTCGAACTTCGTGCCCAATTCCGCGCGCGCGGTCGAGCAGGTGCTGTTGCAGCTGTCGGCCAACACCGGCCAGCTGACGACGATCGGCGTGGTCGCGCTCGTGATCTCGGTCCTGGTGACCCTGCTCAGCGTGGAAGGCACGTTCAACCGCATCTGGCGGGTCAAGTCCGCGCGCCCGACCTTCACCCGCTTCCTCGTGTACTGGACCGTGCTGACGCTCGGTGCGCTGGTCGCGACCGCCAGCCTGTCGGTGTCGGCGCGGTTCTTCGCGCTGCAGATCTTCGATACCGAAGGCGGCCAGTGGCTGCGGACGGCGATGCTGTGGGCGGCGCCGATGTGCATCGAGCTGCTCGCCTTCGCGACCCTGTACCGGGTGGTGCCGCACCGCACCGTGCAATGGCGGCACGCGTTCGCAGGCGCCGCGCTGGCGGTGCTCGGTTCGGAAGCCGTGAAGTGGGCGATCGGCCTGTATCTCGGCAGTTTCAGTGCCTACGAGCGCATCTACGGCCAGATCGCATTCCTGCCGATCTTCCTGCTGTGGGTCTATCTGGGCTGGGTGTCGATCCTGCTGGGCGCCTCGTTCGCCGCGTCGATCTCGGCGTTCCGCTACCAGCCGGCGCATCTGCGCCTGCCGCGCGGGTACGAGCTGTACGGCCTGCTGCGTCTGCTCGGGCGGTTCAACCAGACCCGGGCCGCGGGTCGTGGCCTGCACAGCGACGAGATCCAGGAACTGGAGCCGATGCTGACCGATTCGCTGGTGCAGGAAATGCTCGCCCAGCTCGAAGAGATCAACGTCGTGCGCCGCGCCGAGACCGGCGAGTGGCTGCTGGCGCGCGACCTGTCCAGCCTGACGCTCGCCGAGCTCTACGACACCTGCCACCTCCGCATCCCGACCGCCGAGGCGATGTTGCCGTGCCGCGACGACGCGCTCGGCGTCGCCGCGGTGGCCGCACTCGACGACCTGCGCGTTCCGCTGCGCGATCTGCTCAAGCGCCGCGTCTCGACCCTCTTTCCGCCCCCGGAGACACCATGACCCTGCATCGATTGCTGGCCGGCAGCGCCGTCGCCGCGCTGCTCGCCGCCTGCACGCCGTCGAGCGCGCCACCCGCCGAAACCCCGGACGCGCCGACCGCGACGGCACCGGCGCCGGCGCCGTCGGCGGACGCCGGGGCCGACGCGGCGGGCGACGGCGTCGAATTCCCGAGCCTGCGGATCGCGACGCTCGACGGCGGCACCTTCGATCTCGCCGAGCGCCGCGGCCAGTGGGTGGTCGTCAACTTCTGGGCGACGTGGTGCGCGCCGTGCCTGAAGGAGATGCCCGAGCTGTCGGCGCTGGACGCGATGCGCGACCACATCGACGTGGTCGGCCTGGCCTACGAGGAGATCGAGCCGGCCGACATGCAGGCCTTCCTCGAGAAACGCCCGGTCGTGTATCCGATCGCGATCCTCGATACCTACGACCCGCCAGCCGACTTCGACACACCCAAGGGCCTGCCGATGACCTATCTGATCGCGCCCGACGGACGCGTCGCGCGCAAGTTCCTGGGTCCCGTCACCGCCGAAGGCATCGAGGCGATGATCGCCGAAGCCGGCGGCCCGGCACCGGCCGCGTCGCCCGCAGGCGCCTGATGGCGACGGCGCGGTTCCGCGTGTCGGGGCGCGTCCAGGGCGTGGGCTTCCGCGCCGCGACGCGCGACCAGGCCCGTCGACTGCAGCTGCGCGGCCATGCGGCGAATCTGGACGACGGACGGGTGGAAGTCCTGGTCTCGGGCACGCCGGAGGCGATCGGGACGCTGGCCACCTGGCTCGCCCACGGCCCGCCGTCGGCAGGCGTCACCCGCGTCGTGCGCGACGCGCCGGCGGTCGATGCGGTGCCGGGCGACTTCGAGGTGTGTTGAGCAGGCCGGGCGTGGGCGTCAGTCCGGCTCGAACGGCGCCAGCGGCGCCAGCACCGGATAGCGCTCGCGTCTGGGTTTGCCCGGCAGCGGCGGGAACGCGATCTGCGGCGCATCCACATGGATGTCGGGCAGGCGGTCGAGCAGGTCGCGGATCAGGGTCAGCCGTCCGCGGCGCTGGTCGTTGAAGTCGACGAGCGTCCACGGCGCGTGCGGCGTATGCGTCGTCGCGAGCATCGCATCGCGTGCGCGCGAGTAGTCCTGGTAGCGCGTGCGCGCGGCGACGTCCATCGGCGAGAGCTTCCAGCGCTTCAGCGGATCGTCGAGCCGCGCGAGAAAACGCGCTTCCTGTTCCGCCTGGTCGCAGCCCAGCCAGTACTTGAACAGCAGGATGCCGTCGTCGACCAGCTGCTGCTCGAACACCGGTGCCTGCTGCAGGAAGGCACCGACCTCGGCCGGCGACGCGAAGCCCATCACCGATTCGACACCGGCGCGGTTGTACCAGCTGCGGTCGAACAGGGCGATCTCGCCGGCGGCGGGCAGATGCGCGACGTAACGCTGGAAATACCACTGGCCGCGTTCGCGCTCGCCGGGTTTCGGCAGCGCGACGACGTGGCACTGGCGGGGATTGAGGTGCTCGGAGATCGCCTTGATCGTGCCGCCCTTGCCGGCGGTGTCGCGGCCTTCGAAGACGATCAGCAGGCGCTGTCCGCTGTGCTGCAGCCAGCGCGCGAGGTCGGCCAGCGCCACCTGCATCGGCGCGAGCGCCGCTTCGTATGCCTTGCGCTTCATCGGTTTCATCGCGGGACCTGCAGCGGGGAAGAGGGGGGTCGGCGCGACGCGCTCAGCGCGGTTTCGCCGGACGCGCCTGGGCCATGCCGCGCGCGACTTCCAGCAGCGCGCCCTGCTGCCGGGTCGTCAACGTGCGGTAGGCGGCCAGCAGATCGTGCTCGCCCTTGGTGCGCGCCGGATCCAGCGTGCTGGCGAGCGTCGCGAACAGCGCGCCGGCGGGCACGCCGAACGCCTTCGCCAGTGCATCGAGCTGGTCCTGTCCCGGCGTCTTTTCGCCCCGCAGCCAGGCCGAGACCGTGGCCGCACCGGCGCGCGGAATCGCCGCGGCCAGTTCGCCGACGGTCAGGCCGCTGGCCTTGACGAGCAGACGCAGGGTCTGGTCGATGGCCATGCTCAGGCTTCTTTGAGGCGTGGTCGGATCGTCGCCAGGTTGCAGGGCTTCGTCCGTGCGTCGAGCTGGCGCTGGACGATCTTCTCCCACGCGGTCCGGCAGGCCGAGGTCGAGCCGGGCAGGGCGAAGACGAACGTCGCATTGGCGAGACCGGCGAAGGCGCGCGACTGCAACGACGACGTGCCGATCTCGTCGAACGAAATCGCGCGGAACAGTTCGCCGAAGCCAGGCATTTCCTTGTCGAGCAACGGCAGCAGGGCCTCGGGCGTCGAGTCGCGGCCGGTGAAGCCGGTGCCGCCGGTGACGAGGACGCCGTCGACGGCGGGGTCGGCGATCCACTTCGAGACCAGGGCGCGCATCGCGTAGCGGTCGTCGGGCAGCAGCGCGCGTTCGCCGATGCGGTGACCGGCCTCGGTCAGGGCGCCGACCAGATAGTCGCCGGAGCTGTCGGTATCGAGCGTGCGGCTATCGGACACCGTCAGCACGCAGACCTGCAAGGGAATGAAATCGGAAGATGTGCTCATGCGGCGAGGGTACCGCACGCCCCTGGACGACATCGCATGCGCGCCTGGCGGCGGGCTGCGCGAGGTTCGTGTGGCGCCTGGGCGCTGCCCTCGTCGGCGTCCGAGTCGATGATGAGACGGAAGCGCCGTGGACGAAGCCGGGGACATCGGGCGAACGCGAGCTCGCGGTTGGCACCCGCAGGCCCGGTCGTCGTCGGAATGCCCGGGCCGGTCACACAGGGAGATCCCGGTCCCACGGCGGTTCCGGCCCGAACTGCCCGACCAGCCAGTCGATGAACACCCGCACCTTGGGCGCCAGTTCGCGGGCGCTCGGGTAGATCACCCACAGCGTCTGCGTGGACACGAGCGGGTGGTCGCGCAGCACCGGCACCAGCGCGCCGTTGCGCAGCTCGGTGGCGGCGGCCCAGGTCGCCATCAGCGCGATGCCCAGGCCCGCGGATGCGGCGTCGCGCACCGCGCCGCCATCGTTGATGCGCAGTGTGGGCGTGACCCGCTTGACCACGACCTCGCCCTGCGGATCCCGGAACGTCCACACGTCGAGCGTCCCGACCACCAGGCATGCGTGCCGGTCCAGATCCTCCGGGCTTGCCGGTTCGCCGTGCTGCGCGAGGTATCCGGGCGCAGCCACCAGCACCCGGCGATCGGGCGCAAGCCGCCTCGCCACGAAGGACGAGTCCGCCAGATCCGCATACCGCACCGCGACGTCGAACGCGCCTTCGACCAGATCCACCACGCTGTCGGAGATCCGCAGGTCCAGCCGGAGGTCGGGATAGCGCGCGATGAACGCAGGCAGCGCCGGCACGATGTGCATGCGTGCGAACGACGACGGGGCGGCCACCCGCAGCACGCCGCGGGGCGACTGCTGTTCCCGGCCCAGTGCGGCGCGCGCCGTGGCGGCCGCTTCCAGCAGATGTTCGGCATGCGGCAACAGGGCGCTGCCGTCTTGGTGCACCAGCCGCGCGCCCAGTTCCTTTTCGAATGCCGCCAGCCGGGCGCTGGCCGCCGCCGGCGTGATGCCGAGGTCGCGCGCGGCGGCACTGATGCTGCCGAGATGGGCGACGCGTACGAACAGGGTCAGCGCATTGAAATCCATCACGTCATCCAGCCAGAAGACCGCCCGCGGTTGCACCCATGATCGCCGAATCCATCGCACCGGTCGCGTCATCGCGTGCACCGGCACGGCGGCTTCAAAGCCGCTTTGAAACTGATTCCGCCGTGCGCCGGCTACCGGCGAACGGGCCGTCGCGTGAGCATGACCTACCGCCACCGACGTGGCACCGACGAAGGAAAAAAAGCTCATGCGCACTACGATGCAAGCCATGGTCCTGACCCGCTTCGGCAGCGGCGATGCGTTCGAACTCCGCGATGTCCCCGTGCCCGGTGTCGGCCCCCGCCAGGTGCGCGTCCGCGTGCATGCCACCGCGGTCAATCCACTCGACTACCAGATCCGTCGTGGCGATTACGCCGCGTACGTGCCGCTGCCGGCGATCATCGGCCACGACATCTCCGGCGTCATCGAGGAGATCGGCGCGGAGGTGACCGAATTCCGTGTGGGCGACGCCGTGTACTACACCCCGAAGATCTTCGGGGGCTGGGGCTCGTACGCCGAGCAGCACGTGGCCGATGTGGATCTCGTGGGCCGCAAGCCGGAGAACCTCAGCCACCTCGAGGCGGCCAGCCTGACCCTGGCCGGCGGGACCGTATGGGAGGCCTTCGTCGCGCGGGCCCAGCTGGCCGTGGGCGAAACGATCCTCATCCACGGCGGCGCCGGCGGCGTGGGCACGCTCGCCATCCAGGTGGCCAAGGCGATCGGCGCCCGGGTGATCACGACCGCGCGCGCGGTGGACCACGCCTTCGTGCGGGAGCTGGGCGCGGATGAGGCCATCGATTTCACCGCCGTGGACTACGTGGACGCGGTCGCGGAGATCACCCAGGGGCGCGGTGTCGACGTCGTGTTCGACACCATCGGCGGCGACACGCTGACCCGCAGCCCGCTGGCTCTGGCCGACTTCGGTCGCGTGGTCAGCCTGGTGGACATCGCCACGCCGCAGAATCTGGTTGATGCCTGGGGCAAGAACGCGGCCTACCATTTCGTCTTCACCCGTCAGAACCGCGGCAAGCTGGACGCGCTGACCCGGCTGGTGGAGCGCGGGCAGGTGAAGCCGGTGATCGGCGCGGTATTGCCGCTGGCACGCATGGGCGAAGCCCACGATCTGCTGGAGAACGGCGCCCGGCACGCCCTGCGGGGCAAGGTGGCCATCGACGTGGCGGGGTTGTCGTGATCACCGAACTGGCGTTGCTGCGGATCGGCACCGGCATGAACGACCCGTTCGAAGCGGCCTTCCGCACGGTGGCGCCGCTGCTGCGGCAAGCGGACGGCTACCTGCGGCATCGTCTGGTCCGCACGCTCGATCACGACGAGACGTATCTGCTCGACGTGGACTGGCGCGACCTCGCCGCACACGTGGCGGGCTTCGAGCCCAGCGAGACGCATGCGCGCTTCATGGCCGCGCTCGCGCCGTTCCTGGTGGGCGAGCCCACCGTCGTCCATGTGCCATCGCACGTGACAGAGAGCGAATGACGAGATTGGCCCGGTGCTAGGCCGGGCGGAGCGGGCGCGCCATGTCGTGCGTCGGCCCGCCTGGCCGACCAGTCGATGCGACCGCGCTGCAGTCCTGAAGAAGGCCCCTGCGTGACGCCGGACATGTCGGGTCACTTCACCAGGCCGGTGGTTGCGCGGTCAACACATCACCTGTGACCGCAGCCGTCACCCGCATCGCCCGGCGGCGCGGTCGCGACGTGGGCAGCGAGCTGCCGATGACGCGTCACTGCGCGGTCATGCGCGCCAGTTCGTCGGCCTGGTGTTCCTGCGACAACCGCGCGATCAGTGCGTCGAGATGGCCTTCTAGCACGTTCGGCAGGTCGTACAGCGTCAGTCCGTCGATGCGATGGTCGGTGATCCGGCCCTGCGGATAGTTGTAAGTGCGGATGCGCTGGCTGCGGTCGCCGCTACCGACCTGCAGCTTGCGCACTTCCGCGGTCGCGGCCGCGCGCCGGTCGGCTTCCGCTTCGGCCAGCATCGCGCGCAGGCGCTTCATCGCCTTGTCGCGGTTGGCGTGCTGCGAACGCTCGGTCTGCGATTCGACGACCAGGCCGCTGGGCAGATGGGTGATGCGGATCGCCGAGTCGGTCTTGTTGACGTGCTGGCCGCCGGCCCCGGAGGAGCGGAAGGTGTCGACCTTCAGGTCCGCCGGGTTCAGTTCGATCGGCTCGCCGGCCTCTTCGATCGGGATGATCGCCACCGTCGCGGCCGAGGTGTGGATGCGCCCCTGCGATTCGGTCTCGGGCACGCGCTGCACGCGGTGGGTGCCGGACTCGAACTTCAGCTTCGCGTAGGCGCCGGCGCCGTCGACCGCAGCGATCAGTTCGCGGAAGCCGCCGTGCTCGCCGCCGCTCGACGACTCGACCTCGACCCGCCAGCCCTGGCGTTCGGCGTAGCGCTGGTACATGCGGAACAGGTCGCCGGCGAAGATCGCGGCCTCGTCGCCTCCCGTGCCGGCGCGGATCTCGAGGTAGAAGCCGCCGTCGTCGCGCGCGTCGCGCGGCACCAGCATCGCCATCAGCAGGGCGTCGAGTTCCGCCAGGCGCGTCGTCGCGGCGGCGATCTCCTCCTCGGCCAGTTCGCGCATCACCGGATCTGCCTGCATCGCTTCGGCGGCGCGCAGGTCGGCGAGCGTGCGGCGTTCGTCGTCGAGTGCGGTCGCCAGCGGCTCGAGCTGGGCGAACTCGCGCGACAGGTTCCGGAAGCGGCTCTGGTCCGCGATCGTGCCGGGGTCGGCGAGCAGGCGTTCGAGTTCGTCGCGGCGTTCGGCCAGCGCTTCGAGCTTACGGCGCAGGGTCGGCAGCATCGTCGTCGTCGTGGGGAAGAGCGGGCGGCAGCAGCCGGTCGAGGGTCTGCGCGAACGCGTCGTCGCCGTGCAGCGCCGCGTCGCGGAGCGCCGCCGTCGGCAGGTGCAGCAGGCGGTTGGTCAGCGTGTGCGCCAGCAGCTCCAGCACCGCTTCGGGGGACTGGCCGGCAGCGAGCTGCTGGCGCGCGCGCGCCAGCGATTCGGCGCGCACGCTGTCGCCGTGCGCACGCAGGCGCTTGAGCGGGGCATTGCGACCGCTGGCCGCGCGCGCTTCGGTGTAGCGCGTGACCTGCAGGTCGATGATCGCCTCGGCATCGTTGGCGGCCTCGCGGCGACCGCGCCGGTTGTCGTCGATCGTGCGTTCGAGATCGTCGACGGTGTAGAGGAACACATCGTCGAGCGAGGCGACATCGGCCGCGATGTCGCGCGGCACGGCGAGATCCATCAGCAGCATCGGCCGGTGCTTGCGCGCCTGCAGCGCCGCCGCGACTTGGGGGCGGGTCAGCACCGGCTCGCGACTGGCGGTGGCCGACAGCACGATGTCGGCGAGGAACAGGTGCCGGTCGAGTTCGTCCAGCGGCAGTGCAATGCCGCCGTGACGCGAGGCGAGTTCCTGCGCGTGCTGGTAGGTGCGGTTGGCGATCAGCAGCCGCTTGACGTTGGCCTGTGCCAGATGCCGCGCGGCCAGTTCGATCGTCTCGCCGGCGCCGATCAGCAGCACCGCCGAATCCGACGGCCGCGCGAAGGAGTCCTGCGCCAGGCGTACCGC
Source organism: Luteimonas rhizosphaerae (assembly GCF_002849595.1). Lineage (GTDB taxonomy): Bacteria > Pseudomonadota > Gammaproteobacteria > Xanthomonadales > Xanthomonadaceae > Luteimonas > Luteimonas cellulosilyticus. Next base: position 171,919 of record NZ_NRQR01000005.1, read on the forward strand.
CAGCGAGGCGACCGACACCGGGCTGTTGCCGATGCGGGTTTCGCTGCGCGCGCGCTTGGCGGTCACGAAGGCGTGCTGGAACACCCGGTCGAGCTCGCTGCCCAGCGTGCCGGCGCCGCGCGCGGCGGCCCATGCCTGCTTCACCTGGCCGAGGATCTGCGGCTCGCCGAGCACCAGCGAATCGAGCCCGGTGGACACCCGGAACAGATGCCGCACGGCGGCTTCGTCCCGGTGCCGGTACAGATACGCCTGCAGCGAGCCGCCGGCGTCGCTGGCATCATCCGACGGGTGGGTCGCCAGCCAGTGGGTCAGCGCACTGCCGTCGTCATCGGCGATCGCATAGAGCTCCGTCCGGTTGCAGGTCGAGAGCAGCGCCACCTCGCGCACCTGCGGCAGCGCACGCAACTGCGCCAGCGCCGCCGGCAACGCATCGCCGGCGAACGCGACGCGCTCGCGCAGGGCGACCGGCGCGGTCTGGTGGTTGATGCCGAGTGCGAACAGGCTCATGGAGGGCGGGCGTCGGGTCCGGGCGGCGGCCTTGCGGGCCGGGAAAACGAGGATCCCGCATGGCACGTGACGGTGCCGGTCGGACTCCTCACCCGTTCAGGCGCTTGCGATAAGCTCGTCGGGGAAGGCGCCCATTTTACGGCCCGGTTGCTCCCGATGCCCGTTTTTCCAAGTTTCCCCGCGGTACGGACCGTCCCGTCGCGTCGTCGCGCACCGGTCGCGTTGCTGGTGTCGCTGCTCACGATCGCGGGCGCGGCCCAGGCCCAGACGTCCGGACGCGACGATGTCCTGCACCAGGATCTGCTCGGCGCGACGCTGGCCGGCGAGTTCGCGGTGCAGGCCGGCCGGCTCGACGAAGCGGCCGACTGGTATCTCGATGCCGCGCGCGCCTCCGACGGCGATGCCGGCCTCGCCGAGCGCGCGACCCGCATCGCCTTGCTCGCGGGCGACGATCGCCGCGCCGCCGATGCGTTGGCGCTGTGGCGCCGCAACGCGCCCGATTCGCTGCCGATGCGCGCGGCCGAAGCGACGCTGTCGCTGCGCGATGGCCGCGATCGCGCCGCCCGGCGCCAGCTCGAGGCCCTGCTGCGCAGTCCCGACCCGAGCGGCTGGCGGCATGCGTTCACGGTGCTGTCGGGCGGCGGACGCGACCCGGCGCAGGCGGCCCGCATCCTCGGCCAGCTGGTCGACGGCGACGCGATCCCCGATGTGCTGCAGGCCTGGATGGCGTTCGGCGGACTCGCCCAGCGGCTCGACCGGACCGATCTGACCGAGCGGATCCTCACGAGCATCGTCGCGCGCTTCCCGGGCGAGCCGCGGGTGGCGCTGCTGCGTGCGAGCCAGATGCGCGAGGTCGGCCGCGCCGACGAAGCACGCGCCGCGCTCGCGACGCTCGCCAATGGCGCTTCGGTACCGCCGGATCTGCGCCTGGCCCTGGCGATCGAATATGAAGCGCTCGGCGATTTCGCCGAGGCCGAGCGGATCCTCGCGGCGGGCCCGCAGGACGGGCGCACGGTGATCCTGCGCGCCTCGTTGCTGGCGCGCGCCGACGACAAGCCGGCGCTCGCCGCGTTGTACGAAGAGCTGAAGGTCGGCGCGGAAACGCCCAATCCGGCGCAGCGTCTGCTGCTCGGCCAGCTGGCGGAATACCTCGAGCAGTACGAGGAAGCGCTGGAGTGGTACGTCAGCGTGCCCGGCGGCGCGGAGCGCTGGCAGGCGCGTTTGCGCGGGGCGCGCGTATTGCACGTGCTCGAGCGTCGGGACGAGGCCTATGCTCAGCTGCGCGAGTTGCAGGCCGATGGCAGCGCGGACGACGAAATGCGCCGCAATGCCTATCTGCTCGAAGCCGAACTGCATCGCGACGACGACACCGGCGCCGCCGAGCTCGAGGTCTACAACCGCGGCCTGGCCGCGATCCCAGACGATCCGGCGGTGCTCTACGCCCGCGCCCTGATGTGGGAACGCCGCGACGACATCCCGCGCGCCGAGGCCGACCTGCGTCGGATCCTGGTGTCGGAGCCGGAGAACGTCGCCGCGTTGAACGCGCTGGGCTACACGCTCGCCGACCGCACGACCCGGTACACCGAGGCGCTGGAGCTGATCGACCGTGCGCGCGTGGCCGAGCCCGACAACGCCGCGATCATCGACAGCTACGGCTGGGTGCTCTACCGGCTGGGCCGCAACGAGGACGCGCTGGTCGAACTGCGCCGTGCGTTCTCGATGATGAAGGACGCGGAAGTCGCCGCGCACATCGGCGAAGTGCTGTGGGCCCTGGGCCGGCAGGACGAGGCGCGGAAATATTTCGACGAGGCGCGCGCCCTGGATCCGGAGAACCGTTCGCTGCAGCGCGCCCTCGAGACCACGGGCGCATGAGGCGCGTGCTGCTGCGCGGCATCGCCGCCCTGTCGCTCGTCGTACTCGCGGCCTGCAGCAGCGTGCCGGTGCGGCCGCCGCCGGTCGTCGCCGACCAGCTCGATCCGGCCGCGGTCGCTGCGCAGCAGGCGCGGCGTGACTGGTTGCAGGCGCATCCCGACTGGCAGTTCGAAGGGCGGGTCGCGGTCAGCCAGGCCGGCCGCGGTGGCAGCGGGCGCGTCGACTGGCAGCAGACCGGGCCGACCTACACCGTCGCTCTCAGTGCGCCGGTGACCCGGCAGAGCTGGCGCCTGCTGGCCGATCGCCGCACCGGCGCAGGCCGCATCGAAGGGCTGGCCGGTGGGCCGCGCGAAGGGCCGAGCGCGGAGGCGCTGGTGCTCGATGCCACCGGCTGGCTGATTCCCGTCGCGCAACTGCCGGACTGGGCGCGCGGCCTGGTCGTCGACGCCGATGCGGCGGGGGCGTCGCGCATCGCCTACGACGCCGAGGGCCGGCCGCAGATCGTCGAACAGCAGGACTGGACGGTGGCGTACCTCGACTGGCATCCGGCCGAGGGCGAGCGCCCGGCGCTGCCGCGGCGCATCGATGCCACCCGCGGCGACGCGACCGTCCGGGTCATCGTCGACAGCTGGGATTTTTCCGCGCCATGAGCGGCGCGGTGGGCGCCGGCTGGTCCACGTGGCCGGCGCCGGCGAAGCTGAACCTGTTCCTGCGCATCATCGGCCGCCGGCCGGATGGCTATCACACGTTGCAGACCGTGTTCCGGCTGCTGGACTGGGGCGACACCGTGCGGCTGCGCGTGCGCGAGGACGGCGCCGTGCGTCGTATCGGCGCCTCGGTGCCCGGGGTCGACGAGGCCGACGACCTGCTGGTGCGGGCGGCGCTTCTTCTCAAGCAACACGCGAATGTCGGCCAAGGCGTCGACATCGCCGTCGAAAAGCGCATTCCGGCAGGGGGTGGCTTCGGTGGCGGCTCGTCCGATGCGGCCACCGTGCTGCGTGCGCTGGATCGGCTGTGGGGGCTGGATCTCGGCGAGGACCGGCTCGCCCGGCTGGGCCTGCAGCTGGGCGCGGACGTGCCCGTGTTCGTCCGCGGCCACAACGCATGGGCCGAGGGGGTCGGCGAATCGCTGCGGCCGATCGACCTGGCGTCGGCCTGGTATCTGATCGCGACGCCCGACGTCCACGTGAATACCGCGCAGCTGTTCCAGTCGCCTGAATTGACGCGAAATGCCGCGCCCGCGACAATGGCCGACTTCGTTTCAGGTGCATCGCTCGGCAATGCGTTCGAGCCGGTCCTGCGTCGCCGCGAATCCGCCATCGAAGCGGTGTTCGCAGCGCTCGCGGAGGTCGGCACACCGCGGTTGACCGGGTCGGGCAGTGGCTGCTTCGTCGAATTCGCCGACCGCGGATCCGCCGGAGCCGCGCAGGCACAGGTGGCAGGACGGGTTCCGACCCGGATCGTCGCCGGGGCCGCGCGCTCGCCGCTGCTCGATGCGCTCGAGGCCTCCGGGACCGGAGGTCCGGACGTGGAGCAGGGGGCCGCACCGACCACGGGTCGGGGCACACACCGCTGATCCGCGACCGGCGATCTCGGCACCAATCCGCAGGGGCGTCGCCAAGAGGCCCAAGGCACCAGGTTTTGATCCTGGCATCCGCAGGTTCGAATCCTGCCGCCCCTGCCAATTCATTCCACGCTCCGGCGTGGAGCGCCCTTCATCCGCTCGGTCAGAGCGACGCGGAAACCGCCGACATGAAAGAAGAACGCAACCTCCTGATTTTCTCGGGCAATGCCAATCGCTCGCTGACCGATGCGGTCTGCCGCGAACTCGGCGTGCGCCAGGGCAAGGCGCTGGTCTCGACGTTCTCCGACGGCGAGGTCCAGGTCGAGATCGAGGAGAACGTGCGCCGCCAGGATGTGTTCCTGATCCAGCCGACCTGCGCGCCGTCGGCCGAGAACCTGATGGAACTGCTGGTGCTCATCGACGCGCTCAAGCGCGCTTCGGTCGCCAGTGTGACCGCGGTAATCCCGTATTTCGGCTACTCGCGCCAGGATCGTCGCCTGCGCTCGTCGCGCGTGCCCATCACGGCCAAGGTCGCGGCCAAGATGGTCACCGCCGCCGGCGCCGACCGGGTGCTGACGATCGACCTGCACGCCGACCAGATCCAGGGCTTCTTCGATATTCCGGTCGACAACGTCTACGCCTCGCCGCTGCTGCTGGCCGACATCTGGCGCGCGCACGGCACCGACAACCTGATCGTGGTCTCGCCCGACGTCGGCGGCGTGGTCCGCGCGCGCGCGATCGCCAAGCGCCTCGACGACGCGGACCTCGCGATCATCGACAAGCGCCGCCCGCGCGCCAACGTCTCGACGGTGATGAACATCATCGGCGACGTGCAGGGCAAGACCTGCGTGCTGGTCGACGACATCGTCGATACCGCCGGCACGCTGTGCGCCGCGGCCGCCGCGCTGAAGAAGAACGGCGCCGAGAAGGTCGTCGCCTACTGCACGCACGCCGTGCTGTCGGGCGCCGCGATCGACAACATCGAGAAGTCCCAGCTCGACGAGATGGTCGTCACCGACACAATTCCGTTGTCGGACGCGGCGCGCGCCTGCAGCCGCATCCGCCAGCTCAGCGTCGCCGAGCTGCTGGCCGAAACCATCCGCCGCGTCGCATTCGGCGAGTCCGTCAGCTCGCTCTACGTCGACTGATGGCCCCGTTCCAGCGCGTACGGCCGCATGCCGGGCGCTTCGCAATTTCCGGCGTCCGCCGGAACCCTGACTCGCCTGGTCGCGGGCGAGTCACTCAAACCGTCGCGAGACGGTTCACTCCAAGTAGGTAGACAACACCATGGCAACTCAACATGAAATCAAGGTGCAGCGCCGCGAAGACGAAGGGAAGGGTGCGAGCCGCCGCCTTCGTCACGCCGGTGAAGTGCCGGCCGTCGTTTACGGCGGTGACCTCAAGCCGGTCAGCATCAAGCTGAGCCACAACGACGTCCTGCTGGCCAGCCAGCACGAGTGGTTCTATGCGTCGATCCTCGACCTGAGCCTCAACGGCGACGTGCAGAAGGTGCTGCTGCGTGACATGCAGCGCCATCCGTTCAAGCAGCAGATCCTGCACCTCGACTTCCAGCGCGTCAGCGACAACGAGGCGATCCGCACCGCGGTGCCGCTGCACTTCCTCAACGAGGACACCTCGCCGGCCGGCAAGGCCGCCGACGTCGTGATCACGCACGAGCTCAACGAAGTCACCGTGACCTGCCTGCCGGGCGACCTGCCGGAGTTCATCGAGATCGACCTCGGCGAGATGGTGGTCGGCGACATCATCCACCTGTCGCAGCTCAAGCTGCCCAAGGGCGTCGAGATCCCCGAGCTGGCGCAGGGTGCGGACCACGACGTCGCCGTCGTCGTCGCCAAGCACGGCCGCGTCGAGCTGGAGCCGGAAGAGACCGACGAGGACGCGGCCGACGTGCCGGCGACCAAGGCGGCCAAGGACGACGAGTAATCGTGCCGTGCCGGTGCGTTCCGCAGGGGACGCGCCGGCCGGACCGGCCGCATGGAAGGTTTGCGTCTCATCGTCGGGCTGGGCAATCCCGGGCCCGAGCACACCAGAACCCGGCACAACGCCGGGTTCCGGTTCGTCGACGAACTCGCCGCGAAGGCGGGTGCGTCGTTCCGGCTGGACAGCAAGCTGTTCGGCGAGACGGCGAAGATCGACATCGCCGGTCGACCTGTCTGGCTGCTGAAGCCGGCCACCTTCATGAATCTCAGCGGCAAGTCGGTGACGGCCGCGCTGCGGTTCTGGAAATTCGAACCCGACCAGGCGCTGCTCGCGCACGACGAGCTGGACCTGCCCCCGGGGACCGCGCGACTGAAGTTTGACGGCGGACATGGCGGCCAGAACGGCCTGCGCGACACGATGCGGCTGCTGGGCCATGGTGGCTTCCACCGGTTGCGCATCGGGATCGGGCATCCCGGCCACAAGGACAAGGTGACGCCGTGGGTGCTGGGCCGCGCGGGCGCGGACGACGACATCCTCATCGGGCGTGCGATCGACGACGCGATCGACGTGCTGCCGCTGGCGATGGCGGGCAATTTCATGGACGCGATGACGCGTCTGCATACGCCGAAACCCTGAGCTTCGGGCTTGGGGATTCCGGATTGGCCGCCGCGGCGGTGCTGCAATCCGGAATCCCGAATCACGAATCCCGGAACACGACATGGGCATCAAATGCGGCATCGTCGGCCTGCCGAACGTCGGCAAGTCGACCCTCTTCAACGCGCTGACCAAGGCGGGCATCGCCGCGGCCAACTTCCCGTTCTGCACCATCGAGCCGAACGTCGGCATCGTGCCGGTGCCGGATCTGCGCCTCAACGCGCTGGCCGCGATCGTCAAGCCGCAGAAGGTGCTGCCGACGGCGGTCGAGTTCGTCGACATCGCCGGCCTCGTCGCCGGCGCGGCCAGCGGTGAGGGCCTGGGCAACAAGTTCCTGTCGCACATCCGCGAGGTCGACGCGATCACCCACGTGGTGCGCTGCTTCGAGAATCCCGACGTCATCCACGTCAACAACAAGGTCGACCCGATCGCCGATATCGAGACGATCGACACCGAGCTTGCGCTGGCCGACCTGGATTCCGTCGAGCGCGCGCTGCAGCGCGCCGAGCGCTCGGCCAAGACCGGCGACAAGGACGCGAAAGTCCGTGCGGAGGTGCTGGGCCGGGTGCACAAGGGCCTGGCCGACGGCCAGCCGGTGCGGGCGCTGACGCTGTCCGACGACGACCAGGCCGCGATCCGCGATCTGTTCCTGCTGACCGCCAAGCCCGTGCTGTACATCGCCAACGTGCTCGAGGACGGCTTCGAGAACAATCCGCACCTCGACGCCGTGCGCGCGCGCGCAGTGGGCGAGGGCGCCGAGGTCGTGCCGGTGTCGGCGGCGATCGAGGAAGAACTCTCGCAGCTCGACGATGCCGACCGCGACGCGTTCCTCACCGATCTCGGCCTCGACGAGCCGGGCCTCAACCGCGTGATCCGCGCGGCCTACGGCCTGCTGGCGCTGCAGACCTACTTCACCGCCGGCGTCAAGGAAGTGCGCGCGTGGACGGTGAAGATCGGCGCGACCGCGCCGCAGGCGGCCGCCGTCATCCACACCGATTTCGAGAAGGGGTTCATCCGCGCCGAAGTGGTCGGCTACGACGACTTCATCCGCTACAACGGCGAGTCCGGCGCCAAGGAAGCGGGCAAGTGGCGCCTGGAAGGCAAGGAGTACATCGTCAAGGACGGCGACGTGATGCACTTCCGCTTCAACGTCTGATCGCCGCGCCGGCGCATGCCCGCCGGTCGCGCTGCCACAGCCCCGCATCGCGCGGGGCTTTTTCATGATGCGCTGGCTGAGCCGCGGCGGGACCGGCGCCGCCGCGCTACCCTGCCCGCCATGCCGCGCGCGCCGCCGGCGTCTCCGGAGTCTTGCGATGCGTGTGTCCCGTCTGCGTCACCTGGTCTCCGCGCTGCTGCTGGCCGTCGCGCCGACGGCTCTGGCGCAGGCGCCGGTCGAGCCGCTGCTGGTCATCCACGGCGGCGCCGGCGTCGAGCGGGCCGGGATGACGCCGGACCTCGAGGCCGCAGCAAGAGCCGGGCTGGAGCAGGCCCTGCGCGCGGGCCATGCGCGGCTGCGCGATGGCGGCTCGGCGGTCGATGCCGTGCTCGCCGCGGTGACCGTGCTCGAGGACGATCCCAGCTTCAACGCCGGTCGTGGCGCGGTGTTCACCCATGACGGCGTCAACGAGCTGGACGCGTCGCTGATGGACGGCGCCACCCGTCAGGCCGGTGCGGTCGCCGGGCTGCGCCGGATCCGCAATCCGCTGCAGCTCGCGCAGCGGGTGATGGAGACGTCCGGGCACGTGATGCTGGTAGGCGAGGGCGCGGAAGCCTTCGCGCAGGCCCAGGGCGTCGCGTTGGAGGATCCGGCCTGGTTCCGCACCGAGCGACGCTGGCAGCAACTGCAGCGTGCGCTGGAGGCGGAGACACGCGAGGCGGCCACCGGCGCGGCGGCGCCGGTCGATCCGCGCCGCTATTTCGGCACGGTCGGAGCCGTGGCTCGCGATACCCGGGGCCATCTCGCGGCCGGCACCTCGACAGGCGGCATGACCAACAAGCGCTACGGCCGGGTCGGCGATGCGCCGATCATCGGTGCGGGGACCTGGGCCGACGGCGGCTGCGCGGTGTCCGGTACCGGCTGGGGCGAGTTCTACATCCGCACCGCTGCGGCGCGCGAGATCTGCGCGCGCATGGAATACCGGGGCGAATCCGCCGCGCAGGCAGGCGAGGCGGTCATCAACCAGCAGATCCCGGCGCTCGGCGGCAACGGCGGCGCGATCGTGCTCGGCGCCGATGGCGGCATCGCACTGCCGTTCAACACCGGCGGCATGCATCGCGGCTGGATCGGCGCCGATGGCGTACCGCACGTGGCGATCTACGCGGACGATTCCCTGCAGATGCCGTGACCGCAGGCGTGCCATCCGTGCGAGAATGCGCCCCCCGTGATGCGGTCGCCGCACATTCGTTGCAATCGAGCGTTGACAGTCGTTCGAGGTGGCCTCAAAATCGCGGGCTGTTTTCACCGGCAAGATGAAAGCGCCGGAGGGATACCCAAGCGGCCAACGGGGGCAGACTGTAAATCTGCTGGCTTACGCCTTCGGTGGTTCGAATCCACCTCCCTCCACCAGTTCGCAGGTGGAAACGCGGTTCAGTCAGGCGGTAGAAGTGCGACAGTTGTATGCGGCAAGCAGGATCCCGGTGCGGGAGTAGTTCAATGGTAGAACCTCAGCCTTCCAAGCTGATGGTGCGGGTTCGATCCCCGTCTCCCGCTCCATTGATGCGTCCCCTGCCAGTTTCCACATCGTTGCTCACGTAGCTCAGTCGGTAGAGCACCTCCTTGGTAAGGAGGAGGTCGAAGGTTCGATTCCTTTCGTGAGCACCACCTCCGCAGTACAGCCGTTCCGCGAACAGCACGCCTCACCACTTTCTCCATCCGATTCGAGACAAAGCAGCCATGGCAAAGGGTAAGTTCGAGCGCACCAAGCCCCACGTGAACGTGGGCACGATTGGTCACG